>CAXBPC010000007.1:0-144639 GCA_963977525.1 uncultured Marinifilaceae bacterium
GTAACCTTGTTTTATTTTTAAACCCTAAAATTATGAGGGTTTTTCAGTGGCCTCCAAAAATGACAAGCTCTTTTAGTATATTTAGAATAGAATATTACTCGTATTTATCTTTTTTCTCCTCTTGATTCTTTTCTCCGTTGATCTTTTGCATATGCTCAAAAATCAAATCTTCCTGAATTTTACAAACATCTTTCTTTTTGGCTTTTTTCTTACGACTACCAAACATCATGTTCACACCAAATCGGATATTAGCCAATTGAGCACTATTCGGATTCATAGCTAAAATATTATCGCTCACTGCATAAATTTGGAGTGGACCTAGCTTAGCCGCAACACCAACTCCAATATTATTGTAAGAATTGTTCACCATGGAATAACTAAACGAAGCAGATAAATTACGTATTACTCTGGTATTAGCAGATAAGGTTAATGATGGACGAAGTTTTCCGTCATATATCTCTGTACGACTTACCACACCAAAACCTATTCGCTTATTCAATTCATAGCTTCCACCTAAATACACTTTTGTTGGCAAAGCTTTTGTATAAGCTCCTGTGTTATCTCTGAATCTAAAAGCATCAGAAATAGAATCTGTTAAATCTTCCATTACATCCTCAATCTCACGATAGTTAGGATCGTTTGAGTTACCTGATTGTGACCAATCACCACCTGTCCAATCAAAACTTGCATCCTGAAATAACTCATACGAATTCTTCCACTTAATTCCCCCAATATCAAGAATACTAGCATAGAATGTCGTTCTATTATCAAATTGATAAGTTGCACCTAAGTCAAATGCATAACCTCTATTGTTTGTTCCTGAGAAAAAATCTGCATCCATATCATCATTCAAAACATCAATATCATCGATATAATTTGTACCATCTGGATCAGTCTTTTCTGATATATCAAGAGGCATAGATACCTTCATTAATTGATTCGAACGTAAACGAACTAAGTCTCCCGATTCAGAGGTATACACAGACAGATTTGATTTATCCATATGCATATTGGCTACACCAAATAATGCTTTTGCCTTTATACCAACAGTTAACTTTTCAGTTACTTGTTTTGAAACACCAAGGGCAACTTCGTTATAAGCCGTTCCTTCTAAACCTAAAGCTCCAAGGTTAGCTGTCCGTCCCATATATGCAGCATTCCCATCTTTTAAAAAGGAAATTAATCCCTTATCAAAACCCAAACGAGTATCAATTTTTGAGCTAATATCTAATGTAAAGAACATTTTCTTGGCACGAATTCCCAAAGAGAAAAATGTATAATCTAATTGATTTGAAATTGTATTTGTTGATTGTAAAGCATCGTGGAAACTATTAATATCCACAACTAATGAATCCCTTTGTAGACCGGTACCATCCTTAATAATATCATCGTAATTAAAACCATTATTGGTGTGATTAAAATAAATTGAACTCAAGCCTGGGAAGCCAATAAAGACTTTGGACTCTGGCTGAATAGCAGGGTTCAGCTGATTACTTTGAGGCACATTCTGCATTAAGTACAGCGTGTTATTCATTTTTTGTGCTGAAGCCAAATTACTTACGATTAATCCGACAAATAACAGCAGACTATATTTTAGTATTGTTTTTTGCATTTGAAAATAGCTTTGGGTTATTTGGTTAGATCAAGTTGGGCATTGACAGAAAGAGTAAACTTTAAGGAATCAGCTCCTTTAAGTTTTACTGATTGTCCACCCTCATCATATGTACTGACTACTAGTTTTAAAATAATATTTTCTGTATCATTCAAACTCTTAATCTGATCCGCTGTCAACTCAATTCTATTTGTTATTTTTTCTATAGAAGTAAGATCAACATCACCGTTAATATCTACAGCTGCTGCATTAATAATACTCTCACTAGTTATTGTAGAAAGTACATTGTAGTCAATATCTGTGAAAAGAATATGCTCAATTTTCACATCTAAAGGCAAACCATTCTCGGCTGTAATAATAATGGCAGCTTTTATCATCTTCTCTGCGTCATCAATATCTATTTCATTAATGGTATCTGAAATACTCAAATTATCAGCCTTGAAATCCAATGGGATATCAATTTCCAAATCAGCTGAAATAGATGATTCTCCTGAAATGATATTGATATTATTACCCACGGCTAAAGGGTTATAAGAATTAGGATTAATAGTTACAGTTCCAGAATAGGTAATATCTCCTGATGGAGGAAGTCCCATAAGGTCGACAATGTCAGAATTCTCTTTATCAACAGTCATAGTACCTATAACTCCTTCTTCAATTTGAAGTTCTGATGTTGGATAATTTTCCAATGTTAATGGAGCTGCAAGGTTCAAATCCTGACTTACACCCTCTGAATTACTTCCTGACATTTCAGCGGTTAATTCGAATGGAACTCCAACACCATTATCCAGAATTAAATTAATTCTAGGATCAGCAAATGTAAATTCACCATCAATGTCATCCCAAAAATCAACACCCAAATCAATACTACCGGTGCCAATATCAATCGTTTGATCACCAAAATCACCTTGAGCTAATTTAAATTCGAGTGCACCAAATTGATAGCCTATATCAAGATCGTTTCCATTACTCGTAATTGTATTAGAAGCATCTTTAAGGATAGTTACACCAAAACTAATATTTAAAGTATTGTCAATTGAAGGGTTTGGAAAGATAAATGTCAAATCGGTTAAATCCCACTCTATGGTTTGACCATTTGCATTAGGAAAAATATTAAAATTCTTACTGAGAGGGTTTATACCATCTGTACTTCCTTCATCTAATGTCACACTAAGCGTTATAGCTTTATCAACAGGATTAGATACCGTAAAACTCACCTTAGTATCAAGCTTTAGTTCAGTCAAAATAATATCTGTATCATCAGCCTTAATATCAAAACTCTCTGTTATATCCACAAGGGGTACATCAGAAGGGAAAGGAAGAGTAATAGTTGGATATTTTGACATGTCAAAAGTTGTAGAATAGGGATCCTGAGCAGGGAAATCCAAAATTTCACTAACATCATAACTAAAGATATCTTTCTCCATATATTTGATATGGATCAAACCATCAGCACCAAGAACTATTGTTTGATCTTCAGACAACTCTTCATGTTGATTCAACAAATACCAAAGGCTATATTCTCCATGCCCAACTGGTGCAACAAAGTTTGGTTGCCAGTCAACTTTATCAGATAGTTTGTCGAAATCATAGTCATCAGAATCGACGCATGATTTAAAAGGTATAGTCAAGAAACAAAACAAGACTAAATAGATGGGGATTCTAATTTTTCTTTTCATTATAGAATAGTTTGATAGTGTGGTTTCATGTTTAAATACTATAAAAGCATAAGCAAAACTACTCATCCTTTTCCTAAAAAAACGACTTAACTACAAATTAACTTACCTTAGAAAAGTATGTCTTTGTCATAAGAATTCATTATTTCACGGAATAATTTAGTAAAAAGTTCCTGTCATCACAAGTAAACAAATAGAAACCTTTTTGTAAACCTTTTGAAAATGCGATCGAAAAAGCTGTATTTCCTTTCAGCGGAAAGCCTCTGTGGTTCTCACCGTTAGTTGTGATTAAGTGTATTTCATTATCATTATTTAAGCAGATACCAATCTCACATTTAGTTCTTGAGAATTGGTAAACCGCTGGAGCTGCCGAGATCGTTGAAGAAAATGCCTTTCCCAATATTTTGCTCCCATTGGTTTCGTAAACCTCTAATTTATTGTGATTGCTAATGATATATTCAGAAGCCCCATCAGCATCTATATCGCGGGCTACAAAATGATGCTCATTATCTAATCCTGATAAATTCTTAGTCTCAACATTTCCGTTCATATAGAAATATTGAATATTCCCTTCTCTATCAGTAGTAACCAATCTATCGGTATGTTTAGAATTACCAGCTTCAAAATAGAAGATGTTATTCTTCGATTTAGCAATCTGCTTCTTCGGCTTTAAACGAACCTGTCCTTTTCTGTTTAAAAAGTAAACTCGATATTCATCAGCAAATACAATATAATCCTTCCCCCCTATTCTAAAGTGTTGAATTTCGCTAATAATTGGGTTTTCAGCCTTTTTGAATTTCCAACCATCAAGAAGTTTACCATCTTTTGAGTAGGCATATACCTTTTGATCTTGCCCAGGAACAAAGAATCGATAACTTCTATTATTACTGTAATCAAAAACGGAAAGGCCTCTTGCTGCTTTCGAACGCAAAAGAACTGGATAAATCCCAACGTCTTTCCCATTTCGATCTACTAAATGCAACTTATCTTCTGTAACAAATACATATTGCAGCTTATTGTTTCTGAATGCATCTACTTGGTGTACTTCGCCAACAATTGGAGAAGATAGTGATCGTTTCCAAAGAATTCTACCCGACGCTGGATTGATAAGGTAGAGCTGGTTGTTTAAATCTTGAACCAAAATTTCCTTCTCTTTTGTGTAATGATTTTTGACTAAGAAAGGTTTGTGAACAAATGCAGTATCCAATCGAGATTCCCAAACTGTTTGCGGAGCCAATTCCAAAACAGGATTGTGTTTCACAAAAATATTGTTGTAAATCAAATCTTCATTGGCAGTCATCTGAAGACCAATAGCCTGAAATTTATTCAAACATTCTCGTTGTTCAATTAAATCTTCTTTAAAATCCTCGTTAAAGAAACTAGAAATAACCTTATTCGATCGAGGCATTGATGTATAGAAAAAGAAATTAGCCTTATTCGACAGATATTCCTTACTCTCATCGTAAACAGGATCTTTATCTAGGGTTTTTCCCAAGAAAGAAGCATGTACAAATTCTGATAACTGAGCTTTAGTCTCTCCGAAAATCAGGTAATTATCAAAAATGGTAACATAGTTTGAAGGAGCTCCTTTAAACATTCTACCAAATATTTTCTCGAAGATTAAATCGTCAGGCATTCTAAATACATCAAACTTTGTAGCACCGTCAAGTTTTAAGGTTGTTGAATAATACGATAAGCTACGTTTTGTTTTCTCAGCATAGCCAGATAACATACTTACCAATTTATCTTTCGCTGCGCTTGCCGATTTTGTTCTAATTATAGAAAACTGGTTATCTACTTGATTGTCCAGATATACTAAAGCAATCTCCTTATGAATAATTGAGTAAAACAGATTTTCAAAATCTGATCCAGTTTTATTCTTCAATATTTTTAAACCAGCTAGGTAAGCCTCCATGCCATCGCTTCCTTCTAGAAATTTTCTGTATGCCATCTTGTGCTGATTAGGATCATTCAATCCAAGAATAGCAACTAAACCTGAATTTGCAGGCAAAACTGACTCCATATCCATTTTAACAGCATCTTGTTTCATGAAAACGTTTAGATAGTTATTTTCTTGCTGGTTGGAGTAGGTGAAACCATTCAATAGCACTAAATGATCACGAAAACTAAGGTCTAACTCAACCCAGTTTCCCAGATGTGAATAGTTTTTGATCTGTGATTTAATTCCCTTATCAAAAAATGAAGCAAACTGCTTCTGACAATTCTTTAAGTTAAAATATATATTCGCATCAACATTTTCTCCTTTGGTTTTAAAAACCTGATCGAATCCTTTTGATTCCGTAATAGAACCTGACTCATCAAGTTGCCTAGCAGAATTCTCTAGGTAAATCATTGATGAACTCACTAACATTAAGCCATTCGAAAAACAAAAATGGATAAACTCTTTTTCAGAATTAGTTTTAGGAAGTGTGTATAAACTTAAGCCATTGTACTTACGACTCTTCAACTCCTTTTTAGAGTTCAAGTTATTTTGGATGAAGGATTCAATTCTCTTTTCCTCAAGATAACTTCGAACAGGTAATACATAAAGATATTCAACCTGATTTCTTCCCATTGTCTGACTAGCAATAGTCAATGATCGATCTAAATCCAATTCTGACTCTGAAGACGAGTCGTTAATCAAACTAGAAAAGTCCTTTAGGTTTTTATTTATATCGCTAAGTGTTTTAAACTGGCAAAGTTCTTTCCAAACACCTTTATTCTCTCCCAATCTTGAAATCAAATCTTCCAAATCATCAAAATGAATCATTATCTCAGAAGAAGAAGGAATTGCTAGAAAGTGGTCACTTGTTTTATACTCTTTCTGTTTTTGCATATAGAAATAGGCCATTATGAGTATTCCTATAAAGAATATGGCCAACAGGGGAATCAAACTTTTTTTTTGCATACAGACAGGTTTCTCAGCAGATTTAGAACATTAAAAACAAAATTAACAAATTATACTAAATTACATTGTTCATTTTGGCTTGCTTTTAGTTAAAAAACAGATGTTTCGAGAGCTCTCTTTTTAATTTAAGTATCTGTTGTATCTTTGCAGTCAAATTAAAAAATATCAATCGCGATTTTAGTCAATTTGAATTATGAGTATACTTCAGATTTACACTGTGGTTTTTAATCAATCGTGCTAGGCTCTTAATAAGGTTATAAAGTGAAGATAGGAAATTTAGATTTAGGGAATCAGCCAGTATTACTGGCACCCATGGAAGATGTGACCAACCCACCATTTCGTTTATTGTGCAAACAATATGGCGCCGATTTAATGTACACTGAATTTGTATCATCCGATGCGCTTATTCGTTCGGTAAATCGTACAATGAAAAAGCTAACCATTCTTGAAGATGAGCGCCCGGTTGCCATTCAAATTTATGGGAAAGATTTAGACGCAATGGTTGAAGCGGCGAAGATTGTTGAGCAAGCCAATCCTGAATTTATCGACCTCAACTTTGGTTGCCCCGTGCGTAAAGTTGCCACTAAGGGAGCTGGAGCAGGAATGCTTCAGAATATCCCATTGATGCTTAAGATTACCGAAGAGGTTGTTAAAGCTGTTAAGATTCCTGTCACGGTTAAAACCCGATTAGGTTGGGACGAAGATTCTAAAATCATAGTTGATCTTGCAGAACAATTACAGGATACAGGAATTCAAGCATTGACCGTTCATGGACGAACACGTGCCCAAATGTATACAGGTCAGGCCGATTGGGATTTGATAGGGAAAGTAAAGAACAACCCACGCATGTACATTCCAATTATTGGAAATGGAGATATAACAAATCCAATAGTTGCTAAAGAAGCCTTTGATAAATATGGTGTAGATGCCATTATGATTGGGCGTGCTGCTGTTGGTAAGCCTTGGATTTTCCGTGATGTGAAGCACTACCTTCAGACAGGAGAACTCTTAGCTCCTGCAACCGTAGCTCAGCAAGTTGAAATGCTAAAACAACAAATAGATGCTGCAATTGATTGGATAGATGAAAAACGTGGCATCCTACATATGCGTCGTCATATGGCTGGTATGTTTAAGGGGCTATACAACTTCAAATCAACCCGTATTGAAATGCTTCGTTCAGGAAACTACGATGAACTTATGCTTATCCTTGATCGTATTTCAGTCCAATGGGGAGAAAATATTTCTGAAGATTAGATATCTTCTAAATCTCACAAAATAAAAAAGCTGGTCAAGTCGAAAGACTAACCAGCTTCTTTTATATTATCTCGTTAAAACTACTTCATTAACTTAGGTAGTTCACTCACAAAGTATGCAGGATTTGAAATTTTGTATTCTTCACTTCGCTTACTCCAAGTCATTGTTGCTTTTGTAATAATATTCGATTGTAATAAGGCAATTTGCTCAAGATTTAAACTCAAATAAGATTTAAAGGTTGAAAAACCATACTTCACATATTCTTTCGGCTCGAACTCTTCTGTATAAATCAAATCAACAACTTGGCCTCCCATTAATTCAAGACTAATCTTGCCTCCTTTTTTAATATAGCCGAAGTAAGAATAACCTTCACCTGTCATTACTTTCCAATCAATATTTAATTTAACCTCTCCATCTTTCGAAACAAGGTTAAAATCAGCATTCACAATGTTCTTAAGCTTAAAGTATTTCTTAAGTTTCGCACTTGGTCCATTCAAGAAGTTTAACTTCTGAGTTTCAGTATCCTTTAACTCAATCATCGCATCAATTACTTTAGATTTCTCAACAACTACTTGACTTCCAGTTGGCGCTTTTTCACTTGGCTTATCATCAACATATTTCCAAGTACCATTTTCAAATAAAATAACTACTCTACCTGAGTTAGTTTTTGCAACCTGTTGAGCCTGCATAGTCATGCTCACAGCAATAAAAAATAAAACAAAAAGAAAAATACGAGTCATAACTTAATTTTTAGTTCTTATTATGGTTCCCTATCACAATCATTATAATTAACGCTAAGTACAATTTCATTGTACTGAAGAGATTCAAATTTTGAGAAGATTATTCTATTGAAAATCGATTAACCTACATTTAAGAATTTTCGGGTAAGATACCTAACTGGTAAACGAGAAGCTAAATAGCCAATAATAACAACAGTTACAAAAACCAAGCTTACGTCTAAGAATTCAATTCGAACAGGGTATTTTGAGAAGATAAAATTGTCGGCTCCAGTAATTTTAATCAGACCAAACTTAAGCTGTAGGTAACAAATTAAAACGCCGAGAATAGTCCCTATCACAGCTCCTGAAAGTGAAATAAGCCAACCTTCGAGTAAGAAAATTCGCTGAATCAGAGTTTTATTCGCTCCTATACTTTTCAATGTCTCAATATCATTTTGCTTATCGATAATGAGCATACTTAAAGAGCCAATAATATTGAATGAGGCAATAACGAGAATAAAAGCCAAAATAAAAAAGATAGCTGTTTTCTCTGTTTCCATCATTTTAAAAAGAACATCATGTTGCTGAAAACGGTTCTTCACGATATAATCCTCACCAAGTAGATTTTGAATATCCTCTTGAACCTCATCAGACTGATCAGCATTCTTCAATTTAATTTCAATGGCACTAACCTCCTCTTTTCTATCGAACAAACGACGAGCAAAAGCCATTGGAACCAATACATATTGTGAATCGAAATCTTCTTGAATAGCAAAGATACCTTTAGCAAAAAGAAATTCTATCTTAAATGCATCCATCGGATTGTGACCAATTTTAGCATTCCTTTTAGGCACATAGAACTTAATAGGGTCGATAAAATTTAAACCTACACCTAAACTTCTCGCAACGCCATATCCCATTACAGCATACTCCCGATTCTTCTCTTCAAGTAAAAATTTCCCATCTGTCAACATGGTGTCAATACCCGTCATCAAAGCAAAATCTTCACTTACGCCTTTCACAATGGCTGGTCGTTGACGATTACCATATTTCAATAGAGCATTATCCTCCAAAGCTTCTGCATAAAACAGAACCTTTTCCATCTTTTTTATTTGATCAAACTCTAGAGAATTTGGAACAAAGGATTTTCCAACTACTGCGGTAATTTTTAGATCGGGATCGAAACTACCAAACAGATTCGAAATTAAACCATTAAGACCATTAAAGGCAGATAGAACGATAATTAAAGCCATTGTACCTAAACTTACACCAACCACCGATATCATTGAAATGATATTGATAACATTCTGCTTCTTTTTAGAAACTAAGTAACGTTTGGCTATGTAAAAAGGTAAATTCAATGAGTAAGCTTAAAATTTATCGTTCTCTAACTACTTGGAATACGCACAATTACTCATTCAAAATTGAATCAATATTTGCAATATAATCTAGTGAATCATCTATAAAGAAAGTTAATGATGGCACAACTCTTAATTGTTTCGCCACACGATTCCCTAATAAACGACGCAAGTTTTTAGTTTGAACTTTCACCATCTTCAAAACAGCTTCTGACTGATCTGATGGGAAAATACTTAAGTAAATTCTTGCTAATCCTAAATCAGGACTAATTCTAACACGAGTAACTGAAATCATCTTTCCTTGAAAAAGGTTGCGCGATTCCATTTGAAAAATCTCACTCATATCCTTTTGCAATAATCTTGATATCTTACTCTGTCTAGTTGATTCCGTTGATTCCATTATATATGATTTTCTTTGTTTCTAAATTATCTTCGCAAAGATAAGGATTAATCTATAATAGATGGTATCGCTTTAATATTGAAGGTTTTTATTTAATATTTTTCTATTATGAATTCAAAACAGATCTCTTATTTAACAGATAAAACATCGACATTGAACAAAAAGTTCATTTTTTAACAAAATTAATTCCCTATATTAGGCTTGTAGTTCACCTGTTAATCGCTAACGATAAATTAATATATGGCTTTAATTAATTCCATTGTTTCCTGGTTCAACACCAAACGTCTTTCTGAAATTGAATTCACGAAAGAACACCCTATTGATACTCAGCACGAAGTCTTAACTCAACTATTAGACACGGCTAGGAACACGGAATGGGGACAGAAGCATGACTTTCAATCCATTAACTCATTAAATAATTTTAAAGAGCGTCTTCCAATCCAAACCTATGAAGACATTGAACACTTTGTTGATAGATTACGTAAAGGGGAACAAAATATATTTTGGCCAAGCGAAATCAAGTGGTTTGCAAAATCATCAGGTACAACAAACTCAAAAAGCAAATTTATTCCTGTAAGTAAAGAAGCCATGGAAGATTGTCATTTTCGTGGAGGAAAAGATATACTAACATTATACACATCATTGTTTCCAGATACGGGAATTCTTAAAGGTAAAGGGCTTACTTTGGGAGGATCGCATCAAATCAATAACCTTAGTAACGAATCTTACTATGGCGATTTATCCGCAATATTAATTCAAAATCTTCCTTTCTGGGCTGATTTTATTCGTACGCCAGATACTTCCATCGTACTTTTAGACGAATGGGAAGAGAAACTTGACAGGATGACCGAGGCAACTCTTAATGAAAATGTCACAAGTCTTTCGGGAGTTCCTTCTTGGTATTTGGTTCTATTAAAACATGTTTTAAAGGTTAGTGGGAAAAAGAGCATTCATGAAATCTGGCCTAATCTTGAGTTATTTGTTCATGGTGGCGTTTGCTTCGATCCTTATCGAAATCAATTCAACTCTCTACTAGCTTCTGATAAGATGAATTATATGGAAACCTATAATGCATCAGAAGGTTTTTTTGGTATTCAAGACGATCTTAATGACGAATCTATGTTGTTAATGCTCGATTATGGCATTTACTATGAATTCATTCCTCTTGAAAATGTGAATGATGAAAATCCCAAGGTATTAAGTCTTGAGGATGTTGAATTATATAAAAACTACGCTATCATTATCACCACAAATGGAGGTTTATGGCGATACCAAATTGGCGATACAGTACAATTCACTTTGCTAAAACCCTTCAAGTTCAAAATTTCCGGGAGAACAAAGCTCTTTATAAATGCTTTTGGTGAAGAAATTATTATCGACAATGCAGAAAAAGCCATGCAATTGGCTTGCAGAAAGACCGATGCCATTATAATAGATTATATGGGCGCTCCTATCTTTATGGATGATAATAGAAAAGGTACGCATCAGTGGCTAATTGAATTTGAGAAAGCTCCTTCGAATATTGATGAATTCAACTATCTATTTGACAATGCCTTGATGAGCCAAAATTCAGATTATGAAGCTAAACGTTATAAAAACATCACTCTTGACAAACCTGTTATAACTATTGCTCGTTCGGGATTATTCTATGATTGGTTAAAGAAAAAAGGTAAGTTAGGTGGCCAAAACAAAGTGCCTCGATTAGCTAATAATAGAGAGTTGATTGATGAAGTTTTGAGCATGAATCAGATTTAAATCGTATAGAATGAAATTCATTATTAGTTTTATGTGTCTAATTGCTTCACTTCACTCCTATGCACAAAAAAATCATCAAATATTAGAAGTCGATCATCTTGGCAACATCTATACAATAAATGGAATAGAACTAACGAAATACTCATCTACTGAAGAAGTTCTTTCAAATTTTTCAGATGCTCTACTTGGAGAAATTACTTCTATCGATGTATCTAACCCTCTTCGATTACTATTGTTTTACAAAGAATTTAATCAAGTTTTATATCTCGATCAGAGCTTAAGCTCAATTGCAGATCCAATAGATCTGTACACTTACTCAGATAATGAAACACAATTATGTTGCGATGCTTCTTCTGGAGGTTTTTGGATGTACAATAGTGATGACAATCAAGTTTTTCAAATTTCAAGACAAGGTGAGATAATTAACAAAAGTGATCTATTAACTTCCTACTTCAAGAGAATTTCTCCTTCAAAAATGATAGAATATCAAGAAAAACTCTACTTTTTAATTCCTTCTCGAGGCCTCCTCATCCTAAATAGGTTTGGTCATTTTATTCAGCAAGTACCACTCACTGAAATCGTAGATTTTTGTTTTGACAACCAAGATCTCCTCTATCTGAAAGATAACACTTGGTTTAAATATGAACCAATGGTGACATCGGACTCTATCATTTTTCAACTAAATGATTCAAGCGAGAATGTAAGTCGAATTCTAGACAATAAAATCTATGTTTTTAGTGAAGACCAAATATCAATAAGATCACTAAAAGACTGATACAAAAGCCATCCATTCCCGAACTAAACTCAAGGAATTGCATTCCTCAAAATAATGCTTATTTTTAGTTGATTTTTTCAAAAAACAAAACTGAACATAACGATGCATATTGCTGTAGCAGGAAATATTGGGGCTGGCAAAACGACTTTAGCCGGGCTACTTTCAAAACATTATGGCTGGGAAGCTCACTTCGAGGATGTTGACGAAAACCCATATCTAAACGATTTTTACGAAGATATGCAGCGTTGGTCTTTTGCGCTTCAAATTCACTTTTTGAATTCACGTTTTAACCAAGTACAGGCTCTACGCCAATCTGGTAAAAAAATAATTCAGGATAGAACAATCTACGAAGACGCTCATATTTTTGCGCCCAACTTGCACGCAATGAATTTGATGCTTGATCGAGATTTTGAAAATTACACTGCTCTTTTTGATGTCATGAGTGGCTTAATTCAACCTCCTGATTTGCTTATCTATTTGCGAGCTTCAATCCCAACTTTAGTCAAGCATATTCAAAACAGAGGTCGCGATTATGAAGAAACAATTCGCCTTGACTATTTAAAACGTCTTAACGAACGCTACGAAGCTTGGATCTCGAATTACGACAAAGGAAAGTTACTTATTATCGATGTGGATAATATTGATTTCATTGAAAACCCTAAGGATTTATCAGAGGTAATCAGTAAAATTGATGCTAATATCCACGGTCTTTTCGCAGAAAAATAGTTTAGATATTCTTTCGAATCTCAGTTTATGCAAATACCTATCTGACTCTAATCAGATTTACACACAGAAAATAATATCGCTATGCATATCGCAATTGCAGGAAATATAGGCTCAGGAAAAACAACACTTACAGAATTACTTGCCAAACAATATGGCTGGGAAGCTCACTTCGAAGAAGTGGATGAAAATCCATACTTGAACGACTTCTACGATGACATGAAAAGATGGTCATTCAACCTTCAAATCTATTTTCTAAAAAGTCGTTTTACTCAGATCATGAATATTAGAAAGTCTGGAAAAAATATTATTCAGGATAGAACGATATATGAGGATGCTCAGATTTTTGCGCCCAATTTATATGACATGGGCCTAATGAGTGAACGTGATTTTAATAATTACTCTAAGCTTTTCAAACTGATGAGTTCTATGATTCAAGCTCCTGATCTGCTAATCTATTTACGCTCTTCGGTTCCAACTTTAGTTGATCAGATTCAAAAAAGAGGTAGAGACTATGAAGAAACTATCCGTTTAGATTACCTTAAAAATCTAAATACTCGCTACGAAAAATGGATTGAAAACTACGATAGTGGTAAGTTATTAATCGTTGATGCAGATAATATTGATTTCCTAAAAAACCCGAATGATCTTAACTCGATAATGGACAAGGTGGAGGCTCAAATTCACGGTCTATTTTAAAAGATTCAAATACCAAATACAACAAAGCTCCAAGATCTTACATTCTAAGTTCTTGGAGCTTTTGTTTTATATCAGAATTATTCCAACATCAATCATTCAATTCTTCGAAGACAGATAAGGACTTTAGTCTTGTAAACCCATGACTGTGCAAAGCATAGAAATTAAGGATTGCTCTAAGTAAAGCTTTAAGCCCGTCAGAAGACATCTCTATGGTTTCCAGAGAACTTAATTGAGTTTGCAATATTAGGTGAAGTAAATGGCTTATATTACTATCTAAACAATGTGCATGTCTATTCTCTAATCTGGTAAACATGGCATTATCCAAATCGAAAAATTGATTCTCATCTGACCAATTGTCATTTGGATAAAAGCCAAGGAATCGAGTCAAATTAATTAAGAAACTCAGATGATAAACTTTGGGGATATCGTCTACCTGAATCAGATATGAGATATGATTACTCAAAAAGCTAAAGAGTTGTGGATCCCCCTCTTCTTCTTTTAAGACTTTCGAGAGAACTTCTGCTAAAAATAAAACAAGTGGATTTTTATACGTTTCAAAATTTAAGTGAGGTGCTAATTCAGAGAACTGAGCTTCTTTTATCATCTGAAGATTCTTCCCATCACGATGAGACACATTCATATCTAAAAGAAAAAGAGGTTGAAAAAGGTTTGCCTTAGTTCTAGATCTCTTTGATCTCCCTCCTTTAACCATATAGGTTTGCTTCCCAAATTTCTCAGTATAAGCATGAACAATTAAACTTGTTTCACCATACTTAACCAGACCTATAATAATCGCTTTCGTTTTATGTATCATACTGTGGAAATAAATCAGGCAATATTAAAATAGTGATGACAAGCCCAGATTATTATCTAGCAATTACTTAAAGTAAGTCTTCATATAATAAGAGAATAGATACATTTAAATCTCAAACCAACAACTTAAACATTATACGCTCTAACGACTCGCTGACAAATTAATAACTAAACTTTACTTAAGTAAATATTCAACTAATTTACGCACTGCATTTCCTCTATGACTAATCTTATTTTTATCAGTAAGAGACATCTCTGCAAAAGAGACATCATATGAATTTGGTTGAAAAATAGGATCATAACCAAAGCCATCTTTACCTTTCTCTTCATGTAAAATATCTCCATTTACGATGCCTTCAAACTGAGTTTCTTCTCCATCAACAAGTAAGGAAATAACAGTTCTAAATCTAGCCGATCTCTCATCAACTCCTTCAAGATTTTGAAGCACTTTCTTCATATTATCTTCAGACGAACGAGAACTCCCTGCATATCGAGCTGAATAAACTCCAGGTTCATTATTCAATGATGCTACTTCAAGTCCTGTATCATCTGCAAAACAATTCACTCCATATTTCTCATAAATATAGTGTGCTTTCTGACTCGCATTTTCTTCAAGCGTTTCATGATCTTCAGGAATTTCATCTTGGCAATTAATGTCCGCCAAGCTTAAAACTTGAAATTCATTTCCTAGCATATTCTGAATCTCAGAAAGCTTGTGTTGGTTGTTTGTTGCAAAAACAAGTTTCATATGGTGCTTTTTAATATTTATCTATTTCAAATGTCCATTCAAAGATAATGGCATTCTTTAAATTTCTAACTATCATGAATATTGACATCATGAAAACTATACCTTATCAGTACTAAGCAAAAAAAATCCCATTTCGTAAAATGGGATTTTCATATTTAATATAATAATTGATTATTTAAAAGGTATAAATTTCCACATTTTACGTGTTGAGGTAACACACATCACTGGTATTTTCTCCTCATTTGCTATTAAATAGTGGCTTTTAGGCGTTGTGAAATAACTTCTATATCCTGATTCCTTTTTGGTTAGACTTAAAATTAAATCTATCCCCCTTTTTCGTGAAAAACTAACGATAGAATTATTAAAGTCGAATACACTAAAACATTCGGTTGCAAAATCCACCTTTTCCGTATTCAAGAAATTCTTCGCAAATGCTACATTCCTAAATATCCTTCTGTTCGTTCCAGGTTCTTCAAACTCTGGGTAAACTAAATAAACTTTAAGAGCTATATATCGAGCCAAGAATGCTATCCATTTCAATAAAAGTTTACTTTCTTTTCTTTGATCAATAGGACAAAGAATAGAGAAAGTACTTCTAGTACGCTTTGGTCTCTGAACAACTACAGCAGGTATAACTGCTCCAGAAAGAACATTTAAAATTGTTGTTCCAATATATTTTTGAATTCCCTTATAGCCGTCAATTCCAACAAAAATCATAGCTGTTTGATTTTCACCAGCAGCTTTCTTTAGGCCTGAATGAAAAGTTCCAACCTCGACGATAGTGCGTACACGCTTCCCTTTTCTTGCATGAACATCAGCAGCAATCTTATCAAGCTTGCTTTTTGTTTCCTTTACAAGAGACTCCTTTTTTACCACATAAATTAAACAAACATCAAGTTTTGTTTTCGCCGAATAAAACAAAGCATGATCCAGAGCATACTCTGAAACGCCTTTAAAATCCCATGGTACAAATATTGTTTTTCCGTTTTCTATCATCTCTTGAATTTTGATAAATCATCTTTAGAACTCCTCTCAGCAAATCCATCTTTTGAAAAATTGGCAATAAAAAAACAGATCAACTTTTAGATAAAATTCAATCTGACAAACTGCATTTTTTATGTCGCCTTAAAAATCGTTCTCGCTAAATTAACAAAACAAAAGTGAATTACAAAAGTTCATTTAATCTTATTCATTAAATGAAGCACAGGAATGTGCTCATAACTAAAGTATATAGATATATCCATAAGAAAAAAGGATCATGATAATTAAATCATAATCCTCTATTAATTAATAAGCTAAGCTTACTTATACGATCCATACAACCACAAGTCTTTACGAGGGTTTACACAGAACACTGGAATCTTCTCCTTATTGGCAATTAGATACTGAATTCTTGAAGCTGAGAAATAATTCTGAACCTTAGTCTGTCGATTAGTAATCGTTAAAATTAAGTCTGCATGTTTTTTCTTTGCATAGTCAACAATCGCATCATTAAATCGGTTTGAACTCAACTTTACCTCTTTGTAGTTGACCTTATAATTTTTCAAATAATTTTTCGAGAAATTGACATTCGCTAGGGTTCTAAGTATTCTAGATTGGGTCTTATATTCTGGATAAACCAATGAGATTTCAGCACCAAGAATCTGAGCAAGGTATGCAACCCAGTACAACACTTCTTTACTCTCTTTTCTTGAATCAATTGGACATACTAATGAAAAACGGGTGTGTTTTTCGCGAGGTGCTTGCACAATAACAAAAGGTATGGGAGAATCCAAAATCGTCTTTAAAACATGACTGCCAGTATAATTCTGAATCCCCTTTACGCCTTGAGTTCCTATAAAAATAACTGCTGCTGAAACTTCCTCGGCAACTGATTTTAATCCTTGAGACACATTCCCACATCGAACGATCATCTCGATATGCTTACCTCTGTTTTGATAAACTCTATCAACGATCTTTTGTAAGTCAAACTTTATTTTTTCCACATCAGATTCCCGCTTGATGATGTGCACCAAGTATAATTTCATATTGGTTTGATATGCATAAAACAAAGCATGATCTAAAGCAAGCTCTGCATATTCTGAAAAATCCCAACCAACAACTATCGCTCTCCCTCTTTCTTTCATCTCCGTAGGATTTAATGTGTTATCATTATAAAACCTAAATAAAGATGCCAAATAAGGGCTCTCTCCAAACCTCTTTCAATTACGTAAATCAATCTGTCTTGAAACCCCCAATCATCCCACCTTAATCTCTGATATATAATTTACTAAGACTCTCGCGATTATCAATGGACATTTTGACTACGAGCTCTATTTTTGTGGTTAATTTCATACATATTAAAATTTTGAAAGGAAAATGAATAAATACACCTCATTTTTCATCTCCAAAAGGTTCTTTATCTAGTTTATAATTCAACTTTTGAGAAAAAACTTTCTAATTTTGTTTTTCAAGCTTAAAAAAAGAATTCATGCCTAAAAAATTCCTTATCATTCGCTTTTCTTCCATAGGTGACATCATCCAATGTATGACTGTTGTTGATGGTATAAAAAATCACTACCCTGACGCTGAAATTCATTGGATTGCAAGAAAAGACATGTCCTCTTTCCTAGCCATGGACGATCGTATCACAAAGATTTGGGGATTTGATAGAAAAGCTGGCTTTAAGGGTTTATGGAAACAAGCCAAAGAGCTAAAAAAAGAGAAATTCGATTACATATTTGATGCACATAGCAACATACGCTCTATCGTTCTTAAAACAGTTTTGGTTCCTAGACTGAAGCGTTGGTTTGGCATTGGTCCTAAGTACGCCCTTCGTAGCAAAGACAGAGTAAAACGTATTCTTCTATTCAAATTCCGAATTGATAAATACCCAATGCCATTTAGAGGCATGCTTTCATTTAGAAAACCGCTTCAAAAATGGGGAATAACTGATTTTTCTATCAATAAAACTGATTGGTACTTTCCTGAAGAATTAAAACAAAAAATCGACACCAACATTCTTAATTTCAAGGACGAAAATGATCTGAAGTTGATTACACTTGTGCCTTCTGCTGCCTGGCCTATGAAGCGTTGGCCTATTGGACATTGGCAAAAGCTTGTTTTAAATTTACCTGACTACAAATTTATGATTTTGGCTGGGCCAGATGATTTATTTTGCAAAGAAATAGAAGACATTGCTCCAGATCGAGTTCTTAATCTAATGGGAAAAACCAACCTATTGGAATCTTGTTATCTGGTACAGAAATCACAATTGGTTATTTCTGGAGATACCGGCTTTCTTCATGCAGCTGATAAATTTGGGATTAAAGCTTTATCCTTAATGGGACCTACAGCCTTTGGTTTTACAAGTGGTGATCAAATTAAAACTCTAGAGGTGGATCTTAAATGTCGCCCTTGCACAAAAGACGGATCAGGGAAATGCTCACAGGATGTCTACCAAAAATGCATGGTCGATATTTCTCCTGAATGGGTTGCTAGAGAAGCTCTTGAAATGTTTTAAACCGATATTAAAATAAAGAGATAGAGGCCTTAAGCAATTAAGGTCTTTTTTTTATCCCGATGAGATATTTAGTCATAAAAAAAGCTCCGATTGTTAAATCGAAGCTTTAAATATTGGTTGTCCCACAAGGACTCGAACCTTGAATGCCTGTACCAAAAACAGGTGTGTTACCATTACACCATGGGACAATTCCATTGCTCACTATTCTTAGAGCACTGCAAATGTAAACAATTTTTTCATTCTGCAAATAAAAAAAATATTTTTTTCAAAGCTTAAGTATGTAGATGCTTAAAAATGACTATTTTCAAGCCTTAAATATTTTTTCGAGCAAAGAGTTTTAGCCGTTAAACTGTACCATCTAAGAAAATATGCCATCTTTGTTTGTCCTAAATCAGAAAAACAATAAAATTGAACTCATCGTTCCTATAAATTTTAGATAAAATATGTCGGAAAACAAGAAACTATCGAATTCAAATTATAATCGATATAACGTCATTCTAGGTTGGTTAGCGTTTGCTATTGCAGCCATTACCTACGCTTTAACCATGGAACCATCAGCCAGCCTGTGGGATTGTGGTGAATTTATTACAACGGCATATGGTTTAGAAGTTGGTCACCCTCCTGGGGCTCCTCTTTTTATGATCCTAGCTCGTTTCTTTTCCTTATTTGCTCCCGATCCGTCATATGTGGCTCTTATGGTTAACTTGATGTCGGCACTTGCTTCGGCATTCACCATCATGTTTTTGTTCTGGACAATCACTCATCTGGCTAAAAGGCTATTTGTAAAAGATGGCGAGATAAGTTTAGCAAACGGTGTTGCAGTTCTTGGAGCAGGAATGGTTGGAGCACTTTCTTATACTTTTTCAGATACGTTCTGGTTCTCAGCTGTTGAGGGTGAAGTTTATGCTTTATCATCTTTATTTACAGCAGTCGTATTTTGGGCTATCCTGAAATGGGAAAATGTAGCCGATGAGAAATATGCCAACCGTTGGATTATCCTTATTGCCTATTTAATGGGACTTTCAATTGGGGTTCACCTTCTTAATTTATTAGCAATACCAGCTATTATATTTGTTTATTATTTCAAAAAATACGAGCCAACTCGAAATGGTATTCTAGCTTCTTTAGGAATCTCTCTTGTTATCTTGGGTGTTATCATGTATGGTATTATTCCAGGTGTAATCAAGATTGCTTCGTGGTTCGAGCTAGCTTTCGTAAATGGAATGGGAGCTCCTTTCAACACTGGAGTTTTAATTTATGGCATTGCTATGATTGCTCTTGTCGCTTGGACTATTAACTATTCAATCAAGCACAATAAGGTTATTCTGAATACCATTGTTACTTCTTTTGTTGTAATCATGATTGGTTATTCTTCATTTGCTATGATCGTTATTCGATCAACAGCAAATCCTCCTATGGATGAGAATAACCCTGACAATGTATTTGCCCTATTGTCTTATTTGAATCGTGAGCAATATGGTGATAGACCTCTTGTTTTTGGAGAGTACTACAACGCACCAGTAAAGAATGTAAAATATACAACGCCTGTCTATATTCAAAAAGGCGGTAGATATGAGATTGCTTCGCGTAAGCCATCTTACGAATTCGATTCTCGATTTAATACCATTTTCCCACGGATGTACAGTTCGAGTGCTAATCATGTGCGCGATTACGAATTTTGGGGAGGTATATCAAAGAACAATCCGATAACTGTAGATAACGGTAATGGTCCTGAAAAAATCTACAAACCAAGTTTCGGAAATAACCTGAGCTTCTTCTTTCGCTATCAGTTCAATCATATGTATTGGCGTTACTTTATGTGGAACTTTGCAGGTCGACAAAACGATATTCAAAATCATGGCGGTATTCGACATGGAAACTGGATTTCTGGTATTCAGTTCTTAGACGAAATGCGACTGGGTAATCAGGATAAACTTTACTCAGAACTCAAGAATAAAAAATCTAGAAACGTCTACTTCTTCCTCCCTTTCCTTTTAGGATTAATTGGAATATTCTTTCAGATAAATGCTGGAGCCAAAGGCAAAAAAGATTTCTGGGTTGTTATGTTGCTCTTCCTGTTAACAGGATTAGCTATTGTAGTTTACCTCAATCAATATCCTCATCAGCCTCGTGAGCGTGATTACGCTTATGCTGGATCGTTCTATGCTTTTGCAATTTGGATTGGATTTGGGGTTCTCGGGCTCTACAATTTCCTTAAAAATAAAATGCCAGCTTTAGCATCTGCAGGCTTAGTTACATTGATTTGCCTTGTTGCTGTTCCTGGTCTTCTGGCTCAGCAGAACTGGGATGATCATGATAGAGGTGGACGATATGCAACATTAGCATACGCTAAAAATTATCTGAACTCCTGTGATCCTAACGCGATTCTGTTCACTTATGGAGATAACGACACCTTCCCTCTCTGGTATGCACAAGAAGTTGAAGGTATCCGTCGAGATATACGTATTGTCAACATCAGTTTATTAGCTGGCGACTGGTACATTAACCAGATGCGCAGAAAAGCCTACGATTCTGATCCTGTTCCAATGAGCTTAAGTGCTGAAAAAGTAGAGCCGGGTATTCGTGATCAGATTCCTGTAATGGATCGTTTAGAGGACCCTGAAGAGTTAGCCAAACTAATTGAGTTTGTAGGTAGCGATAACAATCGTACTCGCTTGGAAACACAATCAGGCAAAATGATGGATTATTTCCCTGGAAAGCATATCTATTTACCTGTCGATTCGGCTAAGGTTGTGAACAATGGAACCGTACAGAAAAGAGATGTTAGTTTAATTGCTGATCGTTTAGATTGGACATTGAAGAACAACTATCTATATAAAAACAGCATGATGATTCTTGACATCATCGCTTCGAATAATTGGGATAGACCTATTTATTTCTCAATTGGAATGGGACCTGAAAACTATTTAGGTTTAGAAAAATATTTCCAATTGGAAGGTGCTGCTTACCGTTTAGTTCCAATCGAGGCTGAAAACTCATACGGTGAATATGGTCGTATTAACTCAGATTTGCTATACGATAACATGATGAACAAGTTTGAGTATGGACGTATTAAAGAGCCAGATGTGTATATGGATCAATTCCATATCACTACTTGTGGTATCATGTCGTTCCGCTCGAATCATGTTCGATTGGCAGCAAAGCTTAACGATGAAAACAAGCCTGAGAAAGCGATAAAGGTTCTTGATAGATGTATGGAAGAATTACCAACAACAAAACTTCCTATCGACTATTCATTGGTTGGTTTCATTCAAGAGTATTACCGAGCAGGTGCGACTGAGAAGGCAAATAAATTGCTTCTGCGTATTGCCGAAAATTCGTACGAGAAGATGGACTACTTCCTTTCTCTAGAGCCAGAATACTTCGGTAGCATTGAAGCTGAACAGCAAAGAGATATTAGAATAATTCAAATGTTATTGGGGATTGCAGAAGCAGGCGGTCAGGATGACATTAAAGATAAAATCCAACGAGACTTTGAAGGTTTATTCGAATCCTTCAAACGAGATAGTGGAAACAATAAATAAGATAAAGGCTGCGAATTTCGCAGCCTTTTCTTTTTTAAAAATTAAAATTATTAAACCACAGATTACACAAATTTTCACAAATTGCTTTAGATATTTCATGAGTGTGCCTCATCAACTTTAAGTACTTATAAATACTTTAAACTCTAAGTACTTTTCTTTCAGAAGCGAGAGTTCAGATAATTTCTTATTTTTAGTCTATGTAATGAGCCTTACCAACAATCTATTCTATAATAAACGATTGTATAAGGCGAATTCCATGTGGCATTTTAAAACAAATTATAATCACATGAAAATAATTAAACGAATTCTGCTAGCCATTGTTCTTATTGGCTTAAGCTATTTTATTTACGATACCAGCATTAAACTTCCAGTTGTAACAGGCTATTCTGCCAAAGATGTTTGCTCAGGCATTTTCATTGCAAACAGAAGCTTGGAGTCATTAGAAAATAATGATATCAACTACTCATTCATGGGTAAAACAAGCGTTACGGTCGATAGAGAAGAGAAATCGGTAACGGCTAGCATCTTTGGTCTTTTTCCTCGCAAAGCGATTTTTCGCGATGCTTTGGGTAGCTGCGTAACTAAAGGCTACGATGAAAATGAGCTAAAACAACAGGCTTTTAAAAGGCCTCATATCGACAATATTCCATTAGATACTCAGATTGACAGCATTAAGGATGAAATCGATTTTAACCTTCTTAATTTTGCTCTCGATTCGGTTTTCGAACGTGAAGAAAGAACACGAGGTGTTGTAATTCTTTATAAGAACAAACTGATAGCAGAGCGATATGGTAAAGGTTTCGATCAATCGACACCTCTATTGGGTTGGTCCATGAATAAAAGCATTATCAATGCCTTAGTCGGGATTATGAAAAAGCAAAACCGATTGGATCTTGCAGACAAAAACTTGTTTAAAGCGTGGGCGAATGACGAAAGAAAAAACATCGCTTTAAAGGATTTGATGCACATGAGTAGCGGCTTGGATTGGGACGAAGGTTATGGTGGCTTGTCTGATGTAACTAAAATGCTTTACAAAACAGGAACAGCATCGGGCTATGCTATTAATAAAGCTTTCTCGGCAAAGCCTGATTCAACTTGGATTTATTCATCTGGTACAACAAATATCATCAGCCAATACATCAGGAACACGATAAATAACGATAAAGTTTATCACAATTTCCCTTATGAGGAACTATTCAAGAAAATTGGTGCCCCTTCCTTTTATTTCGAAACTGATGCTGAAGGGACCTTTGTTGGTTCATCTTTTGGCTATGCCACAACACGCGACTGGGCTAAGTTTGGTTTACTCTACTTAAACGATGGAATAGTAAACGGAGAACGTATTTTACCAGAAGCTTGGGCAGAATATTCATACACACCCACAGAGGCTTCAAATGGCAAATATGGGGCTCAATTCTGGCTGAATCCCGATTCTGAAATTGATGAATACAATTGCGTTGGTCATCATGGACAACTGATATCGATTATCCCATCGAAAAAACTTGTGATTGTTCGCCTAGGTTTATCCATAGACAAGAGATTCTTCACAAGCCCATTTATTAGAAATGTTGTGAATTCTATAAAAGATTAAATAAATTACACCGCTAGTGCGAGTTTGTAACTCGTACTCTGCGAAGCAGAAGTAAAAACAAAATATAAGCCACTTGCAGTAATGTGAGTGGCTTTTGTTTTTTATAAAACCAGACAGCGTCAGAATGACCTGTCTGCGTTAAATCGTTGCTTTTAGTTTTATTGACGCTGTCTGATCCTTCGGATGCATACAGGTCTCCCACTAGTGCGAGCTTTTAGCTCTTACACTGTGTAAGCTTTACCCCAAACCCCTGAAGGGGCTTATTGGTAACGCTTATAAAAGTCCCCTTCAGGGGTTCCGAAAGCTTTCGGAATAGGGGTAGTGAATTGAAGCGAAGCAGGAGAACGAGCTATAAGCTTGACTAACGCCAGTTACCCCCGCTAGTGCGAGCTTTTAGCTCTTACACTGTGTAAGCTTTACCCCAAACCCCTGAAGGGGCTTATTGGTAACGCTTATAAAAGTCCCCTTCAGGGGTTCCGAAAGCTTTCGGAATAGGGATCGGGAACTGGGGCGAAGCACGAGTTACACACCTCCACAAACACAAAAAATCCCGAAACAAGATGTCCGGGATTGTTTAAAGCAAATGTCGTTAGTAAAATAATTTCGAGGATAAATAAATTCTAACAAAATGATTCTATTTTTGTCAGTAAGCCGAGGCCCTCAATTCCCTTTTTAAACTTTAGCGGGTTTTGCATGAGAATTTAAGGAGCCTCTGCTTTTTTATATCTATACCTCTTGTTCTTCTAATTCTGAGTTCGCACTTTTAGTTTTTCGAGTGCGAGCAGCAACTGCATATTTCTTAGTACAATCATTAATAAAATTAGCTATCTCAACATATTTTGCATCGGGGCTAATCCTATTCATCACCTCTATTGTCTCAAACAACTCATCGCTAACCACACGCAAGTCCTTATAAAGAGCTACGGTATCGAAATCTCTCTGGTTCGATTCTGCTACCGACCTGTCCTCTTTCAGTTGGTTATAGGCATTATTATCAAGCACCATATCGGTATACCAAGCATCGGCAGCTAAAGCAGTAATCAAAAGCTTATTTTCTTCCAATTCCAGTTCTTTAGTCAAACTAGCCATTTTAGCCGACTGCACCTTAGCTCCATTGTTGTACAATATCCAACCATGACTCCTTATAATACGACAAATCTTTTCTGCCAAATTAACAGTTGCTTCATCTTTACGATGCGTACAAGCCTCTATATAATTACGGAAAGCAATAAAAGACTCGTCTCTGCGGGTGTCTTTTTCGCGTAGCTGATTCGTATACTGACTCGATCTGCTTCTATTCGATGCCTCCAAAGCTTCATCGTGCTTCTGAGTGAATTTCTCTATCGAAGCATCCAAATTCAAGCCTTCTAAACTCAAAGATTTTAGATAAATCTTGATCTCGTTGCACAAGCCCAACAATTCGTTGGTTCGCAACAAACTATAAATTACTTTTAGTATCATTCCTGAAAAATTTTAATTTATAAAGTGACATTTGCTTAAAACGATAATAAAAATAATTTATTTTATTGTAATAGACAGTTATTTTGTATTTTTTTATGATACAAAAGCAACAAAAAGCACAAACTCCTTATACAGCAGGTAATACAGGCATAATAAAATTCCTTAAATAAACATATTGCACCTTTAAAATTAACCTTATGCTTAGGTGCTGTTGTTTCGGACTTGCATAAGTATATCCAATTTTCAGATGAAAGTCAAATTATCGAATAGATAGAGTTTCAATTTAAATTGAGAGCTAATTTTGCAGCTAAATGCAATTTCAAAGGAGTTTATACAATCATTTTTCTGCTGAAAGACGCTTCAAAGGAAATTGAAGGCTATTTTGGAAGCTCAAATAGGCTTCAAACGAAATTGAAGCCCCATTACGAAACAAAAAGATGTCTCAATTTAAATTGAGACATCTTTTTTTTACTCAAACTATGTTCAAAGCAGTTCATAGCCTCATTTTGTTCCTTAATTAGAGTTCCAAGGAGATTATTCTAGTATAAGTTGCGTGCTCGTGATGATTTCTACAGCGATTACCACAAGTCACAGATTTGCGGCATATGGAGCTTTATTCAAAAACTAGTCCCCCCTCATTATATCAAGCATTTTTGCAATAGCCTTAAATGATTTACCAATATCTTCTCCATTCTCCTTGCCAAATTCTTGAGATGAAATTCGTCCTAACCTTTTCAATTCCTCTTCCTCATTTATAGGTCCTTTTTTTCTGCTTGGTTTTCTCAGCCCTATATTTTTTTTCTTTTCCCTAAAATCACTCACGCACTTAGCTGCAAATGCACTTGGATGAATATCCAAGTCAACATTTTCACGTATTTCTTCGTAATACTTTTCTAATATATCTATATGTCTTTCCATAATAAGCTTATCTCTTTGTGTGCCTAAATCCCTATCTGCCGCTGGTCTGCGACTTGTGGTTTCTACACCAATATAACATCAATTCACCCTTCTCTGTTAATACTCATAATTATCTAACAAATGAAAAGCGAAAGTAACAATAATTAGCTAGATCAGATTATAAGCCTATACAAACTAAAGCCCAACACCTTTTATTAAGTACTGGGTTTAGTTTGCTTAGCTTTTACCACAAGTCACAGGCTTGAGATAGATAGAAGCAAATCAGTAAAATATATATTTGATATCTATCTCCCCTTCATCTACATTATTTGGCTTGTATTTTAGAATACAAGTGGGAGCATACCAATCTCCAAAAATTACTTTCTTAATTTCTCCCCTTTTAAACTCATACTTATAATTTACATTTTTGCCATTTGATTTAATAATTGTGGCATTCCCGTCTATAACTCCATTGATTTCTATCAACAAACTATTCACAGTTTTATTTTCTTCTGGACATTCCAGCAAAAATTCCTGATATTTACTCACATCAGTAATCTTAATACTTTTCTTTTCTTGCCTACACGAAGAAATCGACAAAAACAGCAAAAAATAAATTAGATACTTCATAATCATATATTTTATAAATTCCTTTCATCCTCTTGTTTTGGCTTTATCTTATTCCATTTAATCATCTTAACTAATCTTAAAATATAGAATTCATAACCTCCAAAATACTTTGTAGTGTAAATTCTATTAATGGATAAAAAGCCATCAGAAATAAGGAAATAGATAATACGATATCAATTCGAATCCATGTCTTTCTATTAACGAAACTAATACTATCTACCTTGAGTGAAATTAATCGGAAAAGGAATTGAAAACAGAAGAATGCAAAGATATTTAAGGCATGTGGGTTAAACTGACTGGCTAGACCAAGTTGTCCTCTTACAATAGCTGAGAATGCTCTTGACAGTCCCAAGGATGGACTGGCATCACCCGTTATATCGGTATAGAAAGAGGGTATTAAATGCTTGCCTCCATCAGGTAAAAAAAGACAAGAGTAAATGAACACCAGTCCAATTACTCCTGCAAATATGATATTGATGATTCTATAGGAATCAAAATTCTTCATATGAATTACTCTTTTTCGATATGGATTTTAATCTTAGTCGAATCCATCTTAATAATTATCGTCTCATCAAGCTTAATGCTATCTAAATGTTGCTCTAGCTTATTCAGCTCGTCTTGCAAATCGGTATTACAAGAATTAGTCCCACGAACGACTTCTTCAATCACATCTTCGACCATGCCTTCAATTTGATCTTCATCGAGCGAAGCAATACCAACAAAAACAAATAGCCACAGGCAGGCAATTAGGGTTCCTATACCTGAAACAACTAAAGCTGCAATATTTATGCCCTTAGCACCATTGTTTTTACTTGCCTGAACAAGCCCAACTATCGATAATACGATGGCTATAACACCAGGTCCAATAGCTATAACACCTACACAAGGAATAAAAGCCATAAACAAGCACAAAATTCCAAGAACTAAACCTGCTACACCTAAACCATGACCCGCATTTGTCTTAATCTTTTCCATATCAACTCTTTTTATTCTTACTTGTTATACCACAAAATTAAACTGGTATAATGCCGATAGATATTTGAAAATCAAAATCAAGCCTGTGCAGATATTGATTATTTCAAATACTTATCGGTATTTGAATCCCTATAAAGATAACAAGTTTTTCTTGTGTCAAAAATCGACTTCATCATTCAAGTAAAAAAAAGACCTCCAATCACTTGAAGGCCCTTTCACCGTTTCGATAATTTATTTGAAAATTAATATAAATCGATTTGATATGGGATTCTAACTTGAACGCCACCCATATTCATAATGTCTTTTGTTTTTTCGTAATACTGGTAATTCACACCTAGCTCACTCTTAAGAATACGCATTTTCACATTACCTGTTAATTCATCAACCATAGCTTGAAAAGGATCTTTCTCTTTTGGTAAAGAAGTCAATCGGTAATCTTCAATTCCAGCCTTCTCTTTTGCAATTGCAATAGCTGTTTCAAGTCCACCTAAAACATCAACAAGTCCATGCTTTTGTGCATCAATTGCATTCCAAACACGCCCTTGCGCTACTTCGTGAATTTCTTCTTTAGATTTATGACGACCATCAGCAACACGGCTTATGAAAGTATCGTAACCATCGTTCAAATACTCCTGAAGAATCATTCGTTCATTCTTATTGAACTTACGAGAAGATATAGGCGCAATTGGAATTGGGTAACCTCCTCCAAAAGAAGAAAAATCATGCGTTCCAATAGGATCAGTTGTTAAACCAAGCTTGTTCTTTATCAAATCTTCACCCGAGAAGAAAAGACCGTAGATTCCGATAGAACCCGTTATAGTATTAGGATCAGCAACAATCGTATCGGCAGCACAAGCAATATAATAACCACCCGAAGCAGCTACATTACCCATCGAAGCAATTACAGGCTTAACCTTTTTTGCTAAGTCTATTTCTCTCCAAATAATATCTGAAGTTAGAGGACTTCCTCCTGGTGAGTTAACACGTAAAACAATTGCTTTTACAGTTGTGTCTTTTCTTGCCTTACGAATAGATTGAGCCAATTCTGGACCAACCTGGCTAGGTGATTGTTCAAAGCCAATAGCTCCCGTTGCGTAAATAACAGCAATCTTATTTTTAGAGAATGTTCTATTTACGTTTGGCGCCTTTGTATATTTCTCAATACTAATTTTATTCAGTTTTTTCTTCGCACTTCTACCAGTAAGATCCTTCAACATATCTTCCATCTCATCTTGGTAGATAAGACCATCGACAAGCTTGTGTTTCAAGGCATTTTCTGGCTTACGAATAGTAAACTCATTAGTTAGCTTATTAAATTTCTCAACAGTAATATCGCGTTCCTGAGCAATACCTTCAGCCATCTGATTCCACATTGCCGACATATAGGCTAAGCTCTGCTCACGAGATTCGTCACTCATCTTCTCTAAGAAATAACGCTCTGTAGCCGACTTGTATTTACCTACACGCACAACTTGAGCTTCTACACCAATTTTCTTTAGGAAATTTTTGTAAAAAGTCATTTCGCCACCCATACCTGTAATCCAGATATTAGCTTGCGGATTAAGAAAAACACTATCAGCAACAGAAGCTAAATAGTAGGCTTTCTGAGAATACCCCATATTGTTATACGCTACAATAAACTTATCGGTAGCCTTAAATTCTTTCAGTTTGTTACGAATCTCTTGCGCAACAGCTAATCCTCCAAAACTTGAAGAAATATCGTTAACATTCAAATAGATTCCTTTAATCTTATCATCCGTTTTAGCTTTCTCGATACAAGCCAAAATATTATCTAAACCCAACTTAGATTGTGGTTTCATTTTCATGATATTAAAGCCATCTAAAGGATTATCTGATCCTCGATCTACAATCTCCTTGTTTAAAGTGATTTCGAGAACAGAATTACTCTTTACATTAACAGGCTGATCACCGCTCGCAATAAGCGCTCCTATAACACCAATACCAATAAATAGCAACAAAAGACTACCTATGATAAAGGCCAAAAGAGAGGCTAGTGTGGTTTTGAAAAAATTCTTCATAAATACTTAGTTTGATAATTAATTTTCTAATTGGTCGGTTTCCTTAATTTAAGATCAGATATTTACCTAAAGGTTCAATCTAACCAGAAAAACAAATATATCTATTTTGTAAATGAAGCTAACCTTTAAGCCATATTTTTCGATGTATATTTTGCTGGGTAAGATTTCTTTAGTTTTTTTGCCGTTTAAACAGATATTTTATGACTAGAGTTTACTTTTTATTGGGAGGAAATATTGGGAATCGTGAAGAGTTGTTGTCTGAAGCAATCAGAAAGATGACAAATCAGCTTGGAAAGTACGTTCAAACTTCAGCACTTTACGAGACTGAGCCTTGGGGTTTTACTCACGAACAAAACTTTCTAAATCAAGTTGTTGTTTTTGATTCAGAACTTGCCGCTCTCGATATTCTAGATAAAATTCAGGCTATTGAAAAGGAATTGGGGCGCGTACGCAAAACTACTCAGTACTGCGAACGAACCATCGATATCGACATTTTGTTTTACGGCGATGAACAAATAGAAAATGAAAGATTATCTGTTCCTCATCCAAGAATTCAAGAGCGATCTTTTGCTCTCTATCCATTAGCAGAACTGATACCCGAATTCATCCACCCTATTTCGGAAAAGAGTATCAAGCAACTAAAAGAAGAGTGCACAGATGAACTAAAGGTCAATAAGTTCAACTAACAACAAGTCAAAAGTTATTTCAAATGTACTTTTGAGCGTGATTTGTCAGTCTGCCGTGAGGCGTGCTACAGTTTCTCCCACAATGAGTAAACAAGGATCAGACTGACTTGATTTTTTGCATACTTTTTTATCGAAGAAAAAAGTATGAGCCCGAACGGCTTGAGTGGAAAAAGAAAATGAGTATTCTTTTCCCATAAATATAAAAACCAAACTAGTACACCTCAACACCGGCGTCAGACAACTTTCTAGTTATTCTGCGATTTTGCAAAATCTAAGGCATGGTTAAACGAATCGAAAATATGATCTTTACCAATCTTGGAGATTAGGTCGTACTTTTCCATATCCTGTAGTACAGATTCATTTACTCCTGAAAGGATAATCTTCACATTGGAATTCTGAAGCGACTTAATCACAGCTTTAAAGTTATGGAAACCTGTTGCATCGATAAATGGAACGTGCCGCATTCGAATCACAATAATTTTGCTCTTTAATCCTATTTGCTGAATAAGTTGAGCATATTGCTTAGCTGATGCAAAGAAGAATGGGCCGCTAATCTCATAAACCGAAATATCCTTAGGCAGGTCACTGTAATCTTCAATCAAATCGATATTCACATCTTTCTGAATCTGCTCGCCTTTATCAGCCATTCTCTTCATGAAAAGAACTGCCGAAAGCACTACGCCAACTTCAATAGCAATAGTTAAATCAACTAAAACAGTTAGGAAGAATGTTGTAAGAAGAACAAGAATATCAAAACCAGAGCTTTTTAGAATCGAGCGGAAAACGCGCCACTCACTCATATTGTAGGAAACAACAATAAGCACACCTGCCAAACATGACATAGGAATCAGCTTCGCCCATTTTCCGAAGAAGAGCATAATTAGCAAGAGCGTCAGCGCGTGCACTATCCCAGCAATTGGACTTCTACCTCCATTTTTTATGTTGGTTGCTGTACGAGCAATAGCACCTGTTGCTGGGATACCACCGAAGAAAGGTGTTATGATATTGGCAATTCCCTGTGCGATCAGTTCTGTATTCGATCGGTGATTACTACCAATCATACCATCGGCCACCACAGCAGAAAGTAAGGATTCAATAGCTCCTAGCAAGGCAATTGTGATTGCTGGCGCAATATATTGGCTCAAGTTTGCCCACTCTACAACTGGAAAACTTATACTAATGCTAGTTGGGATTTCACCAAAAAATGATTCGATAGTTGTTACAGGTAAATCGAATAATTGCACTGCCAGGGTTATGGCAATAATGGCAATAAACGAACCTGGTATCTTACTCGTAATTTTCTTTGAATAGATACTAATCAAGATGGTTGCTACAGTTAAAATTAAAGCTGTAGGGTTCAACGTATGAATTTGAGAAAAGTACAACTCCCATTTCGCAAGGAAATCAGAAGGAACCTTATCGATATCTAGGCCAAAAGCATCTTTAATCTGAGTAGAGAATATAACCAAAGCAATACCACTGGTAAAACCAACAATTAAAGGATGTGGAAAATATTTTAGTAGTGTTCCTAATCTTAACAAACCAAATATGACAAGAAGAACACCAGCCATAATGGTTGAAATAATAAGACCTCCAACACCATGAGTCTCAACAATACCATAAACAATAACGATGAATGCACCTGTAGGTCCTCCAATTTGAACACGACTACCTCCCAAGAAAGAGATCAGTAATCCTGCAACAATTGCCGTTATCAAACCCTTATCAGGAGACACACCCGAAGCAACAGCAAAGGCTATCGCAAGTGGAAGTGCTACAATACCAACAACAATACCAGCCATGACATCATTCGAAATTTGCTTTTTATCAATTCCAGCTTTTAAGAGGCTAAATAGTTTAGGGTTGAATAATTTTGACATTGGAGGTTTCTGTTTGATTTCAAGGCTGCAAACTTAGTCATAATCAATGCATATTATCCTCAGGACTATATGTTTTAGGACTACAATTCAACAGGGTTTATGGAATAAAAAAAGCTCCGATTGTAAAATCGAAGCTTAAATATTGGTTGTCCCACAAGGACTCGAACCTTGAATGCCTGTACCAAAAACAGGTGTGTTACCATTACACCATGGGACAATACCTTGCTCACTATTCTCAGAGCACTGCAAATATATGAGATTTTTCCTTTTCAACAAACACTCTTGCTGTAAAAACATCGTTTTTTTTCAGCTTAGTTTTGTATCTTACTGAGACTAAAATATTTTGAGGCAAACAAATAAAAAAAATGTTCACATATGGATAGCCTAAGTGGAAAATGGCTCTATGAGGAAGATTACAGTTATGGGAAAGCTAAAGGTGAACTCTTTCTTAAACAAATAGGGAAAAAACTTATTGGCAAGATCATTTTTCTTGAGAATATTGAAACGTCTAATTCTGTGATGGTTCAAGAATTTCTTGAGGGAGAAATAAATGGTAGTCGAATCATACTACAAGCTACTGAATACGACATTATCCACTGCGAAGAAAATATTTTCTACGAACTCGACTGCTGGAAAGGAGTCCTTTTAGACGAATACACTATTGAAGGCGAAAGCCTAGACAACCAAGGTGTCTACGGTAGTTTTATCTTTCAGAAAGTACAGTAGTCAGATAAAAGTATGCCAAGAATCGCTTAAGTATTATTAGTCTGAAAATTCTAAAAAGCTAATCCACAAAAAAATACTATTTTTGATGAATTATTAAGACAGAGATTTTTCAGTAGCATACCAAATAGATCAACTCGTCAATAATAAGCAAGATCAGTGAAAGTGCGATACAGCCTTTTCAAAAAACAAAATAAACTGTGAAAGAAGGATTAGTTATAAAATCAACTGGTAGTTGGTACACTGTTAAAGCAGATGACGGAGAAATTTACGACTGTAGAATCAAAGGTCGTTTTCGTATGGAGGGTATTCGTACTACTAATCCTATCTCTGTAGGTGATATTGTCCAGTTTAATACAGAAAAAGATTCTAGTGTTATTGTCAAAATCAATGACAGAAAGAATTACATCATCCGTAAATCGACTAACCTTTCAAAGAGCAGCCAGATTATTGCAGCTAATATCGATCATGCTTTTCTTATTGTAACAGTTAACTACCCTCTTACAACAACAACATTTATCGATAGATTCTTAGCAGCTGCCGAAGCTTACAATATTCCTGTAAATATAGTATTCAATAAAGTCGATCGTTATAAAGAAAAAGATCAATCTCAACTTGAAGAACTTAAAAGCACTTACCAAAATATTGGCTATAAGTGTTTCGAGGTTTCAGCCATAACAGGATTGAATCTAGATATCCTTAAATCAGAGATGAAAGATAAGATCAACCTTCTTTCAGGACACTCTGGTGTCGGGAAATCGACACTAATCAATTCCATTCAACCAGGTTTGGAATTAAAAACGGGTGAAATCTCAGAATCACATTCTTCAGGAAGACATACCACTACTTTTTCAGAGATGTTCGAACTTGATTTCGGTGGCTATATTATCGATACCCCTGGAATTAGAGGTTTCGGCACATTTGATATGAAAAAAGAAGAGATGTTTCACTTCTTCCCTGAAATTTTCAGAATATCTGATAATTGCCAATTCCACAATTGCACACATATGCACGAACCTAAATGTGCTGTTAAGGAAGCTGTTGGGATTGGAAATATAGCAGAATCGAGATACGATAGCTATTGTGGCATGATGTCGGAAGACGAAGAATTGAAATACAGATAAGCACAGACACAATAATATTTAACGAAAGTTAAATTCCATATCTGAGCCTCGCTCCTCTTTGAGTTTAAGCTAAATCCTTATATCTTGAACCTTTATTTCACAAATTCTAAAATCTGAAAATATGCGTTCACACGAAATCGATTATAAAATTTACGGTAACGACATTCAATTGGTCGAAATCGAATTGGATCCAAACGAAACTGTAATTGCTGAAGCTGGAGCCATGGCTTATATGGAAGAAGGTATTCAATTTGAAGCTAAAATGGGTGATGGCTCAGAACCTGAAGCCGGCTTATTTGGTAAGCTTTTATCAGCAGGTTCTCGAATGATAACTGGCGAATCACTTTTCTTAACTCACTTTACACATAGAGGCTACGGAAAAGCTAAAGTTGCTTTTTCAGCACCTTATCCAGGTACTATCATGCCAATTGATTTAAAGCAATCTGGTGGGACACTAATTGTTCAAAAAGATGGTTTCCTTTGTGCTGCTCTTGGAACCAAGGTTAGTATCGCTTTCAACAAAAAATTAGGAGCAACATTCTTTGGCGGTGAAGGTTTTATCCTTCAAAAGCTAGAAGGAGATGGTAAAGCCTTTGTTCATGCAGGTGGTACAGTTATTAAAAAACAATTGAACAACGAAACTTTAAGAGTTGACACAGGTTGTGTTGTTGCTTTTGAAGAAGGCATTGAATTTTCAATTGAAAAAGCTGGAGGTTTAAAGTCTATGGTCTTCGGTGGTGAAGGTCTGTTTTTAGCAACACTACGAGGCACAGGTACGGTTTATCTGCAATCTATGCCAATCCGAAAACTGATTCAAGCTATTTCTCCTATGGGAGGCAACACTAGAAAAGGCGGAAGTTCATTATTAGGTGAATTCCTTGAAGGTTAATCTTTCAGGTTTGCAATTAATTTAAGATCGTCCACACATATACTTACTTATAATCCCGTTCCTCATCAACTGGGGACGGGACAATTTTTATCTAAAAACATGATCACTAAATTATCAGCACAAGACTTTCTTGAAAAAGGAAAAACAATTCCAATGATAGACGTAAGAACGCCTGCTGAATTTGAACAAGGACATATTCCTGGTGCTATCAACATCCCAATTTTCGCTAACGATGAAAGAGCTCAGGTTGGAACGAAGTACAAGCGTTCAAGCAAAGATGCTGCTGTTCTTTTAGGTTTAGAGCTAGTTGGTCCAAAGTTGTCTGTGTTTGTTAGAAGAGCGAAAAAAGTAGCCGTTGATGGTGAAATTTTAATTCACTGCTGGCGAGGTGGCATGCGAAGCGGCAGTATGGCTTGGCTTTTCGATACCGCTGGACTTAAGCCAAGTATACTAGTAGGCGGCTATAAAGCTTATCGAAAATTTATTCGAAAATCATTTTCTCAACCTACCAACTTAGTGGTAATTGGTGGTTATACAGGAAGCGGTAAAACAGAAGTGCTACATAAGCTTACTGACATGAACGAGCAAGTTCTTGACTTGGAAGGTGTAGCTAATCACAAAGGTTCTGCCTTTGGAGCACTTGGGCAAGCTGACCAACCAACAACTGAGCAATATGAAAATGATTTAGCTAAGATCTGGTTAAATTTTGACCACACTAAACCCATTTGGACAGAAGATGAAAGCCGTTCGGTAGGTTCTGTTTCTATAAACGATGATCTTTTCGAGCAAATGAGAAAAGCCCCACTTTTAGCCATTATTATTCCAAAATCAGAACGCATCAAACGCTTAGTGAAAGAATACGCTTGTTTTGATATTGAAGTATTAAAGCAAATGTGCAAGAAGATTGAAAAACGACTAGGAGGTCTAAAAGTCAAAAAGGCATTCGATAGTTTAGATCAAGGCGATTTTGCAACTGTTGCTGATATCACGCTTGATTACTACGATAAAGCTTATGGATATGGTCTTGATACAAGAACAACTCAAAAGGTTTATCGATTAGAGATTGAAAAGGATGAGCCACTTGAGAACGCAAAATTCCTTGTTGATTATTTTAAAAATCTGAACTAGATAAATCATCTACATATTAAAGAGACTGATACAATAATAAAGCACATATGCTGTTTTCTATTGTATCAGTCTTTTTTTTGATGCCAATTTAAAGAGCAGTACAATAAATAATTAGCATCTTTAAATGATATTTATTTTGAAACCCTAAACCTGCATCCGCAAGAAAATATATTATAGATGAATATCTTACTAAAAAAGCGCCAGTGGAAGATTGGTTTTCTACTCTTTGCAGGACTCATCGTGCTAGGTTCTATATTTTACACAAGCAGCATAGTTAAAAAATTAGCTCTTGAGGAGGAAAAGAAGGTTAAGCTTTGGGCAGATGCACTTACAAGTATAAATTCTGATCCAAATCAGGACATAACACTCCTCACGAAAATATTGGAGCAAAACGAAACCACACCGATTATTCTTACCAATGAAAAGGGTAAGATTACTGATCATCGAAATTTAAGCCTATCTAACGAAGACTCAGAAGAGAAATTAAAGGAAGCCTTATATGAGATGCAACGAGGTGGCTTGCATTTCGAGATTGAACTCTATGGCGTTAAAACTATCCTCTATTACGATGATTCGACTCTTTTAAAGCAATTAGCAATCTATCCTTACATACAACTCGGACTTATCTTCTTTCTAGTCCTTTTAGCTTATTTAGTTTTTAGTGTCACCAAAAAGGCAGAGCAAGACCAGGTATGGGTTGGTATGTCGAAGGAGACAGCACATCAACTGGGAACTCCGATAAGTTCTCTACTGGCATGGGTGGAGCTTCTTAAAGCTTCTGATATCGACAAAAACCTAAGTCAGGAAATGGGCAAAGATGTAGAACGCCTTGAAGTGATTGCTGAACGATTTTCAAAAATCGGATCAAAACCAGTTTTAGTTTCCAATGATATTAAGCTCATTTTAGAAGATAGCATCCACTACCTTAAAAAAAGATCTTCCAATAAAGTTGAATTTATTGTCAACATGGATGATAACATTGATTTAAAACCTGCCATCAATAAAGAACTTTTCTCTTGGGTGATAGAAAACACAACTAAAAACGCCATCGATGCCATGAGTGGTGCCGGGCGATTAAGCTTTGAACTTAGTAAATCTCATAATAATTTGTGTCTTGATATTTGCGACACAGGGAAAGGCTTACACAAAAAGCAGTTTCATGCCATCTTCGAACCTGGTTATACAACTAAGAAACGTGGCTGGGGCTTAGGACTTTCACTAGCCAAACGAATTATTGAAGAATATCATGGTGGAAAAATATTTGTACATCGCTCTGAACTGGGCAAAGGCAGCTGCATTCGTATACTATTGCCTACAAATTAGAGCTTTTGCTGATTAAAACTCCTCAAAATTTTTTGAATCAGTAATTTCTGACTATTTTTGCATCCCATTTGAACGAGTAGAATCCTTAATTCTAAGTTTTTATTTCGACCAAATGTCTATAACAAATCCATTAAACTGAACACTAAGCCGTTTCAGCGAAATCTCTTTAGTAAAAAATCCATACTTTTTACGAAAAAAGATGTTCGAGTTTGAGGATAGCTATTAGAAATTATATACTTTTGCAACGTTTTATTTGAGCATTTTGGATTATTTAGCAAAATACACTGTTCCTTACAAAGGATTACAAGACGACAGTCATGAATTCGAATTCATTGCTGACGAGAAATTCTTTGAGCATTTTCAATTTGAGAATGATTTTCAAGGTCAGTTTTCAGTAAAAGCAACGCTTTTAAAGAAAACCCTTGTTATGACACTCAAAATTGAGATTGAAGGGGAAATCAATGTAACTTGCGATCGCTGTTTAGATTGTTTCCCATATCAGGTAGAAGGAGAATCAACTCTTTTTATCAAATTTGGTGATTCACATGATGAATTAGCTGATGACGTTATCGTTGTCCCTGAATCAGAAAACGAGATTAAAATTGCCCAATACATTTACGAGTTAATTTTGTTGAGTTTCCCAATGAACTTTGTCCACCCAGATGATGAAAATGGGTTCAGCACTTGCAACGAAGAAATGATGCAAAAACTAGACGAACACTCGGAGACAGAGAAAATCGATCCGAGATGGAGTGAATTAAAAAAATTGATTGATAATAAATAGTTTAATAGGTTGAAAAATGGCACATCCAAAACACAGAACATCGAAGCAGAGAAAAGGTAAGAGAAGAACTCATATTAAAGCCACTCCTGCTACTCTAGCATCTTGCTCAAATTGTGGAGCAACAGCTAAATACCACACTGTTTGCCCTGAGTGCGGATACTATAGAGGTAAATTAGCGATTGAAAAAGAAGTTACAGCATAACCTAATTCTTACGGATAAGGTTTAACGCAATAGTAAATTTGCTCCTTAGAATATTCTTTGGAGCAATTTTGCTTATCAGTACTTTTGTGTTTAATTCATTTTATCCTCTTTGATCAAGCTTTGCAATTGATAGTCATTTTGATTATAATTGTAGGCTATTTTGATCAAAAGAATAATAAGTAAGCATAGTAATGACAAAGATAAACGCAGTAATTACGGGAGTTGGGGCTTATCTTCCTGACTATATTCTTACCAATGAAGAACTGAGTACCATGGTTGATACAACCGATGAGTGGATCATGACTCGAATTGGTATTAAAGAAAGAAGAATTCTAAAGGGTGAAGGAAAAGGGACTTCCGATTTGGGAGCTAAAGCAATTGAAGAATTGCTTAAGAAAACCAACACCTCTCCTGAAGAAGTTGATTTGGTGATTTGCGCTACTGTAACACCAGATATGCAATTCCCTGCTACAGCAAACATTATTAGCGATAAATTAGGCATAAACAATGCTTTCAGTTTCGACTTGAATGCAGGTTGTTCTGGTTTTCTTTTTGCTCTAGCTACAGGTTCTAAATACATCCAATCTGGAATGTATAAGAAAGTTGTGATTGTTGGGGCTGAAAAGATGTCATCAATTGTAGATTATACTGATCGTCAAACTTGTGCCATTTTTGGTGACGGGGCAGCTGCGGTTCTTCTTGAACCAACAACTGAGAACATCGGTATTATTGACGAGATGTTGCATACTCAAGGTTTTGGTCGTAAACATTTGCACCAAAAAGCAGGAGGTTCATGCAAACCTGCAAGTCACGAAACAATTGATAATCGTGAACATTTCATCTACCAGGAAGGTAACCACGTATTTAAACACGCGGTGTCTAACATGGCTGATGTTTCTGTTGAAATGATGGATAAACACAACATAACGGCCGATGATTTGGCATGGTTGGTTCCTCATCAAGCAAACAATCGTATTATCGAAGCAACTGCAAAACGTATGGGCTTAGCTAAAGATAAAGTGATGATCAATATTGAAAAATATGGCAACACAACTTCAGCTACAATTCCATTATGTTTGTGGGAATGGGAAAACCAACTGAAAAAAGGCGATAACATTATCCTATCAGGATTTGGTGCCGGTTTTACTTGGGGTTCGATCTTAATTAAATGGGGATACGATCCTAAATAAACCCAATCTATACCATATACAAAAAGGACTTCCAATCAGGAAGTCCTTTTTTTATATCATCATTCCAAATTTTATTTGGAAGCAAAAGCAAAGCTTGCACAAACTGGGTAATGATCGGAGTAACGTTTTCTTATACGATCGTATTTAGTACATGTCATATCTTCAGAATACAGAAGATAGTCTATACGAAACGATGGAAAATCACCTGAATAGGTTGTGCTTATGCCTTTACCTTGAGCGACAAAGGCATCATTCATATCCTTTGACAATTGGTGATAAGTAAATGAATTTGGTGTATCATTGAAATCGCCACACACTAAAGTTGGATAAGGAGACTGTTTAACGTGCTCCTTTATTTGTAAAGCTTGTTCTGCTCTACGTGAGAAGGCATGACTTAAACGAAGAGAGATATCTTTAATCTCATTCAGATCTTCTTCATTTCCCTGATACTCATCTTTCTTAATAAACTTGTAATTTTTCCATACAAGACGATTGGATTCCAAATGAAGATTATAAACTCGTAACAGCTTCCCCTTAACGGAGATATCAGCAAAAATAGCTTTACACAAATGATCCTTACCAAAAGAAAAGTTTGCCTTTTTTGCGATAGGGTATTTTGAAAAAATGGCCACTCCACTATTTTTACTACTTGAGTACACATATTTCATCCCCAATTCTTTCTTAAGATTAGCGAGAGATAAAAGACCATTGATTGTAGTTCGGTACTCTTGCAAGCAAACAACATCTGGTTCTTGAGAGTTAATTAACTTAATGATGTTGTGAGGCGTACTAGGGTCTTTAGTCCACTTATATCTATCGAATGAGCGTACATTGTAAGAAAGAACGGTTAACTGCTCTGAATCCGACACAACAAGCTTCTCCCCCCTATTCAATTGATAAAAATCACTTAAGCTTCCGTAACCAACAAGAATAATTACGAGAGGAATTAAAAAGCTCCACTTTCGGCGGAACATCCAATACAATACGAAAAGAAGGTTGACAATTAAGAGATATGGAAATGCTAATCCGAAAAATGCGGGAAAACCGACAGTTCCAGGATTTATATAAGCTGCAGAATAAGAAACAAGAAGTGAACCTGAGAAAATCAGGCTAAAAACAACGAGTCCTTTGTGCAATATATTCTTCAAATTAAATAAGTTGTATATATAAGATGTAGGTACTTTTAACTTTAAGTCACAATTTTAATCCTTACTCGACTTAAACAAAATCTCTTTCTCTTCCTTAGATAAACTGTCGTAACCTGACTTAGATATCTTTTCAAGAATCTCATTCAAATTTTCTTGATTCTGTTTTTTTGCCTTATTGTAGGCCTTATCGTCTCCAGTTCGCTTTCGTTTATGGGTCACTTTCATTTTCTTCTTCGACTTGAACCAAGAGAAAACGACTTCCATCATTTGATTAAAGCCCGAAGATATATCCTTCCCTTTTTGTAATTGAGAGATAAATAACCAGCCATAAAAAGCACCACCTAAATGAGCGAGATGCCCACCAGCATTACCTTGTGGTAATTGAATAATATCCATAAGAATAAAAACAAGTGCGATATATTTAAGCTTAACTGGACCAATGAATACTAAATTTACAATATAATTAGGGGAATAGCTAACCGTTGCAAACACGACAGCCATAACTGATGCTGACGCTCCTAAGGCAACTGAAAAAGCCAAATTCTCTTCAAATACAGGGAAAAGATTAAAAGCAAAAACAAAAACAGCTGCTCCTGTTAGGCCTCCTATTAAATAGATACTCAACAACTTTTTCTGATCGAGAAAACTCAGGAAAATTCTCCCAAACCAATACAAATAAAGCATATTGAATAAGATATGAAGAAAACCCTCATGTAAAAACATGTAAGAGAAAACAGCCCAAGGACGATATAAAAGCTCTGAAGTATCAGCAGGTAATGTTAACCAGTTCAAAACAAAATTCCCTTCGCTTGGTGCTAAACCAAAAAGAAAAGCAAAAACGGCTGCTAACTTCACAAGTATAAACACACCCAAATTAATGTAGATCAACTTACTTAAATTACTGCCTTCTTTAAAAGAGTTCTTTATGCCTTCCCATATACTCTGATGAGAATAGGATTGATATGGATTGTTAAAATTCATGTTTATAGGATATCAGATGAGTCAATATAAAGCTATAAAAATCTTCCCAGACTTTTACTTCAACGCTAATTACTGATCAATATTATTTCTATCGACTAATAAAATCGATTAGAGTGCTTGTTCCAGTATTTTATCAGAATAAAACCAAAGAGCATTCCTCCAAGGTGTGCAAAGTGAGCCACATTATCACCAGCACTTTGTTGAAAGCCTAAATAAAGCTCAATTGCTCCATAAGCAATCACAAAATACTTTGCTTTAATCGGAATAGGTGGGAACAACAACATCAACTCAGTATTAGGGAAAAGCATTCCGAAAGCAAGTAGGATACCAAAAACAGCACCCGAAGCACCTACAGTTGGTACATTGATACTTTCTGTAATAGCACGACTAGCAATTTCGATACCTTGGTTGGCATAAGCCACACTATCTGGATTATCAGCCCATTTATCAGCAAATTCAAAGACCCAAGCTGCTGGTCTTCCCAATGCATCCTTTATAATTGATGAGAACAATTCAGGTGTTGGTGTATTTGAAAACGCCGTAAAAGCTTTCATCATCGAAGAATAATCTAACCACAATACAAAGGTGTGTAATGCAGCAGCTCCTAAACCTGTCAGCATATAATAGATTAAAAACCGCTTAGGTCCCCATACCGATTCCAATACGCGACCAAACATGAAGAGGGCGAACATATTGAAAAACAAATGTGTGATATTAGCATGCATAAACATGTGCGTCACAAACTGGAATGGCTGAAAAGCATCAGATGCAAAAAAGTGTAAGCCTAATATCTTAGATAAATCAACGCCTGTTTGACCAATAACCCATGAGCCCAAAAGCATTAGAGCATTAATTATCAGCAGGTTTTTTACTACTGGAGGCAGATTTAATAATGATGATTTAAAATTACTCATATCAATATTTTTATGTGATGCTTACAGCTCCTTCTTCAAGTGTCGATCAAATCTCAACACTAGATTTATTTCTACTTTGGTTTGTAGTTCTACAAGAGCCATACCAAGAAATAAAAGATTGGACTTAAAGCCAAGTTGTCAGTATTTACCTGAAACGTTTGTCAAGTTCTTGAGTTTCTAGAACCGAAACAATGGTTTTTCCATCAGGCGTATAATTTGGTGTTTCGCAAGCAAAAAGCTGATCGATAATGGCACTCATCTCTTCAGAACTAAGTGATTTCCCATAATTAACAGCTGACGCTTTTGCCAAAGCTTTTGCTAAATTTTCACGAACCTTAACCTTTACATCCAATTGGTTTACCTTGTAGTTCTCCAAAAGATTCTCAATTAATTCTTTAGGGTCACCATTCTGTATATCGGCTGGCGTTCCATTTATCACGAAAGTTTTCTTCCCAAATTCTCTAATGTCAAAACCTAATGCTCTAACATCCTCAATAATCACTTGCAAAAGTGTATAATCTGACGCATTGAACTCAATAGTTTGAGGGAAAAGAGTTTGTTGTGCCACACCTTGATTATTCTGAACAGAATTTCTAAACTTTTCAAACAAAATACGTTCATGCGCTTTTCGCTGATCGATAACCATTAAACCTGAACGAACCGGTGTTAGAATATATTTATTTTTCAACTGAAAGAAACCTTGTGATTTAACATTGCTGTCTCTCTGAAAAATCTTTTGCTGAATTTGGTTTTGAGGCGCTTCCTGTGGCTTAAAATAATCAGGCATAGGAGGTTGCTTAAGCTCAGGTTGATCTTCAATTGGATAATCGGGAATCAAATCTGGTTCTCTATCCTGATAAAGTTTATCCCAATCTTTTGGTACTTCTTTCTTCAGACTTTGACTTTTTCTTGTTCCCGATTTCGGTTTAAACTCTTGATAGAACTGATTATTCTCTATTGAATTCTTTTCTTGTTCGAATGGGTTAAAAGATTTTTCACCATCAAAAGGATTATATGATGTATCAGCCTCAAAAGGGTTAAATTCATGATTCACCTTTATCATTGGCATCCCAATCTCAGTAGAATCTTGGTTCGCAACCGGAATTTCCAAACTAGTATCCTCATCAAAATCGATAGATGGAACAATGTTGAACTTGCCTAATGCCTCACGAATTGATGCTTGTATAATCTGAAAAATTGCCTGTTCATCCTCAAACTTAATCTCTGTTTTGGTTGGATGAATATTAATATCAATAATCTTTGGATCAACCTCAAAAAAGATGAAATAAGGCGGCACCGTGCCAGGCGGTAATATTTTATCGTAAGCCAACAAAACAGCCTTGTTAAAATAAGGATGACGCATATAGCGGTTGTTTACGAAGAAAAACTGTTCATCCGTTTTTCGCTTAGCGTTCTTAGGCTTACCTATAAAACCAGAAAGCTTAACGATACTTGTATTCGTATTTATACTAATAAGTCTCGTATTAATATTTCGTCCAAAAATGTTTACAACTCTTTGGCGTGTATTACTTGGAACAAGATTGTACACCTCAACATCGTTATGAATCAGCTGAAACTCAATTTCCGGAGTAGCTATAGCAATTCTCTGAAATTCGGTGATAATATTTCTAAACTCCGTAGAATTTGCTTTTAAAAACTTACGACGAGCAGGAACATTAAAAAAGAGATTTTTAACGATGAAATTACTTCCTGCAGGACAGGCCACCGATTCTTGGGAGATCATTTCTGAACCATCAATCACAAGATGAGTTCCCAGCTCATCTTCGGTACGTTTTGTTTTTAACTCAACATTGGCAATAGCTGCAATAGAAGCTAAAGCCTCACCACGAAAACCCATGGTGCGAATTGCAAACAAATCTTTAGCTGCTTTTATCTTCGAAGTCGCATGGCGCTCAAAAGCCAATCTAGCATCGGTAGCTGACATGCCGCAACCATTATCTATAATCTGGATTAAGGTTTTTCCCGCATCCTTCAGATTAATTTTTATGGAAGTACTACCAGCATCAATTGAATTCTCAACTAACTCTTTTACTACTGAGGCTGGTCGTTGAACCACTTCTCCTGCAGCAATTTGGTTAGCAACCGAATCTGGAAGTATTTGTATAATATCGGACATATAGAATTATAATGTGAGATAAATATTCCTTGCTCCCCAATTTAAAAGGGAGATAAAAACAAAACGAAGCTTTGTGATAAAGTTTCGTTTCAAATATGTTCGTTACACTTTAAGTATTGAGAGATCCCAACCGAAGACATAACCGTAAGCAACAAGTAAAAGTATAACCAAAATTATGAATAGACGAATGTTCGATTTCTTATTCGATTGTCTCACATCGGCACTCTTGTGGCGCAATGAACGTTTCATTTGTCCTTTCACGTTAGGAATATACTGACCATTTTCATCTGTCATTCCCATTTCGGACTTAATACGACTTTCTCTTTCATCACGCTCCTCTTTCGCTGGATCCCAATAGCGAGGTTCAATATTGAATCTCTTATGCTCCGGCTTCTTAAAAAAACCTGGTAATGCCATAATTACTTGTGTTAATGCTTTTTATATTTTCTTCTACTGTAAGGCAAATATAGCTATAAATACTGAATTTTAGTCCCATAAAACGATTCAGACATGCTGGTATTTATGATATATTAACAAAGTTCTTGTTGCTCAATTCTTTATTCAATATCGATTAAAAATCGTATTCCTTTTTTTGATAAATGGTATTCTACTCCATTTTACTACCACAAAATCTACAGAACTGATCACCCACATCGTGCCCTTCTGACAAACAATTTTCACAAACCTGTCCTGATGGTAATGTCTTAGTGGGCTTAGATAACTCTGCCGTTACAATTCCTGTTGGTACAGCTATTATTGCATAACCAATAATCATTACAAATGAAGCAATAAATTGCCCTAAGGCTGTGCTTGGAGATATATCACCATAACCTACCGTAGTTAATGTTACGATTGCCCAATAAATACCTCGTGGGATGCTTGTGAAACCATTTTCAGCCCCTTCAATCAAATACATCATTGTTCCTATAATCACAACCATTGTCAGTACTGCAAAAAGAAAAACAGATATCTTTATACGACTCTGTTTTAATGCTTTGACAATAATAGCTCCTTCGTTCATATAACGATTCAGCTTCAGAATTCGGAAAACTCGAAGCAAACGTAAAGCTCTTATCACCATTAATCCATGAGTTCCAACAAATATCAAACCCAAGTAGCTTGGAAGGATAGATAGGAAATCGATAACACCATAAAAACTAAAAATATAAGTCTTGGGTTTAGATACAATCCAAATTCTCATAAAATATTCTAAACTGAAAATAATTGTAATGCTCCATTCCAGGAATATCAATAAAAACCTATATTCGGTCTCAATGGATGGAACACTCTCTAACATGACTAAAATAATACTCAAAACAATTACAGCTAGCAGTAAAACATCGAAGAGCTTACCAGCTTTTGTATCTGATTCAAATATAATTTCGTAAAGTTTTGCTTTAATTGTCATACTGCCGAATGTGTTTATCTATACCTAGTTTCAAACTGATTCGAAGTTAACAAAATCCTATTAGCATAGCATAAGTGCTTAAGCAAAATACTACTTACCAATAACGTTTTTTCCATTCTAGATTGTAAGTTGACAATTGTTATTGTAGTTTTGATAAAAATTGAACTTTATGATTCTTGAAGATATAAAAAGTAGTTTTAATGATGCTCACCAAGTTTTGGAAGCATTTATAAACAATGAAGAGAACTTTATTGCCATACAAAAAGCTGGGACAGCCATGTCTGAAGCGATTAAAAAAGGAGGAAAGGTTATCTCTTGCGGTAATGGTGGATCGATGTGTGATGCCATGCATTTCGCTGAGGAACTTACAGGTCGTTATAGAAATGATCGTATATCAATGCCTGCAGTTGCCATTTCGGACCCTAGCCATATTACCTGTGTAGGTAACGATTATGGCTTTGATTATATTTTCTCTCGCTATGTTGAGGGAATGGGACAAAAAGGCGATGTTTTCTTAGGAATAAGCACATCAGGAAATTCAAAAAATATTATCAATGCCATTAAGGCAGCCAAAGAAAAAGGAATGACTGTAATTGGTCTGACAGGAAAAACGGGTGGCGAAATGGCTGAGCTTTGCGATGTTGAAATTAGAGTACCTTGGACAGGTTATTCTGATCGAGTTCAGGAGATTCACATCAAAGTTATTCATTGCCTGATTCAGTATATCGAATCGCAGATTTAAGAGGCAATTCCATAAAACACAAAAGATCCAAACTGTTGAGGTTTGGATCTTTTTTTATGTGTTCATTTTAATAATGTAAGTGTAAAATCGACAAGTTAATAACCTACTCGATTGAGCTCTCGCGCATAGTTTTCAATTTCTTTTTTCTATTTTTTATCCTGCCGTTACCTTTAGCTAGGCCATCAGCTTGCAAATACAATAAAAACCCACTAATGATTGGCCCATATGCAATCAGATAACTACCGCCAAGATCTACAATTCCGAAGAATGTAACAACAGTAATAAAGATACCTCCAAACATTAATACAAGACCAATAATTTTAGTCCCATTTGAATTCACTTTAAAAGATTCATTCTGGGCTTTAAATAAGATTCGATTGTCGACTTCTCTTATAATCAATTTGATTTTATCAGCTTCAAGATTTTTTGCTTTTAATTCTTTCCGAATTTCTGAGAAATCTAGTCCTTTTTGTTTCTGTACTACATAGTAGTCAATAATACTTGAAATATCTTCTGTCATGATAGCCTATAATAATTTTCTGATTAATTCATTCACCGCCCAATATATCCCTAATTTTACTTATTGAAAAATAAATATTACAAGCTTGCCCAAACGAAAATTATAGAGTTTAATTAACATTAATCCATTTAGCTGAGTTTTTTCTTCTTCGATAAGTTGTAAAGAAATTCATTTCCCATAAGATCCTGTTCATTCTATTTAACGTTCAAAACTTATGTGGATAAAAAAACATTCATAAGGCTGCCAAATATTACACAAGAGACTCATCATCATAATAAAACCTGGACACATCTCCAGCTTTATATTCATAGCATTTAATCAGCGAATTACTATACAAGATATCAAAAAATATTTTCTTCGCTTTTTATCAAAAAAAGAACAACTTCTTGGGTTACTTTTCCATTTTTTAAGGAATTAAGGGGTGTTAGAATAGTTTAAACTTAAAAAAAAATTAGAATGAAAATAAAACTTATCCCATTAATATTAGTTGTCATGTTAGCAATGACAATATCCTGTGAACAGGAAGTTCAAGATGCTAAATTAGAGAATAACATCAATTTTTTAGATATCGATCTATCTGATGGTCTTAGTAATGAAGAATCTCTTATTATTGAGAAAGCTAAACTTAGAGTTTTACCATATCGTAGTGTTATAGATGGCATATTTAAATTATCTATTCCTGATGATATCGAATTAAAGGTTTCTGAGAATCTGATGAAATTTATTAATCTTACTATTGCTTCGGCTAACAACAAGGTTAATTCTGGGCGTTGTATCATAAAAAATAATGAACTTTGCATAAATCCAGATAACAGATTAAAAAAACTTGCTAATAAGCTTGAAGCTATTGTTCCCCGCGATGGAGGTAGTGACGGTGGTGGCGGAAGCTATCAAAGAGTTATGTACGACATAACTACTGATTGGTATAAGGTTTACGAAGAAGATGGATATAGTGTATACGAATACACAAATACAACTTCCTATAATGAATATAGATATGAATGGGTTGAAGAATGTAGCTATTATGAAGAAAATAATTTAAAAATCTATATTCCTGACGAGAATACTTATACAACTTGGGTTAATAAAACCTCTCCTGATGAAGTTGATGATGATTTGGATATTACAAGTCCCAAAATAATAGAAACACCTGATTTTGGAAAAGAAATTACAGGATGCCTTAAAGATAAATTACTCTCAAACAATAATTTCAAAGCTTTAGTAAGTAAGTTTGTTCCAGATGGCAGCGAATTTAATCTTGTATTTGGCGTAGGATCAGATTTAAAAAATTCCGATGGGGGAAAAGTTAATGGTTTAGCTACATATGAAGGTCCCCAGAAAGGAAGTCTTTCGAACAAATCTGTTTACATTAATATAGATTCTGATATGTTTGGAAATAGTTCAGCCTTAGAGATTTCTAGAACCATTTTACATGAAGTGGTTCACGCTTACATGTATGAAAAACTATACACTAATAAACAAAGTGGGGATGTTTTAGATTTCAGAAAAACATGGGATAAATATGTTGAAATTGGAGGGCAACACACATTAATGGCTGAAGAATTTATTGATGATATGGCAATTATTCTAAAAGATGTTCATGCTTCGCTTGATCAAATTCAACTTTTAAATTATTACGACTACATATATACAAATGATAGTGAAATAATGGAGTTTTATAAATCATTAGCTTGGCAAGGTTTAAAAAAGACTTGTTCTTGGGATGACCTAACTGATGCAGAAAAAGAAAAAATTGAAAATAATGCAGAAAATGCCCGATTAGGATCTAAAATATGTGTGGATTAAATTGAAAATGCTATGAGTAAAATACTAATACTTGTTTTTATGGTAACACAACTGCTTGCTGTTGGACAAAAAAAAAGAGATACCCTTTATATAGAAGTTGACCTAGAGAAGGTTAGTTTCAGAAAATCTAAAATGAATTATTTTGCTGATTCTTCAAGAAATTATAGGTTTAATAAAAAACTTGTTAATAATGTTAATTGTAATATAAATCTTTTTTACTCCCCTGATGGTAAGCTTAGAGATGGGTCAAAAAAGATATCTAAATTAGATTTAAAAAATTGTGGCATTATTAGTATAGATTGGTTTCATAATCACGATTTAAATCAAATTGATAGTTTAGATAACTATTATCATAATGATATGGATAATTTAAATCCAGGTAAAAGATTCTATTTATTTGAAAAACAAGAGTTGGAGAAAGATTCTGTGACTATTTATCACATTGGTATTTTAAGAGAAATTTTCATATAAGATCATACGTACTAGTCAGACTTCGAAAGTCTCTGTAATAATATCCTGACATTTACGGCTCACTTACGGTTTGTGTTGATTTTTTTATACCCAACAAAACAGAAAAGGTCCATAACAGCAGATAATCAGGAAATTAATACACAGAGCATCACAAATTATTTTCATTGCCCTTAAAAAATTTAAATTATTGGGTTCCTTTTTGTTAAAAAAAGGAATTTGAAGATGTTCATGCTTCGCTTGATCAAGTTAAATTATTACGACTACATATATACAAATGATAGAGAAATAATGGAGTTTTATAAATCTTTAGCTTGGCAAGGTTTAAAAAAGACTTGTTCTTGGGATGACCTAACTGATGCAGAAAAAGAAAAAATCGAAAATGATGTCCTGAATGCAAATGACGGTTCCAAAATATGTACTGACTAAACCTTAGATGCAATGAATAAAATACTAACCCTTGTTTTTATGGTAATGCAACTGCTTGCTGTTGGACAAAAAAAAGATACCCTTTATATAGAAGTTGACCTAGAGAAGGTTGAATTTAGCAAATATAAGATGGCTGTTTTTGCAGATTCTTCCAGATACTATTTTTTTAATAAAAAATTAAATAATAATAATAATAATTGTGAATTTACCTTCATATACAACCCAGCTGACAAATATGACGAAAAATCAAGAAAGGTATCAACTGTATTTTTAAAAAATAAAAACCGTGTTAATATAGACTGGTTTCATAAACATAATTTAGATCAAATTGATAGTTTAAATTACTATATTTATTATGAAGATGATTTCGACAATTCAATTCCTGATAAAAAAATATATTTATTCGAAAAACAAGAGTTGGAGAAAGATTCAGTGACTATCTACCGCATTGGCATTTCATACATATTAGAGATTCGTTCTGAATAAATCAACTCACAGATTCCTAAGTACACAGTATCATATAAAGGGTTAAATATAATTCAATACTTTTCGGGACAGTGTCAAACCCATAAAACAGAAAAAGATCCAAACCTTATCAGTTTGGATCTTTTTTATGGGTTCATTTTTTAATTATTTCGAATGGCTTTAACGCGATCTGCAAAACCAGCATCTTCTTCAATCAACATCAGTCGAGTTACGCCACTGCCGCATTTGGCACATTTCCCTTTCATCAACAGCTCATCAGCATCAGTCAGGTAGGTGATGTAATCCACAACACCTTCAGGACATATCTTACTGCAATTGGAACAAAAGACAGTATTGTTTAATAAATAGTTGAAGGCTTCTTTTTGTCCATTATTTAATAAACTCTCTAATTCAATCTCTTCGTCTTGTGGCATTCCCTGTTTTTGTTCTTAAATGGTTACTCTTTTTACTTAGCTGTCTGGCTTAGTTATCGCCATACAACAACTCATACTCTCTCTCTTTTGCTTGCTTCCACCAAGCTTCAGGACTAACTGTCCAATTCTTATTGCAGGTGACTTCTACCACTTTTTTCTTTTCTATCCATTTCATTAAATAGAAACGCAAATCTTTTGTTGTCGAATTGGTTAATCGTTTGGTAAGCTCCTCTTTCGAAAGTCCAGCACCTTCGGTTAAATGACCTCCACCACCGTTTCCACGGTACGAATTTAGTGCAACTCTATAGGTTTTATCCAAATCAAATGGCTCTCCATTACTCATCTTTATAATACGAATTCGGTCTCCCTTTTCTTTTTTCAAATCAAGCTCATAATCGATACCTTCTGCAGAATCGTAATTAAAAAACATGGTACTTAACCGGTTTCCTTTTTCAGACGATTCAATAAATAACATGGGATCGGTCTTCTTTTTCATTTGACGAAACCAGCTATCGTAACTGTATTCCAAGAAATCTTTAATCTCCTGACCATTTAAATTCATGGTGTAAAGCAAATTCTCAAATCGATACAACTTAAACAAGTCTCTAACTTGAAGAACGCCAGAATCGATACTTGCATTAAAAGATAGTGGAGCTGTAAATGAAATATCTGCGTCGGTTAAATCAAGCTGGATATTGTGAATCAGATCAACAAAAGGTGAATCTCCAAACATCGCCTCAGACGTTTTAATACTCTTTGTAAATCGTCCAACTGGTCTTGAAACATAGTCTTTCACTTCTGTAAAGTTGGCCTTAAATCGCTCCTCAAACTCTTTCGAAACTGGCAATGCTTTCACATCTACCAATTGAGGTTCAAACTTTTTAGTATATGTCTTCTTATCAGCATTCAATTTAAACGAAACTGACACATCAGCTAAAAATTGAGCTCTAGATTTTGGGTTAACTATTAGAACTTGTTTTTTGTCTATATTTTCAACCCACTTGATTGTTTCCTGATGGTCGTGACCACAAACAATCATATCAAAACCAGCTACATTTTTAGCTACTTGAAAAGCCGCATTTTCTTTCACTTCAGAATCATCATTATCATGTTCACCCATACCTGAATGAAACAAACCGATGGTCATATCAGGCTTCTCTTTTTCCTTGATAATTGCCATCCATTCTTTTGCAGAAGCCTCTATTTCTTCAAAGTGCATTCCCGACCAAATTTTCTCTGGTAACCATTGTGGAATTGCAGGCGTAATAAAACCAATAACAGCTATCCTGACACCTTCCTTTTCGATAATTGTATAAGGTTTAAAGTAAGGTGTACCATCAGAATTCTTTACTGCATTTGCAGCCATCCATGGGAAAGCAAATTCGTTAACTAATCGATCGTAAACATCGTGTCCTGGCTCAATGTCGTGATTACCAACAGAGCCACCATCGTAACCCATAAAATTCATTACCTCAGCACAAATATGCTTCTGATCCGTCTTCTCAAAGTTTGAATAATAAACCATCGGATCACCTTGTAGGATATCACCATTATCAAAAAGTAAAACGTGCTGATTGGTTTTGCTACGCTCTTGAGAAATATGCGTATAGGCCTGAGCAAGGGAACTTCCAGCCTCTCTATCGTTTACTAAATCGTATGGAAATAAAGCTCCATGCACATCTGTAGTTGCTAATATTTTAAGGGTAACATCATCTTTTCTATCTTCTTGGCAGGCAATAAAAAATGGGATGATTAACAGGAGGTAAAGTGTTATTTTCTTCATGGTCGAATAATTTGAATCTCTAAAAATAGAAAAAGGTTTCGGAATACCGAAACCTTTACTCAAACACTAACCATTATTACGAATCTAGGAAGCTCTATGCATTCTTGCTCTTCTGCTTTTTTTCATTTTATGTGGCTTTGAAAGGAATAAAACCAACTGATCTTCATCTAATATATTACGTATCTCTTTCTGACTAAGAACTCTTTCCTTAGCTAGCTGATTTTGAATCGATGAAATACGATCCAGATTCGAAAAGATCTCATTTTTATTAGGTTCCTCATCATTAAGAAGGTGCTTTTGCTTTAGACGAAGCTCCTGCATTTCTTCTCTCAAATTCTGTGTAGATTTTTTACACTCTAACTTTATAGCTTTCATCTGTTCCTGCTGCTCTTCAGATAAATCCAAAGCATTCACAACCCTTTGTTTTCCTTTTTCGGCAAATGCTCTTCTTTCACCTTTATGCATCTGTCCCTTTCCATTCTTCAGATGTTGTGCTCGCATTTTAGAACGATCACCTCTCATATGTCTATGCATTTTTTGATCCTCATCCAATAAGCCAGAAGTAGCTAATCCCATATTGATTCTTTCTTCCATCAACTGCTTTTTCAAAGCTGTCATATTATCGATATTCTCAAAAACTTTCTTTTCGTCCAATTTCTCGGCAGACATTAATGTTTTTTGATGAGCCTTAAGCTCATTCAATTCATTTTTTACATCAATAGTTGCTTTTGCGAATTCAATTCTAGCAGCTTTCAACTCTTCCTTTTGAGCATCTGTCAATTGAATCATCGTTTTTTGCATTCTCTTCGCTCTATCTCTTTGCTGAGCTTGACTTATTCCACTTAGGAGCATCAAAGCTACTACGATACATGCTGTTATTTTTGTTTTCATGTCTTCATTTTTTAATCAGAAACTCCACTTCTTAATTCGAAGATATCTGACATTAAACATTGAATTAAATCTATGCTGATTAAAATAGGATTGCAATAGTTTGGATCCACTCCCATTTTGTAATCGCTTTCGAGATTTAGACCTGTTACTTTTCGAAAGGTTTAATTTAGATGCAAAAAAAAAGATCCACCCATTGGGTAGATCTTTAATATTTCAGAATACTAGATCAAATTAATCTTTCATATCTATCACATAATCAAGTGTGTTGTCTAACTTATGAATGATTGGAAAAAAGCCATCATCATCAATTATATTTCGTGCGATATAAGCTTTCATTTGAGTTTCAATTATCTCCAAAGAATAATTTAAACCCTTCTTATTTGTTTTAATACCTGCATCTTCGCAATATTTTGTCAATTCCTTTATCAGTGGTTTAGTATCTAGATATTCAAGGATATCTTTCACGTTCGTTAACTTTTTCATCTCATCTCTATGCTCATCTACATAGTAAAATGCAAACCTATGAATAAGACCTTTATGATTTAACTCAATGAAATAATTGGAATAGCCAGTGGTATCTACAGGAATAAATATATCAGGCATAATACCTCCACCACCGTAAACAATATTTCCGCCTGGAGTTTTGAACTTTAACGAATCTGCAAAGTGTATGGAATCTCGTTTTTCAAATTCACCATGAACGAATCGTTTATTAATATCATTATTGTAATCTTCTTTCCCATTGGTATATGGTTTTTGAATACAGCGTCCAGTTGGTGTATAATAACGAGCTACAGTCAATCTCATTGCTGAACCATCAGGCAACATACGTTGCTCTTGAACTAGACCTTTACCGAACGATCGACGACCAACAACTTGACCTCTATCATTATCCTGAATAGCTCCTGCAAAAATCTCACTTGCTGATGCAGAACCTTCATCAATTAAAATAACAATAGGTAAATCCTGACAATCACCTCTTCCTGTTGAAACGTAATCTGTTTTAGCTTGTGATTTACCTTCAGTATAGACAATCATTTTCCCTTCTGGTAAAAATTCATTAATCATATTTGTTGCAGCAGACATATACCCTCCTGAATTACCTCTAAGGTCAACCACTAATTTTTTAACGCCTTCCCCCTTCAACTTCTCTAATCCTTTAGAAAACTCATGGAAGGTTGTTGCTCCAAAACGACTTACTTTGATATAGCCTAATTCATCATTAATCATATAAGCCACATCGACACTAGCAACTGGAATAGAACCTCTTATGATATCTAAATCAATCAAACCTACCCCACGACGAACAATTTGTACTTTAACCCCTGTTCCTTTTGGTCCTTTAAGTTTATCTTGAATAAATTCGGTACTTAAATCAGCACCTATTATTGGCATACTATCAACTTTTACTATTCTATCACCTGCTAGAACACCAGCATATTCTGATGGACCTCCTTCAATTGCTCTTACAACCGTAACTGTATCACGATAGGTGATATATTGAACACCAATTCCACCAAAGTTTCCTTTCAAGTCTTCGTTGAAACGTTGTAAATCTTCCTTTGGTATATATACCGTATGTGGATCTAAGTCCTTAAGAATAGCAGGTATTGCTTGTTCAACTAATCGTTCTGCTGAAACCGTATCGACATAATCATCAATAATCATATTTAGAACAGCATCTAATTTATGGCTTGCTGTTGTAGCAGGCACATTAAAAATCCTTGATCCCGAACTTGGTTGAAAATAAGAATTAATATACATACCCAAAACAATAGCCATAGCTAATAAAATGGGGAGAAATACCTTCGTTTTATTATTCATTCTATATGGTTTTATAAGTTTTTACTATCGATATATCTCACTTCAATATCAGCTCTAATCAAAAGATCTTTTCCATCGTTACAATGGTAAGGTTCTGAATATACAACTCGATTGATACCTGCTTGTATTATAAGTTTTGCACATTCAATGCATGGAGTAGCCGTTACGTATAAAGTTGCGCCTTCGCTACTGTTGCTCGACTTTGCAACTTTAGTAATTGCGTTAGCCTCAGCATGAAGTACGTAAGGTTTTGTCTTATTATCAGCATCTTCACAAATGTTTTCAAAACCAGATGGTGTTCCATTATATCCATCAGAAATAATCATTTTATCCTTCACAATCAAAGCGCCTACCTGACGACGTTTGCAATAAGAATTTTCAGCCCAAACAATAGCCATTCTCAGATATCTACAATCAAGCTGTTCTTGCTTTTCAGAAAGTTCTGTACTTAAAGTCTCCTGCATTATATTGATTTATTTAGTAGGTATTAAAACAAAAATAGGAAAAAATAAAGCTTACTGAATTTATTAGGCAGCAAGTTTCTTATTTATTTCAGAAATGATCCAAATAAGGATTCGGAATGATAGAAAACAAGTCGAATTCAAAGCATAGTTCAAGTAATAGAGATTAAGACTATTGATCATTTCACAATCATAAGTAAAACTGAAGCAAACCCCTTATAAAAAGGCTTGTTTGAAAGATTAATTTTAGATGTTTTTAATTATATTAGCGAATTAAATATTAAAAATTAAGCTCTTCTTTTAGAACGAAAATCAACCCCTATATTCTTAAAAAGAGTAAACACAATACTAGAGTTTAGAGTTCAAACTAAATTTTAGGGGCAACATAAAAACTAGACAATATATGCCCAAACATATACGCTCATCCTATTTGTTTAAACTCTATTTCCTTACTTTCTCTATAGTTCTGTTCACACACACTACTTTTGCATCTCAAGTAACACCTGATAACTCAATCCTTGTTTCGAGCAATGATTCAAAACTTTGCCCTGGAGAAGAAACTGTTGTATCTCTTAATACTACAGAAGTAGGGGTTCAATATCAACTAAAAGATAACAATTTAGGTTACTTCATCTCAAATACCCTTATTGGAGATAATTTTGGAGCTAGTTTCGATCCTATTACTCCAACAACAAATACAAACTATACCGTTGTTGCTACACATATTGCCAGTTCTGAGTCTATTATTTTAAGTCCCGATATTTCAATCGAACTTATTGCCCTACCTATTGCGAGTTTAAATGTTAGTTCAAGTCACAACTCGCTTTGTGTTGGTGAGAGTACAAGTATTACAATAGACAATAGTGAGATTGACGTGTTATACCAGATTGAGGGTGGTGCAAATACTAGCGAATCTTCAACACAGGGTAATGGAGCTAGCCTAATAATCGATAACTTCGAACCTTTCAGGAGTGCAACTTACCATATTAATGCTTTGCGAGAAGGATGCATAACTAAAGTTCCTTTAAATAAAGATTTCCATCTTGATGTACGACTTCCTCCAGAAACTAACCTGCATATTTATTCTGATAAAAGGGAGATATGTATAGGTGAAGACATTCAACTTTCTCTTTCTCCATCTGATCCGGCAGCCGATTACCAATTACTTGATGGAGAAAATTTAATTGGTTCAAAAATTACTGGGAATGGCGGATATATTGACTTTGGTATCTTAAATCCCGAAGTTACAACAACCTATAGTGTTGATGTAAATGGTCATTTCTGTATCGATCCTGTAAGAGTCAATTTCACTTTCAAGCTTGATGTACACCATCCTGCTAAAACAGATAAACAATTAATCAGTAACAAAACTGAAGTTTGCGAAGGAGAATCTTTTATCATTAGTGTATTAGATAGTCAAGAAGATGTCATTTATCAATTACATGATGGCACAAATTTTCTTGATGCTCAAATAATTGGTAACGGTAACAAAGTCAGTTTTCCTGAAATTTACCCAGATAACAACACCTATTACTTTGCTTATGGTAGAGAAATTGTTTGCCTTGACAAGCTTAAATTAGATAATCAGATCGATCTTAATTTGATTAAAACCAATGATTTTCCTATTGAAAACTTCGCTACTCCTGGAGAAATTTGCCTTGGTGAAAATTTTGATATAGAATTACCTTTGACTGAAGACGACGTCACTTACCATTTATACGATAATAACATTAGTGTCGAGAGTATCACAAGCGATGGAGGACCTGTTCTATTTGAAAACCTATCGGCAGAGATTGATTCAAAATATAAAGTTTTAATAGATAATTGCGTCGATGAAGTTGTTGCAGCCGAACCCAAACTCGAGATTCATTCAACACCACGTGTCAATATTGTAGTTACTGATGAAACAAATGGTAGTGACGGTAAGATTAATGTCATTGTACATGAAGGAAGAACTCCCTACTCTTTCATTTTTGAAAACTATAAAACCATTGTAAGCGAAGAACATTTTATTGAACTAAACGGAATGAAAGCAGGAGACTATAAGTTAGCTGTAGTAGATGCTAATACCTGCAAATCAACAGAAACTGGACATGAAGTTAGAATTAACTTTAGCAACTCAAAAGAATATGCTGTGAATGGTATTCTAACTCCAAATGGGGATGGTAGAAATGATAGCTGGACAGTTAGCTATAAACCAGAATGGGATGCTCCTGAAGTAAGCATATTCAACATCTATGGTCAGAAAGTGTATCATTCTAATAGTTACCAAAACGACTGGGAAGGGACTTTTAACAACTCAAGACTTCCCAATGGATCCTATTTCTATCTAATCGAATTCAATAGAAGAGATATAAAGCCAGTTAAGGGAATCATATCCATACTTGGCAAATAAGACTAGAGAAGAGTTTATATAAATTGATCTAACCACACCTACTCATCTATGAGAAATCGCTATACCACACTTAAACTCTTCCGATTTTTATCAATTAGCATTGTGCTATTATCTTGTTTCTTATTTAAAGCTCAAGCTCAACAAGTTTCTCTTGTAGATCAATACTATATCAACCCATCCGTTTATAATCCTGCTGCAGTTGGTTACAATAACTTATTTCAAGCTTATCTAATCAGAAATGAAAAATTCAGAGATTTTGATGGCGGTCAAATTTTTCATTCTTTCACTCTCGAAGCTGGATTAAAAGAAGGAAAATATGGTGTTGGCATTAATCTTTCTAATAATAATGTGGGCATTTTTAACAATACACAAGCTGATTTCACATATTCCTACCGAATTAAAATTGATGATCAACAATTTCTACGTTTGGGTTTATCGGCAGGCATTTCAGATTTCCGTTTGAGTTTAAACAATACAAATGCTGATATGAACGATGATTTGCTCCAAGGAAATCATTATAACAATACTGAGTTTATTGCCAATATTGGAGCTTATTATACCAATAAAAACCTTACAATTGGTTTGGCAATTCCACAACTTATTAATCAATCGAATTTAACTAAATACGATGGTGAAGATTTGTACAGACAATCTCGTCATTACCTTTTATCGGGAAGCTATGAAATTCCGATTCCTAGCATAAAAGATCTTTCTTTTGTTCCAAATTTTATGATGCGATACGTTAACAATACACCTTTACAATACGATGTAAATGCACTACTTAAACTCAAAAACAAAGGCTGGTTTTCTGTCAATTATAAAAACAAATATGCTATCGGCTTAAATATTGGTGTTCAGGCCTTAAAGAATTTCAAAGTAGGATACTCCTACAATGTAAACACACAAAATACAGCTCATATTTCGGCAAGCAATCATGAGATACTTATTGGCTACTCATTCCGTAAGAAATCAAGTAAGGATAAAAATGTTCCGTCAGAAGAATTAAAATATTTGAAAGATATTCTTGAAGACAAATACAATAAGATAAATCAATTAGAAAAGGAACTCGAGAAGTATGCCGAAGACAGTCGATTAAATGATCAAGATAGAGATGGTGTGTCAGATGAATATGATATATGTCCAAACACACCTCCGTTTTACAGAGTTGATGAAAGAGGCTGTTCTTTAGATACCGACGGTGATGGCATTGTTGATAGTGAAGATATGTGTCCCGAAAAGGCTGGAACCATCAACAATAATGGCTGTCCAGATTTCATTGAAAAACAAATTGCTTTAGATAAGAAATTGCAAAATTTATTCTTTGAATTTGGTAAAGCTAGCCTGACACAATTATCAAAAGAAAAAGCAGACAAGATTATCGAAATTATGCATGAACATGAAGACTATGTATTGAAACTACATGGACACACCGATGATATTGGGTCAGTAAAACTTAATAGAGAGTTGGCATATAAACGCTTAAATACAATACACGACTATCTTATCCGAAACATTATTCCTGAAAGCCGAATCGTTATTCTACCTCATGGGGAAGATTCTCCTTTAGTTGAAAACACAAACTCAAAAAGTCGTGCTTTCAACCGAAGAGTTTATCTGGAAATATTTTCTTACGAAGAATATTTAGAGGCTGACTAAATTGACATTTAATCCGTGTCCCAAATTATTTTAGTATTTCTAACAAATCAGCCTCAATACTTTCTTTGGGGCTCTCTATAATTCGTCCTAATTCCTTATCTCCCTTATAAACGATAAGGGTTGGAACCAATTTGACATCTATTTTTTTAATATCAATACCGGGTGCTTTTTTGTAGGTATCCATAGCATACATCTTCAGCTTCGGCATTGGAAATTTTAGCTCCTTTAGCAACTTGATCATTCGTGGTACTTGTTGATGACTATCGTGACACCAGGTTCCTAAAACAAGGATTATTTTAAGCTCAGAGAGATCCTTTTTCTTTAGTTCTGAAAGAATGCCTGCATCAATTTTATAGTCTTTGAATTCAGGTTTAAACCATGATGAACACAATTCGCCATTTAAACCTTCTAAGTTAATCTGCCCAAAAAGGACTTCTCCTTTTACACGATCATCAACTTTTACTTGGTTCATCTTTTGAGCCATCCCTGTAAAGGAAAATAGAATTAAGGCTATGATTACAATTTGAGATTTCATTTCTTAAAATTTTAGTTGTCAGTAACTGGTCGAGCAGCAAGGTAAGTAATTCCATAAAAAAAGCAGACAAAAGATTGCCAATCCAAGGTTTCGCTCACTCATCATCAATATAATTAATTAGAATATGAGCGAATATCAATTGTCTTTTATAGTTCAGATTGTGTAGGTTTAAATTAGGATAGCTGATAATTATATCTGCAGTTCTATTAACTTTATCCAACGGTTCCCAATACTTGTCGCAAAACGGCTTTTATTACAATGGTGATCATCTCTTTGTCATTGGCAGACAGTACAATTTTGTGGAGGACGTTCTTTTTGTACTCACACTTGCTTCGCTGTTGCGGATAAGCATGATTTTGGACAAACAAATGCTTCGCCGATGAGAAGAATTGAAAATTTGGGACTCAGGATGAGTTCTCCGAAGAGACGAAGCCCCTTTTTGTACAAAATATTGAACGCCGAAGCGGTTTTAGGCCTTTTTTGTCTTCATTTTGCACTTTCCACATGTGATTTACACAAATTTGACCCCAAACTCTTCGTTTTCGAAGAGGAGAAGCCCTCGTGGAAGGCAAAAACCCACTTCGCCGATGAAAAGTAGCCGAATTTCGTACAAATAGGCTCAGCTCCGAAGCGATTTACTGTTTTTTTGTACAAAATATTCAAGTCCGACGAAAATTTTCAGATAGTATGTCTTTTTTCGAGTCTGTTCATTAAAGTACATCTACTGCATATTATAGTAACATTTATCAACGTGATTTTCAAGAAAGGGAAGCATCTTAAATCTGATAATTTAAGCCTGATACTACTATAAGCTTACTCTACAACACGCCGTAAAAAAAGCCTGCCAGAGAACTGGCAGGCTTAATCTTTATACTTTTCAAAAACTATTCAATATTATCAGCATTAATATACTTAAGAGTTGTTGTCGTTCGATACGATACTTCTTCCTCTCCATTAAATGTAATTTCGTTCTTAAGAATCGTAACTGGGTAATCATAAGTTCGGTATGTATAGGCGTAAGTTATTCTGCTTATATCATGACTATCATCAGAAACTGCGACTCTTAAAATATTATACTCTGAGAATAAACAGGGTAACGTAACACGTAAGTAATCTACTGAATTTTTGTCATCGTAATAAAATACCGATCGTTGAATTGTCGAGTTATCTCCCACGCTTAGAGTTTGATCCATACTAATAAAATCCTTAGCTGATCTCTTATAAGTCTCCAAATACGATTTATCACCAATACTCCAACTCACCTTCTCTACAAAACCATCACTTCCCAAACTATAAGTTCTCGTATTTGATATATCATCATTATCCATTACTGTGAACTTATTTGAGCCATATTGAATTGTATAATCTGAAGGAAGCATGTCATTCAATATCACATTTTCGTGATATTTACTATCCGTAAGCAAGACAGAACGTTTGCATTGGATTAGACGGCCTTGATCATCGTACTTAAATTTTAAATCGTATTTCTTAAACCCAAACTTATAAAGATCAATCTGTTTTAAACGAATCTTAGCATCAACTCTTTCGTATGAATATGTATTCTTATAATCGCCTTGTTCTGCTTCAGAAACATAAACAGGATGATTCACTTCTACCTCTTCTTTAATTATCGGTTCATCATCTTTACTACAAGCCATAAAAGATGAAGAAACGAGTATAGCGATAATCCACAAACTGCAGTTAAATCTTGAATCCATATCAATGATTTTTAAATATTACTTACAGGAACAAAGCTACACCTTTTTTAATGAAAAACAGGCATTAGTCATGATCATTGATTGCTTCATCACCAATAACGACTCTTTCATGTAATGCTGTGGATCGGATTCGTTAACAAATCAACATCTGTATTTGAGAAATTTGCTTACAAAAAAACCTGTCAGAGAACTGACAGGTTTTTAACATAATGAATCGAGAGTTTATTACTCCTGATTGTTTTCGATAAGAAGTTCCAACATTTGGATAGCACATCTTGATACTTTGGTACCAGGACCAAATACACCAACAACACCAGCTTCATAAAGGAAATCGTAATCCTGAGCTGGAATAACACCACCTGCAGTAACCATGATATCTTCACGACCCAATTTCTTCAATTCTGCAATAACAGAAGGAACTAAAGTCTTGTGACCAGCAGCCAATGAAGAAACACCAACAATGTGTACATCATTTTCTACAGCTTGCTTCGCGGTTTCCTCAGGAGTTTGGAACAAAGGTCCCATATCAACGTCGAATCCGATATCAGCAAAACCAGTAGCAACAACTTTACCACCACGGTCATGACCGTCTTGACCCATTTTTGCAACCATAATACGAGGACGACGTCCTGATAATTCTGCAAATTTATCGGCTAACTTCGTTGCTTCAGCAAAGTCACCATCTTGTTTTGATTCTGATGAATACACGCCTGATACAGTTCTAATTACAGCTTTATATCTTCCACAAACTTCTTCGCAAGCGTCAGAAATCTCACCTAATGAAGCACGAAGTTGTGCAGCTTTAACAGCAAGATCCAACAGGTTACCTTCACCACCGTTTGCACAAGCAGTAATGGCTTTAAGGGCAGCTTGACAAGCAGCCTCGTCACGATTAGCACGTAACTTAGCCAAACGCTCAAGCTGTGAAGTACGAACAGCAGTATTATCTACTTCAAGAATATCAATTGGATCTTCTTTCTCTAGACGGTACTTGTTAATTCCTACAATAGTCTGCGTATTAGCATCAATCTTAGCTTGAGTACGAGCAGCCGCTTCTTCGATACGAAGTTTTGGAATACCAGACTCAATTGCTTTAGACATACCACCTAGTTTCTCAACCTCTTCGATATGAGCCCAAGCTTTGTCTACTAACTCCTGAGTCAATGACTCAACGTAGTATGAACCTCCCCATGGATCTACCGCCTTACAGATTGTAGTTTCGTCTTGAATATAGATCTGAGTATTACGAGCAATACGTGCAGAGAAGTCAGTTGGCAATGCAATCGCCTCATCCAATGCATTTGTATGCAATGATTGAGTATGACCCAATGTAGCAGCCATAGCTTCAATACAAGTACGTCCAATATTATTGAAAGGATCCTGCTCAGTTAATGACCAACCTGAAGTCTGTGAGTGAGTACGTAATGCCATTGACTTAGGATTCGTAGGATTGAATTGTTTTACAATCTTAGACCATAGTAAACGACCAGCTCTCATCTTAGCAATCTCCATGAAGTGATTCATTCCAATCGCCCAGAAGAAAGATAAACGAGGTGCAAATGTATCAATATCCATACCTGCAGCAACACCTTTCTTCAAGTATTCAAGACCATCAGCAAGTGTGTAAGCTAACTCGATATCTGCTGTAGCACCTGCTTCTTGCATGTGGTAACCCGAGATAGAAATAGAGTTGAACTTAGGCATCTTCTGAGAAGTAAACTCAAAGATGTCAGCAATAATTTGCATTGAGAATTCTGGTGGGTAAATGTAAGTGTTACGCACCATAAATTCTTTAAGGATATCATTCTGGATTGTTCCAGAAAGTTGATCCAAACGAGCTCCTTGCTCTAAACCTGCAACAATGTAGAAAGCCAATACTGGAAGTACTGCACCATTCATTGTCATAGATACTGACATTTCATCCAATGGAATTTGATCGAAAAGGATCTCCATATCAAGGATAGAGTCAATAGCAACCCCAGCTTTACCAACATCACCAACTACACGAGGATGATCTGAATCATATCCACGGTGAGTAGCCAAGTCAAATGCTACAGAAAGACCTTTCTGACCAGCAGCAAGGTTACGACGGTAAAATGCATTTGATTCTTCAGCTGTAGAGAAACCTGCGTACTGACGAATTGTCCAAGGACGCAAAGGGTACATAGCTGAATATGGTCCACGTAAAAATGGAGGTAAACCTGAAACATAGTTAAGGTGCTCCATACCTTCTAAATCTTCCTTGTTAAAAGCTGTTTTAACCGGAATTTGCTCTGGTGTCATCCAAGATTTTTCAATGCCGTTTTCCTTTTCCCATTCCTGAGAAGTAGCAGCAGATCTTTGCGATGACTTGATATTTATATCTTTAAAATTTGGTTTCATTTTCTTCTTTTTTGAAATTAGTGTTTCCTAATTATTACAATTAATATTCACTAATTAAATTCCTAAGTCTGCTTGATATGCTTTTAAAGTTTCAAGAACGTTAGACTTCACGTTAACGAAGTTCTCTACACCTTTAGCTTTTAACTCGTCAGCACATGCAGGAGCACCTGCTACAACAAGAGTTGCGCTTCCTTTAAGTGCTTTTAAAAGCTCAGGAGCGATAGTTGCATACTCATCATCAGATGAACAAATAACAACAATCTTAGCATTTTTCTCTGTTACGAATTTTACACCTTCTTCTACAGAATTAAAACCATTGTGGTCTTCAACATCGAATCCGGCACAAGCGAAGAAGTTACATGCAAACTGTGCACGTGCCTTACGCATGTTTAAGTCACCGATAGGGAACATCATCACTTTAGGACGACCATTTACCTTAGCGTAAATATCAGTTTTGTTACGAAGAGCTTCGAAAGCTTGAGCACCACGGTATGGCTTCAATGTTTCGCATACTGCATTAGTAGCAGTTTTATCTTCTGGAGCAAGAACTGCTTCTGGAATAGTTTCAAGAACCTCACCGAAGTTAGGGAATTGATTTGTTCCTAAGAAGTTTTCTTTACGAGTCGCAATAGCTATATCTCTTTTCTGAGCAGTAGCTTTAATTGCATCCTGAACGAATCCAGCTTTGAAAGCAGCAAGGTATCCACCTTTGTCTTCAACAGCTAAGAATAATTTCCAAGCCTCATCAGCAATCGATTCAGTTAATGATTCTATATAATATGAACCAGCAGCAGGGTCAGCAATCTTACTGATATGCGACTCTTCTTTCAATAATAACTGTTGGTTACGAGCAATTCTTTCAGAGAAGTCAGTTGGAGCTTCAAAAGATGAATTGAATGAATGAACAGTAAATGAATCCAAACCACCCAATACAGCAGACATTGTCTCTGTTTGAGTACGCAACATATTTACATATGGATCGTAAACTGATTTGTTCCAATCTGAAGTTTCACCGTGTACAAACATTTTACAAACAGTTTCGTTTGAAGCACCAAATGCTTTAACGATGTTTGCCCATAGCATACGACCTGCTCTTAACTTAGCGATCTCCATGAAATACTTAGAGCTTGTTGCAAAGTTGAAACGCATTTTAGGAGCAACATCATCAACTGAAATACCAGCTTCGATCATTTTTCCTAAATACTCAGCACCTGATGCTAAAGAGAAACCTAATTCTTCAACAATTGAAGATCCAGAGTTATTGAACAAACTACCTGTTACTGCAATAACTTTGTAGTTAGGAAGAGCTTTTGCAGCTTCAACAGCTTCTTTCACATAAGCGAAAGCGCTTTCTTCAGTCTGACAATAGTTACCTACTGTACTGAATCCTTTAATAACATCGATAGCAACACCACCTTGAATTTTATCTAAAGCAATACCTTTTTCAGTAGCTAATGCTTCTAGGTTTTGAAGTAGTTCAACAGAAGAATGTGATTTTTCGAAATTAATCTCAACACAATCCATGAAAATACCATCCAATAAAATAGCTAGTTCTTCTTTGCTGATTGATTTCCAGTTAAGAACGAATCCAACTGAATCAATACCTCTGTTTAAGATTTCAAGAGCCTTTGCATTTGCAGCTTTTACATCTTCAACAATAATATCTTGGCGAACTAACCAATCATTGTTATCCTTCTTGTTTCCACGAACATATGGGAAATCTCCAGGATAAGTATTCATAAAGGCTTTGTCTTCCATGTTCTCCAGTCTGTAGAAAGGCTGTACATTGAATCCTTCATTTGTTCTCCAAACTAACTTTCTATCAAAGTCAGCTCCTTTAAGGTCTTTAGCGATTCTGTCAATCCACTCTTGAGTTGATTGAGGAGCAAAGTCACTAAAAAGTTTATTATCTGCCATAACTGTAACTGTTAATGTAACTGTATTAAAATTAGAGCCTAAAAATAAGGCCTTTTTATCATTTAGGGAATTAAAATTTTAATGTTTTGCATCATGTTTATTAAAGAGCTGATTTCTTGATATTTTAACCAAAAACCCCTGTGATAAACAACTCACTTAATCCTCCTAAAACCTTCTGCTTCTAGCATTCTACCAACCATCTAGCACATAAGCCTATCAATACTTCACTACAATAGGTGCATGATCTGATGCTTCCATCCAATCTTGAATCGTTCGTCCTGAACCTGAAACAAAGTGTTTATTGGTGAAAATGTAATCAGTTTTGCGGTTCCAGAAGCCGTTTTTATCAGTTGTGTGCGTACAATGTCCGATGTTGTCATTGGAATATTCACCCAAACAGATAGCTGATTCATAAGCTTCATAGTATGGTTTCATCCAATCAACTTCTCCACTGTAATCATCCGCATCGAAATCTCCATCCTCACAAACTGAATCATCAAAATTCCTAGTTTGTGTGGTATTAGGTGGCAAAGCATTAAAATCTCCTGCCAAAATAAAAGGCAGTCCATTAGAGTTTAAAGAGTCAGCATACTGTCTGATAATTTCGAGCTGCTGTTTCTTTGTATTGTCCTTCGCGTAAGCTGATGCATGTGTATTGATTAGATTCAGTTCCCCATCTGACATTTTCAATTTCACATGCAAGAGGTTTCGTTTTAAATAAAAATAACGAACAACCGGATGCTGCTCAGTAATTAATGGTAATCCTATTCTTTTTGCATCTTGAAGCTTCCACTTGGATAGAATAGCATTACCCGAATCCATCTTACCTATACCATCACTTGGAATAAATTTAGCTTTCCATTGCGAGGCATAAACACCAAAATTAAGCCCTGTATTATCTAATAAATACTGAAGTTGATTCATAAAAGCTGAACGCTTAGCATCAATATCTACTTCCTGTAAAAAGAGAATATCAGGATTAACTTCACGAATTTTATCGGCTAAACGATTCATATTATTCTCAACCTCTTCCTTTTCCATGATTACCCTATCCCCATGGCAATCGAAAAAGAAATCAATTCTTCCGCCACCAAACTTCACATTCCAAGTCATCACCGTTAGGGTATCTGGATAAGAAACATTCTCAGGTTCTGCAGCCTCAAAATAAGTTACCTCATCTCCTATCTTAGTTCCGAAAGGGTCACAAGAAAATAACAAAAGACTATTGAATAGGATTGCTATAAGGCGAAATAATTTCATTGCATTTTAAGCTTAGTGAATCATGTTTTGACTTATAAAATAGCATCCATTTCTTCTGCAGGGACAGCAAAAATTGCTTTATGCTTATTCACAATAATAGGACGTTGAATCAGCTGTGGAGATTCTAACAGAATCTTAATCCATTCATCGTGATTAAAGATCTTATCCTTATAATCTGTTTTAAATAACTTTTCGTGAGTACGGACAATTTCTTGAGGCTCCTTATGCATTCGCTTCAACACGTCTTCCATTTCTTCAACCGTATAAGGCTCTTTTAGATATAAGCGAATTTCAGGTTTCAAGCCTTTTTCTTCAAGATAAGCAAGTGCTGCACGTGATTTTGAACAGCGTGGGTTGTGATAAATTTTAAGCATTCTATTTAATAATTTTAGATCTCAGGATGAGAATATCGATTTGCAATTAGCCACTGAAGCAAATTGGTTCAGCGAGTAACAAAGTTAAGAATAAAGATTCGCTTGAGAAATAAATACTTTGAGGTCTTTTTGCTTTAATTAGACACTCATTATCGATATCAATTTCATGAAACAACTATATCTTCAATTCTCTTTGTTATTTTTGAATCTCAAAAGATATTAAAATGAAAAATTTTATAAAAAATAGGAAGTTTGAAATTATTGGTGGAATTCTCGGAACGGTTGGAGGATTCCTTTATTGGAAATATATTGGCTGTACTACTGGCGCATGCCCAATTAAAGCAAATTGGTACTCTATGGTGCCATATGGTTTAGTTATGGGTATCCTAATTGGGGGATTGTTCAAGCCAAAAAAAGTTAAATAAATACTTTGAAGTCCTAATTCACCTTCTCATTAAGGAATAATACTTAGTTTTGCTTTTTCAAAACAGAATTATGAATTACAACCACAAAAAGAAAATACAAATCCGCTTTGGCGATATAGATATCATGGGACACGCTAACAATGGCGTACAACTAAGTTACCTTGATCTAGGAAGACTAGATTATTTTGAACAGGTTTATGGGCAAACCATCAATTGGCACGATGCAGCTCTAATTGTGGCTCATCTTGAAATTGATTACTTGTCTCCTATCCTTTTAAAAGACAATATTGAAGTTCACACTTGTATTCACAAAATTGGAACTAAAAGTGTTAGTATGACTCAAAATATTGTAGATACAAATACAGGCGATATTAAAACAAAGACGAACCAAATAATGGTTGCTTTTAGCCAAAAAATAGGTGAAAGTATCGAGGTGCCTGAAACATTGAAAATAAGAATCAGAGAATTTGAAGAAGTCATTATTGGCTAATATTTTCAAATCGATATATAAAAAATGCGCTAATCTTATAAAGGTTAGCGCATTTTTTCAAGAACTAAACTGATATTGGTTCTTCTTGAAATATTTCGTCTTGTTCCAGCAACAAGGTTTCTGACGGAGAGTCACAAACCTCACTAGGCCCAAAGTATTGGATAGGACCTGGATAAATATAATTTGTATTAACTGCCCACTCTTTTCGCTTAGATCTAAACATTTGAAAAGGTTTCCCTTCCAAATCGACCAAAGCTTTTTGAATAACGGGTTTAACATGTCCATTTCTGCGCTCCATATTCATCATCATGGTAATTGGCACGCCTCCAGCCAGCCATTTATCAGAACTTTCTGAAGTGTTTTTTATAAAAGACATATAACCCGTCCTACCCGAATTGATGAGTAAAGCAGCTGTATATCCAAGTGAATAGCAGTAATCAGCATCGAAGTTAGATGGTGCAGCACAACGTCCCTCATAGCCAAAGAAATGATTCTGAGCATTGAACTTTCCATGGAAGGATTGATCTTTATTCAATCGATCTGCAACCATATCAATTAGTAATTTCTCAGTTTCAATTTTTGATACCTGAACATTGCCATGTGGATCTCTATCTAAAGTCAGTTGTTTAGCAAAAGATGCAGGAAGACTCGTATATACTTTAGCTGATTCTTCACTTAACAGATCAGCAATAAATTCTCTTTTCTCTTGACTTGTTGCAAGTTGATAATACTCGGGGTTCGAAGCTAGAATATCATTTAATTCAGCAATCAATTTCTTGATAGAAGGCATAAACTCAACCAGACCTTCAGGAATTAGAACTGTTCCAAAATTCTCTCCTTTATTAGCTCTCTTCTTAACAACTTCTGCAATTTGACCTACAATTTTATTTAAAGTCAGCTTATATTTTTCTATTTCTTCGGATATAATCGCAACATTAGGTTGTGTTTTAAGCGCACACTCTAAACTAATATGCGAAGCCGAACGGCCCATCAACTTAATAAAATGCCAATATTTCTTAGCGGAATTAGCATCTCTCTGGATATTACCAATCAGCTCGCTATAAACTTTACAAGCTGTATCAAATCCAAAAGAAGTTTCTATGTAATCATTTTTCAAGTCACCATCAATGGTTTTAGGACAACCAATAACTTGAATACCTGCTTTTTTCTCTTTAAAATACTCTGCAAGAACACATGCATTTGTATTAGAATCATCTCCCCCAACAATAACAAGTGCGTTGATATTATTCTGAAGACAATTGGCAATTACCTTATCGTACGAAGCTTCATCTTCAATCTTAGTTCTTCCTGAACCAATTATATCGAATCCACCAGTATTTCTATAATCATTAACAATCTCAGAATCCAATTCAATAAAGGAATTAACTAACAAACCATCAGGTCCTCCAATAAATCCCAATAATTTACTCTGAGTATTCAATTTCTTAAGCGCATCAAAAAGTCCTGAAACTACATTGTGTCCTCCAGGTGCTTGTCCTCCAGAAAGAACTACTCCTACATTAAGTCTTTGATTATCTTTTAATTCTCCGGCCTCAAAAGTCACTAAAGGTAAGCCGTATGTATTAGGGAACATTTCTTTAATGGCTTCTTTATCGGCTATTGCCTCACTTGGATCGCCAGTGATCAGAGTCACATTTCCTTCTAATGATTGTGGTAATTTGGGTATATACTTAGATCTTGCCTTTTGAAGCGGACTTTTAATCATTTCTCGGAAATTAATCTTAAAATAAAAAATGGTCGTGAATGATTGAATATTTGAGACTGATGAATCAAATACCTATTTCAAACGATTGCGGCAAATGTCGGCAAAATATATCTATCAGACAAGATTTTACTAAACAGTTTAGTTATAAATCATAATCAGATGATCTGAGATCTATTCTTTGACGTGGAATCCTATTTTATAAGGCGCTATAAATCAATCCAAAATAATTTAGATTCAAATTTTAAGTCGAGAAAATTTTGGAGGAATTATGTTATATTAATCTTCTAGATAAAGATCAATTAAGCCTTCTGGGGTTTTCATGGTGATGGATTTATCTTCCTCATCAATTTCGATGAAATTATCTTCAGAAAAAGGAATCATCACCTCTTGACCATTTAGTTCCAATACCATAACCACATTACCAGAATAGTCTTGAATATCTTCGATAACACCTATCACACCTCTTTCTTCGTCGATATAAGTAAAACCGATAAGCGCACTGGCTTCAATTTCTTCTTTATCTTCAAAATAATCTGGTGCATCCTTAAAAGGAACATAAATTTCGCAACCTATAAATCGAGTTGCTTTTGCTTCGTCATCCATATCCTCGAGAAGAATACGAACGGAGGCATGGTTTCTTGGAGTTAAACCATTGGGGGTAATAAAAAAAGGAACCAGTCCCCCGTCGATATCGACAAGAACTGATTCCAATTTATATTTTTCGAGAAGATCGCTAGATTTTTTTGCTACAAGTTCACCTTTTACTCCATGAGTTTTGACGAAACTCCCTACAAAAAAACAATCTTCCTTCTTAAACATGCAATTTGAATTAAGCTTCAGTAGTTTCTGTTCCTTCTTCTTTTGCAGCTTCTTCTTTAGGAGCATTTTTTGCAGCTTCAGCAGCAGCAATTTCAGCAGCAGCATCTGTAGCTTTCTTTGCAATAGCTTCTGCTCTATCAGTAGAAACCTTAGTTTCTGCATCAAAACGAGCTTTAGCTGAATCAGTCGCAGCAGTAGAAAGACCTTCTTTCTTAGCGTTGATTTTTGCTTCTTTCTCTTTCATCCAAGCTTCGAATTTTACTTCAGCAGCAGCCTCGTCGAAAGAACCTTTTTTAACACCACCTTGTAAGTGCTTCTTCATCATCACACCTTCGTATGATAAAATTGCTCTTGCAGTGTCAGTTGGCTGTGCACCATTGTTTAACCAAGTCAATGCTTTGTCAAAGTCAAGGTTAATGGTAGCTGGGTTAGTATTAGGATTGTAAGATCCAATACGCTCAATGTACTTACCATCACGTGGCGCTCTGCTATCTGCTACCACAATGTGGTAAAATGGTCTACTTTTGCGACCATGTCGGGCTAATCTAATCTTTGTTGCCATAGCTTTTTAAATATAAATAGTTATAAAATTGCTTTTATTAAGCGCGACAAAGATACATGTTTATTTCTGATAAAAAATAGCTTTCTCAAATATTTTCAATCACTTATAAAAGAGATAGATCAACTCCTAACCATCCTCATTATTAATTCATATTGAAGAATCAATTTCGAAGCTAGATCTAAATGATTCAGAATTCCACAAGAATTCCCTATTTTTGTTTCACAACATGAAAAAGATGTAGCTATGTTTAAAGGTCAATTTTCTCAACTATCATATTTCAATCAAATTCTATTAAGCCTTAGCTTGGTAGTGGGAATCAGTTTTGTCCTTCTTTTTGTGGGATCAATATTTTGCTACCTATTCTTCGGAATAAATATCATGACTGATACCAATGCTCTTGATATTAATGGAGCGAATCCAAATATTCCTGCTCTAAAATTCTACCAAGCTATATACTCTACAGGCATGTTTATTATTCCTCCTTTTATAATTGCCTTTTTTCTGTCTTTTAATGTTCCCGATTATCTTAAAATAAATCAGTTTGCTAAGCCATCAGTATTTTTTCAAGCTTTCCTTCTAACACTATTTGCATTGCCAATTGCAAACATGATGGGCGAACTCAATTCGCAAATTCATTTTCCTGATTTCTTAAAAGGAACGGAACAATGGATGAGAGATTCTGAAGAACAAGCAGCTTTAGTCACTCAGAAATTCCTAAAAATGGATCATTTAGGAGATCTATTAATAAATATATTTCTAATCGCAGTTATTCCTGCACTTGGAGAAGAGCTTCTTTTTAGAGGCGTTCTTCAAAAGCAGCTGTCAAAGTGGACAGAAAGTGTACATTGGGGAATCTTTATTTCTGCAGTGCTATTCTCTGCTCTACACATGCAGTTTTTTGGTTTCTTCCCACGTCTTTTCCTAGGAATGCTATTTGGTTACTTATTGGTATGGACTGGATCTTTGTGGGTTCCCATTCTAGCTCATCTTATAAATAATGGTTTAGCCGTAACTGCAAGCTATTTTATCGGCAAAGGGCAGTTACCAGAAGAGACTGACGCAATTGGCTCTTCTAATATGATGTGGGAATGGAGTCTTATTTCTTTAGTCCTATTCTGTTATCTTGCTTACCAATTATTTAGAACTAGAAAAAGGCAAATCGAGAGTTGAATGTTGTGCTGATTCAATCTGTTTTTGTCTTTCCAACTCAGATTTTCTCCAAACATATACTAAGCCATAACGAGAACAAATTTCTCGACGCTCAGCTTCAGGTTTATCTTTATAATAAGTTTCAACATCATTCCAAATATCTAATATCAACTGATCAGCCTCATGGCGCCTCTCAGCTACTTGCTCAGAAAAACGCTGTGTATTACTCTGCAATGTTTTTTGATGATTATAAGCATCTTTAAACTTATCACAATTCACACGCACAAGAGCAATTGAAGGACTATAAATTGGATTCCCTCCAGCTGTAATACGTAAACGCTCCCCTTCAATCATTTTTTGTCCCCACTCAATCAGCCTAGCATCCTTAACCAAAGTTGGAATACTTTGAGAATCGATATTTAAACCGTAGAATTCTCTCACTTCAGACTTTAACTCTTCGCGGGCAATAGTAAAATTTAAGACTTGAATAAAGTGAGATACATAAAGCCTAGCCTTCTTTTGCCTTTCGATATATTCCTTACTTTTTACGGATTGCTCGGCAATAGCTTGATGGTGATTTTTTATAGCCAATTCAAAATGAGGCAAGAAGTCATGAAGCTTTCTCAACAATATAAACGAAAAACCTAATTCGGAAGATGATAAAATCTCTCCCATATCTTGAGCAGAGCGCAAAGCTCTTATTCGAGCTAGGTCGGTATTGGGTAGTCTTCTATATGGCATAGCAGGTCGTCTTTAGCGTGATTTATACGAAGATATAAATTTTAACTAAAGAGATGAGGGTATTCGCAGCATCACACTTTGTCATTTTATGAACAACACATAAAAGCTTACCAAAATGATTCTCTGTTAAACAAAATGCTAAAGACAAAAAAAAGGCTGCCCATAAGGGCAGCCTTTATAATTAAATAATCTAATATCGATTAGTTATCTTCAACGGCTTCTAACTTAATAGTAGCTGTACCATTGGTACCATCATAGTAATTATACGTTACTTCGTATACATCACCAACAGCTAATTCAAAGTTCGCCTTTAAAATCTTAGTGATTTTAGGAATAATTTCAGCATCAACTTCCTCAGGTGTCATACCCTTGATATAGAAATTATCATATTGACCATCACCAACCATGTCATAATTTTCATCAGTTAAAGCATGCGTTACAGTAGCATCCTTTTCTGATTTGATTAGCTTGATAGGAGGAACGTAAGCCCATGCTTTATCTTTAAATGCAACAATAGCACTACCATCAACAACGGTTGCAGTTAAAATCCACTTAAGCTCTTGCGCAAAAGTATATTCATCTACACGCAATTCTGTTACACCTGAATTATAATACTTATATGCAATAATTTTAGTGTCACCTCCTTGAGCATATATCCACTTAGTATTCATAAATGCAGGTAGATAATTAGCTGGCTCCATACTAGAGTCAAAGTTATCATACTTACCAGGGAATCCTGAATCTTCTCCCATAGCATCATAATCTTCTGATTCTAATCTGTAAATATCATCTTCAATTTTCCAGTCAGTTCCATCAAACATATACAACTCGTGCATAGTATTAACGTAAAGACTACCAATTTTTGCAAATTCCGGATTAGGTCCATCAGAAGTACATTCGAACATAACAACTTTATCCTTGTCAGCCCCATCATATACACTATATTCAACAATGTATGTAATTTTTTTACCTGCTCCATCAAGAATTTGTGCATCAGGAAATTTAGCTTTTAAAGCAACGATTACAGCCTCAGTTTGACGGTCGTAGATTAGATCTTCTAGATCATCATCGCTCATATCTTTATAGTCATCATACGCGCTCCATTTGTATAATCTACCATCAAAGTTGTTGTTGTAAGTACTTACTCCATAATAATATTCAGAAGTACCATACTTAGCATCAACAAGGTGTTTCTTGTCATCATCAGCTTTTATCATTTCAAGAATAACCTCAAAATCAGCATTACCCATTACAAATTTTTCAAAAGCTTCAATTGAAACATCTTCAAACTTATAACTTTTACTTGCTGCACCTTTTGAAATGAACTTCTGAACATCACCTTCTTCTGCACCAGTATGAGCAGCTTTTAAAATCTCATCAACTTTATCGCCTGATTTTACATCAGAAGTAAAGTATCCAAGATCAGCTACAACACCACCTACAGCAGCATATTCATCAGCACTTACTTCGTGCTTGTTACTATAATTTGAAAACGCTTCAGATTTACCTCTGTAGAAATCGAACCAAACTTTATATTCATTTCCAGCTTCTCCGTATAACATTTTGTTAGTCAATATCTCTGGAAGGAAATCAGCAGCAGCCTGATATTTTGAGAAGTTCTTGTACTTGGCAACATTCTCGTCCGATGATAATTCAAAATCGGCATCAGTTAGTCTGTAGCCATCCGCAATAAGCGTTTTATCTGAGAAAAATTTAGCATCAGCCAATTCATCAGCATTGGCTTCATCGATTTCATCATAAACATCTTCCATTGGATCACAAGCAGTGAAAATCAACGCAAGGAAAGATGCCATATATAATAATTTCTTCATCTGTCTTTTTTTTAAATTTAACGAAAGGTGATTAAAATTTAACTTTTAAACCTGTTGACCAAGTTCTGCCAAATCCGTAGTATACCAATGCTTCACTTGCAGTATGGAAATCACCATCTTGAGCTTTAGAAACATACTCTACATCAAATACGTTATTCATATTTCCATACATAGAAGCGCTAAGACCTGCAATTTCAAACTTGTAACGGAAGCCTAAATCAATTAAGCTAACATCTGGCAATTCCCAAGCATCACCGATATTATCAGTTCTGGTTCTTTTTGTTGCATCAAAATCAGCATAGTGATTTCCGAAGTATCCGTAATCAGCACTAATAGTAAAATTAGGTAACACCTCATAGCTTACAGCTAAAGAAGCTGATAATTGAGCTGAGTTTCCTACGTGAACATCTTTCAGATAAGCAGTAAATTCACCAATTAAATTCTGATCTTCATCAAATACTACCGCATTTACATCGTCCTCGTAAATCCAATCGCCAACTGAAATCATACCACTAAGAGTTAATTTCTTCGTTGGCTTGTATTCTGCTTCAACCTCGATACCTTGATGAAGTTGGTTCAAACCAGAAATATTTACAAGCTCACCTTGATAACTCTTTACAAGACCACGGTCTTTCCAGCTTGTACGATATAAATTCACCTTACCGGTAAAATTAGATGTCGTATATCCGTAACCAATTTCTGTTGTAATGATTTTTTCATAATCAACATCCTTATTAACAGTATTCCCATAATTAACAAATACATTGTTGAAATACGGTGTTCTCTGAACATAACCTCCATTAACAAAAATATTATGAATTGAGTTGATTTTATAATTAAAACCAGCTTTCACATTCCAAGGGAAAAAATGCTCCCAATCAGTTTCCTGACTACCTGGTGCATACTGGAAATAATCTACACGTTTGTATGATTTTCTAGAAAGCGCTGCAGAAACGAATGCTGAATAATCATCAGTTACATATTCTGTTTGTCCGAAAAGACCGGTATATAAAACTTTACCATCGTTGTAATAAGAATATTTATCGTCTTTTTTCAACCATTTGTTAGGATCACGGTTATCGTTTGAATCATCAAGGAAGAAAGCACCACCTAATAAGTCATCAACTTCTCTATAGTGTTTACCTACATAGTAACGAGCATCAACACCAGCAGTAAAGATAAATTGCTTATAGTTTTTAGTTAAAGTTGATAATAATCCACTCCAAGTATGATTATTAACCGAGTTTCCAATAATTGCCTGAGACCCCTCAGCTGTATAAGTTGCATTTCGAGCAGCAACACCGTCAAAGTCCAATAAACCATCACCAGTTCTCATGATCTCTGGATCATCTGCACCAGTTCTGTTATTAACTTTTAACCATACATCTTGTTCCCCAGAAACTCTTCTACCTCCACCTGAACCGATAGATACATAAAGAGAAGTTGTTAAAGTTGTTTCATCATTAATAGTCCAGTAGTCATTTAATTGAGCAACTGGCTTGTGATAATAGTTGTAACCATATCCACCACCATATTGCTTACCATCGCGAATACCATAATCAGAACTGTATTTGAATTCATCCTTATTATCGCGATACTGCTGAATAGTGTGCTTGTTACCACGCTGATTGTGCCACTGTGGCGCACCTGTGATCATTAATGCTAAAGTATGTTTATCGTTGATCTTTTTTGAAACATTAGCGAAATAGTTCCAAGCATCAAACTCGGTACCTTTAGCCCATAAATTACCATATGTATGAGAACCCAAAAGAGTAACAGCCCAACCATTATCCATCATACCTGTAGAAACAGAGAACAATTGTTTTCTATAACCATCATTCGCAACAGAAGTTTTAACAAGTCCACCTTTTTTAGCATCAGTTGATTTAGTTAGTACATTAATAGTACCACCCACTGAAGATAATCCAAGCTTTGATGCTCCTAAACCTCTTTGCACTTGCATTGTTCTTGTAACATCAGAAAGACCTGCCCAGTTCGACCAGTATACTTTCCCAGTTTCCATATCATTAACAGGAATACCATTAAATAAAACTCCAACATTGTTCGAGTCAAATCCACGTACATAAACAGTAGCATCACCAAATCCACCACCTTCTTTCGAAGTATAAACAGATGGTGTTGCTTTTAGAATTTCAGGAAATTCCTGAGAACCCAGTTTGCTCTCTATAACATCCGCTGAAATTGTAGATACTGCAATTGGAGTTTGACGGTCAGTAACGATGGAAGCCATTACGCTTACTTCATTTAGACCAATAGCATCTGATTCTAATTTAATTGTTCCGAAATCTTGTGTTCCATTTAATGTAAGCTCCTGATCAAGAAAACCCACAAAAGTCACTAAAAGTGTTTTTGTTCCATCAGGCACCTCAAATACAAAGACTCCATTAAAATCGGTAATAGTTCCTGTTGCTGTACCAGGAATAATAACAGAAGCACCAGGTAAAGTTTCATTGGTACTACCATCTACAACCACCCCTTTCACAGTGGTTTGAGCAATAGCTGCAACAGACAACATCATAAGTGCTGCCATTGACAAAATACTTCTCATCGCTTTTTTCATAAAATGAATTGTTAGATTAGTAATCTTGTGGCGGTTAGTCCACAGAAAAACGTTTCACTCTCATTAAGAGTTCTGGATTACAGAATGGTTGTTGAATTCAATCGTTTTCACTCTTGGAATTCGTCCACAAAAATGGTTAGTTAAATATGATTTAACAAAAATTAAGAATTCTATTTTCGATCATTCATCGCCTTTTTTCAAATGTTCATCGAAAAAAATGTGATTCAGCCATCTATAACAGACTTTTTCCTCCGATTTAACGATTGACAAAATGAATTAATAACACTAAGAATAAAATTCTTGAATTGGGGATTTGAATATAGTACTTTTCAACAAACATAAATGTATCATTTTGATTTAAAGATGGTAAAGCAAATCGTAATAAAAATAAGAATCTTCTACACAGCTTGTAGAATCAGGATTCAAAGCCTTTTTTTTAAAGCGTCTAAATATGATTTTTGTCATTTTTAATACTCATCACTCAATAAACTATATTCATCAACTCTTTTTTCTTAAATTTTTATACCACACCTATTTTTTAGAACTTCTACTCTGCAAAACAATAGAAATAATCAATCATTGGTGTTAATTCAACATTAAGATATTAAATAGAAAACGTTTCCTTAAAATTAAATCACACAGAATTAGTGTATTCAAAAAAATAAACTGTACTTTTGCAGCCGCATTCAAAGTAACGCAACCGATTCTAAAACAATGATTTTAACTAGGTTGCTGATTACCAAAAATGTCCAATATTGATTGTAAATTAATTCCGAAAGCATTCGGAAGATTCACTTTTTGCAATTTGTATTAAACATCATCTTGGAGATAAGTTGTGATTAAGATCTGAAATTTGAGATTATCTCCTAGTTAAGCTAATAAGAACATGAGAAAACTAAGAAACATTGCCATTATCGCCCACGTAGACCATGGGAAAACAACTTTGGTTGATAAATTGATAATGCATAGTAACATTTTCAGAAAGAATGAAACTCCAGGTGAGTTAATTCTAGATAGCAACGATTTAGAACGTGAAAGAGGCATAACTATTTTATCGAAAAATGTTTCTTTAGAATATAAGGGTGTTAAAATCAATATTATTGACACACCTGGTCACTCCGATTTTGGTGGTGAAGTAGAGCGTGTATTGAATATGGCTGACGGTGTACTACTTTTAGTAGATGCATTTGAAGGAACCATGCCTCAAACTCGTTTTGTATTACAAAAAGCATTAAACTTAGGTCTTAAACCAGTTGTAGTTGTCAATAAAGTTGACAAACCTAACTGCCGTCCTGAAGTGGTACAGGAGCAAGTATTCGACTTGATGTTTAATCTTGAAGCGACTGAAGATCAACTTGACTTTCCGACTATTTATGGTTCGGCAAAACAAGGCTGGATGTCTACTGATTGGCAAAACCCAACAAATGACATCACTCCCATTCTAGATGCGGTTATCGAATTTATTCCTGAGCCTAAAACAATTGAAGGAACACCTCAAATGTTGATTACTTCTCTTGACTTTTCTGCTTATGTAGGTCGTATTGCTGTAGGTCGTCTTCATCGTGGTGAACTACGCGAAGGTATGATGATAACACTGGTTAAGCCTGACGGTAGCATTAAAAAACAAAAAATTAAAGAACTGCATGTCTTTACTGGTCTTGGTAAAGAGAAAGTAAAATCAGTAGCTTCAGGTGAGATTTGTGCACTAGTAGGTATCGATGGTTTTGATATTGGAGATTCAATTTGTGATGTAGAGAATCCTGAACCTTTAGAGCCAATTGCTATTGATGAGCCAACTATGAGTATGTTATTTACCATTAATAATTCTCCATTTTATGGACAAGATGGTAAATATGTAACTTCTCGTCACCTAATTGATAGATTGACTAAAGAGCTGGAAAAAAACCTTGCTCTAAGAGTTGAGCCTACAGATTCGGCTGATTCATATATCGTATTTGGACGTGGTGTACTTCACTTGTCTGTTCTAATTGAAACTATGCGTCGCGAAGGTTACGAGATTCAGGTTGGTCAACCACAAGTAATCATCAAAAAAATTGATGGTGAAAGATGTGAGCCAATCGAGATTTTATATATCGACCTTCCAGAAGATGTTTCAGGAAAAGCGATTGATATTGTAACTCAGCGTAAAGGTGAAATGTTGACTATGGAACGTAAAAATGAGCGTATCCACCTTGAGTTCCAGATTCCATCACGTGGAATTATTGGTTTAAGAAATCAAATGTTGACTGCTACTGCTGGTGAAGCTGTAATTTCACATCGTTTCCTAGAATATATGCCACACAAAGGTGTTATTCCTGGACGTGTTAATGGTTCATTAATCGCTATGGAAACAGGATTGACTTTTGCATATGCTTTAAATAAACTACAGGATAGAGGAACTTTCTTTGTTGCTCCTACAACTGATATTTATGAAGGACAAGTAATTGGAGAAAACAACCGTGCTGGCGACTTAGTTATAAACGTTACTAAAACTAAGAAACTAACCAACATGAGAACTTCGGGTACTGATGAAAAGGTAAGACTATTTCCTCCTATCATTCACACTCTTGAAGAGGCATTAGAATACATCCAACACGATGAGTATGTTGAGGTTACTCCAAATAATATCCGTTTGAGAAAAATCCATCTTAAAGAAACTGATCGTAAAAGATCAGGAAAGAATTAATTAGATTTTAAGTTGAGATATAAAAAGAGCCTTTGAGAAATCAAAGGCTCTTTTCTATTTATATGGGGTTGACTATTTTGAAACTAATAATCAATCTACTTCTTCACTAATTTACGAGCAACACGCTTGCCATCCTTCAGATCAAAATTAATCAGATACATTCCTTTAGGTAAGTGACTTAAATTAATGTTTTTCTTAGGTGTTTTTATATCAATTAAAGTTTTCCCAGTTAAGCTTATAACTCTAATACGAGTCACATTTTCCTGATTGGTAAGATTTACCACATCCCTAACTGGATTAGGATAAAAACTAGGCTCCTTCTTCTTAAAAGGATCAGATTGATCTACAAAACTATCTGAATTATAAAAATGAGAACACACAGAAACTTCCGCTTTTAAATTGACAAAGGTTGTCAAAAGCAGAAGAAACGATAGGACAAGATGTTTTTTTACGAGTAAAAGTCTCAGCATATGTTTCTTTTCTGAATACAATTCAAACTGTCCAACAAAGTTGCTAGTGTATAGATATCTTTTGCAAGATAATAATTTATAATCGAGCATGTCTCATGTTTTAACTATTTCACATTTTTTATCATATTATCAATAATCCAAATTTATTGGTAAATAGAACCTTTTATTTTATTACTTTAGTTTATGAAACAGTCTCTTTATAAGTAGATACTAACTAAATTTTCAATAAAATGAGTGAATATAAAAGTCTCAGCATTAAAAACTGGGCTTTAGAAGATCGTCCTCGAGAGAAGATGATGTACAAAGGTTCAAAGAGCCTCTCTAGCGCCGAACTTATCGCCATTATTATTGGGAGTGGTAATCGTAATCAATCAGCTGTAGAAGTCGCTAAAATGCTTCTTGCAGATAACCAGAACGACTTGAATGAGCTTGCCAAGAAATCAATTCGAGATTTAATGAAAACTCCTGGAATTGGATCTGCTAAAGCTATCGCCATTATTGCGGCATTAGAGCTAGGAAGTCGGCAAAAATCTTTCCCATCAAAACAAAAATTAAAAATAACAAGTAGTATTGATGCTTTTGAAAGACTACAACCATATGTAGAGAATTTAAATCACGAAGAGTTCTGGGTAATCTACCTTAATCGGGGCAACAAAATACTGGAGATTAAAAACATATCATCTGGAGGCATAACAGGAACGGTTTTCGATATGCGACTTGTATTTAAGGATGCAATTCTACTAGAGTCTACAAATATCATTCTTTGTCACAACCATCCATCGGGAAATTTAACTCCTTCAGAAGCAGATAAAAACCTAACTTACAAAACAAAAGAGGCAGGAAAACTGATGAGCATTGAGGTTTTAGATCACCTTATTATAGCAGATCAGGGTTTCTATAGTTTTGCAGACGAGGGACTGTTGTAATTAATGATTACAATTAGTAATTATCAATTCGTATTTTTCAATTGCTAATTATTAATTACTCATTGTTAATTGAGATACTAGAATCGATAATACATCCCAACCGTAAGTGATGTGGTGGTAATTTTATCAAAACCCATATATCTATATTTTTGAAGATCAGATAACTCAACATCATCACTTAAGCTTGGTTTTATTTTCTTCTTTTCAAGCTTATCCTCAAAATTTGGAATATAAGTAAGCTTAAGATTCACATCTACAGCTAACTTTTTACTTAGGTTATACATGAAACCAACATTGGGTATTAAACCAATTTTATTGGAAGAAATTGTATATTCAGATTTTATTGGTGTATAAGTATTGGTAGGAATTGATTCTACATGATTTCGATAGAGGAAATAACCAAAGCCCAATGAGGCATATGGGCGAAAATCAAGATCGTAGGCTTGTATAAAATAGGTTGCTGTAAAAACAATAGGAATTATTTGATAATTAACATCGCTTTTTACGCGATTATCACCTGACCATAAATCGTCATTTTGAGCAAAATCCATATAGCCAACTGAAAGTCCAACAGCTATTTTAGGGTTCAAGAGCATCTTTGCATTCAAACTCAAATCTGTCCCGAGTTTACTTTCGTTGGCAAAATCACCCATAGGCTTAACTACACCACCATTCAAACCAACAATAAATCGATCGTCTTTGTTGGAGCGTTGAGCTGATAATGAGCTTATAAAAACCAAACTAAGAAATGCTAGGAATAGAGCTTTCATAATGTAAAAAAAAGAAAGCCTGACAGATTCATAAAGAATTAGTCAGGCTTTTATAATAAGGATTACTTAATCACTTTTAATTCTTTACCTACTTTAATAAAAGCAGCTAAAGCTTTATCAAGATGCTCTTTAGTATGAGCAGCTGATAATTGAATTCTGATACGCGCTTTCTCCTTAGGAACAACAGGGAAATAGAATCCGATTACATAAATACCTTCGTCAAGCAATTTGGCAGCAAACTGCTGAGATAAAACTGCATCGTAAAGCATAAGAGCATTAATTGCAGAATCAGAAGGCTTCACATCGAAACCAGCTTCACGCAATGCTGTGCTGAAATATTTTGCATTCCACATAACTTTATCTCTCAACTCAGTTGACTCGCTTAGCATATCGAATACTGCGATAGAAGCACCTACGATTGCTGGAGATAATGAGTTTGAGAACAAGTAAGGACGAGAACGCTGACGTAACATGTCGATAACTTCTTTTTTACCTGTTGTGAATCCACCTAATCCACCACCAAGAGCTTTACCTAAAGTACTTGTAATGATATCAACACGATCCATACAGTTATGATGCTCATGAGTTCCACGACCTGTTTTTCCAATAAATCCTGAAGAGTGAGAATCGTCAACCATTACTAAAGCATTATACTTATCTGCCAAGTCACAAATCTCGTTTAGCTTAGCGATATCACCGTCCATAGAGAAAACACCATCAGTAACAATGATTCTAAAACGTTGAGCTTGAGCAACCTTCAATTGTGCCTCCAAGTCAGCCATATCAGCATGCTTGTAACGGTAACGAGCCGCTTTACACAAACGAACGCCATCGATAATTGAAGCGTGGTTCAATTCGTCAGAAATAATTGCATCTTCTTTTGAGAAAAGTGGTTCGAAAACCCCACCGTTTGCATCAAATGCAGCAGCGTAAAGAATGGTATCTTCAGTACCAAAAAACTTAGCAATTTTAGCTTCTAATTCTTTATGAATATCAGTTGTTCCACAAATGAAACGAACTGAAGACATACCATAACCATGAGTATCTAATGCTTTTTTAGCACCTTCGATTACTCTTGGATGAGATGATAATCCTAAATAATTGTTGGCACAAAAATTTAATACCTCATCACCAGACGATACTTTAATTTCAGCACCTTGTGGAGAAGTAATAATTCTCTCATTTTTGTACAAGCCCGATTCTTTAATAGATTCGATCTCACCAGCCAAATAGTCTTTGAATTTTCCGTACATAAGTATTTGTTGTATAGTATTGAAATAACAAACCCGAATCACATCGGGAAAAGATTGAAATTTAGTCTTCTAAATCGAGTTCAAAATTACAATAAAAAATCTTCAGGTCTATAAATCAAGAAATGTTTTTTAACTCCACGAAAAACATTAAAATAAAAATGCTACTTCAAATATATTTGAAGCAGCATTTAGTATATGATACAACTATCTATTAGACAGTTATGATATCTCAAGGATATCAGGGCAAATTCTTACCAAATATAATCTACAAACTCAGGATGATCGATAAAAGGATTACGATTTCCCTGAATATCGAAAATAGTTTGATTACGTTTTTTCTCAAAATTGTCAACAGGATCATCAAGATGCCATTTTAATAAAGTTGAAAGCTTACCAATATTAGGCAAAGTATAATCTTCTGCTTCAATTTCATTAAGCTCCAAGTCTTTAAAACCATCGTCACCTTCATATCTCACTGCCATATAAAACATCATACGAGCGACATCTCCTTTAACAGCATCGCGTGGCTCCCATGTATCAGAGGTGTATTTGCATTCAATAGCTTCGCTATGAGAATTTCCACCATTATCGAAGTATTTACTATAACGATCTGTATTTACTGATCTATCACAAGGACGAATATGATGTATATCTGTAGATGGTCCCTTTACTGTTCGAGGATCTCCCCCAAATCCCCGTACTTTAGCCCATACATGTTCACGATTCCAAGAATTATCATCATTTTGACCTTGATCTTTATAGCTTTTAGCTTGTGACCTTCCTGTGTAAAGCAGAATTACATTATTAGAGTTATCGGGATCTTCATCAGTTAGCTCTAATGCATCCCAAACATCAAAATCTGATGAAGAATATGGCAAAACCTTATTACCATCAATTAAATCATGAAGGTCGGTCTTTAGAACCTGAGGATCTGTTCCGTCCAAATTCTTGTAGTATGAATTAAATTCAGATATATTTTCGATACTAATTTTACCTGATTCGTCTGGTTTTGGATCTACTTGTCCATCATCACTTTTGGAACATGATAAAACAAATAGGCTTAATAGCAGTAGAAATGTAGATTTACGCATAGTTTAATGTAATTAATGATTAGCACTATTCTTTAGAATTAAAAGATTTAATCATCCTGAAGAAATGTCTTCTATTTCCTAAATAGTTAGTTAACTCTAAGTACTCCATTGCAGAGTAACAAATATTCAGCAAGCTTAGTATCTCAATCGTCAAAAAGTAGGGATCATGTAATACAGAACTGTATAACATCTAGTATAAAATGGAGAGATAAAGATAGATAAAATCATATAATTTTCAAACACCTAATCTCATCAAACAACAATGAAATGTCACAAAGCAAAAATGCTACTTCAATATATCTGAAGTAGCATTTAGTTCATGATATAGGTAACTATTAGATAGTCATGATTTCTTTTTCTTTAACACTGTACAAGTCATCAATCTTTTTACCGAAAGCATCAGTCAAGTTTTGAACCACAACTTCAGCATCTTTCTCAGCATCTTCAGATAAACCCTCTTTAACTAATTTCTTAAGCTCTACAATTGTATCACGACGTGCATTACGAACACTTACCTTAGCATTCTCACACTCCGCCTCAGCTTATTTTTTTTAATCACCACGATATTTTTCTGTTAGAGTTTAGAACATTAATGAGCTATAAACAATTCACATAAACTAGATTTTTCGTTATTTAACTAATTTTTTAGTTGTACGAACGAAAAATATAGTTATATTTGTTTTGTCAACATTATTCATGGTATACAAAAAGGCAAAGTAATGATAACAAAACGATTGACTAAACGAGAAGAAGATGTAATGAAAATATTGTGGGAAGCAGGTAAAGGATTTGTTAAAGATTTAATGAAACAACATTCTCAACCTAAACCCCATTACAATACTTTTAGTACAATTATTCGAGGCTTAGAAGAGAAAGGATATGTGGCACACAATTCCTATGGAAATACTCATGAATATTATCCTGTGATCACCAAAGAAGTATACCGAAAACTATTCATAAAAAATGTTGTTTATGATTATTTTGGTTCTTCATACAAAAATGTGGTCTCTTTTTTTTTAAATGAAGAGAAATTAAATGTTGATGACCTTAAGGAACTTATTGATTTGATCGAAAAGAAAAATGATAAAAAGTAAATTATGGTAGAACAATTTCTAGAATTTCAGATAAAAGGAGGAAGTATTTTAGCAATCTCCGTACTAGTATATGTGTTAGTATTATCAAACGACGTTTTTTTCAAACTAAATAGGTTGTGGCTGCTCGGTAGCCTTATTTTACCATGGATAGTACCTCTGTTAACCATGCCTGCTTGGATTAAAGAATTATTGTTTGAAAGTGGAGGAACAGCAGTGCTATTAAGCACTTCATTTTTGAGTTATACCATACAAGCACCAATAACCATATCTTCTAAGAGTTTCTTTTCATGGGAATTATTAGGCTTAAGCCTATATTGCTTCATCAGTTTTATAATGTTCATTCGGCTTCTGTGGGGCTACCACTCAATTATCCAGCTAAAAAGGCAATCAAATCGTAAGACATACAAAGGTTTTACATTAGCCATTTTTTCAGATATCAAAGCAAGTCCTTTCTCATTTTTCCGTACCATTTACATACCTAAAGAAATGGAAAAAAGAGATGACAAAAACCTAATATTAGAACATGAAAGAAAACATTGTGTCGAATTGCATTCAATTGATCTTGCTTTGGCAGAATGCTTATTGATTTTCCAATGGTGGAATCCTTTTGCTTGGCGGGCGCGAAAATTAATTGCCCAGAATCATGAATTTTGTGTTGACAACGCAGTGATAAAGCAGATTGCACAACCAAAGGATTATCAATATTTATTACTCAATTTGATTTCAAATCAAAATCAAAGTCAGTTAGTAAATAATTTTAATAAAAACCTTACTAAAAAACGAATTATTATGATGAACACTTCAAATACTAGAAATATTACGGGTTGGTTAAAAGGGTTAATAGTCGTGCCATTTTTAGCTTTAATACTAATGGCATTTACTAATCCTAATTTATCTAATGAAAACAAATCGGATGATAAGGGTACAAAAACGATTGCTAATGATATAGATTTACAGAAATTTCTTGCAAGAAGCGTTAAGTATCCTTTAGAAGCCCAAAAGAGTGGAATACAAAGTGATGTAACAGCTCATTTTTCGGTAAGTAAAAAAGGTAAGGTTAGCTCTATCACTATGGGGCAAGCCAAGGGAGACAACGTGTTCATTATAGACGAAGTAGTTGTCACGGCGGCGCATAAGCAAGAGAGTGTTAAACAAAAGCCCAGTGCTCAAAATGTAATACTTGAAAAAGAGGTAGCTAGATTATTAAAAAAACTACCTCCTTTTTCAGATCAGAAAATGTTAGGAAAAACTATTCAGATGAAAGTTAAATTTAGATTACAATAATCTATTGTAAAAAAAAACCTCACAGAATAATGAAATTCTGTGAGGTTTTTAATATTTATAAATACCAAACACCTTTACTTCTTTGAAGACAATTTAGTATATGATATTGCTATCTATTAGATAGTCATGATTTCTTTTTCTTTAACACTGTACAAGTCATCAATCTTCTTACCGAAAGCATCAGTCAAGTTTTGAACCACAACTTCAGCATCTTTCTCAGCATCTTCAGATAAACCCTCTTTAACTAATTTCTTAAGTTCTACTATTGTATCACGACGTGCATTACGAACACTTACCTTAGCATTCTCACACTCTGCCTTAGCTTGTTTTGCCAAATTACTACGACGCTCTTCAGTTAAAGCTGGTATATTAATACGGATAATCTCGCCATTATTATCTGGGTTTAAACCCAAATTTGAGTTCATGATAGCCTTTTCAATAGGTACAATCATAGCTCTTTCCCATGGCTGAACAGCTAATGTTCTAGGATCTGGCACACTTACATTGGCAACTTGAGTCAATGGAACCATACTCCCATAATAATCAACAGACACACCTGCGATCATATTTACGTTCGCTTTTCCTGCACGAACTTTCACTAATTCTGTGTCAAGATGCACAATTGCTGCATCCATCTTTTCCTTTGCATCCTCTAGATACATTTGAACTTCTTCATTCATAGGAGAAAGAGTTTAAGTATTTTGTTTTTATATAGATTACATTTCTTATGTCAGCTCAAAAGCCTCACACAAAAATAATAAAAAAATCTATAATTGATTATTTCATCTAACATGAGGTGTAGAATCTACACGTGAACTAAGGTTCCAATATTTTCGCCTTTGATTACTTTCAGCAAGTTACCTTTGGTATCCATATCAAAAACAACAATAGGAAGGTTGTTTTCTTTACACATAGTTGTTGCAGTAAGATCCATTACTCGAAGATCCTTGCGATAAATTTCATCAAAGCTAATTTTATCATACTTAGTTGCTGTTGGATCTTTTTCTGGATCGGCAGTATAAACACCATCAACACGTGTTCCTTTCAACATCACATCAGCCTCAATTTCAATACCCCGTAAAGAAGAACCTGTATCGGTTGTAAAATATGGATTTCCTGTCCCTGCAGAGAAGATTGTTACGTATCCTTCTGTAAGGTAGTCAACAGCCTTTTGCTTTGAATAGAACTCACCTATTGGCTCCATTCTAATCGCAGTAAGTACTCTCGACTTACAATCCATTGCCTCAAGAGCTGAGTTTAATGCAAGACTATTAATAACAGTTGCCAACATACCCATTGAGTCACCCTTAACACGGTCAAAACCTTTTGAAGCTCCACTTAGTCCACGGAAAATATTTCCTCCACCAATAACGATACCAACTTGCACCCCTTGGTCTACAATTTCTTTAATCTGTTCAGCATAGTCATTCAACCTTTGAGAATCGATACCATATTGCTGATCTCCCATTAGCGACTCTCCGCTAAGTTTCAGTAGGACACGTTTGTATTGTAACATTGTAATTAAAGTATTTTATTATATATGAGGCTTTTGAACCGATAAGCATCGGATAAAATTCAGCTTAAAAAAGCAATTCTCAAGATAAGAATTAAAAGTTTAATCTCTACGAATCTAGATAAAACTGAAAAATATAAATCAAAAAAAAAGAGTCCCTAAAAGGAACTCTTTTTATATGTAATAATAATTGTATTAAGCATTCAAAGTGAAACGCATCATAGCAGTTGCAGTTAAATCTTTATCTGCAGACGCTAAGTATTGCTTTACGCTCATCTTATTGTCTTTTACAAAATCTTGGTTTAATAAAGTAGCTTCTTTGAAGAATTTACCTAAACGACCTTGAGCAATTTTGTCAAGCATAGCTTCTGGTTTACCTTCAAGGCGAGCCTTTTCTTTACCAATTTCCAATTCCTTTGCAACAACATCTTCTGAAACACCATCTTTATCGACAGCAATTGGTGCCATAGCTGCTGCTTGCATAGCAACATCACGACCCATTTGTGCATCAAGCTCCTTGTTGAAACCAATTAGCGTAGCTAATTTGTTACCAGCGTGGATATATGCAATTGTAGCTTCAGCTTCAATTTTACCGAAATAACTTAAATCGACTTTTTCACCGATTATACCAGTTTGTTCAGTAATATGCTCTTCAATTTTTCTTCCTTCAAGATCTAAAGCTTTCAAAGCTTCAAGATCAGCAGGATTGTTTGTGATAGCTATGTCAAGGATTTTACCTGCAAATGCAACAAAGCTTTCGTTCTTAGCAACGAAATCAGTTTCACAGTTTAGGCTAATCATTGCACCTAGTTTTCCGTTTTCAGAAACTTTTGCTAATACAACACCTTCAGAAGCTTCTCTGTCAGCACGTTTATTAGCAATAGCCATTCCTTTTTTACGAATTATCTCAACAGCTTTGTCAAAGTCACCTTCGGCCTCAACAAGAGCATTTTTACAATCCATCATTCCTGCGCCCATTGCTTTACGCAATTTGGCTACATCTGCTGCTTTAATAGACATCTTAATAGAAATTTATCAGTTAATAATTACTCTTTCTCACCTTTTGCTTCTTCAGTAGCAGGTGCTTCAGGAGCAACTTCTGCCTTAGGAGCTTCTACCTTAGCTTCAGCCTTTGGAGCTTCAGTTTTAGGTGTTTCTACCTTAGGTTCTGCAGCCTTTGGAGCTTCAGTTTTAGGAGCTTTTTTAGCTTTAGCTGTTTTCTTATCAGCAACTTCTTTCTCTTTTTCATGCTTTCTTTCTGATAAACCTTCCTGAATTGCTCCAGTTACTTTATCAAGAATGATAGTTACAGAGTTAGAAGCATCGTCATTAGCTGGAATAACAAATTCCACACCTTCTGGGCTTGAATTTGTATCTACTACAGCAAATACAGGAATTCCCAAACGGTTAGCTTCTTTAACAGCGATATATTCTTTCATTACGTCAACTACAAACAAAGCTGCTGGCAATCTGGTCAGATCAGCAATGCTACCTAAGTTTTTCTCTAACTTAGCTCTCTGACGAGATACTTGTAGTCTTTCTCTTTTAGAAAGGTGGTTCAATGTACCATCAGCTTCCATTTTGTCAATAGTTGACATCTTTTTAACTGCCTTTCTAATAGTAGGGAAGTTGGTCAACATACCACCTGGCCAACGCTCAGTTACAAATGGCATATTTACGTTGGTCACTTTTTCAGCTACAATATTTTTTGCTTGCTTCTTAGTTGCAACGAATAAGATTTTTCTACCCGATTTTGCAATTTGTTTCAATGCTGTAGCAGCATCGTCAAGTTTAACGGCAGTTTTATGTAGGTCGATAATGTGAATACCGTTACGCTCCATAAAAATATAAGGAGCCATTTTTGGATTCCATTTTCTAGTCAAGTGACCAAAGTGGCAACCTGCTTCTAATAATTCTTCAAATGTAGTACTAGACATTTTGTTTTCTTTTAATTTGTTTACATTCATTTTATGGCAATTGCTAGGTAGTTCTATAGTTTACAACTGATAGAAGTCTTAACAATTTAGATACTAAACCTGCCACAAAAATATTAACGCTTGCTAAATTGAAATTTCTTACGAGCTTTTGGTTGACCTGGTTTCTTACGCTCAACCTCACGAGGGTCACGTGTCATGAATCCAGCTGTTCTCAAAGCTGCTTTATCTTCAGCGTCGATTTTAACTAGTGCTCTAGAGATAGCCAAACGAAGTGCTCCTGCTTGACCTGTTACTCCTCCACCTTCAAGGTTAACCTTAATATCATACTTATCAGCAACCTCTAAAAGGTTTAATGGCTGTAGTACAACATACTGAAGAGTCCCGGTAGTAAAGTACTCTTTAAGCTCTTTTTTATTGATGGTAATCTGACCTTTACCTTCGCTAACATAGATACGAGCAACTGCCGATTTTCTACGTCCAATAGCATTAATAACTTCCATACCTATTATTTAATAGTGTTTAAATCCAATTTCTTAGGCTGCTGAGCTTCATGCTTGTGCTCTGAACCTGCATATACGTTAAGGTTTCTGAAAAGTTGACTACCTAAACGATTTTTAGGAAGCATACCTTTGATAGCCATCTCAACAACTCTCTCAGGATGCTTTTCAAGAACAATCTCTGGGTTTGCAAAACGCTGTCCCCCTGGGTATCCAGTGTAACGCACGTACTGCTTATCAGTCATTTTCTTACCTGTCAAACGGATTTTCTCAGCATTGAGAATGATCACGTTATCTCCACAATCAACATGAGGAGTGTAACTTGGCTTTAATTTACCTCTTAGTATCAATGCTACTTTAGAAGCAAGACGTCCCAATACTTCGTTTTCTGCATCAATAACAAACCATTCTTTAACAACGGTTGCTTTATTGGCAGAAACTGTTTTGTAACTTAATGTATCCACTTTAAAAAATTTTAATAATTAATACTTCAATACAATTATTCAATTTGGTCTGCAACAGTATCTGTTTCCAGTATATACACCAATTCTTCAACGATTTATTTATAAACAACTTAAACCCTGTGTGGATAATCGGGGCAATATTGGATTTTTAAGTTATTCCCACAAATCAAATTCGTGTACCTTAGATAAACTGATTAAAATACTTGCTAAGGGTAGTAAAATCAATCTATTAAGATGAAAAAACAGGACTATTAATAGCCATATCGCATAAATGCTCTGCAAAAGTATAAAATTTATTTGGGTTAGAAACTTTTTTTTTCTAATTATTTTATCCTTACAGTGTTGGACAATTGAATTCTTAGAGAAATTAAGCTATTGAAGGGCTATAAAAGCTGATAAAACTTATACTAGTTCCACTTTAATTTTTTAAGAAAAAATTCAGCATTTATTTTAACAAAGACTGAAGCGGCGTAGGATAGGTCACTTGTAGAATTAGTATCAAGGTAAGCATCCAACTGTCCACCTATTAAAATTCCTTTAGCAATTGATTTGTGGATTCGGTATTTTGCAGTAAGTAGATCTCTTCTTTCTCGGACATAACTATTATCAAAAACTGACATAGACTGGAATAAGGCAGATCCTCTGGCTGAATTAAATTTATCACCTGACCAATACCCTATTTTCAGATCAGAATATTCAGTTTTCACCCCAGCTCTTAAATGAATAGCTTTCCCATTGCTAGAACCGTATTCTTTAATTTCAGAAGCATCATTAAAATCAAAAGCCAAAGCCTCTAGTTCAAAAGATTTAAATCGTGATCCCGTCATTTTCTTTTTTAGGGAGATTCCTGTTGCAACATTTCTAATTGTTTGCTTGTTTTTATCAGAGGAATCTATCTCTCCTCCTCGATGCACAAAGAACACCTGCATTGGGATAGACAATGAATATTGAGAATCTGAATTATTCAATCTTAAATCAGCGCTTAAACCGAATGTGAAAATCTCTTTTAATGGATCATTTTGAAAAATAAACTGCTCCCAATTAATCCAAGCATCTGCTTTAAAGAATTTAGAATTGTACAGTACCTGAATTCCATTCTCTCCTTTATCTGTGAAAAATCGTTCTGGCTCAAATATAGCTTCATGAAGATGATGGTTATCTTCTTGATTTAAGCTTCCTAATATCAATGATAGTTTTTCGTTTGCTTGATAATGCATTGAGAATACAGGTTCACTCTCCGAAAAATTCGAAAGTCCTGAGTATTTCTGTAAACGAACTCCAGCTTCGATTCGAAAATTTGATGTTGGGTAATAAACAAGTTTGGGTGTAGCCAAATAACCAAAATAGGTTGCTCCTTTAACGAACTCCCCATTATACTCGTTATTCTTAGTAAAATTCAAATTCTCAAATCTAAAATATAAGTTCTCTTTAGCTTCTGGTTTGAAACTACTATAATGAGAATAAAAAGGGTTGAACTGCTGGGCATGCAAAGGCAAAGTCAGCCAACCTATTATTAATAGTACGGAAAATATAAATCTCTTTAAAAACATAGTTGTAGTCGGTTATGAAGCAAACAATATATGAAAAAGATCTTCATGCAATAACGAAACTTTTACATTCGGTTAACAACTAAAAATACACAATTCTAGACAATTTCACAAAAGCCTCATAATCAACCTATAAAAACTGCACCAAATAACGATATCATAGGTTATAATTATTCATTATGACTACTTCATCTTGATTCTCAACTGCTTAAGGTGATACGTTTATCAATAATAAACATCTAAAACAAAAAAATCCCCACCATTAGGTGAGGATTCATTTTAAAATATTTTGAATCTCTTATTGTGCCAAAGCATTCGCCCCAGATACAATTTCAAGAATTTCGTTTGTAATAGCAGCCTGACGTGCCTGATTGTAATGTAACTTCATCTCTTGAATTAAATCACTAGCATTATCAGTTGCCTTATGCATCGATGTCATTCTGGCTCCGTGCTCAGAAGCAATAGAATCAAGAATTGCACCAAAAAATTGCGTTTTCAAAGACTTTGGAATCAACTCGCTTATAATGGTTTCTTTTCCAGGTTCAAAAAGATAGTCAGATTGAGCTGTAGTATCATCGCTTTCATTATTAACAATTGGTAAAAACTGCTCATTAGTTAAGATTTGAACACCTGCATTTTTAAACCGATTGTAAACTAGTTCAACTCTATCATATTTACCAACAACATACTCTTCCATTATAGAACTAGCAATAGAAGACGTATTTTCGAAGTTCATATCATCAAAAAGCTCATTATGGTGGCCAATTACTTGATGAACTTTAGATATATCTTTAAAGCCTTGCTTACCAATTGCTAAAATCTTAAAATTCCCCTCAGCTTTTTGCTTAGAATAAACACCTCTAGAGAGTTCATTTACACGCTTAAGAACATTTGAATTAAAAGCACCGCACAAACCCTTATTCGAAGTTATGGCAACTAACAAAATCTTGTCAGCCTTACGTTCACCGCCATAAATATTATCCTCAGAATCACTTAAGCTACCTGACAGATTACCTAGAATCTCTTGCAACTTATCGGCATAAGGACGAATTTGCACAATCGCATCTTGAGCTTTCTTAAGCTTGGCAGCTGATACCATTTTCATAGCAGCAGTAACCTGTTTAGTTTTCTCAACAGATGATATTCGTGTACGTATTTCCTTTAAATTGGACATTCTATAATCAAATTAAATGGCTTTTGTATATACCATTGGCCTCTTAATGAAACCAATGGTTAAATACTAAAGCTAGTTTTTATATTTCTCTGATACTTCAGCAGCAACTTTGCGCATAGTATCTTGTGCTTGGTCTGTATATTTCCCTGAAGCCAATTCGTTTAAAACTTCTTTGTGCTTCAACTCCATCAAGTCCAAGAAATCTTTTTCAAATTCCTTAGTTTTTGCAACAGGAACATGACGTAATAAACCTTGACTACCACAGAACAAAATTGCAACCTGTCTCTCAACAGAATATGGTGAATACTGCCCTTGCTTTAAAATCTCAACATTCTTAGCACCTTTATTCAATACAGACAAAGTAGCAGCATCCATATCCGAACCAAACTTAGAGAAAGCCTCAAGTTCACGATATTGTGCTTGGTCAAGTTTCAAAGTACCAGCCACCTTCTTCATTGGTTTAATTTGCGCATTACCACCAACTCGAGATACAGAAATACCTACGTTAATTGCTGGACGAATACCTGCATTAAACAAATCTGATTCAAGGAAAATCTGACCATCAGTAATCGAAATTACATTGGTAGGAATATAAGCCGATACATCACCCGCCTGAGTTTCAATAATAGGAAGAGCTGTTAATGAACCTCCACCTTTAATAATTGATTCTCCATTCTCATCCCTAGCCGCTACCAAACTCTCTGGCAAGTCATTCATCTGACGAGCAATATCATCAGAGTTAATAATTTTTGCAGCACGTTCTAATAAACGTGAGTGAAGGTAAAATACATCACCTGGATATGCTTCACGCCCTGGTGGACGACGAAGTAATAGTGAAACCTCACGGTATGAAACCGCTTGTTTCGATAAATCATCATATATAATCAATGCTGGACGACCTGTATCACGGAAAAACTCTCCGATAGATGCTCCTGCGAATGGTGCGTAAAATTGAAGTGCAGCAGGATCGGAAGCCGTAGCCATAACAATAACTGTATAAGCCATTGCACCATGATCCTCTAGTGTTTTAGCAATATTTGCTACTGTAGAACCTTTTTGTCCAATTGCAACATAGATACAAAAAACAGGCTCTCCTTTGTCGTAGAATTCTTTCTGATTGATGATGGTATCGATCGCAATGGCAGTTTTACCTGTCTGACGGTCACCAATAATCAATTCACGTTGTCCTCTACCAATAGGAATCATTGCATCAACTGATTTCAAACCAGTTTGAAGAGGCTCATTTACAGGCTGACGGTACAAAACACCTGGCGCTTTACGTTCCAATGGCATTTCGTATGTTTTACCCTGTATTGGACCTTTACCGTCTATAGGTTCGCCTAGTGTATTGATCACACGTCCTAACATACCTTCACCAACATTGATGGAAGCAATTCGTTTAGTACGTTTCACTGTATCACCTTCTTTAATCCCTTGAGTGTCGCCAAGCAGTACTGCTCCAACATTATCCTCTTCAAGATTTAGAACAATGCCTAAGACACCATTCTGAAATTCGATAAGTTCGTTTGATCCAACATGTGACAAACCGTAAATACGGGCAATTCCATCACCCACTTGTAGTACGGTTCCAACTTCTTCAAGTTGTGCTTCGGTTTTTAGACCTTCTAATTGTTGTTTTAGAATTTCCGAAACTTCAGCAGGTTTAATACTAGCCATATTTTTTTTGCTTTTGTTACGATTCAATACTTAAATGAGATTCAAGATCTACATTCTTTGTAGACTAAAGGTTAGAACTCCCTATCTCAAAATTTAATATTTTTATAAAAAAACTAAACCCTTTTTAGGTTAAGTTTATTGTATTAATGTTCTTTTTATCTGACTCAACTGATTAGACACACTTGCATCTAATTCCTGATCATCAACACGAAGAACAAAACCTCCAATGATATCCTTATCTAGAACTTCTTCTAACTCAATTTTTGAGTCAAAAGCTTTCTTAAGCATATCACTTAAATTTGCTTTACCTTCTTTACCAATCTCACCTGCAGTTGTTAATTTCGCGGACACAACTCCTTTATCTTTTCGGCATAAATCAAAAAAATTACGAACCATATCTTTGATGAAAATTTCACGATGGTTTTCAAAAACCATATCCATGAAATTAAGACTTATTGCATCTAGCTTATCAGCTAAAACCAATTTCACAGCCTTTCTTTTCTGAGACGTCTTAACCACTGGGCTTTCAACCATCAACCAAAAATCCTTCACTGTATTGCAAAGCTCATCAACAAGCTTCATATCAGCCACAATTGTGTCTAATACGTTCTTTTCTTTTCCTAACAGGAAAAGTGCTTTTGCATATCGAACCGAGATTTTACTTTCGTTCATATCTTCTTATTAATTGCAATCCACGAATGGATAGACGTTCGACTTTCAGTGAATTAATTGATATTGACTTCTTTCATCAACTCTTGGAAATAATCCTTTTGTTGCTGATCGTCTTTGAACTCGCGACGTAAAACCTTCTCAGCTATTTCTACTGATAGGGTAGCCACTTGAGCTTTTATCTCACTTAAAGCTGCTACTTTATCGCTCTCAATAGCTTGACGAGCAGATGCAACTACCTTTTCAGCTTCTTCAGTTGCTTTAGTTTTGGCTTCGCGTACAATTTGCTCACCCAATTCTTTAGCTTCCTTAAGCATATTCTCTCTCTCACGTCTGGCTTCCTTCAAAATCTTTTGATTATCAGCCTGCAATTTAGCCATCTCTTCTTTTGCACTTTCAGCAGAAAGAAGCGCCTCCTTAATAGAATCATTACGCTCTTCAATTGCATCAACAATCGAAGGCCAGGCATATTTCTTCAAAAGAAAAAACACACTTGCAAAAGCAATAAACATCCATATGAAAGTTCCCAATTCGGGAGTAACTAAGCCCATATTATTCTATATTAATAATTACAACTTGTAATTAATGATTTAAAATTGAAATGTTGGTACCCACAATTTGTCGCCGACAACCTCATTGGCAAATTGTGGGATAATACTATTAAAGTACGATAGCCAACAAACAAATGATAATTGCAAAGAAAGCAGCACCTTCAATAAGGGCAGCAGCAACAATCATGTTTGAACGAATGTCTCCAGCAGCTTCTGGTTGACGAGCGATACTCTCAAGAGCAGATCCACCAATCTTACCAATACCGATACCTGCACCAATAGCAGCTAAACCAGCGCCAACAGCAGCACCAAACTTTGCAAGACCTGCTGTTGCAGCGGCCTGAAGAATAATTGATAATGTAATCATGATAATTTAGTTTAAAATGTAAAAACTATAATGTCTCCCTGAGGAGTTTGATTCTAACAAATTGTCCCAGGACAATTTTAATGATGCTCCTCAACTGCCATTCCAAAATAAAGAGCAGATAATAGAGTAAACACATAAGCTTGAATTAAAGCAACAAGCAATTCAAGTACATCCATGAAAATAACAAAGAAGACTGAAATAATTGAAGTTCCCATTCCAAGTGCTGGACTCATTTCCCCGAAAATAAAGATCAAAGAAATAAAAGCCAACACAATCATATGGCCAGCGGTGATGTTTGCAAAAAGTCGAACCATTAGTACAAATGGTTTTGTGAACACACCCATTATCTCAACCAAAGGCATCAAAGGCACTGGAAATTTCAACCACCAAGGTACCCCAGGTGTGTTAAAAATATGTTTCCAGTAATTTTTATTTCCATTTACCGTCGTGATAATGAATGTGAATAGAGCCAACACCATCGTAATGGTGATATTACCCGTAACATTAGCACCGCCAGGAATAAATGGAATAATTCCCATTAGGTTGTTCAACCAAATAAAGAAAAAGATGGTCAATAAAAATGGAACGAATTTTTTGTATCTCTTTTCTCCAATAGCAGGTTTTGCAATTTCATCAACTACAAAAACAATGATTGGCTCTAGATAAGCTTGAAGGCCTTTAGGTTCCTGCCCTTTTCTTCTGCGATAAGTTTTAGCTACTGACAAAAAAATCCACAATAGAAATATCATAGAGATCAGCATCGAAACAACATTCTTTGTCATCGAAATATCGAAAGGACGAATCTGATGTCCATCAACCATTTCAACTACCTTACCTCTATATTTCCCTTCCTTAGCCAACTCGAATCCCTTATAAGATGAGTGACCATGATGAAAATTACTAGACATGAAAATATGAAAACCTGAATTGTTAGAATAAACAATTACTGGAAGAGGTGCTGTAAAATGAAAATCGCCATAAGAGAAAACGTGCCAATCATATGCATCGGCAATATGATCCATTATAAAGTTTCCTGGTTCAAATTTCTTTTTTTCGTGGCTTTCTTGATGAGTCTCTTGTTCGTGATCATCGCTAACTAAAGCAAAAGCTGGAGTTAGAGTAGTAAAAAAGAATGCGATAAGTAAAAGTCGATGAATGTGCTTCATTCCATTCGAAAATATCAGGTTAATAAAATAGTATTTGACTTGCTAATGACACAAGAGAAAACTGGAAACAACTTAAAATCAGCCTAGAATAAATCAAGATAAAAAGCTCATGATGATTTCTTCAAAAGGCCACTTTATTTAAGCCCTCCAAATCTAATAAAAAAAAGACATAAGATACCAATTTGTCTTTATTTATCTCACTTTGATTTCAGACTCTTCACTAAAGACGTGACTTCGAATACAGTAAAGAAAATGTAACAAGAAGCGAAATATAACACAAAACTTAGAGCCTCTGGCTTATTCAAAAGAACAAATGCGACTATAATCGTCAGATTAAGGAATAGCTTGATGGAAAACCAAGCCATAAAACTTGTATTGAACGCCATTGGACTCTTATCCTTTGTTTTTAATAAAGCTGAATGTTGAATCAGATTAAAAACAAAAAAGTATAGTATAATAAAAGGAAAGATAGGATTGAACCAAGGGTTTAATATTTCATAAAACAACCCTATTGTAATTATTAAGAGAAACGAGGAAAGTAATCCTAGTTTGGAAATATGCTTATTCATGTGTTTGTTATTATTTTTTCCTTTAAAAACTTCATGAAAATACGGAAAGTCTTTAAATATCAACTATCCTTCTTAAGAAAATCCTTTAGGACTATATACAAAGAAAGTATCACCCCCAGAAATGCACCAAAAACTGTAAAACCTGGAAATTCATTTTCCAAATACTTATCGGCTTGCATACCCGCGAACAATACTAATAGTATAATGGCAATCATCTGAAATGCTAAGCCAGAATACTTAGCAGCTTCTCGTAATTGCCTTTTTTTCTTTTTAGGATCGAGCTTATTTAACTGCTTTTTTTTCATCCTTTACACTAGCTTCGTTTCCCATTTTACAAGTACCAGTAAATTTAGCACCTGGCTCAACAGAGATTTTAGTAGTATTTATATTCCCTAAAATAAGAGATGATGATTTCAGACTAATCAATTCACTTACGTGGATATTGCCTTCAATACGTCCAGAAACATCAATTGTTTGGCAAGTAATATCTCCCTCAACTTTTCCCGTAGGTCCAACAACAACCTTACCTTTCACGATTATCTTACCTTTCACGAAACCATCAATTCGGATATCTCTTGCCGCCTCAATGTCTCCCGTGATAGAAGTTCCATCACAAACTAAATTAACTGCTGTCGTTTGTACTTCGTTATTTTTGCTCATCTTATTATTGCTTTTAAACATTTTTGTAATCAATTTTCAAATTCAACTTCATAAATCTTCAAAACTAACAGGGTTTTATCAAGACAGAATCTAATCCTATGAAAACAGAACACTTACCTATCCTGACTGCTTGTTAATCAAAATATAGCCTCTAATTTTCTAGTTCCACAAATATAAAAAAAGCAAGTAGACCTACATCTTTTTTTTGCTTTTTTTAATTTTTAATCAGCACAGTGTTCAATTTAAAATCTTCTTCCCTCTTTACTTCAACTAGTTCCTACTAACATCCTTAACGTCCCAAACTATACTTTATTGAGTATAAACAAAAAAAGATGCCCTCTGACAAGAACATCTTTAAGTTATTATAATACAGTTACTAGAGAATTTCAGGCTTATAAATCACCTAACATTTCTTCAACTTCATTTTCAAAATCTTTAGGAGCGATATTCGGCTCAATGCGCTTAACAAGCTTACCTTCTCTATCAAAAATAAATTTCGTAAAATTCCATTTCACACCATTACCTTCATAAATTTCAGGAAACTTCCCACTCAAAAAAGATTTGAATTTCTGGCCTGAAGCTGAATCATCAAAACCTTTAAATGGTTTTTCAGAGGTCATCATCTTATATAAAGGATGTGCATTTTCACCTCTTACTTCAATTTTATTGAACATTGGGAAACTTACACCATAATTCTTCTGACAGAATTCTGCAATCTCAGATGAACTTCCAGGCTCTTGCTCAAGAAACTGGTTACATGGCATACCTAAAACAACCAAGCCTTGATCTTTATACTTCTTATACATGGCTTCTAATCCTTCGTATTGTGGGGTTAAACCACATTTACTAGCCGTGTTAACAACGATTACAACCTTTCCTTTATAAGTGCTCATTGGAACTTCTTCTCCAGACAACAATTTAAGTTTATAATCGAAGAATTTATCTTGAGCCTGTAATGGCATCGCGAATAAAACAGCCAATACTATTGTGCAAATACTTAATGCTTTCATTTTATGATTTTTAAAATTTGATATGCAAGTTATTCAATTATCATGACAATAAAAGACATTTTTATCTTAAAAACTCAACAGACTGATTTCTAAGCTCGGTAAACAATTCAGAAAACCTCTAAACAACAGATTAATATCTAACACTTGAACATTCGCAAAAAAAGATATCTTTGCATGTAGTTGAAATAAGTTTGAAACAGAATTAAGTCAATATATTATGGATAGAGAAGCACTAATAGATAAATATAATGTCCCGGTTCCTAGATATACAAGTTATCCAACCGTTCCTTTTTGGGGCGATGATAAACCTGATGTTGACAGATGGTTTAAGCTTGTGAAAAAGTGTTTTAATGAATCAAATCAAACTAAGGGGATTAGTATTTACGTTCATCTGCCTTATTGTGAGCGATTGTGTACTTATTGTGCTTGTACAAAAGTCATTACTCGCGAGCATAAAGTTGAGGATTCCTATATTGATGCACTCTTGCAGGAGTGGAACGTCTATCTAAAACAATTTGATGAAAAACCTATATTAAGGGAACTTCACTTAGGAGGTGGTACACCAACTTTCTTTTCTCCAGAAAACCTTAAGAAATTAATTAATGGCATTAAACTTCATGCTGATTTGCATCCTGAATATGAATTCAGTTTCGAAGGCCATCCTAATAATACGACTCGAGAACACATGCAATCTCTATATGAGGTTGGATTTAGAAGAGTTAGTTTCGGTGTTCAAGACTTCGATCCTGAAGTTCAAAGAGTTATCAATCGCCTTCAATCATTCGAAACTGTAAAGGAAGTAACTGAGATTGCCAGAGAAATAGGTTATCACTCTGTGAACTACGATTTAATATATGGTTTGCCTAAACAAGAGATCAGTTCAGTGAGAGACACTTTCGAAAAAGTTTCTGAATTAAAGCCTGATAGAATAGCTTATTACTCATATGCGCATGTACCATGGAAGAGTAAAGGTCAACGATTATTTACCGAAGTAGATATTCCAGATAGTGCAGGTAAACGTGAGCTATACGAACTAGGAAAAGAGAAACTAGCAGAACTTGGTTACGACGATGTAGGAATGGATCATTTCTCTTTACCTCATGATAATTTATATCAAGCTAAAATTGAAAAGCGTTTGCACAGAAACTTTATGGGGTATAATACATCTCATACCGAACTTTTAATTGGTTTAGGATCTTCGTCAATCTCTGATGCAAAGTATGCATACGCGCAAAACCCTAAAGAGATTCATCTTTATAAAGCCGCTGCTGAAAAAGGAGAACTTGATTTGGTGAAAGCTTGTTACCTGACAAAAGAAGACTTACAAGTTAAAGAAGCCATACTTGATATCTCATGTAGAAGAGAATTGGTATTTTCTGATGAGTTAAAACCTTATATGTCTGAAAGCATTGAAGATGAATTACAAGTTATGGCAGATGAAGGCATTTTAAGTTTCGATTCTGAAAAGCTAATAGTTTCAGACTTAGGGATGACATTCCTTAGAAATATCTGCAAGTTATTTGATAACAGATTAAGAAATGCGAAATCTGGTGATAGCAATATGTTTTCTAAAGCAATCTAATTTTGTAGCTTTACATAGCACAAGGATATTGTTATCTTAAACATGACAGAATGATCAGCAAATTAAAAGACCACTTTAACCAACTCATGAACTTTCTCAGTCAGGGGGTTTGGAGCATGCGTTTAAAAGATTTATCAGGCTCTCGTTATTTTTTGATGAGACAACTGAGGATTTATCTTTTAGCCATAAAGGGGTTTTATGAAGATAAGTGTCAACTAAGAGCATCGGCACTTACCTTTTATTCATTGCTTTCTGTTGTTCCCGTGCTTGCCATGTTTTTTGGTATTGCTAAAGGTTTTGGGATGGAACAGCTTCTCGAAAAAGAATTGACCAAAAGCCTCTCTGGTCAAGAGGAAGTGTTATCCTGGCTAATTGAGTTTGCCAATAAGATGCTTGGGAATACCAAAGGAACATTAATGGCCGTTCTTGGTTTTGTGATTCTATTTTGGGCTGTTGTTAAAGTCCTCAGTAATATCGAAGAGGCTTTTAACGATGTATGGCAAATAAAAAAAGGGCGTAGTTGGGGGCGTAAATTCTCAGACTACACATCTATCATGATTTTTGGTCCTATTTTACTTGTAGGATCCAGTGCTGTTACTGTTTTTATCAAATCTCAAGTCAGTGGTTTTATCGATGGAAATACCATCCTTGAGATGGTTGGTCCCTTGTTATTTTTCTTAATCAACTTGATTCCTTACATCCTTGTTTGGGTGCTTTTCACAATTATATATGTGTTTATGCCCAATACCAGAGTTAGCCTCAAGTCTGGTATGTTAGCTGGTGTTGTGGCTGGAACTATTTATCAAATCCTACAAATTCTTTATATCGAATTTCAAGGAAGTGTGACGTCATACAATGCCATTTACGGTAGTTTCGCAGCTCTTCCATTATTTTTAATGTGGCTACAATTAAGTTGGCTTGTCGTTTTATTTGGTGCTGAAATCTCTTTTGCAGAGCAAAATGTTGAGAGTTATGAATTTGAAGCTGAATCAACGCAAATATCACACAGCTTCCGTAGGTTACTTAGCTTAATTGTTGTACATAAAATCGTTCAGAATTTTACGCAAGACAAACGCCCGTACCGATCTAAAGATATTTCACAAGAATTAGAAATACCGATCCGTTTAACAAGAGAAATAATATTTAATTTAGTAAATTGTGGACTAATATCTGAATTATCTACAGGAAGAGATAAGGAAACAGCCTATGCGCCAGCCTTCGACATTTCAAATATGAGCATAAATAAGGTGATAAATTCATTGGAAGAATATGGCTCAGATGAAATTCCTGTAAAAAAAGGCAGAGTTTTTGATACCTTAACTCATCTAATAGATGAATACAAGATAAATTTTAAACAACAAAGTGGAAATGTGCTGTTGAAGGATGTTGAGATGGATTGATAATTTGTTCGACTATTAAAGGTAAGATGTAAATGGGACGACTCAATATCTAAATTGAAACAACTGGACCCAACACATTTCCATATATTGATTGATTTGAGAAAATAAAGGACTAAAAGTATTTCATATTTATCCTAATAAGAACCTCATGACTCGATTAATAACTATAATCTTTGTGTGCTTTGTACTAAGTTCATCTTGCTCTATAAAAACTGAAAAACACTCCGAAGTAAACTGTCCTGGGAAAAAGAAAAATTGCCCTGAGCTTATCGAATTTAATTCTTTGGACTCTCTAAAAATCTCTGCCCATCTTTATCAAATTGATGATAGTTCTCCTGTAATCCTACTTTGCCATCAAGCTCGTTTTAATAAATTTGAATACGCTGGTATTGCTGAGCGTTTGAATAGAATGGGATACAATTGTATGGCTATTGATCAACGATCAGGAGGACCAATTGGTGACAGACAAAATCTTACTTACTTAAGAGCAAGAAAACTTGAAAAAGATGTCGATTACATTGATGCCGAACCTGATATTAAAGCTGCCATTCTTTATCTACACAAAAAATTTAATTCTAAAATTATTCTATGGGGAAGTTCCTATTCTTCAACATTAGCTTTGTATTTGGCTGCTGAAATGGATGAAGTAAGTGCCGTTCTTTCTTTCAGCCCTGGAAACTATATGGCCGATAAAAAAGGAAGTTTAATAGATATTTTAAGCGATTTTGATAAACCGATGTTTCTAACAAGCTCAAAATTTGAAGCTAAAGGTATTAGTGAACTAATTTCGAAGCATAAACTCACAAAATATCAAGTTCAATTTATTCCAGAAGGAAATGGTCATCATGGTTCAAGAGCGCTTTGGATCAACCAAATGGGTGGTGATGAATATTGGATAGCCGTTGGATTATTCTTAAAACAACTTAAATAGAAAAAAGGGAGTTCAAATGAACTCCCTCTCCTATTTTATATCTCGATCGAATTAAAATTCGATAATTGTATTCCAGTTATGCTTGTCTTCAACAGTTCCGTACTGAATACCACGAAGTGTTTCATACAATTTTAAACTTGTTTTACCAGCCTCATCACTATAGAAATAATCGACCTTCTTGTCAGCATCAACAATCTTACGAATTGGAGAAATAACAGCAGCAGTACCACAAGCACCAGCTTCAGTAAAGTCAGCTAGTTCTGTAACCTCAATTGGTCTACGCTCTACAGTCATACCCATATCTTCAGCAATCTGACACAAACTTTTGTTTGTAATAGATGGCAAAATAGAGTTTGATTTTGGAGTCACATAAGAGTTTCCTTTAATTCCGAAGAAGTTAGCAGGTCCACACTCGTCAATATATTTCTTTTCCTTAGCATCTAAGAACAATACTGCAGAATATCCCTCAGCGTGAGCACGAGATCCACCTCTTAATGACGAAGCATAGTTACCACCAACTTTAATAGTACCTGTTCCTTGTGGAGCAGCACGATCGTACTCGCGGTAAATCACATAGTCAGTTGGCTTGAAACCTTCTTTGAAATATGGTCCTACAGGCATTACGAATACAGCAAATGTATATTCTGGAGCTGGACTTACACCAACTTGAGCACCATTACCAAAAAGAACTGGACGAATATAAAGAGAAGCACCTGACTCATATGGAGGAACCCATCTTTCATTCAGTTTGATTGCTTTGATTACAGCTTCTTCGAACAATTCAAGAGGCATTTCAGCCATCATGATACCATTAGATGAATTCTGAAGACGTTTCCCATTCTCACCGATACGGAATACTCTTACTTTTCCATCAGGACCTCTGAATGCTTTTAAACCTTCGAATGCTTGTTGTCCGTAGTGTAAGCCTGTTGCAGCAATATGTACATTTACTTGATCAGATGAAGAAATTTCTAATTCTCCCCATTTTCCATCACGGTAGTTACAACGCACATTGTAATCAGTTTTAGTATAACCAAAACCAAATTTAGACCAGTCAATATTTTCCATTTTACTTCAGAATTTTACGATTAGTAAAGGATGTTTATTGTGTTTTGTTTTGTTTTGTTTAAGTATCAAATACTCAAGACAAAGATATCAAGAAATTTGATCTTTTTACCTTCAATTTATCTGATTTTTATCTATTCTACTTTCAATTCAACAAAATATCCGTTGTGTTTTCGAATATTCATAACTTTCCCACCTTCGAACATTAAGTATTGTCCTTTTATTCCCTTTAACTCTCCTTCGTAGGTATCAAGTTTATCAAAACTGAGACTCGTTACTTTTTCAGGATATTCCTGTACAGGATAATTAAGCTCACAGACTTCTTCTTCGGTATTTATATATTGTTGTAATTCCGGATGAAGTAGAGCAGCCGCTTTTTCTTTCTCAGCTTTCAAATCAACAGAGGCCTCTCCTTCATTTTTAAGCATGGCTCTCCAATTCGTTTTATCTGCAAAATACTCTTTTAAGGCTACCTCAATAACACCAGCAATATGACGATTCGGAGTTTTTGCAAGCTTAATGGCACGAACGGCTCCTTGATCTATCCATCGAGTTGGAATTTGCGTTTCGCGCGTTACTCCAACCTTTAAATTACTTGAGAAGGCAAGATAAACGTAGTGAGGTTTTAAAGAATGTTCCTTAGACCATTCTATATCTCGGGAAATTCCTAAGTGAGTTTCATCTAACTCAGGCTTCATGATACTAGCATCGGTCTGAGGTAAACTTGTGAAACAGGTATAACAATGTCCTTGGGAAAAGGAAGTTTTAGTTTTTTTACCACAATGCACACAATTGATTTGGTGTTGATAAGCCCAAGTCAGCTTTTTACCAATAAGCGTATTCATATCAACTAAATCATCACCTATAGGAAGTTCATATGTAATAACATCCTTTAGCTGAGTTCGCATTTTCAGTAAATTCCCTTTGTATAGCATCATTCCGTAGTGTAAAACAAGTTTGTTCTTATTTATCTATTCCTTTAAAGCCTTTTCAATAATTTCCATCATCTCATTAAGCTCTTTTTGTGAAAAGCCTTTTGCTTGAAAAATGATCTTTCCTTCTTTATTGATAATGTAGTTCCTAGGTATGTATTTCTCGGCATACTTCGAATATATCTGACGTTTAGGATCAGCTGCAATCGGGAAAGAAAATTTCTTCTTTGACTGAAATTTCTTCAGCTCAGCAACTGTATGCTGGCGTCCAATAGAAATCAATTTAAAATTCTCATTTTTAAAACGAGGCCAAAGTTGTTTTTCCAATTCAGGCAGTTCTTTCATACAAGGTCCACACCATGTAGCAAAGAAATTTACAAGTACAACTTTTCCTTTCATATCAGAGAGCTTAAATAGCTCACCATCCAAACTCATCACCTTAAAATCTGGTGCTGTTTGCCCTTTTTTTGTTCTATCCCCGTCGCTTTCAACAGCCCATAAGCTCGTTGCTAAAACTAAGGCCAATAATATTAATGTCAATCTCTTCATTAGTCAGTTATTTAGTTGTATCGTGATCGGTTTATATTCTTATTGAAGAAGATCGTCGGTTACATCAACAATCTTATAAAGTTTATCTGATCGACGAATAACAGTATCGAGAGCAATAGAGAAACTATCGCCTTTCACAGCTTTTTCAACTGATTTCAAATCTACACGAATTTCTTCAATAGTGGTTTCAACTACTCCAGTAGTTGGGCCTGTAATCAGGATTTTATCGCCAACACTCAACTCCTGAGATTCTAACAAGAACTCTGCAACTTTAATCTTGTTAAAATAGTTGGTTCCTTTTCCAATCAACATTTTACGCTTAGTTGCACGATTACCATATTCAGAACTCCACTCTCCTAGCTTTTGTCCCATATAGTAACCATCCCAGAAACCTCGGTTGAAAACCGTAGACAATTCTTCTTTCCAAACCGCTATTTTCTCTTCACCATAACTACCATCTAAATAAGCGTCAACAGCTTCGCTATAGCAACTCAATACGGTTTTTACATATTCAGGAGAGCGAGCTCGGCCTTCAAACTTAAGCACACGAACTCCCGCATCTATTAATTTATTTACAAAACCAATGGTACACAAGTCTTTTGGCGACATGATATATTGGTTATCAATCTCCAATTCATTACCCGTTTCCTTCTCTGTAACTGTATAAGCTTTTCGGCAAGTTTGCATACAAGCACCACGATTGGCTGATGATGATTTCTCATGAAGACTCAAGTAGCATTTTCCAGAAACAGCCATGCACAAGGCACCATGAGCAAACATTTCAATCTGAACCAATTCTCCCTTAGGTCCACGAATATCTTGCTTAACGATTTGATGATAAATACTAGCCACCTGATCCAAATTTAATTCACGAGCTAACACAACAACATCGGCAAACTGAGAATAAAACTTCACCGACTCGATATTGGTAATATTACATTGTGTTGAAATATGAACTTCAACATCGATAGATCGAGCATAAAGAATCACAGATACATCAGCAGCAATTATGGCTGTAACCCCATTCTCCTTTGCTGAATCAATCACCTCATGCATCAAATTCATCTCATTATCATACAAAACCGTATTCACAGTCAAGTATGTCTTCACCTCATTCTCTTTGCAGATCTTTACGATCTCACGAAGATCATCTTTAGTGAAGTTATTCGACGATCGAGCACGCATGTTCAATTGCTCAATTCCAAAATAAATGGAATTAGCTCCTCCCTGAATAGCAGCCATTAAGGATTCATATGATCCAACAGGTGCCATTAATTCTATATCTGTTCGCTTCATGAATTTTCAATATGAACGATCAGGCTTTGTTCCTGATTGTTGTGGAAAGGTAGTCACGAGAATTATGCAATTCATCAATACCTTTAGTTAAAGTTTATTAATCTGAACCAGTTACTTACAATAACAAATAGTTTCACTAAAGGTGCTGAATTCCTGATTTTCAGCAAAAGTAATCTTTATCAGGCACTCATGCAAAATATTAAAAGAAAGACAAGTCTTTTATTTTCACGTAAAGCTCACAGCTATATTTGCTTAAAGCTGACAAATATTGTACTTTCGCCGTCAGCTATTAATTGATTCACGGGATTATCATCTTCCTTATTCACATTCGTTGAAGTTTATTATAGGAAATAACCCCACTTCCGTGCAATATAACGGAACCTTATTGAAATGTATTCGTCCAAATATGTAGGACATATATCTTCACTATTGTTTTTTACTGATAGCTTTTTAGAATTGTTTTCAAAACGACTTTTGAGACAGTGAGATTTTCACCTTAATTTTATAGATGAAAAGCCTCTTTGCCTCATTACAACTCGTTTATTATTAAAACAATTTACAACAAATAGCTTCAGATATTCTGGCTAAAATCGAATAGGAATAGCGATTGATTATCTGACGAGTAATTGAATACGTTTACAACTAAAAACATATTTTTTTCGATGAAGTATAAAGTTTATACACAAAAGACCTTTAAAAATATCCCTCAGATACAGAAATTGACAACTGCACAGATATTTGATATTGAGGTTTTGGGGGAGATTTTTCCCTTTAAGGTAAACAACTATGTGGTTGATGAGTTGATAGATTGGGATAACTTCAGCGAGGATCCTATTTTTCGTTTAACTTTCCCTCAAAAAGGGATGCTTTCAACAAAATATTTCGATAAGATGGCGCAGCTTATACAAGCTAAAGCTACTTCAAAAGAAATTACAAAAGCATCAAACGAAATCAGATTAACATTAAACCCCAACCCTTCGGGACAAGCAAATAACTTACCTGAGTTGAATGGCGAAAAGCTAATGGGTGCTCAGCATAAGTACAAGGAAACCATGCTGTTTTTCCCTACTCAGGGACAAACCTGCCATGCCTACTGTACTTTCTGTTTCCGATGGCCACAGTTTACCAATTTAGAAGGCTTAAAGTTTGCCATGAAGGAAATCGATCTTGTTGTTGCTTATCTGCAAGAGCATGACGAGATTACAGATTTATTATTCACGGGTGGTGATCCGATGATTATGAAATCAAAAGTTTTCAAGGCGTATATCGATGCAATTCTTGAAGCTGATCTTCCAAATCTAAAAACCATACGTATTGGCTCAAAGACATTGGCTTACTGGCCATATCGATATACTAAAGACGATGATGCTAAAGAGCTTCTTGATGTGTTTAGATCGATTACTGATGCTGGACTAAGTCTATCATTTATGGCACACTTCAATCATGTTAGTGAATTGAAAACTGCCGCTGTTGCCATTGCAACTAAAGCTATTCGCGAAACAGGTGCAGTTATCAGAACTCAGTCTCCTTTACTAAGACACTTGAATGACGATGCTGACATGTGGGCAAATATGTGGCGTAAACAAGTAGATATGGGAATGATTCCTTACTATATGTTTATGGCTCGTGAGACAGGTGCTCAGGAGTATTTTGGTTTAACACTTGAAGAGGCTTGGAATATATTTCGCGATGCTTATTCACAAGTGAGTGGTATTTGCCGTACTGTACGAGGACCAGTTATGTCTGCAAATCCTGGTAAAGTTCAGGTTTTAGGTATTACTGAGATTAATGGCGAAAAACAATATGCTCTTAATTTCTTGCAAGGACGAAATCCTAAATGGGTGGGACAACCATTCTTTGCAAAATACAACGATAAAGCACTTTGGTTAAGCGATCTTGAACCTGCATTTGCAGATAAGTTCATGTTCGAAGATTAATCGAAACTCATATAAAACAGAAAGCCATCGCTCTTTATAGAGCGATGGCTTTTATATTTTCAGAATATTTACTTTCTATTCCTGGCTTTCTTCTTTGCTAGTCTCTTCCTTTATTTCCACAATCTCAGGAGCAATCATATAATATTCCAGATAGTCGTTTATTCTCACATTCATCTCCGTGGTGAAAACAATACGCTGAGCGTCAGGAGTACTCGTTGTTAATCGATCTATCTGAGATGTAATTTCATGTTTAAACACAGCGTATCCATCGTCGACAATATACATTTTTAAACCATTCAGGTTCATTCCCGAATTGGAATAAAGTTCATTTAAGAACTTAGCTGGCCCAATTAGCACATCGCAACCGGCATAGACTCTGTCGCGTTGCTTAAGCATATGCTCACCCTGAAAAACGGCAAATACACGTAAGTCGGTATGTTCAGCTAATAGGTCGAACTGCTCTTTCATGGCCTCTGCTTTCGCTCTATCTTCCACAACGATTAAAGCTCTAGGAACATCCTCAAGAGCTTCTTTCAGTTGCTGAATAACGGTAATAACAATGGCAGTGGTTTTACCTGATTGCTCAGGAGCAATAAACAGACAGTCACGCCCACTTTTCATCTTGCCAATTGTCTTTTTTTGTATAGGTGTCGGCTTTTCAAAACCCTCTTGTTCAAGGGCAATTGTTAGCTGTTCGTCGAGTTTCTTTAAAAACATATCTTCTAGTTAATCCGAATCAATAAGCCACAAAGATGGCAATTATCCCTAGCAAAGAGAAATTTAGGAAGAGAATAGCAAAAAGCAAGTAAAACCTACTAGCTTAAGATCTTACAGTAAGATCATATAATCACTCTTCATTTTCGAATATCTAATTTTACAAAACAATTGACTAAAAATATTCTAAATAGACATTATTCTTCATAATACAAATTTACATTAACCTTCTGAAAATCACAGAATAAACTCATAACCAACCCATCTAAACAGAATTAATATTTTTTTATTATTCTAAACTTGTATTTAAAAGATACAATTCTTTTTAACTTTAATATATATTATCAAATCACATTATTCTTTTAAAAAACTTAAAATTAGTATTATGAGTGTAGAAAATAAAGTTAAAATCGTTTTAACGGAAGAACAAAAAACAGCTATAGCAGGAGGACTAAAAGCTATAAAGGATACTTTAGAATCGGTTCTTATTAGTTTAACACCTTCAGAAAAGAGAGCCTTATTGAAATTAGGCGATAAATCAATCAGTTTTGTCAATAAATGTTTGATGTATGCAGAACAGAAACCTGAATTTGTGCCTAGCTATATAGATAAAAATGAATGGGAAATTGACATGCAGGCCCGAAATGATTTGTCACCTTTCAATGCCGAAATTCAAGAGTTAAACAGTCTTTTATTAGATACAATAACACTATGTGGCAACGAAGCGTTTCGTCAATCTTTAACCTACTACAACTCGGTAAAGCAGGCAGCAAAAGATAATATTCCTGGTGCTAAACCAATTTACGAGGAGTTAAAACAACAGTTCCCAAACCACAAAAAACAAAAAGAAGCAGCTGAATAATTCTATCGAATTTATTTAAAGAACTAGGAAGGGAACCCCTAAAACCAAAGAGAATAATTGGTTTTAGGGATTTTATCATTCTATTTTATAAATCTAAACCCAAAAGTTAGACATCGAACTAATACTATAGCCTAAGGCTATTCATTTTTATACGCGGAGTACATCTTATATGTCTCGCGATACTCTTTTTTTATCTTCCGATACTAAATTTTAACCGACGAGTACTTCCAGAATGTAAACACCGACTAATTTTTCATCTCAGTTTACTAAAATTTAGTCGATTAGTACACTTTTAGTGTAAAACGAAATACATTTTAAGTACTGAAGGACATTTGGGATATACCACAATAATATTTTTAGTGAAAAATCTTATGATTTATAATTACTCCTCACATACAACTATCATAATATTTTATACTTTTACACACCTGTTAAACATGACATAACTCTAATCTGTAAAATAAGTACTATGATTAAAACTTTTACCGCAGTAATTCTCCTACTCGTATCCTTTACCGTAAAGGCACAAAACATAAACATTCCCGATGCCAATTTTAAAAAGGCATTGGTCGATAATACTGAGATTAATACCGATGGCGATGTGGAAATTTCGGAAAGTGAGGCTGTTGCATTTACTGTTGGCCTTTATATAAATGGCCTTGAAATTTCAGATTTAACAGGTACTGAATATTTTACAAACCTGACAAATCTAGATTGCCAGTTCAACCAGTTAAACTCTGATGGGTCTAAAGACTCCGTCAGGTTTCAAACTAAACTAATTGAAAACATATCAGAGCCCGAAGGACCTGATAGAGTTTAAAATCAAAACCTAAGCAATATGTCATCCACAAGCATTCCTTTAGAATCTGAATCCTACTATCATATTTATAATAGAGGTATAAATCGATGTGATTTATTTCGGGAAGCGGATGATTATAGGCACTTTTTAAGGCTTTACGAGAAATATATTGAGCCTATTGCAGACACATACGCTTGGGTATTGATGCCTAATCATTTCCATCTGTTGATTAGAATTAAGTCGGAAAAGGAGATTTTAAAACCTGACAGGTTAAATATACAAGACGCAAGTAAACCTGTCAGGTTAAAAACACCACATCAATATTTTTCCAACCTTTTTAACGCCTACTCCAAATACATCAATAAGAAATACCAGCGAACTGGATCCCTATTTGAACGACCTTTCAAAAGAAAACTGGTGGAAGATGAAAGATATCTTAGAACATTAGTGCTCTACATCCACAACAATCCTATCCATCATGGTTTTACTGACATACCAATAGATTATGCTTGGAGTAGCTATCTAACTTGTTTATCGGTAAAACCAACAAGGCTACGAAAGAACGAAGTTGTTGAGTGGTTCGATGATGAAGCTAATTTTGAATACATGCACAAGCAACATGTCGATTTTATGAAGCTTGAGAAATGGTTAGAAATCTAATTCTTCATCTCTTAAAACTCTGACGGGTCTAAAGACTCCGTCAGGTTTCAAACGAAACCAAACGAAAACCTATTAGAGTCCGAAGGATCTGATAGAGTTGACAACAGAAATCTAAAATTATTTTCTAGTCTGATGAGTCTAACGACTCCGTAAGGTTAGTACAACAGTTAAATAATAATTAAAAAACAATGCTCGAAAAATCGCTATGTTTCTTGGACGGAAGAAAAGATCTTTGGAATAAGATGCTTATTGTTTATCCAGCAAAAATATCCAAAGAACTAAAGGATGACGAACTCGAAATGAAGGCATTTATCTTATGGGCCATGCATGCTATAGACTTCTGCTTTAGCCCAGAAAGTATAGACGGATTTGATGATATTGATATCTACAAGCTCAGTCTAGAAGATTTAGAATTCTTCTATGAACAAATCATATTGGCCTTTTTAATTATGTTTTTTATAGACTATGGATATCATCCCAGACTTGCGGATACTTATCTTAGAATAAAAGATAGTAAATGGACTAAGAATTTCAAAGATCTTGGTATGTATGAGAATTATGAGAATAAAGCTAAGCCACATTTTATTGCTCGCGACCTTTGCATTCTTTTTTCAATGAAGTTAGATAGGGGCATCTCATTTGATGAATTGATGAACCTCAGAGCCATTCTAGTCATCTGTTCCCGAGAACTATTAAAGTTATTAAAGGATGATAAGGCAATGAGAGAAATTGATTTTGAAATCCTTCAGCGAGGATTTGGCTTGGACAATAAAGTCAGGTCGTAAAAAAAACCTGACAGGTTAACTATGCATGACGCAAGTAAACCTGTCAGGTTAAATATCTAGAAAACGATAAGATTACTTACTCAATCTCTCGTTTAGTTTTTTGATGATTTGTTTTGCGTCACCAACGATACCAAGGTCAGACACTTGGAAAATAGGCGCATTCTTGTCTTTGTTTACCGCAATGATCAAATCTGAATCTTCCATACCAGCAACGTGCTGAATAGCTCCTGAAATACCGAATGCAAAATAAAGGTCTGGACGTACAGTTTTACCAGTCTGTCCAACCTGACGTTCGTGTCCGATATAGCCAGCATCAACCATAGCACGAGAAGCTGAAACCTCAGCATCAAGTGTTTTAGCCAAAGCATCCATAGCTTCGAAACCTTCTTGGTTACCAATACCACGACCACCTGATACTAATATCTTGGCTTCTGTGATATCGATTAGATTAGTTTCTTCCTTTACAGTCTTAATTAATTTCACCTTAATCTTAGAGGCATCGAAATCAACTTTGTAGTCAGTAATGATTCCTTCGCGGCTTGTATCCGTATCCAAAGCAAACAAAACGCCAGGACGAACTGTTCCCATTTGTGGACGGTGTTTTTTACAAACGATAGTCGCCATTAGGTTACCACCAAAGGCTGGACGAGTCATCAATAGTTCGCGGTTTGCTCCTACTTCAATCTTAGTACAGTCAGCAGTTAAACCCGTCTTAACACGAGCTGAAACACGAGGTCCCAAGTCACGACCAATAGTGGTTGCTCCGATTAGTACTGAGTCTGGCTTTCTATCATTGATAATTTTGCAGATAGCTTGAGTATATGGCTCAGTTGTATAATCAGCCAATTCAGGCGCATCAACAACTAAAACTTCATCTGCACCAGCAGCAACAAGTCCTTGTGCCTTAGCAGCGATGTTATGCCCTAAAAGCATAGCATAAACCTTATCGTTTAATTCATCTGCCAATCGTCGTGCTTGTCCCAAAAGTTCCAATGCCACATTCTGAACAAGACCTTCGCGCTGCTCAACAAATACATATATGCCTTTGTAATCTTCTAAATTCATAGTCTCAACAATTTATAGAATGAATTTTTCTTTCATCTTGTTAATAATGATTCCTACAGCCTCGTCAGTATCTACTTCGTAAAGTTCACCAGCTGGTTTCAATCCACGAGCAAAAGCTTTGTGTACACTTGTTGGCGATCCCTTAAGACCCAATAATGTCTCATCAACTTCGATTTGGTCTTTACCCCAAACCTCAACTTCTTTTTGGTAAGCATCAACGATACCACCAACACTCATATAACGAGGGTTGTTTGCCGATGAAAGAACAGTTACCACACAAGGAGCTTCCACCTCAAGAATTTGGTAACCCTCTTCGATATGACGCTTCATAGTGAATGTTTTCTCACCATCGAATTTCAAATCTTCTAGGTAAGACACCTGAGGTAAATCTAAGTGCTCAGCAATTTGAGGACCTACCTGTGCTGTATCTCCATCGATAGCCTGACGACCTGTAATCAAAAGGTCGAAATCAAGCTTTTTAAGCGCTCCTGCAAGAGCGTATGATGTTGCAAGAGTATCTGCACCTGCAAATTTTCTATCGGTCAAATGGATGGCTCTATCGGCTCCCATTGCAAATGCTTCACGAAGAATCAAATCTGCTTGTGGAGGTCCCATAGTAATCACAGTAATGTGAGCACCCTTTTCTTCTTTTAACTGTAGCGCCATTTCCAAACCACCCTTATCATCAGGGTTGATAATACTTGGTACGCCTTCTCTGATTAGAGTTCCTGTTTTTGGATCAATTTTAATCTCAGTAGTATCAGGAACCTGCTTTATACAGACAACTATTTTCATTTTATTTATTTTGTAGCAAAAGAATCTTTTTTATTTACCCCTAAATCCCCTAAAGGGGACTTTTCATTTACATCTTTTAAGCCCCTTTAGGGGTTTGGGGTCTCATGTAAATATATTTTGATCTCTTTTCTTGTTCACACAAGGTTAATACTTACTTAAGCATATTAGCTGAAATCACCATTTTTTGAACTTCAGAAGTTCCTTCGTAGATCTCAGTAATCTTAGCGTCACGCATCATACGCTCAACTGGGTATTCGCGAGTGTAACCATAACCACCGTGCAATTGAACGGCTTTGTTTGTTACCTCCATAGCTGTTTCAGCTGCATAAAGCTTAGCCATAGCTGCATCAACAGAATAAGCCATTTTATTATCCTTTTTGTAAGCCGCTTTACGAACCAACATACGAGATGCTTCTGTTTTAGTACTCATATCAGCCAACATAAACTGTGTATTCTGGAAAGCAGAAAGGGCACGACCAAACTGTTTTCTTTCCTTCACATATTTCACAGTCTCATTGATTGCTCCCTGAGCCAAACCTAAAGCTTGAGCAGCGATACCAATACGACCACCATCAAGGGTTTTCATAGCGACACCAAAACCTTTGCTAAGTTTTCCTAACATATTTGATTTAGGCAATACGCAATTTTCGAAAATCAATTCGCTAGTTGCTGAACCTTTAATACCCATCTTCTTCTCTTTCTTACCGAAAGAGAAACCAGGTGTGCCTTTTTCAATGATGAAGGCTGTGATACCACGAGTTCCCTGAGATTTATCAGTCATTGCGAAAATCACATAAACATGTGCATATTCAGCATTGGTAATAAAGATCTTAGATCCATTAATAATATAGTTATCACCATCTTCGATAGCAGTTGTTTGCTGACCAGCAGCGTCAGTACCCGCATTAGGCTCAGTTAAACCAAAAGCACCAATCCACTCACCCGAAGCAAGTTTTGGCAAATACTTTTGCTTTTGCTCTTCAGTTCCGTGCTCTAAAATAGGTGCTGCACACAAAGATGTGTGAGCCGAAACAATAACACCAGTTGTACCACAAACCATCGAAAGCTCTTCAACAGCCATAGAATACATCAGGTTATTTCCACCTGCACCACCATATTGCTTTGGAATTGGAATTCCCATGATTCCAATCTTTGCCATTTTCTCAACCGTTTCGATTGGGAAACGCTCCTGCTCATCTACTTCTGCAGCAAGTGGCTTAACTTCGTTTTCAGCAAAATCCCTAATCATTTGCTGGAACAATTCTTGTTCTTTTGTTAGGCTAAAGTCCATTAATATATTGTTACAAATTACGTTTCGAATCAAGCCCCTAAACTTAATCCGGAATTATTTCTTTAATTGCTAGTTTTCACGTGCAAAGAAAGTTCAGTAAAAACAATTTTCGATACAAGTTGATATGTTATATATCAGTAAAATAGAATTTCTCAACGCAATCGATATAAATTGTTTAATATTTAACTAATAATTAAACTTCTAACTCTATTGATAAAAATATCAATTAGATAATTATTCCTTTAAAGCAAAAAAAATCGGTTGCTAGTTTTTTCAAACCAACAGCCGATTATATTTTAGATTAAAACTAAAAACTTAGTCTTAACTATTACTAAAAAATAGCTTAAACGTTCTTAAGAATTAAAGCAGTACCCATACCACCACCAATACAAAGTGAAGCTAAACCGAATTGCTTATTCGTACGTTTCATTTCGTGAATCAAACTAACTGTAATACGTGTTCCTGATGCTCCAATTGGGTGACCTAAAGCAATAGCTCCACCATTATTATTACATCTCTCTTGGAAGAACTCAGGTGCAACACCATGATCTTCGCACAATTGCTTAACTACACCTAATGATTGAGCGGCAAAAGCTTCGTTTAATTCCAAAATTTCCATATCTGTCAGCTTCATATCAGCCTTTTTCAAAGCGCTAGCAATAGCAGGAACTGGTCCCATACCCATAATAGCTGGATCTACACCACCTTGTCCAGTTGCTACAATCTCAGCAAGTGGAGTCAAGTTATGCTCTTTTACAGCCTCTTCAGAAGCTACTAATACGAAAGCAGCACCATCGTTAATACCTGAAGCATTACCAGCAGTTACAGTACCATCTTTTTTGAAAGCTGCACGTAAACTTCCTAATTTCTCTTCGCTAGTTCTACGGTTGATGAACTCATCAGCATCGAAAACAATCGTTTCTTTACGTGACTTGATTTCAATAGGAACAATCTCATTCTTGAAATGACCAGCATCCTGTGCAGCCATTGCTTTTTGCTGAGATGCAAATGCAAAAGCATCCTGCTCTTCGCGAGTTAGGCAATATTTTGCTGCAATGTTTTCAGCAGTGATACCCATGTGGTAACCTTCGAAAGCATCAGTTAAACCGTCGAATACCATATGGTCAACAGCAGTAAGATCCATCATTTTGTGACCACCACGAACTGTACCTGACATAACGAAACCAGCTCGTGACATATTCTCAGTACCACCAGCAATAATCATATTCGCTTCACCTGACTTGATGTTAGCGTAAGCCAAATTGATTGTCTTCATACCAGAACCACAAATCATGTTGATTCCGTAAGCTGGTACCTCTTGAGGAACACCTGCTTTAATTGAAGCCTGACGAGCAACACCCTGACCTTGACCTGCCATAAGCGTATTTCCTACAACAACCTCATCAAGTTTAGATGCGTCGATCTTTGTTTCTTCAATAATATTTTTGATAACTCCTGCAGCTAAATCAGCAGAAGTAACTGGAGTTAGACTTCCTAAAAATTTTCCTAAAGCCGTTCTTTTGGCTGCAACGATATATACTTTACTCATGATGTTTGTAATTGACAATTAGTGATTAGCAATTATTAATTAAAGTAAATTGGTTGAATAATACGATTTGTAAATTGAAATCACAAATCTCTTATTCTATATTAGGCTTGTTTCATTTCAGCTAAATCCTCAGCAATAATTAATTTTGCATCGGTAGCTTCTTGTACTTGCTCAACAGTAAACGAAGGGTTAATCTCAGTTAAAAGAATTCCTTCTGGCGTAATTTTCATTACTCCCATTTCTGTGATAATCATTTCCACCTGACCAGCTGCTGTTAAAGGCAAGTTGCAAAGTGTCATAATTTTGTGATTTCCTCTAGCTGTGTGCTCCATAGATAGAATAACACGCTTTGCACCTACAATAAGGTCCATTGCACCACCCATACCTGGAGTTTTCTTTCCTGGAATCATCCAGTTAGCAAGGTTTCCTTTTTCATCAGCCTGAAGAGCTCCTAGAAAAGTAACATCAACATGTCCACCACGGATAATAGCAAAAGAAGCTGCTGAGTCGAAACTACTTGCACCTTCCTTATAAGTGATGTGACCACCACCAGCATTTACAAAATCCTTATCTTCTTCACCTTCTGCTGGAACAGCGCCCATGCCAAGCAAACCATTCTCCGATTGAAGAATAACATTTACACTATCAGGGACATAATTAGGAATAAATGTAGGCAAACCAATTCCTAAGTTTACTACATCACCATCTTGCAATTCGAGAGCAGAACGCTTTGCGATAATCTCTCTGATTTCTTTTTTATCCATTGTGGTATGTTGTTTTGTTTATATCCTGTAGAGACGACATTTATGACGTCTCTACAAATTATAAGTCTATTGGTTGATTCTTCTGTCAAGTTCTTGAGCCATATATGAAGCTACGTCATCAGCATATTTATTCATACCAAAACCAGCATCGTACCCAAGTTCTTTAGCTAATTCGTGTGATAAACGAGGTCCACCACAAATCAAAATAACCTTATCACGTAAACCTTCAGCTTCTAGCATTTCTACTAGCTCAACAAGGTTTTGAATATGAACATCTTTCTGAGTTACCGTTTGTGAAACCAAAAGAACATCAGCTTTCATTTCGATAGCTTTCGCGATGAACTCCTCGTTTGGCACCTGAGATCCCATGTTTAGAGCCTCAACCATATCATAACGCTCCAAGCCATAGTGACCTGCAAATCCTTTCATGTTCATAATCGCATCGATACCTACTGTATGTGCATCTGAACCTGTACTTGCACCTACAACTACAACTTTACGTCCGATGCTTTCCTTAATGAAATCATCAGTTTCGTGCATATCCATAGTAGTCGATTCTACCTTTGGTACAACGATAGTCGTATAATCAACGGTATGAACAGAACTACCATAGCAGTTGAAAAAGGTAAAACCTTTCATCAGCTCTTGAACGAACACCACTTGGATGTCTTCAAAACCCATTTGTCTCATCATCTGTTTAGCAGCCTCAATCGCCTCTTCGCCCTTAGGCACAGGAAGTGTAAAACTAACCTGAGTTTTACCATCGTTCATGGTATCACCGTAAGGCTTAATTTTTGTTAGATCTAAGGTCTTATCGAATTCATTCGAATTGGTAGAATAAAGTCCTCCACTCATTTTGCTTATCTCCTATATTTTATGTGAGTCAACAGTTATTAGCTACAGACTCTCAATCATTATCTAATAACTAGTTTTTCTTCATTAAAGCTACAAAAGGATTGAAGTAGTTGTTTCCTTTTTCCACAACACCATCAAGACCTTTACCACCATTGATTGGACGCTTAATATCAGCGAAAATCCCTTTTTCAAGTGCAGTAAACATACCCTCTTTTTCAATTTTCTCAAGCAATTCGATTGAATCACCAAGAATTTTTTGAGCTCTTGTACGAATGATACCACCTTCTTTAAACTCAACCTCATCACCAATATTCTTCATATTGTTGAAAATGTATTTTGCATTTTCAAGAGAAAGGTAACGGTCAGACATTAAAGGTGTATGTATCGCTTCAGTCAACATACCTAATAATTGGATTCCTTGTCCAGTCCAGATTGAAATCTGATTAAACAAAGCATCTTGAACGTGTCCTTTGAAGATATTACCTGTCATGAATTTTGTAGGAGGCATATACTTAAGAGGTGCATTAGGGAAGATCTCGCGAGTCATTTGTGCTTGCGCCAACTCATAAAGGAAACCATTCTCTAGTCCTGGTTCCATTTCAAAAGCGTGACCTAATCCCATTTGTTCTTCTGGAAGATCAGCGAGAACAGCTAGCTGCTCGTTAATAAAGTCAGAAGCCAATACAGTATGTGCTTCGTCGAATGCATCGGCAGTTGTTAGGTAATTATCTTCACCTGTGTTGATAATTACACCAGCAAAACCATTCAATACTCTTGAAAAGTATTGGTCTACAAGTGTACGTTGCATATTGATATCACGGAAAAGAATACCGTAAAGAGCATCATTCAACATGACATCTAAACCTTCAAGAGCACCCATAGCTGCAATCTCAGGCATACATAAACCAGAACAGTAATTACATAAACGAATGTATTTGCCTTCTTCCTCACCAATCTTATCAAGGTGAGTACGCATAATGCGGAAGTTCTCTTGAGTTGCAACAGTTCCACCGAAACCTTCAGTAGTTGCACCATAAGGTACATAATCAAGTAATGACTGACCTGTTGTACGAATTACAGCAATAATATCAGCACCCTGACGAGCTGCAGCTTCAGCCTGAATAACGTCTTCGTAGATATTACCTGTAGCTACAATAACGTATAAATAAGGTTTAGGACCTTCACCAATAGTTTCGATATAGTTATCTCTCTTAGCTTTACGAGCCTTAATTTTATCAATACAATCGTTGATAAATGGCTTAAGAGCTTCATGAGCTTCTGCAACAGTGTGAGATGGCAATTGAGTGATTTCCAATTCACCAGCTGAGATTTTATCAGCTATTTGTTGTGGATTTAATCCTGTTTCAATCACTGCATTTCCTAAAAAATACATAACCCCTTGGTTAAGAACTCCTTTGTCCTTAATCTCATCAATAACAACATTAGGAAGTGGCACTTCGTTATTATCAACACCATCAATCCCCAAAAGACGACACAAGGTACGCTCTACTGATACTGTGGTATAGTTCTCTACAAACTCCTGAACGTTGTCAGCAATTTTTCTCGAAACGCCCTTTGCGTAGTTAACTTTATCAAAGTCAAGACCTAGTTTACTCCTTTGCATTTTTGTTCTATGTTTAGATATATGATTTTGTTTCTTTTTATTTCAACCACAAAAGATTGTATTAACGAATCAAGTTTTTCTTCGCCTTCTCAATAATTTGCTTGTTTATTCCTAGAATTCCAGCGATACGAAGTGCCTCGTGTGGCACTTTTGAAGCATCATCTTCGATCAAGGAATAATCCATATAATCGTTTATATTATTCTTATTAATCTCACCCTGCTTGAATTCCTTATCCAAACCTTTCACTCTCAACTTACGACAATCTTTATTCAGTCCACTATAATGAGTTGTGATTACCGATAAAGTTTTGTTCTCATTAAAAATCTCAGCCACTGCATTCACAATAGCTCTCCCCTCTGTTGGATTCGTTGTTCTAGCTAATTCATCAACTAAAACTAAAACATTCTCCTTATTAATTGCAGCCTCAACCATCTCGTTAATCTTCACCATTTCAGATGCAAAAGATGATAAACCATTTTGCTCAGATTGATCATCGCCTATTGAAACTAAAATTCGATGGACTAAGGCAATATGTGCCGATTGAGCTGGCACAAAAAAGCCAAACTGCAATAAGTACTGACATAGCGCTAAGGTTCTTAAAATAACTGTTTTACCAGCCATATTAGCACCTGTTATAAAACAAACCGATTGATTCAACTTAATATCAATGCCCTGGAATTTTCTATTTGATAAAGCTAATGTTTCCTTAATTTGAGGATGAAACATTGCTTTATATTCTGTTGTCGATTCTGAAATTTGAGCTCTCGTAAAAGCCATATTATCAGCAAGAATAGCTTTGGCAACAATCACATCGAGATGTGCAACCTGAGTCAAAGCTTTCTCCAAATCTTTTGAATGAGAGTGAAGTTTCTCACAGATATGAGTTCTTACTTCCCTCTCAGTTTCATCTGCTTTATTCTCTAAGGCTTCCAATTTAGAATTCAAATCCATTTCTGGATCAAGCTTCATTGCGGCCTTTAATTCTTTTATTTCATTTCGAACAGTAGCTAGTTCTTTAGAATAAGCATTGCAAATATAAAAGGATGGTACTCTATTATTTTCAGGGTCTAGAATCGAAATCAATCGATTCAGATCTGGAATTTCAATCAATGTCGTTTCAAACTCATTCTGAAGTTTTAGTATCTCGTAAGATACCAGTGCGAAAAATTTGATCTCGAAAAGCTCAATATCATCTAGAGTCGAATTCGATTTGATATTTTTTACGCTCCCTTTGATGTCACGCACTTGCATGAGTTTGGTCTGAATTTTACTGATCAAACCTGATTTCTTACCTCTTAAAACTGAATAAGCATAGTTCACTAGATCAAGCTCCTCATTAACCTCATTAGTCTGATACATCATAGGCATATCAAGTAAGTAGCGCTTTCCTAAACTAGATTGCAGCTGCATACTCTCCACCAAATGTTGAAGGCCTGTTATTTGAGATATGGCAGTTCTTAACTTCATCTATTATTAACTCAATTCTCTTACATTATAAACTGGCAATTTCAGTTTTTCCTCCATTGCTTGTTTTAACTCGTCTGAATTCAGACAGTAACCATCAGGCGATATCGGATTGATACAAACCGCAATCAATTTGGTTTTTTGGAGAACTTTTATTCGTCCACCACGTTTTATAAAAGCGTAATATGTTTCAGGAGAGGCAAATATTCTCGTAAAATCCCGAACAATTATTTCAATGTCTTTGATTTGTTTTTGAATTTTCAAAAAGTTCAAAAACTTATCAGTAATCGCACCATTCACAAAAATACGATTCCCATTATTAAAGAGTTTATCTTTCGCTTTATCAATCAACAAAACCGATTCAATCTCCAAATCAATTAAGCTTCCCTCATCATCTATTGCCCAAATACCTTTTTGTATCGGCAATAAACGCTCTTTAGTTTCCTCATCCACGGCCTTCATACTTATCAGATCGTAGGTGTAATTGGTTTTATAAACCAGCTGTGTGATATTTGCCGAAAGTGCAGCTCCAGTTGCCAAAATCATGGCATCGGTAACAGCAGGCGATCCCAAACTTTTACGTGATAATGCCCCATCAATAAGGGTAATATCAACATCAAACTTATTCATTTGTGAAATCAGATCTTTAATAGCAGCATTATTAGCTGGACCTGAAATCATAAGCTTCCCGCTTGACTTTGCTTTGGCTGTAATCAATCTACCTAATGAGGTTGATTGTGTACTTACATCCAATATTTCGGCAACAAATTTTTTCTTTTGATAATGCAATTCAGAAGTAACAAAAATCATCCCCTCATAAACCTCAATTTCAGGTTTGTGAGTTTTAGTTACCGCGTCGGTATTCTCTCCATCAACACCAATAGAAGTAAGTGCAATTTGTTTAGTGCTGCCGCTCAATCGCGACAACACATAATTCAAACACTCGGTTTTCCCGGTATTTTTTTCAAGTCCAACAATCGATAGACTCTTGTATTTTTCTATTTCCTTTATAAAAGGCATTCAGCTTTTTTATTTCTCTCTTTACGTTGTAATAGAGATGGCTCAATTGCCAATCTGCTCCCCTCTAGAAGAGATGCTATACCTTCAGGTTGTCTGTGATCAGAACATTCTGGACAGTGACATTCTTCGATATAACGTTTGGGTTCAGTATAAGTTGTAATTACACCTTCGAAGTTACGCAAAATCACTTTAGATGGACTCTGAGAAACAACATATTGAGGCATAACTGGAATCTTACCTCCACCACCTGGAGCATCAACTACGAAAGTTGGAACTGCAAAACCAGACGTATGACCACGAAGACTTTCAATAATCTCGATACCCTTAGAAACTGGAGTTCTAAAATGCTCTAGTCCCATTGATAAATCACACTGATAAATATAGTAAGGACGAATACGGTTCATTACCAAGTTGTGAACCAATTTCTTCATAACGTGAACACAATCGTTAACACCTCTCAACAGTACTGACTGGTTACCCAATGGTACACCTGCATCAGCTAAACGAGCAATTGCAGCTTTAGATTCTGTAGTTATTTCATCTGAGTGATTAAAGTGAGTATTAACCCATACTGGATGGTATTTCTTAATCATGTTAACCAATCCTTCGGTAATACGCTGTGGCAATACAACAGGCGTACGTGTTCCGATACGGATGATCTCAACATGAGGAATAGCACGTAGTGAGCTAATAATGTATTCCAATTTATCATCACCAATCAAAAGAGCATCACCACCAGAAAGTACAACGTCTCTTACTTGAGGCGTGTTTCTGATATACTCAATTGCTTTCTCAACATTGTCCTGTTGAGGTGAAGAATCAGACTGACCAGCAAAACGACGACGCGTACAGTGACGACAATACATAGCACACATATCGGTAATCAAGAACAATACACGATCTGGATAACGGTGAGTTAAGCCAGGAACCGGAGAATCCTCATCCTCGTGCAATGGATCTAAAAGATCGGCATCAGAGTGGTGAACTTCCAAGGCTGTTGGAATAGCCTGCTTACGAACAGGACATTCTGCATTGTCTACATCTACAAGAGATAAATAATATGGCGTAATAGCCATACGCAATGTTGCTAACGACCTCTTAACACCTTCTTCTTCATCGGCAGTAAGGTTGATATATTTTTTAAGATCCTTTAGAGTTTCAATACGGTTTCTTACCTGCCATCTCCAATCGTTCCATTGTTCGTCTGTAACCTCTGGAAACATCTGCTTACGTCCCTTATTTTCAATCATCATATTTTGTTTTAGTCTCAAGATTTAGAATCAAGTATCAAGGAGAAATTTTCTGTTGTATCAAAAATTGTATATTGATACTCGATACTCTTATCTCAATGCTATAATCTACACGTATAATTTTTCAAATAACTCTCTAATTCCTGCTGATTCTCTAATGATTTCAAGAGTTAGATCAGCATGTCCAATTGCATAACCGTTTCCTACAATCATATCAACATCTTTACCTACACCTTCAGCTCCTAGAGCTGCTTTAGAGAAAGAAGTTGCCATAGAGAAGAAATAAACACAACCACGATCTTTAGTGATCAAGATCGAAGACATTTCAGTAGAAGCAACGTTTACATTGTTGATAACCACATCGCAACCTTCTTCGCCGCAAATCTTAGTCACCTCTTTGTATACATTCATCACATCAGTTGCATCACCAACAATCACATCAGTAGCTAAACCAAGGTCAGTAATACGTTTTGCATTCTCAGCAGAATATTCAACTACAATTACTTTTCCTTTAGGACCTACTTTTTTCATTGCTTGGTAACAACAAAGAACACCTGATTTTCCACCACCACCGATGATGCAAACTGTGTCGCCTTCCTTAACCAAACGATCAACCTGAGCAGGAGCACCTGCTACATCAAGAGCAGCTAAAGCTAATTTCTCTGGTAAGTCAGATGGAAGAACAGCGTATAAACCTGAAGCGAAAAGAATCGCTTGACCGTCAATATCAACCTGATCGTTAGAAAGGTTAATATTTGTGATCTTATCGATATTAAGTGGAGTAAGAGATAAAGAAACCAAAGTTGCTACCTTATCACCTACTTTAAGATCTTGATTTGGGAAGTTTGGTCCAACTTCTTTAACTGTACCAATTAACATTCCTCCAGACCCCGTTATTGGGTTTTGCATTTTTCCTCGTTCAGAAACGATAGATAGAATCATTTCTTCCATCTTAGCCGTATCAGCATCGCAAGCGCCTTTTACTTGAGTAAAACTTGCTGAATCGATGTTTAATGTTTGAACATCGATTAAAACTTCATTGTCATAAATTGACATTGTGTTATCCAACTTTAGAGCTGGCTGTGGAAGTGTTCCTTTTGGTTCAAGGACTCTGTGAGTTCCGTATTTGTTTCCTGCTTTCATCCCTATATATAATTAATGATTAACGATCAGTAAAGAACCAATCGCCATTCACACATTGTTTATTATCTTGCTTTTAAACCTAAAATTTCTCTTGCTTCTGCTGGAGTTGCGATTTCGCGACCAAACTCATTAGCCAAACGAACTACTTTCGCTACTAACTGCCCATTCGATTCAGCAACAACGCCTCTTGAAATCATAGTATTGTCTTCGAAACCAACACGAACGTGACCACCATCGATGATAGCAGCTGCAGCTAATGGGAATTCGAATCGTCCAATACCAGCAACTGTATATGTTGCATCAGCAGGAATACTTCCACGCATGAAATTAAAATCGCGAAGTGTTCCAGAGATTCCACCATTTACTCCCATTACAAAATCGAAGTGCATTGGTGATTTGATAAAACCTTTTTTACCTAGACGCAAAGCCATATCAATCATCGACTTGTCAAAAACCTCAAGTTCAGGCTTAATACCTCTTTCAATCATTTTCTCACCGAAATACTTAATTGTATTCTCAGTATTTTCGAAAATTTCGTCACCACCAAAGTTTAATGTACCACAATCAAGAGTTGCCATTTCTGGATTCAGCTCAGTAGGCTGAAGTCTTTCGTCGTTAGTCATTCCAACTGCACCACCTGTTGATGGCTGAATAATTACATCAGGATATTGAGCATGGATCGCATCCATTACTGTCTTAAAACGATCCTTATCTTGAGTCGGTGTACCATCATCCTTACGAACGTGAAGGTGAATGATACTAGCGCCAGCTTTAATAGCTGATCCTGCTTCGCGAACACATTCTTCAACTGTATATGGAACAGCAGGGTTATGCTCTTTTGTTACTTCGGCACCACTAATTGCGGCTGTGATAATTAACTTTTCCATGGCTTAAGTATTTAAAATATGAATCAAGTGTGAAAAAAAATTTAGTTAGTCGGTATTTCTTTTGGTCAACACCCTTGACTCATATTAATAAAATCAAATATTATTTACGTTGGCTAGCTTTTGGTGTTACACAAGTTCCAATAGCACGACATGTTACGATAGGCTCTTCAAGCAAATCACAAGCAGAGTCAGAAATATCAGTTCTAGGAACGATAACCTTACGAGCTTCGAATTTCATCTTACGGCTTGAGTTACCTTCTTTGATGATCTCACCAACAGCTTCGATATAATCACCAGCATAAACAGGAGCTAAAAATTCAACGCTTTCGTATCCTGCAAACAAACCCTCATCGCCATCACGACGAATCAATAGCTCAGTAGCAACATCACCAAAAAGCTGAAGCATTTTAGCGCCATCAACAAGGTTTCCACCATAATGAGCATCGTGTGAACTCATACGTACTCTAATAATTGCTTGTTCCATAATAGTATGTGTTTGTATTTTATAGTTTCTTAATGACTAATTAGTTTGCCTTTACGATAAAGTCAACATAGATAGATGGCGTCTTTACTTCTTCAGGCTTGAATGTTCCAATTTCTACAATTGATTCTGCTTCAACAATTACAATATCACCAGCAGTTGCCATCAATGGATTAAAGTTTTGAGATGTTCCACGGTAAGTTAAGTTACCATGTGTATCACTCATGCTAGCTCCAATTAAAGAAACATCTGCATGAAGTGGTTTTTCAAGAATAAATTCTTTTCCGTCAACAGTAATGATGTCTTTCCCCTCTGCAACAACAGTCCCTAATCCAGTTGGTGTTAAAACACCACCTAAACCAGCACCACCAGCACGTACACGCTCAGCTAAAGTTCCCTGAGGGCTAAACTCAACAACTAACTCACCATTATTCATTTGCTCAATTGACGCAGAGTTCGCTCCAATGTATGAAGTGATTACCTTGTCAACTTGCTTGTTTGCAATCAATTTACCTAAGCCCTTATCAGCAAATGCTGTATCGTTACAAACGATTGTTAAATTCTTAACATTCGATTCAACAATACCATCAACCATTTTATTGGCAGTTCCAACAGATAAAAAGCCACCAATCATGATAGTCATACCATCTTTAATCTTGGCAACAGCCTCTTCAAATGAAATTATCTTGTTCATTACAAAATTCGTTTTAAATTAATTGCAAAACACTTCTTAACAGCTAACTACACTCAATTAGCGTAAAATCGCGTAGCAAATATAGATTTATTTTTTTTGCTTAAAAAGCCCTATTAATCTGCTCAATAGCTTTCCTTATTAGGAATAACTCTAACTTAGTTCTATTGCTTGAAATCATTCTAAATAGGTTCGAAAACCTTTTCGGAATCCGTATTAAAAACAAACTTGGTGTTTATATTTAAACAGTAATCATTATATTATACAGAGATGTGTTTTAAAGCTGCCACCCTCCACCTGTTTAGAAACATGACTAGCTATGAAAAAATCTTTTATTAGAACTAAATTTAGATTCATTCTACACATTCAAGGCTCATATATTAAGCTATTTGTTTAAAATTGGACAAATAAGGTTTTACACTTTTCACACCTTCCTTACAAGTGCTTCATAATTATTTCCCTAAATTCGTTGACATAATTCTAACTTATCATCACATGTCAAGATTTCAGAAATTCAATACTATAGGAGGCTGGCTTGTTTTCGCCATTTCAGCTTTTGTTTATCTTCTTACACTTGAACCTTCCGTTAGTTTCTGGGATTGTGGAGAATTTATCACAGCAGCCTACAAATTAGAAATTGGACATCCTCCTGGAGCACCCGTATTTATGTTATTGGGACGTTTCTTCTCTCTTTTTGCTACAGATGAATCACAAGTTGCCCTAATGCTCAATAGCCTTTCGGGCTTAGCCTCTGCTGCAACAATCATGTTTCTATTTTGGAGCATTACACATATGGCTCGCAAGCTGGTTAAACTTGAAACAGAAGCTTACACTTCTATCCAAACATGGCAAATTTTGAGTGCCGGTTTTATTGGAGCAATGGCCTATGCTTTTTCAGATACATTTTGGTTCTCAGCAGTTGAAGCAGAAGTTTATGCTCTTTCATCTCTATTTACAGCCGTCGTATTTTGGGCTATCTTGAAATGGGAAAATGAAGCTGACTCTCCCCATTCAAATAGATGGTTAGTTCTGATTGCCTACTTAATGGGTTTATCAATTGGGGTTCACTTATTAAATCTACTAGCGATACCAGCCATCGTCATCCTTTTTTATTTTAAAAAATATCCTGTCACTCAAAAAGGTGTTTTCATAGCACTTGCTGCTGCTATCGTGTTTTTAGCAAGTATCATGTATTTGATTATTCCTGGAGTCGTAAAAATTGGGATCTGGTTCGAATTTGCTTTTGTAAATGGACTTTCACTCCCATTTAATTCAGGTTTACTATTCTATTTACTACTTCTGTTCATCGGTTTAATCTTTGCGATTCGATACAGTATCAAACATCAAAAAGTTCTTTTAAACACGTTTCTTACAGTTGTCAGCGTAATTCTTATAGGTTATTCATCCTATGGTATAATCATGATTCGTGCATCAGCGAATCCAGCATTAAACCAGAATAATCCTAAAGATGTTTTCTCTCTTCTGTCCTATCTTAACAGAGAACAATATGGATCAAATCCGTTGATTTATGGGCAGTATTTCAATGCTCCATTAAATGAAGAAAACCCTAGTTCTGTTTCAAAAAAGATTTATATCCAAAAGAATGGAAAATACGAACTCTCTTATGAGTTAGAGAAAAACAACTTTAACTCAAGTCATAAAACGCTTTTTCCTAGAATGTACACCAAAGGCATGTCGGGACGAGCTCCCGTGGAATATGCCAAATGGACAGGACTAAATCCAAAGCAAAAGGAGAAACCAAGCTTTGCGCAGAACTTAAATTTCTTCTTTTCCTATCAGGTTAACCACATGTATATTCGGTATTTCATGTGGAATTTTGCAGGACGACAAAGCGATGTTCAATCTTATGGAGATAAAACAAAAGGTGCCTGGATTTCTGGTATTCCTTTCATCGATAATCTCAGATTAGGTGATCAGTCATTGCGTTCTGATGATATGAAATCGAATAAGGCGAACAACACCTATTTCTTTCTGCCACTGATTCTTGGTCTGATGGGGATGATTTACCAATACAAGTACAGTAAAAAAGGGAAGAATGATTTCTATGTCGTTCTCCTTCTATTCCTCTTCACAGGATTGGCTATTGTTCTTTATCTAAATCAACCTCCTTTGCAGCCACGTGAACGAGACTACGCCTATGCAGGATCATTCTATGCCTTTGCCATATGGATAGGACTAGGCGTTATGGCCTCAATAAATGGTCTCGAAAAGTATTTGAATCCAAAACTAAGTGTCATTGTAGCTTCTTCAGTTTGTTTCCTTGCCGTTCCTGTTCTATTTGCGCAACAAAATTGGGACGATCACGATCGATCTGATCGTTATTTTGCTCATGATTTAGCATACAATTATCTGAATTCTTGTGCTCCCAATGCGATTCTATTTACCATGGGAGACAACGACACATTTCCGCTTTGGTACTTGCAAGAAGTTGAAGGCATTCGAACAGACGTTCGCGTTTGTAACCTAAGCTACCTTTCTACCGACTGGTATATCGATCAGATGAAACGAGATAATTACGAATCAAAAAGCTTACCTATTTCGATGGGGAAAGAGAAATATTTGATGGGGAATCGTGATGTAGTCTATATTGTGGATGATCCTCGATTTGAAGCTTGGGTTAAGAAAAATAAAGGCATCAATTTAAAAGACGCTATGGAATATGTTCTTTCAGATAAAGAAAGTACAAAAACAATTTACGGTTACGATCAAAAAATCGATCACATTCCAGCTCGAGAATTTAGAATGCCAGTTGATAAACAACAGGTTTTAGCTACACAAACTGTATCTGCTAAAGATTCGGCCAATATCGTATCTCAACTGGAATGGAAGCTCGATCAGAATTTTATTGAAAAAGCAGGTTTAGCATTATACGATATGCTTTTGACCAACAATTGGGAACGTCCAATATATTTCTCACAAACTGTTCCTGAATCTGGCTATTATGGGCTTAAAGATTACTTTCAACTAGAAGGGCTAGCTTATCGATTGATTCCAATAAAGACAAAGAATACAACGGGTAGCATAGGACGTATCGATACCGATATTCTTTATCCAAATATGATGACAACGTTTAAGTGGGGAAACATCAATAAAACGGGGCTTTATTTAGATGAAGGTATTAAGCGAATGTGCCTAAACTTAAGGAATAATTTCCTTAGCCTTTCAAACAAGTTGATAGAACAAAACCAAGCTGAGAAAGCTATTGAAGTTTTGGATAAAAGCCGAGAATTATTTCCTAATGAGGTAAGCTCTTACGACTATATCGCATTATTAATGGCAGAGAATTATTTGAAACTTGGCAAGCGAGAAATAGCTACGAAAATGATGAGGAAGATTCATCTTAGATTGACTCAAGAACTTGACTATTACAATAGCATAAAACCAACCAGCCTTTCCGATTTTGTAAGATCTGGAAGAAGAAATGTAGCCTTACTTGAGGAAATGAAACGCATTACAGAATTCTACGACAAGGATACGGAATTAGGAATTAGGAATTAGGAATTAGGAATTAGGAATTAGGAATTAGGAATTAGGAAAATTAAAAAACTGCTTTGGGTAAAACTTTAATTTATGATGATAATCTTGATTTATAATTCATTCCCTATGACTATCAGGATCGCAATTATTAATAAGACTAATTTACAAACTAGTTGTAATTAAGTATATTAAACAAGATGTGGCAAATTTAGAAGAAGTTCTTACTTTTGAAACTCTAAAACTATACTATTCATGCGATTTGTTGGCATACCACATTTTCTTAAAAAGCTATTTCCTAGTTTGACTTGGGACTACAATACTGGTGAGAAAGTAGTGTATATCACTTTTGATGATGGTCCGATTCCCCAATCAACAGCTTGGACTTTAAAACTTCTTAAGGAGAAAAATGTGAAAGCAACTTTCTTTTGTGTGGGCGATAATGTGAAAAAATACCCTGAAATCTACCAAGAAATATTAAACGAAGGCCATGCCGTAGGTAATCACACCCATAACCATTTAAGAGGCTTTACTAATCAAACACAAAGCTATGTTGACAATGTAAAGTTGGCAAGTCAATACATCGATTCTAAGCTATTCCGTCCCCCTTACGGGATGATAAAACGTTCACAGATTAAAAGGCTTTTAAAGGATTATAAAATCATCATGTGGGATGTTCTTAGTGAAGATTATCGCCAAGATATTACTCCTGAGTCTTGCTATAAAGCTGTTCTTAAAAATATCCGCCCTGGATCAATAATTCTATTCCACAATCACGTGAAATCTGAAAAGAACATGCGTTATGCCCTCCCTCGTTTAATTGATGAACTAAAGAAGCAGGGCTATCAATTTGGGGTTTGCAAATAAGATTAATCAACTTGACAAACTTGACATATAAATATGTTTTGTTTTTAATCTATCTTCGGCGATCTATTCCTCCAGTACAGTATTATTTATAATATATCGATTAATATGGCCAAATTCCATTTCATTATAATATTCTCAATATTTCTTTCTTGTAACTCTTTTGCTCAGACAATTATAACTGGCAAAATTTCCGATCAAACCAACCAAGTATTGCCTGGAAGCAGTGTTTATATAAAAGGCAGTTATATTGGTACAGTCAGCAATAGTCAAGGTAATTTTAATATAAAAATCCCCAAGATCTATCAGTCTAGCAAACTAAGCATTAGCAGCATTGGGTATCAAACTAAAGAGGTTAGCTTAAATAAATTGATAACTCCCCTATTTGTAAAACTACAAAAGGATACTGCTCAAATAAACGAGGTGTTGGTTATGCCTAAGGACACATTGCTTGCTCTACTACGACGAGCATATGGGAAAATTAAAGATAACTACCCCGATGTTGATACCCGAATGAAAGGTTTCTACAGAGAATCGTATTATAATCCTGACAAAAATGAGTATTTGTATTTCGGAGAAGCTATAGTTGATGTCTTTAAAACCCCATATAATAACACTTCTGAAGGTCAAGTTAAAGTTGTAGAGAGTCGGATGAATAAACATCCCTTATACCACAATTACAGTTCAGTAATGTGGTATGGAGGCTTGCATTTTCCATTAACATCGGATGATGTCAAACGTCGAGCATCATATTTATCACCCAATGATTTTAAAAAGTATGACTACAGTATCTATAAAGATAAACTAGATAACCAACCTGTATATCGAATAGAGTATACGCCTAAAGAGAATAAAAAAGCAAGCTATAAGGGAAAATTTTATTTGGATATAATTTCTTTGGCCTATTTATATTGCGAGAGAACTTATACCGATTATGGTCTCGAAAAAAGAAATAAATCCTTATCTCTTCACGGACTTAGTGTTACACAAAGAACAAAACGATTAAAATACAAATACTGGAATGGAAAATACTACTTTTCCTATATCTCTGACACAGAAAATCTTTACAATACAAAGACACAATCCGATTTAATTCAATATAACGAATATCTTACTACAGATATTAACTCAAAAGATGCCAAACCCATCCCATTTGCAGAGCAAGCAGAATTAAGAGATGTATTTTATTTAAAAGCTAAAGATATTAAAGAATCTAACTGGCAAGATCAAACACTTATTCAAGCAGATAGTTCATTAACTAAACTAATGGAATATAGCCCCAACGAGTCAGAATCATTATTGCACAAGGAACATAAGCTCCCAAAGGGCTATCAGTTTAAGCAGAAACTAATGAAAGTTCTCACCAACATCTATACAGATATTTACATTGGAGCAAAATCGAACATATCTATAGCCCCAGCAAACATTATCTACTCTCCTTCCCCTGATTTATCATTTAATAAATCAATTGATACTAATAACAATCAGGAATTATCTTGGGGAATAAAAATCGGCTACAAGCTAAATTCTCATTTTGACATCAACTATGATTGGCAAGAAGCTATTGGCAAAAACATATCTAAATTAGAATCATTAGGGCTTGCATACGAAACCCCCATTATTAATAGAGGGCGTCAATTGTTGCTGATGTGTGGTGTCAATTATTTCTTTTCTCAGGAAGGCATTCATGTTGGAGATTTTAAATCAGCATCTAACTTTAAAGCTGGGGGTAAAAAGTTTAATGCTGATAAAATTGCTTTGTATGTTGGACAGAAAAAACAAGGTGTTTCTTTTGACTTAGGCTTAAGAAGCAAACTGAAAAAATTCTATAGTCTTTTTGTAATGGGAGGCTATCAATTCAACTTACAGGAGCAAGACCGTTTGTTTATTCAAGAGAAATCAGGCTTCTTTCTTACTCGTAAAAAAGCTAACATTTCGCTGAAGAATTCTTCAATCAAATATTTTGAGGATGGTGTACAAACTTCAACAACAAGCTTCGATACAGATAACTTTAATTTAAAAGTTGGTATAAGGGTTATGCTTTAGAATGAAATCGCCAAATACTAAGAAAGAGCAGAAACCTTAAAGTTCCTGCTCTTTATATATCTATTTCAACGAACTGAATTAGTCATCTTTAGTCTCTCCTCCAAACTCCATTAAATAGGCTTTGATAAAACCATCCAAATCACCATCCAAAACAGCCTGTACATTTGAGGTTTCGTGACCTGTACGAACATCTTTCACCATTTTGTAGGGTTGCATCACGTAAGAACGAATTTGTGATCCCCATTCTATTTTTTTCTTGGACCCTTCAATCTTGTCAAGCTTTTCCTGACGCTTACGCAATTCAAGCTCATAAAGCTGCGATTTAAGCAAGCGTAAAGCATTCTCCCTATTTCCGTGCTGAGAACGGGTTTCGGTGTTCTCTATAATTATGCCAGTGGGTGCATGTCGCACTCGAACGCCTGTCTCCACCTTGTTCACATTCTGACCACCTGCTCCACCCGATCGGAACGTGTCCCAAGAAATATCTGCAGGGTTAATTTGAATGTCTATCGTATCATCGATAGCAGGGTAAACATAGACAGAAGCAAAGGTTGTCATTCGCTTATTGGCCGCATTAAAGGGCGACAAACGCACCAAGCGATGCACGCCACTCTCCGATTTTAAGAAACCAAAAGCAAAATCGCCCTCAAATTCCAGAGTTGCCGATTTAATTCCGGCCTCATCGCCTTCCTGATACTCAAGTTGACGAACCTTATACCCATTGGCCTCACCGTAGCGCAAGTACATGCGATAAAGCATACCAGCCCAATCTAAACTCTCTGTTCCACCTGCTCCAGAATTGATCTTTAGTATTGCACCAAAATGATCTTCCTCCTTACGAAGCATGTTCTTAAGTTCCAAGGCATCAAGCAGCTTTATGCCCAAAGCGTATTGTTCATCTACATCTTCAGGTTCAGCTTCGCCTTCTTTAGCAAACTCATATAGAACCTGCAAATCATCCTCGGCAGCTTTAACTTCATCGTATGAATCAACCCACGATTTTAGAACTTTTATTTTCTTCATTTGCAACTCAGCCTCTTTGGGATTATCCCAAAACCCAGGAACCTGAGTTCGCAAATTTTCTTCTTGTATCTGAATTAATTTGGCATCAATGTCAAAGATACCTCCTCAACGCAATCGTGCGCTCCGCTAAATCTTTTAGCTGGTCATTTGTTATCATGTGTATGTAATTTTATAATCGAAATCAAAGTTAACAAATTCAAAATAGAGTAATAAGGTTAAAGGATAAAGATATAAGGTTAAAGTTTGAGTGAATGAAATGTAAGTCAAAAATGAAGATGTGAAACGTAATTTTAAGGCACAGGATCGTGTCCGTGTCCGCCCCAAGGGTTGCAGGATATAATTCGTTTTATAGCTAGGTAAGTTCCTTTAAAAGGGCCATGAGTCTTTAATGCTTGCATCGCATAAGTTGAGCAAGAAGGTGTGTAGCGACAAGCAGATGGGGTCATGGGAGAAATAAACGCCTGATAAAACCTAATCGGTAGTATCATGATGAAGAGAATCGCTTTTTTTAATGCTTGCAGTATACTTGTCATATTCGGTTCCAATTCGCCTAAGAGCTTTTACGAGTTTCGTATCCATCTCGGCTGTTTTCAGAATGGTTTTAGGCAAATATACAATCATAAATGAGATCTGAGCCTGTCTTTCATTCAAATCGCTATAAAGCAAGTGCTTATTCAGCCTGTATATTTCTCGTATTCTACGCTTCAACAAATTACGCTTAACAGCATGTTTGAAACTCCTTTTGGTAACCGTAATAGCAACCTGAGCAGGAAAATCTACATTAAGTGGTGTACTTTTCCATACAATACGAAAAGGATAGCACGTAAAACCCATACCGTCTTCAAATAAGCTACTGATACGCTTCCTGTGACAAAGGCGTTCATCTTTTGTAAAGCTATATTTTATCTGATCGGCCATGAATGATGATTGTGGGGAAATAAAAAAGGGGAAAGAATCTTTCCCCAATTTGTTTTGAAGAGATCTCACTTAAAGATCAACTTGCAATATTTTACTTGTCTTTGTTCTCTTTATTGTACGTTTTAATGTACTGATCCAAAGCCATTGTCATAGACGGTGCTTGTGGCATTGGTGCTTGAATATCAAGACGAAGATCAGCATCTTTTACAGCTTTTGAAGTTGCAGGACCAAATGCAGCAATCACGGTACCATCCTGAGAAAATTCAGGGTAGTTTTGCATTAAAGATTTGATACCTGAAGGGCTATAAAAAGCAAGGATATCGTAATTTACATCAGCTAAGTCAGATAAATCGCTGCTTACTGTTTTGTAAAGAATAGCCTTTGTGTACTTAATTTTACTCTTATTCAACAAAGCAGGAATTGATTGCTTGTGAATATCAGAAAGAGGTAATAAAAACTTCTCTTTCTTGTGCTTAACGATAGTATCAATTAGATCTTCGAAAACTCGAATTCCGAAGAAAATTTTTCTCTTACGGTACACGATGTATTTCTGAAGATAGAAAGCAGTCGATTCAGAAATACAGAAATATTTCATATCATCTGGAACCGTAACACGCATTTCTTCAGCTATTCTAAAGAAATGATCAATAGCTGTCCTACTGGTAAATATTACTGCAGTATGGTCAAGAATATTGATTCTCTCTTGTCTAAATTCTTTAGCACTTATACCTTCAATTTGAATGAAAGGGCGAAAATCAATTTTTAAGTTGTATTTTTCTGCCAGATCGAAATAAGGCGATTTTTCCGTTTGGGGTTTCGGTTGCGAAACTAATATTGTTTTGATTTTCAAGGCGATATTCTTTAATTAAAACATTATTTTCCACTCTATTATTCCTATCCTACTAATAATTTATAAATCATCAGTAAAGGGAATATTTCCAGAGCGCAAAGATACAAAATCATATAAAATATCGAAACATGTTTGCGGAATAATATTTTTAACCCACGTGCTATTCTTAAAACATAGAAGAAGGAAATCATAAAAACCCCAATGTACATAAGCCATTCCACAGCAAAAGGCTGAACAAAAGGTAAAGCAATAATCACTGGAAAAAGGAATAATCCAAGGTTTTTATTGTACAGAAAAGTTGTAAAAAGGTATTCTTTACTCTCATTATTCCCCTTAAAAACATAGCCTAAACCGCTAACAACGACAACTTTTCCAATATATAGGATGAACACTCCTAACAATATAAAAGCGAACTCTTTAAAGCCATACTCTTGAACAGAGGAAATTGAATTATGATTTAAAATATTTATTGCAAACAAGGAAATATTCACAACAAACAGAATATTGATAATCGCAGAACCTTTTATCATGTTGATATTCTTCTCAAGAAAAAGATTATTGGCAGTATGGGAATTGAAAATTGATTCTACAAGCTTTGATAAATACTTACCAAACAGAAACTTAACTAATGCTAGGAGAAATAATGAAAACAAGATAACACCTACAAACCAATCGTTGCCATAACCAATATTTTGAAATCGAGTTATCGCATCTCCTCCAAACTTAGGCTCTTGCCTTACTATACCTTGATGCAAGCTATCAACTGTTACAATTGTATCGTTTACCGTAAGACTTGAATCTCTTTTTATAGAATCAGAATCTAAAAAGTCCTGCTTAATATTTAGAGAGTCCATGGATGTGGATTTATTGACTGTATCTCCTTGAACATTGCTACTTGTATAACTCTCCAATGATTTGGTAGTATCAACAAGCGTGTCATTAAATAAAATATAATCAGGGAAATAGTTACTCTTCATAGTTAAATAAGGTCTATCAGGATTATGATTTCACAAATATACGGGAATAAAAGAAATCTGAATCCTGAAACAGTGCGATAGATAGATTTTTCATTCGAAGTTCACCCAGTCAACTTTTAAACAAGGGACTTCTATTAAAATAAGCTCTTCAAACTAAAATTTTTATCTGGCTTAATACCTCTTTCAGTTTGTTTTAGTGAGCAACATTCAATTTGAATATCGTGTTGGAAAAAGAGAATATAATCCTTCTCAACTGCTTCCTTTAAGAATACTGCTTTCTCCTCTAAAACTGTGGTTGGAAATAAATCATAGGCAGCAACCCATTTTAAATTCACATTAGCCATAGTTGGTATAAAGTCAGCTGCAAAAACAATGGTGTTATTTTTACCACGTACTAAAACAGCCATTAGTCCTGCGGTATGACCATTAAACATTCTAACTTCTATATTTGGGAAGATCTCCATGTTTTCTTCAACAAACTTTAATTTTCCTGATTCAAAAACTGGCATTATATTCTCAGGAAAATAGCTATCTCCTTCGCGAATATTAGGATTCAAGTAATTCTCCCATTGTTTTTTACTCACCCAATGGGTAGCATTAGGAAACGAAAGTTCTAACTCTTTAGTTCCATTCTTGTAGCGAGTAGAACCTCCACAATGATCAAAATGAAGGTGAGTGAAAATCACATCGGTAATATCCTCAAAATCGTAACCTAGCTTATTCAAAGAACCTTTTAAGGTAGTATTAGCTATATAATTGTAATGACTAGCTTCAGATTCAGAAAGCTTATCTCCTACTCCATTGTCAATTAAGATACGACGATCACCATCAACGATCAACATGCTTCGTAATGCACAATCGCAAAGATTGTTTTCATCAGCTGGGTATTTATTACTCCACATAAATTTTGGAACAACACCAAACATAGCTCCACCATCACATTTCAAATTCCCAGTCTCAATTGAATAAATCTGCATTTTCTTCTCTTATTTAAAACAACACTTTTCTAATAAAGCTTAAAGTAAGAAAGAAAAAAGAATACTGCCAATCACAGCGGATTTGATTATATTTAAATTTCCTTATTTTTAAAAGCTTTAACGAGTTATAATAGTGCAATTTCAACATTACTCAAGCTTATATACTTAATCAAAAAGTATATATAACAACACACAATCTCTTATTAATAAGGCACTAATCCATATTTCAATAATTACACTACGCCATTGACCGATTCAGGTGTTAATGACGAAAAAATATAATCTATGAGAGTACATTTTATTGCTATTGGAGGAGCCGCTATGCACAATCTAGCACTAGCTCTGCATAAAAAAGGATTTCAGGTTTCAGGATCAGATGATGAAATATTTGATCCTTCAAAAAGCCGATTAGAACAATTTGCCCTATTACCCGAAAAATGGGGCTGGTTTACTGATAAGATAAACTCAGATATCGATGCAATTATACTTGGCATGCACGCTCGTATTGATAATCCAGAGCTATTGAAAGCAAAAGAATTGGGTTTGAAAATCTACTCTTATCCAGAATATATTTATGAACAAACAAAAGATAAAATACGAGTTGTAATTGGTGGCTCGCATGGTAAAACAACAACAACTTCGATGATTATGTATGTTTTGAAATGCAACAATATCGACTTTGATTATATGGTTGGTGCTCAAATTGAAGGCTTCGATACCATGGTAAAGCTTAGCGAGGACGCAAAAATTGCCGTTTTTGAAGGTGATGAATACCTTGCCTCTCCTATCGATCCTCGTCCAAAATTTCATTTATACCATCCGCATATTGCCTTATTGACTGGAATTGCCTGGGATCATATCAATGTTTTTCCAACCTTCGACAATTATTTAAGTCAATTTGAGAAATTCATTGGCTTCATTAAACCAGAAGGTAGCCTTATCTACTTTGAAAATGATGAGCATATTGCTAAGATGATAGAGTCTCCTCGAGATGATATTAAATATTTGCCATACAATTCACATCCACACAAAGTGAAAGACGGTATTAGTTCGTTGATCACTGAAAAGGGAAATTTAGAACTATCTATTTTTGGAGAACACAATCTTCAAAACCTTAAGGGAGCACATCTAATTTGTAAAGAATTAGGCCTAAGTGACGAGCAATTTTATAGCTCTATTAAGAATTTTGGAGGAGCAGCTAAACGTTTACAAACTTTATCTCAAAACGAACAAACCATTGTCTATCAGGATTTTGCCCATTCACCTTCGAAACTTGAAGCAACTACAAAAGCAGTAAAAAATCAGTTTGCCGATAGAAAGTTAGTGGCCTGCATGGAGCTTCATACCTTTAGTAGTTTAAAAGAAGAATTCCTTCCGGAATACAATAACAGTATGGCTTTGGCAGATATAGCAATGGTTTATTTCAATCCTAAAACGGTTGAACACAAAAAATTAAAAGCTATAACAGCCGATCAAGTTAAAGAAGCATTCGGAGGTAATAATCTAAAGGTTTATACGGATTCTAATATTTTAATTAATGACTTATTGGAACTAAACTTTGCTAAAACAAACCTGCTTTTAATGAGTTCGGGAAACTTCTCAGGTGTAAATCTTCAAGAATTGGCTGATAAAATAATCGAGTAAAGAATACTTAATCAATTTATATTGAGATTAATTAGAGGTACTAGAATTTAGTATCTCTTTTTTATATCTGCAGATTTCCTATCACATTAAGTTTATAAAGATCCAATTTCAAACTGAACAAATCATCTATAAACTCAACGATTAGGGCAAAATTCTAAATACAATATCAATCAATTTGAACGTTCAAAATTAACTATCAAGCCAATGATTTAAGGCTGTTTGAAATTTAAAAATATCGAGAACTTCTAAAAAACAGCTTAATAACATAGAGAAAAATTCTATAGATATCCCTACATTTGCGCTCAGCTAAATTTTAAATACAACATCATGGTGCATACTATTGGGGAGAACAATTCCCTATTCAACCAATTTATAGCTGAAATTCGCGACGTAAATGTTCAAAACGATCCTTTACGATTCAGAAGAAACCTAGAAAGAGTGGGTGAAATCTTTGCTTATGAAATCAGCAAAACTTTTAATTACTCTGAAAAAGACGTTCAAACTCCACTTGGAATTGCAAAAGCAAATCTTCCTCAAGATGAGATTGTAGTTGCTTCTATTCTTAGAGCAGGATTACCATTACACAATGGTTTATTAAACTACTTTGATCGTTCTGAAAATGCATTCATCTCTGCTTATAGAAATTATAACGAAGCTGGTGAGTTCGAAATCAAGTTCGAATACATTGCTTCTCCTTCTATCGATGGAAAAGTTGTTATTTTAGCTGATCCAATGCTTGCTACAGGTTCATCTATGGAATTAGCATATAAGGCGATACTAACAAAAGGAACACCTAAGCATGTTCACATTGTTTCAATTATTGCTAGTACAGAAGGTGTTGAATTGGTAAAGAAAAAACTTGCTGATGAAAACATCACACTTTGGATGGGTGTTGTAGATCCTGAGTTAAACTCTAAATCATATATCGTTCCTGGTTGTGGTGACGCTGGAGATTTAGCTTTTGGTTCAAAATTATAAAAAAACAAAACTATCATATACAAAAAAAGACCTGCAAATTGCAGGTCTTTTTTTATGTCTGTTTTGTCTCGTCCTGATATAGCGTTACACAAAAGTAACACTATGAAAACAACAGATG
>CAXBPC010000008.1:0-141211 GCA_963977525.1 uncultured Marinifilaceae bacterium
GGAAGACTCCCCACATTTTAGGTGAAGCAATTCTGTATTTGGGAAGCATTAAAATTCATCGGCGAGAAGCCTTCCCAAAATTAGGAAGACTCCCCACATTTTAGGTGAAGCAATTCTGTATTTGGGAAGCATTAAAATCCATCGGCGAGAAGCCTTCCCAAAATTAGGAAGACTCTATTTAAATTTTGATATTTTTGCAAGATGATAACATACGACGAACCTCTTTTCAGACCTCCAAGTGAAGCATACTCTCTTATCTTACAAGTTAGTTTAGGATGTGCTTGGAATAAATGTGCCTTTTGTGAAATGTACAGTGATAAGCAATTTCGAGTTCGACCCGAAGAAGATGTTTTTGCTGAAATTGATAGTTTAGCTTCGCATTCAGATCAAATTAGAAAAGTCTTTTTAGCTGATGGCAACGCGATGGTTCTATCCTTCGATAAGCTAAGTCGACTATTAGATAAGCTTAATGCTACTTTCCCTAAATTAAACCGAGTTTCTGCCTACGCAATACCTCGCGACATTGAATCTAAAACTAATGAGGAGTTAGAAATTCTAGTTTCAAAGGGTTTAAAGTTACTATATGTTGGTATCGAATCGGGAGATGATGAGTTACTTCAAGTTATTGATAAAGGAGAAGATTTTGAAAGTACTAGTAAGGCTTTAAAGAAGGCTAGAAAGGCTGGAATCAAATTATCAGTTATGATATTGAATGGCTTAGGTGGTCAAAACTATTCAAAGCAACATGCTCTTAACTCAGCTAAAGTGGTGAATAAAATTCAGCCTGAATTTTTATCAACCTTGGTATTAAGTTACCCATATGGAGAAACGCATTTTAAGCAAAAATTCAAGGGTGAGTTTATTCCTTTGAACACAATTGAATTAATTGCTGAGATGAAAGTTTTTATAGAAACTCTCGAACTTGAAAACACGGTCTTCCGAAGCGACCATGCTTCAAATTATTTAATTCTTAAAGGTAATCTCAATAGAGATAAAGAAGAACTATTAGGTCGTATTAATGGCGTTTTAGACGACCCTGCCAATGCGAAACTTAGACCAGAATGGATGCGAGGACTCTAAGCGAAATAAACCCACAAAAAAAGCGATTAACTCTTAAGTTAATCGCTTTTTTTATATCTGAATGAATCCAGTTTTACTTACTGAACTCCTTTACAATTTCTAAGAATACAAAGACAACAGGTGCTACAATCAAAATTGCATCAAAACGATCTAGTATTCCTCCGTGTCCTGGTAAAATCGAACCTGAATCTTTCACATTAATGCTTCGTTTGAATAGAGATTCAACAAGATCGCCTAAACCACCAACTACGGCAACAATTAATCCAATTGAAAGCCATAAAGTCAAACTTAATTCTTGACTAAAATATGAACATCCCCAAGCAGCAAATAGGGTTGCAACACCTCCACCAATACTTCCTTCCCAAGATTTTTTAGGAGAGATGCGTTCGAATAATCTGTGTTTACCAAAGTTAACGCCTACCAAATACGCGGCAGTATCATTCACCCAAATCAGAAGAAAAATTCCCATTACAATGTCAGATCTGAATTGCTCAACTCCATTTTGAAATACCAAATAGATCAGTAAAGCAAAAGGCAAAGCCACATATATAATCCCCAATATAGTATATGCAATATTGGCAAATGGATTTTCCTTTTTGCGATATAACTCGATAATGAATGTTAAGAAAACAAGAAGTAATAATAGTTGGAACAGGAGAGTTTTGCCACAATAGTTATGCGATGCTACAGCTACAAATAATAGAACAACACCAATCAAGCCAGTTACAACCTGAGGTGAAGCATTTGCTTTTTTTATTAAGCCATAAAATTCATAGTTCGCTAAAAGAGCTATTCCCAAAAAGGTAGCAATAAAGCCTATTGGGTGCAGATTAATCCCCGCTAGTAATACAATAACAAATAATACTGCTGTAAGTGCTCTCTTAATAAAATCCCCCACTATGAATCCAAATTAGTATAACTCAAAAAAATCAAGCCGTTAAATTAAACAAAAAATAGCTAAGTTGTCAACTTTCATTGACAACTTAGCTTTAATAAATATCTGATATCAAGAATTAAACAGCTTTCGAGTTGTTCTCTTCTTCTGATGTTTCGTCCTTAACGGGTGCTTCTGTTGGAAGTATTTTAGCGTCCTCAATTTCTTCAGTACCAAAATTTCTCTTTCCAAATATAGCTTCCAAATCTTCGCTAAAGATCACTTCGCGCTCCAATAATAATTCGCTCACTTTCTTATGACCTTCCATATTATTCTTAAGAACTTGCTTTGCTCTTTCGTATGAAGTCGAAATCAATACTTTAACTTCCTCATCGATAAGCTCAGCCGTTTTCTCACTGTATGGTTTAGAAAAACCATAATCTGATTGTCCTGATGAATCGTAATAACTTACATTTCCAACTTTCTCACTCATCCCGAAAATAGACACCATAGCCATTGCCTGCTTAGTTACTTTCTCTAGGTCATTTTGAGCTCCAGTAGAAATCTTGCCAAAAGATAATTCCTCTGCAGCACGACCACCAAGAGCAGAACACATTTCATCAAGCAATTGTTCTTTAGTCGTAATACTTCTCTCCTCTGGTAAGTACCAAGCAGCACCAAGAGCTTTTCCTCGAGGTACAATAGTAACTTTCACCAATGGATGAGCATACTCTAACAACCAAGATATTGTTGCGTGACCAGCCTCGTGATAAGCAATCGTCTTCTTCTCATTTACTGAGATAATCTTATTTTTCTTTTCCAAACCTCCAATGATACGGTCTACTGCATCAAGGAAATCTTGTTTCTGAATAACCTTTTTCTTTTTACGCGCAGCGATCAAAGCAGATTCGTTACAAACATTAGCAATATCAGCTCCAGAGAAACCTGGTGTTTGCTTAGCTAAGAACTTGCTCTTTACAGAATCATCAAGTTTTAATGGACGAAGGTGAACATTGAAAATTTCTTCACGCTCATTTAAGTCTGGTAACTCAACATGAATCTGACGGTCGAAACGACCAGCACGCATCAACGCTCTATCTAGAATATCAGCACGGTTGGTTGCTGCAAGTATAATAACGCCCGAGTTCGTATCGAAACCATCCATCTCAGTCAATAACTGATTTAATGTATTCTCACGCTCGTCGTTGGCACCCATATTAGGGTTCTTACCTCTAGCACGACCAATAGCATCAATCTCATCAATGAAAATGATACATGGAGATTTTTCTTTGGCTTGCTTAAATAAGTCACGAACACGACTCGCACCAACACCAACAAACATTTCAACAAAATCAGAACCTGACATACTGAAGAAAGGTACGTGAGCTTCACCAGCTACAGCTTTTGCTAAAAGAGTTTTACCTGTTCCTGGAGGGCCTACAAGGAGAGCTCCTTTTGGGATTTTCCCACCCAATTGGGTATATTTTTCAGGATATTTAAGGAATTCTACGATTTCTTCAACCTCCTGTTTAGCCTCAGCCAAACCTGCAACATCCTTAAAGTTTGTTTTAATATCAGATTCCTTATCGAAAACCTTCGCTTTTGATTTACCAACGTTGAAAATATTTCCGCCGCCAGCTCCACCGCCAGCACCTTTGCTCATTCTCTTGAACACAAAGAACCAAATTGCAAGAATAATTAGAATAGGGAAAATAAAACCAATAATATCACCGAAGTAATCCTTATGATCAACATATTTTACCGCTACACGATCTACCTCAGGCAAAGCTTCCTGAGCCTTCTCTAGGTTCTTCTCAAAGTTCTCAATTGAACCAATTGTGAAGAAATAGTGAGGTCCTGCCTTAGATGGAGAATCGAATGAATTCGTAAATAGATCAGGATATTTATCCAGATTAGCATCCTTGATGTAAACATTTACATTACCAAGATTACGTACGATCTCAATTTTCTCAACATCATGGTTACGCAACATTTCAACTTTCACCTTGTGCCAGCTTGTCTCTTTAGGATTTTGCTGGTATGTAAAATATTGAATGGCTAAAAATGATAAGGCTATAATTCCATAAATCCAATAAGCATTGAATTTTGGGACTTTCATCATATTATTAGGCCCTTTTCCTTTCTTATCGTTAGGAGGTGTGTTAGGCATTTTCTTTTCTGTCATTATATGGATTGTATAATTCTATTTGTACTAATTAAAGAGCATCTGGAATACGGGTGATTTTAGCATCTGCCCATAGTTGTTCCAATTGATAAAAATCACGATATTCTTTTTGAAAAATGTGAACGACTACATTCGCGTAATCTAAAAGTATCCATTGCGCATTCTGATGGCCTTCCTTATGCCACGCCTTTTCGTTTAACTTTTCTAATGTTTCATCTTGAACATTATCGGCAAGTGCAGATGCATGCGTACTTGAAGTTCCATTACAAATAACGAAATACTTACATACAGCACCACTTACTTCTTTTAAATCAACACTTACAATATCTACAGCTTTTAAATTTTTCAAAGCTTCAATAATTGTATCAACTAATTTTTCAGGTAAATGTTCTAATTTTCTAGTCATATATTCATTTTAATCTTACAAAGATAATTTTTTTTTAAGTCTATAATAATAAACCAATCTTTAGATTTAAGTCAAATGAATAAAAAAGGAGTTTCAAGTCTTAGAAATTGAAATCTTACCCTTAATTTTGTCATCATATCTAATTTAAATCAGATTATGCCAAATTTATTTCTTCCCGATCGAATTATTCGAGTCAACCAACTTGATTCGACCAATTCATATGCACTGCAGCTACTTAAAAACACCAATCCGTCAGGTGGCACTGTCGTTATGGCATTAAATCAGACAGAAGGCCGCGGACAGCAAACAAATGCTTGGGAAAGTGAAAGTGGCAAAAACCTTACCATTAGTCTAATACTTCGTCCAGATTTCATCTTAGCTCAAGATCAATTTCAGATTTCGATGCTTATTTCTCTTGGTGTTTCTGATTATCTGAAAACTTATACAGAGAATGTTAGCATAAAATGGCCTAATGATATATATGTTGGTGATAAAAAGATTGCGGGTATTCTGATAGAACAGTCCATAATGGGAGCTCACCTGTCACATTCTGTATGTGGTATTGGTGTAAACGTTAATCAGGGGGAGTTTACTTCAAATGCTCCTAACCCAGTATCGCTTAATATGCTGACTGAAAAAGATTACCAGCTAGAACACGAATTGGTAAAATTATTGGCTGCTTTTGAAAAGCGATATTTCCAAACTATGAATGAGGGAGGAAAAAAATTGGAGGCTGATTATTTAAAATCCATGTATTGGATGAATGAAGAACACACTTTCGAAGATGAAGATGGTGAGTTTACAGGCAAAATAGTTGGTATATCTGAATTTGGACAACTACAAGTCGAGGATGAAGATAAGGACATTAGAACCTTCAACTTTAAAGAGATTTCTTTCTTGAGATAAAAACCACATCAATATAAAACAAAAATGAGGGTGTCCATAAATATGGAAGTCCAACTTTGAACGTCATCCTGAATTTATTTCAGGATCTCATAATCTATGCGTAAAGATTCTGAAACAAGTTCAGAATGACGGATACATATATTTATGAATACTCTCATTTTTACATCAAGATTATCATCAGATTTACTCGATATTCTCTAGGTTCTGGTAAGGTATCTGAGTCATCCCTTCTGCTAGTTGGTCGATACCTTTTTCAAGTTTCTTTTTCAGCATCATCTTCATCATTGCATTCAATTCTGCATGCACAGTCAAACGAATTTTAGTTTCGTTTGCACCTTCTTCAATCAACTGAATCCAAAAATAAAATTCGAAAGGACTACGACCGTATCCTGTCAACTTTAGTGATTTATTTTCTTCCTTTTCAACAAACTGCAAACCAGCTTCACCAAAACCTTTTATTACAAAAGAACAATTGTCTTCAGTAGCTTCCCAATGCTCAATTTGATCCTTGAAGTTCATCTTCTTATTAGTTTGCTCCTCTATCTTAGCTTGTACTTCAGGATTCTCTGAAGCCAACTCAAATACTTTAGCAATTTTTCTAAAATCAGATAAAAAGGAATAAATATTATTCACATTGCTAGGAATAATCTTGATATCGCTTACAATCTTCGTTGTTGACATATACTTTCTCTTTTAGAATACAAAAGAGGGTGCCCAATAACAAGACACTCTCTTTTGATATATTTTAATTGGCTATTTCTAGCTTTTATTACTTTCTCCAGTTTGCTGGATCTTTGCGCCATTCTTTCAACTGAGCTACATCTTCTGCTTTAACATAGCCAGTTTCCTGTGCACAGTCAATCATTGTATTGTAATCGCTCAAAGTTTCTAACTCACATTTTGCATTTGTAAAGTTATCTTCAGCTGTTTGAAATCCGTAAGTAAAGATTGCGAACATACCCATAACCTTACAATCTGCTTCACGTAGAGCCTGTACAGCTTTCAAACTTGATCCACCTGTTGAAATCAAATCTTCAATAACAACAACTTTCTGTCCAGCTTTTAAATCACCTTCAATCATGTTAGTCATTCCATGGGCCTTAGCCGAAGAGCGAATATAAACCATTGGTAAGTTCAATTCGTCAGCAACCAATGCACCTAGAGCAATAGCTCCAGTTGCCACACCTGCAATAACTTCAACATCTGGATATTTAGCTAAAACAGCCTTTGCAAAAGCTTTTTTAATATCCGTTCTAACTTCTGGGTACGATAAAGTTTTACGGTTATCACAGTAAATTGGCGACTTCCATCCTGAAGCCCAAGTGAATGGGTTTGTAGGTTCTAGCTTAATTGCTTTTATTTGCAAAAGGTATTCAGCGATTTGTTTTGCAGTACTTTGCATAGGACTATTGGATTTAATGGTTCAATAAATATGAGTCGATTAAACAAAACGAGCGTAACACATAAGCTTATACCACAGTAGAACAAACTTTTACACTACAAATTTCTTAATCTGAAATCATCCGCAAATGTATAAAGTATTTTTTAAAGATCGTGCAATTTTCTTAGGCGATAAAGCTGAAAGTATGGATTTTCGATGCAGGGTTTATCTGTGGACCGAAGGAGATAATTTAGAAGCCATAGTTTCTGATTTTGATCAAGATGAAAATAAAGACGCTTTGTTTTTTGCCGCTGAAGATGTGGAAGCTCTTTTTTTAGAATTCAAATGCCAATTCAAATTTATAGAAGCAGCTGGAGGATTGGTTTTTAATCAGAAAAATGAGATACTAGCCATTCATAGATTAGGCAAGTGGGATTTACCCAAAGGAAAAGTTGAAGATGGTGAAACAATCAACGAGGCTGCCATACGCGAAGTTGAAGAAGAATGTGGTGTCACAAATTTACAGCTAGGTCAGGAACTTGAGTCAACTTATCATACCTATTGGATGAATAATAAATGGGTACTTAAACGTAGTTATTGGTTTAAAATGGACTATTCGGGTAACGAACAACTCGTTCCTCAAACCGAAGAATACATTGAAAAAGTTTGTTGGATCCCAAGCAATCAGCTTGACGAATTTAAGGCAAACACCTATGCTTCAATACTCGAAGTGATTAAAACAATAAGCTGATATAAGTTCATTAAATCATTGTTTAGTCGTAAAAAAATCACGCCGTGATTAATTGAAATTTCTTGACTATTAATCAGAATATCCCACACAAACTATATCATCTCACCTACATTGCATATTATCTCACTAAATGATGTGTAAATATTCATTGACAGACCCATCTGTCTCAAGTTAAAACTAGTCTGTCTTAACTAAACTTTATAATATCTCTAAGATAATATAAGTTTGCAGGTAAGCAGAAGTACTTGTTGTACGAGAAAATACATCTATTTATAGATAAGAAACAGAATGTTAGTGAGAAGAAGTCCTTTGTTTATGAGATAGGTATAGAGAAACGTGAGAAATATACTTAGGCAATATGAAAAAAGTCTCAAATTAGTATCAATAGATACCAAAAGAGACTCTTAAGCCCTATAATAAACCCTATGAATATCTAAACACTCTAGAGTGGTGTTTCAATTTATTTCGTTTGAGAATAGGTTTTGCGAAGTAGGTTTCTCTGAATCTTAACAAAGACCTTCTCCACCCCATCGTGCGGACCTCTAGAAGGGTACTGAAAAACCATGCCTTCTTGGTTGATAATGATATAAGTTGGGAATACTTTAATTTTATAATCTTTTAAAATAGGGTTGTCTTTATCAATTAAAATAACAGGCCAGTTCGCTTCAATTTGTTTCGTTCTATTTTTAAAGCGAACAGGATCTACATCACTAGCTAAACTTAAGAACTCGACATCTTTCCCAAAAGCTTTGTGCAATTTCTTAAGCGATTCCATATCATTCTTCCAAACTGAGTTCGATGTATTACAAAAACTCAGATATAGATATTTCCCCTTATAGTTCTCCAAAGCAACATCTCCTACTTTAAAGTCAGGAGCCTTTGTATTCTTAAGTAAGTGAGAAAGTTTTGATATGTAATTCTTTGTCAGTTTGCCTACTCTACCGTCTTGAGAATTCTGATTGATTAGTTTAAGAATAGCGATAGCCTTTCTTCGCGTAAGAAGTGCATTCTCTGTTCCTTCAAAAACAGATTTGGCCAATAGAAGATCTCGAAAGTTCTTATCCTGATAGACAGCATAAGTCTTCATTGCCTTATTTAATTCCTGATAAGCGTCTTTAGACTCAAGTGCTTTATTAAATTTTGTTTTCTCTCTACGATGAAAAGCAGAAGCTAAAGTGTTATTGTAAATTTTATTGAATAAGGTTGTATAAGCTGTATTATTCAATTGCAAAGTTTGCTTAGAAAAGTATTTATTCTCCAAACTCATATAGGCCTCCGGTCTCGACAAATAATCGAGAAAGCCTAAGCGGTATTTTAAATAAACTTGAAAATACGAATTCTTTACTTGAGCATATTCAGTCGTCATCTGCTTCGCAAAACCAACACCTACGGAAGATGAACGTTGATTGTAAACCTGTTCAAAATTTTGGTTAATAAAATTATCAAACTGATTATCGAACTTACGAATCAAATTGTTTAAGCCATTCTTATCAGCATTTCTAAATCCTAATAGAATATCCTGTGGTTCGAAAAAAGGATCGATTTTCTGAGCTGGTGAAAGATCTCTCTTTGGAGGTAAACTCAATTGATAATCTTTATCAGCTTCAACAAAAAAGTAGCCTCTAAATACACCCAAAGGCAAAAAGATCATTTGCGTTTCGTCTATTTCAAATTCTACAGAAAACTGACCTTGTTTATCGAGTTGCATGATCGCAAGTAGCTTTTCTGTTTTCGAGAAAGCATCATCGTAACACAAGACTTGTATGTGTGTATTCGCATAGGCTGCATGTTGCCCAAACAACTTCACTTTCTTAGCAAATGAAGCTTGCAAACTAAGAGTCAATATCAGTAAAATTAATAATGATCGCATATTCTTGTCTTAATCGTTAGTGTCAAAAATAAAGGCTATTCAAATCAGATTATCTGATACAAAATAGCCAGCTTATTTTATTGATTACAACTTGTAAGCTTCTGGGTCTTTAACCCTTGGAACGAATTGAGATGCATCTCCACCATGGCGAATAATATCACGTATAATAGTTGATGTAATCATTGTATGTTCAGGTGTTGTCAATAGGAAAATTGACTCCAAATCGTACACCATCTTCTTGTTTATTTGTGCAATAGCACGCTCATACTCAAAATCGGCAGCAGTACGCAAACCACGTAAGATATATTGAGCTCCTTTTGACTTACAATATTCTACAGTCAACCCACCATAAAGCTCAACCTCGATTCGTGGATCGTTATTAAAGCATTCTTTTATCCACTGAATACGTTTCTCAACAGGGAAAAATTGTCTCTTCTCTGCGTTGTAACCTATGGCAATGACAATTTTATCGAACAAAGGTAATGCTCGGCTTACAATTGATTCGTGTCCAACTGTAAAAGGATCAAATGATCCAGGAAATATGGCTATACGTTCCATCTTCTCTTTTTATAATTATTTTGAAACCTCATCTATGGATGGGCTTCTTTAAAAATTCTACTTATACTAAATTACTAAATAATACGACTTACTTGATTTTAATTTTCTTGTACGAACTCACAAATAGGATGTTACCCATGTCGTCGAATCCGGTAAACATATCCAACTTATCACGATCTACATCTTCTCTGTTGAATCCAAGAATCGTTAAATCAGCATCCATCGATTTATTCATAATTTCCTTCTTCTTATCGGTATGATCGATTCCAATCAATTCGATATTACTAGACGAAATTGGCAACTGGCCTGAACGAATTAAACTCAATAGTTTACCTTGTTCTTTTTCAAGATCCTTTTCTGGATACATGGCAAAGATCTTAATCATACTCTTCTTCCAATCAGGATGCCCTTGAATGATATAGGCCAACAGAATCATCAGATTCGCATTTTCGTAATCTTTTGATCCTATCCAAATATGAATCTCTTTGTGGTAACCAAAACCTTTATACGACGTATTCAGAATACATACATCAAATTGGGTTGACTCAATCAAATTGTAGTTATCAATTACATAATTCAATTGATCGGGTTGAGTACGCGAATATTCAAACAGGATTGAATTATACCCGTGTCCTGATATACCAGAAAGCTGCATAACTTGAGCAATTGCTGAAGTCATTGATGGACTAATAATCGTATCTAAGAAAACACGGTTACGACTTCCTGATGCCAAATGAATCAAGCGTTTCATTACACTTTTAGATTCTTCGTTCGTTTTCTCACTTAGGAAGCCTTCCAAATAATGTATATACGTTCCAAAACCATATTTGTAAGAAATCCATCGTAATAAGTCGAAAGCAGAACGGCGCTTAAAAGTGTCTCGAGAGATACAAATTGCAAATGGTCTCCAACTTACTTCTCTATCAACTTTTTCGGCTCGTTGAGCAAAGATTTGCAAGTATCGACTCAATTGAAACACCACACCACGAAATAGTTTGGCTAATCCTCGATGTTCTTTATTACTCACATTGATTCCGTAGTAAATCACGCCCATTATCAGTAAGGAAATAATAGCGTACGTCATATTCATTTGGAACATGATCCAGAATGAAAGTAAGGCTCCCATAAGAGATAAATACCAACGAGAACGGAAGGTTGGACGATAAGATGGATCTGCCGCAAAATGCTCAAGGAATGAGATCATACAAATTGCTCCATAGGTCACCATAAAGAACATCGAAATGATTTGAGCTACAAAGTCAACATCACCTATCAAGATGAATACAAAAGCAATTAGAATAGAAATGACTGAAGCATTAAGCGGTTCAGTCGTTTTTCTATTTTCCTTTTTCAGCCATTTATTTAATCCTTTCTGAGGGAAAATATCATCCATACCAATGGCTTGCAAAGTTCGTGGTGCAACCATAATTGAACCCAATGCTGATGACAATGAAGCTGCCGCCAAGCCAATAGGAATAATTGGCCCCCATACGGCAATATTACTCATAATAAGCTGATTGCTATATAAATCTTCAGGACTGGCTGAAACTGTAAATTTATAGGCAGCAAAAAGATAAACAACCAAACCACCAACGGTTGCCCAGATGGTTCCTCTAGGAATCGATCGTTTAGGATTCTTAAGCTCACCAGACAAACCTAAACCAGCAGCTAAGCCAGTAAAGGCAGGAAATATAATCGTAAACACATAGAAAAAACTTTTAGGATTTTCAACAGTTGCATCCAGAACAATTTCTTGAGGTGCATCGGCGGGTGAGCCAATAAAAAACATGACAAGTGAAACAGCTAAAGTTGCCACAACTACATAGAGAATTTTCATTCCCATATTTGAACCTCGCCATAAGAATAAGCCAGACAAAAGACACATTGCTGGAATTGTAATGGCACGTTTATCATAAATTAACCAACCAAAATCATTAGCTACCCATTGAATAACGGGATCGAATGCTTCGCCAAATGCAATAATATAAAAGGCAACCGATATGGCTTGAGAGAGATAAAGTGTTATACCAATTGCAGCTCCAATATTCAAGCCGAAAGATCGAGATATGATATAATATGCTCCACCTCCCAACACTTTCTGATTAGTCGCAATTTCTGCAACAGCCATAGCCGTTGGAATGGTAATCATATGTCCTAGAATAATAATTCCAATGACACCGATAAAACCAACATTACCGACAGCCCAGCCAAAACGAAGAAATAAAATTGCACCTAGAATGGTAGAAATTGCAGTCATGAAGACTGGCAATGTTCCAAAAGTCGCACTCGATTTAGTAAAATTATTGGCCATATATTTTAAATCAATTACAGTTTAAGAATAGTGTATTGTGTGTACTATTTAAAGTTTAAACGGTTCAATAGCCCTATTATATATGCCCTGAACATAGGCAATCGCCAAACCATAATTACTAACAGGAATTCCTGCTTCAATCGCTGGCAATAGTCTATTATGAATTTGCTTTTTTGTGATCATACAGCCTCCACATTGAATCACCATTGCATAATCATAAATTGGGCGTTGAATGGCATCTAGACCTGAAACAATATCGAAACTTAATTCGCAATTACAGTATTTCCTTAACCAGGCAGGTAACTTAAATCGTCCAATATCTTCGCACGAAACATGATGAGAACATGACTCAAGAATTAAAACTCGATCTCCACTTTTCAAATCATCGATCTTTGGCGTTCCCTTTATATAATTCTCAAAATCGCCTTTTTGTCTAGCTAGAACAGTACTAAAGCTAGTCAATGGAATATCTTTGGGAATCAACTGTCCCGCCAAATCGAATATCTGACTATCGGTAATCACAAGCTTAGGTTTTACATTTGTTGTTCTAAAAAACTCAGTTACCTGATCTTGTTGAAGAACGATATTCACACAATGATTATCTAACACATCACGAATCAATTGCACTTGTGGCAGAATCATTCTGCCTGATGGTGCTTCAGAATCAATCGGACAAATTAGCATCACCACATCGTTTGGCTGAATTAAGTCACCAATAATCGTTTTAAAAACCTTTGAAGCCTCGGGTGCCGTTTTCTTAATCAAATCTATAAGCTCATCGGAATTATTGGGATTGACCGTAGAAAAATCGACTACTGAAGTTTTATATTTCCCTACAAGTTTTGCTTTAAAACTCTCATCAAGTTTCACCTCATCAGACTTATTGTGGATGATGAAAAATGGCGTTTTATAGTAGTTAAATTTCTTAATTAGATCTTCTTCGAAACTTCCGAACACATTATCGGCAATAACCAAAATAGCCAAATCGATGGTCGAAATAGAATGCAAGGTTTTTTGAATTCGTTTCTCTCCCAAATCACCTGTATCATCAATCCCAGCTGTATCAATTAAAATAACGGGTGCATAATCTAATATCTCAAAAGACTTCTTAACAGGATCTGTTGTTGTTCCTGCTATATCCGATACAATTGCAATCTGCTGATCTGCCAAAGTATTTATGATGGAAGATTTACCGTGGTTTCTACGCCCGTAAATTCCTATATGTGTTTTATGATCTTTAGTCTTCATACTTAGTTTTTATTGGAACCAGCATACAGCATAATATCCTGCTTTGTAATTTCTTTACCACCCAAGATAATTAATCGTTCAATAATATTTCTAAACTCACGAATATTTCCGGTGTAGTCCAATTTTAGAAGTTCAGCAATAGCACCTTCCGCAATCGATTTTGGAGGTAAGCCCATTTCTGAACAAATCATATCTATAAAATGTTGTGCCAATAAAGGAATATCTTCAAGCCTTTCATTTAATGCTGGAACTTTAATCAGAATAACGCTTAAGCGATGGTATAAGTCTTCACGAAACTTACTCAAACCAATCTCATCCGAAAGGTTTTTATTGGTTGCAGCAATCACTCTAACATTCACCTTGATTTCCTTATCGCCACCTACTCGAGTAATCTTGCTTTCTTGTAAAGCACGCAAAACCTTAGCTTGTGCAGACAAACTCATATCACCAATCTCATCTAGAAATAGAGTTCCACCGTCAGACAATTCAAACTTTCCTTTGCGCTGCTTGTGAGCCGAAGTAAATGAGCCTTTCTCATGACCAAACAATTCACTCTCAATTAACTCTGATGGAATAGCTGCACAGTTCACCTCAACAAAAGGTTTCTTTGCTCTATTACTCTTTTCATGAATACGATGCGCCACAAGCTCTTTCCCCGTTCCGTTGGGGCCCGTAATTAAAACTCGAGCATCAGTTGGAGCAACTTTCTCAATCATATCATTTAATTCCATAATGGCTTTCGATTCACCAATCATGTCGAATTTCTTATTCACTTTTCTTTTCAGAACTTTAGTCTCAGTCAAAAGAACAGCCTTATCAAGCGCATTCTTAATCGTGATTAGAATTCTGTTTAGGTCAAGGGGCTTTTCTATAAAATCGAAAGCTCCTTTTTTAATAGCTTCAACAGCTGTATCAATATTCCCATGTCCAGATATCATGATAACAGGCACATCAAAAGCAATTTCTTGTAGCTTTTCAAGAACTTCAAGCCCGTCCATTTCAGGCATTTTTATATCGCAAAGAATCACATCAAATTCATTCGCTCCAACCATTTTAATGGCTTCCATTCCGTTCTCAGCAAGACTCACTTGATAGTTTTCGTATGAAAGGATATCTTTCAAAGTGTTACGAATACTTCTTTCGTCGTCGATGATTAAAATTTTTGACATGCTATGATATTAAAATAATGACTTAAATATATTTAACCGAGTCCTAAGATATCGATTTTTCTGATTCGCCTAAAGCCTTTAGGTAATCTAAAAGAGCCCCTTCTTTCAAGGCATAAGCTGATTGAAACAATACTGACAACTCACTTTCTTTAACTAAGAAGTTGATGAAAACACTTGCAATCACCATAAGATGAACACGAGCAGAATCCATTCCTGCCATCTGCATTCTTTCTTCAAGAGTCGATTCTAAAAAACGTTTATGTAAGGTATTAAAATCTTCTAGTTTTATATTGTAACGGGTTTGATCAGGCTGAAATTCAGCTTTCTCTTCGGCCAAAATAACCTGACGCAAAGTAGAGAATGATCCCGATGAGCCTATTAATGTTTTTACCGAATAGGTCTTCAATGCTTCAATCAAATCACTCAGTTTATCTTTCAAAAAAGCTTCAATTTCCTTAAGTTCATCCAATTTTATGGGATCAGAAGGTTGAAATTGTTCTAATAAACGAGTCATTCCTATCGGATATGATTTCTTCCAAAAAATTTCCTCCGAATTGGCAATGATTATTTCATTGCTTCCTCCTCCAATATCAAGAATTGCTACTACCTCATCATCCAAACCAACCGCTTCACGCGTTCCATAATAAATAAGTTCAGCCTCACGATTCCCAGAAATAACTTCAATGTCTATATCAAAATCTTGATGGATTTGATTCACAAATTCCATTCCATTCGTAGCTGTTCTGATAGCAGATGTCGCAAAACCAAAGGTCTTGACAGTTTTGTGAGAAGTAATGATCTGCTTCATCTCGACAAATGCAAGATGCGCACGCTTTTGAGCCTCATCAGTAATATAATTCTGATTTATTCCTCCCTCTCCTAGTTTCACAGGATATTTGGAACGATGTAGTATGTTAATTTGCTTATCAATTAGAATTTCAGCCACAAGCAAATTGAATGTATTGGTACCCAAATCGATAATTGAGATACGCATAAGTTGATTAGATTTCAGTTAAAAAAATAGCTTTTACAGATATCGAAAGTAGTGATTTTTCGGGCATAATAAGCTAAAAATGCTCAAGAAAAGCAAGCCCATAAGTTGTTTTAAATGGGAGGGTATTTAATAAGGAATCTTATATCGGAATAAACGTGACTAAAATATTTATGAGTGCATAAAACACTTAACGTATTTATAAGCCCCTAAAGTAAACTCAATATTCGACCTAGAATCAAAAATACGGAAAAGCAACAATAGCTGAAACCCCTAATCTATTGACTCATTTGACTACGGGAGGCTGATTTCGGCTACAGGGATACCCATTCGGGCTACGGGAGGCTGATTCCGGCTACAGGGATAGCCATTCGGGCTACAGGAAACTAATTTCGGCTACTGGAATATCAATTGAGGCTACGGGGATATCAATTTACCTGTAAGGCATCGTGCTTACGACGAGATGGCTTCCTTTTTCGAAATATTAGTCGAAAGCGTAAGAAAGAGAAAAGACGTTTGAATACTTTGAAATGGATTGATCTCCAATATCAGTAAGAGCATAATCAAGTCGGAAATTTTTATAATGAATACCTAAACCCATATTAGGTTGAAAAACCAAGGACTCCTTTTGTTTAAAATCTGTTTCTCGTTGGATATTCCCCACTCCCATTCTCAAATAGATTAGGTTTTGATATTGGAATTCTAAGCCCATATGTGGGTCAATGCTGATTGGATCTCCTGCAATTAGAGTATGACGTTTACCGTCGAAAGTAAAATCAGCATCTAGCTCAGCCAAAACAGAAACCTTATCGGATAAAGTAAAATCTCGACTCACACCTAAAATCAATCTCGGCAATGTAATCTCTGTTGAATTTTCAGGAATCTCATTTCCTGTATTATTAAAAACTTCCTCTAAGTCATCGGTTTTAAACACCCACGCATTAAAGGTTGAGCTAGCATCGCGAAGTAAAGCACCCATCTGCCATTTCCCTTTTTTGTACTTTAATGCCGCATCGATACCAAATCCATAAGCCGATGCAAAATCACCAGTATGACGATAAATCAACTTCACATTTCCCCCTATCGATAAGCCTTCAATTTTTGTTTTCTTAGCGTAGGAAATTAGAAGGGCGTAATCTGCTGCCGAAAATGTTGTAATCAAATCGTATCGGATGTTCCCATCTTTATCAATCAACTCCAGCGTGTTTGGTATATCATCAACTCCATATCGAATTATACTAAGAGCTAAAGCACTTTTCTCATCCAACTTTATTCCAAAACCGACATAATCGTAGGCAGCCATACCAGCAAAATACTCTGCATGCATAGCAGACAATTCATATTTTTTATTCAAATCGACCAAACTTGCAGGATTCCAATATGCCGACTCTACACCTTTTTGTGAAGCCACGGCTACATTACCCATAGCAAAAGCTCTTGCTCCTACCCCTACAGATAAAAATTCATTACTGTATTTTGGTGCTGAAGTTTGCCCCACAGCGTTTAAACCAAAAATAAAAAAGAATATTACGATTAAGTATTTTTGCATAATTAGATTTTGGACGAAGCGTAAAAATACAATGCTTTTTTTAGTTCAATGACATTCTCTATGAAACTTTTCAGTGCATTCCGATTTTTAGATTAATTTTGCAAAGCTCACATTTAAGAGCAAACTTTATTGATCAAAACAATACACAAAGATGTCAATCACGAAACATATTCCCAATGCCATAACTTGTTTAAATATTTTATCAGGTTGTGTAGCCAGTTTATTGGCCATTGAAGGTTATCTATTTCCAGCTGCCTTATTAATAATTCTTGCAGCTGTATTCGATTTTATGGATGGCCTGCTTGCTCGCCTACTAGGTGCTTATTCTGACATGGGAAAAGAACTAGATTCTTTAGCCGATATGCTAAGTTTTGGTTTTGCACCAGCTACCATAGCTTTCTCTTACCTACGATTTGCAGTTTTAGGAGATTCGGGTGCTGCTTTCACTCCAGAGACGTTGTCTTATTCACAAATAGCAATTTTATTATCTGCCTTTATTATTTCGATCTTTTCAGGACTTCGATTGGCTAAATTTAATGTGGATACACGTCAAACAACTTCGTTTATTGGTGTACCTACACCAGCAAATGCAATGTTTTGGGCATCATTACCTATAATCCTTCATTTTGGTGATTACCCAATGATTGAGAGTTTACTTGCAAATCAATGGCTTATCTTAGTCGCAATAATAGTTACTTCTTTACTATTAGTTTCAGAAATACCGATGTTTGCACTTAAGGTTAAAAGTCTTAAATGGCAAGAAAATCAAATTCGATATTTATTTCTAATCACTTTAGTTCTTTTAGCAATTCTACTAAAATGGTTGGTTATTCCTTTGATTCTATTTGTGTATATCTTCTTCTCTTTAATCGATAATCTGAGAAAGAAATAGATATAGTTTACAATATTACAAAGCCCTCATTTTAATTAATGAGGGCTTTTTTTATTTTCACTAATTAATACTACAACTAGACAACACTTCGAATTAATTATGAAATATTGATTCTCCTAAAATGAATAAATAAAAGTCTCAGCTCATTCAATATTTAAAGCTATAACACGATAAAAAGGTCTAACTAAAATTCAATATTGAGATTCTATATTAAAAAATATTAGAGGATGAACTGTGATTAATTAAGTATAATTTTTAACTTGTAAGACGAGTATAATGATTTAAGCGTTAAATCATTCTGGATTTCTTAAATGAAATCAAGTTTCTTATTGAGAATATAGAGATCATATTATATAAAGCATTTGCAAATCATCCTACCATGAGTAAACTTTGCCTATTCGTTTCTATTGTCTTCTTTTTATTGACAACTTCCCCATCGTTTTCCGAGAATCAAAACAACATTGATCACGATAAGTCTGAACACAATTTCTTAGAATCGTCAAAGCAAGGAGAACGCATTTTTAAAGGCTTAGTACTTACAAAAACAAAACTAAAAGCTTGTATTAGCTGTCACAACTTAAACTATTCAGACACCCTGAATTGGAACCCATCGGCATGGGATATTGCACATAGCTTTGCAGAAAAGAAAACCTCGGATTTTAACACAATAATTAATGAGCCTATCGCTAAAGTCATGTCAGAAGTTCATGCTGACTACCAGTACAGCGAAGAGGAACTAAATCACATCAAGAGTTACCTTTTAAATTTAAAAGATCATGGTGCTGAGGAGCAAAAACCAACCGCATATAATCTTATTTTATTCTTATTCCTAGGTTTAATAATTACGCTTGCCATAGTAGACCTATTCTTCACGAAAAAGATAAAGTACAAATTCATCACTATCTTTATATTCATGTTAGCCTTTGGCTACCAAGTTAAGATGTTAGGTGAAGATGCAATGGCATTAGGACGTAATCAGGATTACGCCCCTGATCAACCCATAAAATTCTCTCATAAAGTACATGCCACAGACAATAAAATAGATTGTAGGTATTGCCATACAGGTGTAGACAATAGTAAGTCAGCTGTTATCCCATCTGCTAATGTTTGTCTCAACTGCCATTCAATAGTTAGAGAAGGTCGTAACTCAGGCAAATTTGAAATTAATAAAATTCATGCTGCTGTCGAAAATAATAAACCGATAGAGTGGGTCCGTATTCACAAACTTCCAGATCATGTCTTTTTCAGTCATGCACAGCATGTGAATGTTGGTAAGCGTGAATGCCAAGAATGCCACGGTGAAGTTGAGCAAATGCACATAGTAAAACAAGTTGAAGACTTGTCGATGGGTTGGTGTCTGGATTGCCATGACAAAACAGCGGTTGATTTCAATTATAACAATTATTACTCAAACACATTTAAAGAACTTCATCTGAAACTTATAAAAGAGCAGATTGACAGTGTTCGAGTTAAAGATATCGGTGGTAGAGAGTGTGCCCGATGTCATTATTGATTTTGACAAAACCTATTTACCTAAGGAGCTAACTGAAAAATCACCCAATATGAAAAAATACTGGAAAAGCCAGCAAGAAAAAAACGAGACTTCTGAAATTAAAAAAGCCAAGCACAAACCTAAAGGCAATTTGGAACAAGTTCTCGATATTTTTGAGGATGGAACTGCAGAAGCAAAAAGTAATCGTCGAGATTTCTTAAAGCTTTGTGGTTACAGTTTAGCGATCACAACTGTTTTGTCTAGCTGTGAAAATGCTGTTCAAAAAGCTATTCCATATTTGAATAAACCAGAAGAAATTACGCCTGGTATTGCCAATTATTATGCTTCTACCTATATTAATGGGAGTGATTATGCCAGCATATTGGTTAAAACTCGAGAAGGACGACCTATTAAAATTGAAGGAAACAATTTATCACCTATAAGTAATGGTGCTTGCTCTGCTCGTGTTCAAGCTTCTGTACTGAGTTTATACGATGTTAGTCGATATAAGAATCCTGAAATAAATCAACAAAAGGTTTCGTGGGATGAGTTTGACAAGTCAATTTTAAAAGCTTTAGAATCGCAAAAAGAGAATCAACTAGTAATATTAACACCGACCATTTTCAGCCCCTCTACCCGTAAAGCTATTCAGCATTTTACTAATGCTTATCCAAATATCAAATGGGTTCAATATGATACGCAATCGACTAGTGCAATTTTAAAAGCTCAAAAACTTTGTTTTGGTAAAGAAGAATTACCTGATTATCGATTCAATAAGGCTAACTTGATTGTTAGTTTCGATGCCGATTTCTTAGGAACATGGCTCAATCCTAGTGAGTATATCAAAACATATTCAGATACGCGTAAACTTTCGGCATCCACAAATAAAATGTCAAGACACATTCAGTTTGAATCACGAATGAGTTTGACCGGTAGTAACGCAGATGAAAGACACGCTATAAAACCATCAGAATTAAACTTGCTAATCGCTCAGCTTTATAATGAAATATTGGCATTAAAAGGAACACAAAAATATAATACTCCAGAATCAACTCAAACAATTAAAGAGTTAGCAAAAGATCTTATAAAGCAAAAATCAAGTTCATTAGTCGTCTCTGGAAGCCAGGATTTAAATGCTCAAATCCTTATTAATGCAATCAATTTTGAGCTCGGTAATTTTGATAATACTGTTGGACTAAATACCCCATTACTTAATCATCAAGCTATTGATGAAGATATGGATCAGCTTATAGCTGACCTATCAACAGGGCAAGTAAAAGGCTTAATCTGTTACCACTCCAATCCTGTATTTAATCATCCCGAAGGAGATAAAATAAAAAAGGCTATTGAATCTCTTCCTTTCAGTTTGTCAATTCATGAGTCGCCAAATGAAACCTCATCATTGATGCAATTTGTTGCGGCTGATAATCATTATTTGGAAAGTTGGAATGACGCAGAAATCAAAAAGGGTTCGTTCAGTTTAATGCAACCTGCTATTCATCCATTATTTGATACTCGACAATTTCAGGCTTCGCTTTTAAAATGGTCCGGTCAAGATGTCAATTACCATAAATTTATCATGAAACATTGGGAAGAAACTCTTTTCACAACTCAAACACTTTATACCAATTTTAAATCTTACTGGGAACATACTTTACAAGAAGGTATTTTCCAAGTGAAAAACACTAACAAAATAAAATCTGAATTTACTCAAGTCAATATTAAACAGGCTTTCAATAAATTGATTCAAAAATCCGGATCAACAAATATAGAACTTCAGGTTTATGAGACAGTTGCTATAGGTAATGGAAGCATGGGTAATAACCCATGGTTACAAGAAATGCCTGATCCAATAAGTAAAATCTGTTGGGATAACTATCTCAATATTTCACCCAAGCAGGCCAAAGAAATGGGTCTTGAAACAGGAAATATGGTAAAGCTTAATAACAAGCTTGAGCTACCTGTTTACATTCTTCCAGGACAAGCCTATAATTCGGTATCAATTGCGGTTGGTTATGGTCGTGAGTTATGTGGGAAAGTGGGCAAAGCAGTCGGATTCAAGATATCAGAATATGCTCATAAGGAATACACAAGTGTGAAACTTGAAAAAATTGAAGGGCATTATGACTATGCAATGACTCAGACTCACCATTCAATGGAAGGAAGAGCTATCGTTCGTGAAGCCAATTTAGATGAATACAAGAAGAACCCTAAAGCTGGTAACGACAATAAACAAGAATATAAGAATGCAGGTATTTATAAAGAACCTGAATTCCCTAATCATCATTGGGGATTAGCTATTGATTTAAATTCTTGTATTGGCTGTGGTGCTTGTACAATTGCTTGTCAAGCAGAAAATAATGTGCCAATTGTAGGAAAGAACGAAGTTATTCGAGCTCACGAGATGTCATGGATTCGAATCGATAGATATTTCTCAGGAAACGATGACAAGCCTGAAGTTGTTTTTCAACCAGTCATGTGTCAACATTGTGATAATGCACCTTGTGAAAATGTTTGTCCTGTTGCAGCAACCAACCACAGCAGCGAGGGATTAAACCAAATGATCTACAATAGATGCATTGGAACACGTTACTGCGGAAACAACTGTCCCTATAAAGTAAGACGTTTTAATTGGTTCGATTATACTAATGCCGATTCAATACCAAATAACCTACATGACCCAGCTGGCATGACATTAGATTTAAGTCGTATGGTGCTTAATCCTGATGTAACCATTAGGGCCAAAGGTGTTATTGAAAAGTGCTCGATGTGTGTTCAGAGAATACAAGAAGGCAAACTTAATGCGAAGCTTGAAGGACGTAAAGTAAAAGATGGCGATATAAAAACGGCTTGCCAACAAACCTGCCCTTCTGGAGCCATCCTTTTCGGTGACTTAAACGACAAGGGTAGTGACTTATTCAAAGTCGCTTCAAGTGATAGAAACTACCATTTATTGGAAGAGATTCATACGCTTCCTTCGGTTAGTTATCTAACAAAAATTAGGAACAAAAAGAGTTAAATCACTATAATACTGAGTTATGTACGTATCTCCAATTCGAGAACCTCTTATAAAGGGAAACAAAACTTATAGCCAAATAACTGCGGATATTGCTGCTCCTATTGAGGGCAAACCTGGGAAAGCTTGGTATATGGGGCTAACCATAAGTTTATCAGCCATGTTTTTTGGTCTTGCCATGATGGCTTGGACTGTATGGGAAGGTATAGGAACTTGGGGACTCAATCGAACCATAGGTTGGGGTTGGGGAATCACCAATTTTGTTTGGTGGGTCGGTATTGGTCATGCTGGAACCTTTATATCTGCTATTCTTTTACTCTTCAGACAAAAGTGGAGAACAAGTATCAACCGTTCTGCTGAAGCCATGACCATCTTTGCTGTACTATGTGCTGGGCTCTTTCCATTAATTCATATGGGACGTCCTCTATTGGCATTTTTTGTGTTTCCTTATCCAAATACACGTGGTCTTTGGGTTAATTTCAATTCGCCTCTTTTGTGGGATGTTTTTGCTATTTCGACCTACCTTTTAGTATCATTACTTTTTTGGTATATGGGTTTAATCCCTGATATCGGAACCATGAGAGATAGAGTGACATCTAAAGCTAAAAAATACATTTATGGACTACTTAGCTTCGGTTGGACTGGATCTGTAAAACATTGGCAGCGCCATGAAAAACTCAGCTTAATATTAGCTGGTTTAGCCGCACCTCTTGTCCTCTCTGTTCATAGTATAGTAAGTGCTGACTTTGCAACTTCAATTATACCAGGTTGGCATACAACCATCTTTCCACCTTATTTTGTCGCAGGAGCTATTTTCTCAGGCTTTGCTATGGTACTGACTCTATTGATTGTTACTCGTAAAGTCCTCAATTTGGAAGACTACATCACAGTGGCACATATTGAGTCAATGAATAAGATTATAATTGCCACAGGATCAATCGTGGGAATTGCATATATGACCGAACTCTTTATCTCATGGTACTCTGGTGTAGAATATGAGCAATACGCTTTTCTTAATCGAGCAACAGGACCTTATTGGTGGGCTTATGCCATCATGATGACTTGCAACGTCATATCACCACAATTACTTTGGTTCAGAAAATTGAGACGAAGTCTTGTCTTTACCTTTATACTATCAATATTCATCAATATTGGAATGTGGTTCGAGCGTTTTGTAATTATCGTAACATCATTACATCGCGACTACCTTCCTTCGAGTTGGTCCATGTACACCCCAACCATTGTTGAAGTTGGAATCTTCATAGGAACACTCGGCTTATTTTTCTCATGTTTTCTATTATTCATTCGTGTATTTCCTGTGATTGCTATTGCTGAGATTAAAACGGTTATTAAAAGCTCAGGAGAAAAAGGACCTAAAAACGAAACGCTATGAGAAGATATATATCAGCCTATTTCACAGATGAAGAAAATCTTTTAAGGGCAAGTAAAATTCTGATGGAAAAGAAAATATTGATACTCGATGTTTTAACGCCTTTTCCAGTACATGGTTTAGATAAGGTTTTGGGTTTAAAAGAATCCAAACTACCTATTGTTGGGTTTATTGCAGGTGCAATAGGAACACTTTTTGCTTTTGGTTTTCAAACCTGGGCTTTCGTAGTTGATTATCCCCTATTTATTGGAGGCAAGCCTCATTTTGCTATTCCAGCCTTCATCCCCATCACTTTTGAAGTTACCGTCCTATTTGCTGCCTTTGCTATGGTATTCGCTTTTCTATTCAGATCTAAATTAGGTTTAGGAGCTAAAAATAAAATTCACGATGAAAGAATAACTGATGATCGTTTTGTAATCATTATTGAGGCAAATGAAAATGATGAGCACTTTAATAAAGTAAAGGCCATCTTAGAGCAAGAAGAGGCACATGAGATTCAACTCAAAGAGCATAAATAGTTAATTCAAAATCATAAGCTGATGAACACGAATTATATCTTATCAAAAAAAACTAAACAGGTATTTTTATCCATTTCTGTTATTGGTATTCTACTGATTGCACTTAGTTTTCTTTTTGAAAATCCTGGCAGCAAAAATATATGGATGAATGTTCTTCTTAACAATTTATATTTTTTGTTTTTATCTCTTTTTGGAGCTTTATTTATAGCAATACATAAAATTGCCCATTCTGGATGGCATGTGAGCTTAAAACGAATACCTGAAGCTTTAAGTACTTTCCTTCCCTATTCAGCGGCACTTATGTTCTTGCTAATTTTTGGCATGCACGATTTGTATCACTGGTCACATCACGATCTTCATGATCCAATAATTGAAGGAAAATCAGCCTATCTTAATTTGCCTTTTTTCTTTATTAGAATGGCTGTCTATTTTGCAGGTTGGATAGGTCTAAGTTATTTGCTTCGCAAAAATTCAATTTCTCAGGATTTATCTGATGACTACAAATTCCACAAACAAGGTAAGACTTTAGCAGCCCTATTCATGGCATTCTTTGCTATTACTAGTTCTACAATGAGCTGGGACTGGATTATGTCAGTTGACCCACATTGGTTTAGTACCTTATTTGGATGGTATGTCTTTATAGGTCTCTTTGTTTCAGGCATAGCAGCATTTATTCTAATAATAGCGTTATTAAAATCACAAGGCTATATCGAATTTGTAAACAAGGAACACCTTCATGATTTAGGTAAATACCTTTTCGGATTTAGTATTTTCTGGATGTACCTCTGGTTTTTCCAATACATGTTAATTTGGTATAGCCATATTCCTGAGGAAACAGTTTATTTCGCTCAACGCCTGAATGGTTTCCCCATCCTATTTTTCGCTATTCTTGTTCTAAATTTCGTATTTCCATTCTTGGCTTTAATGACTAGGAATTCAAAACGTAATATCAAATGGTTAGCCATGGTTGCTACTGTGGTTCTTATAGGTCAGTGGCTGAATATTTATCTCATGCTAAGTCCTGGTATTTTGGGAGAAACAGCTAAGATTGGTCTCATTGAGGTTGGCTGTGCCTGTTTATACTTGGGCGGCTTTCTATTTGTCGTATTCAACACTCTTACGAAGAAACCATTATTATGCAAAAATGATCCTTTCCTTGAAGAAAGTTTTCATTACGAAACCTAAACTCCTCATAAAAAGTACATATTATGCTTAAATCTGCTAAACATATAAGTCTATTCATTTTTACTTTCATCATTCTCTCTGCTTGTGATAGAGATAGAAACCATCCTGGTCATTCCTATTTTCCAGATATGGTAGACTCAAGAGCTTATGAAAGCTATACGGCAAATCCAAACTTTGCTGATAGCTTAACAGCTCGCTTGCCTGTGAAAGGAACAATTCCCAGAGGAATCATACCTTTTGATTTTGAGAAAACCTTAGAAGATAGAGCTCTGGCAGGGCAAATCTTTTTCAATCCAGAAAAGATGAAACTGAAAGACGTTAAAGAGGGTAAAAAGCTTTATAAAGTTTTCTGCTACAACTGTCATGGACTAAAAGGGAATGGTATGGGCTACTTATTTACAAGTGACCGATTCACTTATCAACCTGCTAGTTTAATATCAGATAAGATGATGAACGCTTCACGAGGAGAATTTTTCCATGTTGTTACACTTGGTTACGGCATAATGGGGGCTCATGGTTCACAAATTACACCCGAAGACAGATGGAAGATTATTGAATATATCAAAGTTAAACTTCAAGGAAAAAAACTGGGAGAACGTACCATATCAGTTGTTGACGATAGTCCTAAAGAGAGTACTACTGACTTTGAAGCTCGTCTAGCTAAGTTATACCCAAATCAAAAAGGAGTTGGCCCTGTTAAGACATTAAGACTAGGAATTATTAATAATGAAATGGCAGAAGAAGGACAAAAAATATACAAGCAAATGTGTAGCAGCTGCCACAAACCAACCAAACGCTATATCGGTCCAGCTCCAATAGGAATTCTAGAAAGAAGAACACCAGAATGGATTATGAATATGATTCTTAATCCTGAAGAAATGGTTGCAAATGATCCTATTGCCAAAGAGTTATTAGGTCGATATTTATCACCTATGGCCGATCAAAATTTAACTGAAGAAGAAGCACGAAAAGTCCTAGAATACTTTAGAACAATAAAGTAATATAATCCCAATTTAATAACCTATAAATTAATGAAATGGAAAAGTCAAAATTTAAGTGGTTAGCGTATCTATTTATCATCGGGTTTATTTTTTCAGCCTGCGGTGATAATTCAAAACAACAGTCTAAAGGAGCATTTGGCGATCAAGATGTGGCCTCTCAAGTATATGTGTCGCCTGGAGAATACGATGAATTTTACGCATTTATGTCGGGTGGATTTAGTGGACAAGTAAGCGTATATGGTTTACCTTCTGGACGATTATTTAAAGTGATTCCTGTTTTTTCAGTTGATGCTGAAAAAGCTTATGGGTTTAATGAGGAAACGAAGCCGATGTTGAACACCTCTTTTGGTTTTATTCCATGGGATGATTCTCATCATCCAGAGTTATCTCAAACCAATGGTGTTCCTGATGGTCGCTGGTTATTTATTAACGGTAACAATACGCCAAGAATTGCACGTATTGATTTAACAACTTTTGAAACAGCAGAGATTCTTGAGATTCCTAATAGTGGTGGAAATCATAGTTCACCATTTATTACAGAGAATTCAGAATATCTTGTTGCAGGAACACGATTCAGTGTCCCTATCCCTCAAAAAGATGTCAGCATTAAATCATATAAAGAAAATTTTAAAGGCTCTCTATCCTATATTAAAGTTGCGGATGATGGAGAAATGAGTGTTGCGTTCCAGATTTTAGTTCCTGGTTACGATTATGATTTAGCTCATTCTGGGAAAGGAAAATCTCATGGATGGACATTCTTCACAACATACAACACAGAGGAAAGTAATACCTTATTAGAAATTGGCGCATCACAACGCGACAAGGATTATATTGCTGCTGTCAACTGGAAAAAAGCTGAAGAATATATTGCTGCAGGTAAAGCTAAAACAATGCCTGCTAACTATGCACACAATACATACGATGAGCATAGTCATATGGCAAAATCTGAGATGCTTAAGGAAGTAAAAGTTCTTATTCCTCAAGAGTGTCCTGGGTTAATTTATTACTTACCTACACCAAAATCACCTCATGGTGTTGATGTAGATCCTTCTGGAGAATATATCGTAGGTAATGGAAAACTTTCATCAGATCTAACTGTGCATTCTTTCTCAAAAATGCTGAAAGCTATAGAGAATGATGATTTTGATGACGAAATAGATGGTATTCCAGTTATTAATTTCGAAAGCGTTGTGGCTGGTTCTGTTAAGAGTACAGGACTTGGTCCATTGCACACTGAATTTGATGGAAAAGGAAATGCCTATACGACTTTCTTTATCTCATCTGAAGTTATAAAATGGAAAATTGGCACATGGGAAGTTCTTGATCGTGTTCCTAGTTACTATTCAGTTGGTCACTTAATGATTCCTGGAGGAGATTCAAAAGCACCTTTCGGAAAATATCTGGTTTCATTAAATAAAATTACCAAAGATCGTTTTCTACCAACAGGTCCTGAGCTAACTCAATCAGCTCAACTATTCGATATTTCTGGAGATAAAATGAAGCTCTTGCTGGATTTCCCAACTATTGGTGAACCTCACTATGCTCAAGCAATTCCAGCTGATATCATCATGAAGAATTCAGTAAAATATTACAAGCTTGACGAAAACACACACCCTCATAAGATTTCATCAGAGGAAGAAACGAAAATTGTACGTGAAGGTAATATTGTTCGAGTTTATATGACTTCAATCCGTTCACACTTTGCTCCTGACAATATCGAAGGAATTAAAGTTGGCGATAAGGTCTATTTCCACCTAACCAATCTAGAACAAGATTGGGATGTACCTCATGGTTTTGCAGTTATGGGAGCTAGAACTTCCGAGATATTGGTGATGCCAGGTCAAACTGAGACAATGGTTTGGGAACCTCAAAACCCGGGAGTGTATCCATTCTATTGCACTGACTTCTGTTCGGCTCTTCATCAGGAAATGCAAGGTTATATTCGCGTTTCTCCTAAAAATTCTAAAGTTGAATTAAAATGGAGTGTAGGAGAGTTTGATGAGTAAATAAAAATTCCAGAAAGGGCTATAAATGGTCCTTTCTGGAAATATAATCTCAATTTAATCTAAAAATTAAAAAGATGATATCTAATTTACTCAGCAAGAATAATCGATCCTTCTTATTTATGCTATTAGCAGCATTAATGCTATTAGGACTATTTCTGTTTCCACTTTGGAAAATAAGACTCGAAGCTGCTCAATATCCCAATGGTGTAAACATGTATATCTGGATTAATCAGATTACAGGAGATACACCAAGCACTTTGCAGAACATCAATATTCTAAATCATTATATTGGTATGCAGTATATCAAACCTGATTCAATTCCAGAGCTAAAATATTTCCCAATTGTAGTCATCCTTATGTCACTTTTAGGTATTGGGGTAGCTTTCACTAAGAAAAGGAAACTCTTTATTTCTTGGGGAATTACACTCTTAATATTAGGAGTTCTAGGCATTTACGATTTCTATTTGTGGGAATACGATTATGGGCATAACCTAAGCCCTAATGCACCTATAAAAATACCGGGCATGGTATATCAACCACCCCTACTAGGATCGAAAATGTTACTAAATTTCAATGCTATTTCTTTACCTCACATAGGATCCTTATTTTTAGGTTTAGCTATGGTATTCAACTTCTTATCTTTCACATTACTATGGAAAAAAAAATAAACATATACAGCTCTGTTTTCATTTTAGCTTTGCTTTTAACTTCGTGTCAGCCAAAAGAAAAAGCAATTGTTTACGGACAAGATGAATGCATACATTGCCGAATGATGATTGTAGAGAACCAATATGGTACTGAATTGGTAACAAAAAAAGGCAAAGTCTACACCTTCGATTCAATCGAGTGTTTGATAGACTATCTAAGGACAGATGAAATGGACGAAAATGAAGTAGCCCTCTCATTAGTTACCTCATTTAATCAACCTGAAAAATTAAGAGCTGTTAAGGATTCGTATTACCTGTACTCAATAAAACTTCCTAGCCCTATGGGCATGTTTTTAACAGCTTTTGAGAGTAAAGCAGCTGCCGAAGAAGCAAAGGTTAAATATGGTGGTGAAATTATGAACTGGGAACTACTTCTTAAAAAATATGATTCATTAAAATAGAGCGATTTGCAAAGACTAAGCTTTCTCATTTTCTGCATATTTATTACCTATAGTTCTATGGGTACTATTCTTCGTGTGGGAAAGAAACAAACCTATTCAAGCATAGAACAAGCACTTAAAAATAGTCATTCTGGTGATTCAATAATAATTGAAAGCGGTTCGTATACCGAACCCAATCTTTTAATCAAACATTCCGTTCATCTCATTGGAATTAATTTCCCTAGTATTGAAAATCAACAGCAAAAAGAAATTATCACAATTGAATCAGATAGTGTTAGCATTACTGGTTTGCTCTTAAAAAATGTAAAGGTCAGCTATATTAATGACTTTGCAGCGATTAAGGTGAACAGGCAGAAACATGTTGTCATTTTAAACAATCGATTAGAAAACACATTTTTTGGCATTTACCTAAAGCAATCAAAAGATTGTATCATACAGAACAATCAGATTCAAGGAAATGCGAAAAACGAAATGTCATCAGGTAATGCAATTCATCTTTGGTATTGCAAGGATATTAAGGTTATAGGAAATCAAGCTAGGAATCATCGTGATGGAATCTATCTTGAATTTGTTGACAACAGCATTGTTCAAGATAATATCGTCGCTGACAATATACGATATGGCCTTCATTTTATGTTTTCAGATAATGATGAGTATAGAGGTAATACCTTTCGTTCAAATGGCGCAGGTGTTGCAGTCATGTTCTCAAAATATATTAAAATGCATAATAATCGATTTGAATTCAATTGGGGAAGTGCTTCATATGGCCTACTTCTAAAAGATATTACGGATAGTGAAATTGTCAATAATATTTTCAAACAAAACACAATTGCCATTTATATGGAAGGAGCAAACCGAATAGAAATTCATAAAAACGACTTCGACAATAATGGTTGGGCCATGAAAATATATGGCAGTAGTATGTACAATAATATCAATCAAAATAATTTCTTAAATAATAGCTTTGAACTTGGTGTTAGCGGCAAATCTGACAGTAATAATTTCAATGGGAATTTCTGGAGTTCACATTCAGGCTACGACCTTGATAAGAATGGAGTCGCAGATATACCTTATCGTCCAGTCAAGTTATTTTCAAGAATAATTAGTAAAATTCCATCCACCAGTATTTTAATGCGGAGCTTATTGATCGATATTATCGATTTTGCAGAAAAAGTAAACCCCGTACTTACACCTGATAATTTAAAGGATCATCGTCCTTCAATGAAAATTATAGACTATGATAAGAATTGAAAATTTAAGTAAAGCCTATCATAAAAATCAAGTTTTAAAGGATGTCAATTTAGAACTCGATCCAAATAAAATAATTGCTATTTTAGGTCCTAATGGATCGGGAAAAACAACACTCATAAAGTCCATATTGGGATTAGTTATTCCCCAAAAAGGTGATATTATCTTCAATGGTCAATCGGTAATAGGTGAATGGGAATATCGTAATGAAATTTCCTACTTACCACAGATAGCAAGATTCCCGGAGAATTTAAAAGTTTCAGAGCTTATTGCCCTAGTTAAAGATATTCGCCAACAAGAAGCCAATGATGAAATCCTAATTCAATATTTTGGACTTGAAAATGAACTAAAGAAGCCTCTACGTAATCTCTCAGGAGGAACCCGACAAAAGGTTAATATGGTTTTAGCATTCATGTTTGATTCACCAGTTATTATTTTGGATGAACCAACAGTAGGTCTCGACCCAGTAGCCATTAGTCGCTTTAAAGAACTATTACAAAAAGAAAAGGCTAAAGGGAAACTCATCATTTTCACCACACACATTATGAGTTTGGTTCAGGAAATTTCTGATGAGATAATCTTCCTACTCGAAGGGGACATTTACTTTCAAGGATCAGTTCAAGACTTGATTAATCAAAATGGATCTACACAGTTAGAATCCGCGATTACGAATCTAATTGAAAATAGCCATGCTTAAAATATTCAAATATAGCCTATTCGACCTTATTCGTTCCAATTGGAGCATAGCCTACTTTGTTTTTTATATACTGGTTAGTTCTTCTATTCTATACATGAATGGTGATATCACTAAATCTATCATTAGTATGATGAATGTGATTCTCTTGTTGATCCCATTAGTAGCAACTGTTTTCGGTGCTATTTACATGTATAATTCTCGCGAATTTACAGAATTACTGCTCTCCCATCCCATTAAAAGAAAGTCAATATTCTTAGGACAATATTTAGGCTTGTCCGTATCATTATCCTTAAGTTTCATTCTAGGGGTGGGACTCCCTTTTGTTATGCGCGGTATTTTTTATAGTCCTCAATTACCAGACTTTCTCGTTCTAATTGGAGTCGGATTCATCCTTAGTTTTATCTTCTCATTACTTAGTTTTTTAGTTGCACTTCGTTTCGAGAATCGAATTAAGGGCTTTGGTCTTTCTCTTTTCATCTGGCTTTTCATGTCCATTATTTACGACGGACTTCTATTACTCATTCTGATTTGGTTTGAATCTTACCCGACAGAAAACCTTGCAATTCTACTCACTCTGATTAACCCTATCGATTTAGGTAGAGTTCTCATCATGCTGTTTCTTGATACATCAGCACTAATGGGATATACAGGAGCTGTATTTTATAAGTTTTTCGGAGCATGGCAAGGTATTATCATCTCTATTGTCTCACTTTTTATTTGGCTATTACTTCCACTATACTTAATGCTTAAGTATACCAAAAGAAAAGATTTTTAGATCGATAGAAAAGACAAAATAAAAAACTCATAAAACGAATTAACGTCTTATGAGTTTTTTTGAGCATTTATCTATAAAGAGGGTTAGTGATTCACGCCCAAAAATAACTATTGAAAGATCTATTTCAGAGTCTTCATAAATTCAATAATTTCTTTAATATCCTCTTCTTTTAATTCATTTTTATAAGATAGCATGAGCCCTTTCTTAAAGCCCTTTACGATATCATCATTCGGATTATAAATAGAGTTCATAACATAAGCACTATCAACAGTTAACTGTCGTTCTACTCCTTTTGTCACAACTGTCTCTTCAGTTCCAAACAAACCTTTCCAAGTTGGCCCCACAATTTTAGATCCATCCAAAGAATGACAAGCCAAGCAGCCATTTTTCCTTACTATACGCAAACCTAAAGCTCCAGGTTTATCAGTAATAACAGGAGCTACGGTAGTCGTATCAATATACCATTTATCAAACTTATCTTCTGCCATTACAACCACTGACGTGGTCATGGAAGAGTGAGATAATCCACAATATTCCGTACAGAATAAATCAAAATCACCTTCTCGTCCAGCAATAAACCACATAAATTGCTCTTTACCAGGAACAATATCCTGTTTGAGTCTAAATGCAGGAATATAAAGGCTATGCAAAACATCTAAAGCAACAAGGTCGAGCTTTACTGCACGATCTTTTGGTACATATAAGGTATCCGTTTTCTTACCATTCTCGTACTGAAATTGCCAATTCCACATTCGTCCAACGCTTTTAATTGTAAAGGCATCATCAGGAACTTCTTTCATAGGTTTATATCCCATCCAGCCATAGTAAAACATAACCATTACCAAAATCGTTGGTATAATAGTCCAAACAATCTCGAGCGTAGTATTACCATGAATCTGCACAGCCTTAGGATGCTTTGATTTTCTATATCTGAAAACGAAATAAATTATAGTCGCTGTAATTCCAATTAGGAAAAATGAAATTATTCCGAATATGACTATAAACGAAGTATCTACTCCTTTTACAAAATTGGATGCGTCAGCCATTTCTTTTGAAAACATAAGCTATCGGTATAAGTAGTCTAAAAATGTAACGAGAATAACAGAAGTTAATAAGAGAACAATTCCAGCCATCATAATGGCGTAAAATTTCTTATCAAACTTTAGATGCATAAAATACATCAATACAATAACTGATTTTACTGAGGCAAAAACCAAAGCTGCTGTTACTGAAAACACACCCAAATCGAGTTTAGTGATTGCAAGCGAGCTAAAGGTAAACACCAATAAAATTATCAGAACCCAAACAAAGGTGCTGTACTTTACAATATGTGTATGTTGACCATTATCCATAATTTCAATTTTTAAGTAATCAAGTAAAATAATGGGAATAAGAAAATCCAAATCAGATCGACTAGATGCCAATATAAGGCACTATTTTCAAGTATCACGAAATCATCATGCTTAACGTCATCAGTTTTAACTAGCCACATGACATAAGCTATGAAACCAACACCAATTATAATATGCAAAGCATGTAATCCAGTCATGGCATAATACAGGCCAAAAAATAAGATTTCACCTTGACTACTCTGGTGTAGAATTTCACTTCCTGGGAATATACCATGAGAGATTTTCCCAGTCCACTCAAAGTACTTGTTTACCATGAAAACTGCTGCCAATAGAATCGTAACTCCCATCAATATTAGAGTGAGCTTTTTGTTTTTAAGCTGTATCGAAGTTATTGCCATGGCAATAGTCATACTACTCACCAAAAGGATAACCGTATTTAAAGTCCCAACAAAAGTGTCGAGCTCTTCGGCAGCCAAATGAAAGGCCAATGGGTTTAAATAACGGTATATCGAATAAACTATGAAAAGACCACCAAAAAGCAGGAGTTCAGTGAAAATAAATATCCACATACCTGTTTTAGCACCTTCATCGTCTCTATGTTCGTCAATATGAGTGTGATTAGTCATAATTATAAGGATGATCGGTTACAGTAGGAATTTCATCAAAGTTTTCAAGACTTGGTGGACTTCCAACAGTCCACTCGAGAGTTTTACCTTTCCAAGGGTCTTTTACAGCAGGAGTTCCATGGCGAGCTGATCTAACTAAATTAGTAATGATAACAATCAAACCAGCTATCATTACCATAGCTCCTAAGGAAGAAATAATATTGGGCCCATGGAATTTATCTACATAATCGTAATAACGACGAGGCATACCAATCATTCCTAAATAAAACATAGGAAGGTACAAGGTATTAAAACCAATAAAGAACATAGCTAAGCCAATATTCGCCCATGATTTGTCATACATTCGACCAAACATTTTTGGATACCAATAATGTAGTGCTCCAAAGAATGCGTACCCCGTACCTCCAAACACAATATAATGGAAGTGAGCAACCACAAATGCTGTATCATGCAAATGAACATTAGCCGATAGTGCACCCAGTACCATACCCGAAAGCCCGCCAATCATAAACACAAATAGAAAACAAAGTGCCCACAAAAAAGGTGTTTGCATATCGATGGATGCTTTATGAAGCGTAGCCACCCAGTTAAAAATTTTAATAGCACTTGGAATAGCTACAAGGAAAGTCAGAATGGAAAAAGTGTATAGTGCAACGCCGCTCATACCAGAAGTAAACATGTGGTGTCCCCATACAAAGTAGCCAACAAAAGCAATAGCCAAAGTAGATACTACAATTGCTGTGTATCCAAAAATTGTTTTCCTAGCAAAAGTTGGAATAATCTCAGATATCACACCCATAGCAGGAAGTATCATGATATACACAGCTGGATGAGAATAGATCCAAAATAGATGTTGATATAAAATTGGATCGCCACCTAAAGCTGGATCAAAAAAACCAATTTGAAGTGTTCTTTCCAACACGACCATTAATAAAGTAACCCCAACGATAGGCGTTGCTAGTACTTGAATCCAGGCAGTCCCATATAAAGCCCAAGGGAAAAGAGGCATTTTCATCCAATTCATTCCTGGAGCACGCATTCGGTGCATGGTTACAATAAAGTTAATACCCGTAACAATAGATGAAAACCCTAAAACGAAAGCCCCAGTTACGGCGGGTAACATATTGGTTCCCGTTCTAAAACTATAAGGCGCATAGAATGTCCAACCTGTATCTGGAGGTCCATCCCCAAAAAACTGAGCCGAAAGAGCAATAAAAGCGCCAATAATATAGATCCACCACGAAATAAGATTCAACCTCGGGAAAGCAACATCTTTAGCGCCAATCATTATCGGTAAAAAGAAATTACCAAAAACGGCTGGTAAGCCTGGTACAACAATCAAGAAAATCATTGTAATACCATGAAGCGTAAAGAAACTATTATAGGTTTGCGCTCCCATAATCGTTTTACCAGGAGCCATAAGCTCCAACTTCATCATTAAACCAAGTATAGCTGCGATAGAAAAAAAGACAAGCATACTATACAAATACAACAATCCAATACGTTTGTGATCGGTAGAAAATATCCAGCCCATTAAGCCTTTGAATCTACCTTTGTACTCAAGGAAACTCGGGGTAGTATCCTGCGTGTGTGTTTCTATCATAGTCTAATTCTTAGGGTAGTGTCTTCTTCGTGGTTTACGAATGATTAGTAATAGGAAAACAATTAATCCGAGACCTAATATTAAGGTTCCACTTACTCGGGTTACATTTAAAACGTAGCCTTGCCCTACTGGATCGTAAGAATAACAAAATTGAAGAATTTTATTAATTGTAGGTCCAGAAAGACCTTTGGATGCTTCTAGCATAGCCAATTTAAACTCGAATGGTAGAAAGTAAGTTCCATTTAAGTATCGAGTGATCTTTCCTTCTGGGCTTAGAATAATAACTGTTGCTGCATGCGTAAAATCGTTACCTGCTTTGATATATTTAAATCCAAGAGCATCGGTTATTCTTGCAATATTGGCACTATCCGATGTGAAAAAACGCCAGCCTTCTTTCGTATTTTTGTTTGTAATAAGTCCTTGGTAGTTTTTCTTCTTTTTAATCGCTAAATCAATGGTTTCACGGGGATCGAAACCTACGGTTAAAACTTGATAATCCTCAGATAAATTCATATCCGATTTTTGAATCACATCTGCCAATCCATCCATTAATGGACTACAGATTCCTGGGCATCGGAAATAGACAAAAATTAATGCCGTTGGTTTATCAATTTGGTCTTTAAGATTGACAATTACACCATCCTCATTCATAACTTGAATATCCGATGGAACAAACTCATCAAGGTGTTCTATAATTCCAACTTCTACATCTTTCTCAACATCCTGACTAAACAAAATCTGCATTTGCAGAAAACATGCTAAAAATAAAAAAAGTGATAATTTCATTTGAACTCCTCCTTGTATTAATACTGTGAGATAATCGAGTTAAAACTGAACACCTTTAAATATAATAAATAATACTTCCAGCTAAAAAATAAAACACAACTACTTCTACAACAAGACATAAAATAAGATCAAATTCCACATGAAATGCAGACTACAGCAAGTAATTTGAATTGGAGTAAATGCCACTTTCTAGATAATTATTAGTCAACTAAACTATTTATCCTGATTTTTGGCCTTAACTAAAGGCATCAAACTTGTTAAAGAAGAAAGATCTTAAGTTTGATTTCAAAAGAAATGCACCTATTTTTAGAATATAAACTTCTTATACATGAAAATATCCAACATCATATTGATCACATTATTTGTACTTATCTCTTTTTCTTGTACAAATTCAAGCAAAAAAGTTTTAGTCAACCAAGGTGTGATATCAGAAAGTGAAATGGAAAAAGGAGCTCAGATTTATAGAGCTAAGTGCATGACTTGTCATCGAAAAAATGGCGAAGGCTTAAACAATGTGTATCCTCCACTTGCTAATTCAGATTTCTTAGAAAACAAGATGGAAGATGCTGTCAGAATGGTAAAATATGGAAGCGGTGAAGAGATTAAAGTAAATGGAAAAAAATACAAAAACTATATGCCTGCTTCTGGACTTAGAGAAAAAGATTTAAGCTTAGTTTTTAATTACATTCTTAACTCTTGGGGAAACTCATACGGCCGTATAGAACCTGAAACCATAAGAAACATTAAAGAAAAAAAATAGATCAGAATTTCTTCGATCTATTTTTCACCATTCATACCTCTAACTATTCTTGAATAACTGCAGCTTTAAATAACTCGTGATCTTTCCTAATTTTCTTAATGGATAGAACTTTAAAGGCTTCTTCTCCACTTATTGAATTAATCTTACGAACGGCACGCTTACTCGATTTGTGATGCTGAGGATAGTGACAGCTTTTATACTTCTTACCACTGTTACAATAACACTTCTCGTTTCGTTCGAATTTAACGTAGTAAAAATCTTCTGTATCTGAACGGAAAAGATTTAAAATGGGATCTAGCAAGTTCATAAGCAAGGCTTGTGGGTTAAATTTTGAATCCCCCTTAAATTACTGGTTATCTTAACAAAAAGCAATTAATAAGGTATGTTAATTTAAACTATTCGTGAAGAGCTATTATTTAGGCAGTGTTTCAATCATGAAAAGTCCATGCTCAATAAAGGCTCCGTACAAGACTGCCAGGTCATCGCCTTTTCTAATTAGCTTCACTTTCTTTATCTCCGACAAGTCGTACTTATTTAGGTCGCGCATAAATACGGGTAGATTATTAATCATTATTCTTGGAAATTGGAGACTACTCGTCGTTTCATCTACCCCTAATTCTGCTTTCATCATCGTTTGAACCGCTATATAAAGCGAAGACTTTTCAATATCATCGGGTAAAAACCGATCAACCCAAAACGAAGACATACCCAAGGGGTATCCCCCACTTTCAAGGCTAGAACGAAATTGATGCGATTTATTATTCAAATTAAGTACACGGGATGTAAGAGCACTTAGCTCTGCCACTTTTTTATGCATACCCGTACTGGTTAATCTGGGTGACCAGTATGAATACACTCTATATTTATCTGGAGTCGATATCTCAAATTTCAATAAAAAACCATCTATACCAAATTTAGCATCTGGCGAGATGTTCATGATACCATTGGTAAGGAGAGTATCGAGAAGTATGCGAGCCGTTTCACTATCATAAGTATTTGTTTTAATAACGGTACCCGTATGATGATATATATGATTGACAACATGCACATTCACCCCATCTTGCTGGCTAATCTCAATAATTCTGTTTGACATCCAAATCCGAATACACAAGGAATCTTTACTCTGAGACAAGTCTCTCAAATGATACATTTTTAAATAGGAAGAGATATTATTATAAAAGCCCTGATCGTATCGATTATCTGATACTTCTACTGTTTTTTGTGCTTGAACCTGTACACTTAAACATAGAAAGGAAAGCAATAGTAAAGCGATTAATTTGTGCATTGTAAGCTAAGTTTGTTAGTACATATTCGATATATATCACACTAGTCCTATCGAGCCATACCAATGATCCAGTCGAGACACATTCATAGAATAAGCGAGAGACAATTTATAAGAGAAATATGTTGTGGATAGACAAAAGCGGTGCCAATAAAATAGAAACAATAACAAATCTTCAGATAATTAGATATAAAAATACCCAACTCAAATAAATGAATCGGGTATAAAATGGTTGCTAGTAAAGTATCAGTATAATTAAGAAATTTCTTCTTCAACTTTTTTTCTACTTGCCGGATCAACAATCATACGAGCCGATTTGTAGGCAATGTAAAATTCGTTATCATCTACAAACAGTTCCATAAGTGGGTCCAGTTGATTAATCAGCAAAGAGTATACTTTGTCGATATTGTCTTCGATTAATTCGTTAGAGGTTTTACGTTCATTAATTAATTGGCGGGGCTCGCTTATTACTTCTTTAAATTCAGCGATCTCTTTTGTTAATTCTTCGATTAAAGCCTCGCTAAGGCCATAGTTAAGTAATTCAGTGGCAATTGGAGCAATATTGTTGGCTAAATTTTTCGAATAATCAAGTAAATCTTGCTGACGCATTCTCATCGCAAGTTCACTTTCCGAACTAATTATTGAATTGCTCAGGTTTTCATTTTTAGTCATAAATGCATAAACCTTCACAATATTGCTCACCTTAATGCTTACGCCAACCAGTTCTGCGCGAGCTATATTTTTATTTCCTGCTGTTTTGTTTGGAACACTACCTACTTTTGTGAACAAGTCTTCCGTGTTGTTAATTAAGCCATCAAACACTGAAACGGCATGAACAAAAACAGGAATTCCAGCATACTTACTATTGAAATTTGAGAGTACTATTAGCACTTGCTTATTAGCATTGTGGCGTGCAGTAATGGTCTTATTCATTTTGTTGTTTTTTGGGTTGATACTATTTTTTTGACTTAGATTATCGAATGTACACATAATAGTAGTGTTAAGCAATAATCGCCTGTAAAATAACCATAAGAACAACAAGGAGTTAAGTAGGTGTGATTGATTAAAAGAACGATGTACTTCCTATGTTTGTTGAGAACTATCTACTTTAAGCGTATTTTGAGGAACGCAATTTTTTTTTCGTAAAAAAAACAGGTAGCTGTTTTATTCTTAAGTAACAGAATAAAAATGCCAATTTGCTGAAACACAATTCAGGTCTATTGAAACAGCATAAAAGTCTACTGAAATGGGTCCCAGGTCTACTGAAGAGTGCTGTATATCCGCTGAAATGCAATTCGGATTTACTGAAAAGGGCTTGGAATGGTATGCAAACACCAACAAGAGGATATAAACAGACCGCCATATTACTGAAACGAGTTTCAAGTCTACTGAAATGGGTTCCAGGTCTATTGAAACGCATGCTGTGTCTCCTGAATGAAGATGCATGTTTCCTGAGATGAAATATTGATTGAATGAATTTGCCTCGGGCTTAATCCCGTAGATATAGCCCTATTCTATTTACTTTGTGATGTGATGTTAATGACAACAAGAAGGCTTAGTCTTTTCAATAGGAATAGTCATTGCTTTTTCTGGTGGACTTAGGTAAGGAATACCTAGGCTTAAGCCTCGAAGAATAAATAATACACCGATAAAAACAATAGCGTATGGTATAACGCGAGTTAGCTTTTTCCTTAATTGAAGCGTAATCATATTTCCAATTAAAGAAACTGCTAATAACATTGGAATTGTACCTAAGCCAAAAACAAACATGAATAAACTGCCGCTATAATATGAGCCTGTTGCAATAGCTCCTGCAATGGCAAAATAGACCAATCCACAGGGTAATAGGCCATTCAATAGTCCTATTAGAAAAAGAGATGAATTACTACTTTGAGTAAATAGTTTTCTCAAGGACACTTTCACCTTGCCCACAAATCCGAAAACAGATTTCTCTGTGTCGAATCGATTTTTATACAGAGAAGGTGCAAGTACTGAAATAATCATGACAGATCCCATAATAATGGATACCCATTGCTGAAAACCACTCATAACAAGACCTTGCCCCAAAAGACCGAAAACTGCTCCCATAATGGCATATGTAACGGCACGACCAAGGTTATAGATAACACCACCTAAAATTCGTAGCAACCACGAATCTGTTTTTAATGGAATAGCTAAGGCAATAGGCCCACACATCCCCACACAATGGAAACTACCTAATAAACCAAGGCTAAGGGCTGATAAATAAATCATCATTTCTTTTAATGTTTTATTTCGACAAATAAATAGCTTCTTCCTGATAGTAGGCTTCACCACGATGCTTCCAGTCAAGCTGGATTGCATATCGCCCTTTAACAAACTGTTCAGACTTAAAAACCTGAAGACCTGTTTCGTCTAGTTTTATAGCTGAACGCAAGTCATCATCTGAGTTAGATGGGCGAAAGAAAATAACACTTCCACTTACACCTGATTGCATTCCTTCGGGGAATTGAACTTGAATAGTGCCTCCTTGTTGCGAAACAACAACTTTCTCTTTCAAAGTATACGTATTCTTAATCTTATCAATCTTAGATTGAAAATCGATTCCCTGCGGGTAATAATCTGTTGAAATCAGGTTAATATCCTGAGTTAAACTAAAGCCAACAAAAATTAAAATACCGATAACATATACAGAGATAAACATGGCTAGTTTTGTACCCCAACTTAAATTCTTCATATCTTATAGTCTATATACTAATTAGGCCCTACAAAGGTCAGATCTACTTTTTCAACTAGTCTATCATTTGCATAAACACCAACTTGTATTTGTGTTTTATCTGTTAAAACAGATTTCTTAGAAAACTTTGCAAAGAAGGTTCCTTCGTGTATAGAACTTGCTGCTGCATTAAAGGTTTTTCCAATAATTTGAATTTCGCCTTCTCTATTAAGAATCTTAAACTTAACGGGTAAATCTTCAGTCGTTTTATTTACAATCTTGAAGCTATACATGTTACTGATGATTCCTTCAGCTGGTTCTTGATACATTAATCCCGGTGTACGAAGAATAATAGCTTCTAAATCGGTTCTCGAAGCAAATAAACCAACTAAAACACCCAATAAAATAACAAGAACAGTCGTATAAGCAATCTTACGAACTGGCCATTTCTGTTTGATACCTTCAGCAATATTCTTTTCTGAATCGAAACGAATTAGGCCTTTAGGTTTTCCTTGCCAAGCCATCACCGAATTACAAGCATCGATACAAGCCATACAGTTGATACATTCAAGTTGAGTGCCATCGCGAACATCTATTCCGGTAGGACAAACATCAACACAATCGTAACAATCAATACAATCACCTTTATTATCAGCCTCTCTATCTTCACCTGCCTCAAGTGGTGCTCTTTCTTCTCCTCTTTTATAATCGTATGCAACAACAATGGTATTTGAATCAAGCAAAACACCTTGTAATCTACCATATGGACAGATCATAGCACAAACTTGCTCTCTTAAACGTGAGAAAACAAAATACATTACCGTTGAAAAGAACAATAATGCTATAAATAGAATAGAACTACTCGATGGATTATCCCAAAGATTTAATACAAAATCGGCACCTCTCACATATGAAAGAAGAGCACTAGCAAGGATTAAACAGATGACATAAAAAAGAGAATGTTTCGTCGTTTTCTTCCAAAACTTCTCAAAGTTCATCGATTGAGCTTTCAACTTACGTTGTTCTTGCGGTGTTCCTTCAATCAAATATTCTATTCTACGAAATACAAACTCTAAAAAAACAGTTTGCGGACAAGCCCAACCACACCAAATACGACCATAACTCACCGTAAAAAGAACAATAAATACAAAAAGTGTAATCGTAGAAAACAGAAAGATGTGAAAATCTTGTGGCCAGAAATGGACACCAAAAAGAATAAACTTTCTTTCAATTACATTGAGTAGGATAAGAGGATCACCATTTACTTTTATAAAGGGAACAACCAAAAGCATTGTCAAAAGCAAATAGCTAACTAGATTTCTATAGTTATATAATTTACCTTCGGGTTGCTTGGCATACACCCACTGTCTATTCCCTTTTTTATTTAGAGTCGCAAGTTGATCCCTGTAGGTATTATCCAAATTTTGGTTGAGCATTTCGCGTTCTTTATCTTTTACTTCTCTTGTTTATACAATTCCCCTTGCGCTTTTCTTGCATTAGGAGGATTCGTTCCACCCAAGGTCATTAAATAACTAGAAACCTGCAACATTTGCTCAGGCGACAATTGATTCTGCCAAGCTAACATGCCCTTTAATGGTTTACCTATTTTTATAATCTTATAAACATCTTCAAGACTTCCACCATTTAACCAGTAGTTATCAGTTAGGTTTGGCCCAATTGCATTCCCTTCGCCAAGTAAAGCATGACAAGCCACACAATTTTTATCGTAAATCGCCTTACCAGCATTTAAATCCTTAGCATCATTCATCATCACAAGAGATGATTCATCGAAAGTAGGTTTTGGTTTATTAGCTTCAGCAAGTGCCATTTCCTTTTCATATTCAGCAATTTGAAGATCGTCGCCAAACACATGATAACGAAACATGTAAACAGCTGCAAATACAATAGTCACATAAAATAAATAACGCCACCAAGTAGGCATTGGGTTATTCAACTCACGAATTCCATCGTAATCATGATCACTCATTAGGTGCTCATTTTCCTCGAGAAACTTATCTTTTTTTTCCATTACAGAATATTTTAATGTCTTAAACAGTTTTTATATCAGAACTTAAAGCAACACTAGTCAGGTATAGAGTTATTCGAGTTTGAATCAACATCTTCATCTGTTAGCGCATAACTTTCCATATCCTGGAAATAGTTTTTATTGCTTTTCTTAAAAGTCCACCATATCATCGCCATAAAAAAGCTAAAAAAGATGATTAGCGAGATGCTTGGGAAAAGACCAACATCTGATATACTTTGCAAATAATGACTTACTAGTTTCATATTTTATAAAGTTTAAAGGAAAAAGGATAAAGTGAAAATTAGATCTTCACTTTATCCATTACCCTTATTACTTGTTTTTATTCTTTAACAGAAATATCGCGACCTAAACGCTGTAGGTAGGCAATAACCGCAATAATCTCTTTCTCACTTGCCACTTCCACACCATTCTCTTTAAGATCAGCTGCAATCTCATCTGCTTGCGTCTTCAAATCTTCAAGAGCAACTACATCGTAATTTGCTGGGTATGGTGCTTCGTCATAAGGAACACCTAGCTTAATCATAACACGAATCTTAGCAGACGTATTCTTAGTACTCAAATCATCCTTTATCAACCAAGGATAAGCTGGCATAATTGATTGTGCATTCATTTTTTGTGGATCCAACATATGGTTGTAATGCCAAACATTTGTTTTGTACATTTTCCCACCTACAACACCTTCACGAGCCAAGTCTGGACCTGTTCGTTTCGATCCCCATAGGTGTGGGTGATTGTAAACAAGTTCGCCTGCTTTAGAATAATCACCATAACGCTCCGTCTCCGATCTAAATGGACGAATCATTTGCGTATGACAGGTATTACATCCTTCACGGATATAAATATCACGACCTTCTAATTCAAGTGGTGTATATGGTTTCACACTCTCTATAGTTGGTATATTCGACTTAATAAGGTAAGTAGGAATAACCTCAAAAGCACCACCAATTAAAATGGCAACTGTTGCTAAGGCCATAAACTGAACTGGACGACGCTCTAACCAACGATGCCATCCTTCTCCCTTAGCACGTTTCGAAGAAGTAACCAATGCTGGAGCAGAAGCTTCCTCATTATCAACACACTTGCCTGAAGCAGCTGTTTTTAATAGGTTATAAACCATTAAGAATAAGCCAATAAAGTAGAATAATCCACCAAGAATTCTCATATGGTACATTGGTAAAATCTGAGTAATTGTCTCAAGGAAATTAGGGTAAGCTAACAAACCATCTGGTGTAAATTCTTTCCACATTAATGTTTGAACAACTGCACCCCAATACAATGGAAGAGCATAGAAGATAATTCCTAAGGTTCCAATCCAGAAGTGAGCATTGGCTAATTTCTCAGAATACAGTTTAGTTTTCCACATCTTTGGGAATAGGTAATACAACATACCAAAGGTTAAGAAACCATTCCATCCCATTGCACCAATATGTACGTGAGCAATATTCCAATCCGTATAGTGAGTTAATGCATTCACCCATTTAAGTGACATCATTGGACCTTCAAAAGTTGACATTCCGTAAGCGGTAACAGCAACTACCATAAACTTAAGCGTTGCACTATCGCGAACTTTATCCCAAGCACCTCTAAGAGTTAATAGACCATTAAACATACCACCCCAAGACGGAGCAATAAGCATAATAGAGAATACAACACCTAATGATTGTGCCCAATCTGGTAAAGCAGTATATAACAAGTGATGAGGACCAGCCCAAATATATAGGAATACTAATGCCCAAAAGTGAATAATAGATAATCGATATGAGTAAACAGGACGATTAGCTGCCTTAGGCAAGAAATAGTACATCAAACCTAAATATGGAGTCGTCAAGAAAAATGCAACCGCATTATGACCATACCACCATTGAACCAAGGCATCTTGTACACCTGCATAAACAGGATATGATTGTAACCAGCTATATGGAATCTCAATTGAATTACCAATATGCAGAACTGCAACCGTCACAAATGTGGCAATATAGAACCATATCGATACATATAAATGATCCGCTCTTCTTCTCAATATCGTTCCAAACATATTCCATCCAAACACAACCCAAATAATGGTAAGTGCGATATCAATAGGCCATTCAAGTTCGGCATATTCTTTACTGGTTGTGATTCCTAAAACAAAGGTTACAGCAGCAGATACAATAATAGCCTGCCAACCCCAGAAGTGAACCCAACTCAATTTATCGCTAAACATACGAGCCTTTAACAGACGCTGAAGCGAATAATACACTGCAGTAAAAATACCATTACCAACAAAGGCAAAGACCACCGCATTAGTATGAACTGGCCTAATTCTACCAAATGAGGTATAAGCCAAATTGAAATTAAAAACGGGGAACGCCAATTGTAAAGCAGCCAAAAGACCGACCAACATTCCGACTACACCCCACAATATGGTAGCGTAAGCAAAATATTTTACGATTTTGTTATCGTAAGAAAAATGTTGTGTTTCCATGTATGTTATAGATTATTGATTATGCATATGGGTATTAACTAATATCCTTGTTTGGTTTAGACGCTTTCGCGTTGTTTTCTGACCCACGTCCGTGTGTGTCTATTTTATTTTTGTGCGTTTCCTCGTTTTCCTGTTCTTGTTTAGACGCATGTCCATGCGTCTCTACCTTGTTCTGTTCTTCTATTTCTTGGTCATCGAATAAAATTCTGACCGATGGTGAATAATGATCATCATACTGACCTTTCTTAACGGCCCATAAAAAACCTATTAAGAAGCCTCCAGCCACTACCATACTCACCGCTATTAAAACAAATATTACACTCAAGTTTCAATTTTTAATCTTGTATATAATCAAACAGCTTAATTAAGCTGCACACGTTTTTTACTTACTTCACCTATACTTGGCAAAACTGTTTCCCTTTTATTCAATAGATCTGATTCTTTATTTCTAGCAAAATAGCTCGTTGTAAAACTTGCAAAGGCTACTACTGAAATAGAACTTATAGGCATTAATAATGCCGCTACAATAGGAGATAAAATTCCCTGAACTGCAAAATACAAACCGAATAAATTATATGCGAACGATAAAAGGAAACTAAGTCTAACAACCCACATCCCTTTCTTCGATATATTTAAAAACCTCTTCAAATCTTGAAATTTTGAAGCTTCCAAAATAGCATCACAAGCTGGCGAAAAATGGTAAATATCATCTGCAATAGATATACCCACATCACTCACCTTTAAAGCTCCAGCATCATTCAAGCCATCGCCTATCATTAATATTTTTTTTCCACTCCCTTTTAGAGATTGGATATACTCCAACTTATCTTTAGGAGACTGGTTGAATAATAAGTTTGAGTTCTTAGGGAAGATCTTAGCCAAATTTGATTTCTCAGCATCATTATCACCCGAAAGAACATGTAATCCGTAAGTCGACGATAAGGAAGTGATCAACTCATTTAAACCAGTTCGATACTGATTACTCAAGATAAATCGACCTTTTACTTTTCCATCTATAGAAACATAAACCTCGGTAGAACCGGATAAATTTTCAGCTTTAGAATCTAGGACAAAACTTGCTGAACCTATCTTCACTTCTCTTCCCTCAATTTCACCTGTCAATCCTAAAGAAACCATCTCTTTAAAATCATCAACTTTTTTAGCCTCATAATTCCCTAGATGATCGTAAAGTATTGTGCTCAACACATGAGATGAATGTCGAGCTAAGGATTTAACGGCATTAAAATCTTCTTCGTTTAAGGCTTCTCCATCATATTTTACACTCACAGCATCAGCTTGAGTAATAGTTCCTGTTTTATCGAAAACAATCGTATCAACACGACTTAGTGCTTCTACGATATCGGCACCTTTTAAATAGATTCCTAATCGGCCTAGCATTCGCATGGTGTTACCAAGAGCGAAAGGTGATGATAAGGCTAAAGCACAAGGACAAGCAACAATCAAAACCGATGTAAAAGCAAACACTGCTTTAGTCGTATCGTTAAGCATCCAATAAAAACCCGCCAAAGCCCCAATGGCAATCACAATTAAAGTAAAATACTTACTTATCTGATCGATTAAAGAATTCAATTTTGAGAAATAAATTTCTTTATCCTCCGACTGATTCCAAAGTTGTGTCAAACGAGATTGAATAACCTCTTTTTCAATGCACATTTCAATAGCACCACCTACTTGCTTGCCTCCTGCAAATAAATGATCACCTATTGATTTTGAAACAGATCTTGACTCTCCTGTGACAAAACTATAATCAATTAAAGCTTCACCTTTGGTCAATATCGCGTCAGCAGGAATCAATTCTTGATTTCTTATAAGAATAAGATCTCCCTTCTTTAACTTATTGATCTGAGTACTTTCCTCTTCCCCATCAATAATTTTACTTACAGCAACAGGGAAGTATGAACGGTAATCACGCTCAAATGATAAAGCTTGATAGCTTTTACTTTGATACCATTTACCAATCAGTAAAAAGAAAATTAAACCCGTAAGTGAATCCATATAACCAGAACCTGTGCTGGTAAATATTTCAAAACTAGATTGTACGAAGAGAGTGATAATACCTAATGAAATAGGCACATCAATATTTATAAATTTATGTTTTAAACCTTTGAATGCAGAAATGATATAGTCGTTCCCACTATAAAAGAGAACAGGTAGGACTAGCAGAAAATTCATCATTCCAAAAAATGATTTAAAATTACTTTCCAAATATTCTGAGCCCGGCACATACTCAGGTAAGCTTAGTAACATGATGTTACCAAAACCAAAACCTGCAACACCTATTTTGTATAGAAGTTTCTTATTAGCATCCTGATTCTTTTTCTCTTGAAGATTATCAAGCGTAATTTCAGGAATATAGTGGATTGATGCTAGTAACTCAGCTAAAGCACGAAGGCTTAATTCATCGGAATCAAAAGTCACTGTCACTTCCTTTTTAACAAAGTTGACAGTAGATTTTAAGACAGCTTTATTTAAAATATGTAAATGTTCGAGTAACCAAATACACGAGCTACAATGTATACCCGGAATATACAAGCTTACTTTACGAATTGATTCTTCTGAGAATTCATAAAGCTTAGAACTAATCTCTTCATCATCAAGGAAAGCATACTTCTCCTTGAATTTCCCTTCCTCAACACGAATCCCTGGAGTAGACTCAATATTGTAATAAGAACAAAGTTCATTTTCGTTCAAGAGCTGATAAACTGTAGAACAACCTGAGCAACAAAATGGCTTACCATCCCAAATTACAGGATGTTTACCACAATCGTCGCCACAATGGATACAGGCTTCGTTCTTTGTAACTTCAGCTATTTTCGTCATATTGCAGACTCATTAGTCTTAATCGAAAACAATGTTCTCTGATTCAACTCTTATTTATATTATTGCAGGTGTTACTCTTGCTCATTTCCTATCTGGGATAGGCTATTTACTTTATAAGTTAGGCTTTGCACCCAAAAAGAAAAAAGATAATATTGAGTAATCAATTGAGAATCTAACTAGATTTAGTTCTCATTTTTGATAACTGAAACACTTGGAATAGAACCATAAATATTACACCCCAAATACCAATTACGCCTAAAATATAACTTGCGATAATCCAAATTGGAGCATTCGCTCTTGTTCCCCACATAGCTCTTTCATCAAGAGGATTCTTAGGGTTTGTTGGAACAGCAATTGACAAAACACGTTTCTCTTCAATTACCCCATATTCATCTTCATCGGTAATCTTTATCGTTAGATCAACTTGTCCTTCTCTGTCACCAGGAAGATCGGTTGGAAACTGAATCAATAATTTACCATTCGCATCGGTATAAGCTTCTTCACCTGAAACATCTAATTGACCAAATGATCTCTTTACAAGAAAACTCAATTCAACTCCTTCAAGGCCAGTACGTTTCCCGTTCTTCTTCAAGCCAGTTAAATGTGCCTTTAGTTTCTTGTGCTCTGTGTCAACATTAAGCTCAATTTTAACATCAGTTACTTCAGGATTCACAACAGCTTTTGTAACAACTGCTCTCTTTTTATTCTTATCGAAAGAACGCAAATAAGCAATTACCATCCATTTGCTCTCATCGTTTAAAGTTTTCTCGAAAGTTGGCATGGCATCTTTACCTACTTTAACCTTGTGATAAATTTCACCATCAGACTGAATAAGGAAATTTTGAGATCCTAAATCAGATGGAGCAGGAACTAAAGGCAACATATTAGCCTTAGTTGGATCTCCATGACAAGACTTACAGTTAGTTTGATATAATTTCTTTCCTGTACTTATATTTTTCTTGCTTAACTCATATGGGTTAAGCTTCTTTTTTGCGGTAGTAGATACTTCCCAATCCTCAGCAGATGCCGAATTCATAAAGGCAAATACAAGAACAAGAGTCGCTAATATAGTGGATAAGTTTTTCATGTGTTTCTTGATTTTTTATTCCTCAATTTTATAATCAATTCCCTTCTGATCAGCAATCTCACAGATAGGTACTACCGGGAAGATTTTGGCCAAAACCGTAATAATAAGTAGTGCCAAAGCAAAACTCAATACTGTGACCGTAATTTCAACTGATGATGGAAAATAATGTTTAAAATGATCGGGAACATTCTGAATAGGAAGATGCGGGTGTAACATTGTAGGAATTACAATCACATAACGCTTAAACCAAGCACTAGCTAATATAAATATAGAAATGATCATGATTGGCTTTGGCATTCTGAAACGCTTATTCACCATTAACATTATTGGAAGAATATTTCCTAAAAGTTGAGATGACCAGAACATGATTGCCCAAGATCCGAAGAATAACTCCTTAAGGTGAACACTATCTCCTGTTTTCATTTTATAACCCGGAACTAAAAACTCATTCACATTAAAATACAAGTAAACCAAACAAACAGCGACCATTAACTTACCCATTTTATCGAAATGCAATTCGGTAATATAGTCTTGTAGTTTGTAGTTTACTCTAAAGAAATACATGGCAACAATCAAAGCTGCAGAACCTGCAACAAATGCACCTGCTACGAAATACGGACCGAAGATTGTCGTATCCCATCCATTACGAAGAGTTGCTGCGAATAACCATGATGTTACTGTATGAATAGCTAAACCAACAGGAACAATAAGAACCATTAAAGTTCTAATCATTTTATGAAGATGCTTATGCTGCTCTGGCGTATTAGTATAACCAAATGAAAGAATTGAATATAGCTTCTTTAAAATTGGAGGTGCTGTCTTAAGCTCTTTCTTACAGATAGCCAAATCTGGAATCATTGGTAGAATCAATAAAAGAGTACTAATAACTAAGTAAGTTGTTATAACAGTAACATCCCACAAAATTGGTGACTGAAATCGTCCGTGAATCAAAACGTTGATTACTCTATCTGGACGACCCATATCAAGAACAATTACCAAGCCTGCCACTGCAACGAAAGCAACGGCAATAATCTCAGCTATCCTTGATATTGGTGCAATCCAATCAACTTTTAGCAAACCAAGTATCGATGAAATCAGCATTCCAACCAAACTTACCGCAACAAAGAATACGAAGTTGGCGATATAAAGTCCCCAAGATACATAGTCACGCATTCCGGTTACACCAAGACCATCACGAAGCTGTACGTAATATGCCCAACCTCCTACGGCAATAATTGTAATTAGAAAAACAATCCATAATTCCAGTCCTCTATGATTTTGCATTGGACGAAGAACATCTTGTTTTAATTTCTCAAAGGAAAGTGTTGTTTCTTTCGATTTTGTATTGTCATTCATAAGTAAACTGATTTTCTATGAATATTTGATATATCGTGTGTGTTTTAATCTCTGATTAATGAAGGTTCTCCTCATTCAATAGATCACCATTGAATTCGAAAGCTCTATTCTTTGGAGGCAAGTAAAAAACTCGAGGCTTAGTTCCTAGCTCTTCCATTAAGGTATAACCGGCGTTATCCTCAATCAATTTAGAGAAACGAACTGTTTCACCACTTGTTCCATTGGTAACGGCATCTTCATTTCTATCTCCAAAATAGTAAACACCATTAGGACAAGCAGAAACACAAGACGGTAACTTATCTTCGCGAAGACGATCGGCACTAAATAGACACTTACTTACTGTACCTTTTTTCTGTGGTACATTCGCCTCAATATTATAGGTTAAATCTTTATACTTTTCGGCATCCTTAGGCTCAGTCCATTGGAATATACGCGCTGAATAAGGACAAGCTGCAATACAGAAACGACAACCAATACAACGCTCATTGTCAATCAAAACGATACCATCTTGACGTTTAAAAGTCGCATCAACAGGACACACTTTTGTACAAGGGGGATTATCACAATGCTGACAGGGCTTAGGCATAAAATAAGGAGCTGTATGCTCAGCATCCTGCATTTGCAGAACATTAATATGATGCTGATCGGCTCTTAACTGGTGATGATTTTGACAAGCAGACATACACTTACGTGCATTTCTACATTTACTCAAATCGATAACCATTACAAATGATTTACCAGCGATTCCCTCGCGCCCTCTTTGTTGAAGCTCATCGAGAGGTTCGTTGACTGTAGGACGAAGTTGATTTTTATCAACCTGAACAAGTTGCCCATCTGCAGTTAACAAGTTAACCATTTCACTAGGTTCTTCGGCTGCAGCTTTAGCGGCACCTAGAAGTGAAAAACTACTTACAACCCCAGCTGCACCAACAGTTACTCCAAAACTTTTTAGAAAATTTCGTCTACCCTTATCGGAAGTTTTTTGTGTCATATCTCAAGAATTTGCTCAGTCACGATTTAGGAATACTTATGTATAGATCTACCTTATCGTATTTACAAAATGTGTATAAATACACTTCGAATATTATTGTTATTATCCTAAAAAACTAAGTTCTATTTCTGTCGGAACCGTTTGCAGAACATTCAAAGATAAATAATATTTTCAGATTATTTAACAATTAGAAACTCATGTTAAAATTTAAAATATGATAACAAAAACTACTACCAAAAGACTATTATTCTGCATATTACACACTATTAAAAATACCAATGACTATGAAAATTCAATTAATCTAAATCCCGCAAACTAAACCTTTAAAGATCCTCTTATCTTAATTACCAGTCACTTACAAACATAAACGAAGCTTTATTTCAACGATTAATTCACCTTAAAAAGCTTGATTGATTTTTCTAAACAGCTTATAAAGTAAGTCTATCATCAAATAAACAACACTATCATCAAAACCATTCATAATACTGATACATATGCAATTAAAGCCATCTTTTCTCAAAAACCGAAATTACCCCATCATGTTTTATAAGACATTAGTAGAATGAATTGATTTAGAATTTCCTTAAAACAATTAAAAGCGTAATTTTGCACGAATCTTTTCAGCCAAAAATATGTTTACATCCGGCCTAACTTAAGACTATGAACGATTTAAATAATTTAATGCCCATTAATGAGTGGTTTAAGAAATTAGACAGCCGCCCAATAATAATTAGTGGGCCTTCTAATGCTGAATCTGAAGAACAGGTCTTAAATACAGCTCGTCAATTAAAAGAGATTGAGCAGGTCAAGATTTTCCGATCTAGTATTTGGAAACCACGTTCCAATTCTAACAATTTTGATAGTCGTGGAGATAACGCTCTTCATTGGCTAAATCAAGTTAAGTTAGAAACCAACCTATTAACTATGGTTGAGGTTGCTTCTCCAAAACACGTAGAAATGTGTCTACGTCACAACGTTGACATTCTATGGATAGGAGCTGAAACAACTTCGAACCCTTTTTCTATACAAGAACTTGCAAGTGCACTTCAAGGTATGAATGTGCCTGTAATGATAAAAAATCCTCTTAATCCAGATATCAATCTTTGGATTGGAGCTTTGGAACAAATTAACAAAGCTGGTATTTCTAAATTGGCTGCTATTCACTGTGGATTCTATCCTTTTGAACAAACTAGTTTACGAAACATACCTAAATGGGAAATTCCTATTGAATTAAAATCAAGGTTTCACAATCTACCTATGATTTGCGATCCAAGTCATATTGCGGGAGATAAAGAACACATTCAACAAATCTCTCAAAAAGCGTTAGACTTGAATATGGATGGCTTGATGATAGAAAGTCATTTCAATCCTGAAATAAACTTAAATCAAAAAGAGCAACAAGTTCTTCCTTCAGAATTAAACACCATATTAAATCGTTTAGTTTGCCGTCTAAGCATCAAAGACAGCGAAGACTATAATCCGCTTGGTCAATATAGAAATCAAATTGACTCGATAGATGCGCAACTTATAGCGCTTATTGCACAACGAATGAATATTGTAAGTGAAATAGGCGATTATAAATCGGAACAAAACTTAAATATTCTTCAGCTTAAGCGATGGGAAAAAGTTAGAGAGCAAGGTACTGAGCTAGGAAAGTCATTAGGCTTATCTGAAAAATTCTTGACTCAGCTACTTAGAATGATTCATAAAGAAGCTATCCTTATTCAGAATGACGTAATGAATAACAAAGAATAAATTCTCAAATAACGGGAATCAAAAAAGCCAGTAGATGAAAATCTACTGGCTTTTTCTTTACTAAATATCTTGTCGAGACTAGCTCTTTTGCTTAATCTTCAATTTTTGTCCTACTCTTAAACTACGAGAGTTTTTTATATTATTAATTTTCATGATATCGTAATTCGAAACTCCAGGGTATTTCTTTGCAATTGTCCAGAAGTTATCATTCTTTCTAACCGTGTAATAAATGTAATTCCCACTACCCTTTGATGATGACTTTTTAACACTACTCGTTTTCTTCTTACTTGCAACATATGATTTACCAAGAGTAGCTTGTTTTTGCTTCTTAGACATGCCATTAAAAGACTTATAATATGATGCCTTTGATTTTGGCACGTATATTGCCAATTTCTGTCCAACACGAATCATGTTTCTTCGAACATTATTCCAGTAGCGCAAATCCGACGTTCTGACATGAAACCAAGACGCAATTAAACCAACCGCATCACCAGACTTTACTTTATAATAAACTTTAGATTTTCCTTTAGGAACAGCATGAGCAAACTTCTGATATCTATCTCGAGGATTAGCAAGCTTATCCTTCAAGTTGAAATAATACTCCTTTTTATATGATGAAATAGAATCCTGATTATCAATAAAATTTAAAGCTGACTCAAAAGGGAGTTTCAACGAATATGGCTTACTAAAAGCTGGAATTATATCAGCACGATACTGAGGATTCAGTTCACGTAGTTTTGCTTTAGAAACATTGGTAAATTTCGCAATCTGATCAAAGTGTAATTGCTCCTTAATCATTATCGTATCACAAACCTCTGGAAATTTATTTGGGCGAGGATACAAACCATGTTCTTCATGGAAATTAAATGAATATAGTGCAGCAATAAAGGCTGGCACATAACCTCTAGTTTCCTTTGGTAATCGATAATAAATATCCCAATAGTTTTTCTTTCCTCCGCTTCGGCGAATAGCCTTATTTACATTTCCAGGGCCACAGTTGTATGCAGCAATAACCAATGGCCAATTGCCATACATCTTATATAAGTCTTTGAGGAATTTAGCTGCAGCATAACTAGCTTTTATTGGATCACGACGATCATCTACAAAAGAATTCACTTCCAACTTATACTGCTTACCTGTTGCATACATAAACTGCCACAAACCGGAAGCACCAGCTCTAGATAATGCCTTAGGATTAAGTGCAGATTCAATAATTGGAAGGTATTTTAGCTCTTGAGGTAAACCTTCTCTATCGAGGATTTCTTCAAATATTGGAAAATAATATTCCGACATTCCCATCATCAACTCTACTTGATTTCTTCTTCGCTGCGTATAAAGCTCGATATAATTTCGTACAATTTTATTATACGATAAATCGAACATAGATGGTATCGATTGTAAACGTTTGATGTAAACTGAATCAGCTAATTTCTCCTTAACATACTTGGGCTTTGGTCCATTATATGCTGTTGTTTTAATTGAATTTTCAGCATACCAAGCATTAACCAATTTATCCAAATTACTTTTGAATTCTGGCTGAATACTATCATTCAAGTCCCAACGTACATCAACAGGATTGACCTTAAGAAAAGCTAAGGAATCTTTCTCCACTGCAGGAGCCATTTCCTCTTCCTCGCTAGGATTTTCAACTTCTCTTTCCTGAGCAAATGCCTCAGGCGTCTCAATTGCCACATTAGAAATTTCTGTAGCATTTTTACTCGTAGAACAAGCCATACTTGCAATAAGAGCTAAGGAATAAAGGGAATATTTAAATTTCATACTTGTTTCTTTTCTTCATTTCTATCTCTCCAAGAAATAGAATTCAAATTAAAAATAGTGTTATAACACTTACCATTGTTGCTTATACGCAACACGCCACATTTTATTGCTTACTCAGACTTAAAATATCTTAAGACTCAATAAAAATCTGAAACAATAAACTCCTTCTATCTAAAAATTAATTCGACAAGAAAGTCCAAGCGTACTACCCGATACAGGATTATAATTCATCTTTGGATGAACAGTCATACTTAAATCATCATTGATATTGAAATTAGTAAAATGTGCATCAACCGTTGCGTCAATAATATTAAGGACATAAACTCCGAATAGAATGATATAACTTAAATCTCTATCACGCTTAAAAGAATCTTTCTTATTTTGAAACGTTGTCTTAAACCAATTATCAACATCAGCAGTAGTCGTTGAGAAATCAGTATCTGGAACAAGTTTTTGGTATCGTTTAGATGTCGGCTCAGGTATACCAGCATCTTCAGCTTGATTTTTAAATTCTAAATACTTCGTTAAATCGATATAGCCATCCTTGTAATCATTATATTGACCTGTATTCCATCCAATAGCATATAGAGTTGCCCCAATACCTGCATACAGAATAGGTAGCTTCCAATATTTCTTATTATAAATCTGTCCCAAACCTGGCAACAAAGCAGAATAAAGAGTAGCCTTATGTGGCGAGTGCTCCTTTACTACTATAGGTTTATATACAGTATCGGGTTCAACTTTCTGTGCATGTACATTTTGTCCAGAAATTAGCACAACAAAGCACACTACCACAAGAAAAAGAAGTGTTTTCAACTTATTCAAAACGTTTTTTTTTGAGTTTTTTATGATTTCATCTGATCAAGAACACCTAAAATACGTTCTAAATCATCATCAGATTTAAAAGGAATAATAATCGTTCCTTTTCCTTTATCGTTACGCTTCAAATCAATTTTAGAGTCAAAATGCTTAGATAAATGTTTCTTAAGACTTTCATATTCTTCAGCCAAACGAGCCGGACTAGCCTTTTCTTTAACTGGCGATCCATTATTAGCTTCACGAGCTAATTCTTCAATCTTCCTTACTGAAAGCTCTTGCGAAACAGCCATTTTGAAGATAGACAATTGATATTCTCTATTATCAACATTTACAAGCGCACGAGCATGTCCCATAAGGATTTGCTTTTCGCGAATTCCTTTCTGAATTTCAGCAGGAAGCTTAAGTAAACGCAAGTAGTTTGAAATAGTTGAACGCTTTTTTCCAACACGATCACTCAAAGTTTCCTGAGTTAAATCGCATTCGTCGATTAATCGTTGATATGAGATAGCTACCTCAATTGAGTCAAGATCTTCGCGCTGAATATTTTCAACCAATGCCATCTCAAGCATTTTGTCGTCTTCAGCAAGACGTACATAAGCTGGAATCTTTGCTAGGCCAGCAATTTTAGATGCTCTAAGACGACGCTCTCCTGCAATAAGTTGGTATGAATTGTTATTAAGTTTGCGAACAGTGATAGGCTGAACGATACCAATTTCTTTGATCGATTTGGCTAATTCATTTAAAGCCTCTTCGTCAAATTTTATTCGAGGCTGAAAAGGGTTTACCTCAATCTTCGATAGTTCAATTTCGTTACTTAGTTCATTCTCCTGACGAGATGGACGAGCTTGAAAATCATCTCTATCATCAATCAATGCACCTAAACCTCTACCTAATGCACTCTTTTTTGCCATAACATATCATTATAAAATATGAATTCGACTAGCTTATTACACTAATCGAATTGCATTTTCTTATTTCTCAATTTCATTTTCTTGATGCTCTTCTTCCGCTTGTGTATTATTTACAACTAGCTCTCTTGCTAAGTTTAAATAATTGACGGCTCCATTTGATTCTGCATCATATAAAATAGCAGGCTTTCCGAAACTTGGTGCCTCTCCTAGTTTAGTATTTCTTTGGATAATCGTTTCGAAAACCATATCCTGAAAATGTTTCTTTACTTCGCTAACAACCTGATTTGATAATCGTAAACGACTATCATACATGGTCAATAAGAAACCTTCAATTTCCAAATCAGGATTTAATCTGCTTTGAATAATCTTAATGGTATTTAAAAGTTTCCCTAAACCCTCTAGAGCAAAATATTCGCACTGCACAGGAATTAAGATTGAATCTGCTGCAGTTAGAGCATTAACAGTAATCAACCCTAAGGAAGGCGAACAATCAATCAGAATATAATCGTAGTTATCGCGAACAGCATTCAAAACATTCAGAAGAATCTTTTCACGATTAGCTAAGTTTAGCATTTCAATCTCTGCACCTACTAAATCAATATGTGAAGGAAGTAGATCTAGGCCTTCCATTTCAGTTTTAAGAATTGCATCTTTAGGATCAGTGCCATCAACGATACATTCATATAGGCTGCTTTCAATTGTACGAACATCAAAACCATAACCCGATGTTGCATTAGCTTGAGGATCGGCATCGACTATAAGAACGCGATGTTCCAATACAGCAAGGCTAGAAGCTAGATTGATAGCTGTTGTTGTTTTACCAACACCACCTTTTTGATTTGCAAGAGCGATTATTTTAGCCATAAACAATTCTTATTTTAATCAGAGAAAACGAACAAAATTCATTCCTCTTTCGTAGATATAACACTTACCTTAAGTATACGAATAACACTAATTTGACCAATCATAATCTCTTATACCCTAGACTTATTAGTTCATGCTTTCGTTAGTTTCAAAGATAGTATTTTAAAAGACATTTAAAATTCAGATAGCCTCAGACTTATTAAAAATAAGCTCAAAGTTATAAACAATTTGAAATAGACTTAAGCTTCTGCATAGAGCTTCAAACTCTCAATTAATAGCTGTTCCTTATCAATTGGAACTACCACTGGAATTTCACAAACAATACCACCTGCAAGGTTAGATATTGCAGCAATCTCAGCTGCATTCATTCCTGCTGCCAAACAAAGTGTTGCTACTGAGATAACAGTATCTCCAGCTCCTGACACATCGGCAATTTTTCTCACTACTGCTGGAATATGCTCGTAAGTATTCTCATTACTGATAAATACGCCTAACTCCGAAAGGGTAATCAATAACTTATCAACGCCCATTTCTCGCTGAAATTGCTTCGCAGCTCGAAATAAACCATCAATATCACCTTTTTCTAGGCTCAGATTAGAACCTTCAAGAAATTCCTTAAAGTTTGGTTTAAATAAAGTCACATTTTTATAGTCCAAATAATGACGCTTTTTTGGATCAACCGAAACAGGAATATCCAATTGTTTCGCTTTATCAGTAATGGTTTCAATCAATTTCTTTGTAATCAGACCCTTATCATAGTCTTCAAATACAATAGCATGTATATCTTGATTATCCAATATGTTTAGAACATGCGCGATAAATGACAGCTCAGTATCATCAGCCAATTCATGCGTATCTTCTTCATCAATACGAATCACATGCTGATTGTTGCTAATAAATCTGGTTTTAACTGTTGTTCTACGATGAGAACTCACTACAATACCAGACTGTTCATGCTGAATTTCAGATAGAAGGTTGACAAAATCTTTACCTCTATCGTCGTCACCAATAACAGAACACAATATTGGGTTTGCTCCTAGCGATTTAATATTCAAAGCTACATTGGCAGCACCACCCAATCTGTTTTCACGACTTGAGCATGAAAAAATGGGCACAGGTGCTTCCGGAGAAATACGATCGACCTCGCCCCATGCGTAGGCGTCAACCATAACGTCACCTATAATAAGAATATTGTAATCGGAGAAGGATTCGAAAATACGATTCAATTCAGATTTGTTCACAAGCGGTATTTTTTTTTAGTTTTCCCAACAAAGATAAACAAATTCAAATCTTTAAAAATAGATGAGCGAAGCTTTAGATTTTTTTAATAGATATGTCAATTTATATGCATAAAATTAACAACTACTCAATTTCTTTCTTCGTATTAGCATTCACAAAAAGAATGTGACCAAGATTCTCATACCCCTCAAACATTTCAGCTCCTTCGTGCTTGAGGATATCACCTCTAAAACCTATCAAGGTTAAACCTGCATGTTCAGAACGTTCATTAATTAGATCCTTAGGGGAAACATCATCTTGCGCTATTAACACTTCAACATTTGTACTTATAATTGGTAGTCGACCCGAAGCAATCATTTCATCAAGACTCGCTCTAACCTCCAGAACTTGTTCTGCCTTACAAATATTAAAAATCTTAATATCGGCTTTTTTCCAATCAGGATGCCCTGCAATAATAAAGCTCAATAAAATCATCAAATTTGCATTATCAGCATCACTTGGTTTAATCCAAATATGGATATCCGACTTCAGTTTAAAACGACGATTCGAAGAAGCCAAGACACAAAAATCAAAATTACCTGCATTGGCTAAAGCATAGTTTTCTATAATTTCACTTAAATTCTCAGGATTCTCTTTGTCGTATTCAAAAATCACCATATTATTTTCCATACCTGCAACGCCAGGTAACTGTATAGCTTGAGCAATAGCTGAAGTATATGAAGGTGAAATAATAGTATCCACAAAAACATGATTGCCGACATTTTCAGAACGACTCACCAACAGATCAAGCTCTTGCATGGCTTGCTCATGTGTAGACTTAGAATAATACCCTTCTATTCGATGCAGATAGGTTCCAAAACCATATTTGTAGGCAATCCAGTTTAATAATTTGAAAGCCGTATCTCGTTCAAAAGAATCCTTTGATATACAAATAGCGCTTGGTCGCCACTCTTGCACACGTTTTTCCCCTGCTTTTTGCAGAAACACTTGAACATTCCTATGCAACTGATATAATGAATTCAAAAAGATTGAAGCTAATCCATGTCTATCCTTATGATAATAATTCATATACAAATAGGTCAAAACCATCATTATAATTGCCAATAAAGCATATATCGTATTAATCTTGAACATGATCAAAACAGATACGATAAAACCTAGCAATGACAAATACCATTTCGACTTAAAAGAAGGTCTATAACTAGGCGATGAACCAAAATGATTAAGAAAAGAGATCAAACAAAGCGCACCATAGGTTACCATGAAAAACATAGATATAACCTCTGCAACAGCATTGATATCACCCAGGAATACAAAAAATAGAGCAATCAAGCACGTCACTATTGAAGCATTTATAGGTTCTCCATCTTTTTGACGCCCTTTTGCTAACCATCTATTCAGTCCTTTTGATGGGAGAGATCTATCAACCGAAAGAGCTTGCAAAGTTCTTGGTGCCACCATTACCGAACCTAAAGCCGACGAAATGGTTGATGCGGCCAAACCCAAAGGGATTGCAATAGCACCTCCCAGAGCAATTTTACCCATAACCAGTTGATGATCTAACAAGTCTTGAACACTGGCATATTGAGCTAATTTATACACAACAAAAACATAAATAATCATACCAATAAAAGTAGCCGCAGTAGTTCCCCAAGGAATTGATTTTGCAGGATTTTTAAGATCACCTGATAAACCAACACCCGCCGTCATTCCAGTAAACGCAGGGAAAATAATAGCGAAAATCACAAAGAATTGATCTGAATTTCGAAACTCAGCCTTAAACAAGGAAAAATCTGAAACCGATGCATGTGCCGTATCTCCAAGAAAAAATAAAATAAGAGATGCAAAAAGAATGGCAGCAACAAAATAAAGAGCTTTCACCCCCAGATTAGCTCCTTTTTTTAAAATCAAAACGGATAAAAGCAACATGGCTGGAACAGAAATAGCCTGCCTAGGCAAAGTGAAATCGTAAGTTGACAAAAACCAATTAAAAACGGGCTCAAAAGCTTCGGTAAAAGCAATAATATAAAAGGCAACAGAAATGGCCTGTGAAAAGAATAGAGCCAAGCCAATTGTGGCTCCAATATTTAAACCGAAAGAACGTGAGATAATAAAATATTCACCCCCGCCTTCAACTCGCTTATTTGTTGCAAGCTCAGAAATAGCAAAAGCTGTTGGTATGGTTACCAAATGCCCCAGTAGAATAATTAAAATCACACCCCAGAAACCAAGGTTCCCAACGGCATAACCAAACCTTAAGAACAAAACAGCTCCTAAAATGGTCGATATCGCTGTAAAGAAAACAGGTGCCGTTCCAAATTTCCGTTTTTCTACTCCCTCTTTCATAGGATATTAGTATTAATTTAAGCTTCGTTTTCAATAAATTTAAACTTAATTATTTAGTCATACGAATCTTTCAAGACAAAATTTCTAAATGAATACTCGAATTATAAATACTTATAGACTTAATCTGTTCAACATTTTTAAGTGCTAATACAGGAAATTATTACTATTTTCGGCTTTAATTATTACACCAAGATTTTTAACAATATAGCTTTATTAAATATTAATAGCAGGCATAGACTAACCTATATTAACCTGTTAACTAACAAATAAGCTATATTTAAAAGACATAAAAACGAAAAACAATGAAGAAATTATTATTTGCACTTCCTCTATTACTTCTGTTTGCATGTAATCAGGGACCTACTGTTAAGATTAAAGGTAGCATTAAGAAAGGTGATGGCATTACGCTTTACCTTGACAAACTTCATGTTGCCAGTGCAGAAACAATTGATTCTGTTAAGCTTGATAAGGATGGTGAATTCCGTTTTAAAACTAAAACAACTGAACCTGGATTTTACCTTTTACGTTTATCGAATGGTAAATTAATTACGCTTCTTGCTAATCCAGAGGAAGAAATTGAAGTTAATTCGATCTCTACACATATGAATCGTGCTTATATTGTTTCTGGCTCAGCAGGTTCGGCACTAGTAAAAGACCTTAACGATAAGCTTAAGGAAACAAAAGATAGTATTACTGTTATCAGAAAGCAATTGGAAGAGAAAAAGTCTGATCTAAATTATTCAAGCATTTCTCAAAACCTGTTGGCTAACTATGTTGAAGTTATTCAAGATCAAAGAGAATTCTCTACGAACTTCATCATGAAAAATGCAACTTCACTTTCAAGTTATTTAGCTCTTTATCAGAAAATCGATAAAAACATATATACTTTGAACGAGAACAGTGACATTAAGTTCGTTAAGATTGTTGCTTCATCGATGAGAGCTTTATACCCAGAGCATGAATACACAAAAGCTGTGTTAGCAAACCTTGCTGATATGCAGAAAAATTTGGCAAATTTGAAACTTAAGAATCTAATTAAAGAGCAAGGATCAAACTACCCTAACCTTAGCCTTAAAAATACCAAAGGAAAAGAAGTTAACCTTAACTCGTTTCATGGAAAACTTATCGTTTTAAGTTTTTGGGCTTCGCAAAATCCTGCTTCAAGAAAGCAAAACAGCACTTTGAAAAAGATTCATGCAAAGTACAAAAACAAAGGCTTAGAGATTTATCAAGTTTCTGTTGATACTGATGAAAAACTTTGGAAAGAAGCTATTGAAAAAGATGGTTTAAAATGGACTAACGTTTGTGATCCAACAAATGGAAGTTCTATTGCTCTTAGCAATTTCAACGTAAAGCAAATTCCTGCAAATTATATTATTAGCAAAAAAGGTGACTTCGTTGGGAAAAACCTTTACGGATTAGCTCTTGAAGAGAAAATTGCAGAATACATCAAATAAGAAAATAAAACATTGAGTCTGGTTATTTTAACAAGACCAGACTCAAAACTTTAGCTTAATTAAGCGTACATATGACAACTGGAAAAAAGATATATTTTGCTTCTGATGTTCACTTAGGTGCTCCAGCTTTAAACAACAACCTTCAACGCGAAAAGTTGTTTGTAAAATGGCTGAACCAAGTGAAGGACGATGCCAAAGCCATTTATTTAATGGGCGATATTTTCGATTTTTGGTTCGAATATAAAAGAGTCGTACCTCGAGGTTTTACTCGAGTTCTTGGTAAACTTGCCGAAATATGTGACTCTGGAATTGAAGTCCATTTCTTTACAGGCAATCACGACATTTGGGTTTTCGATTACCTTCCAAAAGAACTTGGAGTGATTGTTCATCGCGACGTTCTAAAAACAGAAATCGAAGGCAAAAAATTCTTCCTAGCTCATGGTGATGGACTCGGTCCATACGATAAGGGCTACAAAATGCTTAAGAAAATATTTACCAGCAAACTCATGCAGTGGTGCTTTGCCCGATTACATCCTAACTTTGCAATTGGAATAGCTCACAAATGGTCTTCGCACAGTCGCTTAAGCGATGGTAAAGTTGAAGCTGATCAATTTAGAGGAACAGATAAAGAATGGCTAGTTCTCTTTGCCAATGACACTCTAAAAACTGAACACTTTGACTATTTCATTTTTGGACACCGCCATTGGCCTTCGGATATCGAACTTGACAAAGGTGCTCGATATATCAATACGGGTGACTGGATTTCTCATTTCACCTATGCGGTTTTCGATGGTGAAACAATGGAACTTATGAATTTCGAAAAACCTGAAGCATAGCTTTCTCTCGCAGACACAAATCTCATAAACCTCAATTAAATTCTCACTATGGAATTTTTATATATCGCAATTGGAATCATAAAAGGGATGATAATTGCTTGGCTAATTTTAAGAAAGAAATTAAATACAGCCGCGGCATCTCATCGCGAAGAACTTTTGAAAAAAGAGAATGCTTTTATTCTTGAGAAGAGTGAGTTGGAGCAATCGAAAATGAGATTTGAAGAAAGAGCTAACAACCTTCAGACTGAAAAGCAAGAATTCCAAACAGAGCTGACATCTGAAAGAGAAAAGAATGAAAAATTAAACCGTTCAGTTTCTATTTCAGCAACAGAGCGTAAGAATTTGGAGGAAAAGCTCGATACTCAGAAAAAAGAGTTGGAAGAACTACAAAAGCGATTCACTACTGAGTTTGAAAATATTGCCAATAAAATTCTGAAGGAAAACTCAAAAGAATTCACCAGTTCGAACCAAAAGAACATGGATGAGATTTTGAGTCCAATCAAAGAGAAACTGGTTTCATTTGAAAAAAAGGTTGAGGAAACTTACGATAAAGAATTACGCGATAAAATTAGCTTACGCGAAGAAGTTAAAAAACTTTACGATCTAAATACGAAGCTCTCTACTGAAGCCAACAATCTGACAAAAGCTCTTAAGGGTGATGTAAAAAAGCAAGGGAACTGGGGTGAAGTTGTTCTTGAGCGAATTCTTGAAAGATCGGGATTAACCAGAGGTCAGGAATACGATAGAGAGGTTGCCATGAAGAATGACGACGGCCAATCTATTCGTCCTGATGTGATTATTCGCCTACCCGAAGAGAAACACATTATTATCGATTCTAAAGTTTCGCTAGTTGCCTACGAACGATTTGTAAATGCGAGTAACGACGAAGAACGTGAAGCCTTCCAAAAAGATCATATTGCCTCTTTTAAAGCTCACATAAAGGGCTTGGCAGATAAACATTATCAAAGTTCAGATTCTTTAAATACGCCTGATTTTGTATTGATGTTTGTGCCAATAGAATCATCATTTGCTGTTGCTGTGCAGGCCGATCAGGAACTTTTCGGATACGCTTGGGACAATAAGATTGTAGTTGTGAGTCCTTCTACTCTATTAGCGACTCTACGCACAATTTCATCTATATGGAAACAAGAAAACCAGAATAAAAATGTAATGGAGATTGCTCGCCAAGGTGGAGCTCTTTACGACAAGTTTGTTGGTTTCGTTGAAGATTTAATTAAGCTTGGACGACAAATGGATGGTTCTCAGAAACTGTATCAGGAGTCGATGAAAAAGCTATGTGACGGAACAGGTAATCTTGTTGGTCGTGCTGAAAAAATTAGAACACTTGGCGCTAAGGTTAAAAAGAAACTACCACAAGCTTTGCTCGATAGAATTGACGAAGCAAAGGCCGTTGAATAATCTTACCTTGCACATTTCAGAATAGAATAAAGCCAATACATCTAGAACAAGATTTATTGGCTTTTTCAATATCCAAATCATCCACCAGAATGCCATTACCTCCTTTCGAAGTGCTTCGAATAGGTTCGAAACCACTTTTACCCACTTCACCAAGTCCTTTTAGGGAGTAAAAAAGACCATCTAACCACTTCGAAACTGGGAAAAACCCCTTAGATAAGTCCCTCGAAGAGGTCTTAAACTCCTTTTATCCTCTTCAAGACCCCTTTTTACCACTTCACCAAGGGGATAAAAGGGGTTCCAGGTGGGGTCAAATTAGGTTAAGTAGAATTTAATTATTCCAGCAAAATACTAAAGGCTGTTTCGCTTGAAACAGCCTTTATTTTAAATCTTATTTTTCATCCAGAAAAGCGTTAAATACTTCTCCAATAATAATCAAATATGAAGAGAATATAAACCCCAACTATATACAACTTAGGTATTCCTATTTCCCTCTTTGAGAAGAAATCACAAAGGCATTTTTTATCATCAGATTATTTATCATTGAATCTTTTATCTCAACATTACTGTGTTGTACACTTACCATCATATTAAAATTCTGAACAATCGGGTTAGAAGGCTCTAAGTAAACAAATCTAGATATTTTAAATATTGCTTCCTTAGGTAATTCTTTTACAAATTCACCATGTATTATTTTAATAACTTCATTCTTCTGAGTTAGAGAAATTGACATACTAATCAACACGTCCCATTTATCTTTAACATCGTCTCTTTCTAATAATGCAAACAAATTAAACCTACCTAACCTAGCCTCAATTTTCCTTTCAACTTCTATTATTTTATCAATATAATCCCTCATCTTATTACCCCCATTAAATTCTTAATTGAATCAATCATGTCTTTTGCCTCTACTGAAGTAACATTGCCAATATCACTATATCTCATCTCTGGATTCCATTGGTTAACATTACTCCAATCAACAAAATAATTCATTTTAATTTTAGATTCGAGTCCTGATAGTGAAAGTAAAATATCCAGATTATGAGTCTTAAAACTTCTGTAATCCTGAAATTCTCGATTTGTTTCCGGAAAATCAGACCAATTCAAAGTTCTGCAAGTTCTAGCCTTTAAGATTAGCTCCATAACATATCCACTCAAGTAGACAGCACCATCATATCGCTTGTTTTGATATAATATCTCAGCATCCTTCAATTTTGCTTTTGCTCTTTTCCTTAGATCAGTTCTCGATATCATTCTTCAAATATACCTTTATTATTTTTCACTTATAATAGAAAATTATAAACATCTGCGGTACTATATGTAATTAACTTATAGAGTTCTTAATAAATCAAATCTTCTCCGTAAGCTTCCTCACGAAGCGATATTTATTAAAAAACTCCTTGGCAATCACACGGAAAATGGTGTAGGCTGGTATGGCTAACATCATACCTAAAATACCCGCCATTGAACCTGCGAATAGTATGACCAAGAATATCTCAAGTGGGTGCGCATTCACGCTATTGGAATAAATAAGTGGTTGGAAAAGGATATTATCAATCAGTTGAACAATTAGGAACACAAGAGCTGTATAGCCCAATAATGGCACAACTTCAGCATAGAAATCAGCACCTAGGTTTGTTGCAATACCAATTATCAATCCGAACATAGTTCCTATGATTGGCCCGATATAAGGGATAACATTAATCAAACCTGCAAATAGACCAATTACAACAGCATGACTGAAGTCCATTCCCACAATCGTTAAGCCTACAGTTACCATAGTGCCTACAAGAATCACTTCGAAAAAGAGTCCTACAAAGTATCGCATCAACAGATTCTTAATTGAATCGAGTACGTGTCGAACGCCTTCTTCTTTATTCTCTGGAACAAATAAAACAAGTGAATCAATAAAAAGACTACTATCCTTTAAGAAGAAAAATGTAATGAATGATATCGAAAATAAGGCAATAAATAAGCCACCAACCGTACCAGCAAGAGATCCAAAAATAGATGAGATATCAGAAAACTTAAGGACAGAGGAAAGGTTCTCAGTAATTAAAGCTTGAATTTTGAAATCGCCGCCATCAGTAGAATATTTGGAAACAAAAGCCTCTATATTTCTTATTGGTTCATCTAAACTATGAACGGCAGATTGCACGTCGATATTCGACAATTGCTGAGCCTCCTCTACAATCATTGGAATAAAAGTTCGGAAGAATACCACCATCAAAAACCAAAGCAAGGCTAAGGTTAAACCAGCAGAAACACTTAATGGAATCTTGCGTCCTTTAATGGTCGCTTTATTAAGAAAATCGACAAGTGGGCGTCCTATAAAAGAAAGAACAACTGCGATTCCAATATAGGCAAGAATGGCACTGAAATACCAAAATATTAAAGCTAAAAAAAGTAAACCGGCAGCTGCTAAGAAATATTTCCCTTTTCCGTTCATAATAGGACGTTCATTTTACAGTAATAGTGATTGTGTACAGATTACAAAGAAGCGAATTTTGCACGCTTAATTCGATTAAAATTAACAAAAATATTAAGCAATCGCTTATCTAATACAAATTAGGGGCTATCGATTATTATCGATAGCCCCTAAGAAATCTAATTAGAATTCAAGATATTCTATAAGTCAGAATATTGAATTTATATTTTAATAGATTCTTTAACTTTTTGCTTCATCAAAGCAATTTCAAGAACTTCCATTACATCTTCTACATAATGGAATTTTAAGCCTTTCAAGTAGATTGGCTTAATCTCTTCAATATCTCTTTCGTTCTCGTGACAAAGAATAATTTCTTTGATTCCAGCTCGCTTAGCAGCTAGAATTTTCTCACGAATTCCACCTACTGGCAATACTTTTCCACGAAGAGTAATCTCACCTGTCATGGCCAAATTCTTCTTAATCTTACGTTGCGTAAAAGCAGAAGCGATAGATGTAATCATTGTCACACCTGCCGATGGTCCATCCTTTGGGATAGCACCCTCTGGAACATGAACGTGAAGATTCCACTTATCGAAAGCTTCTTGATTTATATCTAGTTTCGCAGCATGAGCTCTTAAGTATTCCTGAGCCAATAGAGCTGATTCTTTCATCACATCACCAAGATTACCTGTAAGCGTTAGCTTGCCTTTACCTGGGCTTAAACTCGACTCTACGTAAAGAATCTCACCACCCACCGATGTCCAAGCTAGGCCTGTAACAACACCAGCAAACTCGTTACCCTGATATTTATCGCGATTGAAACGCTCAGCACCTAAATAGGCTTTCAGCTCTTCAACTTTTATTGCTTTCTCGTAAGTATCATCCATAGCTACTTTCTTAGCAACACCACGCATTAGCTTAGCAAGCTTCTGATCTAAAGCACGGACTCCCGATTCACGAGTATATTTCTCAATAATATGAACGATTACCTTATCTGAAACAGTAACATGCTTTTTAGTCAATCCATGATTCTCTAATTGCTTAGGGATTAAGTGACGCTTAGCAATCTCTGTTTTTTCTTCAGTGATATAACCACTCACATCAATCATTTCCATACGATCGCGAAGAGGAGCTGCAATAGCACCAACATTATTCGCTGTTGCAACGAACATCACTTTTGATAAATCGTAATCTACATCAAGGAAATTATCGTGAAAGGCAGAATTTTGCTCTGGATCTAAAACTTCTAATAAAGCTGATGATGGATCACCTCTATGGTCAGAACCAACCTTATCAATCTCATCCAATATAAATACAGGATTCGACGATTTAGCTTTTTTCATCCCTAAGATGATACGTCCTGGCATTGCACCAATATATGTTTTTCTATGTCCTCGAATTTCTGCCTCATCGTGCAAACCACCCAAGGACATTCTTACGTATTTTCGATCAAGCGCACTTGCAATAGACTTACCTAAAGATGTTTTACCAACACCTGGAGGGCCATAAAGACACAAGATTGGCGATTTCAAATCACCTTTTAATTTCAAAACAGCAAGATGCTCAATGATACGATCTTTCACTTTCTCCAAACCAAAATGATCTGAATCCAAAACATTCTGAGCATTCTTTAAATCGAAGTTATCCTTGGTGAACTCATTCCAAGGTAAATCAATCATTTCCTGTAAGTAATTCAACTGAACTGAGTATTCAGCAGCTTGAGGATTCAATCGCTGTAATTTTTTCAATTCTTTTTCGAAAACTTCAGCAACTTCGTCGCCCCAAAGTTTTTCAAGTGCCTTACCTTCAAGCTCCATCACATCCTCTTCACCAGGATTTCCACCTAGCTCATCTTGAATGGTTTTCATTTGCTGATTCAACAAGTACTCACGCTGTTGCTGATCCATATCAGTCTTCACCTTAGATTGAATATCATCTTTCAATTCTAAGATTTGTACCTCTGCAGATAAAAGCTCTAAAAGTTTCATTGCACGATCTTGCAAGACACCTATGTCTAGAAGTCCTTGCTTCTTGCTCAATTTCATGTCTGAGTTACTAGAAATAAAGTTGATTAAGAAAGATGAACCTTCAATATTTTTAATTGCAAATGTTGCCTCGTTAGGAATCTGAGGGCTCAACTTAATCACCTTAATAGCGATATCTTTAATTGATCCAACAAGAGCTTTGAACTGATTATCTTCTTCTTCAGGACGAATATCCTTTAGGGTAGTTATTTTTGCAACATGATAAGGATCGTTCGAAGTCATTTCTTCAATCTCGAAACGCTTTTTACCTTGCAAAATAACTGTAGTGGTTCCGTCAGGCATTTCCAAAATCTTGATGATTTGGGCAACGGTACCAATCTTATGCATATCATCAACCTCAGGTTCTTCAACCTCATAGTCGATTTGTGAAACAGCTCCTAAAAGCCCTTTATCTGCATAAACTTCGCGTACAAGTTTCAATGATTTATCTCGTCCAACTGTGATTGGGATAACCACACCTGGGAAAAGTACTGTATTTCGAAGCGGCAAAATCGGTAAACTGTCAGGCACCTCAAAATCATCAATGGCACTCTCATCTTCATCCGCAATAATTGGAATAAAATCAGAGTCCTCATCCATCATATTCGTTAGCCCCATGCCTCCTATATTGATTTCTATCTTACTACTCATATCTATCTTAGTCTTATTTCTGTCAATTAATGTAAGAATGCCATACCATCACTCAAATTGTGACATAATGACGTAGTCTTACTTTACTTTTATACTACACAGCTAACAGGCAATCCCTATGCCAAGATGTAATTGACTAGAAAGATTTACGGTATTTCGCAGTGACATCAAAAACGTGATCCATAATTCCCTGCTCTACCTCATCAAATTCTATTCCTCTTCGTTGCATCACCAGCTGAGCAACTTCATGCGCTGCCTTAAGACGATATTCTTGGAAACCATCTTTACCACCCATTGAAAAAGATGGAATAAAGTTACGAGGGAAACCTGCTCCGTAAACATTCGCACCTACACCAATTACAGTTCCCGTATTCAACATGGTATTAATCCCACATTTAGAATGATCACCCATAATTGTACCACAAAACTGTAGACCTGTCTTATCGAATCTATTCGATTTATAATTCCAAAGCTTCACCTCAGAATAGTTATTCTTAAGGTTTGAGTTATTGGTATCAGCACCAATATTACACCACTCACCAATTACGGCATTTCCAAGGAAACCATCGTGGGCTTTGTTGGCATAACCTAAGAAAACTACATTACTCAACTCACCACCTGACTTACAGTATGGGCCTAGAGTTGTTGCACCATATACTTTTGCGCCCATTTTTAATGCTGAATGTTCACACATAGCTAACGGTCCGCGTACCAAAGAGCCTTCCATTATTTCGGCATCTTTACCAATATAAATTGGTCCTTCATTCGCATTCAAAGTTGCAAACTCAACTTTTGCTCCCTCTTCAAGAAAAATATTTTCCGCTCCTAGAGCATTTACTGTTTTACTAAGAGGCTGTGACTTTCTTCCTGCTGTTAACAATTCAAAATCATCACGAAGTGCCTTATCATTTAACTGAAAAATATCATAGCTCTTTTCAATTCGTAACAAGTCACCATCAAATACTATCTTCTCAGAATAGTCAGGTAAAGAAGCATCAAAACTGCCTAGCTTATCTTCACTAACCACTGCTGCTATCAAAATACCATCCTGAACTAAAATTTGTCCGACAGATAATGATCCTATTGCTTCAACGAGTGCTTTATTAGGAAGAACACAGGCATTTATCAAGGTGTTTTCACTAGCCACATTCATAGAATATTTCTTCGAAAGATAATCCTGAGTCATATAAGAAACCTCTTGATTCAGGTACTTATTCCACTTCTCAGAAATCTTTAAAATCCCCAATCTTATATCAGAAATAGGTCTTGTAAAAGTTAAAGGCAAGAAATTCTGCCAGCTCTCATTATCAAAAAGAATATAGTTCATAGTGTGTTTTGTTTCGTTCGGATTAACAAAAATAAAAAAAGCTCCGATAAATCGGAGCTTTTTTTATATTCTAAACACAAATAAGATTATTTCTTAATGTGATTCTTGTATTTGTTCTTAAACTTATCGATACGTCCTGCAGTATCAATTAGAGTCATCTTACCAGTATAGAAAGGGTGAGAAGTGTTAGAGATCTCAAGCTTCATTAATGGGTACTCTACGTTGTCTATTTCGATAGTCTCCTTTGTATTCGCAGTTGACTTAGTGATAAAGACAGTCTCATTTGACATATCTTTAAAAGCTACTAGACGGTAGTTTTTCGGATGTATTCCTTCTTTCATCTTATTCTCTTTAAAATTTCTTATAATCTTCTTCCAATGGTCTGCAAAGGTAAATATTGTAATTTATTTTGCAAAGAAATCATCAAAGAATCTAACTTTTATTGCATTTATTCTTAAGATGCCTTAGTTCCTCTGTTTTCCAGAGGGATAATAGGTGTTCTTTTAAAGGGTGCATTCCTATCAAAAAGGTATCTGTATGTATAATGAGTCTTTTCTCTAACCCCACCAACCGACTCATATATCGAAATCATTTTAGGGTTAAAATCACCTACCCACGACAATTCTACTTCTGTATATTGTTTCTTTGCTTTAATCGCTTTATCCATTTTCCAGAAAATAGCCGATTCTATTCCCAAACGTTGATATTTTGGAATAACACCCATAATAGTAGCACGAGTACGGGTTATAGTTTTACGCTTAAGAAGATATAAGAACTTCAACTTATTCCAAAAGTCAAGTTTTCCATTCATTTTTCTTAAAACCTGATTGATATCAGGCATAGCAACAAAAAAACCAATAGGTTTTCCCTCATGATATGCAAACCAAATAAAGTCTTCCTCAAGAACACCTTTCCCTTCTCGAGCCATTTTACGGATATCGTCAATATCGATAGGTGTGAAATTGTCATGAAACCTCCAAGCCTCGTTATACACTTCAATAATATCTTGTATATATTTCTCGGAGTTAGAAAATTTAAAATGCTCAAATTCAAAACCAGGCTTCTTTGAAACCCATTCTGCAATTTTTGCAAATCGTTCAGGAAAAGGAATTGTTCTATCGACATGATAGCTGTATTGTTCAAAGAAAATTTGGAAACCATAAGATTCAAAAAACTCTTGATAGTAAGCTTTATTGTATGGCATACCATAGCCCTGTGGTTTAAATCCTTTCACCAGCAGGCCCCAATTATTATCGTTCTCTCCAAAGTTGATAGGACCATCCATAGCCTCCATTCCTCTTTCTTTCAACCATCCTTTTGCGGTTTCAAAAAGTAGAAATGCTGTCTCCTTATTTTTCTCACACTCAAAAAAGCCACAACCACCAGTAGGCTGATCGAAACTAAAGGCCTTATTGGTATTTATAAAAGCTGCGATGCGCCCAATCACTTTACCTGAATCATCGGTTAAGATCCAACGAATAGCCTCACCATGCTTAAAGAATGAATTTTCCTTAGGATCGAAAATCCCATTAATTTCACCATCAAAAGGACATGCAAAATTAGGATCGTTTTTATATAGTGTGCGAGCAAGATCTAAAAATGATTGCTTTTGACTGTTACTTACAACTTCTATTATATTCATCTGATAATTTAATCGTTACAATTTGGGAAATATAGTATCAACACCTTTTAGTCACGACCAGAAATCTTAGCTAACAACCTAAGTATTTCAAGATATAACCAGATTAAAGTTACCATGATACCAAAAGCGCCAAACCATTCCATATATTTTGGAGCACCACGTTGAGCACTTTTCTCGATAAAATCGAAATCTAACACCAAGTTTAGAGATGCAATGGCTACAATAAATAAACTAATACCAATGCTAACCAAGCTACTTCCAAATGCAAAACCCATATTCACACCAAACATGTTTAAAACCCATGTCGCCATATAGAATATGAAAATTCCACCTGTAGCAGCGACAACTCCTGTTCGAAACTTCTTATTCACTTTAATCAATCCCGATTTATAAGCAAACAGCATCATAAACAGAATTGCGAATGTCAAACCAACAGCTTGCATTACAATTCCAGGATAAATAGCATTAAAACTTGCCGATAAACCACCTAAAAGCAAACCTTGACAAACCGCATAAATAGGAGCGGTAAAAGGAGACCATACAGGTTTAAAAATCGTAATTAGGGCTAAAATAAAACCAGCAACTCCACCACCAATCATCCAAGGCATATATGACCCAGACATACCTCCAGTTTGTACTGAATCGAGATACATTCCCCATGTATAGCTTGCAGCTGAAACAACCAAAAGCAACATCAGTGCAATTTTGTTCACAGTTCCACTTACTGTCATCACATCTTCATAAGTACCAGAACTAGCCTTTGCAAAGATTTTATCGGTAAATGCAGGGTTTGAACTTTTTGTAAAACTCATAATATCTTAATTTATTTTTTTTCTAGCACGAATTCATTCTATCTCGCGCTCTTGATTATACAATTTGATTCGTCGATTAATTTACTTTTTGTAAATAAGTGATTTTCTATTATTGAAAATCAAATTTAGGGATTATTTCACAATTCGTTTATCAGAATTACATATTTAATCTTAATTCACATCTGGAAATTCCGCTTGCAATTCTTCAAAAACTTCAAGCCACTTATCATCAGTCTTTTTCAGTTCTATAACATTTGAAAAAGTGAGATCTTTCAAACTTCCATTTCTTCGTGCAATCTTACCCAAAGCTCTAGGCAGTTGCTTGACTAAATAAGAATGCTCAGGGTGCTTAGGCAAACAGCGCAAGTAGCTTTCAAAACTGGCATCACTTCTTTCCTTGTCAATTAAAGCCAAACGTCCTATGGTCATCGTAGAACAAAGCTGCTCCTTTTCTTCTTCTGACTTAATCCAAGAAATCAATTGAGAATCAAGCTTTGGTAATGCAATTAACAAATTCATACACATCTGCTCCAGCAATTCGTTACTGTCAGCCTCCTCAATCCATCTTTTCAATTGTTGTTCATTTGCATCCTCAGGCGCTTCCAATAAGCTCGCAACAATTCGACTTTCACGAAACCCTTTTCCCCATAATTTTTGAGCCAGCAAATGATTTTTCTCATATCGCTTTGCAAGCTCCTTCAAATTAACAACAGAAGCTCCCAATGCATTTTTATAATTCAATCCATATTTCTTCATTTCAGAATGTACTTCCCCATTTCTTAAATTGAGAATTTCTTTAAATAATTCCTGAAACTGCTTTTCTATATTTTCATCGTCTATAAAAAACTCCATAATCGTCGATTTAGTCTAATTACCTTCAAAAACAACACTATTTTTTGCCCTACAAAGAAAAACAAATAATTATCTGAAAAAAAAATATATGTCTAACTAATTGCAAAGCAACAACAACAAGTAAGTGCTGAAATATTTTATTGCTTTTTTTACAGATTGGTTTGGAAACTAACTTTAGTTTTTCATATCTTTGCATCGCTAAAGAAAACAAATGGTGGTTGTAGCTCAGTTGGTTAGAGCGCTGGTTTGTGGTTCCAGAGGTCGGCGGTTCGAAACCGCTCATCCACCCCAATGCAAAACGCAGAACTTTTTATTAAGTTTCTGCGTTTTTTCATGCCCTTATCTTTCAGGCAAATCATTCCACGCTTTTGATTACTTTTGCTTTCTTCAAAAATCTAAGTTTGTAAACCATGAATCAAAAATCTTTACTTGTATATGGCAGCGTAATTCTTGCCATGCTATTTTGGAGCTTTTCCTTTATATGGACCAAAATAGTCTTCCTGGTATACAATCCAATCACGACAGTTTTTCTACGTCTTGTTATTTCATCGGTCATTTTATTTGCAGTAGGTAAAGGATTCAAAAAATTAGGTACTATCGAGAAAAAAGATAGATTAAGCATTTTAGCTTTAGCCTTTTTCGAACCCTTTCTCTATTTCTTAGGCGAAAGCTTTGGTTTAAAATACGTTTCATCTACCATTGGAGCCGTTATTATTTCTACTATTCCTTTATTCTCACCAATTGCTGCCTACTATTTTCATAAAGAAAAGTTAGGCAAAATGAATATTTTGGGAATCCTTATTTCAATTATTGGAGTAGCCATCATCATTTTCAACAAAAGTCTTTCCCTCATCGTATCTCCAATAGGCTTAATGTGCTTGTTTATAGCTGTTGGGTCAGCTGTCGGTTATTCTGTTGTGCTAAAAAAACTCGCTACAAAATACAATCCCGTTACCCTTGTCACCTATCAAAACACTTTAGGTCTCATTTACTTCTTACCCTTATTTATAATTATGGATTGGCAGCATTTTATACAGGCAGTCCCAACACAAGAGGTTTTAACCGCACTGCTTTTATTAGCCGTATTTGGATCTACACTAGCATTTATTTGTTTCACCTATGGTTTAAATCATTTGGGGATTACTAAGAGTAATATGTTCATTAATGTCATACCCGTATTTACGGCCATATTCGCCTATTTTGTAATCGATGAAATCTTGAGTTTTCAAAAAATTGTAGGGATGATGGTTGTAATAGGTGGTTTATTTTTATCGCAAATAGAATTTAAGAGGGAAACAGTCTAGATTATGACAACATATAAGATTGATATAGAAGAGTTAAGAGAGAAAGCTAAAAACACAGAGGCTGAAACCCAAACGTTTTTTGCCAAGCTTAAGAAGAAAAAGCCTAAGCAACTTGACGAAATTACTCATGCACTTCACAACGAAGTATTCGAAGAAATTGATTGTTTAGAATGTGCTAATTGTTGCAAAAGCATTAGTCCAATTATTATTGACAAGGACATTGAACGAATGGCAAAGCAGCTGAGAATGAAGCCATCTGCCTTTATCGATCAATATTTGAATTTGGATAATGAGAATGACTATGTTTTCAAAGAAGCACCCTGTCCTTTTCTTATGCCAGATAACTACTGTATGGTTTATGAACAAAGACCTAGAGCCTGTCGTGAATATCCGCACACAGATAGGAAACGCTTTTTTCAGATCTTAGATATAACATTAAAAAACACACACTATTGTCCTGCAGTTTACGAAGTTGTTGATCGATTAAAACTAAAAAAAGACAAATTATAAATTGAAGATAGTTCCATAAGCGTCCACTAATAAATGGACGCTTTTTTTTATTTATTTCACATCTATTTTCCAAGCCAATATTTCGTCATAACATAGAGCTCTAATATTCTCTTCATTTCATTCAAAACAAGACATTTACCTCCTTCGTCAAAATAAACGAGATACAAATCCCTTATTGCAATCGTTTACAGGAAAAAACAAAGGTGCCAAGCATCAATTTTGCCTATACATACTAGTCTTTTCAGGTATTTTCTTTATACTTTTGTTCGAGATATCACAAAATATATCGACAACAAAACACAATGAACACAACAAAACGTAAACTTATCATAGCCGTTGATGGGCATTCTTCTTGTGGGAAAAGTACCGTGGCAAAAGATTTGGCAAAGAAAATTGATTACACTTACATTGACTCTGGAGCCATGTATCGTGTGATTACACTTTTCGCAATGCGTCACAATCTGATAAATGGAGATCACCTTGATGAGAACAAATTAGCACACCTAATAAACGACATCAACATTACATTCTCATATAACGACGAACTAAAGCGCCACGAAACCTTCATGAATGGTGAATTGGTTGAAGATGAAATCAGAAGTCTTGATGTCTCGAATAATGTGAGTTTGATTGCAACTATTAAGTTTGTTCGTGAAAAAATGGTGACACTTCAGCGTAAACTTAGCGAAGCTGGTGCTGTGATTATGGATGGTCGTGACATTGGAACAGTTGTATTTCCTAATGCTGATCTGAAAATTTTCATGACGGCAGATGTTGAGGTCAGAGCCATCAGAAGATTTAAAGAGCTAAAAGATAAGGGTGATAATATTTCTTTAGATGCCATTCGCGAGAATGTGAAGAAAAGAGATTTTATCGATGAAAATCGTGATGAAAGTCCTTTACGAAAAGCTGATGACGCCATTGTTTTAAACAACAGTCACCTAACAAAAGAAGAACAGTTAGAGTGGATTGTTGCTAGAATGGCTGAAGTCCAATAAATATTATATCTCATAATCAATTGATACGTACAATGATTATTGAAATTGACCAAAATTCAGGCTTCTGTTTCGGAGTTGTAAACGCTATTGAGAAAGCTGAAGAAACATTAGTAATTGATAAAACACTTTATTGCATTGGCGATATTGTGCACAATAACATTGAGGTTGATCGCCTAAAAAATCAAGGATTGAAGACGATAAGTCATACTGAGTTTGAGAAACTATCGAATGCGAAAGTTTTATTCAGAGCACATGGTGAGCCTCCTTTGAGTTACGAAAAAGCTAAGAAAAATAATATTGAGATTATCGATGCTTCTTGTCCTGTGGTTTTAAATCTTCAGAAAAGGATTAAGAAAACCTATCTGGAACTAAAAAAGATAGACGGGCAAATCCTGATCTATGGTAAAAAAGGTCATGCCGAAGTAAACGGTTTGGTTGGACAAACCGAAGGTGAAGCCATCGTAATTGAATATATTGAAGATCTTAAAAAAGTGGATTTTGAAAAGCCTGTGACCTTATTCTCACAGACGACCAAAACCATATCAGGATTTAAAGAAATTACTGACGTTCTGAAGTTAAAATGTCAGAATGAATTAAAAATAAACGATACAATTTGCCGTAAGGTATCGAACAGAATGCCCAACATTCGTGAGTTTGCAAAAAAACACGATGTAATCATTTTTGTGAGTGGAGAAAAAAGCTCTAACGGCAAACTTTTGTTTGATGTATGCAAGCAAGAGAATGAACAAAGTTATTTTGTCTCTCATCCCGATGAAGTTAAAATGACATGGTTCTCAGAAGCCAAATCAGTTGGTATTAGTGGAGCAACCTCTACACCAAGCTGGCTAATGGAACAAATAGCAGAAAACATCAAATTAGAAATTAAATAAATTATTAGCATGTCGAGAATTAAAAAAATAGGTGTGCTTACGTCAGGAGGGGATGCGCCAGGTATGAACGCCGCCATCCGTGCCGTCGTAAGAACAGCCATTTTTAACAAACTAGAAGTTGTTGGAGTAAAACAAGGTTACGAAGGTTTAATCAAGGGTGATTTCGAGAATATGGAATCATACGATGTAAGTAACATCCTCCAAAAAGGAGGGACAATTCTTTGTTCTGCAAGAAGTGAAGAATTTAGAAGTGTAGAGGGAAGAAAAAAAGCACACGAGCAAATGCTTGCTGCTAAAATTGATGCTCTTGTTGTGATTGGTGGAGATGGTACATTCTCTGGAGCTCGTATTTTTACACAAGAGTATGATATCCCTGTAGTAGGAATACCTGGTACAATCGACAACGACCTTTACGGAACAGATTATACGATCGGTTTCGATACGGCTTTAAATACGGTTATCGAGGCTGTAGATAAGATTCGTGATACAGCCAGTGCACACAACCGTTTATTCTTTATTGAAGTAATGGGACGTGATGCTGGATTTTTAGCACTAAGAAGCGGTATTGCAACTGGAGCTGAAGCTATTCTGATTCCTGAGCGTCAAACGCATTTAAAAGATCTTGAGAAGTATTTAGCTAAAGGTTATAAAGGCCATAAGAATTCGGGTATTGTAATTGTTGCCGAAGGTGATAAATCGGGTGGCGCTTATACTATTGCTAGAGAAATCGAAAAGAAACATCCAGAATACGATATTAGAGTATCGGTATTAGGGCATATGCAACGTGGTGGTGCACCATCGGCATTCGACCGTGTAACGGCGAGCACATTGGGTGTAGCTGCAGTAGACGCTTTGCTTGACGATCAAAAAAGTATTATGGTGGGAATGGTTAACGGAGAAGTTTCTCACGTGTCTTTCAACAAAACCATTAAGAATAAGAAAATTGTAAAGGAATCATTGTTGACCATCAACGATATCTTGTCAATCTAATTAATTATTTATTTCTGCAAAAGGCCGCTGCGTTATCTATTCATTTTTTTTGAAAGTTTTCCCCCTCAAGTCTTGAGATATTCATCACAAGACATAACTTTGAGAAAAATGAATAAATTATGAACGCAGGCTCCCTTTTTGCAGATCTAATTTTACCTCTTCCACTTGCTGGCTTATTCACCTATTCAATTCCTTGGGAATTACAGGATGAGGTAGCCATTGGCAAAAGAGTGGTTGTTTCTTTCGGAAGCAAAAAGATCTATTCGGGTATCGTCAAAAATATTCACAAGAATCCTCCTCAGGATTACGAAGTGAAAGATATTATTACCTGCCTAGATGAATACCCTGTCGTTAACAACTTTCAATTATTATTTTGGGATTGGATTTCAGAATACTATCAGAGTAATCTGGGTGACGTTTATAAGGCTGCTATTCCAGCTGGCTTAAAACTCGAGAGCCAAACCAAAATTTCCTTTCGCGAAGATTTTAAAGCTGAAAAACAACTATCAAAAACCGAAGAGTTAATTCTTAATGTTTTAAAAAGCTCTAAAGATGTTAGCATTCAAACCCTTAATCAAGCTAGCGGTTTAAAGAATGTACTCCCTCAGGTGAAAAAACTTCTTGAGAAGAATGCCATCGAGATTGAAGAAAGAGTCATTAGCTCTTACAAGGAAAAACAGATTAAATATGTTCGTCTTCAAAAATCTATCACCGAAAGTGAAATTGGAGAAACGCTTAATAGCCTTAAGCGAGCTAAAAAACAACAAGAGCTTCTTTTTGCCTACTTAAACCTTTCAAAACATGGTATTGCTGAAACTCCTGAAAAAGTTAATGCAGCAGAGCTATTACTAAGCTGTGATTTGAATACCTCAATATTAAAGGCTTTAGTAGATAAAAACATTCTAGAAATCTATTATGAAACAACAGATCGATTAGATTTCTCCGATGCTGAAATCACACCTTTAAAGGAACTAAACGAATACCAAGATCAAGCTATAAACGAAATACGTGAAGGCTTTGAGTCTAAAAATACAACACTACTTCATGGCGTAACCTCAAGTGGAAAGACCGAAATATATATTCACCTCATTCAAGAACAGATCAAGCTAGGTAAGCAGGTTCTATACCTCTTGCCAGAGATTGCTTTAACAACTCAAATAATAAGTCGATTAAAACGTGTGTTTGGAAATCGAGTAGGTGTTTATCATTCAAAGTTTAACGATGCTGAACGTGTCGAGGTTTACAACAATATCCAACAAAATAATCCAGATAAATCTTATCAGGTTATTCTAGGCGTACGTTCATCAATTTTCCTTCCATTCAAAAATTTGGGATTGATTATTATTGATGAAGAACATGAAAACACTTACAAACAATTTGACCCTGCTCCTCGTTATCATGCGCGCGACGCCGCTTTATTTTTGGCAAATATGCACAAGGCAAAAACCTTACTCGGTACAGCAACGCCTGCAGTCGAAACCTATGCCAATTGCAAGCAAGGTAAATACGCTCTGGTTGAATTGACGCATCGTTTTCAGGATATGAAAATGCCCGAAATTCAGCTTGCCGATTTGAAAGAAGCTAAGCGAAAGAAAAGGATGAAATCTATTTTCACACCTGAGTTATATGATGAAATAACGACAACGCTTGAGAATAAAGAACAAGTCATTCTTTTTCAGAACAGACGAGGCTACGCTCCATTTTTAGAGTGTAAATCGTGCGGTTGGGTTCCCCATTGCGAAAATTGTTCTGTAAGCTTAACTTATCATCAATTTAATAATCAATTGACTTGCCATTATTGTGGACACAGTGAACAACCACCACAAAGCTGTAAGCAATGTGAATCGACCAATATGGTTGATAAGGGATTTGGCACTGAGAAAATTGAAGATGAACTGCGTGGCTTTTTCCCACAGGCTCGCATCGCTCGAATGGATTTAGATACCACACGCAGTAAAACGGCGTATGAAAAATTGATTTACAAATTTGAGAATCAAGAACTCGATATCTTAGTTGGAACCCAGATGGTTTCAAAAGGTTTAGATTTCGATCATGTCTCTTTAGTCGGTATTCTGAATGCCGATTCGATGCTCAATTTTCCTGATTTTAGAGCCCACGAGCGTAGCTATCAACTCATGGCTCAAGTTTCTGGGCGAGCTGGGCGTAAAAACAAGCAGGGTAAGGTTATCATCCAAACTCACGAGCCTAAGCATCCCATTATTCAATCGGTCATTCGAAACGATTATATAGGCATGTACCAAACTCAAATGAGCGAAAGGGAGGAATTTATATACCCACCTTTTTATCGTTTGATCAACATTACTCTCAAACACAAGAATAATGGTTTATTGACTCAAGCTGCCAATACGCTAGCTAAATCATTAAGAAAAACATTTGGTATTCGTGTATTTGGGCCACAAGCTCCAGTCATCAATCGCATACAGAACTATTACATCGTTAATATTCTCTTGAAGATTGAGAAGAAAAGTTCTCCAGCAAAAGCCAAATGGATTCTTAATCGTGAAGCCAACAATCTAAAAGCTATCGATCGCTTTAAGATGGTGATGGTTCAGTTTGATGTTGATCCGATGTAGATAATTTCAGGATAAGATATACCACCGCATACTTGCGAAAACTCGCTGCCCATGGCGGCAAGCTTCCGCGACTTGGAGAAAGCTTCCTGCCCACGGCGGCAAGCTTTCTCGGCTTAGAGAAACCTTCCTGCACCAGTGCGACAAGCTTTCTCAACCAAACATTGAGCTATTCTTATTAAAAAAGCCACACATTAACAATGCATGGCTTTCAAATATTATCGTGTGAAACACAATTACAAACTCGATAATTGCAAGTGTGTTTTAAAATCTTTAAGTTCTTCTTCGAAACTAAGTTCTGGACTGGTATATAGGGCTAATAAATCGTCATCAGCCTTGCCCACTTGGTTTGGCAACTCCAAATGATTATTTGTAAATACCATCTCCATATCAGGATTTAAGTCCTTCAAAATATCAATCAAATCAAGCACTGATTTATTTTCATCTACAAGATTATAAATACCGCCCGCCAATTCGTGATCTAATAAATTTGAAAGGATTTCGGTTGTTTTATGCAGAGAGATAAATGACTGTTTTTGCTTTCCATTGCCTTGAACTGAAATTCGACCAACAAAATGAGAATCGAACATATAACCATTTAATATGCCGTCCATATTCAGACTGGCGCCATAACCAAACACCTCGCCCAAACGAAGGATATGCGTTTTTATTTTGCCTCCTAAGCGTTCAATATGCTGTTCCCCTCTTCGCTTCGAATTACCTAAAGATGTATTTGGTTCAACTATTGATTTTGAATTATTCTCATCCTTAGTATTACCATATACAGCAACAGAACTCAAGTAAACAACTTGTTTCACATTACTTTCTTCAATAGCATATGTTAGCTCGGCAGTACCCCAATTATTTATCTGCTCGTGCAAATGATGCAATTTTTCATCATCCGTATTCTCAGCAGCTAAATGATAAACCACATCAACATCCTTAACTACTTTATCTAGACTTCTAGAATCGAGCAATTCAGCTTTCACAAACTTAAGTTTACCTGGCTTTATCTGCGAATGCAAAAACAGGTTATAGTTACCTCTGCTGAGGTTATCGAAAACAATAATCTCTTTGACTTTAGGATTTTTATCTAATTTGATACAAAGTTCTGTACCAATATATCCTGCTCCACCTGTAATTAATACTTTCATAAGATTACAATTTTATATTATTGCTTTCCCGATTAGTATCGGGAGAAACTTGCCACTAGAAATGACTCATTTCGTATCTTGAATTTTCAGATTCTATTTCTTCTTCACTACCAAGTCGGTATTCAAACCGCATTCGGTCTTTTTCAAACCAAACCAGCGACTTCCTCTATCATCCCCAATTGTCATCTTTCGTGTACAAGGTTCACAGCCTATACTATCGTATCCCTGTGCCTCTAGCGGATGACGTGGTAAATCCCACTCTTTTAGGTATTGATAGATATCCTTTTTACTCCAATCGAGCATAGGATGGAATCGAATAACATCATGCGGTGCTGGCTGCTCAATTTCCATAGCTTTACGCACAGCTGATTGGTCGGCTCTCACACCATTAATCCAAACATCATTATCTGCCAATATGCTATCGAGCGGTTGAACTTTATTTATGTGACAACAATGGTCTGGGTCTGATGTAAAAAGGAAATTGCCATTAGCATCCTTTTGCAAAGATTTTGGAACATCAGATTTCGTATTGATAATATTTAAGCCAAACTCTTTTGCTAATTGATCTTTATAAGCGATTGTTTCTGGAAACAAAAAACCCGTATTGATAAAATAAATTGGAATCTCCTTATCGATACGACTTATGATATGAAGTAAAACGATGCTATGAGTTTGAAATGAAGAACTTGCAAACATGCGCTTGCCTTCACTTTTATATTGTTCAAGTTTTTTCTTGATATTCTCGAAATCCATTCTCTATATTTTTCTTTTCCTTAAAGTATAAAGGTACTACATTTTGATTAAAATTATTGGCTGCAAAATTCACAACAAAGCTTAATTAATTGCAAGCAATCGCAAGTCAACCTTCTAACAAACCCAATAAAAACAAGTCCTGTAAAGCTACTTTACAATTCCTGCCCTCATTAGTCGAGTTCGCTTTAGACTTCTACGTCGAAATTGAAGTATACCATGTAATACAACTAGAAGTAAAGGGAATAAGAAATTGAAATATTTTATAAATAGAATCTTAGAATCTGATAGTTCGTTTAAAGGTCGAGATTGTACTCCTTTAGTTCTTAAACTCATCAATCCAGAATCATCACTCAACCAATCTATGGCATTTGCAATAAAATTGATATTATCTGGCTGAATAGTAATCCTCTGTTCACCAACACCATTCACAATAAAGTTACCATCACCAATAACACAAAGGCGAGCTTCTTGATCACTTACAATAGGGCCACGTAAAGTAGCTGCAACCACTTGTCTTGGATATAAAAAATCTTTAGGACCCCATACTTGACCAATATTAAAACTAACTGGAACCTTAAATTTCCCAGACATGTCAGATGTCCATGCTAACTCATTATAAACTAATGTAGAATCTCCAATATAGGTTATCGGACTTGCAAACTGCAAGATCATAGCCTCAATACCATCTGTAATACTATGATTTGAAAATTCAGTAATCAAAGGTAGATACGGGAAATTAATTTGCTGTGGATACGAGAAATAGCTTTTCTCCTGAACGGTCACTGTACTACATTTTCTGTCAACAATAAAGGCATTTTCAACTAGGATACCTTTCTTCTCTAACCAAGTTTCAAGATTCGTATTAACACCAACACCAATACCATGATTTAAAATACCATTTACTCTGTCGATACCTACGAAAAGACTTCCTCCTGTTCCTAAATAATTATCTAAACGCTTAAACTCTCGCTTTGATATTTCCTCGAATGGTGACAGAATAATGATAGCTTTATAATCACTAAGATCCATTCTCCTATTTAGATTTATATGCTTAATATCATATAATACTGAAAGTTCATTAGTCATTTGTTCAAGGGTTGCTAAAACAGGTTCGCCATGACCAACAACATAACCAATTTTGGCCTTATCGCGTATGGTTAATCTCTTAATCAGAGTAGATAAGTTATACTCCATAGCAATTCCAGGTTGGATCAATGGGATCGTTTCCGATTTGTCACCAACTTGAATAACAAGTCCTAAAAAGACCTTCTGCACTTTCACTTGGTCTTTCTCTCTCACCTCTAAGGGAACTGGATGAATACCAACCTCAACAGCCTTCATTTCTAGCTCTTCATTAGAATTAGGATTAACTTCCTCAATTTCTATGCGCTTATTACTATGCTTATTATATTCGGTAAGCAAATGTTTAAAATCGCGTATTGTTCTACTAATATCAGGAGGTAAATCCTCAGAAACATACAAGGTAATGATAATAGGATCTTTCACTTCTTTCAAAATTCGCTTGGTTACCTTATCAAGCGTATAACGTTTATCTGCCGTAAAATCGACACGAAAAAAGAAATATGACGACAGTATGTTTAAGAATATCAAACATGCTAGGACAATTGTTATGCGAAAAATGACGTTCTCTTTAAATCTCATCTATATATACAGTTAAGCTTTCAAATTACGGGATACCAAAATTTCTTTTGAAGCATACAATCCAAAAATTATAATCGAAAAGAAAAATATAAAATCCTGCAGATCAAAAATCCCTCTTGAAATTGATTCAAAATGGGTAAACATACTTAAAGAACTAAAAACACTTCCCATCACACCCAAACTCGCACTTGCTATCGTTTCGAAAATCTGATGAAAAAATATACCAATAAACAAGGTACTCAACAAAGCGATAATAGGACTATCACTTAAACTAGAGCAAAAAATCCCAAGAGCAATATAACTCATACTCATCATCAACAAACCAATATAACCTAGGATAATTGCTGGATGATCAACAGAACCAATAGACCACAAACTGATATAATATATTAGACTTGGCGCTAAAGCCATCGATATAAGAACAAATGTAGATGTGAATTTCCCTAGAATTAGTTGCCAATAACTTATAGGTTTGGTCAAGAGTAACTCCAAGGTTCCACCTCTAAGTTCTCCCGTTAACGATCGCATGGTGAGCGAAGGGATAAAAAAGAAAAGTGACCAATATGCAACTTTAAAGAAAATATTTAGGTTTGCTTCTCCTATAAAGAAAATATCATCGCCATATATCCAAGTGAAGAAACCACTAAATCCAAGAAACATGATGATGAGAACATAGCCCATAAGAGAGTCGAAAAACCCTGCCAACTCACGCCTAGCTATTTGTATAATTTGATTCATATTAAAAGTTGAATTAGAATTAAGGTTAATACTTTTGATACTCGAGATCACTATTGAGTTGTAAGTTCTCTGAAAATATCTTCAAGCTTTGTTTCAATTGGAGTCAGCTCAGTTAAATAGTAATTATTTGCGACACAAGTGTCAAATATTGCTTTCACCGATGACATCTTAGGGTACGATTGAACTTCCAGAAGCTGACACTCAAAATCAAGAAAATCTACTGTCTCAACACTTTCGATTTCCATCATCTTTTCGAAGATATCATTGATATCTCCTCCCGCTACACCAATCTTTAGAATTTCATTCCCTTGTGCCTGTTTCCTCATCTCTTCCGCAGTACCATCTACCACAACTCGACCATTGTTTATAATCAAAATACGGTCGCAAGTAGCCTCCACTTCAGCTAGAATATGAGAACTCAGAATAACTGTTTTCTCTTTACCAATTCGCTTGATTAATTCACGAATCTCCACAATTTGATTAGGATCTAAACCTGTTGTAGGCTCATCCAGAATTAAAATATCAGGATCGTGAATTAGAGCTTGTGCCAAGCCAACTCTTTGCTGATATCCTTTCGACAACTCTCGAATAAGTTTATGCTTTTCGCCTTCCAAACCACAAACCTTCACCATATCGAGCAATCGCTCTTGAATAAGATGCTTAGGAATTTCGTGAATTTTGGCAATAAACTCAAGAAAATCTATAATATTCATATCCTGATACAAGGGATTGTTCTCAGGTAAATAACCAATATGTTTTTTGATGATTTCAGGATGTTCACGAACAGAATAGCCTCCTATTATAATATCACCTTCTTCGGGCAATATAAAACATGAGAGGGCTTTCATTGTAGTTGTTTTTCCAGCACCATTAGGTCCCAAAAAACCAAGAACTTCTCCAGCCTTTACTTTAAAAGAAATGTTATCAACCGCTTTTTGTGGTCCGTAACGTTTGGTCAGATGTTCAACTACAATATCCATAAGAAGTATAAATGATTTAAACAAAAATAAAAAATTACACTCCGTATAGGCATTATACACCTATGTTTTAACATAGATTAACGGTGCAACTTTTTCCTTAGTTAAATAGAAATGATAGAATATGAATGAAAAGTATGCAATATAATCAAATCATAAATACATCAGCTCATGTCAAGAATATTGTTGCTATTTTTGCAATCAATTAGAATCAACACAAATAGAATGATTAAAGCTATAATTTTTGACATGGATGGGTTATTAATTGACTCAGAACCATTTTGGCGTTTAAGTCAGAAGAATTTATTCTCAAAACGAGGCATAAACTTATGCGAAAATGATTTCGAAAGCTTCATGGGAAAGCGAATCGACGAAGTTGTAGCTATCATCTATTCTCGATTTCCGAATCAGGATAAAACACAAGCCGAAACTGCTGAACAAATCGTTGATGGTGTTATTAACCTCGTTATGGATAGAGGTATTGCTTTGCCTGGTGTTGAAAAAACTTTAAAGGAATTACAAGAGAAGAATTATAAAATAGGCTTGGCTTCTTCATCAAATTTAAAAATCATAAAAGCTGTTCTAAAAAAACTAGATATTGAATCGTACTTTGAAGTTGTTCATTCAGCTCAATTTGAAGAATATGGCAAACCTCATCCTCAAACCTTTATATCTACTGCGAAAATGTTAGGCGTATCGCCTTCGGAATGTTTGGTTTTGGAAGATTCATTTCATGGTGTGATTGCAGCCTTAGCTGCAAATATGAAATGTGTGGCGATTCCTGATACAAAAGCGAATAACCTTAAACGATTTGTCATTGCCGATCAAGTATTAGAAAGCATGGAAGATTTCTCAATTAAGAACCTAGTCAATTAGACCAAATTTGATTGGATACAAAAAGAGCACCTGATTTATCAAGTGCTCTCTTCTGTGATTGTGAATCAGATAAAAACCTTTTTATTAAAGCTGCTTCAATAAATTAGCCATTTCAATTGCAGACATTGCAGCTTCGAAACCTTTGTTTCCAGCTTTTGTTCCCGCACGCTCAATTGCTTGCTCAATACTATCAGTAGTTAAAACACCAAAGATTACAGGCACTTCAAGATCTAAAGAAACAGATGCAACACCTTTAGTTACCTCACCTGAAACGTATTCGAAGTGTGGTGTAGAACCTTTGATTACTGCACCCAAACAGATTACAGCATCATATTTACCAGACTTAGCTAATTTCTTAGCAATCAATGGAATTTCGAATGCACCTGGAACCCAAGCAACATCAATATCGTCTTCAGAAGCACCATGACGCTTAATTGCATCAATTGCACCTTCTAGAAGTTTACCTCCAATAAATTCGTTGAATCGTCCAGCAACAATACCAAACTTTAAACCTTCAGCAATTAACTTTCCTTCAATTATATTCATTTCCTTGAGATTTTGGATTAGAGATCTACAATTGGAATTCTCCAACCTAGTATCTAAAATTCTATTGTTTTTTATTTATTTACTTGATTCCATTTAGCATCCTGATGTAAGATGTGTCCCATCTTTTCCATTTTGGTATGCATATAAAATTCATTCTTTTCGTGGCAAGTCATTTCAATTTCTTCACGACCTACTACTTCAAGATTATAGCCTTTTAAACCAGCAATCTTAAGAGGATTGTTAGTCATCAGTCTTAGTTTCTTAACTCCAAGGTCAGATAAGATTGCAGCTCCAATACCATAATCGCGAAGATCAGCTTTAAATCCAAGAGCTAAATTTGCCTCAACTGTATCTAAACCTTCATCCTGCAATTGGTAGGCCTTAAGCTTATTCATTAAGCCAATACCACGACCTTCCTGACGCATATATAATAAGACACCCTGTCCTTCTTCTTCGATACGACGCAAAGCTTCTTGTAACTGATCGCCACAATCGCAACGCATAGATCCAAAAGCATCACCTGTTAAACATTCTGAATGCACACGAACCAATACCTCTTCAGTAACATTCAAATCACCCTTTACAAGTGCAATATGATGCTCACCCGTAATTTTGTTTACGTAACCATGAGCTCTAAATTCACCATGTTTAGTAGGCATTGCTGTTTCAGTAACCTTCTCAATCATCGTCTCAGTCTGACGGCGATATTCAATTAAATCAGCAATAGTGATCATTTTCAAATCATGCTTTTTGATATACTCTTGAAGTTGAGGCACACGAGCCATAGTACCATCTTCATTCATAATTTCGCAAATTACACCTGCAGGATACAAACCAGCCATGCGTGCTAAATCAGTAGCAGCTTCGGTGTGACCCGCACGAACCAAAACGCCATTTTTTCGTGCAACCAAAGGAAATATATGTCCTGGACGAGTAAAATCCTCAGGTTTCGCATTACGGTCAAAAACCAATTTAATTGTGTGAGCTCTTTCGTGAGCAGAAATACCAGTTGTACAATCGGCAGCATCAATACTTACAGTAAAAGCAGTTTGCTTAGCGTCCGTGTTCTTCTGCACCATCATGTCAATATTCAATTCATCTAAACGCTCTTGAATAATAGGCATACAAATTAAACCTCCAGCCTGACGGGCCATAAAGTTAATTGCTTCTGGCGTTACCATTTCGGCTGCCATTAACAAATCACCTTCATTCTCACGATCTTCATCATCAACCACCACAATCATTTTACCGGCTTTGATATCTTCAATCGCTTCTTTAATGGTATTAAATTTCATCTTGTATAGAATTATATTGCTGTATTGTAATTTGATTATATCTTAAACCGACTTATCGTCGGATCCTTATTTAATATTTAGAAAAAGCCATTCTCTTTCAAGAAATCCATACTGATATTGCTTTCCTTTTTTTCGTCCTCCTTATGAAACATGAACTTCTCAATATACTTGGCTGTCATGTCACACTCTAGATTTACGAGACTTCCTACTTTCTTCGAAACTAATGTCGTGTCATCTTGAGTCAATGGAATAATTGAAACTTTAAATTGCTTATCGTCTACATAAACAACAGTCAAGCTGATACCATCAATAGCAATAGATCCTTTTTCTATCACATACTTAAGGATATTTTTCGGAGCAGAAATATTCACCCAAATGGCGTTATCATCTTTGGTTTGAGAAACAATTTCTCCAACACCATCAATATGTCCACTTACCATATGACCACCCATTCTGTCTCCCACACGAAGAGCTCTCTCAAGATTAACTCGAGATCCCTCTTTTTGCTTATGAAAGCTAGAACGGTTCATGGTTTCAGGCATTACATCAGCAGAAAAACTCTTTGAATCGAAATCAACAACCGTTAAACAAATACCATTGGTTGCGATACTGTCTCCAAGTTTCACATCATCCATGATTTTATTAGCCGTAACACTCAAACGAATTGAGTTACCACCCTTTTTCATGGATTTTATTTGTCCTATTTCCTCTATCAATCCTGTAAACATTCTCTTTTCGTATTTACTTTTTCACCTTAATAGATAACTTCACCAATCACTAAAATATCATCGGCTATATTTTCAAAACGAATATTCTGCAAATTCACTGCATCATCCATTTTTTCGATTCCTTTACCACCAACTGGCGTTTTTGCTTCACTCCCGCCAATTATCTTTGGAGCAATATAAGTATGTACCTCATCAACTATTTTAGATTCAAGAGCAGCATAATTCAATGTCGCTCCTCCTTCCAAAAGAATACCATCAATTCCTTTTTCTCCCAAAATTGATGCTAGTTGATTCAAATCTACTCTACCAGCCTTTTCGCTAACAACCAACACTTCATTACCTAAAGCTTTTATCTGATCAATTTTTGATTGATCTGCTGCAGCAGTAACTGCAACAATAGTTTTAGCTTCAATATTTGTATTTAATATTTTTGAATCCAATGGTATTCTAGCTTTACTATCAACTACAATGCGGATAGGATTTCTACCTCTTTTATTTCCTATCAAACGAGTTGTAAGAATCGGATCATCAGCAATTACCGTATCTACACCAAGCATAATCGCCATCAGCTCATTTCTTAATTCATGAACTTTCGCTCTTGATTGCTCATTCGAAACCCAACGTGAATCTCCAGTTCTTGAAGCAATTTTTCCATCCAAAGTCATAGCAGTTTTCATCACAACATATGGCTTCTTAGTTTGAATAAACTTTAGAAACACACGATTCATCTGGCTTAATTCAGCACTTAATAAATCATATTCAACTTCAATCATATGCTCTTTTAAAAGCTTAACACCTCTACCAGCAACAAGTGGATTAGGGTCTAACATCCCAATTACAACTCGAGCAATTTTATTATCAACTATAGCTTGAGCACATGGTGGTGTTTTTCCATAATGAGAACAAGGTTCCAGTGTTACATACATGGTAGCTCCTTCAACAGATTCTTTTGCTGAACGAAAAGCATTCACCTCGGCATGTGGCCCACCATAAATCTCATGATAACCTTCACCAATTATTTTATCATCCATTACAATAACTGCACCTACTAGAGGATTAGGGTTTACACCGCCGCACCCTTTCTTAGCCAAATTATAGGCTAGTTGCATGTATTTATAATCCTGATTTGTTCTCAAAATAAATTCGCTTTAAGCAAAAAATAAAAAAGCCCCGAATAGCATAACTATTCAGGGCTTAATAATATCATCGACCAATGGGAATACCCCCAATGGAAACATCAATCAAATTGAAGTCTTGTTTTCTTCTTCCATCCAGACTGTACTGTCGGTACTGGAATCACACCAGTTCAATCTTTCGATTCGCGGACTATCACCGCCGGTCGGGAATTTCACCCTGCCCTGAAGAAACAATAAATATGTTGAAGCAGACTTGACGCCTTGCTTCGTTGCAAATATATATCTAATTGATTAGATTTCACAATAGATTAAACAAATTGATTTTAATCTTTAGAACATCTTCCAGGATTAAGATCACTCTTTTTTTTTGACTTTTTAACTTAAGCTTAAGTCTCCATATCATTCATAAATACTATATTCGTGACTTAATAATATATTTCAACTCTAAAATTTTTATTAGTGACTGATCGCATTGTTATAATCCCAACCTACAACGAGAAAGAAAACATTGAAGCCATAATCAGGAAAGTTTTTTCTCTTGATATTGATTTTGACATCTTAGTTGTAGAAGATAATTCTCCAGATGGAACGGCTGTTATCGTTAAGAATTTACAGAAAGAGTTTTCTCAACTTCATATTCTAGAACGTAAAGGCAAGCTAGGATTAGGAACTGCCTATATTGATGGATTCAAGTGGTGCTTGGCTCGCCAGTACAACTATATTTTCGAGATGGATGCCGATTTCTCTCACAACCCTGAAGACCTTATTCGTCTTCACGATGCTTGTGCAAACAAAGGAGGTGATTTAGCTATTGGATCACGTTATGTTTCTGGTGTAAATGTTGTAAACTGGCCTATGGGTCGAGTTTTGATGTCCTATTTTGCATCAAAGTATGTGAGATTTGTAACTGGCATGAAAGTTCATGATGCAACTGCTGGTTTTATTTGTTATACTCGAAAAGTACTGGAAACTATAGAACTAGATAAAATTCGCTTTATTGGCTATGCTTTCCAAATAGAGATGAAATTTACTACTTGGAAATTCGGTTTCAATATTATTGAAGTACCAATCATTTTTACGGATAGAACAGAAGGAACATCTAAAATGAGTGGTGGTATTTTTAATGAAGCTGTATGGGGTGTCATTAAAATGAAACTTCGTAGCTATTTCACAACGTACAAAAGACCTTAATTCCTTAACTCTCTTTTATTACATCAACACTTCTTCATTTCAGTTTATTTAATGAAGAAGTTCTTGTTATATCTGATATTATAGAGGCTCAAATGCTTATTGTAACCTACAAATAGTGATTTTCATAACGAAAATTCTTAATTTGCATATTATAATTTCGACACTATTAAACAACCAAAATGATAACTCAACTGATTAAAAATGCCCGAATTATTAATGAAGGCAAACAATTTATAGGATCTGTGTTAATTAAAGATGAGCTTATTGAAAAAGTTTACACAGGCACTCCTGATAACATTCATCCCGATTGGAAAATTATTGATGCAAGCGGTAAATTATTGATTCCAGGTGTAATTGATGACCAGGTTCATTTCCGTGATCCAGGAATGCCTCAAAAAGGTGATTTATTTACCGAATCGAGAGCTGCTGTAGCTGGGGGAACAACTTCGTTTATGGACATGCCTAATGTAAAGCCTCAAACACTAAGTCAAGAATTACTTGCAGAACGATACAAGTTAGGTGCTGAAAAATCATTAGCCAATTACTCTTTCTATATGGGTGCTTCGAACACTAACTTGGAAGAAGTAATCAAAACCAATCCTAAAAATGTTTGCGGTATTAAAATATTTATGGGTTCATCAACAGGAAATATGTTGGTTGATGATATTGATACGCTTTCTCAGATTTTTGAAAAGGCACCCTTGCTTATAGCAACGCATTGCGAAGATTCACCTATGATTGACGCTAATCTTGAAACCTATCGTGAAAAGTATGGTGACGATATTCCAATGGATTACCATGGTGAAATTCGATCAGCAGAAGCTTGCTACAAGTCTTCATCAAAAGCAATTGAATTAGCTAAGAAATATAATACTCGCCTTCATATCCTGCACCTTTCAAGCGGAATGGAAATGGATTTATTCGACAATAAGATTCCTTCAAAGGATAAACGAATCACTGCCGAAGTTTGTGTGCATCATCTAAGATTTAACGATTCGGACTATGCTAGTAGAAAAGCACGAATCAGATGGAACCCAGCGATTAAAACTGCTGATGATCAGAACAAAATTTGGGAAGCATTGCTTGATGACCGATTAGATGTAATTGCAACGGATCATGCTCCTCATACAATTGAAGAAAAGGATGGTAATTATATGCAAGCTGCTGGTGGTGGACCATTGGTTCAACATTCCCTTGTTACTATGCTTCAATTTGCTCATCAAGGTAAATTAAGCGTCGAAAAAGTTATTGAGAAAATGTGTCATGCTCCTGCTGATGTATTCCAAGTTGAAAAAAGAGGCTATATCCGTAAAGGTTATTTTGCCGATCTTGTTCTTTTATCGGAAGATGAGTGGACGGTAAATAAAGAAAACATCCTATATAAATGTGCTTGGTCTCCTTTCGAGGGAGATAGTTTCCATTACAAAGTAGATAGAACTTTTGTAAATGGACAGCTGGTATATAATCAAGGAAAAATCGACGAAAGTATACGTGGTAAACGTTTAACTTTCACGAGATAATACCTACTTAGAATACGGATGATGATAATTCAATAGAGTTATCATTGCCTGATTTTAACATTACTACACCAAATTCTTTCATCATGAAAAAGGCAAACACATTATTATTAATGGCTCTGTTTGCCTCACTCGTTCTAACATCTTGTGAGTCTACTGGAAGCCAAAATCTAAAAAGTACGCCCTCAATAGAAGGACAAACTATAGCGAACCCAATTACTTATGAGGTTCTTGTTAAGAATCCTGACGCCGAAGATGAATGGCAGTCTAAATGTTTAGAAAGCACAAATATTAAATCGATGTCTAAAGATGTCATTAGTGCTGTAATGGGTGGGAAATTAAAAGCCTACGATTACTATGATAATCATCTACTCTCAAAATCAGAAGTAAAAGCAATTCTTAAAAAGAATGGCAAACTCAACAATATTGGGAATATTCAATTCATTGAAGATTGGTATTGGAATAAAAAAGAACTTCAACTTCAGAAAAAGGTAAAATCCATGATGTTTGGTTACGAAATTTGTGAGGAAAACAAGAAAGTTAGAGGATATAGAGCTAGTTTTGTGGTGAATTTAGGGAATGAGTAAGAAGATTACTCCTCTCGTGCTAAACAATAGAAGAACTTAAGCAAAGATGAGCAAAGAACAATTAAGAGTTTTATTTATAGATTCAACACACCCACGATTACTTGAAATGCTGGAAGAGGCAGGTTTCAACTGTCAATACACGCCTGAATTGAGTAAGGATGAAATGCTTGACATATTCGATCAATTCGATGGTTTTATTATTCGAAGTAAATTCAAATTAACTAAGGCAGAACTTGATAAAGCCACTCAATTAAAATTTATTGGAAGAGTTGGTGCAGGTCTTGAAAATATCGATATTCCTTATGCCGAAAGCAAAGGAATTACTTGTTTTAATGCTCCTGAAGGAAACCGAGATGCTGTTGGCGAACACGCTCTAGGCATGCTTCTTTGTTTGTTCAATAACTTGTACAGATGCAATACTGAAGTTGGACTTGGTATGTGGCGAAGGGAAGAAAATCGAGGGTTGGAGATAAAAGGTAAAACTATTGGAATCATAGGCTATGGCAATATGGGTAAGGCTTTTGCTCAACGCCTTAAGGGTTTTGGATGCAAAGTAATTGCTTACGATAAATATAAATTTGATTATTCGGATGAGTTCTGTGAAGAAAAGCAACTTCAAGATCTCTTTGATAATTGTGATATACTAAGTCTGCATATTCCTCAAACCGAGGAAACCATGTTTATGGTGAATTACGAATTCTTAAGTAAGTTCAAAAAGCCATTCTTCCTTATTAATACGGCACGTGGAAAAATTGTAAAGATTTCTGACTTGGTTAAGCACCTTAAGACAGGTCAGGTTCGTGGGGCATGTCTCGATGTTTTGGAGTACGAAAAAACCTCATTCGAGGATTTACATGCCAATGAGCTCCCAGAAGATTTTAAATATTTAATCGATTCAGATAATGTGCTCCTTAGTCCACATGTTGGAGGTTGGACGCATGAATCGAACATTAAACTATCGGAGGTTACGGCACAAAAGATTATTAATCAGTTTGGATGAACGCATAAATAGATTCCTCTTAAAACAAAAATGGCAAGCTCTTAAAGCTTGCCATTTTTAGTTAGCCATAGGTTTGGCTTTTGTGTCTTAGTTTCTTACGATTTTGCCTAATGCTTCGAGGAGTTGTGGGTTATCTTCCAAACCAATTTTGGCAACAGCATAGAATTCGCTCATCCAATCGTCAATTTTGTAGAAAGCGGCATCTTTGGCTGTTGTTGCGTCTTGCGATTCACCTTTTTCGATTAGGTAGAACGAGCGAGCGGCTTCTAAATCGGTAATAAGGCTGGCGGCTGCGGTTAAATCTTCAGGTGAGATTTTTAAACGAGCTAGTTTGCCTTGAATGTCAGCATCGGTTGATGCAAGGCTATAGAATTTTTTAGCAGCCTCGACCCATTTGATGTATGTGCGTGGTATAGCACCCGAAATGGCTAATTTATCGGCTGTTAATGAATCGTTGCGGAATACAACTTTTGCTTTTTTGCGATGCATATCGAAGATATCCTCAAGCAATACTTTCTTGTTGTCGAAAGCTGCATAGGCCGCAGTGGTTTCATCGTCTTCGGTTTGGTTACCATCGTAGGCTTGGCGAGTCGCTAACAATAGGGTTTTACCTTCGCCGATTATCTCTGAGGTGAAACCTAATTCGGCCAATATTACGGCTATTTGGGCTTGTTTTTCGGCATTCTCTAATGCGATACGGTACTGTTCTAATCTTCCTGTCTCGGTTGGTTTTGTTCGGGGTGTCATAATTTTGATCTTGGGTTAAAACTAATTACATTTCTATTTTTCGCACTTACATATGCGTATTTCACACTTACATGTGGGTATTTCACACTTACATATGTGTATTTCGCACTTACATGTGGGTATTTCACACTTACATTTCCATTCCTACTGCTTACATCTCTATTCCTAAGACTTGCATTTCAGTTCCTACGGCTTACATTTCTACTCCTTCGACTTGCATTTCAATCCCTACAGCTTACATGGCTACTACTTGGATTTTTACATCTGATTTATTGTCTCATAATTTCAAAACAATGTTAAATCTAGCGAAAATGATTCGAACATTAGTCCATTTTACAAAACATTTATACTCCTTTTAACATTTATTAGCTATAAAATAGAGTCGCCCCAAACGTGTATACGTTTGGGGCGTTTTATTTGGGTTGGTGTTTGGGAGAAAGGTTCATTTATTTTGCAACGGCTTGAATAAGGGGGCGTGGGCTAATTTGAAAAACCACACTTCCAAAACCCAACTTAGCCGAAGCTTTTGTTTTGGTTATTAATTTATTCTTTTCACTAGCCGAAGCAAAAGCTTCGGCGAACTTATATAAAGAGCACAACTCCCAAATTTATACTGACAGCCCATGCCCTTTATTTATTGTTATCGGCTTTTTTTTCTTCAATCCGTTTATAATAATCTAATGGCATAAATAGTTCTCCATATTTGTCCGTATAATCATCCTCAATATAATTAGTCAATCCAGGAGCAAGACAATAACATGGAGTTTCATTTCTAAAATCTATCCAATCATGCAAAAGTGTTAATTGAAACCCTTTTTCGTTAGTCCATAAATCAACCTCCAAACTCGTTTCATAAAAATCGAGTTCTGCATTCATATTTATGGTTTCATTGTTCCCAAAATACTCGCGGACAATTGGTTTTCCAGATTTACCTGAAAAAAATGATACTTTCAAGGATTTTTCATCATCCGGAATAATCTCCAAGATATTACCTGCTTTATTTCTCCATTTTCCGATAAACCTATCCATCTATTTATTTTTAATTCCTGTGTTGTCCCCGTAGTCCTCAATCATTATTTCAAGTTCGGTGATTGTCGAATTCAAAAAAGATTGGTCACTTTTTATCTCAAACTCTAGAGTATTTTCTTCTCCATACTTTTCAGTGAATTTCCCTTTCAAAACTGCATGTCCAAACTCATCGTAGGATATTGATGAACGTAGATTGTTTTCATATGAATTTAAGTTTGCCTGTCCATTAACCTTTTCCTGACAATTTTTAAGTTCTTGATAAAAGCTATACAAGTCTCCAGTCGTAATCCAAATGAGACCCTTAATATAATAATTTGAGCTCTTAATTTCAATCACGCTTTCAGTATCGTAACCACCAAATGGACTTGTCGATTCTGGAAATCCGTACATTTTTTGTACTTGTATTCTCAGATAACCATTTTCTCCTTTTATCTCAATTCCTGTCATAGTTCTGCTGCATTCTTAAATTGCCGATAACGGTCTTGCGTCGAGCAGGCAAAGGGAGTTTCACCCTAAGCCTCTCTCAGAACCGTACGTGATAGTCTCCCATCATACGGCTCTTGTTATATATAAATCGGATTACAAGTTAAATAGAAAAATTCAGTTTCCAATGATAAAATAAATATGGAAACTGCTTCTTTATTCTCTTAGGCCACGCATAAGCGCGACAAATACTATTATTGTAACGTTTGTACTTTCGTCGTGCCCATCGAACCAATCGACTGTGCAGTAAGCGGAAAATAGAATGCATTTCCCACATGCGGAATTTACCGTAATAATTGACCCAGCCGACCTGTTCGCCAATTAACAAGCGCCTTTTTACAATAGTTTGGATCAACTCATTTGAAATCTTCATGCAAATGAAGACTAGATTTATACTGCCTAATTTCTCATAATTGAAGGCTTTAGATCAATGATCTGTTGATGAAAGACCTTTAGACAAGAAGATTAGATCTACCGAACTGACTCAAACCACTCTCCTTAGTCATCTGAAAACAAACAAAATCGTCGATAAGTACATAGTGATTCCCAAACATGGGATGTAGTTCAACATGTACTCATCGCTGGGTCGTGCCGACCGCTCAGAGTTCTATTTATTAGCATTAGTTTTTTTTTGTTTTGCATTTACAATTTAAATACTCTTCGACTTCCAAATTCAAATCTTTTGCCTTTTGCCATTGTAAACAAGCTTTTATTGTATCTCCTTTTGCAAGATAAATATCTCCAAGCATTTTGTAGGAGTATGGTTCGTTTGGATCAACAGTAAGTGATTTTGTAATATCCAATATAGCACTGTCATTATTGTTTAACTGCATATTTGCATATGCTCGATTTAGAAGATATAGCTTGTCTTGGGGATTTATTTTAACAGCTTTAGTTAATTCTTCTTGAGCTGATTTATATTGGTCTTTGTCAAAGTAAACTAGTGCAAGTTGATAATAGGCATCTCCAAATTTGGGGTTAACCGATATATTCTTTTTATAATTGATTATTGCGCTGTCAAGTTTCCCCAATTCATGACAAACGACTGCTGTATAATAATAAATCATTCCTGTAGCAAAATGGTCTTGATTTTCATAATTATTTGTTTGTTCGTTATAGGTCAAAACTATTTTGTTTTCATTGTCAATTTTTGGACGATTTTCTCTCAATGCAATTGCTTTGTTATAGAATATTAAAGCTGAGTCATATTTTTCTGTATTTTGATAAATCATGGCTTTTGAAAGTAGTCTATATTCATTATCAACTTCCAATTTATTCGCATCATTAAGCAAACTTTTATAATCGACCGTATCTTGACTGAAACAGCCTAAATCAGACATGAAAAATGAAAATAATATAAGGAGCAGTTGTTTCATTTTTTTTAAATTAATGCTAACTAGTTTATAACAGCCATATGGCTGTTATTTCTTATATATCTTTTGAAAAGGTGTTGTTATTCTACCTTATTGGAGGGATAACAACAATAAAATATTAAGTCCACTAAAATTACAGATAAATTCGACTAAACAGTATTTATGAATCAAGGAATACATGTATTCTACATAAAATAGAAGGACTCTTTATAATCTATATAAAATGGGATGGCTTACTTAAATCGATTTTAAAATACGCGTGCAGATTAACAGGTCTTAAAGGGCAATAATTACACTGACACAAGGGCATGCCGACCGCTCAGAGTTCTATTTATTGTGTGCTGGCATTTTTCATTATCTAATTATCTGATTAAATTCTAACACTCCGTTTTCGCAGTTCGAGTTAAAAATTACTCCGTACTTAAAAGCTAAATGACAAAAATTCATACCATATTTTGCATAGTACCTTCTGAAGAATTTCATTTCAAGTCTTTCAAGTTCGTCTGTGTAAATTTTATAATTAATCTTAAAGGGATTAACCTTTGTGTTCCAAATTTTCATTAATTGTTTACCTCGTTCAGATATTTTTACATACTCATTATAATGGTAGTCATAATATTCGTCTGTCAAATCCCCTAATATTCTTATTTCCTCGGGTGTCAATTTTCTTAGATCACTGATGCTATCATTAATTTTTTCAATTATTTCTTCTCTCTGGTCAGAGTATTCATAAAACTTATCTGAAATAATTTCCCTTTGTAGGCTTACTTTAGAAAGGCTGTCAGCTATGCATTCATTAATAATAATCTTCTCAATTTTATCAGATGATTTTAATTCGTAATTGTCAAAGTTTAGCATTCCCAGAGCGTCTTTGTTTTTTAACTCAAACATCCGTGCCTCTGAGTTTTTTAATAAAAAATCACTAACTATCCCATAGTCCGTGAGATTGAGTTCTATTTTGAAAGCTTCATAAACGGAAACAACATCAGTAATTATTTCTTTTGTTTGGTCGTTATTTAAATTCTTAATTGTAAGTACGACAAAGTTAGGAGCAGTAGAAAAACCATCTTTAATTGCTATTTCAAAAGCCAATTTGGATTTATCTTGTCCAAATGCTATTTGAAAAGTTAGCATTAATGTAAATATTATTATTTGTCTCATTGTCGGTTTTTTATGCTTGCATACAACGGTCTTGCTAAAATTTGTGGGCGATTTATAACTGCCGCCTTATCAAAACCGCTTACGTTTATTGTTTTTATTACATTATCTAGTTGAGCGTCACCGCCCATTAATTTTAACTTTTGTTAGGCACTGATTAATTAGTTTTCCTCGTCAACAACAATTATTTCATATTCTTCTTCAGGTCCAAAAATGGATTCTCTATATGCATTTGAGATTCTTGAATTTGTAAATTCCAATGAGAATAGTGAGTCAGAATCTTGTTGTGTACTTCGTACCAGAGAGAAGCAATTATCAGAAATAGAATCGTGCCAGTAATATTGTTCAGCCTTTAATTTTAGACCGCTATATAAACTGTCCTTGCTATAATATGGATTAATATTATAAAACTTTGTAATTCTATTTGAGTAAGATTCATATTCTCTGAAAGATATTGAATCAATTATTATTGCCTCAATATGGTTATTAAATAACCACACTTCCACGTTATTTGAAGTAGAAAGTTCTCCATAACTAAGCCAATTATTAACAACTTCAGTGACAATTACTCCATCATCTATCGTGTCTCCAATTGAGTAACCTAAGATGTCAAATCTCTTAGTGTCTTGCGAAAAATTACAAGACACTAGGAAGAGTAGTAATAGTCTGATAAAATATTTGCTCATTATTAATTTGTGCCTAACTAGTTTATAACAGCCATATGGCTGTTATTTCTTATATATCTTTTGAAAAGGTGTTGTTATTCTACCTTATTGGAGGGATAACAACAATAAAATATTAAGTCCACTAAAATTACAGATAAATTCGACTAAACAGTATTTATGAATCAAGGAATACATGTATTCTACATAAAATAGAAGGACTCTTTATAATCTATATAAAATGGGATGGCTTACTTAAATCGATTTTAAAATAGGCACGCGCATTAGTAGGTCTAGAAGGGCAATATTTACACGAAAAGACACACGGCCGTGTGTATCTACCGAACGATCAAATTTATTTTTGGGTTTTGACAGCATGCATTAGAACAAAAGACACAATGCACTGTGTCTCTACATATTTTACTGCAATCGGATAGTAGAAACGGGATTAATTCCCGTTCCGATACTTCGACAACCGAGGGCCTCCGAAAAATAGTAAACCTCTTGATGGATCAATATTTCAGGCTATCATGAAAATAAAGTCGTAAATCAAGACTACTCAGATAGCTATGTCCAATTGTGAAATCTCCTAAATACAAAACACAAAAAAAGCTGCAGATTACCCCACAGCTTTAAATATTTTCAAAATCAAACCATATTAGGAACTTCATATTACAATATTCCCTTTGTTAAAAGTCCCGTAAACTATATCATTCCCCATAAAGTAGCAATTCAGGTAACGGTTACGTCAACCCAACGTTCATGTTGGGCAGTTCCTGCCACACGAACGCTTAGTTGTTATGTCCTGTTTCTTTTCTCTATTTAATTATTACATTAATTTCTTTATAAGCTTATCAGCTTTTATTCTATAAATATTTTTGATATATGTTTTCACTTTTGCTGGATAGTCATGTATGGTATTTATAGATTCTGTCGTAATTATTTTGCAACAATTTTCCATGATAAATTGATACTCATTTTCAAATTGCTCTTTCAATAATTTATCACTGTCATTGATCAAAATTCCATTCTCCATATCTAGCCTCCAACCTCTTGGATTTAGGTTGTTTCCTGTAAGCAATCGATATTTGTCATCTACTTCAAGTCCTTTTAGGTGAAATGTATTGTTGCCATTTTTCCACAAAAAAATATTCAAAAATCCGTCATCAATATATTGTTGATATTTTTCGACAAAGTTCTTGAGATTTTGTTCATACAGGTATGGTATAATGCTTATTTTCTTAAATTCCTCTTCTGGGGAAATGTAAAAATCATTAGCTGTTTTATCTCCAATTATTATAGATACCTCGATAGACTTTTTCTTGAGTAGTAAAACTATTTCTTTTGAAATTCTTGAAGGCAGATTAAAGTATGGAGTGTAAATAGTAAGTTTTGAAGTGGTAGATTTTATAAGGTTTAATATAGTTTCATTCAATTTATTATTTTTTCTACCCATACCAAAAATAGGAGACACAACTATTCCATTTGGACTTATCTTATCGTTTGATTTAAAATATGCATTAGAAACATCTTTAGAGAACCTTTTTACAGATTTACGTATAGATTTAATATCAATTTTATTTTTGTCTGTAAAAAGAGTGACTGCATTATTTTTATTTAAAAAATGTCGATGATAGAAATCTATAAATGAATTTGCAAGCGCACTATTCTTTATTATAAAATACCTGTCGAGTCTAAACTTTGAGTTATAGTTCAAGTAAACATTATTTAAGCTTGCACCACTATAAATTACAGTATTATCAATTACAAAACCTTTAAGGTGAAAAACTCCTAAAACTTCAACTGTTCTTACTGGCACCCCATATATTTCAATAAGTGTATCATATTTCTTCTTGTATTTATAATAGCCTTCAATATTCCCCATTTGATCCTTAGAGCCAACCAACCCTCTTTGTGCTCTATGGAAATCTACAAATACTTTAATATCAATGTTGCTATTTTTTTCTTTTGCTTTATATAGGGAGTCTAAAATTTCATATCCTGCATCGTCATTTTCTAAGTATAAGGTAGAGATGTAGATTCTATTTTTAGCACTACGAATATGATTTAAAAGTTGAATTCTAAATTCAGAAGGAGACATTAAAATTTTAAAATCAGTTGGATCAATTGATATACTGGTAGTAATAATGTCTTGAATTAGGTTATGATGCATAAAGGCAAACTTTTTTTTCAAAATTACGTTTAAATACGATTATATGCTCCGTTTTGCGTAAGTATGGAAATTGGACATCTTGTTTATAACAGCCATATGGCTGTTATTTCTTATATATCTTTTGAAAAGATGTTGTTATTCTACCTTATTGGAGGGATAACAACAATAAAATATTAAGTCCACTAAAATTACAGATAAATTCGACTAAACAGTATTTATGAATCAAGGAATACATGTATTCTACATAAAATAGAAGGACTCTTTATAATCTATATAAAATGGGATGGCTTACTTAAATCGATTTTAAAATAGGCACGCGCATTAGTAGGTCTAGAAGGGCAATATTTACACGAAAAGACACACGGCCGTGTGTATCTACCGAACGATCAAATTGATTTTGGGGTTTTGACGCAATGCATTACAAATACAAAATATTAGATTATACAGACGCAATGCATTGCGTCTCTACGTCACGTTTATTCGATTGGCCATCATCCGATTTATTCAATATAATTAGCCCAATGGAATCGTTTTTTAAACCACCCCTCCTTAAAGTAAGGAGGGGAAATTGGGGTAAGCAAGATTGCAAATAAGAGCTAGAAAATTTCTTTGGCAATATCTCTTACACAAGTTCTGGCCATAAAGGAATAAAAGTGAAGGGAAGGCACACCATGCTTGACCAACTCTTTACTTTGATGAATGCCCCACTCGGTGCCAAGACCTTTTACCTGATCGTTGGTTTTACACTTGCGGACTTCGGCAGCCAGATCTTCCGGAATATCAACCTTAAATACCTGTGGTAATAAATTCAATTGACTTAGAGCAGAAATCGGTTTAATTCCTGGTATTAATGGCACATTAATTCCTGCAGCACGAATCTTCTTTTCAAACTCAAAAAACTTTTTATTATCAAAGAACATTTGCGTTACAATATATTCTGCTCCAGCATCTACCTTCTTCTTTAGGAAATAAATATCTGAATCAAGATTAGGAGCCTCTTCGTGCTTTTCAGGGTAACCAGCTACTCCATATGAAAAGGGTGTTTCGAAAGCTTCGGTATGTGTTCCATCCAAATAATCGCCTCGGTTAACCTGATTAACTTGTTCGATAAGATCGATAGCATAGTGGTGTCCTGATTCCTTAGCCGCAAACTCATGACGCTTTGATGAATCACCTTTTAAAAGAAGAAGATCGTGAATATCCAAGAAATTCAAATCGATTAAAGCATTCTCGGTCTCCTCGGGGGTAAAACCCTGACAAATAACATGTGGCACAACGGTAACTTTATACTTATTCTTAATCGCAGCAGCAACAGCAACCGTGCCAGGACGTTTATTGGTTAGTTTCTTTTGAAAAGTCCCATTCGCTGATTCAGCAAAAATCACCTCATCGCAATGAGACGTAATATTGATATACTTTGGATCAAATTCCTTAAGCATATCAATTGTATTGAATACTTTATATATACTATTTCCTTTTCGAGGAGGAAGCAGCTCAAAAGAAAAATGTGTGGTTTTGTTTTCTATGGCTTGGTTGATGTGATCAATTACTTTCATGGTTAATATTAGTTTTGGTAGTTGAGGTTTTAGGATATGAGAACCATTCAAATGCTATCTATCTCCCATCATCTGAAATCTATTCTATAATGAACTCAGATATTGTTGTGCTTGTTCTTCACTTATATTCCTTCTTTTGGCGTAATCCTTAATCTGATCGTTCTGAATTTTACCTATACTAAAATACAAGGCGTCAGGATGTGCTAAATAGAGGCCACTAACCGTTGCGGTTGGATACATGGCAAAATTTTCAGTTAGAGTTGCACCAATATTTTCTTCCACATTTAAGAAATCCCAAAGAACCTGCTTTTCTGAATGTTCAGGTAAAGATGGATAACCAAATGCCGGACGAATACCTTGATATTTCTCACGAAGCTTCTCTTCTATAGTTAGATCTTCATTAGGAGCGTATCCCCAATCTTGACTTCTAACTCTATCGTGAAGTAATTCCGTATAGGCCTCGGCCAATCTGTCTGCAAGGATCTTTATCATGATACTCTTATAGTCATCCAAATCCTCGGCATACTTTGCTAGGCTTTCTTCAATACCCAAACCTGCAGTTGCTACAAAAGCTCCTATATAGTCAATACGTTCAGATTCTAGAGGTGCAACGAAGTCTGACAAACAAAGATTACTCAATCCTTTAGGAAACTTTTCTTGCTGTCGCAGATTGGTAAAACGAGTCAACTCAGAACTTCTTTCCTCATCGGAATAGATGATAATATCATCACCAAAAGAATTGGCTGGAAACATGCCGAAAACTGCAGCTGCCTCAATCAAATTCTTTTCTTCGATTTCATCCAACATCAAATTAGCATCGTCGAAAAGCTTTTTAGCCTCATCCTTATACTGAGCATCTTCCATGATTTCGGGATACATGCACTTCAATTCCCAAGCTACGAAGAAGAATGTCCAATCGATATATTTACGGATTTCACTTACTGGAAAATTACGCTCAACTTGCAAGCCTAACTTATTGGCCTTATAGATTGGAGATGTACTCCAATCAATTTGTTCCTTATTTGCACGAGCTTGTTCAATTGTGAAATATTCAGCTGATTTTTCTTTGGCATAAGCCTCACGAATACCATCATACTTATTGTGAACGTCTTTTAAATAGGCTTCACGCTTCTCTTTATTACATAAGTTTTTGAAAACACCAACCGATTTTGAAGCGTCGGCAACATACACAACTCCATTCGAATAATTTGGCTCAATTTTCACAGCAGTGTGCAACTCTGAAGTAGTGGCTCCACCTACAACCAATGGGATATTCAAACCCAAACGTTCCATCTCTTTGGCCACAAAAGCCATCTCCTCAAGCGAAGGTGTTATCAAGCCACTTAAACCAATAGCATCAACCTTCTCCTCTAGAGCAACTTCTAGTATTTTAGAGCAAGTGACCATAACACCAAGGTCGATAATCTCGAAATTATTACAAGCCAATACAACGCCAACAATATTTTTACCAATATCGTGAACATCACCTTTAACGGTTGCCATCAGAATTTTATCCGAATTACTCGTAGCTGAACCCTTTTTCTCTTCCTCGATAAAAGGTTGAAGATGTGCCACAGCTTTCTTCATTACTCTTGCCGATTTAACAACCTGAGGTAAGAACATTTTTCCTGATCCAAAAAGATCCCCTACACTATTCATCCCATCCATTAATGGACCTTCAATTACTTCAAGAGCTCTAGGATAGAGTTGACGAGCTTCCTCGGCATCTTCATCGATAAAATCTGTAATTCCTTTCACCAATGAATAAGACAATCGTTCCTTGACAGGTTTCTCTCTCCAAGCATCAGTTTTTGCCTGAACTTTACCTTCCGACTTTACGTTTACAGCAAATTCAATCAGTTGCTCAGTAGCCTCTGGATGACGATTAAAAACAACATCTTCTACTTTTTTAAGAAGATTAGGTTCAATCTCATCGTAAATTTGCAACATACCTGGATTAACGATTCCCATATCCAAACCTTCCTTTATTGCACAATAGAGAAAGACAGAATGCATGGCTTCACGCACCATATTGTTTCCACGAAAGGAGAACGACAGGTTACTAATACCACCACTAACTTTCGCATGGGGAAGATTGGTTTTGATCCACTTAACTGTTTTGATGAAATCAACAGCATAATTATTATGCTCTTCAATTCCAGTCGCAATTGCCAACACGTTAGGATCAAAGATGATATCCTCTGGTGGAAAGCTAACAAGCTCGGTTAATATCTTATATGCTCTACTACAAATTTCGATGCGTCGCTCGAATGTATCTGCCTGCCCTTTTTCGTCAAAGGCCATGACAACAGCGGCCGCACCATATCTTTTAATTTTGCGTGCCTGGTCGATAAACTCAGCTTCACCCTCTTTCATGGATATAGAGTTGACGACACATTTACCCTGCACACACTTTAATCCTGTTTCAAGTACTGACCATTTAGACGAATCGATCATGATGGGCACACGTGAAATTTCAGGTTCAGACACAAGAAGCTTTAGGAAAAATTCCATTTCAGCCTCAGCATCTAACATGGCATCATCCATGCTCACATCGATAATCTGAGCCCCATTCTCAACCTGATGACGAGCAATTGACAGAGCTTCTTCATATTTTTTTTCGTTGATTAAACGAGCAAATTTTCTTGATCCCGAGACATTGGTTCTTTCACCAATATTCACAAAATTGGATAGAGAATTGATTCTTAAAAGCTCAAGTCCGCTCAAACGAGTTTCGGGTTCGATAATAGGTAACTGACGAGGCTTTTCACTTTTCACCGCCTCAGCCAATGCGCGAATATGCTCGGGGCGTGTCCCACAACATCCCCCTACAATATTTATCTTCTCACCTTTTAATAAGTTTTGAAGATCAGAAGTCATTGTTTGTGGCGTTTCGTCGTACTCGCCAAGTTCGTTAGGTAAGCCTGCATTGGGATACACACTTACATAAACTGGAATCAACTTATCTAATTGCTCGATATAAGGGACCAAGTCCTTAGCTCCAAAAGCACAGTTTAAACCTAAACTTAAAAGTCTATCCGATTTCATAGAAGTGATAAAAGCCTCCAATGTTTGACCAGAAAGTGTTCTACCACTATTATCCGTAATAGTTCCTGAAAGCATAATAGGCAAATCCAGATTTCTTTCAGTTAGGATTTCATCTGCAGCAAAAACAGCAGCTTTGGCATTAAGCGTATCGAATATAGTTTCTATCAAAAGAACATCAACACCACCGTCAATCAAACCATTAATTTGCTCGGTATAAATCTTCACCAAATCGTCAAAACCAACATCGCGATAACCTGGGTCTTCGACCTTAGGCGACATAGAAGCTGTTTTATTGGTAGGACCAATTGCTCCAGCTACCCATCGTGGAGTTGAGGCATCCTCTTTTTGAATTTCTGCAATAACTTCACGTGCATTTTTAGCCGCTTCAAAATTCAATTCATAAGCCAAGTCTTCCAATCCATAATCGATAAGAGAAATAGCATTGGAATTAAACGTATTAGTTTCGATGATATGAGCACCTGCTTTTAAGAAGTCTCTATGAATCGATTTTATTATTTCAGGTTTCGTTAGGGTTAACAAATCGTTATGCCCTTTCTGATCGAAAGCCGAATTTACAAATCTCTCTCCTCTAAAATCAGATTCTGACAATTCGAAAGTTTGTATCATAGTACCCATAGCACCATCTAACACCAAAATCTGTTCCTTTAATATTTCTTTTATCGATGTCATTTTATCGTCTTTTTTCTTGTTCACAGCAACAACTCTCAACTGGTATTTCTTTACTGCCTTGACTTAAAAATATTGCGGTATTCTTATTTTTTTGCTCTATTAAAATCTTATGCCCTTCTGTAATTTCAGTAATAGTATTAGGTGTATAATGACGAACAGTTATCAGTTCCAAGCCATCTTCACGCTCTACATCATATTTCACTTTTAAGTCATCGATAAGTCCATCGATAAATCGAAATGAATAGCTGACACAAAATACAAAACTAACAGCTGTATTCTGCGTAAAATTCAGTTTCACACCATACTTATTGATTAAAGAAAACACGAAAAACAAATCGGTCTCACCAATGAAAGAAAAATTATGAGGTTTGATACTGATCAAAACCTGCTTCTTCTTTACTATAAAGTTAGGCAATAATGGATGAGGGAGCTCCCCCTTTGTGATTAAAGTACCCTCTTCTTTAGGCTTAATAAAAGATTTTACCCATAAAGGAATTTCTTTTGCCTGAAGAGGCTTGATGGTTTTAGGGTGAATCACACTTGCTCCATAATACGATAACTCAATGGCTTCTTGATAAGGAATTAAATCGAGCTTGGTTGTATTAGAAAAGTAATCTGGATCAGCATTTAAAACACCCAAAACATCTTTCCAAATGATCATTTTTTCCGCATTCAGAATATAAGCTAAAATAGCTGCCGTATAATCAGATCCTTCGCGACCTAAAGAACAGGTATTCCCTTTAAAATCAGAAGCAATAAAACCTTGTGTGATATAAAGTGAATTATTCTCTGCGTTGAATTTCTTCAGAACTTTTTCTTCAGAACTATCCCAAAGAATATTGGCATCTCTATATTTATCATCGGCATCTAAACATGTTCTGATATCAACCCACTCATTCACTTGTCCTGTTTTGTTTAAGTAAGTCGAAACTATAGTCGTTGATAACAATTCTCCATATGCAATTAGTTGATCGTATTCAAAATTGAAAGACTCACTAAAAGGTTTAGATAATCGAAGCTCTATTTCTGTAAAAAAAGCCTGAAGCTTCTCTAATAAATCTTGTGGAAACTCATCGAATAAATCGAGCGTGAGAGTCAGGTGTTTCTCTTTCACTTCTTCCAACAACTCATTAACATTAGCTTTCCCTGAATAATGTGCATCAACAATCCCTTCTAACAAATTGGTCGTATTGCCAACTGCCGAAATCACAACAGCCAAAGGTTCGCTAAGCTCTCCTATTATTTTACTGATATTTTTAATGGCTGCAGCATCTTTTACTGATACCCCACCAAACTTATATATGATCATGCTGTATGTTAGTTTTTAAAATTATCAGATGAATTCACATCATTCTTAATTATTCATCACCCAGATAAGCCAAGAAAATATCTTTATCAACCAGCTGCTTTTTAATCTTTTTCAAATCTGAAAGGTTAATATTACCAATCACATAGTTGAAATCTTTACCTGTTAAGGACTCTGTAACTTCAGAAAACTTAAACAGCTCTAAATCTTCTTTTTTTGTATATCTCAAATAAATTTGAACCGACATATCGTTGGTATATTCTAAACCACCATAATATTTCAACTTCTTATATTCATACTTGTAGTTATACGCCAAAGCAGTAATATCTGAAAGAACTGCCGATCCTGTTGGATGAGATCCTGCTCCCTTACCATACATGAATTGATTATCGTAGAAATTACCTTGAATCAACACACCATTATAATGATCTTCTACTGTATAAGCGTGCTCTGTTGGTTTCACAAACTTTGGTGCAACCAATAAGTTCACATGATTGCCATTAAGTTTAGTTACTTTACCTAACAGTCGAATCTTATAACCTTTCTGAGAAGCTAGCTGAATATCGTGAGCAGACAATCTTGATATTCCAATATTGAAGACTTGATCAGGATGAACAAATAACCCAAATCCGTGAACAGTAAGAATGATTAACTTATAAAGCGTATCGAATCCTTCAACATCCGAAGTTGGATCGCTCTCAGCAAATCCTAAATCCTGCGCTTGCTTTAAGGCCACATCATAGTCAAGGTTTTCATTGAAAATCTTACTCAAAATATAATTAGATGAACCATTCAAAATACCACTAACTGACTGAAGTAAGTCGTTATCGTAGTACTCTTCCAAATTACGGATGATTGGAATACTACCACAAGCCGATGCTTCATATAAGAAGGAAACCTTGTGTTTCCATTGTAATTGAATCAATTCCTCAATATGATAAGCCAACATCTTTTTGTTTGCAGAAACAACATGTTTTCCATTTTGAAGAGCTGTCTTTACAATTCTATAGGCCTCATCTGCGTCATCAATCAATTCAGCAACAACATTAATTTCAGGATCATTCAAAATATCATCTGGATTTAGAGTCAAAACCTCAGGAGACAAATCGCGTTCTTTAGACGGATCTTTCACACAAACCTTAACAATTGAGGCATCGAGCCCCTTAGAGTTTTTCAAAACATGAGCCAAACCTGAGCCCACTACTCCAAAACCAAATACACCAATGTTTAACTTCTTACTCATTACAATGTTCTATTTATAAAATGATTGAATAACCTTCGATAATTGTTTCTGCTCCAATAAAAAACCATCGTGTCCGTACAATGAATTAATTTCAGCATACTGAGCTCCAGGAATATTTTGAGCAATGAATTTTTGTTCAGCTACTGGAAACAATAAATCAGACTCTACCCCTATAACCAATGTCTTCACCCTAATTTGGCTGAGTGCATTTTCTGTTGAAATTCGCCCTCTTCCAATATTATGCCCATCCATTATTTTTGACAATTGCCAATAGGAATAAGCATTAAATCGATTCGCTAATTTTAAACCCTGATAGTTTTGATAAGAACTAGCTTTAAAATCATCCTGTTTATCGTGATCCGTTTCACTTTGTGTATCTTGATAAGTTTGGTAGTTTCGATAACTCAACAATGCTATTGATCGAGCTGTTTTCATACCTTCTAAACCTGCCGTATTATTCGACTCTTTCCAAGTCGGATCAACAGCTATAGCCATTCTTTGCGATTCGTTAAAGGCAATTCCCCAAGGTGAGTGCTGTGCGTTACTAGCTAAGAAAACCAAATGCTCAAGATGCCCTTTCAAATTGTAAGCCCATTCTAAGGCTTGCATGCCTCCCAATGAACTACCTATTAGAGTATGAATTTTCTCAACACCTAATTCAATTCTTAAAAGTTCATGAGCTGCTGCTAAATCACGAACTGATAATTGAGGAAAATCGTGATAAAAAGGTTTTTCTGTTTTGCTATTGGTACTTAAAGGGCCTGAACTTCCATAACATGAACCCAAAATATTAGCACAAACAATAAAGTGTTCCTTTGGGTTGAAAAAATCTTGCTCGCCAAACAATCCTGCCCACCAATCGAAAACATCAGAATTGGCTGTAAGTGCATGACAAACCCATATCACATTATTCTTTTTAGGATTATACTCCCCATAAGTGTGATAAGCAATAGTTACATCCTCGAGCAGTTGTCCAGACTCTAAGATTAAACCTTCGTTATATTTGAAATATATTGGATTCACTTGGATTGATTTTGTTGTGTTTGTTAATGAATTCTAGAGGATCTCTTAATCAATAGGGCAAGAGATAATACAGCTAGTCTGAGATTAAGGAAAACTCAGACTAACTGAAATCGTCCTTACTAATCAACTATTTCTAATATTGCTTTTTCTACTGATTGTTTAATATCTGCTTTAATATCTTCTATATGCTCAATACCAACTGAGATTCTCAATAATCCAGGCTCAACACCAGAATTCTTTTGTTCCTCTAAACTCAATTGTTCATGAGTTGTAGAACTAGGGTGAATAATTAACGTTTTAGCATCACCAAGGTTGGCTACATGAGATAGTAGCTCTACACCATCAACCAATTTATCTGCAACTTCTTTTCCACCTTTCACTTTGAAAGTCAGAACAGAACCAGCTCCTTTTGTGAAGTATTTCTTTGCTATTTCGTAATAAGGACTCGAAGGCAAACCCGGATAATTAACCTGTTCTATCCAATCTTGTCTTTCTAACCATTTTGCTAAAGCGTAGGTATTTTCAATATGACGATCTAATCGAAGAGACAATGTTTCTAGACCTTGCAGTAGAAGGAATGAATTAAATGGACTCTGGGAACAACCGTAATCTCTTAAACCCTCAACTCGAGCACGAATTGCGAAAGCGATATTACCAAATGGTCCGTCCGATCCAAAAGTATCCCAAAAAACCAAACCATGGTAACCATCAGATGGTTCAGAGAATTGAGGGAATTTTCCATTACCCCAATTGTAATTTCCACCATCAACAATTACGCCTCCTACTGCGGTTCCATGTCCACAAATCCACTTGGTTGCAGATTCAACAACCACATTGGCTCCGTGATCAATTGGGCGGAAGAGGTAACCTGCAGCTCCAAGAGTATTATCGACTATCAGTGGTAAATCAAACTCTTTAGCAATTGCTGAAACCTTCTCGAAATCAGGAATTGAAAACTTTGGGTTTGGTAAAGCTTCCACATAGATTGCTTTTGTATTCTCATCAATCAATGGAATAATAGTCTCAGGCTCATCGATATCTACAAAACGACATTCGATACCTAATCGTTTAAACTGAACTTTAAACTGATTGTAAGTTCCCCCATAGACCTGAGCAGCACTCACAAAATTATCACCACGTTCCAAAATATTCGTTAAAGCGAGGAACTGTGCAGCCTGCCCAGATCCTGTTGCTACTGCAGCAACACCGCCCTCTAAGGCAGCAATCCTTTTCTCAAAAACATCGTTAGTTGGGTTTTGCAAACGGGTATAAATATTCCCGAATTGCTTTAAGCCAAATAAGTCTGCAGCATGCTTCGAATCGTTGAATGTGTAGGCTGTAGTTTGATATATTGGTACCGCTCTTGAGTTAGTTGTTGCATCAACTTCCTGACCTGCGTGTATTTGTAGAGTTTCGTATCTTAAATTTTCAGACATAGCTATCTTAATTTTTGGATAGAGTATTCCTCTTAAGAAATACCACTTCCTTGTTACTTTTTTATGGAATTAAACAATTTAGGGTGAGTGTAGGTATACTGACTCACAAAGGCACAAAAACTTACAAGTTTGAGCTACAATGCAGTTAAGCTTAATTAAAAAAGATTGTACAATTCTGAATCCTAATCAATTAGATTAGAAAGAATTAATCACAAAATGTAAAGGTTTTTGAGTTCCCTTATCGGAGTTATTTTATACGCACTGGCATCTAAAAAAGGGGAAATTTTATAGACAGAATGCGTTAAATCATACGCATCGTCATTTGCATTCGCATCACCTGAGTAGATGTGCTATGTAGTTGCAAATGTAAATTCAACTCCTGTGGAGCTACCTGATGGATGTAATGATTTTCTGTCTTCATAGTTTCTAATTTATATTCACCAATTACTTGGTCAGGATTTGACACCTTTCGGTTTTGGAACCGCGGTTGTCAGAAGTTCATCGAGCCTGTTCTCTCACTTCTTCTGTATAAATTATGCCCTCTAAATAGAGGTTTCTTCTCTTATAACTGTGAGCAAATGTAGAGATGTTTTTTTAATATCCTAATCTAAATATCGTCACTTCTGTCTAAATAACGAATAAACAGAAACACAACGCCTTTATAAATCAGTTATATAGCATTAATATTTATTTTAAAACTATCTCTAAATAAAATTTCAGAAAATATAAATTCGAAGATCAGACATCAAAACCTATTCTGAATATTAATATTTACAGGCTTTATCAATTGTATCTCTTCTTTCGTATATTTATCACAATTCTGAACCTAAAAAATTAAACGATGAATATTCAAATCCGTCCTGAACACAAAAATGACATATCAGCTATATCGATGATTAATGACATGGCTTTTGGTCAAGAAGACGAAGGAAAATTGATCGTTAAATTACGTAAGAATAAAAATTTCATTAAGGATTTATCTCTAGTAGCTTGTATGGGAAATGAAATTATTGGACACATCCTTTTTTCTAAAATCATCATTAAAAATAATGATGAGGAATTTGAATCACTTGCACTTGCCCCCATGTCTGTTATTCCGGAGTTTCAAGGATTGGGTATTGGTTCAGAATTGATAAAAAAAGGTCTACAAAAGGCTATTAAACTTGGTTACGACTCAGTTATTGTTTTAGGTCACGAGAACTTTTACCCTAAATTTAAATTCACACCAGCTAATCAATTTCAAATCACCTGTCCTATTGAAGTTCCTGATGTTAACTTTATGGCTCTTGAGCTGAAAAAAGGAAGTTTAGATGCTGTTTCAGGATGTGTGGTTTATCCTAAAGAATTCAACGACTTATAGCGAACAGTAATCTGAATATTTCGTAAACCAGGTAAATAACAAAACACTTTGAATTATTTATAATTCAAATTAACCCTAATCAAAGCCTTCAAAGAGTTCGAAACCGTACACTCCTTGTTCGTACACGAACAATGCTCTCTAATCAAAAGACTACCTATCTCCTGGAATTGTGCACTATACAATCTTTGGCATAATTTGTGAAAAGAAATCGAGTCTGCTTTTATCTACATTTTGATAAAATGCAGTTAGACTAGATTACTAACTAACAACCTGAGATATGATTAAAAAGTTATTTTTCATCACAACTTTCTTAGTTGCACTTGCTAAAAGTTTATTGGGAGCTGAAGCACCGACTTGGCTTCGATACCCAGCAATTTCTCCAGATGGTACAACTTTAGTATTTCAATACCAAGGTGATATATTTAAGGTAGACGCTAATGGAGGTATGGCAACAGCCCTTACATCCAATGCGGCATACGATACACAACCTGTTTGGGCCCCAGACAATAAGACGATTGCTTTTGCATCAGATCGATTTGGAAACTTCGATATCTTCACAATTCCGGTTGAAGGTGGAAGCCCAAAACGAATCACTTATAATTCGGGTAATGAAAAACCAAGTAGCTTTACTCCAGATGGAAAATTCATATTATTCTCAGGACTTATTAGTGATACACCAAAAAACGCAATGTTCCCTTCAGGTGGTGTACCTGAATTATATAGTATCTCAATAGACGGTGGACGAGAAAATCAGATCTTAACTTCTCCAGCTCTATTTGCGAATTATAGCTCTGATAAAAGTTTATTAGTATATCAAGATCAAAAGGGTTACGAAAATCAATGGAGAAAACATCACACTTCTTCTGTTACTCGTGACATTTGGGTATACGATGTAAAAAATAAAAAACACACAAAATTCTCTTCTTTTAAAGGTGAAGACTTAAACCCAGTATTCAGCTCCAACGACAAAGAGGTTTTCTACCTTTCAGAGAAAACTGGGAGCATGAATATCTGGAAAGCTCCGGTTAGCGATGCTTCTAACTTAACTCAAATAACAAAATTTGAAAAACATCCTGTTCGTTTTATAAGTATTGCAGATAACAATACACTTGCCTATTCATATAATGGAGATATCTATACACAAGCTCTTAATGGAGAAGCAAAGAAAGTAGAAATCAGCATCAATACTGATAGTAAGGAAAACCCAATCGCTTTCAAACAAATGAGAAGTGGTGCAAGTGAAATGTCTGTTTCCCCAAATGGGAAAGAAGTTGCATTCATTGTTCGTGGTGAAGTTTTTGTTACCTCTGTTGATTATGGAACAACTAAAAGAATCACTAACACTCCAGAACAAGAGCGTAGTGTAAGTTTCAGTCCTGACGGCAAAAAATTACTTTATGCTTCAGAAAGAAAAGGCAGCTGGAATCTGTATCAAACTAAAGTTGTTCGTGATATTGAAACTAATTTTGCTAACTCAACTCTTTTAGAAGAAGAAGTTGTAATAGAATCTACCCCAGAAGCTTTCCAAGCTAAATACTCTCCTGATGGAAAAGAAGTTGCTTTCCTTGAAGAACGTACTACTCTCAAAGTAATTAACCTTAAGAGCAAAAAGGTTCGTACTATTCTTGATGGCAAATGGAATTACTCATATAGTGATGGCGATCAGCATTACGATTGGTCTCCTGATGGAAAATGGTTCTTAGTAAATTTCTATCCTCATACTTTATTCATGGCTGACGTTGCTTTGGTAGACGCTCAGGGAAATAAAACCATGAAGAACTTAACTGAAAGTGGTTACTCAGACAATTCGGCAAAATGGTCGCTAAAAGGTGAAGCTATGATTTGGTTTACCGACAAGCGTGGTTATAGAAGTCATGGTAGTTGGGGTTCTCAGAATGATGTTTATGCACAATTCTTCACACAAGAGGCTTACGATAACTTCAGACTTTCAAAAGAAGAGCGTGAAGTAAAAGAGGAAATTGAAAAGGAAGCTGAAAAGAAAAAAGGTAAAAAAAACAAAAAGGAAAAGGCTGATAAAAAGGATAAGAAGAAAGAAGATCTAAAATTTGACTATAATGGTCTTGAAGATCGTCAGATTTGCTTAACTATCAACCCTTCAAAACTATCTGATGCAATTTTAACCCCTGACGGAAAAAAGCTATTCTACTTAAGTAAATTTGATGGCGGATACGACTTATGGGTTAATGATTTAGTTGAAAATTCAACTAAAAAAGTGTTAGACCTAAAAGGTGGCGGTGGTGCTATGCAATTTGACAAGGAAGCTAAAAACCTGTTCTTAATGTCTGGCAACAGCATTATTAAAGTTGATGTTTCAAACAACAAGCGTAAAGACATCAGTTATAACGCTGAAATGTATCTTGACAAAGCAGCTGAACGTGAATACATGTTTGAGCATGTATGGCGTCAAATGATGAAAAAATTCTACGATCCAAAACTACATGGTGTTGATTGGGAATTCTATAAAAAAGAGTACCAACGATTCCTTCCTCATATCACGAACAATTACGATTTTGCTGAAATGCTTAGTGAAATCTTAGGTGAAATGAATGCTTCACATACAGGTGCTGGTTATAGAGGATCGTCAAAAAATGGTGACAAAACTGCTAAACTGGGTGCTTTCTTCGACTGGAACTACAAAGGCTATGGTTTAAGAATTGCTGAAGTTCTTGAAAAAGGGCCTCTAAATAAAGCTGATTCTAAAATCAAGATTGGTGTGATAATCGAAAAAATTGATGGTGTTAGTTTAAGTAAAGATAAGAGTCATTATCCTCTTCTGAATCACAAATCAGGTAAGCAGGTATTATTGAGTCTTTATAACCCTGCAACTAAAAAGCGCTGGGACGAGATTGTAAAACCAATTTCGAGCACGAGCGGTTTATTATATGAGCGGTGGGTTAAGAAATGTCAAAAAGAGTGTGATAAACTTTCAAATGGACGTATTGGATATGTGCACGTAAAAGGTATGAATTCTGATAGTTTCCGAGAAATTTATTCTGAAATGCTTGGGAAATATGGTACTCGAGAGGCAATCATTGTTGATACTCGTTTTAACGGTGGAGGCTGGTTACACGATGATCTTATCACACTGTTGAGTGGTAAAGAATATGCTAAATTTAGCCCTCGTGATCAGTTAATTGGATCAGATCCTATGTCGAAATGGAAGAAGCCATCTGCGGTTCTTATCAACGAAGGAAACTATTCTGATGCTTGTGCTTTCCCATACGCATACCAATATCTTAAACTTGGTAAATTAGTCGGAATGCCGGTTCCTGGAACAATGACTGCTGTTTGGTGGGAGACTCTTCAAGACAAGAGTATTTACTTCGGTATTCCTCAAGTTGGTATTAAGGATATGAAAGGTGATTACATCGAGAATCAGCAGATTGAGCCGGATATTAGAGTTGAGAATCAATTAGAAATGGTAACAGAAGGTAAGGACCAGCAACTACAAAAAGCTGTTGAGCACTTACTAGAAACCTTATAATCTATTAGTTTGTTTAAGAAACCGTGATCTCTCTTGAAAAAGAAGATCATGGTTGATTTTTTAAAGCGGAAAAACGGTAAGTAAGAAAAATGGCTAGTCGCAAGACTAGCCATTTTTTTGTATGCTATATTTTAAGCTATTACTGAAATAGTTGCTTTAAATCTTCAAGTTTTAAGCCATCAACGTTACATTTAAACTGTGCCTGCTGATAGAAAGATAATCTGCTATTTAAGTGATTGGCTATATAAGTTTCTAATTCAACCTCAGGCACTGCCTTGACTATCGGTCGTTCATCATCTGATTTCAGAATATTATGTTTCAACACGAATGGGCTAGCTTCTAAGAATAATGTTTGTCCCATGGTATTCATTACAGACATATTATTGTGAAAACAAGGTGCTCCTCCTCCTGTAGAAATAATAGTTGACTTCTTTAACTCTTTAGTATATAGTAAGGCTTTTTGTTCCATATTGCGAAATGAAGCTTCACCAAATTGAGTAAATATCTCAGGTATAGTCAGACCTTCTCTTTCTTCTATCAGATTATCTAAATCAACAAAATCGAAGCTTAAAGAATCTGCAAGACGCTTTCCCCAATAGGATTTTCCGCATCCCATATAGCCTACTAAATAAATACGTGTTACATCCATCTTATTTAATCTTCTAATACTTCCTTAACTTCCACTAAAGGACTCTCTTCACTAAATATTTCTACAACTTCTTGTTCACGAACCAAAGGCTCAATTTCTTTAATTTTAGCTACTTCATGAGTCGTCAAACGCTTTCCTCTGGCCTTGAATGATTTTATGGCAATAAAGTCTTCAGCATCGATTTTTTCAATAGGTCTATCAGCACTAGCCCCCTTAAATTTGATTTCAAATTGTGGGTACGTTGCATCTGACAAGCAGATTAACTTACTAGCTTTGTTATCTCCTATAAAGCCTTGTATTTTAGTACTACCATCCATCGTAAAACGCTTCAAGTAATAATACTCTTGATCTGCATCGAAGAAAATAGCAGTCCAAACCTTATTAACATCGAATTTCTCAATAACACTTATCTGATCGGAATAATGATTGCTCAGATCAAAGCTGCTTAGATAGAATGTATTGTTTCGAAGAACAACAAGAATTTGATCTTCTCCAATAAACTCACCAATGAAATCACCACGTTTTTCTGTATTCAAGCGAAGAACATCAGGATCGAACCAGATCTTTCTTCCTCCAAGGGTCGATACACCTTCAGCTTTCAAGGTAATTTTCTGAACCGGCGTACGGCTTAAAATATTACCCATTGAAGCACGTCCCTTAATCATGAGATCAGCAAAGTCGTATTCAAAGTTTAATTTCTTAATACGACCTTGAGGCTTGAGAAGAACTCTAATAATTTCAGCTTCTCCATTAGGATTAGAACTGAAATAAGTGATTCTTGATCCAGGAGTTTCCTTGGTTAAATTGTATTCTTTATCGCGAGTTAATCCTGTTACATTAAATCGTTTTGCATAGACAACTCCTGCTTTTCCATCGCGATAAATCACATTATAGATGGTTCGTTTATCATTTTTAAGGAATACGGCAATATGAATAATATTCTGTCCAATGAATAATTTATCTGTCACCTTAGTAATGAAATAAGTACCATCCTTACGGAAGATAATCACATCATCAATATCAGAACAATCACATAAATACTCATCCTTTTTAAGACTTGTACCTAAGAAACCTTCGGCATAGTTTACGTAAAGTTTCTCATTAGCAACAACAACCTTACTAGCTACAATACTATCAAAGCTTCTAATATCGGTTTTACGCTCCTTGCCTTTTCCATACTTCTTTCTAATCGATTGGAAATATCGAATAGTAAAAGGTATAATATTGGCGATGTGAACTTTAATTTCCTCAATCTCATCTACGATAGACTGGATATAATCCGTTGCCTTATTGATATCGAATTTAGAAATACGCTTAATTTTAATCTCAGTCAATCGAACAATATCCTCTTCAGTCACAGCTCGCATTAAATGCTTAGTATGTGGCTTCAATCCAATATCAATAGTTTCAATTACAGATTCCCAAGTCTCACACTCTTCAATATCTCTATAGATTCTATTCTCAATAAAAATGCGTTCAAGTGAAGCATAATGCCAAGCTTCCTCAAGTTCCGATTTGCGAATTTCAAGCTCAAGTTTTAATAAGTCAACGGTTTTATCAGCCGAGCGCTTTAAAATCTCTTGAACACCTATAAACCTAGGCACATCATCATCAACAACACAGGCATTAGGTGAAATTGAATATTCACAATCAGTAAAAGCGTACAGTGCATCAATGGTTTTATCCGAAGAAATACCACTGGCGAGATGAATTAAAATTTCAACATCAGCGGCTGTATTATCATCAATCTTTTTAATCTTAATCTTTCCCTTATCGTTAGCTTTGATAATCGATTCGATCAAAGTCGATGTTGTTTTCCCAAAAGGAATCTCAATTATTTTAAGGGTTTTATTATCAACCTTTTCAATACGCGCTCTAACCTTAACGGCACCTCCGCGTAAGCCATCATTGTATCGACTTACATCAACCATACCTGCAGTTGGAAAGTCTGGGTAAATCTCAAACTCTTCCCCCTTTAAATAGGCAATACAGGCTGCTATCAGCTCATTAAAATTATGAGGTAAAATTTTTGAGGCCAATCCTACAGCAATACCTTCGACCCCTTGCGCTAAAAGCAATGGGAACTTAACAGGTAAAGTTATTGGTTCTTTATTTCGACCATCGTAAGATTGTTTCCAATTGGTTGTTTTAGGATTAAATAGAACCTCTAAAGCAAATTTAGATAAACGTGCTTCGATATAACGAGGAGCAGCAGCAGAATCACCCGTTAGGATATTCCCCCAGTTTCCCTGCATATCTATCAACAATTCTTTCTGTCCCAACTGAACTAGAGCGTCTCCAATGGATGCATCACCGTGAGGGTGAAATTGCATCGTATTACCAATGATATTAGCTACCTTATTGTACCTACCATCATCAAGTTTTTTCATTGAATGCAGAATCCTACGCTGCACCGGCTTTAAGCCATCATTCACATAAGGAACCGCACGTTCAAGAATTACATATGAAGCATAATCTAAAAACCAATTCTCATACATCCCCGACAGATAGGTCACTTTTCGCAACGCTTCAGAGCCTTGCTCTTCCTTTTGATCGTCTCTTTCCTCAGGGGTTTCTAAACCGTTAGTCTCGTCGATACTCATTGATATTCCGTTTTATTTCTGCTAGTCTAAAAAACTAGGATTTTGTTTTAATTATCTTATTTATTAACAATCCTACATTTCAAGTATTATCCGTTGATTTCGTCACGTTCAACATGCAAATTATCAATAATAAATTTTTGCCTATCAGGCGTATTCTTACCCATATAATAAGAAAGCATATCTGGAACAGATTCTTCCTTTTTCATTAATACAGGATCTAATCGAATATCTTTCCCAATAAAATATTTGAATTCGTCAGGAGAGATCTCACCCAAACCCTTAAATCGGGTAATCTCAGGATTAGCTCCTAAACGTTTCATTGCTCTCTCTTTTTCATCGTCAGAGTAACAATATTTTGTTGTTTTCTTGTTACGAACTCTGAACAAAGGTGTTTGTAATATATACAGATGACCACTTCTCACCACATCAGGAAAAAACTGAAGAAAGAAAGTAATCAACAACAATCGAATATGCATACCATCGACATCGGCATCTGTAGCGATAATCACATTGTTGTAACGTAAACCTTCAAGACCATCCTCAATATTCAAGGCAGCTTGCAGAAGATTAAACTCCTCGTTTTCGTATACAATTTTCTTAGTGAGACCATATGTATTCAAAGGCTTACCCTTTAAACTAAACACAGCTTGTGTATTTACCGATCGTGACTTTGTGATCGATCCACTTGCTGAATCTCCCTCGGTAATAAAAATACTGGTCTCTGATTTATTTTCGTGAGTCGAATTAAAATGAACTCGACAATCGCGAAGTTTCTTATTGTGTAAGTTCGCTTTCTTAGCTCGCTCTTTAGCTATCTTCTTGATACCCGAGATAGCTTTACGCTCTTTCTCCGATTCTAGAATTTTTCTATAAATAGCATCCGCTACTTCTGGATTCTTGTGTAAATAGTTATCTAAATTAGATGTCACAAAATCCATTATGAAATTACGAACCGATGGACCATCAGGGCCGATATCTTTCGATCCTAATTTGGTTTTTGTCTGAGATTCGAAAACGGGCTCTTGTACCTTGATACTAATTGCTGCAATTATAGAAGTTCTGATATCAGAAATATCGAAATCCTTTTTATAAAAATCGCGAACAGCTTTTACAAGTGCTTCACGAAATGCTGCAAGATGCGTACCTCCTTGGGTGGTATGTTGACCGTTGACGAAAGAATAATATTCCTCACCATATTGATGTCCATGAGTCATAGCCAATTCGATATCTTCACCCTTTAGGTGAATAACCTCGTAAAGACTTTTACTGTTCATGTTCTCGTGCAACAAATCGAGTAGTCCATTCTTTGAAAAGAATTTCTTACCATTAAAATATATAGAAAGACCTGCGTTCAAATAAACGTAGTTCTTAAGCAATGACTCAATGTACTCGCTTATAAAACGATAATTGGAGAACATTTCCTGGTCGGGATGAAAAGTAATTCGAACCCCGTTCTTTTCTTCACTTGGCTTAATCTCATCTTCGCTTACCAATTCACCTCTGCAAAAAGAAGCTTTTTTGACTTCACCTTCACGGAACGATTCTACAATAAATTCATCTGAAAGTGCATTTACAGCCTTAATACCGACTCCATTCAGACCTACAGATTTTTTAAACACTACAGAATCATATTTGGCGCCCGTATTCATTTTCGATGTCACGTCGATAACTTTTCCTAAAGGAATACCACGCCCAGAATCTCGAATACAAACTGTACGATCAGTAATATCAACATAAATTGCTTTCCCAATCCCCATCGCAAATTCATCGATAGAGTTATCGATAACCTCTTTTATCAGGATATAAATACCATCGTCATGAGAAGAACCATCGCCTAACTTACCAATATACATACCGGGACGTTTACGAATGTGCTCTTTCCAATCAAGTGTTCTAATTGAATCTTCTGAATATTTAGCTGTCATTTATTGCTGCGCTCAAAGTGTTAACAAATAAAAGGCTTTTGATTATCAAGAACCTCAGCGATGAAGAGTAGGCTTGAAAAGTGAATCAGCTTAAGAATAACCTACACTCCGAATAGACCGATTGAACATGAATTAGTACCTCTTCGAGATATTTTTGAGATCAAAATAATTCGAGAAAAATCGGCCACCCACAAATATAGCTAAAAGTATGACTTATCCGAAAGTAGTTTATCAACAGCTCATAAATTGGAAACTATATAAAGAGCATTAAACATGTACAAACATTGACACGCAGAACTGCACCCTTTAAACCTAGGCTGTTAAGAAATAGATTTTATGAAACATAAATTAGAAAGAGACACTATTTTAAAAGAAGCCTAATTTCAGCAACTTGATGATTACAAATGCAATAGTAATCATCTCTAAAGCAACTACTGCAATCAAAACACCTGCATCGGAATTCCCCAACACCTGCTTAAAACGAGCAAATTGCTTCTGAGGGTACAAACGAGCTACCCACCAGCGTGTTATTCTATTAAAGAAATAACCAAGGCCTAGACCTAAAGCTATTCCACCTAAAATATCTCCAGGATAATGAAGCCCTAAATACAATCGTGTATAAACAATTAACAATGACCAAATTGTAATAAATAGAGTATAAATATTATTCTTAAAGAGCTTTGAGGTATAAATTGCAAATGCAAAAACAACTGTAGCGTGAGAAGATACAAAACCAAACTTATCACCAGCATACATCTTCACCAAATTTACGATGTCAAATAAAGCAGGTTCATGACTTGGTCGCAAGCGCTGCAATATATTTTTAAAGAGGTAAGTTGAAATTAAATTGCTAAATAAAATTAGTAGAGAAAGTCCTATTAGCCACCACCAAGCTTCTTTTCCTTTATACTTAAATATCTGATAAGCAGTAAGAATATAGAATGGGATCCAAAACTCAATCCGAGTAAAAAACATCATTATAGTATCCCAAAATGGACTGTGTGAAGAATTGAACCAAATTAGAAGTTCTTTATCAAGCTGAAGTAAGGTTTCCATAACGAGTTTATAAGTATGAATAGGACAATATGACAACGTAAGGGCACTCAAAATTATTGCATCAATAATAAAAGAGCAATAAGGCAAGAAGTTTTTAAGCAAAAAAAATAGGCTTGGTCAATGCCAAGCCTAAATCAGAAATCAAGTTTCTTATATATCTACTAAGCTTACTCAGCTAAAGCATTATCTTCATTAATAGCCTTCCAAAGCATATCTTTCAACTCAACAAGACCTTGCTGAGCAACTGAAGAAATAAAGGTACATGGGATATCTGGTAGATCTAGACGAATCTCGTCTTTCAATTCCTCATCCAACATGTCAGACTTCGTAATAGCTAGCAAACGCTTTTTATCTAATAATTCAGGATTGAACTGTTTCAGCTCATTCAAGAGAATTTTGTATTCATTATGAATGTCATTACTATCAGCTGCAACCATAAACAGGAGAACTGAGTTTCGCTCAATATGACGTAAGAAACGCAGACCTAAGCCACGACCTTCATGTGCTCCCTCAATGATTCCAGGGATATCCGCCATTACAAATGATTTATTATCGCGATACCCAACAATACCTAAATTAGGAACTAGAGTCGTAAATGGATAATCAGCAATTTTTGGTTTTGCAGCAGAAACTACAGATAGTAAAGTTGATTTTCCAACACTTGGAAAGCCTACCAAACCAACATCAGCTAAACACTTAAGTTCCAAAATAACAACACGCTCAATACGTTCTTCGCCTTGCTGAGCATATCGAGGTGTTTGATTGGTTGAAGAACGGAAGTTCCAGTTACCTAGACCACCACGTCCACCTTTTACTAAAACTTTGGTTTCGCCATCATCAGTCACATCAAAAATGACTTCACCTGTTTCAGCATCACGAGCCACAGTTCCCAATGGTACTTCGATAACCTCATCAGCACCTTCGAATCCTGTACTTCTACTTTGTCCACCAGAACCACCATCTTTACCGAACACGTGTCGGCTAAAACGTAGATGGATCAATGTCCAAAGTTGTTTATTGGCTCTGATAATAATATGACCTCCACGACCACCATCACCACCATCAGGTCCACCTTTCATAGTTAACTTATCACGGTGAAGGTGAGCCGATCCTGGGCCACCAGCTCCGGAACGACAAAATATTTTAACGTAATCTACGAAATTAGATCCAGCCATCTTGTGTTATTTTTTAGCCTTAATTAGAACAAACCATAGGCTATGAGTGAAATACAACACATGCAGAATGGCACGAGCTGTATCTTTAAAAATTCATCGCTCTTTATACGATATTAAGCTCCTTATTTGAACAAGCTTTCTCAATTAGAACGGCTATTCTTTCTGAAACCTCAGAGAATGATCCCATACCATCAATGGTAAAATAGAGATCTTGTTTTTTATAATAATCAGCAATTGGAGCTGTTACGTCATCGTATATTCTCAAACGCTTGACAATAACTTCTCTCCCACTATCATCAGGTCGCCCTGAAGATTCACCTCTCTTTAGTAATCGCTGAATCAGAATTTCTTCATCAACTTTAAGTTCAATTACTAAATCGACATTACCTTGTCTTTCAGCTAGCATATCAGCAAAATTATCTGTTTGACCGATATGTCGAGGAATGCCGTCATAAACAATACCTCTAGCTTTAGAATTTTGATCTAAAAATTTTTCTACGATTCGATAAGCCAATTTATCTGGAAAGAAATTCCCTCCATCAATTAACCTTTTAGCTTCTAAACCTTCGGGTGTTGCAAGTTTTATTTCTTCTCGACACACATCACCAGTAGATAAGTGAATCAAGTTGAATCTTTCTTGCAATAATTTAGACTGAGTACCTTTCCCAGAACCTGGAGGCCCAAACATGATGATATTCACCATAGAACTTTTCTGAAATAAAATCAATTATATTGCAAGTGCCTATAAAGCTTATCTAATCCCTTAGACAAATCAATTTTACACGCTCAAATACAATTAGTCGATAACTGTATAAATATCTGGAAGATTTCTACCAATACCATCGTAATCTAAACCACGACCTACAATAAAATCATTTGGAATATCAAGACCAACATAGTCAATCTGCACATCACGCTTCAAAGCATCAGGCTTAAACAACATAGTTGCTACAAAAACATCTTTAGGCTTGTATTCAGCAATTTGTATCAAAGTGTTTTCCATTGTAATTCCTGTATCGATAATATCTTCAAGAATAACAACTGTGCGATCTTTAAGATCTTCAGTAAAACCCATCAATTTCTTAACTTTACCTGTAGTTCCCATACCATCGTATGAAGTTAAACGCATGAAAGTAATTTCAGCATTTTCCACAGTTATCAGCTTCATCAAATCTGATGCAAACATGAATGATCCATTAAGAATACAAATAAACATAGGATTTTTTCCAGCCAAATCCTTATTCATCTTTTCTGCCATTTCTGCAATAGCATTATCAATCTTCTCAGCTGGGATAGATATCCTAAACTCTCTATCAAGAACTTTTACAGTCTTCATCTGTCAATAATTTTATTTGCCTTCCCAACAACATAGGAAAGAATTCGCCTCGTTAAATTCCAAATGGAGGTCAACTAATGTTTCCCTTTGGTAATTTTTTTTTGATTTTATTTTAAGTAAACCATGAAATCCCCTTAAAGAAAATCAACGTTCTATATCCTCATTTCAATTAACAACTGTTTATGACAAAACAAATTGGCTACTATAACGCAGTCAAGATAAGGCACATAAAGAATAAAAAAAAAGTTCTAAATCCATAATGTAACATCCATATATTTTTTCCATTTTTGCCTCAAACAAAAGCAACCATATGTTTGTTGATCATATAGAACTAAAACAATTCTTACTTGGCGACAAAAGTACAATTTTTTGTTATTAATTTTATAAATCCACCAATATAAAACACGATGAAAGCGAAAGTTAGTATTATCATGGGAAGTACTTCTGATCTTCCAGTTATGGAAAAGGCGGCCCAAATTTTGAACGATTTTAAAATTCCATTCGAGATTAATGCCTTATCTGCACACCGTACACCTGAAGAGGTTGAAGTTTTTGCAAAAGGTGCAATGGATAATGGAATAAAAGTAATTATTGCTGGCGCTGGAATGGCAGCTCACCTTCCTGGTGTTATTGCAGCTATGACTCCACTTCCAGTTATTGGTGTACCAATTAAAGCTAGCCTTGACGGGATGGACGCTTTACTTGCTATTGCGCAAATGCCTCCTGGAATCCCTGTAGCTACTGTTGCTATTAATGGCGCAATGAATGCAGGTATTTTAGCGGCTCAGATTATCGCTTCTGGCGACGAAGAGCTTCAAGTAGAAGTAATCAAATTCAAAGAAAGTCTTAAGCAGAAAATCGTTAAAGCAAACGAAGACCTTGCTACAGTAAAATATGAGTATCGCGTTTGAGAATAAACTTCTCAATCAATAATATAGATGCATTCTTTAAAAAACCGTAAAGTGAGATCCCTCATTTTACGGTTTTTTTATGCTTATAAAATTGAAAAACATAAAAAACCTCAATGATTATTTGACATATTAATAATTCTATATTAACTTCATGATCGATTATTAAAATCCTCGCAATGAAATCGATCATTCCAATACTATTACTGCTGTTCATATCAAAATTGAGTTCTGCTTCCTCCGACAATCATACAGCTGGAGCTCGGTCGAATGCCATGGCAAAAGCATCAGTTGCTTCAATTGATATATGGGGCAATTATAACAACCAGGCTACATTAGCAAAACTCAAAAAAATACAATTTGGAGTTTTTTACGAAAACAGGTTTCAACTCGAAGATATAAGCACAAAAGCAATAGCTTTTTATTACCCTACAAAACTTGGCGGTTTTAACCTTAATTACTCACAGTTTGGTTCTGATTTATATAAAGAGCGTAAGATAGGCTTAGGCTACTCAAAAGCTTTAGGTGAGCACTTGTGGGCAAGTGTTCAGCTCAACCAAGTGCGTGTAAAACTAAATCAAGTTTACGGAGAACAGAGCAAGTATAACTTTGAAATTGGTTTGTTGGCTGAGATATTCTCAGACTTCTATTTAGGATTCCATATTTTCAATCCAAGTCAAGAGAAATTTGAAACCATGTATTTTGATGAAGCAATTCCAACTATTGCTCGCTTTGGTTTCTCTTGGCATTTATCTAAGGAAACAATACTCAACACAGAAGTTGAAAAAGATTTTGATAGCGATATTCGTGTGAAATTTGGCATAGAACACCAATTCGTCGAGAATCTCCATATTCGGTTAGGCGTTTCGAATCATCCAAACCAAATCAGTTTTGGATTAGGCTATCAATACAAAATTGTAAAAATGAATCTAGCCTACTCTAAACATCAAAGTTTGGGCTATACTCCCTCTTTCGATCTCAATATTTCATTCTAAGTTTTAGCTATGTTTCGTTTTAAGACCTTTGCCTCACTTCTTATTATTACACTTCTTTCGTGTGCTAATCTTTGGGGTCAAAACACCGCTAGCAGAAATGATATTATAGAAAAAATAATAGAAAATATTGCAGAAAGTAGCGATGAAGAATTAGACTACACTGATCTGGTAGAAAAGTTTAATGAATTATTTGACAAGCCTATCAATTTAAACGAAACAAGTAAAAAAGAATTAGAAGAATTACACCTCCTATCTGACTATCAAATCCAAAATTTAATCGAATACAGAAAAGAGAGTGGACTCATTTACAGTTTATTCGAATTAAGACTTTTAGATGGCTTTAATTACTCAATACTTCAAAAAATAATACCCTTTGTACGTGTTAAAATTGATCCACAACTGATAAAACTATCCCGAAGAAGTAAAGCCAAACATTTTGTCCTTATAAGAAGCCAAAGAACTTTGGAGAATGAAAAAGGTTATAAATCCGATGACATTGAGGATGAAAATCCACTTAGTCCTGAAGATAAATCTCAGTACCTAGGGAAAGAATGGAAATATTATACACGATACAAATACATCTCTCCTAAAAAGAATATCAAGTTTGGTTTTACTGCGGAAAATGACGCTGGCGAACCTTTCTTTAAAAATATCAATTCAAAAGGATTTGACTTCTATTCAGCATTTGCAGAATATAAAGGCAATGGTAAAATTCGCCAGATCAACATTGGTGATTATTACATAGAATTTGGACAAGGCTTAAGCCTTTGGTCAGGATTGGGAACCAGAAAATCTACATTCACAACACAAAATGCAAAACGATTACAAGGCGTTAAATCCTACCATTCAACTGATGAGAACCTATTCTTTAGAGGAGCTGCTATAAAAATTAATGCACTTAAGAATATTAATCTGACTGCATTTACTTCCTTAAAAAAACTAGATGCTAATATTGAAAACGACCAGACAAAAAGTATCACAAATACCGGACTCCATCGCACACACAATGAAATAGAGCAAAAAGATAAACTCGATGAAAAAGTATGGGGTGGAACTTTACTTTTCAATCACGATAAATTAGAAATGGGAGCTTCGTTTATTAAATCTCATTTTTCGCCAGAGCTTACAAGTAAAATAGATGAGATCACTAAAATTTATGATCTTTCAGGAAAAGAAAATTATAATTTAAGTGCTCACTACGAGACTCGGTACAATAAAATTCACTTGTATGGCGAAATTGCTAAAAGCCAATCAGGAGGGAAAGCCATTTTGCAAGGTTTAAACTTACAGGCTCATTCGCAATTAGCCTTAGAGATTATCTATCGCAAATACGATAAAGATTATCAAGCTTTATATGGGAATGCTTTTGGAGAACAGTCGGGCACACAAAATGAAGAAGGTTTTTATTTTGGGACAGAATTTCATCCATACCCTAAATGGACAGTACTAGCATACTACGATTTATATGAATTTCCTTGGCTTAAATATAGAGCCAGCTCCCCAACCACAGGGCGCGATTATCTTTATCAAGTTGAATTTAATCCAACAAAAGAAATCTCAATTTACGTTAGGTACAAAGACGAAAAGAAGCCAGAAAATTCAACTGATGAAAAAATAAAAACACCAATTGATGTATCCAAAAAACAATATCGTTTACACCTATCAGCGAAACTAAATGAAAATTGGGAAATTAGAAATCGTTTAGAGTTGTCAGAGTACAATAAGTCTTCTAAAGAAAATGGCTATCTAATCTATCAAGACATCATATACAAACACAGTCACCTCCCATTTACAACTAACATTCGCTATGCTCTTTTCGATACCGATTCTTACAATACTCGAATTTATGCTTATGAAAATGACATTCTATATGCTTTTTCAATACCGCCATATTTTAACAAAGGCTCACGATTCTATCTAAATTTCAGATACAAATTCAATAGGTCAACAAGTTTATATATGCGATACGCACGCACTCAATTTTCAAAGGCAAAAACTATAGGCTCGGGGAATTCCAAAATATCGGGAGACACTAAATCGGAAATAAAGCTCCAGTTAAAACTTAGCTTCTAGTTTATCTAGACACTTTATATATAGAATTTATGCATAGGATTTAGTTTGTTTTTTGAGAATCGCAATTTACACAAAAAGACAAGCAACACTTCAGGAATATAAATACTAGAGAATATTTTTTTTATAAGCTGCCTGTGTACTTGCATCATTCAGTATTAAACTATATTTCCTGCTTTTTTATTTAACAGCAATTATTTACTTTTAGTAAGCCAATCAGTATAAATATACAATCATTCATATTATATGCACACAAGCTACACTCTTGAGCCTGGCAATTATTATCACATCTATAATCGAGGCATCAATAGCTGCGATATATTTTCTGAAGAAGATAACTACTCTTATTTTCTGAATTTATAAGATAAGTATATCAACCCAATTGCAGATACATTTGCTTGGGTTCTGATGCCAAATCATTTTCACTTATTGGTCAGAATAAAGTCTGAGCAAGAAATTGGGATCTACAAAAGTTTAAACTCTGACGGGTCTAATCCCGATCAATTCGGGACCGTCAGGTTTCAAACCGAATCTCATAAAAACCTGTCAGAGTCCGAAGGACCTGATAGAGTTGACATTAAAAAACCAAATCCAACAAAGCATTTCTCACATCTATTCAACGCATACGCCAAAACGTTTAATAAACACAACAATCGCCATGGTTCTCTTTTCGAACGCCCATTCAAACGTAAGTTGATTGATGATGAAAATTATTTTAAACAGCTGGTTCTATACATCCATAACAATCCCGTACATCATGGGTTTTGCTCTCATCCTATTGAATATGGATGGAGCTCCTATTTAACTTGTGTGAGTATTAAACCAACAAAACTGAAAAGGGATGAAACAATGGAGTGGTTTGATGATGAAGAAAACTTCAAATTTATGCACAACAAAGCTGTTGAAATTATTCAGATAGAAGAATGGCTGGGAATTGAATAAATAACCAAATATGATCTGACGGTCTGAATATTTCCTTTAACCTGTCTGCATGCTCACACTAGACAGCGTTCATTATTATAATTCTTTCTATTTTTCTAACTACAACAGGTCTACGACGCTGTCGGGTTTCGTTTACGGTAACAAATAGATCTGATTATCCATTTTAACCTGTCGGCGAGTTTATATATGCGATACGCACGCACTCAATATTACAAATCAAAAACAATAGGCTCGGGGAATTCTAAAATATCGGGAGATACTAAGTCGGAAATAAAGCTTCAATTAAAACTAAGCTTCTAGTTTATCTAGATGCTTTCTATACTATTAATATTAGCAGGTTTACTTCTTCGCATAATATTGTTTAATTACTTGTTTTTGTAATTTTAGTTCGCTTTTGTTGATTTTGATAATTCAACATGAAAAGGTGCGTTTAGCACACCAATTATGGATGGCTAAACGGACCTTTTAGGCTCGATATAGAAAATATAAACGTAACTAGTTACGTATACACATACGTTATACACCAAAAAAGATCAAACCTTATGAAATTACAATTTATGAAAGCATTCTATTATGCCGCGATAGCACTAGTTTACATAAGCTTTAGTGCTTGCGAGAAAGAAGATTCAGTCGAATCAATAATAAGCTCAGAGGTAGACTCTGAATTTTTTAGACACAGTAAAGCTGGCAGTTCTGAATACAAGAGCTTCGTTCTTAACGTTCTATCTCAAGTGGATGACTCTATCTCTTTTACGGGTGATTTTGTGGCTACATATGGTTTACCACAATGGAATGTAAACATAGAAATTAAGAGAAACGACATGTTTGCAATGGCTGTTCCAGTCACCGATAAAGAAATGACCAGAATTAATGCTATTTACTATTTTGTGTTGGGTGAAGAAGAATTTGAATATTATTTATTTTTAAATGATAGAGAAGATGTAGCATACGAAAGCATGAAATATTTTATCCAAGTATTTGAGACTAGGCTTGGATTAGAGTTCTCTAATACAGATTTTAGGGTGAAATGGAGTGAAAATCCAATTGACAAAAATTCAAAAACCAAAGCTAGACGAAATGAGAATGTAAGTTGTTTTGATCAGTATGTTGGAACTAAAGATGATCCGTATAGATATTATTCGGGGAGACATTGTACCATAGGAACTCCTGATATGGAATGGTATAGTAACCGTGAAAATACGATTAGTACGGGTAAAATTAATTTGCCAAACCCATTAAGAGGTGGAGGTGGTTCAGGTAATTCAGAGCCAGAGCCTGATCCCAAACCTTTACCAGAAGTTTTACCAACTCCAGAATTTCTTGCAAACCAAAAACTTAATTGTATATGGGGAACATTAAATGGTAGTAATACCAGTTTCCAAAGATACCTTAATCAGTTTGATGCTGATTTTTCAATTGTTGACTTAGAGTTCGATATTAGTAACTCACTTCCAAGTAATGTTAATGGGAGAACTGATAATAGCAACTCTAATAAGATTTTAATTTCTATAAATGGAAATACCTTAGGGAATCGCCCTGTTTTAGGGGTTGCGAGAACAATTATTCATGAGGCAATTCATGCTGAGTTATACAGGAAGGTTAGATCTGTGAACAATCAAATTAGCATAAATGATTTCCCTGGGATCTATGATTATTATAGAAGATATATTAAGAATTGGCAACACCAGCAAATGGCTGCTCACTATATTGACCTAATGGGGAAGATGTTAAAAGAGTTTGATGGATCTAGAATGTCTGATCAATATTATAAAGACATATCATGGAATGGTTTATACATGATTAATGATAAAAATAATCATGGTACTTATATTTACACTGTTGCATTTAATGAATTATCTCCAACTGAAAAAACAAGAATATTAAATAATATAAAAAACCTAAAAGAAAATGGTAATAAAGACTGCAATTAATAGCGTGTTGAAGGTAACTAGTATTCTTTTCTTGATCAATTTTTCATTGTCAGCTCAAGAATTTAAAAAAGAGAATGTATTTATATACTATCACGACGAACATGAATTAGAATTTGTATCTGTCATTGACACGGTATCATTAAAACTTATTAATTCATTAAATGTTCTCTCATATGATGAATTCATTAAGTATGAAACAGAAAAAAGAAAGGAACTTATAAAAGAACAGAAAGAATCTAAAATATTAACTATACATAATACTAATGATTTATTCAATATTCTTTTAGTAAAAGAAATAACCAATAATAAATTTGTTGTAATGAAGGGTGAATACAAAGAGTTTATTGAATAAAGAAATTATAGCTACATAGAATTTTGTGCGAAATTTAGGAACTAATTGTAACTAAGCAGAAAGTGATGAAAATATTAAGTATTCTTGTCTAACAGCTTTAATTTTCTTTCTTTCTTTAATTAATACAGAAAATAAAAATGTAATATAGAATGATTGCTTAAATTCAGGCAACATAAAAACTACCTTGGCACTTTATGCTGAGGTGGTTTAGCTTATGAAAAACCTAAAATATATTTCTATGTAAAAAACACCATTTTCTGTAAAAGTAGAAGTGTTTTTCGGTGTATAACAATATATAAAAATAATAGCCGGATAGAATTAAATTAAAGGGTTGTAGCCCGCTTCAACTTTCTTGACCTTGACAGGAAAGTGCCACGCAGTCGGCTACATATTCTTATACGAGCCGTTGTGTGGCATTTCCTGCAACGTTGCAGTTATGAACTTTTAATCAAATATTGATCAATTAAAATATGTATTGTAACTATTGTAAACGTAAAATGTCTAACGAATCAATAGATTATCAAAAGTAAACAACAAATCCTCTTATGAAATTAAAAGTAGTTTTTGCTAATGAAATAGTGACCAATTTCAAACTGATTATTCTATCAGTTCTAATTGGCTCATTCTCATATTTGGTATGGTACGAAATTAAGAAACCGAATTATATCCCCAATGATGTGTTACAGAAATATGTTTCAGAGATGGAACATGAAAGAGTCAGCAACGACTCAATAAGCAAAATTATAATTCCAAAGAATGCAAAACAAGGTGGAGCTCTCGAGTACTTAGAAAAGCATAGAGGAAATAAATCAAAAACTAAAAGATATTCCCAAGATTTAGGTATTAAGCAAGTTGGGAATTTTTATACTGGTGGACCTTACGAGGAAAACATTCCGTTCAACTCTTTAAAATATATAAATGAGATTCGGGAAAGAAGATATTTAGAAGATATAAAAGAAAAATCTATAGGAACCTTCATAATCAGCTTATTTGCCTTAATTATAGGGCGCTATATATTTAAGGTTATTTATTGGGTTTATCGAACATCTAATTTTCAGTAATATGAATAGAAAATTTAAGAAGATTTATGGGCAAAGTGAATTATCAATTGAATTAAATATTCTATTTAACTCCCCCGCTAGTGTGAGCTTGTAGCTCGTATTCTGCGATTGCAATAAAACATCAAAGCCCACCAACAGTAAAATGTTGGTGGGCTTTGTTTATACGCCTAAGTGCACGAGCTTATATTCTATCCAAACCAGTCAGGTTTATTTGCATCTTGTTAATCAAACCTAAGTGGTTTAAAAGTATTGAATCGAGTCTGCGATTTGTGCTTATAACGAACTAAAGCCAAGTACAGTTTTGTACTTGGCTTTATTGAATTATTGTTTTTTCTCGAATTTGTAAAATCAGAAGTTACAAACTTGCGATATAAAAAAGATGAAAGCTCTACTCAGGAGTTTCACCTTTTTTTTGGATTCTAAGCAATTCGTAATGGGCCTGTATATATTGTTATAGTTCTAAGCTACTGGCTCAATAAAGTCGATATACCTTAAATTTCGTCAATGAGTTTCGGAACCTATCGAAGCACAAGCAACTAACGAGTACTAGTTCTCAACACTAACTTCGTCGGCCTTCTTGTTTCTTCTCTTTACAGCCTGATTTACCTCGCTAATTACATCAGCCACAGCTCTAGCAAATTCAGCATAAAGTTCCTTATTCACCTGGCTCATAGCTCTTAAATAAACCACAATATTATCGTTTACAATAGTAAGAACTTCTTTTTTAATATCACTTGCCGACTCTGTTATGCCTTCTTTTGTTTTTTCTTCGTCCCAAATTGTATCTGCCGTTCTAAAATTGCTTTGAGCCGTTTGTAAACTAGCTATAAGTTCGGCACAGCCCAGCACCGCAGCAATATCGGTTTGTAAATCTAAGGCTGCATAATCTTCCAGCATCGATTCTATTAACGACGATTCAATTAAATAGCTCTCTTTAGTCATCTTTAGACCATATTTCTCGAAAATACTGTAGAGTTTGGTAGCCGATGCGCTTGTTTCGGCCTTAGGATTATAAATAGCACCCAGTAGTAGGTACTTTAAAGCTTGTACTCTTTCGTCTCTCACAACATCTTTATCATCTAAATCCGACTCAGCCTTGCTGCGATTTATCGCCGTTCCCAGCGCGTCCGCTTTGTCGGTTAAGTAGCTAAAAAGACCTGCCAAATAAGTATCACTTTCTAGCGTTTGTTTTTTGTAAGATAAATCTAATTTTACCGATGTTGAGTGTACTTCGGTAATGCGTGTTTGATGGGATAATTTTGGAATCATGTTGTCAATGTTTTTTTTGGGGTTAATATTCGTTTTAAAAATTATGGATTTGCCTTAAAATACATAATGCGTTATTTTTCAGCAAAACGAATTTACAAAAAAAACATTAATAAAAAAGTAAATAATAAATTATCATGCTGATAATAAGCTGTTATTTGTGTTTGTTATGATGCTTGATGTTTTATACGTAATTACATCTTGCATCATATTAAATATTCTCAGTTTTAAAGGACTAGTTGTGTCATTGTAAATTTCGACTTCAGCTTATAAAAGCCATTAACAAGTGTTAGAGCTTTGCCTAAGCTCGCGGTGGAGCAAATAACGGATGTTAGAGCCTTGCCTACGTTCGTGGTGGAGCAAATAACGGATGTTAAAGCCTCGCCTACGCCTGTGGTGGAGCAAATAACGGATGTTTGAGACTCGCCTACGCCTGTGGTGGAGGCTCTAACAGATGTTAAAGGCCTTCCTTATTTTGAATATTTTAATTAAGAATACCTATACATGGGGCTTCTTGGGAATTTTCAGCCAGCATTATTGTTAATAATGTATTGTACTTTTTATATCCCGACCTTTACAAGCTGCCCCCGTATGCCGTAAGCTGTGCGGTGAGTAATGAGAGATCATTACGTAAGTACAAATAATTTTGCGCCTCATTCGTGCAAGCTTAAATTTCTATAACATTTTTAATCTATATGTAACTTTACGACTGACATTACGATTTTACTTATGGTACAATGTTTAATCGAAACATATGGCACAACTGCATTGATGATTCTTATTATATAGTTAATCTTTACTTACTATTCTTATAATCATATTACAAAACAATTAAAACGATGACAATAAACTGAATAGTCTTACTAAAAAAAGGAATACCAAATAAATAAGAAATGAAAAACTTAAGATTCTAGTATCTAAGCTTAATTGTTACACTACTTTATTAAGTTGTTGCAATAAAGATGAGCCATTTGTTGAACCAGTTATTAAAATGACCTGAGATTACTGATATCAAGCCTAAAGAAGCTTCAATTAAAACTAAGTTTCTAAATAAAAAAAATGCTACTTAATTGAATAAGTAGCATTTTAAAGTTTTATTAATAAGTCATATAAACATATCCTGTTAAAGGTTGTTTGTTTACACCAAATTTAAAGACGTAAAAGTACGTTCCAGGCGGAAGTCTTTCGTTAGAAATTTGACCGCTTACATTTCCATAACCTTCCCAATTATTATCGTAAGAATGCTTCTTGTAAACAATATTTCCCCATCGATTAAAAATCTCAATACTATTCTCTGGAAATTTATCTAAACCTACGATCTTTAATTTATCATTTAGACTATCGTTATTCGGAGTAATAGCATTAGGAATAAACACATCAATTGGAGTCACTATTATCTTAACCCTTCCAAGCGCAGACAAGCCACTTTCATCACTTACTTCATACACAAATGTCAACTCACCAACATATCCTAGTCTAGAGTTAAATTCTAGATCTAGAAGATTGTCAACTGATATAACATCGTTATCATTAAGAATTAGTCCACTTGCAAGAACAACTTCTCCAAATTCAACTGTTGAAAGAATTTTCACAGATAATTTTTCTCCATCTGGATCATATGGACTTTCCAAATTAATAGGATTATTCAAAGATGCCTCCTTAACTTCCATTTCAAAGTCAAATACTCGTGGAGCATCATTCACTGGTAAAACAGAAATCGTCACTGTAGCTTGTCCACAAGCGGCTAAAGTTTCATTATCACAAATCTCGTAGGTAAATAAATCTGTACCATTAAAATCTGCATCAGGAATATAAGTATAGGTTCCATTCGTATTTATTGTCAAAATACCATGATCAACATCTTCGATCGGAGACGTATTGATCTCAAAAGAATCACTATCTACATCTGAATCATTTTCTAAAACACTTAATCCATTCAATGTTTCATCTTCATAAACCTCAGCCTCATCATTCATAGCAATTGGGCTATCATTAACAGCTTGAATTGTTATATACACAGTTGCCTGATCACATTGTTGTGGTGTACCATTATCGCAAACACTATATACAAATGAATCTACACCATTAAAGTTAAGATTTGGAGTATAAGTGTAAGTTCCATCATCGCGAATAATTAACTCCCCGTTTGTAACATCAGCTATAGGGGTAGTTCTAATAGTCAAAGAACTTCCTCTTACCTTAATATCGTTACTCAATAAATCCTCTCCATTCAACACTATATCTTCATATATAATAGCGTCGTCATCAATAGCTTGTAAGTCTTCGTTCTCATCTGAAACTTGAATTACAAAATTTCCAGAAACTGATGACCCATCAGTGCTTCGTGCTTCAATTATTACATTATGGCTTTGATTAGTCTCATAATCAATCTTGGTTTCATCGGCTATTGTCACAACACCAGATGTCTCATTAATACTAAATCGACCGTCGGCATCATCCAATAAATGATAGGTTATGACATCTCCATCCTCATCTGTTGCTAAAGCAGTTAAATGAACAATAGACCCATTCATATCTAACTCGCCTATAATATTCATATCCAAATCACTGTCTATCAAGTTTGTAATATCATGATCAGTATCTCCTCCTGTCCCATCAACATCAGTAACTATAATTGTGAAATTCTCGGCAATTGTTGATCCATCTGAACTTCGAGCTTCAATTTCAATGGCATGAAATTCTTCAGTTTCAAAATCGATTAAACTTGCATCTGCTACAGTCACAACACCTGTCGAAAGATCAATCTGAAATCGTCCATCAGAATCATTTATTAAATAATAGCTGATCACATCTCCATCGGAATCTGTGGCTAAAGCTGTAATATGTACCAAATCATCGACCTTCGCATTCTCACTTATGGAATTTGCATCAGAATCAGTATCAATTAAATTTGTAATCGCATGATCGGTATCACCCTCTGTAGGATCTACATCAGTGATCAAAATGGTAAATTCCTTTGAAACTTTAGAACCATCCGAACTTCGAGCTTCAATTTCAATGGCATGAAATTCTTCAGTTTCAAAATCGATTA
>CAXBPC010000009.1:0-137076 GCA_963977525.1 uncultured Marinifilaceae bacterium
AAATCGATTAAACTTGCATCTGCTACAGTCACAACACCTGTCGAAAGATCAATCTTAAAACGACCATCGGCATTATCAACTAATTCGTAGGTAATATTGTCGCCATCGGCATCAGTAGCCAAGGCTGTGATATGAACAAGTGCGTCTGCCAATACATTCTCACTAATTGAGTTGGCAGCTGGGTCATTATCTATCAAGTTTGCAATTGCGTGATCTCCATCAATAATTGTTATTATTGCGCTTTGCTCTCCATTTTCTATCGCATTGATTACTGAAGATATTGAAACATAGACAGTTTCATCTTCTTCATTCAAAATATCTTTAATAGAAGAGAGTTCTATTACACCTCTAGATTCTCCAACTGGAATCTCAATAGTTGTTGAGTTTGTTGCATTAAGTCCAGGAGTTAAATTGTAATCAATTCCTTCTGCCGTACCCGAATAAATAAGATTTATAGTTACTGGTACTAATGTTGGGTAGTTTAAGTCAACTATAATTTCTAAACTTTCCTCATTTTCCTGAATTATCGATTTAGAAACAGACAAACTAACCTCTGCTAAAGGAGCGACTCCAAAATTCTGATCGTAATACTCAACTCCTGAAGAATACACCGTATATGATCGTGGGTTTACTCCTGTAATTGCGTTAGGATCATTACTAACTTCGATAAGATATTGGCGACCAATTTGTGGTTCAAAAATGAAATTGCCTAAATCACCATTATAGCCAAGAGGCTCTAAATCTTTTGTAATAAAAGTTTCAATCAGTTCATCATCTGTGTCAATCACTTTATTGTAGGTTTTATCCCAATACAATCGAACATTTGCACCCATCAAAGGCAAATCGCCTGCATCCATTACACCATCACGGTTTAAATCATTAAAGACTGTTCCGCTGATTGTTCCTGGTTCAAAAAGAGCACAATCACGAGTTTGCTCAAGTTTAAGTGTAGTTACAACTCCGGAACTATATGAATGCCAATACGTATTTATCGAATTCTCATTACCATAATCATAGTCAAACCAATTATGACTTGGTGCTTTTTCACCCGTCAAATCAACTTTTAGTTGACCGCCAGGAAGGGATTCCTGAATTTCACTATCGTCCCAATAAAGCTTAGGCGTATATGAAGTTGGGGTTGTAGGACGTACAGTTCTTGGAATGATACCTCGAGTCAGATGTTCCACATCATACATAGGAAAATGAAAAGTTCCCAGAAAATAATCGAATACACAGGACACTGAGTTCAATTCCACATCAGAAACAGGATTCCCTAATCCGTCTAAACCGTCCCATTGAATATCACGTATCAAAATTCCTTCTTCATTTGGGAAAGGGTTCGATAAAGTTGTTACGATACGATCTCTTGTGTCAGGATCATATTTATTATTGGATCCATGAAAATCAAGAAGTAAATCAATTCGTCCATTATTTGTGACGGCAACACGGAAAAAATATTTCCCATCACAACCAAACAAACGCGGATATTCACTTCCCCCTCCAGTTATAAACTGACCATAACCTTCAGCTGATGGATAAACTGTTTCATCTGGTTCATTTAAGAAAATTTTAAATTCGGGGGACAGCCTATTCTCATCTTCAACAGATCTTCTATTCACTTCAAAATCAGGCGTATTCATTGTCCCTTTAGAGTTAAATGCTAAATTAAAACGAGCTCCTCTAAATCCGGAATCCTCAAAATCTACTTCAGTCACATAACCTCCAGTATAAGATGTAGATTCGGCATAACTGTAAACCTTCCCATTAAAATCTCTATCGTACCAATAAGTTGAGATACGTGGAGAAACTAAAGCCCATTGCTTAGCATAAACTCTTCCGTCTATAGCTTTGGGACTTCCCCCTTTTGTGGCTACTGTAATATCCCACCACTCCGTATAAATAGGTCTCTTTTTATTTGTAGCCTGAGCTGCACTAAATTCGATATAATAATCTCCAGCCCCACTTGATGGATAAAAAACAAAAGCATCATAACCTCCTGATCCACACACCTGATTCGGACCTTTCTTTACTTGTTCTAAGGATGTAATCATACTTTCAGGAACCTTTTCACCATTATGTGAGCCCACATTAGGCCAAACAACAATCCCATTAGGATCCTTAATACGCATCCAAGTATTAACATTGTTTCCAGATGAATTTGATGGGGTATGCCCACTGTTTACAAATTGAGAAAATCCGAAATAAACTAGCTCATTTGCAGGGTCCTGAATATGAATATAAAGTCTCTCGGTATCCTTACTATCATAGTTGCCAAAATTACCGTGTTTAGCATCATTAAAGGCCGTATAAACCCTATCGTCTGCTTTGGGAGCTAACTGCTTTGTACCTTCAGCATAAACATCTGGAGTACCTATGCACAATATAACAATCAAGATAGTGGCTATCCTTTCAAACCATTTATGAATCTCAGTATATGAGTATAAATTCTTCATATCATTATGTATTTTGGTAGTTCTATCTCAAAAAAATCCATCAACACTAACTACCTATATTCTGAAATTACAATTCGCTTCAGAAACGACGTTAAGGATGTCAAACACCCATCAATAAAATATTTAATAGGACATCATCCTATTCAAAAAGATTTATGATTCAAATTATAAATCATATTAACGATCACTTTTTTGTTCATCTAGAAATGTATTCAAGTCAAAATCGACACATCGATTTATTCGATACCAGTCTTGTAATGTTTGCCCTTCTACTCTATCGAATGGCGAACTCTCACCTAGAGCAAGAATAACGACTCGCTTGATATCGACACCTCCTTTAACAAAAAACTCTCGTGTTGCAGCAGCTCGTCTAAAAGCCAATGCATCATTATACTCTGATGTACCACGAGCATCAGCCCTTGCCACAAGAGTTACCATCAGTTTATCGTTCTTCTTTAAAAGATCAACAACTTTATTTATATTATCAAAAGCTTCGGCTTTCACATCTGATTTATCAAAATCAAAATAAACTGTGGCCAATTCTTCTGGTAAAAATTCATTTTCAATATCCTTATCAGTCATCAAACGCATGGCTAATTCATGATTGATATTTGCAACACTATCACTATAGAAAAAACTAAAATCGAGAGCATAAAAACCATCCTTTTTAGCAAATACTCTGTAATTAACATTTCTATCCAATTTTACTGCATAATTACCAAGTCCCAATTCAGGGTGGAGATCAATAATCTCGGGTTCTATAATTTGAAGAATATCTGGAACCAATAATTCACCACTAGCGATATTCTTGGTTACAAAGTTCACTTTAACACTTGGTAGATCTGGGCGTTCTTTCATCTTAAAAAAATGCGTCATTTCTGGATCAAGGATATGACTATACAAAACTGTATCTATTGGATAATAACCTACTTTTTCTATTAAGATCTGATAAGCCTGTTCGCCTTTAACATCAAATGAATATTGATGCTTTTCATTATCAAAACTAACCTCAATTCCTTTAGGTTTTATAAGACTAATTTGATCTGGAATCACAAAATTTTTATCTAGAGAATCTTTTATCACAAGATTTACTCTGTTGTCATGTTCAATTTCAAAACTATAAATATCATCTTCACCCAATCCCCCAGTTCTATTCGATGCAAAATGACCAACCCGACCATCAGGATGTAGAACTAAAGAGAAATCATCAGCACTAGAATTCAGAGGAGAACCTAAGTGTCCAGCATTGAAATCCTGACTATCTGTATTAATAACATATAAGTCTAGGCCTCCCTTGCCTGCATGACCATTCGATGAAAAGAATAAAGAGTTTCTAGAATTAAAATAAGGGAACATCTCATTACCTTTCGTATTTACTCTCTCACCCAAATTTTCAGGTTTCGACCATTCACCATCAATCAAGTAACTTCGATATAAATCAGTCCCACCAAATCCACCTGGCATATTAGACACGAAATACAAAACTTGTCCATCATTAGAAAGACTAGGATGGCCCACTGAATAATCATCACTATTATATGGAAACTCAGCACTGATCTTCCATCTCCCCTTTTTTTCTTCAGCAATAAATATTTTTAGATTATTAACTCCGTTTTCATCCCGTTTCAACTTCCCTTTAAAATAATTACTTCTGGTAAAGAACATTTTCTTGAAATCAGAAAAGAAGCAAATAGCGCCTTCATGAAATTTGGATCCAATACCATTTCCAAAACGAACAATTTGATTTTTAAGCTCCTTAGTATCATCATATATAAACAAGTCCAAAAAGAACTCACCATTCCAATCGTATTTATCACCTCTGAAATCTTTACTTTGGCGACCAGAACTGAAAATCACATTCTCCTTAAAATAGGTAGGAGAAAAATCCGCATAAATTGAATTAAAAGGAGAAGTTGACAATTCACAAATAAGATCTTTGAGGGTTTCTTTCTCAAATTTCTTCACATTCTCAACTTCTTTCTGAATTCCCTTATCATCAGGATATTTATCAAGGTATTGTTGATAAATAAGTCTAGCTTTTCCATATCGACCTCTCTCTTTCAAAAAGTCACCCAGTAGAATAAAATCTGAATCCTCTTTATTTTCATGCTCAATCAACAACTCAAAATACTCAGTCGCTTTATCGTTATGGTTCATTTTATGATACGATTTAGCTAATCTTCTCAATACATAAGCATTTTCAGAATCGTGTTTTAATGCATATTCATAATATTCAATAGCTTTCTTATAATTAAAATCATCAAACTCACGGTCACCCGAACGCACAGATAATTTCTGTGAGAAAGAAGCTGATGAAATAGCTAAAAGAATGAAGAATAATACAAACTTATTCATAATATATTGTCAATTTTATAATGTTCTAGAAATAACGAGGAGACCTCAATCTCTTGGATTTAAACACAATATCATAACTCATAGAGATTTCATGTGAGCCATGAGTACGTCTTGATAATTTTGAAACAGCAACATCATACGAATAACCCAATCGGAGTTGATTGTTAATATTAACCTGAAAAATACCTGCTACAGAATCCTCGTTCCTAAATGAGGTTCCTAGCCAAAATCGGTCTAAAAAAATAGCCATAGCTGATAAATCCCATGAAAGTCTAGATCCTTGCGTCGCTTTTAATAGCATTGTCGGCTTAAACTTTATAAACGGATTAACCTTTACTACATAGCCAGCCATTAAAAAATAATGTAATTTGCTTTTGTCTAGTTTAGCACTTGATATTCCGCCACTCTTAATTTCTGTTTGAAGCAGCTTTGGTATAGAAAAGCCAACAAAAAAATCTTCACCATAAACATAAGTACCAACACCAAAATTAGGGAGTACATCGTTATTAAGTTCCTGTATCAAAGGATCGTATTGATCTACAACTCTGGAATTTGTTAAATCAACTTTTTGATGAGTTAAACCTGCCTTCAATCCAAAATTCATAAATACGGTTTTGGCTAACTTAATCTTGTAAGAAAGATCAACTCCAACATCTGTACTTTTTTCAGGACCGATAACGTCTGTTTCCAGAGTTAAACCGACTCCCATATTGAAAAATGAAATTGGAGAATTAATAGAAAGAACAGCACTTTTGGGTGCACCCTCTAAACCAACCCACTGCTTTCTTGCTATTCCCAGAATCTGTGTAGATCCTCTTGAACCAGCATAGGCAGGATTGATAGACGAAGGGTAATTCTGATATTGGGTAAACATTTTATCTTGTTGCCCAAAACTAGAAATCACGAACCCCATCAAGAGTAGTAATATGACAAATAGTTTTTTCATTTTAATTACAGCATCACATCTTTAGTTTTTAAAAAAATAAAGACGTCTTTAACAGTGTATTATATAGTTGATTATAGTATGGTTGAAATAAAAAGGTACACAAAAGTCTTAATTTTTTCCAATTTATCAATACCAATTACATGAACTGATCTTATGTTTACATGAAAAGCAATTGTCAAGAGTTAAAAAAAAAATCATTCAAAATTGCTTACACTAAAAACCAGATTCAAACATAAATATTCATTTATGATAATAATTACAATTTCTGTATTGCGACTATCCATCTAAAAATCTGTTCATTATTTTATTAATTTATCGACAAGCCCTTTGACAAGAAATATTACATTTGCTAATTAGATTTGTGAATCAAAATTTCAATCCAATGAAAAAAATAATAAACCCTTTTTTAGATGGCAATAATGGCAACTGTTTTGGTTGCTCTCCTCACAACAGTAATGGATTGAGAATGGACTTTTTCGAAGATGGTGAATACATCATTGCAGAATGGGAGCCACAAGCACATCTTTCTGGTTTTAAGAATGTTTTACACGGAGGTATACAAGCTACCATTATGGATGAAATAGCAAGTTGGGTTGTATTTGTAAAATGTCAAACTAGTGGAGTAACTACAGAGCTTAATGCAAAATTCCGTGGAGCCGTTTTAACAGATCATGGTAAGATTACGGTAAGAGCAAAATTGATTTCTCAAGAAAAGAAGTTTGCAAAGATACACACCGAAATACTTGATCATAATGGAAAACTTGGCTCACAAGCAGAAGTTACTTATATGATTTTCCCTCAAGAAATGGCAAAAAAGAAATTCGAATATCCAGGCGTGGAGGCGTTCTACGAATCTGAATAACAACTCTTTTTTTAATACATATTAAACTCATTAGAAAAATTCACAAACTATATCGAATCTAAATTCAGATACTATTTTGGATTTCAAATAAAAAAAAAGCTATTTTTGCCGCTTAATTATAAAGCATCATCTGGGAAACTGGTCAATCCGAATTTCTAATTCGGCCAAAAAACGAAAGGATGTATACCATTAGTAAGCATAGCACATTAGTGCTTTCCATATCTTCTAAAAGATACCTCTCTTCCTTAAGGAGAGCGCTTACCTCCCACCTACCTTTTATTTTCATCACAAATTATCCTAAGCAAAATATTTGCTTACATTATAATCTTGTATATGCTGATTATGTGAATATTCCAACTACTAACACATTAAACAGATACCGTTATGCATAGATATAAAGCCATTATTTGGGACTACAACGGCACGCTTCTCAACGATATCGAGATTGGAATTGAAAGCATCAATGCAATGTTGAACAAACGTGGCTTACCGCTACTTACTAGTGAAAGCTACCGTGAGGTATTTACTTTTCCTGTAAAAGACTATTACGAAAAAGTAGGTTTCGATTTTCAGAAAGAAGATTGGGCTATAACTGCCCAAGAATTTATTACCAACTATACAAAGCGTTTACCGCAATCAGATATTTTTCCTGAAGCACGAGTTTTGCTGGATCTATTTAAACATCAGGGCAAGAAACAATTTATTCTTTCTGCTATGGAAATGAATATGCTTAAGGATTCAACAAAAGAATTAAATATTCAAGGTTTTTTCAACGAGATTTCTGGCATTAATGATATTTATGCGAGTTCAAAAATTGAGAACGGAAAAAATCTATTTCATAAACATCGATTAAAAGCTGAAGATGTCTGCTTTTCAGGAGACACAGTTCACGACTACGAAGTAGCGCAAAGCTTAGGCTGCCATTGCTATTTAATAGCTTCAGGTCATCAATCTTTTGAGAAATTAAAAGCAACAGGCTGTCCCAATATTATTAAAAGCTTAAGCGATATTATTACAGAATAAACAACCATTTTAGATATATCATTTATTAAAACAATCATTTATTAAACCGATGAAGAAACTTCTTACAATTTTTGCAATTCTTTCAGCTTTTGCTGTAAATGCTCAAAACTTACAATTACACCGTGATTTGGAACGTGGACATTTCACAACGACTTTCGAAATGTTTAAAATGGACAAATGGGGTAACACTTATACCTTTATTGACTTTGATTACGATGCTGAGAATGGTATCAACCAAGGTTACTTTGAAATTGCTCGTGTATTAAAAACTGAGAAAATGCCAATTGGTCTGCATATCGAGTATAACGGTGGTGTAGGAAATGCTAACAACTTCGGCTACACAATAAATGATGCATGGATTTTTGGTTTAAATCACTCAAAAGGAAATGCTAAGTGGGGATATTCAACTTACGCAGGTTACAAAGCTATTAAAGGTGCAGATAAAGCTAACTTCCAAGTAACAGGAACATGGTATGTAAACATGTTTAAAGGTAAAGTTACTTTTTCAGGCTTTGCTGATCTTTGGACTGAAAAAGGTAGTAAAGATGCTGTTGCAGGATTTATTGTATCAGATGATACTGTTTTCTTAGCAGAGCCTCAATTATGGTATAACGTTAACAAGCAATTCTCTTTTGGTGGTGAGCTTGAATTATCAAACAACTTTGCTGGTGTAGAAGAATTCAAAGTACGTCCTACTTTAGCTGTTAAGTGGACCTTCTAATCAATTCCAATATCACAATATAAATGAGCTGCAGTCCCCCATATATTAGCGAGCTGCAATTCACAAATCTAAACTACCATGTTAGATAAATATTTCAATATTACAGGCCAAGGTTCTACTCTCAAAACAGAGATTATAGCAGGTATTACCACTTTCATGACAATGGCTTATATCCTTGCCGTGAACCCTGATATTTTAAGTGCTACTGGAATGGATAAAGGTGCTGTATTTACAGCAACTGCTCTTTCTGCGATTGTAGCGACATTATTTATGGCTCTTGTGGCTAAATTACCATTTGCACTGGCTCCAGGTATGGGTTTAAATGCATTCTTTGCTTTCACGGTTGTATTAGGTATGGGTTATAGCTGGCAATTTGCATTAACAGCTGTTTTCATTGAAGGTATCATTTTCCTTCTATTAACAGCCTTCAATATTCGAGAGCTTATCGTTAACTCAATTCCATTGAACTTGAAACATGCTGTTTCGGGTGGTATTGGACTTTTCATTGCTTTTATTGGACTAAAAAATGCTGGTGTAATTGTTGACAATCCAGCAACTCTAGTTTCTTTAGGTAGTATGAAAGATCCTGCAGTTATTGTTGGACTTGTTGGTATCATTATTACCGGTGTTCTTTTAGCTCGTAAGATGAAAGGTGCTTTGTTAATTGGTATTCTTGCCTCTACAGTTCTTGCAGTAATCCTAGGAGTTGCGCAACTTCCAGAAGGTTATAAATTTATTAGCATTCCTCCTTCAATTGAGCCTGTATTCTTCAAGTTCGACTTCTCTAATGTCTTTAGCTTAGATATGGCTGTTGTACTTTTCACATTCTTATTTGTGGATATGTTCGATACTGTAGGTACACTTGTTGGTGTGGCTTCTAAAGCTGATATGTTAGACAAAGAAGGTCGTGTACCACGTGTTAAGCAAGCTCTCTTTGCTGATGCGATTGGAACATTCTTTGGTGCTATTTTCGGAACTTCAACTGTTACAACATATGTTGAGAGTGCTGCCGGTGTTGCAGAAGGTGGTAAAACTGGTATGACAGCTTTATCAACTGCTGCTATGTTTGCTATTGCTTTATTGTTTGCTCCCATTTTCATTATGATTCCAGGTGCTGCAACAGCTCCAGCTCTTGTAATTGTAGGTTTGTTCATGTTGTCCCCAATCTTCAAAATCGATTTGAATGATTATACAGAATCAATTCCTGCATTTCTAACAATCATTATGATGCCATTAACATTTAGTATTGCAGAAGGTATCGTATTCGGTATGTCATCTTACGTGCTTCTTAAATTGTTAACTGGTCGTTATAAGGAAGTGAAACCAATCATGATTGTGATTGTTATACTTTTCATGATCAAGTTTTACATGTAATAGAAACCGAGTTTTCTATATTAACCTAATATAGATCAATTTGAACACAGAGCTCTAGCTCATGTCCATATTTTTTCTCGGAATTTGATCTAAATCCAAGCTCCACGACCCCAATCGTGGAGCTTTTTTTTTAAGCTCATTTCATAATATTTCTGACTGCTTCAACACACGCATCTTGTTCCTCGACAAAACTCATATGTCCTGAGTTTTCAAAAACAATCGGATTCATCCCATTAGTATTTGCCAATTCCATACCTTTCTCAAAAGGAATAAAATTATCTTCCTTACCTATAAAACTATATTTAGGAATTTGTAAAGCTTTAAGTGTTTCATTTCTGTCAGCACGGTTCATCATAGCATTAAGAGCAACTACAACCCCATCATCTGATGTTTCAGATGCTATTTGCACCAAACCTTCTATTTCCTTACTAAAAAGATCTTGATTCCTCTTTGAGAATGTATTGGGGACTGCTGTGTTGCATATCAATTCTTTCTTACCTCTTTTTATAAGACCTATTTCTCGCTTACGATTCTCTCTTTTTTCCTCCGTGTCAGGATTAGCTGTTGAATGCAACAAACTAAAACTTGCTAGCTTATCAGAATACCTATCTGCAAAAGCTAAAGCAACGTAACCTCCCATAGAATGTCCCATTAAATGAACTTTACCTAAGTTTAACTCATTAACAAAAGCTAGTACAGCTTCAGCCATCTCTTCAACGCCAACGTTATCATGTTTGATATTAGACTTACCATGTCCAGGTAAATCAATACAGATAACTCTTCCTTTAGTAGCTAGATCTTTAGCAAAAGCGTCAAAAGTTTCAATAGCTTCCAAGTAGCCATGCAAAAGAATAAGCACTTCGCCTTCTCCCTGATCTGAATATCTAAGATTTGATATTTTGGTTTCTAAATAATGTATCATGTCTCGATTAATTTTAACTTATTACAAGCTTCAAATTTAGAATGTAAATTTTATTTCAAAACATAAAAGCTTAAATACAAAAGTCACTCATCTTAAGTAGAAAATGAAATAATTAGATCGAAATCAGCCAGATTCTAATCAACAATAGAAAATCATTAGCCATGAATGCTAAAGTGATGTAATTCAAGAGAATTCTAAATTAGAATTATCAGACTCTAACTTGTTCTATAACATATAAAAAAGTAATATCTTGCAGATATTTGCATGCACATATTAAAGAATAAATTATGCAATCAATTTAAACTTAACAGCATAGGTTTATAACAAAGCTAAAACCAATAGCATACTGATAAATAAATTGATATTAGAATTAATCTAAATAAATTGCATGTGTTGAGTAATATTGTTTCCTCGTGCACGAGCATCTACATTTGCATCTGAATTAGTTAAACCTTATAATAAAAACAATCTAATTAATTTTTAATCCTATGAGCAGTTTTTTAAGTTCATCAATTGGGAAGAAGCTGGTAATGAGTTTATCAGGCCTTTTCCTTATTGTTTTTGTGTTGGTTCACTTGATATTAAACTCTTTTTTGTTGTTTGATAGCACTGGCGAATTATTCAACGCAGGAGCTCACTTTATGTCATTACCGATTATCCGTTTTGGATTACAGCCGGTATTGTTTGGTGGTTTCATTATCCACATCATTTACGCTATCGTTCTTACATTGCAGAACATGAAGGCTCGCCCTCAGAAGTATGCAGTTCAGAACTTGGGTAACAGTAGTACTTGGTCGTCTCGTAACATGTTTGTGTTAGGTGGACTTGTATTGGTTTTCTTAGTAATGCACTTGATGCATTTCTTTATTCCTATGCAAATTACAGGAGAAGTACCTTCTACTATCATGCACGGAGAAACAGTTCATGATGGAGCAAAAATGGTAAAAGATTTATTTACTAGCGGAACTTTTGGTATTGTTTACACTAGTCTTTATGTCTTAGGCGCTATCCTTTTAGGATTACACCTTGCTCACGGATTTTGGTCAGCTTTCCAATCAATCGGATTAAGCAATAGAAACTGGATTAGTCGTCTAGAGAAAGTAGCTTACATCTACGCATTTATTATTGCTGCAGGATTTGCAATCATTCCTTTGTACTTACACTTTTTTGCTTAATTGCTAAAATTTAACGGTTATGACAGTATTAAATTCAAAAATTCCAGCCGGGCCTTTAACTGAAAAGTGGTCGAAGCATAAAGCTGCCATTAAGGTAGTTAGCCCTGCTAACAAGAGAAAATTAGATATTATCGTTGTAGGAACCGGTTTAGCTGGTGGATCTGCTGCTGCTTCTTTAGCAGAGATGGGATACAACGTAAAAGCATTTTGCTACCAAGATTCAGGACGTAGAGCTCACTCTATTGCTGCTCAGGGTGGTATTAACGCTGCAAAGAACTATCAAAACGATAACGACTCAGTATATCGTTTATTCTATGATACAATAAAAGGTGGTGACTATCGTGCTCGTGAAGGTAACGTTTATCGTTTAGCTGAAGTTAGTGGCGAAATCATTGACCAATGTGTTGCTCAAGGTGTACCTTTTGCACGTGAGTATGGCGGAACTTTATCTAACCGTTCATTCGGTGGTGTATTAGTAAGTCGTACTTTCTATGCTCGTGGACAAACTGGTCAGCAGCTATTGTTAGGTTGTTACGCTTCTATGAACCGTATGATCGGACAAGGTAAGATTGAGATGCATGAGCGTAACGAAATGTTAGATATCGTTACTGTTGATGGAAAAGCTCGTGGTATTATCACACGTAACCTAGTTACAGGCGAAATCGAACGTCATGGTGCTCACGCTGTAGTTATCGCTTCAGGTGGATACGGTAACGTATTCTTCCTTTCAACCAATGCAATGGGTTGTAATGGTGGTGCTGCTTGGCAAGCTTACAAGAATGGTGCATATTTTGGAAACCCTTGTTTCGTACAAATTCACCCAACTTGTATTCCAATTCATGGCGAACAACAATCGAAGCTGACATTAATGTCGGAATCATTGCGTAATGATGGTCGTGTTTGGACTCCATTGAAGAAAGAAGACGCAATTAAATTACAAAAAGGTCAGATTACAGCTAACGACATTGCTGAAGAAGATCGTGATTTTTACTTGGAAAGAAGATACCCATCATACGGTAACTTAGTTCCTCGTGACGTTGCTTCACGTGCTGCTAAAGAGCGTTGCGATGAAGGTTTCGGTGTTAACGAAACTGGAAAAGCTGTTTACCTTGACTTTAAATACTCAATTGAGCGTTTAGGTCGTGATGTAATTGAAGCTCGTTATGGAAACTTATTCCAGATGTACGAGAAGATTACTGATCAAAATCCTTACGATTTACCAATGCAAATTTACCCTGCTATTCACTACACAATGGGTGGTACTTGGGTAGATTATAACTTGATGACAACTGTTCCAGGTTTATATTCTATTGGTGAAGCTAACTTCTCTGATCATGGTGGTAACCGTTTAGGTGCTTCTGCTTTGATGCAAGGTTTAGCTGATGGATACTTTATTCTTCCTTACACTATTGGTGATTATTTAGCTGATGAGATTCAGGTTCCTCGAATTGATACAAACCATGCTGAGTTTGTGAAGAAAGAGAAAGCTGCTACAATTCGTATGGAGCGTTTATTCAACATCAAAGGAACTAAATCGGTAGATTCTTTCCACCGTCGTTTAGGTAATATCATGTGGGATCACGTTGGTATGGCTCGTAACGAAAAAGGTTTGAAATTTGCTATTGCAGAGATTGCTAAAATCCGTGAGGATTTCTACAAAGATCTTCGTATTCCTGGTGAATTCAATTCAATGAACATCGAGCTTGAAAAAGCGGGTAGAGTTGAAGACTTCATTGAATTAGGTGATTTGATGGCGCGTGATGCACTGAACCGTAACGAATCTTGTGGTGGTCACTACCGCGAGGAGTCTGTTACAGAAGAAGGTGAAGCTAAGCGTGATGACGACAACTTTACTTATGTTTCTGCTTGGGAATACAAAGGTGAAGGTCAAGAACCTATTTTACACAAAGAAGATTTAGTATTCGAAACTGTTGAATTAACACAACGTTCATACAAGTAAGCCATGGCAGATAAAATATTAAAAGAACTAACAATAAGAGTTTGGCGTCAAAAGGATGCTAAATCTAAAGGGAAATTAGAGTCCTATAAAATCAACAACATTTCTGGTGGAACATCTTTCCTTGAAATGCTTGATATCTTAAATGAAGAGCTAATCAACAAAGGAACAGAACCTATCGCTTTTGATCACGATTGTCGTGAAGGTATCTGTGGAATGTGTAGCTTATTCATCAACGGACGTGCTCATGGACCAGATGACGATATTACTACTTGTCAACTGCATATGCGTAAGTTTACTGAAGGTGAGACAATCACTATTGAGCCTTGGAGAGCTGGAGCATTTCCAGTAATTAAAGACTTAATCGTTGATCGTACTGCTTTCGAAAAAGTACTTCAGTCTGGTGGTTACATTTCTGTAAACACTGGTGGTGTACCTGATGGAAATGCAATTCCTATTTCTTACGATGACGCTGAAGAAGCTATGGATGCTGCTGCCTGTATTGGTTGTGGTGCTTGTGTAGCAACTTGTAAGAACTCATCGGCTATGTTGTTCGTTTCTGCTAAGGTATCTCACCTTGCAAAACTTCCACAAGGTCGTGTTGAGGCTACTCGTCGTGCTAAGAGCATGGTGGCTAAAATGGATGAGTTAGGTTTTGGTAACTGTACCAACACTGGTGCTTGTGAAGTGGAATGTCCTAAGGGAATTTCTATCGCAAACATTGCTCGTTTGAACCGCGAATTCTTAAGCGCTACTATTAAAGAGTAATTAGATTAAAATCTAGATATGAAGAGCGTTGCCTTAGGGGAACGCTCTTTTTCTTTATAAGAAAATCAATAGGAAAAATCAATAAATCTCTTTTTTCAACGATACGCATTTCTACATTAAAAATCCCTTCATTAAGATCACCAATAGCTTTAGCTCCCGCTTTCGACAAGTCGATAATTCTACCTTTAACATATGGACCACGGTCATTTATTCTAAGAAACACTGATTTATTGTTATCCAAGTTTTTCACTTCAACCCAAGTATTAAAAGGCAAGGTTTTGTGTGCTGCGGTATATTCTTCTTGAGAGAAAAATTCTCCATTAGCAGTAAGCCTTCCATCAAACCAATCAGAATAGAAAGAAGCCTTCCCCTTTATGATAGGAGGCACAGCCTTTTGAGCAAACAAACCTCCTCCAAGAAGAAGAAATAAGACTAATAATACGAGTATCTTCATAAATTAAATATAAGTAAAGCTTTAAAGCCAAGCACAAAAGCTTTAATAAAAAAAGTCTGACTAAGAAGCCAGACTTTCTGTAAATAGTTAAATATTTTTAATCTACACCATTAGCATTTAAGTTGGTATAATAAACCTCCCGAGCAACTTTGTCTACAATATGCTTTACAAACTTCATATCATACATAGAACTAAAGATCTTATCCATTAACACAAGAGTACCATCAGTAATAAACTCAGACAGTTCAATACTGTCACCATCAGCGAAAGTTATTTTAATATCACGTCCTTTTCTACAGAATGCAATACCAGCATCATTAGAATTTTGTCTATAATTAATAACTTGAATAACAGCACCTTCTTGTAACTCTCCGTTACGATAAACCATATAACTTTCAGATTCTGAGTTAAGAACAATTTTAATACTCCCTAGAGTAATAGAGTATTCCAATTCACCTTCGTCATCACCAGAACTAGTTATCTCAACTTCTTCTTGGAAAAGGATATCATCACCCTTCTTTAGACTAAATTCGTAACTAATCTTATCTCCTAACTGAAACTCTACACCAACTGAGTAGTCATCAACAAAAGTAAATTTCGATTCATAATCAAGAGGAATTTCTCCAGCGGTTGACCAATCGACAAATAACTCACCTACCTTTTCTTCTTCAACCTCAATTTCAGAATTCAATAAATAATCAAATTGCAATCCACCTGAATATTTATATTCATACTCAGTGGTTGTAATAATAAAATCATTCACGTATTCTTCATCTTCATTTTCGTATAGCTTCCAAGGTTTTATTGCTTTTTCCTTAGGCAAACGCAAAATAAAATTATCGGAATCTTCAACCTTATTAAATCTTCTTTGAGAACTCATCTTAGTAGAAGCTGGCTCCTCGTTCATGCCTTGAACATAGTCATATACCCCCTTTATATCAGTAAGGTTAATATTTATTTGAAACCTTGAATCACCTGTTTTAAGGTTTTCATCATCTTCAACAGTAATAATTTCAAAACCTTTTGATTCAGAGATATTGACAACTGCATCAGAAAGAGCATTTGCTTTAACTTCTATCAATTGCACAAGGGTAAGATCATCTTCTAAATTATTATCAGAGTTATCTGAACAACTCCATAATATCGCTGAGAATAACAGCAGCGTTCCAAAGCTAAAAATACTTTTTTTCATATTCATAGGATTAAGTTGTTACTATCTAAGAGGATTATTTTATAAAATCTTTAGATTTTGGTTAATATTATTTCTTATCACTATTCCAAGAAAGTGGCAATGAACAACAACAAAGAGCATACCACTATTTAACAATCTCTTAAATCATTGCACTAAACTCTCTACAAGACTTTTAAATCCAGCCTAACAATCACATAAGTTACAAAAAAAGACTCATTACTCTCAATAAAAATGTGGAGTTATATATGTAGAATAACGCATATCGTGTAGAATTATTCTACAAATTCATTAAAAATTAACAAACTGTAAGAATTTGAAAAGCAGAATATTATTTAAATTCCTTCTAAAAGAATTAATTCGGAATTTAATCATACAGAATCTACATCCAGAAAGCCAGTGAAGTTGGGACATTGCAATTCACTCTACAAAGGTATTTTTCCTTTTAGCTCTCTTTTAAGACCTTAACACATCTCGTTAAGACTTACAAAAGCAATTCAACTAACCAATTCTAAAGAATTAGCGATGGCTAAATTTACTAAAGAAGATGCTCTTCGTTACCACGAAGGCAACCGACCAGGAAAAATTGAAGTTATTCCAACTAAACCCCATTCAACACAATTAGATCTGTCACTTGCATACTCTCCAGGAGTAGCGGAACCTTGTCTAGCGATTCAAGAAAACCCTAGCGATGTCTATAAATATACCGCTAAAGGGAATCTGGTAGCCGTTATCTCAAACGGAACAGCGGTATTAGGTCTTGGTGATATTGGTGCCGAAGCAGGAAAACCAGTTATGGAAGGAAAAGGCTTGCTCTTTAAAATTTTTGCAGATATTGATGTCTTCGACATTGAGGTTGATACTAAAGATGTGGATGATTTCGTAAAAATCGTTAAAGGAATTGCTCCAACCTTTGGAGGAATTAATCTGGAAGATATAAAGGCTCCGGAATGCTTTGAAATTGAAGATCGACTTAAAAATGAATTGAATATCCCAATTATGCACGACGACCAGCACGGAACTGCAATTATTTCATCTGCTGGAATGCTGAATGCTATTGAAATCCAAAATAAAAAAATAGAAGATCTTAAATTAGTTGTAAATGGGGCTGGAGCTTCGGCTGTTGCCTGTACACGTTTATACATCTCTCTTGGTGTAAAGAAGAAGAACATTATCATGGTCGACAGCAAGGGAGTCATAAATAAGTCGAGAACAAATCTTAGTGCTATTAAAAAAGAGTTTGCAACAACAAAAAATATAAAAACACTTAAAGAAGCCTTAGTTGATGCAGATATGTTTCTTGGACTTTCTGTAGCAAATGTTTTGAGTCCTGATATGATTAAATCGATGGCTGATAGACCAATTGTTTTTGCATTGGCAAACCCAAATCCTGAAATTGAGTATGAGTTAGCCACGAAAACTAGAGAAGATTTAATTATGGCAACGGGCCGATCAGATCATCCTAACCAGGTTAATAATGTTCTTGGCTTCCCCTTTATTTTCCGCGGAGCAATGGATGTAAGAGCTACTGGTATAAATGAAGAAATGAAAATTGCTGCCGTAAAAGCACTTGCAGAATTGGCTAAAAAAGATGTGCCAGATATGGTCAACATGGCTTATAAAGAGATGAACTTGAATTACGGTGTGGATTACATTATCCCCAAACCCCTTGATCCAAGATTATTAACTGTTGTAGCACCTGCTGTAGCAAAAGCTGCAATAGAATCTGGTATAGCACGCGAACCAATTACCGATTGGGAAGCTTACGAAATGGAACTTGAGCAGCGCATGGGCCGCGATAATAAACTTATTAGAGCTTTAACGGATAAAGCAAAGAGAAACCCTAAGCGTGTGGTATTTGCTGAAGGTGAAAACTTCAAGGTCCTTAAAGCAGCTCAAACCGTCTTGCAAGAAGGTATTGCTCAACCAATCTTATTAGGTAATAGAGATGAGATTAAACAAATAATTAAAGAAAACGATCTTGATTTAGAAGATGTTCAAATTATTAATTGGATATCACCTGAAGAAATTAAGAGAAGAGAAAATTACGCAGAGATTCTTTTCAAAAAGAGAAACAGAAAAGGATTAACCTTAAGTGAGGCAATTGAAAAAATGACCAATCGTAATTATTTTGGTTCAATGATGGTTGAGATGGGAGATGCAGATGCACTCATTAGTGGATCAACATCAAAGTACTCCGAAACTATTAGGCCTGCAATACACACGGTAGGAGTTAAACCTGATATCAATCACATTGCTGGCATGTATCTGTTGATGACAAAAAAAGGCCCTCTCTTCTTTTCTGACACTACAGTAAATCCGAGACCTAGTGCACAAACTTTAGTTGATACAACACTCCTTACTGCAGAAGCGGTTCGTAAATTCAATATCGATCCTGTAATTGCAATGGTTTCATATTCAAATTTTGGTTCAATCCGAGAAGGAAGTCCATGTCGAGTTCGTGATGCAGTTCAAACTTTGCATCGTGAGCATCCCAACCTAGTAGTAGATGGTGATATTCAGATGAACTTTGCATTGAATTGCGAACTTAGAAACAAAATGTTTCCGTTCTCTAAACTTGGTAAGAAAAGAGTGAATACCATTATATTCCCAAATTTAAGTAGTGGTAATATTGCTTACAAAATGATGCAAGAGTTAGGTGATGTTGAAGCCATCGGCCCAATTCTATTGGGAATGAATAAATCGATTCATGTGATTGCTCTCGAAAGCTCTGTTCGAGAAATAGTAAATATGGTCACCATTGCTGTGGTGGATGCTCAATAGAAATATTAAAGCTTTAGTTGATACGATTCAGCTAAAGCTTTTTTACTTATTTAAACTTTCCCCTAAAACACAAGCCTTTTTGTACGCTGTCACTTCCCCATCGGTGTAATAGAGTTTCCTTTTATTAACTCATTCCTATTAACGACAGCATTAAGCTTAAGTCAATTTTTACACCTGCCATGTCGAATAACTAGCTCTCATGTCAATTATTCAGGTTTTCATGTTAAAAAATAAAGCCGTCATGTCGAAAAAAAAGTGCTCATGTTACTTTTTAACCCGCCATGTAAGAAAAAAAGGCGCCATGTTACTTTTTTGGTGCTCATGTTGAACATGGAGATCTAAAAAGTAACATGAGCAGAAAAAAAAGTAACATGAGAGGTAAAAAACCTACATGGGCACTTAAAAAGTAACATGGCGACATAAATAAGCAACATGAGAGCTTAGAAACTAACATGAGGACCTCTAAATAAACATGAGCACTTAAAAATTGAGACAAAAAAAACTCTGTTTACACAGAGTTCTTTATTATTAAGCTTGGTATTAACCAGCTACAAGATCTTCAGTTTTATTTTGCTTTTTTTTAGCATTGGGGTTCTTCCAGTATCACTTTGGTAACCCACAAGACGTTTTTTATCTTTCCAGAATAGTGTCTGATTCAAGTTCGGATAAAACTTCTTTATTTAAATTTCCTGCCTAATACACACGTCTTCTTATATACTTTCACCTCACCATCAGAATGGAATAATTCAAAGTAAAAAGCATAAATCCCAATTGGAGCACGTTCTTTATTTGCTAATAAGCCATCCCAGAACAATTCATCTTTAGTCGATAAAGTCATATTACTCGCTAATCGTCGTACTTCTCTACCCAAGCTATTATAAACTCGAATATTCGCTACATAACCACTCTTCTCCAAATCAAAATTAATGACCAACCGATCATCAACGCCATCATTATCTGGCGAAAATATCTTTGATTTGAAACCTATCTCATTCACTTCTACTTCATCGATATCATAGGATGAATTTTGCATACCAGGAGTTCCAAAATCTACAGTCTGAGATGCAGATATCCAATTAGAGTTTGAGTTTGTGTCCTTGTTGGGATTAATACGTTCTAATGAAACACCTTCTGTTGAAGTCAGCTGACTAAAATGCATAGCTTCATTATAGGCAAAGTCATCTAATTGATCGTTATCCCGATTTAAAATAACGACTCTCCCTTCATCATCATTAAATGAAGGAATTTTTGATAATTGCAAAAAAGTACTTTCATCTACATGACTATAATTCAATTTCACATTTGCAGTATCGGTACTCAAAAGAAGATATGCGTCTGCTTCCATAATTCTAGATCTTTCACTCAATGGATATATTGCATCGAGTTGATAGTTTTCATCTCGATTCGCAATTAATAAATCTTTAACATCAATCTTTCGATCAGAGATATTAAACAACTCAACATAGTCTGCTCCATTTGGGTAGGGATTAAATAATACTTCATTAATTACCAAATCTCCAGCATGAGGGGTTTCGGCTAATATAAACTCAACCTTATGCTCTTCTATCGAATTTCCAGCTAAGTCTACAAGATAATCAGATAAGACAAGCTGATATTGAATATTATTCTCAAAGTCAGAAGAGAAATCCAATCTCAATGCAAATATTTCATCATCTATTTCCATAACCGAAACAGGATGGCCAACATCGCCATTGAGTGAATAATTCAGAATATCCAAAGCTTGATTGAAGGCTAAACTTTCACTAAAAAAGAGAATAATAGCGTTAGTTCCAATCAACTCGAAATTCAATAACTTGGGTTTGCTTAAATCCGGGTTCAATGCCTCAATAGAATTTCCCTGACCTGGTGTTCCGCCTTCTGCATTCAAAGAGGCTCGCCAGTTGTCAGCTTGCCAAAAATAATTAGTCACATCAACTCGCTCTAAGCTCCAACCTCCATCATTCTTATTTTCATCGCCATACCAATCTGATGAATAAGTAATCTCATCCATTAGTATTTCTGCTGATGACTCTAGAGAAATATTGGTTCCAGAATTGGTCAAACTTGGAAAGCTACTGATGCCAAGTACATTTCCAAACTCTTTATAATATTCACTTGCAGCATTTGAACACAGAATTAAATATGCATGTGAAGGAATTTCATAGTTATCTAATATCTTCTCCGTATTCCCAACTTTCAACTTAAAACCTTCTAGCTTGATAGGATAATCACTAGTATTATAAATTTCAATAAATTCATATTCTGGCAAACCAACAACTGGAGATTCATCGGCAAAAATCTCATTTATGACAAGATCATACTCATGAACTTCATGCCAAACGAAATCCACTTGTAATTCTTTAGAGTTGCCACATTCATCTGTAAGATTATTAATAACCAACTTCTGAGTCTTTCCATCTTCAAATATTTTCTCAAAATGAAGCATATAAATCTTATCTGAATCTTTACTTATCGATGAAATCGAATTCCCTTCAATTGTATAATTCAATACTGATAGTGCTGAATCCTCATTTACTATTTCAGAAAATTCAACAAGTAAAACTTGATTAGATATCAAATTGTATGAAAATAAGTCAGGAGCCTGAATATCTTGATATATGTCTTTCACCGAGTTAGCCTCACCAGGAGTACCTCCAATTTCATTTTGGGAAGCCTTCCAATTACTTACCGTCGAGCAATAGTTAGTCACATCAACTCGCTCTAAGCTCCAACCTCCATCTTTCTTATTTTCATTAACATACCAACCTGAGGAGTAAATAATCTCATCCATCAAAACACCTTTTGAAGACTCTAGAGAAATATTGGTTCCAGAATTAGTCAAACTTGGAAAGCTACTGATGCCTAAAACATTGCCATATTCTTTATAGAATTCAACAGCTGCATTCGAACATAGAATGAGGTATTCATGCGAAGGGATTTTGTAATTATTTAAGATTTTCTCTGTATTGCCAACTTTCAACTTAAAACCTTCTAGCTTGATAGGATAATCACTTGTGTTATAAATTTCAATAAATTCATATTCTGGCAAACCAACAACTGGAGATTCATCGGCAAAAATCTCATTTATGACAAGATCATACTCATGAACTTCATGCCAAACGAAATCCACTTGTAATTCTTTAGAGTTGCCACATTCATCTGTAAGATTATTAATAACCAACTTCTGAGTCTTTCCATCTTCAAATATTTTCTCAAAATGAAGCATATAAATCTTATCTGAATCTTTACTTATCGATGAAATCGAATTCCCTTCAATTGTATAATTCAATACTGATAGTGCTGAATCCTCATTTACTATTTCAGAAAATTCAACAAGTAAAACTTGATTAGATATCAAATTGTATGAAAATAAGTCAGGAGCCTGAATATCTTGATATATGTCTTTCACCGAGTTAGCCTCACCAGGAGTACCTCCAATTTCATTTTGGGAAGCCTTCCAATTACTTACCGTCGAGCAATAGTTAGTCACATCAACTCGCTCTAAGCTCCAACCTCCATCTTTCTTATTTTCATTAACATACCAACCTGAGGAGTAAATAATCTCATCCATCAAAACACCTTTTGAAGACTCTAGAGAAATATTGGTTCCAGAATTAGTCAAACTTGGAAAGCTACTGATGCCTAAAACATTGCCATATTCTTTATAGAATTCAACAGCTGCATTCGAACATAGAATGAGGTATTCATGCGAAGGGATTTTGTAATTATTTAAGATTTTCTCTGTATTGCCAACTTTCAACTTAAAACCTTCTAGCTTGATAGGATAATCACTTGTATTATAAATTTCAATAAATTCATATTCTGGCAAGTCCACAACCGGTGACTCATCTGCAAAAATCTCATTTATGACCAAGTCATACTCATGAACTTCTTTATAAAAATCGAATTGTATAGTTTCTACATTCGAAATCGCTCCCTTTAAATCTTCTACGCGACTAACTTGCAAATCATATTTCGCTGTTACAAGCTCATTTTCAAACACGAGGACTAATTGATCATTAAAATCGGTAGACTTAATCTCTTTTATAGGCACTGATACTTCGCCTAGTTGTAATTCAAAATTTTTCAATTCTGACGATTTAAGAAAATTTAAATCCTCCGAAAAATTCAACACAATTGAATCAGAGAACAGATTGTAGTTTTTAATAAATGGTGCTGAATTATATGAATCAACCTTAATATCATCAAACCATAATTGGCCAGCTCGTGAAGCCGTCTCAAAATTAAACTCCAAACCAGAATACCAATTCTTAACATCAGTATTCACTTCTGAAACTGCTGTTCCGGCAGCAAGATAATTCGTCTTATCTCCTAATCGATTATATGATAATTTCCATTCTCCTCTAGCATTATATTCGACTTTTACAGCTACAGTTTCTTCACTGTTCCAATCAAAATCCGATTTTACCAATAGCTGCACATTTTCATTATCCGTTTTCCATAAACTTAACCTATCATCTGATCCTGATAAATTTATTCCGACCGAATACAAATTATCTGCTAGTTCTGGATCATTAAAATCCATTAATAGATGAAAAACAAAAAAGTTGGACGATGTAGGATCCCAATCCGAATTATGAAGAAGAAACTCCCAGAAAATAGACTCAGAACCAATTTGGATGTTACTTAAAGGACAAACGACACAACTACTTCCAATTGCATTTGTTAGGTTGTGTTTTAAACTATTGGAACCATTAATATATTTATAAGAAGATACTGTCCAATCTTCGGTATTCTCCCAAAAGTTTAAATCTCTAGATTCGAAATCATCAGATAAAATGACGTTTTTTTCTTGAACAAATATCTCTTTGGTAACAGATTTTAAATCACCACTAGCAGTCAATTCTAAAATCTTCTCACCGGAATAACTTAGATCACTTACTTCTAATTTACCCGCCTCTAAATTCCCAATCACTCCAGTTTGAGATAGAATTCCACTTTTGGCATTTAAGCTAATACTTGAGGTTTTATCAAGATCTATATTCTGAAAAGCATCTACAGCAGCAATAGTTATATCAAAATATTCTAGCTGTTCAATTCCTTTTGGATAAGATATAATACTGAGTCGGTCAGCATTAACATCAATTTGATGTATTACAGATACAATACGCTCAGATAATTGATTCACCAATGATGAACCAGTCGAAGATGTCTTCCATCCATGGTCACTTCTGATTTCAACTTGGAAGCTAGCATGATCAGGAATCAGACTTTTTTTGAAATAAATTGCTAATTCAAATTCTTCTCGTTCTCCATTTTTAATTTCTATATCTGTAGAAGAAAATGATATATATTCATTTTCAATTTTTGTAGTCCTAGCTACAATTTCGCCATCTCTTTTTATAACTGCACCCGCCAAATGCTTTACCCAATCTAATCCTGAATCAATTAGTTTATTATAAAACTTCATTGAGCTCACTAATGTTGGTGAAGTATCTAATTTGGCTTCATCCTTAATTGCAAAATTGAATACCACTTCATAATTATCAGCATCAATAGCCAAGGGATTTAACACTTGAGGCGAGACGGGTATCTCTGCAGAAATTAGACTTGAATTAGCATCCAAACTTGATATATTATCACTCAATATCGGTTCTAGTCCATCAACTTCAATAAGCAAAGTGAAATTCTCAGCTTTATCATATTTTAAGTCTGCCCATGCAAACTTCCCATCAATAAAACTCGCTCTTAAACCTTTGTCAGAAATTAAATTTCCCGTTCCAGAAGCCAAAGAAACTTGAGCTTCTTTAATTGTATTCAAATCCTGATTTCCGAACTTGTCGATCAATTTAAGTTCGATTTCAAAATCTGAATTTGGAATAAGATTTTTAGGTGGCTTCTTTATGAAACTTAATTCAGATCCTTCTACATCAACAACAAAAAGTTTATTTTCTAAATTACCCGGGAATTCATTCAAGAGTTGTGTACCAATAACCTCCCACTGAGAGTGAATATTCTCTATAGCTGCTTGAAAAACTTCTCCATCAGCACTTTTTTCATTTAGATATACATATAAGGACAAATTTATTGTTTGACCATCTGGGATTTTCACCAATTCTTCATTTTCGGCAAAGTTTATAAGCAAAGAAGACGCACTTGGGATAAAATCAACATCAGCAATTTCGCCATTTATCTTCAGCTGGAACCCTCCTATCTCATCTTCCCAGTTCATTGTATTCTCACTACCTGAAATCAAACGTATCGATTTTAAAACACTTGAAACCTGATCATCACCCTGATCTACAACTTGGAAACGAAAAACTTCTTTGAAGCTGTCCTCGGAGACAAACAAAGAAGAAATATGAAGGTTTTCAGGTACCCATTCTACGACATGAGCATCAGAAGATTTAGATGGTAAGAAATGAATCAGTTCTGACTCTTTACTTTTCAAGCCTACTCCTGAAATAGTCAGTTTTATTTCTTCTGAATAATTATAGGATAGATCGTCAAAGCTTGTTATTCCAGAATTAAGATTTTTAGTCAAAGTTCCAGAGAGATTTCCCTTTCCATCAACAAGAGATAAGTTTACAACCTGATTTGCATTCAGATCAAGATTATCATTTAAGTCTGTTAAGTTAACTGAAACTTCAAAGTTTGACGTAAACTCCACATCCACTAAAGGAATCGAAGCAAAATTAAGATGTGTCCCAATTACATCAATCTTAAATTCAGGACCATTTAAATCACCAATAAAATTAGGAACTAAAGCACTCCCACTTGTTGACCAACCGGAATGTGAATTATCTACTTTTATTTGCAAAATATCCCCATCGGAAAGAACAGTTTTTAAGTAAACATGAATAGAAAAAACCTTACTGTTGCCATCTGAAATTTCCCGAAGCAATTCACTATTTGAAATAGAAATATCTACTCCTGAATTACTCAACACATAATCAGCGACGAGGCTCTTATCTCCAACTTTTATAATGAATCCTTCAATTTCATCTTCCCAGTTCACATTATTATTATCTCCTGGCATTAATCGAATTGAATTGAGAAAAGTAGATTCAATATCATCCCCTATATCATTTATTGAAAATCGATAGACTTCAACCGCATCTTCAACAGAATTTGCGATTGAAGAAATATTTAAGGAAGATGGTGTCCAAGCACTTAAATTCAATTCGGTAGACTGTGAACTAATAATAGATATAGAATTTGAAATTGCAGATTCTAGTCCTAAACCTGATGCTTGCAAAGTAATATCTTCGGCTATATTATAGATTAGATCATCAAAAACAACTTGCCCATTCAACATGTCGTTAGAGAGAATGCCTGATAATATACCAGTTCCCGTCTGTATACTTAGACCTACATTCTTATTTGCGTCTAAGTCTAGGCTACCATTAATATCTCTAGCATCTACGGAAACAGAAAAATTTGTGTTTTTAATCAAACTACTACTCGGAATAGACGCAAAATTTAGTTGTGTTGCAACAACAGAAATTTGATGCTCAGGTGAGTTTACGGCAACACTATTCCCTGTATCAAAACTAGATCCTGAAGTATAAGTTGTAATGCCAGATGCTCCACCTTCCAATTCTAATTGCACAATTTCTCCATCAATAATTCCACTAGTTTTCAAATAACCTCTTAACTCATATTCTTGAGAAGATTTATCAGGGAGGTTAAAATCACCTTCATTAAAATTCAAAATAATCTCGTCGGGATTAATGATCAGCGAATTAATTGGAATAAAGTCAGTTCCATTATGAAGAGCAAAAGCTTGGAATTGGTTTGATAAATCAGCTTTATTATCTGTGGCTACATTTGTAAACTTAACAGCTGCTATTTTTGTGTCAAGATCATCAGCTCCACTCGGCTCCGATAATGTAAACTTTAGTAAGGCTCGTGAAGAATTTATATCATTATCTATGGAACTAATATTTAAATAAGCTACTTGGGTCAATGGTTCTAAAACCAGGGTGAGTGCATCATTTGAAACAACTTGTGGAATTCCAGTGACTAAAATATCATCAATATAAACCCTATTAGTAGCCAAGTGAGAATTTAACTTTGCAACTATAAAAAGATGATTCACATTTAAATTATTAACAGATGAAGTATTTTCACTAAAATTCCCTTCATTAAGACCGTTTACTGGAAAAAGTATTTCTTCACTATTAATACTTGTCTTATAATACAATTTCACATACTTATTTTCACTTATTGATGATCCTAATTCCTTCACGTAAATTGATATATTAACATCCGTGTAATTAGAAACATCAATATCAGGACTCATCCATATAGCCTCTCCCTGACTATACTTAACTTCTAACCTACCTGAATTTAGATCCTTAACTTTAGCGTAGAAATTATCAGATAAAATACATGAACTAATATCAAGAGCCCAATCTACTCCAGTGATATCACTTAATCCATTCCCATCAAATCCTTTCCCAATATCATCGCTAAAATTTTCAGAATAAATTACGTCCTGAGCTTGTAAGAAACCCGAACTCAGTAATAAAAGGACTAATACTTTAAAAAGTGAAGCTATTTTCATATCTAAAACTCTATCTTCGTTGACTAAATTGATTATAGTATAGTATAGTGTGTTGAAACCATAAAAAATGAAGCACACCATTTATGTTTCGAGTAAAAAAGAACTGTATTTATCAATTTATTTTTATTGAAACTTGCATACTTAGGTTACAACCACACATTAACTACATCTAAGTAAGTAAATTATAATTATTAATCAAATTAACAGAACACTTTATTATGAAAATTGCTGTAATAGGCGCCACTGGTTTAGTAGGACAAAAAATTCTGGAGGTATTAACCGAAAGAAATTTCCCTGTAGATGAATTATATCCCGTTGCAAGTGAAAGATCGAAAGGAAAAAAAATCAGATTTAGAGGTAAAGAAGTAACGATAATTGGCATGAAAGAAGCTATCGAACTAAAACCTCATATTGCTATATTCTCAGCAGGTGGAACAACTTCTTTAGAATGGGCACCTGAGTTTGAAAAAGCTGGGATTTTTGTTGTTGACAATTCTTCTGCATGGAGAATGCATCCTGAAAAAAAACTAATTGTACCGGAAATTAATGCTTCAGAACTTACGGTTGATGATAAAATTATCGCCAACCCAAACTGTTCAACCATTCAAATGGTAGTTGCATTAGCTCCTCTGCATAAAAAATATAAGATTAAACGTTTAATAATCTCAACATACCAATCTATAAGTGGTACTGGTATTAAAGCTGTTGAGCAGTTAGAGAACGAAAGAGCTGGTATAGTTGGTGAAATGGCTTATCCACACCCAATAGATAAAAACTGCTTACCTCACTGCGATGTATTCGAAGATAACGCATACACCAAAGAGGAAATGAAGTTGATTAACGAAACTAGAAAAATTCTTTGTGATGATTCTATAAGAATTACGGCTACAGCTGTTCGAGTTCCAGTAGTAGGAGGTCATTCAGAATCAGTAAACATTGAATTCGAAAAGGATTTTGATTTGGATGAACTAAAAGACTTACTTGCTAATTCAGAAGGTATTATTCTTCAAGATGACCCAGAAAATAATATTTACCCAATGCCTCGATTTGCTCATGAGAAAAACGAGGTATTTGTAGGTCGAATTCGTCGTGACTTCTCAAACCCTAATAGTTTGAATATGTGGATTGTTGCTGACAACCTTCGTAAAGGAGCTGCTACGAATGCGATCCAGATTGCAGAATATTTGACAAAAAATGGAATCGTTTAATAACAGATTCCTATACTGACATATAAAAAGCGATGCTCCAAATCATATTTTGGAACATCGCTTTTTTTTATTTCTATTCAATTTGATTTAGTCTTCTTCGCTAAGATTACTGTAATCTTGATATAAGAAATTATTATAAGGGAAACGAGCTGAATGTAAATCACGAACTACATTATATACTTTCTCTTTAAATTCCTCAACATTATCTTTTTCCTTCGCTGATATGAATAAACATGGCGTATCACCTTTAGCTATCCACATTTTCTTTAACTCATCAAGGCTATAATTTTCACGCAGTTTTGGCGTTAAATCATCTTCATCCTTTTTCACGTAGCTAAAGGCATCAATTTTATTGAATACCAAAAAACGTGGTTTCTCCTTTTTATCGATTTCAGCCATCGTTTCATTCACCACATTAATCTGATCTTCAAAGTTTGGATGAGAAATATCAACTACATGCAGAATAACATCAGCTTCGCGCACCTCATCTAAAGTAGACTTGAAAGACTCAACTAAGTTGTGAGGTAATTTTCGAATAAAACCAACTGTATCAGCTAACAAGAATGGTACATTTTGAATGACAACCTTTCTAACTGTAGTATCAAGTGTTGCAAAAAGTTTATTCTCGGCAAACACATCAGATTTACTCAAAACGTTCATCAGTGTCGATTTCCCAACATTGGTATACCCCACCAAAGCAACACGAATCATTTTATCACGATTCTTACGCTGCACTGTTTTTTGCTTATCAATCTTCTTAAGATCCTCTTTCAACTTCGCAATCTTATCAAGAATAATACGACGGTCAGTTTCAATTTGAGTTTCACCAGGTCCACGCATTCCAATACCACCACGCTGACGCTCAAGGTGAGTCCATAGTCGTGTAAGTCTAGGTAATAGATACTGATATTGCGCTAGTTCTACTTGAGTTTTTGCGTTTGCAGTTTGAGCACGACTAGCAAAAATGTCAAGAATCAAATTCGTTCTATCAAGAATCTTACGTTTTAATTCACGCTCAATGTTTCTTAATTGCGATGGTGTTAATTCATCATCAAATATAACCAAGCCTATCTCTGGATTATCATTAATATATTGCGCAATTTCTTCAAGTTTACCAGTTCCAACAAAGGTTTTGGGATTCGGTCGCTGTAATTTCTGAGTAAAACGTTTTACTGTTTCAGCCCCAGCAGTTAAGGCAAGAAAATCTAGTTCGTCAAGATATTCTTTCACCATAACTTCGGTCATGCCTTTAGATTGATCTACAATGCCAACTAAAACTGCTTTCTCAGAATCTATTTTATTATTAAGGAAATCTCCCATGTATTTTTGAATATATGATTTATGCCCTTAGCTCACTAAAAGAATGAGACAAGAGCATTCACTTTTTATAAGGTATTGACAAAAGTAAGCAATATTCATATATAAAGTAATTTAGCTATAACAAAAAAGAGGCTCTGAATAATCAGAGCCTCATATATTGAATACATTATATGTATCAGCTTATTGTAACTGGAAATTGATCGGTACAGTATAAGATACTTTTACAGCTTTACCACGTTGCTTACCTGGCTTCCACTTTGGCATCTTATTAATTACACGAATAGCCTCTTTGTCAAGTGATGGGTCAACCCCTCTCATAATCTTAACATTCTCGATAGCACCAACTTTATTAACAACAAAACCAACGTATACACGTCCAGTAATACCATTCTCTTGTGCAATCACAGGATATTTAACCGATCTAGCAATCCATTTTTGTAATTCAAGATCTCCACCTGGAAATTCAGGCATATCTTCTACAATTACAAACACCTGCTGCTCATCTTCTTCCTCCGACTCTTCAACAACTTGAATTTCAACATCCTCATCCATATCGGCTTCAGAATCTTCAATTTCTAGTTCGTCGTCAATTTCTTCATCGTTGTCCACAATGTTCAAAACATCAGCAACTTTAGGTGCTGGTGGTGGTGGTGGTGGTGGCTTAACAGGCTCTTGACGAGTAATAGGAATAATTTCCTCATCAGCCTGTATTTCTTGCTCTGTTCCCAACACAGTGGCTTCACTTGTATCAACTCGCCACTCAAAGGCTAGAAATACAAGGGCAAGAGTAAGAGCCAGACCAATCTCTAGAAAAAGACCTCTCTTATTCTCCAGATCTGCTTTTTGTGACTTCTTAACTTCCATAGTTTTCTTTTTATTTTCTAGTAAATTCAGCGTCTAAAAATACAGATTCCAATTGTATTATCAAAATCAAACTTTAGATATGCTTAATTAATCGGGGGGTAAAGATAGAAAAATTCACGTCAAACAGTCAAAACATACCCAATAACACATTTTCGCTATTAGATAATTCACTAGACATAGAATTCAAATATCGAAAATAAACTTCTTACTATCTGATATCGCACATAAGACTCTGAAGATAGCAAGCTTATACTTTCTCAAATAAACTTATCAATAATTCACTCAACTTTTAATGATACTCGCCACAACATACAGATTGACAAAAAAATACACCTTAAGAAACAAAATACAAACGTTAGCGTAGTACTTTGAAACATTAATAATCTAGAATAAAAAAAAGGACTCTATCCCGCAGAGCCCCCTCATATTATTTATAATCAAGATTAATTACTGTAACTGAAAATTAATCGGCAATGAGAAAGATACCTTAACTGCTTTACCTCTTTGCTTACCTGGTTTCCATTTCGGCATCTGTTTAATAACTCGAACTGCTTCTCTATCTAAAGATGGATCAACACCTCTAGTGACAACTATATTATCGATACCTCCAGTTTCATTAATTACAAAATTTAAATGCACACGACCAGCTATACCATTTTCTTGAGCGAGCGTTGGGTACTTTACAGATTTTGCTATCCAATTTAGTAAAGCAAGTTCCCCTCCTGGGAATTCAGGCATATCCTCTACAATCACAAATATATGCTCCTCATCCGTGTCGGATTCCTCATCATTAACAACACTAACTCTATAAGTTTCGTCAATCAGAGCTTGCGAATCTACTATATCCAAAACCTCATCAAAATCTTCATCTCCATCAACAATTATTAACACATCGGTTAATCTAGGTGCAGGAGGTGGTGGCGGAGGTGGTTTAACTGGTTCACGAGTAATAGGGACAACATCGTCATCAACGAATAATTCATCTACAATATTTATAACGTCTGCTTCATGCGAATCTGTACGCCATTCAAATGCAAAGAATACAATAGCAAGGGTTAAAACTAAGCCTATTTCAAGAAAAAGACCTCTCTTGTTTTCCAAATCTGCTTTTTTTGTTTTTTTGATTTCCATAGTCTCAGTATTAATTTAATAAAAACTAAACTTATTAGTAGACAAACGAATGCCTATAAAGTGTTTAATTAAAACCAATTTGATCTATGAACATAAATATACCAAAATGATAATACGAAAAGTTATCAGAATGACAATTTTAAATAAATTTAACAAAACTGTATGATTTTTAACATTAATTATAAAAGTTAAATTACAATTTTTGATTCAAAAAAAAATGGATGATAAATTCATATCATCCACTATTCTATTCTTCTATAATTTTATATAAAAAATGAGTGAAAAATTAACAAAGCCCGAACTCATCCTACCTATACACACTATTCTTCTACTGTAATCAATCGTTTACCCTAGTAAACAATTATGGGTCATCATTAATTTTCCACTCATATCCTTTTACGTAAACTTTCCAAAAAAGTTATGCATACCTCTTATTTTTATTAAAAATAAATTTGCAATTATTTAAATTCGTATATATTTGTCTTCGTATTGGGGGATTAGCTCAGTTGGCTAGAGCGTTTGACTGGCAGTCAAAAGGTCATCGGTTCGATTCCGATATTTTCCACCCATAAAACCAAGCAGTTACGGCATTTTGCAGTAACTGCTTTCTTCATTATTCCCTACAGATTACCCTACATATAAAACCACAAAATAGCTTTATTTATTACCCTTCAATAAATATTCAATTCAATCATTTTTTCTAAGTTTACTTGCGCTACCAAAAATCGATTATGATTTTGAAAAGCTAAATTCCAAATAATAAAAATTAATCATGTTTCAATTCTACTCTCAGATAATCACTGGATCTATAAGACCACACCTCATCAAGTACTCAAACATAGAAAAAGTTCAGTCTGCTTTCTTCTCTGATAAAGGAGGATCAATTTTATCGGATGAGGCTTTAAAGATATGTACTGAAAAATATGGCACATATAAGATAACAAGCGATGAGGAGTTGAAAAAGATCGTTCTTAGCACAATGCCTGAAGAACAACTAAAAGGCTTAATAGATATGCGGTTCCCTCCTGCTCCTGATCAAAAAGCGCAAACATATCAGATTTTAATAGAATTGGAGTATGAAAAAATTAAACTTGCTATCGACAATGCAATTGAAAATTCAAATAAGATTGATGAGATTGAATTTTTCACAAAAAGGAATCTACAAAAACTCAAAACCCTTTCAAAAGACTTAAGAGAGTATATAAAAAGACTAGATGGTAATCACAAGGATTCATTTGTATCGGACTCGAATCATTTCATTCTATACATTCTCAAACATCACTTAATTGATATCATTCAATATATTCAAGAAACTACCTCTACATATATTAACATACAATTTGAGACCACAGACATACTTTTAGCTACATTATTTAATGAGGCACCAGCAAGATTGCCACTTACAATATTATCACTACTACCAAAGGAAAAAACATTTAATACTTTCAAACAAAACTTCATTAAACGCAATAAAGAAAGCTTATTAGATGATAACGCCAGCAAGCGAGGTCTTTCTATTGGCAAAGCATTACTCGACTTCTACAAGGCTAAAAGTAAGGGACTAGACAAAGAAACCCAACTAGCTAATTACTTCCAGAACATACACTACTGGGATGAATTGTTAATTACTGGGGAATTAGAAGTAATAGAGTACGGAAAAAAGATTAATGAGCCCGAAGTCGAACAAATATTGCTCCCATTACTTAAAAATGAAATTGAGCTACTACAAGTAATTACAACATCAAGTATGGCTATTGACACTGACATAAAAAGCAATTCAGAATTTACCTCAGCGCCACAATCAGAACAAGTTGTTCGCCCCTACAAGGATGTTATGAATATTAATGATTTGGTTGAATATACTGGGATTAGCAAAAGTACAATTCACAAACTAACATCAGCTGGAACTATCCCACACTTTAAAAAAGGGAAACCTATCTATTTTAACAGAATAGAAATTGAAAAATGGCTTCAAGAAAAAAGAGGCTATAATGTTGATGAAATAAATAAGGAGGCAATACAAAGTATCACTCTCGGTCGAAGACAGTCTAAAAAGTAAAAAGACATACAATGAAAACCTTTCCAAGAATACATTTAAGCAATAACGAATTTACAATTCACACATTAGGAAGAGTAGTCTCTAATAAAACCGCTGAAAATTTATTCCTATTACTATCTAATGATGATAATCTTAAATATTGCTCTGGAATGAGAATTAATTCAAAAGATGAAATTAACTCTTACATTACTGGCTTTGAAAAAGGGTTTAGTAAAAATGATAGATACACTTACTTTATAACTAGAATAAGTACAAGCTCAATAATTGGAGAAATTACACTAACGCCGCCTAATATTGTAAAATCTGAATATGGTTTAGAGAATGTTTGGTTCATCCAATATCTACTAGATCAGCAATACTGGGATCATGGAATCATGACATTAATCCTTAAGGATTTCATCCACCATATTAAATCTAAAATCGTTAAACTAGGAGCAATATGTCATAAAGAGAATATTTCTTCAATAAAAGTTCTAGAAAAATTAAATTTCAAAAATATAGACAAAAAGGAGTTTGAATTGGAATACTTTGAACTCTCACCTGAATAAATAAAAAAAACAGCAACTATAATGGACAACAAACAAGAGGAAATATATAAACAGTTTCGTACGCACCAAGACAAGTACACTTATTTTATACTTGCAGTTTCTGCTTCTGCAATCGCTTTTTCGGTTCAAAAAACCGACAATTTACTTTTAGAATGGAGCTTACTTCCATTAGGCTTAGCAGTTATATGTTGGGGATATAGTTTTTTTAGCGGGTGTCAATTTTTACGATATATCGGCTCAACACTGTTTGCGAATTTTGAATTACTTAAAGTTCAAAAAGGACAACACAAAGAATTATCCAAAACGCCTCAACATATACAAGCTGCATCAGAAGGAATATATGATGCTATTAAATATAATTCAAAAAAAGCAAAGACTCTTGGTATAAATCAATTTCGTTTTTTAATTGCTGGTGCAATATTCTTTATCACATGGCATATTACAGAAATGATTATTCGATCGGTCTAACATTAATAACTCGACAATCTTTATCATTTATTGTAATATAAACAATACCATTACTTCTTGTTGTAAAAAAAATATTGTTTAATTTAGAAGTCCCTTAAATTGACAAGTTTCTCTACTTAGTATGGTATGAAACTTGAGATAAACTGAATATTATAATGATGAATAAATATAGAATTGGACAGGCTAAGGAGTTTTCTAAAGACGAAATTGCGATGCTTAAAAAGATTGTCATTGAAGCTGGAGAAGTAGTTGAGAATACATTTGATAGATTAATATCTCAAAATCCAATTTTAATATTCTATCCTAACATGAGCAATATTGAGGCTGTTGGTGCTCTTAAGATTCCCTATAACTCATATAAAGAGAATGTATTTAGAAAATCAAAAACAGATTATTCAAATGGAAAATTTGAATATGAACTTGGATGGATTGTATCTATGAAACCTGGGAATGGGAAAATTATGACTAAGATCTTGTCAGATTATAAGCCATTTATTTATGCAACAGTGAGAGTAGAAAATGAGAAGATGAACCATATTCTTCAAAGCAATGGATTCAATAAAACAGGAGAAGCGTACAACTCAGATAGAGGAAGTTACAAACTCAACCTATACGTCAAAGAAAATTAATAATGCGTAGAGTAGAAACTGAAGCTAGTGCACTAATAAACAATTACATCTAAATGGAAAATATTTTAGAGCTTAAAACAATAAATGAACTTCAAGAATATAGTTTCTATATTCCTTCTTATCAACGTGGTTATAGGTGGAGTGCAAAAGAAGTTGAAGATTTATTAAATGATATATCTGAATTTAAACCTAAACAAGTTGGGGATTCTGAAGAGAAAACATGGTATTGTTTACAACCAATAGTCGTTAAAAAAAGAGATGACGAGCAATTTGAGGTTATTGATGGGCAACAGAGATTAACCTCGATATACTTAATCTTGAACTACCTTAATTCTGTATATGTTGAGGATAGCAGATCTAAGCTATTTGATTTAAATTATGAAACCAGATCAAATTCCAGCACATTTTTAAAGCAACTTGTTAAAGATATTAGCAGCGATGAGAATATAGATTTTCATTATATATCTACTGCTTATAAAACTATTTGTGATTGGTTTGATAAACCAAATTTTAATAGAAATGAATTTGAATCCAAATTTAAATTTAACGCAAAAGTTATCTGGTATGAGAGTAATGAAGATGATTCTATTGCAATTTTCACAAGAATCAATATAGGTAAGATACCATTAACAAACTCAGAACTAATAAAAGCTCTTTTTCTAAATAGTTCTAATTTTGCTAAAAATTTTAATGATAAAATTAGACTTAAACAGTTAGAGATTTCTACAGAATGGGATTTAATTGAACATTCTCTCCAAAATAATAAATTTTGGTACTTCCTAAATGGAGCTAAAGTTTCAACTAATCGAATTGAATTCATCTTCGATTTAATGAATGATAATAAGGATGATTCTGATAATTACTCAACATTTAGATATTTCAATAAAAAATTTAGCAATAGAACGCAAGAAAAGATAGAAGAGAACTGGCTCGAAATCAAGAAATATCATCAAAGGTTTACAGAATGGTTTAATGAAAGAGACTTGTATCATAAGATTGGCTACCTAATAGCTGTTGATCATATTACCATTAAAGAATTATATGACGAGTCGATACACCAAACAAAAACTGAATTTAGAGATTATTTAGATGACAAGATTAGAACAGACTTGAAAAAAGTTTCCTTGGAAAATATTCAATATGGAGATAAGAATGTGAAAAAAGTTCTTCTTCTGTATAATATATTAACATTATTAAATAACAAAAATGACAATTCGTACTTTCCATATGAAATATATAAAAATGAGAAGTGGGATATTGAACATATCACATCTGTAAATGATAGTATCCCAGTAAACAAACCACAGTGGTTAGAGGATGCAAGTATGTTTATAGATGAAAGCGTTGACGATGGAATACTGTTAAAATCTAGAGCTTCAGGGTGCGATTGTAAAGATGAGGAGGAATTTGAAATTTTATTTAAGGATATTATTGAGCACTTTAACTTTTATCTTAAAGATGAGGATATAAATGACATCTCTAATCTTGCTCTTTTAGATTCAGAAACCAACAGAGGCTATAAGAATGCAGTTTTTCCTTTAAAAAGAAAAACAATAATTGATCGAGAAAAAGAAGGGACATTTATACCTATTTGCACGAAGAATGTTTTTTTGAAATACTTCAACGACTATCCTCCAAAGATTTCTTTTTGGACACAAGACGATAGGGATAATTACTATATAGACTTGGATAAAATCCTTAATGGTTTTTTAAGCAATTAAATAAAAATGAGCGAAATTAAATATAAAGGTACGGTTTTAAGTTTTTGGCAACTATTGAATGCTCAAAGTGTTGAAATACCCATAATACAAAGAGATTATGCTCAGGGAAGAGAAGATAAAAAAGAAATAAGAAATAATTTCTTAAATGCTTTGCATAATTGTTTGAATGAGAGTAAACCAATCAAACTCGATTTTATATATGGGAGTAAGGAAAATGGCTCATTTCAACCCTTAGATGGGCAACAAAGATTGACTACATTATTTTTATTACATTGGTATGCTGCTCGAAGATGTGAAATACCAGAAGAAGAATATGCCAATCAGCTTAAAAAATTCAGCTATGAAACTAGAATTAGTTCAAGAGATTTTTGTAGAACTCTGGTTTCGAATCCTGTAATTGTAGATGGAAATACTGAAATGCTAAGTCCTATAATTATTGACTCAGCATGGTTCTTTTTATCTTGGAAAAAAGATCCTACAATTGATGCTATGCTTAGAACGATTGATGATATCCATACCAAATTTTATGAAGTTGATAATTTATGGGATAAACTCACATCTGATGATAATCTAGTGAGCTTCTATCATGTAGATCTTGAAGATATTGGATTGACAGATGATTTGTATATAAAAATGAATGCTCGTGGGAAGTTACTTTCACCGTTTGAGAATTTTAAAGCAAGTCTTCAAAAAACCATTCATGATAACCAATGGGAAACTTCCAGTAATTTCCTTCAGACTTTTGCCAATAAGATAGATACAATCTGGACTGATCTTTTTTGGTTTCACAGAAAAGGATATAATATAGATGAAGCCTTCATTAGGTTTATTTCAACTATCGTTATGGTTGAAAGGGCAATTGAAAAAACAGATGACAGATTTACTGTAATTTCTAAACTTCAAGAAAATCCGAATTCGGTTAAAACCAATATGTTTAGCAAAGCTAGCTTTGATTATCTCTGTGAGTGTTTTGATCTATATTATTCAATATATAAAAACAATCAAGATATACATATTGACCTTCCTCTTTTTCAACACAAGCCTGATAAAACCATATTTTCTTCAATTATTTCAGAAGGAAGTAATGCTTCTTATACGCAAAAAGTATTATTTTATGCTCAAACAGAATATCTAAGAAAGGTTTCAGATTTTAATTCAAGTAATTTCCATGATTGGATGAGGGTTGTAAGGAATATTGTCTCAAGAGGTGATGTTACAAAAAATGGTAAACGCCCAGCAATAATACGTAGTCCTCAAACATTTGATGGTGTCATTAAATTAATTCATGAACTATCTGAGGGGTGTGAAGATATATACTCTTACCTTTCTTCAAGAAAACAATTGAAATCGACATTTGCCAAGGAACAAATAGAAGAAGAAAAAACTAAGGCTCAAATCATTACAGGTAATATCGATTCTAGAAAAGTTATATTTGATACCGAAGACACTAATCTTCTTCAGGGAAGAATTGAATTTGCTCTATATTGCGTAAACTATGATTCCAAAAAGAAAAATCTTGATATTCCATTATTAAGGAATTTTAAAGATGTATTATCTAATTATTTTCATGAAGAATCAGATGTTAATAATAATTTAAGAAGAGCTTTATTAACTATTGATAACAATGGTGAATACAATTATTATGGATATTGGTGGTCTTTCTGGAATGTTGTAAGTGCAAATAAAAGGTGCTTAATTGATAAGTATCGTGAGGTCGAATACTTTATATATGGAAACTACAAAAATAGAGATGAATACAGGGTCTATTTTAAAAAGTTAATGCTCTTATTAATCGACAATACTCTTGAACAAATAAGTTCAAACTTTGAACCACCATTAGATATGCCAAATTGGAAAGTTCGTTTAATAAAAGAAAACGAATTATTAGACGATAAAAGTAAATCCAATTACATTGCTATACCAAAAAACCAGAATTGTTGTTATTTATTGAAAAGTATGCGCCCAAGAGATATAGATGGGTGTGAGAAAATTGAATAATAACACACCCAATCATAGAATTATAATGTGCCTCCAGCAAAAATACTTAAGAATGCTGGAGACACATTAATATTTCATTCAGAAGTAGCTTCCCAAAGGATAGCTGCTTTAGTCGTGTAACAGATCTCCTCATTTGCATCTAACGCTTCTTTAATTTTTTCAATAAATAGTGCTATTTCTGCATCAGAAATACTATGCAACATATATTTCAAACTCTCAACAACGTAATGTTGATATATATTAACTCCTTGCCAATAATCGGATAACAAATGATTTGTTATAAGCAATGATAACGCTTCTTGGATCGGCTCATTTTTCGCCCAATGCTCTATTATTTGGTTTTCTAGTTCCCAAAAATCCCCCTCATCGACACAGACTGATTCTTTAGAAAAACTTTCAGTTATCTGCCAGAAAATATCGGACAATTGCTTTATTTCAACACATCTTGTCGCATTTGATAGCGCCTTTTTAAGCTGCATTAAGAATTGAAACTTATATTCATCAGAACATACAAATAACATATATTGAAAGCTGCTTACAATTGCAATTTCCTTATCATTTGAGTTCTCAGAGATACTAATAATTAACTGTTTTAAGTTTTCTTGAATTTCAATTTGATTTTCCCAGTGATCAACAATCTTATCTTCAGCTGGGAATAGTGAAAACTCTTTTGTAAATACTTCAGTGGTTTCTTTTTGTGTTGGATTTGAATTTCTCATAATGCAGAATTTAGAATTTTTAAAATAAAGGAATCGAGGAGCCCTGCCAATTTGCTTGGCACGAGTGATGTTTGGTGATTAATAAAAAAATTGAAGAACCCTTTCGCCTTGATTGACTCGGGTCTTGTTAGGAGGTTATTAAAAAAGAATCGGAGAACCCTGTCACTTTGATTGACCAAGGTTATTGTTTGATATTGCAAATATTAAATAATCTTCTAATTTTTACGCTATTGCAAAAATCATATTTTTACACGTATATTTGAATTAGTTGTTAGACTTCAATTTTACTATTTCTTTCCTTAATTCAAGATTCTCATTCCTTAACTCGTTTCGCTCTTGTGCAATTGCTTCACCCCCTTTAAGCTGTAATCGTGTAAGGCGAATAATTCGTTCCTTACGACTCTTATCAAACCAGTATCCAAGATCTTTAAGGGCGTTAATTCGTTTACCTACAAGCCCCCGATCTATTCCAGTTCGTTCTGCAATTTCGGTATTGGAATATCCTATTGCCTCTTTATTTCTATAGATATGGGGCTGAAGTAAAAGGATAAATTCTTTGAGGTCTCTATCCAGTTTGGGATTCTCTAAAAATAGTCGAGTATGATTCTCGTAATTTCTTGTAACCTTAGGGAAAATATAAGTATTGTAAGTTAGTGGGGTGTCTCTATTGTCAGGAAATACTGTATCTGATTTCTTTTCAAAGAATCCCAATTCTGCTAATTTTCTTGTCGCACTCATTATCGTATCCCTCTTATAACCTGTCTTCTCGATTAATTTGTCAATTGTAATTTTTGCTTTATAGGTTTTATTATCTAGGCATAAACGAATAATGGAATAAATAAAGGTATAACTAGCTGGAAGTTCATTAAGAACTGTCAATTCCCTTGTCACTCTTGTGTGACTTTCACCATTTATTGTCTTTCTTTCCTTCCAGCTCTTTGGATGGGATGTTTCTTGGTCTTGATTTTTTGTGTTCATAAGCAATTTTTTTAAAATGTTTAAACTCATTAATGAGTAGCTCATAATCACATGTTAAAGATTAAAAAATCACCAACTAACTACATCACTATTTCGATACACAACACATAAACACTAGATACACAAGCCATTAAAAGGATATTTCTTTTTAATAAAAAAAAATGAATTGTAGATTATTTCCTTTCTCAAATCGTTTTTAGCTCTCAAATCAGAAAATTGTAGATAAAACCGACTTACGGCTGTAGATAAAGCCAACTTGGGATGTCGATAAAACCGACCCTTTATATCTAACCTTATCTTTTATCTAACCTTAAAAAAATTCCTACACGTAAGGAAGGGAAAGAGAGAAAAGAGAGAAAAGAGAGGAAGAACAATAAAAAGTTCGCTATCACTCACGGAACTTTGCTTCGCTCTTTTTTTTCTAAAAGAAACAAAGAAATATGAGAATAATATCCAGCACATTATTTAAAACTGGATGCCTCAGAGATTCACCGTAAATAGATTTGCCCTACTTGGTAAGATTAACTCAGTATTAAATTAGAGTGGCTTAAATCGTCTTGAAATAGACATTCAGATCTTAATATATGATAAGTAATATTGGCAGTATGAAACTTACTATGACAGCCCAACAGATGAAATATGATAACATTCTAGACAAAATGTCAATTGGAAGGTAGAATTAGTTTTTGGCATGGAATATGAACTGTAAAACTCAATGTATTTGAAACTTACAAGAAGATGCCAGCCACTTCTTTTTATAATCAGAGTGCAAAAGTAGCAATTAATCTAGAAATAACAAACGAGGCTTATGTTTTAAAATATCCAACAGAAGACAATGAGATTACAATTAACTAATAATATTAAAATGAAATAGAAAATATGAGTACAGATTTTTCAAAAAAACAAGAACAAGCGATTTGGGATAATGCCCAAACGGATAAGAATAATGATTCGAACACTATTAGGAAAGATTGCTGTGGAGCATGGATACAAAGAGATGCCTACGGCGATAGAGATCATATATATGGTTGGGAAATTGATCATGCTTATCCAGCTTCAAAGACTGAGATAAATGAAATATTTAATCTTAGAGCGATGCACTGGAGAAACAACCAAAGTAAAGGAAATGATTACCCCGATTACACAGCTGTAGTAACATCTAGTGGAAATCAAAATATAGATAGCAGAGTTGCAAAAACCGTCAATGAAGCAACTCAAAAGAAAGTGAGTGCTCACCGTGTGAAGTTGGCAACTAGAAGATAATTAAGAACTGATTAAAAATTGAAGCTGCTAAATTGGTAGCTTCTTTTTTTTCAAAATTCAACCTCTTAGAAAATTCCTGTCGAAAATTTTAGAATTGGAAAATCATTTTCTCTGGAGAGAATTCTGAAAAAAAATAATGTCATTCCAACAAAGGGTGCACCCCTTCCAAATATTAAAATTGAACATCTCAAAAAAAAATCTATCGTGAGAAAGCTTCCCTAATCCTGAACCACCCCCACTCTCGTATTTTATTTTTCATTAGAATTACTTCTGTGTTCACACAAGTAAAATTTCATCTTCAATGCAGAGTACAATATTAGAGTATACCCATACCATGCATTAAGATTCATTACAAATAGATCTAAAACTCGCGTATTTTACTAGTCCAAATATTAATAGTCTAAATGTACCTCGTTGCAACCGTAATCAATAAAACAATCCGATTATGGAAGTAATCTACATACAAGTATCTACAGCAAAGAGAACATCATCACTCAGGTAAATAAGACTCTCCCCCCTATTTAAACCTGATCTTAATATCACCTCACAACTCGCGCATAATAAAATTATATGTAAATTTATTCGGCTTGCTTACTTGGCGCATTGATAAGATTACTCTTTGAAATCGCCCACGAACTTTAGCAAGATCTTTTCTATAATAAACACAATAACACAAATGGCAATACCAGAAAATCAACTAAATACATGGTCAAATCGAGGAGCAGTACAATCATCTGCTGCAACACATAAAAGCGTTGAGAGTTGTATTAAAAAAGTGAATTGGAATGATGACGTAAACTATGTAACATATTTACAAGGCTCTTACCCTAACTATACAAATATCTATGGCAATAGTGACGTTGATTTAATTGTTGAGTTCAGGTCACTTTTTTCTAAAAATTTAACTGCATTATCTCCAGCTCAAAAAGAAGAGTTTAATACAAATCATTCAGACGCAAAATACACTTTAGCAGCTTTCAAGGAGACCGTTGTCAAGCAACTAAAATCCTGCTATGGTGACAATAATGTGGAAGTTGGAAACAAAGCGATTTTGGTCAAAGGAGACGGAAGTCGACTTGACTGTGATGTAGTAGTCTGTAATCCGTACAGAAAATACATTTCATATTCTTCCACCAATGATGATTACATTGAAGGGATTTTATTTAGTACAGAAAATGAAACCCCCAACACGACTATTATTAATTACCCGAAGGTTCATCTTAAAAATGGAAGTATAAAAAACCAAGATGGTAATACAAACGGTAATTTTAAACCATCTGTTCGAGTATTGAAAAATATGAAAGCATCCATGATCGATAAAGGATATATATTAAAAGAACTGGCTCCATCATATTTTTTAGAATGTCTGATATATAATTCTAAAAACACAAATTTCCAAAATAGCACTTACGGATCTATTGCAGCCTCAATTATTAATCAATTTAACAGTGATTTAATAAATGGGTCAATGGCGAATTATTTAGTTCAAAATGAGCAACGCAAATTATTTGGTTCAGAAGATCAACAATGGAATATTGAAGATGCTACAACTTTTGTAAACCAGTTAATTAAGTTTTGGAATGAGTATTAAAGTATTGACTCTGGATGGAGGAGGTTCAAAAGGCATTTATACTATTGGTGTTTTAAAAGAACTAGAAAAAAATTTAGACCAAAACATTGGTGACTATTTCGATTACATATATGGTACAAGTACTGGTTCAATAATATGTGGTTTACTAGCTATTGGTAAATCAGTTGATGAAATAGAGAAGATTTATCTAGAGCTGATTCCATCAATTATGAAGGAATCAAAAGCGAAAAAGAAAAGCCAAAAATTATTAGAATTGGGAACGGAGCTCCTAGGTGAATTAACATTCGAGAACCTTAAATGCGATATTGGAATTGTTGCTCTAAATCACGAAACACTGGAACCTCTGATATTTAAGTCGAATATCAGTCAATCTCATGGTTCAAAAGGTTCGTTTATTCCAGGATTTGGGTGTAAACTTTTAACAGCAATCTTAGCTTCTTCTGCTGCTTATCCTATTTTTGAACCCGTAATAGTCAAAACTGAAAATAGGGGTGATATCAAAACTGTAGACGGAGGCTTTGTAGCTAACAATCCTTCGTTATATGCAGCCATCGATATAACAAGAAAATACGACCATAGTGAAATTAAAATATTGAATATTGGTACGGGTCAGTTTTCAGAAAAACATGATGGGATTCTCCCAAGGATAATTAGTTGGATACCTATTACTAAATTTTTCTTCACTGAAATCTACACAGCAAGCACCAATACTAATTACAGACTTCTTAAGTTGATTTACCCAAATATCAATATCGTTCGAGTAAACGATTCGTTCATGAATATTAAGACAAACATGACAGAAAAAAAACTAGATATTCTTTCTAAAATGTTGCAAAAAGGTCAATACAGCTATATGAATTCGGAAAAGGAAATTACATCGTTATTCGATAAATCAACGATAGGATTCCCATTTAAGGAAGGATAGAAAACACGCTCACAATTTGCATAAAAGTTGTTGCAATCGAGTAGAACATACATAGAGCACAGTTAGTTCTTATTGTCTGAAAATGGCAATTTGATAGGTTTTAATTGAGAGAAGATGACATAGCTGTGACTTGCCTATTGGGTACTTGTGTATACCAAATTGGACAATGAATAACCCCGAGCCAAGCTCCAAAAATTCTATTGATTAACATGTGAAAATTGAATGGTCATAAATTTACAAAAAATATATGTGGATCAGACACCTCGGAGGTGGGGCATTCAACTATTAATTTTTGTTTGAGAATCAATCTACACACGATAATGTGCGGAAACAAAAGATCAACTTTTGTAGTAAGTTGAACTATTAACTATCTGTATTACAGCCATGAATATTCAAGCTCCTTTAAAAAGATCAAGTTTTGATTGAATAGTTCAAGTATTAGGTATATATTTGCATCAACCAACAATCAAAAACCCGATGTTATGGCAAAATCAGAAAATACAGTTTCAAACAATCATGAGGGCAATATCACAAGCTCAGATAGAATTGAATTTGATACAGCAACCAATACAGCAAGTTTTCTTATTCAGTCTCACAAACCAAGTGATAAGCGAATAGGCTTGTATATCTATACAGCAATAAGTACTGGGCTAAGAATCTCAGACTTGATGAGACTAACGCATGAGGACATGATTAAGGGGTTCTACGAGTTTAGAGAGAAGAAGACTAGCAAGAGTAAAAGATTTCCTTTTCCAAGCTCTCTAATTAGCGTTTACAATCGATTTGCAGACAAAGGTACTGGATTGTTGTTTGCTGGGAGCAATGGTAAAGCATTTTCAAATAGCTACATCAACAAGCGCTTAAAGTTTTTGTTCGAGAATAACGAAACACATGTATCCAGTCACTCTCTAAGAAAAACATTTGGATACCGTATGTATGAAAAAACTGAGAATAAAAGCGAAGCACTCTATAAGCTTTCGGAGATATTCAACCATAGCAACACAGGGGTAACGAAAATTTACATTGGATTGAGAGCTGAAGAATTAAGCAACTCTATTGAGGAAGTGATTAAATTTGATATTTAGCCAAAGACTCCATATTTAAGAGCTTTTAAGAGCTGAGGAATGTCATTTATCCTGCTCTTTTTTTATGCCCTTAAATCGGTTCTTTTTGGTGTGAATTGAGATTAATATGGATGAACCTGATCCATAGTTTTATTCAATGATTCCGAGTTTACTTCAAGAGGCTTTTAGATAAAGACAATGTAGGCTGGGAACACTCAATTCCCAGCCTCTATATTTTAATTAAAAGCTCATTATTAACTTTTCCAACACTGCTAAATCGTGTTGATCTTTTAGAGATTTTTCTAGTTTTCTAGTTTTCATCTTCTTAAGATCAATAACTTTAAGTTGAATCTGATTGAGTCTATCTACAGTATTATCATTCTGACTTAAATTATCGTAAATCTTTACATATGAGTTATATAAATATTCCTTCTTAAGCTTATAGTAATTTTTCCTGTCAAGATAAGGAACATGCTCATTTTTTATTTTTGTTTTGTTTTCATCAAAAAGATAGTACAGCTTGCTTATGTAAACATTCTGGGATGAAATCAAGTCTCGTTTTTTCTTTCTTGCTAATTCCTCTGCCAATTCCTCTTTTATTTTCTTCAAATCCTCATTAGTATAAAATTTTCTAACAATAGATTTTTCTGGTTTAGTTTTGTGAAAATCAGTAGTATCCTTTATAGTTTCATTCTTCACAGTCCAAGTGCCGTTATTATTCCAACTATACTCATATATTTTCATCTTGGATTCATTATAATTAGCCGTTATACCAATTGTTTGACAGCTTATACTATCAGGTTCACTATAATCTGAACTATAGAAATAAGTCTCTCTAGTGGTATTATTTACTTTGTGGCTAAATATAGAAATATCATTTTTTTCATTGTAAGAATAAAGATATGTATCTGTTACAAGATCTTCACCGTAATAATCAATTCTCTCGATTATTCTATTTTGAGCATCATATTTATATGTATATCTATTTTTTAATCTTCCATATTTCTTTTCATACACGTTTTTCCCAACAATATTGTCATTGTTGTCACGAAGGTATTTTACAATGAAAAAAATGTGCTTATTGCTGTAGTTGTAGTCCTTTTTCTTAATCAGGCTTTTTATCAATTTCCCATCCTCATTATAGTTGAATTTTTCAGAGTTAGAATCTTGTTCTAATACTTTTGAACCGTCTTTAGTTCCATCGGTGTGAGTAGTCCCAGTATTGACAACCGATTCGTAAACATGGCTTATGAGCAAAACTTTTCCGTTCTCATCATACTCACATTTGTGTTTTTCATTAGCAAAAGAAGCTTTTTCATATTCACCATATTTCTCAATGTATGAATATGTCTTATACTCGACTATTTTCGCTTTTTCGTTTAATGGCAAAGGTTGAGTTTCTGTAATTATCGAGATATTATTTCGATCAACTTTTTGAGCAAATATTAAAGATGAAATACAAATGCAAACAATAACTGTTAATAGTTTGATCTTGAGATTATTCATGCTGTATAAATTTTGTTTTTATGATTTAAACTACATTTTCGAATTGTAATTCAAATTTAATAACAATTCCACTCAAGTCAACATATATGTTGACTAAATCTACAAAGAATATCAACTAATTTGTATGTGGTCAAAGATGAGCTAAATAAAACAATAGGTCTCCGAATTAAATCTTTAAGAGAGAGCAAAGGCATAAATCAAAAAGGTCTTGCAGATGCTCTTTTTAAGGAAAGACAAACTGTACAACGAATCGAAGCTGGAGGTACTAATCCTACTATATTTACCTTGTATCAAATCTCTAAAATTCTGAAAGTTCCACTACATGAGCTTGTGAGAATTGATGAACTGAGCGAAGAATAAGTATGTTTTCGTATACATCATCTCCATCTTCTCTCCTACAGTGTTTTTTAGCTCTCCCATAATAAAGAAGAATTAAACCCTCATAACATACATATATTCAGCCGAATATAGAACATTCATCACAGCTGTTTTTCTACAAAAACAAATAAATATAATTACATGTAAAACACACAAAAAAGGCACTCTAATAAAAGACAATGCCTTTATTAAGTAAGAAGTAGACATCTCCATTTATAAGGATTTCAATCCCTATAAATGAGCTCTGTATTCCTTATCATTACAGGGATCTAGATCTTTCACCCCGCCATCTTACGTTTATAGAAAACCACACCTTAATTCTTGTTAAAACTCAATAAACTAGCAGAGAACTTTTCTCTAGTCTCATCCTCAAAAGAGTCAAGATAGTTTTGTGTTACTTTGGTTGATTGATGCCCTAACTGCTCACTAATAAACTCAATGGGTGCTCCTGATCGCTTCAGTATAGTAGAATAGCTATGTCTAGCCCAATATGTAGTTATATTACCCTCGACCCCTGCCTTTGCAGCTAAACGGTTAAAGTACTTATTAGTCGTCTTGATATGCTGCTTTAGTTTGTTGTTTTCTTCAATGGCAGTTAATCCATCTTTATAGATAGGGAAAATATAGCTTTCAGGCTCTTTATTCATATTGCCTATACTATCTAATATCTGAAAGGTTTCAGGTCTTAAGAAAACATTAATCTCAGTTTTCTCCGATGTAGTATTTTTGGTTTTCTTTCTGATAAAAGTTAAACTATTCCCTTTAATATTCTTGTACTTTAAATTGGCAATATCCGCCATATTCATTCCATTACACAGATAACTAAAGAACCAATATTGCTGAGCAACAAACTCATTTCTATCATCAGCTTTATATTGATACAACTTCTCAATATCGGTGATAGTCAAAGCCTTTTTAGTGTTGGTACTTTTAGGTATTTGATATTTATCTTTGGCAGTTCCAAAAGGATAGGATTTAATAATTTTATCGTCTAAAGCTCTATTTACAATATGCCTTAAATTTCTCATGTACATTCCAACGGTGGTATAAGTGCCACCCTCATCAGTCATCCAATTTTCATATTTCTTCAAATACTTTGGATTGATTTTCTGGAAACTTATCTTATCATCAAATTTCTGGAAAGATTTTATTGTAGCCCTATAAAGAGTTGCAGTTTGAATTTTAGCCTCATCATCAAGCTCATTTGCTTTTTGTTCAAAATATTCTTTAATAGTTGCACTACGACCTTTCAATCCCAAATATTCTATTCCGAACTCTTCAAATGAAAAAGAATTTATCTCATTGATAACGTTGTCTGCTCTTAACCTTATAGCGTTGTACTTTTCCCTTCGAATCTTATTATCTCCTTTTGATTTCAAACTAACAATTGCGTCAAATTCATCAGGAGTACACCTTTCCCCAGTAACTGTATAAAATTTTTGTTTTCTTCTATAACTTATTTGAAGCTTAACTGGGAAACGACCATTTTCATCAGCAAATCGTTTTGTTTTTTTCAATACAATCGAAGTGTGAACCTTTTCTAAAGAATCTTGCATATTGTAGGTGCTTATTTTAAGTACCCTACAAATTACCCTACAATTTCGGAAACAAACAAATAACTATCGGAAATAATATTTTACAAAACCCTTGTTCTACAGGCATATTGGCATTACTAAGAAGTCTACGGAAGCCAACGGAAGTTAAAAATATTGACTGGCAGTCAAGAGGTCATCGGTTCGATTCCGATATTCTCCACCTGATAATCGGTAGGTTAAATCGCATTTCTTAAATTACAAAGATGGGATTACAATTTCCAGTTCAAGAAAAATGGATGATATACATATCATCCACTATTCATTCTTTTATAATTTTCAGATAAAAAATGAGTAGAAAATTAATAAGCCCGAACTCATCCTACCTATACACACTATTCTTCTACTGTAATCAATCGTTTACCCTAGTAAACAATTATGGATCATCATTAATTTTCCACTCATATCCTTTTACGTAAATTTTTCAAAAAAGTTATACATCAATTTAAAATTTAGTGTTTCAGCAATTAAATTTTGTCAATTTACATTCCTTTTTTTTCTAATAAATTACAGACTTATAAACTATTTATATTCCCACTTGCAACAATAATAAGCACTTCATAACTGAATAAGCTCTAAATTACACCTACAAAACAAAATATCAATAATTCTACCTAATTACAGAAAAATCCTTCGAAAACAATAACTTATATATACCAGTAAGTAAAGACACAAGGCTACAATCCTAATTCATTCTAACTTAATAATAAGCTACATTTAAAAGTTGTTTACCACTAGGTCTATCTTGCATGTCTAAATCAACTCTTTCTATAAATACCATCAACCCTAATGTTTCTGAAATATTAATGCTTTTATTAAAAAACAAAGGCATTGATTTAAACGGTAGTAACTCAGATTTTTTAATCAGGCGTATTAATCGAAGATTAAAAGCTACCAATTCCCTTGACTACAAATCCTACATTAATTATCTTAAAAATAACATTATTGAATTTGATCATCTTGCAGATATTTTAACAATTAACATAAGTCGATTTTTCCGAGATGCTTTCACTTATCATTACATCCGAAGAATCATTATACCTAAATTATTTGCGGAAAAAATAAGAACTAGAAACAATGATATACGTATTTGGTCAGCAGGTTGTGCAACTGGTGAGGAGCCCTATTCTATAGCTATGATCTTAGATCAATACATTAATGATAATAAGCTTGATTTTAAGGTTAATATTTTTGCAACCGATATTAACGAAAAGTCATTAAATACTGCCCGAAATGCTGAATACACTGAAGAAGTTTTTCAAGAAATAGAGTTTGCCTACTTAAGCAAATACTTTACAAGCCAAAACAACAAATATAAACTCATTCAAAAAATAAAAGACCAAGTTCACTTTTCAACATTCGACCTTCTGAGCAAGAAAAGTCAAGCTCCTGAAGAAAGTATTTTTGGTAATTTCGATATCATTTTTTGCAGAAACGTTCTTATCTATTTCAATAACGAATACCAACATCGTATTTTAAAGAAACTACGAAACACGATGCACGAATCAAGCTACTTAATACTAGGAGAAAGCGAAGATCCATTATTGAAACATTCGAATCTTTTTCTTAGAAACACCGATTTATTCAAAATTTTTCAAAAAAAAGGATAGCGATTATCTACAACCAATAACATCCCACTATGACAAAACTTAGAAATATATCTATAGGAGCAAGACTTTCAATAGGTTTCTTAACATTAAGTCTTTTAACTTTAGGTATTGGTATCCTAGCGATTTTGAATTCCCAACAACATATTAAAAGCATTGATAATATTTTCAATCATCCTTATACAATCAGTAACTCAGTTCAGGAAATAGAAACTCATATTGTTTCTATTCATCGCTCAATGAAAGATGTTGCTTTAGCAAAAACAAAACATGAAATTGACAAAGCAATTGAACAAGTACGTAGAAGTGAAAGTGAAATAGATCGATTATTTACTATCGTTTCTAAAGAGTTTTTGGGAGATAAAAAAGATGTCGACATTGCATGGGATTCGTTCAAAGAATGGAAACCAATTAGATTAGAAGTAATTGAGTTGAGTATTTCAGGCAATATGCAAGATGCAGCCCTTATTACAAAAGGGAAAGGTGCAACTCATGTTCAACTCTTGAACAAGAAAGTATCAAAGATGAAAGATTTTGCTAATTATAAAGCTAAAAGCTTTCACCAGTCTTCAATAGATCAAGGTAATTACTTTAATCGAATCATTACAATCACCTTAATTTTATCTTTACTACTAAGTTCTCTTATAGCTTTTTTAATCACCCAAAGCATAAGGCGTCCGATAAAAAGCATGAACTTTGTATCTAAAGCAATTCAAGATGGTAATCTGTCGATCCAAAATACAATTAATTCCGACGATGAATTAGACACATTAGGGAAAAGTATTAATTCGATGACAAATTCGTTAAACTCAAAAATCAAAATTCAAAACGGTTTATCCACTATAAACGAATCTTTAATTGAAGAATCTGATACTAATCAGTTTGCTACAAAATTATTGGATAATTTAATGATGGTTAGTAACTCCTCCAGCGGGCGTTTTTACATACTTGACGAAAAAAGATATAAATGCATAGCTTCAACTGCATGTAATAAAGAACAGTTGAAATCGTTCTCTATTAAAGATATACCGAGTGAGTTTGGACTAATAATGCAAACAGAAAAATTGCAGGTAGTGAAAAATCTAGATCAAAATTCATATTTTGGATTTACTACAAGTATTGGAAATTATAGTCCTCAGGAAATCCTATCCTTCCCTATAATTACGGATCATAAGATTCAAGCTCTTATCTCACTATCGAATTTAGGCAATTACAGTTCAGAAAGTATCGAAATAATAAAACTATCTAATTCAAATATAAACACTTCCTTTTCAAATATTTTAGCAACACAACAAACGTCCTCATTAGCCCAAACACTGTCTCAATCAAATCAAACATTAGAATTACAATCTGAGGAGTTAAAAGAACAAGCTCAAGAGCTACACAATCAAACTACAGAACTTAACGAACAAAATAGATTTCTCATTCTTAAAACAGAAGAGGTTGAACAAGCTAACCGATTAAAGAGTGAATTCCTCTCAAATATGAGTCATGAGCTGAGAACTCCACTAAACTCGATAATGGCATTATCAAGGACGTTAATTTTACAATCTAAAGATAAACTGAACGAAGAAGAAAATTCCTACTTAGAAATTGTAGAGCGAAATGGTAGGAACCTTTTAAAATTAATTAACGACATTCTAGATTTATCTAAAATTGAAGCTGGTAAAATGGATATGTACCCTAAGCCTATTCAACTAAAAGAACTTTTACAAATACTTAATGAAAACCTATCCCCACTAGCTTCTGAAAAAGATATTCAATTAATTATAAATACAAGCGATAATATTCCTGAAATTGAAACAGATGAAATACGTCTGCACCAAATTTTAACAAATCTAATTAACAATGCAATTAAGTTCACTGAAAAAGGAACAGTAACAATATCGGCCTACAAAAACGAAACTGATATCAACATTGAAATTACAGACACAGGAATTGGAATTTCGGATGATTATATAAAATCTATTTTTGATGAATTTAGACAAATAGATGGCAGTTCTTCCAGAAAATACGAAGGCACAGGACTTGGTTTGGCAATTGTTAAAAAACTTACAGATAAATTAGGTGGTCAAATTAATGTGAGCAGTATACCAGGTTCTGGTTCATGCTTTTTATTGAAAATTCCAATTGAGTGGCATAAAGCGACTCTCACATCTCCTCTCATACTTAGCTCGTTCTCTAAGATTAATGAAGAAGAAAACAGTTCATCTTCATTAAAATCGGCTGGAAACAGAATATTAATTATTGAAGATAATGAATCTGCTGTAGTACAAATGAAACATGTACTTGAAAGTAATGGTTATATTGCTGATGTTGCTTTAGGTGGGAAACAAGCTTTTGCATACATGAAATCTCACATTCCTGATGGCATTATTCTTGATCTAATGATGCCAGAAATAAATGGATTTGAAGTCCTAGAAACAATAAGAGGAACAGAAAATACAGCTAATATTCCTGTAGTAATTTTAACAGCTAAAGACCTATCAGCAAAAGATCTTAATCGATTAAGCAAAAACAATATTCATCAACTAATACAAAAAGGCGACATTGATATTAAGGAATTATTAAATACTGTTCAATCTATGGTAATAAAAAGTCTCACTCCTACACCGATAATCACAAAACCGATGCAAGTGTCTAAGATTATTGTGAAAGATGGAGAAAAGCCTAAGATCTTGATTATTGAGGATAACCCAGACAATATGGTTACAATAAAATCTATCCTTAATCAAAAATATGATATAACTGAAGCAATAGATGGCGAAATGGGTATAAAAATGGTTGAGGAGAGTATTCCAGATATAATCATTCTTGATATTGCTTTACCTAAAATTGATGGTGTTGAAGTTGCAAAGCGCCTTAAACAAAATATTACGACCCATCACATTCCTATTATTGCGCTAACAGCAAGAGCTATGAATGAAGATAAAGTTGAAATATTAAATGCAGGTTGTAATGAATATATCACGAAACCTGTTGACCACTTAGAGATATTAGAGAAAATACAAACCTTCTTTTATTAGTGCTATGAGAAAAATACTAGCTATCGATGATAATGCGGACAATTTAGTTGTTTACAAAGCTATTCTAAGACCTAAATATTCTGGATGTGATATATTAACATGTCAATCTGCACAAGAAGGAATTAAGTTGGCAGAGATAAGTCAACCTGACGTCATTCTTTTAGATATCATCATGCCTGGACTTGATGGGTTTTCGGCATGCAAACAACTCAAAAGCAATCAACTGACCAAACACATTCCCATCATTTTAATTACAGCAATAAGAGGTGATAATAAATCGCGTATTAAAGGACTCGAAATTGGTGCTGATGCCTTTCTTTCAAAACCAATAGAAGAAAATGAACTAATCGCGCAAATTAATGTGATGCTTCGAATTAAAGATGCAGAAGATGAATTACGTGAGAAAAATAAAGATTTAGAAGTCAATGTTAAACAAAAAATAAGTGAATTAGAAACAAGCCAAAGAACTTTAAATAACCTTCTTAACAATCTTCCAGGCTTCGCTTATCAATGTCTTAATAACAGAGATTGGTCCATGACCTATATTAGTGATGGCTGTAAAAAGATCACAGGTTATTCTCCAAATGATTTTATATCAAAAAAGAAGATTACATTTAATGATATCATCCATCCTGATTATAGGGAAAAACTCTGGAACAAATGGCAGGAAACTCTTACACAAAAATCCACCTTTCAAGCCGAATATCCAATCATAGATGCAAAAGGAGAAACTAAATGGATCTGGGAACAAGGCAGCGGAGTATTCCAGAACGACAACCTTCTTTATATCGAAGGTTTTATTACAGACATTTCAGAAAGAAAAGAGCTAACACAATCGTTAATTAAGGCAAAAGATATTGCTGAAGAAAGCGATCGACTAAAATCTGTTTTTCTTGCAACCATGTCTCACGAACTTAGAACACCTTTGAATGCCGTAATTGGTTTTTCAGATTTGATTCAACAAGATCTACCTTTAGAAGATATCCTTCACTTTAGTGAAATTATAAGCATGAGTGGAAAGCACTTACTTGGAGTAATTGAAGATGTTTTTGATATTTCTTTAATCGAGACTGGCGATATAAAAATAGAAGTAAAACCTCTAAGTACAGCGATCCTTTTAGATGAAGTCCATGAGATAATTAAAAACGAGCAAGTCCTTCAAGAAAAAGAACATTTGGAGCTTATTCTAGATGATTCTCTTGAAGATTCAGAAGCCATTCTTTTTTCTGATCAGAAAAGAATCAAACAAATCTTAATAAACCTTCTTAAAAATGCTCTAAAATTCACCAACGAAGGCAGTGTAAAGTTTGGATGCTTTTTACACCAAGAAGAACAACAATTCATTAAATTTTTCGTAAAAGATTCAGGTATTGGAATTCCTCAAAAGGCTCAAAAATTAATTTTCGAAATCTTCCGTCAAGCTGATGACTCGCATACACGCATTTATGGTGGGACTGGTCTTGGACTAACAATTTGTAAAAAATTAACTAAACTTATGGGTGGTAATATATGGATTGAATCAGAAGAGGGTAACGGTGCTCTCTTTTACTTCACTATCCCGTTTACAAATAAATCAGAAGAACATTCTGTTACTACAGGTATTGAACCAACGATAAACTTTGCTAACAAAACAGTTCTTATAGCAGAAGACGATGAAACTAGCTTCTCATACTTAGATGCCCTACTTACTTCAAAGGGAATGACGTGCATTCGAGTAAATGATGGCGCTGAGGCTGTTGCCTATTGCAAGGAGAATAATAAGATCGATTTGTTACTAATGGATATTAATATGCCAAATATGAATGGCATTTTGGCAACAGAACAAATCAAAAAAATTCGTCCTGAGATTCCTATTATTGCACAAACAGCTTTTGCAATTGAAGGCGATAAAGAAAAGATTTTAGCAGCAGGTTGTGATAACTATATCTCAAAACCAATAAACAAACATGATCTGTTTGATAAAATTCTTTTAAGCATTCAATAAATTACAACTTAAACACAAAGACTTGCGAAAGTAGAATCAACACAAATAACATATTAAGGGCTATTTCTACTTTTTTTTATTAGTTTTGAAGCCTTGCAACAATAAAGGGGCTAGAACAACTAACTTTATTTTTGTATTGAAAGGAATCATTATTATCCTTTCTCACTACTCAACAACCAAAATCCCAAATTCAGAGTTTATCTGCACTTCTGCAGGCTATAGCTGAGCGCCGTTTAAAGTATTAGATTATAAAATCATTCCATTACAGGAAGATTTTATTAATTTCAAACTAACATATTAACATCTAACTATACTTAACTCACTATGGGAATAAAAGGTCGATTGACGCTATTCAACTTTCTCCAGTTTTTTATCTGGGGAGCCTGGTTAATAACCATTGCGAATTATTGGTTTGGTAATAAAGGTTGGTCACCACAAGAATTTGGTGCCGTTTTCTCAACAATGGGAATCTCATCATTATTTATGCCAACCCTTACTGGAATTATAGCTGACAGATGGATAAATGCTGAAAAATTATATGGTATTCTTCATCTATTAGGAGGCGTAGCATTACTTTATCTCCCTCAAGTTGATGATCCAACATTATTTATTACTGTAATTTTATTGGCTATGATTTGTTATATGCCAACCATTGCTCTAATGAATTCTATTTCATACACGATTCTAAAAAATCAAAATTACGATGTAATTAAGGTCTTCCCTCCTATTCGAGTTTGGGGAACTATTGGTTTTATTGCAGCCATGTGGGTGACTAATCTAACAGGATCAAAAGCTACGGAAAATCAATTTTATATTGGCGCCATTGCTTCATTCCTTTTAGCGGCATATTCATTTACCATGCCTGCTTGTAAACCACAAAACAAAGGGCAAAAAAATGGCTCACTTGTCGAAACCTTAGGCTTGAACGCATTTAAGTTGTTCAAGAATTATAAGATGGCTTTATTCTTCGTGTTCTCAATGTTTTTAGGAGCAGCATTACAGCTAACAAACATGTATGGAGATAGATTTTTATCAGACTTTGAAAAAATCCCTGAGTATGCAGATTCTTTTGTTGTAGAATATTCAACAATAATCATGTCTATATCTCAAATATCTGAAACTCTATTTATTCTTGCTATTCCTTACTTCTTAAAGAAATATGGAATTAAGAAAGTTATGATAATAAGTATGGTTGCTTGGGTATTAAGATTCGCCTTATTTGCTTATGGTGACCCATCAGGAGGACTTTGGATGATTATTCTATCATGTATTATTTATGGAATGGCTTTTGATTTCTTCAACATCTCAGGTTCTCTTTTTGTTGAGACGCAGTGCGATCCAAGTATACGATCAAGTGCTCAAGGTTTATTCATGATGATGACTAATGGATTTGGTGCAATTCTTGGATCTTGGTTAAGTGGAATCATTATTGGAGAATTCTTCACTAGTAATAAAGGTGATTTCATATGGATGGACATCTGGAATACATTCGCAATTTACTCTCTAGTAATAGCAATTTTCTTTGCGATATTCTTCAAACATAAGCACGATCCTAAAGCAATTGATCAAATTAATCATTAAATAATACAATTCGTATTATAATAAGATTCTTTACCGACTAACTAAAAAAAGCCTGAAAAATAGAACTTGACCAGTTCTATCTTTCAGGCGTTTTTCTGCATGGAGATACGTATTGCCTTATCTCCTATTCAATTCATCTCGTATATGTGAGGCTTTTTCGTAATCTTCATTTCCAATCGCAGTATCAAGCATTTCCTGAAGCTGTGACTTAGAGTAGCCCTCAAAAGGGTTAGATTTTTGATATTCTGGTGATGATTTAACATCCTTTACTGGTGCAATTTTTGAATCATCAGACTCCCCTTCAATAGTTAGAGTAATGCCAGCCTTCTCAATAATTTCTTCGCTTGTGAAAATTGGGCATTTAAATCGAAGAGCTATTGCAACAGCATCTGAAGTTCTAGAATCAATTCTAACTCTATTATTACCACCTTCACAAATCAATTCAGAATAGAAAATACCTTCATGTAATCGATAAATATTTACTTCAACAATATTAATTGAAAAGGCAACCGCGAAACTTTTAAATAAATCATGTGTTAAAGGACGAGGTGGTTCTAACTCTTCTAATTGAATAGCTATAGCTTGAGCTTCTACCCCACCTATAATAATTGGAATTCGTCTATCACCATCCTCCTCGGCTAGAACAAGTGCATAAGCACCAGTTTGAGTTTGGCTGTACGATAACCCAAGTATATTTAATTTGACTTTCCCCATGTGTAATTCCTAATTTCAATACATATTCAATCAACAAATCAATATATCCTGAAAATAAACAAAAGAATTCAACTAAACGAATCTTATAAAACTCATTAAAGTTATGAATCCACCCAATTATATTAATAAATATATAAATTGTTTTTAGTTCTGCATAAGTAGTTAAGCTAGCTTATTCTCTCAATTCCCTCTTTAAAAGATCAACATATATGTTTTTCACTTCTATCTAAAAAGCTCAACTCATACTTAATGCATGTAGCAATTTACTAAATTAAAACTTAAACTCAATTGGCCATCCTTTTTACCTTAAAATGTTATCACAAAATCAGATGAAACATCATCCTTTCATTTAAATACTGAATTAATGATAAGCATCTGAATCATTTTAATTTAAGCTTAATCATACACTCAATGTTTTTTCCTTTAAAACTTTGTATATCAATTATTGTTTTCTATTTTTGCAGTCCGAAATCATATCCTTTGGAGGTTCGAAAAGAGGTTGCTTTAAATGTATTAAAACACCCACCTTCAGGAATAAACCGAAAATTGTAGAATAATGTACGCAATTGTAGAAATCGCTGGTCAGCAATTCAAAGTTGAGAAAGACCAAAAGATTTTTGTTCACAGACTTCAAACTGAAGAAGGTGGACAAGTAGAATTCGCCAAAGTTCTTTTGTTAGACACAGATGGTGAAGTAGTAGTTGGAGCTCCAACTATTGAAGGTGCTAAAGTAAGCGCAACAGTAATCTCTCATTTGAGAGCTGATAAGGTAAAAGTATTCAAGAAGAAAAGAAGAAAAGGATACAGAAAGCTGAACGGTCACCGTCAGAACTTATCACACATTCAGATTCAAGAAATCTTTGCTTAATCCTTAAAAATATCTAAAAATGGCACATAAAAAAGGAGCCGGTAGTTCACGAAACGGTAGAGAATCCGAAAGTAAGCGATTAGGCGTAAAAATTTACGGTGGACAAGCTGCCAAAGCTGGTAGCATTATTGTTCGTCAAAGAGGAACAAAGCACAATCCTGGCGAGCACGTTGGTTGTGGTAAGGATCACACTTTATTTGCATTAGTTGCTGGTACAGTGGTTTTCAAAAAGAAAAGAAACGACAGATCATACGTTTCTATTGAGCCTCTTGCTGAATAAATAATTTAGCATTAAAATATTTAAATCTCCTCTCTTTATTTCATGTAAAGACAGGAGATTTTTTTTATTTTTACCATTCGTTAGTAAAAAGTTTCTAGGCACTCATTACGAGTTCCATATGATTCAAGAATAATCATCTTCAATAGATATCACATGCTAAGTCTAAAATACTTACAGGAGAATAAAGAAGAAGCCATTAAGGCTTTGAGCATAAAGAATTTCGATGCGACTCAAATAATCGATCAAGTTATTGAGTTGGATGAGAAAAGAAAATCCACTCAAGCTAAACTAGACAATACTCAAGCTGAGATGAATAGCCTTTCGAAAGAAATTGGAATGCTATTTAAATCAGGAAAAGCTAGTGAAGCAAATGCTGCTAAAGCTAAAACTGGAGAGTTAAAAGAATCCATTTCGGAGTTGAACACTGAAATGAACGATGCTATATCTCAATTGAATGACTTACTTCTTAAAATACCTAATATTCCTCACCCATCGGTACCTGCAGGTAAAAGTGAAGAAGATAATGTGATTGAAAGAACCGAAGGTGAAATGCCTAACTTGTACGAAGGAGCAATTCCTCATTGGGAGTTAGCTAAGAAATATAACATCATCGATTTTGAGCTAGGAAATAAAATCACAGGAGCTGGTTTTCCTCTATACAGAGGTAAAGGGGCAACTTTCCAAAGAGCCCTAATCAACTTTTTTCTTGATGAGAATCGCAAAGCTGGATACGAAGAAGTCATTCCTCCTTTATTGGTAAATGAAGCTTCTGCTTATGGCACAGGACAACTTCCTGATAAGGATGGACAAATGTATCATGCAACAGAAGATAACTTGTATTTGATTCCTACGGCTGAGGTTCCAGTTACAAACATCTACCGTGATGTAATTTTGAAAGCTGAAGATTTCCCTATTAAAAACACGGCTTACTCAGCTTGTTTCCGTCGTGAGGCTGGTTCTTATGGTAGTGATGTTCGTGGTTTAAATCGTCTACACCAATTTGATAAGGTTGAGATTGTTCAATTACAGCATCCTGACAAATCATACGAAGCTTTAGACGTAATGGTTGCTCATGTTGAAAGCTTAATAAAGAAATTAGAATTACCATACCGCTTACTACGTTTATGTGGTGGCGACACAAGTTTTACTGCTGCCTTAACATTCGATTTCGAAGTTTACTCAGCAGGTCAAGACAAATGGCTTGAGGTTAGCTCTGTTTCAAACTTCGAATCGTACCAAGCAAACCGCTTAAAACTACGTTTTAAAGAGAAGAATGAGAAGAAAACCCAATTAGCTCACACATTAAATGGTAGTGCCTTGGCTTTACCTCGAATGGTAGCTGCTCTATTGGAAAACAATCAATGTGCTGAAGGTATCAGAGTTCCTGAGGTTTTAATCCCTTACACAGGATTCGATATGATCGACTAAAAACCTATTCAAGCAATTGAATTTGATATACCTATTCAAAACCCGAGGGATTTCTCTCGGGTTTTTATATTTTTGATAGAGTAAGTTTTAAAAGCACTTAGTATCACTCAACTTAATTCCATCTTTTGAAGAAGTATTTCTTATATCTGCTAATTCTGTTTTTAGTTATTCCTTCCTTGTCGTTTGCGCAGGAAAGAAATAGTCAATTAGCCTATAGATACTTCAGGGATAAAGAATTCGAAGCTGCTTCAAGCATTTTCAATGAACTTTATCAAACAACCAAATCGAAAACTTACTTCACCTATTACATTACCTGTTTATTAAAACTTGAAGATTACACAAAAGCTGAAAAATCAGTAAAAAAGGAAATCCGCAGACATCCCAATGACAGACTCTTTCAGGTAGAGCTAGGACATATTTACAAAATATCGGGTGATGTAGATAAAGCCAGCAAACAATACAACAAAACCATTTCCAATATTATTCCAAATAAGCGTGAATTCATCACTGTTGCCAATGCTTTAAGAGCTAAAGGCGAATATGATCTTGCCATAAATACGTTTAAAAAAGGCCGCATAGCTTTAAAACAAGATCATATATTCCATTTCGAGATTGCTAACATCTTTATGTCTCAACGCAATTTCAAATTAATGACTGATGAGTACATGATGGCTTTGTCTGTAACTCCCGAAAAACTTAAACAGATTCAGGGACAATTACAATCAGCTCTTTCTCAAAATATTAATTCAGACTTAAATCAAATACTGAAGTCGAGATTACTTTCACAAGTTCAAACAAGCAAGAACAATTTAGTATACAAAGAACTACTCTTGTGGTATTATACTCAGAAAAAGCAATTTGAGCTTGCCTTTTCCCTTGCTCAATCGATAGATCTCATCAAAAATAATGATGGTGAGAAATTAATGCAACTTGCTAAAACTGCTAACATCAATAAGGATTACATTATAGCCCAAAAGTGCTATAAACTAGTCGTTGAAAGAGGCAGTAAATCGAAACATTACAGCATTGCACTAATAGGGAATTTAGAAAGCAAACACCTGTCTCTTGAAGCAAAGTTTGATACCAAACTTGAAGACTGGGAAATTCTTCATAAAGACTACTCGGACTATTTTGGGAACTTAAAGAACATGAATCAATCAATTAAAACATTGATTCGATATGCCCACTTAAGTGCTTTTAAACTAGAAAAAATTAATGGGGCTAAAACTCAACTTCAAACAGCTTTAGTTAATCGAAACATCAGACATAGCGATAAGGCTAGCATCAAATTAGAACTAGCTGACATCAATTTACTTGATAATAAGAAGTGGGATGCCATCCTACTTTATTCACAAATTGAACAGAGAAACAAAAACAACCCTATCGGATACGAAGCAAAATTGAGAAAAGCCAGAGTATCCTATTATTTAGGTGAATTTGATTGGGCGAAAGCTCAATTAGATGCTTTAAAAGGAAGTACATCAAAGCTTATTGCTAACGATGCCTTAGATTTATCTCAATTAATTACTGACAACACAACGCTTGATTCGACATATTCGGCGATGAAATATTTTGCTGAAGCTGATTTCCTAATCTTCCAGAATAAAACTGATTCTGCTAAGATCAAGCTAAATGATTTCTTTGAAGCTTTTCCAGGGCACACCTTATGCGATGAAGTACATTACAGACTATATGAAATACACAACTCGCAACAACTCTACACAGAAGCTATAGACGCATTGGGAATCATTATAAAAGAACATCCTTACGAAAATTTAGCAGCAAAAGCTCTTTACAAACAAGCCTTGCTTTTCGAACTTCAAAATAGAATAAGTGAGAGTAGTTCCAACTATAAAAAAATAATTGTAGATTACCCCGAAAGCATTTATTCCGTTGAGGCACGAGAGAAGTATTCAAACATCAGGAATAAAAACATCAACTAATTTCAGATTATATAAATCAACTTACAATGATTATTTACAACACCAGTTATATTCTACACAGCACAATTGAACAGGATTTTTGTAAATGGATGAAAGAAAAATTCGTCCCATTAATTAAGGAAACTGGAACTTTTACACAAAACTATTTTTGCAAAGTAATGGTGCAGCAAGAGGATGGTAGCCAGACCTATTCTTTACAACTATTCTTCAAAAATGAATCCCAGCTTAACAAATATCGCCAAGATTTTGAGCCAAGGTGTAAAGCTATTTTTGTTGCTAAATATCAAACGAATATCATGACTTTTTCATCAACTATGTTTGAGCATAACGTAAATCACTAGGTTACATACATTAGATCATATTTTAATTCAGAACTGAAATTTTGAAGAAACAAAGCCAAGCCTATATCTTTGCACTAGCTGCAATTTTATTATGGTCGACCGTTGCAACAGCATTTAAAATTGCCCTTAATGGAATGGATTACCTCCACCTATTAGGTATTTCATCTGCAATCGCTATGATCTTCTTTACGACAATACTTCTTTTTAATGGCGAGTTAAAAGTAATCTGGAGTACACCCAAATCTGATGTACTTCATTCTGCATTATTAGGCTTTCTCAACCCATTCCTTTATTACCTTATACTATTAAAAGCCTACTCTTTATTGTCGGCTCAATTAGCTCTTAGCTTAAATTATATTTGGCCCATAACTCTTGTACTTCTCTCGATTCCAATTCTTAAACAAAAAATTGGAATGAAAAGCATTGCTTGTATTCTACTCAGCTTTATTGGTGTTATCGTCATTGCAAACAAGGGTTCATTTACGAGCATTCAATCTCCCAATACTTGGGGTATCATATTAGCTCTTGGGAGCTCTATCGTCTGGTCTTTATTTTGGATTTTTAATACAAAAGATGAACGTCAGGCTACTCACAAACTTTTTCTCAACTTTGTTTTCGGAGCTATTTATAGCTTAGTTACATTAGCATTCTTCGGTAAAATAAACCTTCCAGATTTCAATAGCCTAGCTGCTGCTATTTATATTGGCCTGATCGAATGTGGTGTAGCTTATATATTTTGGCTAAGAGCAATGAAACTTTCAAGTAGTACGGATAAAATTGGGAACTTAGTATTTCTGAGTCCTTTCATTTCCCTTCTCCTACTTCATTTAATTATCGGCGAATCTATATATCTTAGCACTTGGGTAGGCCTTTCGGTTATTGTGACTGGCATACTTCTTCAAAAAATCACAACTAAAAAACGATAGGTTTGAGCAACGATAGAATTATAATGGGTATTGACCCCGGAACAAATTGTATGGGTTATGCCTTGCTTAAAGTCGTTGGAAAAAAGCCCGTGATACTAGTTTCTGGTATATTAGATCTAAAAAAACTGGGTGACCCCTATCTAAAATTACAACGTATTTTCAGACGAACCCTTCAAGTCATTGATGAGTATCAACCCGATGAGCTAGCAATTGAATCACAATTTTTTGGTAAGAATGTGCAATCTATGTTAAAATTGGGACGTGCACAAGGCGTTTGTATTGCAGCTGCCTTACAACGTGATATTCCAATTACAGAATATGCTCCAAAAAAAATAAAATTAGCCGTCACTGGAACCGGTACAGCATCAAAAGAACAAATGGCAACCATTATGGAACGCTACTTTAATATACCAAATTTCCCTACCAATTCTGATGAAACCGATGCTATAGCAATCGCTCTTTGCCACTTCTTTCAAGCGAATCCTTTATTAGGTTCGAAAAAGACAAGCTCTTGGGCCGACTTTGTCAAACAAAATCCCGATAAGGTTAAGTAACATTAGGTGCTGGGCAAAAAAATAGCCGCACAATGGCGGCTACAAATATCTTGAATCAAATTGAATCTTTACTCTAAGTTCTCACGAATTCTTGCTGCAATTTCAGCTAAGTCTTCTTGCGCTGGATTCAATTTTGTATTAGAGAAATTCAAGTCTCCAATTGCATTCAAAGGAACTAAGTGGATATGCGTATGAGGCACTTCAAGTCCTATAACAGCAACACCAATTCGCTTGCATTCAACTGATTTCTCAACAGCTTTTGCCACACGTTTAGCAAAAAGATTCAATCCAGCTAAAACTTCATCTTCCAAATCGAATATGTAATCCACTTCTACCTTCGGAATCACAAGCGTGTGTCCCATAGCTAAAGGGCTAATATCTAAAAAAGCAAAATACTTATCGTCTTCTGCAATCTTATGGCAAGGAATTTCGCCATTTACGATCTTTGTGAATAGTGTTGACATAGCTCTATTTTTATTTAATCCTTAATCGATTACAAATTACATCGATATATCGATAATCTCAAATGGAATAATACCATTAGGAACAGTAATCTCTACAAGGTCACCAACAACTTTGCCTACTAATCCTTTAGCAATAGGTGTGTTAATAGACAATTTCCCTTGCTTTAAGTCTGCCTCAGTCTCAGATACCAGTGTATAAGTCATAATAGCACCATTCTTAGTGTTCTTAATCGTTACTTTATTCAACATCTGAACTTTTGAAGTATCAATTTTAGTCTCATCAATAATACGACTATTAACTACAATCCCTTTAATTCGTGAAATCTTAGCCTCAAGTAATCCTTGTGCCTCTTTGGCAGCATCGTATTCAGCATTCTCCGATAAGTCTCCCTTATCAATTGCCTCTCCAATTTGTCTTGAAATCTCTGGACGCTCAACTGTTTGCAGATGCTCCAATTCTGCTTTTAATTTTTTAAAACCTTCTTCGGTTATGTATGAATATTTAGACATAAATCCTCCTATTATTTTCTATCGTTTATTTGATTTTCTTTTTTTTATTATACCAAACAATTAATTTATTGCTCACTTGATATAAAAACAAAAAGAATCCCACCACTGCGGAACTCTTTCAGGTGCAAATATATACATTTAAACTAAATGCACCTATACTCTAATGAATTAGCATTGATATAAAAGTACTAAAAAACTTAATTAGATGTACTTTCTATCTAAAATTTCCTTGGATATAATGGCCTGCTTCCAGTCAAATTCAATATTATCACCATCCTCTGCCTCATCAACCTCCATTAATATTGGAGAACTGTATTTTACTGATTCTATTTTCATTTCCTTCCTTGGTAAATCCACAATCTCCTCCTCTACAATTTCTTCTTGTATTACCTGATAAGGATGTACTTGCTGATCTTGGAAAGCATCTCCTCCCAATAAAGAATTAAAAATATTCTCTACGCTAGATGGCATTTCACCCTCCGATTGGATATCTGAATTTGCTTGCGGGTTGTTTACTGGCTTTTTCTTTTTAAGAGCGCCGAATATAACAAACAAAGCCATTAATACGAAATAGAGTATATTTCCCCAATCACCGTCCATAGTTGAATTATTAATTCTTAAATTTAGACCCGTTCCAAAAAACAATATTTATGAAATCAAGACAATCAAATTTACATTATTTTTTTCTATTCCTATTTACATTGATAGGTTTTTCTTCTTGTAGTAAGGATACCAATCTTGATAAAATAGTCCCATATACGCGTGTAGAATTTGAATATCTTGATAATGAGAACAAGCTAGGAGCTGTAGGTAGTAGTATTTATCTTGATGAAGATGATATTATAACTTCATCAGCAGGTTATAAAAATCATGGTATTATTATAGTTAGATTGAATGAAGGCTTTGCTGCATTCGATGCCACTTGCACTTATGATGTAGAAGCTGCAGAACATGTAGAACTTGATGGAAGTTTTGCAGAATGCCCAATTTGCGAAAGTAAATTCAACATCCAGCAAGACGGACAACCTTTCAATAACTCGGTGGCTCGTTTCAATTTAAAACAATATAAGACATCTAGTCAATCAGAAGGCAATCACGCAACAATAAGAGTTCGCAATTAAAAACTCCCGCTTACTTTTAATATTCCTTAATTCCCATTTCTATAAGGCTACTATATCTTTTTAAGATTGAAATCTTATTATTCAGAACAGCTAAAGATAGATACCAAAAGGAAGGTTCAAAAAAGCCCATTAAGTAAAGAACTAATCTTCACATACTAAAGATATAAAAATTGAGATACTAGACAAATCTTCGAAATTTTCTAGTTGCCATAACTTTAACAAAATCGTCTTGTTCGGTTTAGTAATAATGCATATTTTCAGTCGCTACTCAAAAAAAAACCTAACTGAAAACCTATGAAAAAAGTATTATTACTACCTGTATTGGCCCTTCTTCTGGCACCAATCAACAGTTTTGCTAGTGAAGCAGATCTGATTGTTCCAAGCCTAAAGCAATCAGTATTTGATGGACTTGGAGGAATTAATGGATGGGACCTACTTCTTTATGGTATTGTTGTTATCGTATTGGGTCTATTATTTGGAATGGTTCAATTCAACAGAATCAAGAAATTACCTGTTCACCATTCCATGGCAAAGGTTTCTAACATCATTTATGAGACCTGTAAAACCTATTTATTACAACAAGGTAAATTCCTAATTATCTTGTTTGCCATTATCGGCGTTGCCATTTCATATTATTTCCTTGCTCTGGCTCATATGTCAGTCCCTAAAACCATGCTAATCCTACTCTGGACAATACTTGGTATCTTAGGTTCTTATGGTGTTGCTTGGTTTGGTATTCGTATTAATACGTATGCTAACAGTAGAACCTCATTTGCAGCTCTTAAAAAACTACCTTTCGATGTCATGTCTATTCCTTTACAAGCAGGAATGAGCGTAGGTCTTCTTTTAATCTGCGTTGAGCTGATTATGATGATTTCCATCCTTCTTTTTATTCCAGGCGAAAGTGCTGGAGCTTGCTTTATTGGTTTTGCAATTGGTGAATCTTTAGGGGCAGCTGCCTTAAGAATTGCTGGTGGAATCTTTACTAAGATTGCTGATATTGGTGCAGACTTAATGAAAATTGTTTTCAAAATTGACGAAGATGATCCACGTAACCCAGGTGTTATTGCTGACTGTACGGGTGACAATGCTGGTGATAGCGTTGGTCCTACCGCAGATGGTTTTGAGACTTATGGTGTAACAGGTGTTGCTCTTATCACATTCATTATCCTAATGTTTGGTGAAACTGGCATACTTCCTAATGTAGAGTTTGCATCGACCCTAATCGTTTGGATTTTTGCTATGCGTGTTTTAATGATTTTCACTTCAGTTTTCTCATATCTAATTAATCAAGCCATTGCAAGAATACGCTTTGCAAAAGAAGAGCATTTTGATTTCGAATCTCCTCTAACTTCATTGGTATGGATTACTTCTATTATTTCAATCATTGTAACCTATGCATTAAGCTATGTTTTAATCAACGATCTACCTGAAGGTCTATGGTGGAAATTATCTAGTATTATTTCTTGTGGAACACTGGCTGCTGCAGTTATCCCTGAATTTACTAAGGCATTTACCAGCTCTAAATCTCGTCACGTACAAGAAGTTGTTACCGCATCACGCGAAGGTGGTGCCTCTTTAACTATCCTATCAGGAATGGTAGCTGGTAATTTCTCTGCATTCTGGAAAGGAATGGTTATGATGGCACTTATGGCAGCTGCTTTCTACATCGTTCAAGATTTAACTATGTTTGGTGAATATCCAGGTATTTTTGCCTTTGGCTTGGTGGCTTTTGGATTCTTAGGAATGGGACCAGTCACCATTGCTGTTGACAGTTACGGTCCAGTAACCGATAATGCTCAATCTGTTTTCGAATTATCTCAAATTCAAAAAATTCCAAATATCAAAGAAGAGATCAAAAAGGATTTTGGTTTTGAACCTAATTTTATAACTGGTAAACACAATTTAGAAGAAAACGACTCAGCTGGGAACACCTTTAAAGCAACAGCTAAGCCTGTATTAATTGGAACTGCAGTGATCGGTGCAACAACCATGATTTTTGCTATTATTCTATTACTCAAAAAGACGATTCTTTCAAATGGAGAATCCTTATTACAAATTCAACTTACCGATCCTGCTGTAATGCTTGGTTTAATTACAGGTGGTGCTGTTATCTATTGGTTCTCGGGTGCTTCAATGCAAGCAGTTACAACTGGTGCTTATCGTGCTGTTGAGTACATTAAAAAGAACATCGACCTTACCAAATCGGAAGCAGATATAGAAGATTCTAAGAATGTTGTGAAGATCTGTACTCAATATGCCCAAACAGGTATGTGGAATATTTTCGCTGTCATCTTAAGTTTGACTTTGGCATTTGCGTTCTTTAGTCCTAACTTCTTTGTTTCATATCTGATTTCCATTGCAATCTTCGGTTTATTCCAAGCTATGTACATGGCTAATGCTGGTGGTGCATGGGATAATGCTAAAAAAGTTGTAGAGGTTGATTTAAAAGAAAAGAATACGCCACTTCACGATGCCACAATCATTGGCGATACTGTTGGTGATCCGTATAAAGACACCTCATCAGTAGCTCTAAATCCTGTAATTAAGTTTTCTACCCTATTTGGTCTGTTAGCTTCAGAGATTGCAATTGAACTTATTGTAGAAGCAGACAAAACAGGGACAACCAATGTAGCTCCTTATATCGGTGTTGTTTTCTTAGCGATAGGTCTATTCTTTGTTTACCGTTCATTCTATGGTATGAGAATTAATGTTGAAACAGAGAAAAGCACAGAAAAAGTTGATTCTAAAAAATTAGAAACAAGTGAAGCTTAACACAGTTAAATAATTTTCTAAATCCATAACAAAAGAAAGCCGCTAGATTATTAAAATCTAGCGGCTTTTTATATCGAAAAGTTAATTTCATTTGACTTTCTGACATTTTGGCATGATCCCCCCAGCTTTCGACCCATTCCCCGCACTTTTTACTGACGTACTGTCCTTTTGGGCAATTCCCTCGGCTTTTGGGCAGTTCCCCCGACTTTTGAATGGTTTTCCTGCACTCCGGAGTCATTTTCCCGCGGTTTGAGGCAATTCCCCCCACTTGCGTGACATTATATTGCACTTGGGAGTGATTTTCCTGAGCTTTTTGACTTCTCCCCCTACTTTATAAGGTTTTACTCTACTTATGTGATTTGTAACTGCGCTTTGGCAGGGCTCCAGAAGACTTTGGGGCATGGTGGTGGTATTTTGCAAAAGGGATAGTAGCTTTTGTTTGAGCTCCTTTGTCTTTTTTTTTGACAAAGAGCGAGTGCGAATAGCCCGACCCGCAGGGTTTTGCCCAAAAAGATACAAATAGGGTTTGATTGAAATCTATTTAAATAATTCCAAGACAGTTTCTTTATCTTTTGCAAGCTGTTCTTTCAAAGCATCTATTCCTTTAAACATTTGCTCGTTTCGGATACGCTTATAAAAATGAATACTTATGCTCTTGTAATAGATATTCTGATCGAAATCAAAAATATTGACCTCAATAGAACGATTATCCATTTGATGATTTACGGTTGGACGGAACCCAATATTTAGCATTCCATTGTATACCACATCATCAATCTCAACTTTAACAGCATAAACGCCATCTTTTGGGACCAACTTATAACTCTCTTGAGGATCGATATTCGCAGTAGGAAATCCTATTTCATGCCCTAACTTTTTGCCATCGACAACAATACCTTTAATAAAATAACGATGTCCTAAATACTTATTCGTTGTTTGAATATCACCTTCAGCTAAGGCTTTTCTAATTTTAGTTGAGCTAACGTCTATAGCATCTACATTCAAAACTTCCAATTGTTCAATGTTGAAATTGAGTTTATCAGCATAAACTTTTAGGTCTTCGTATGTTCCCTTACGCTTGTATCCAAATTTGTGATCGTAACCTACCACTAGAGACTTCATTCCAATCTGCCCCACTAAAATTTTCTCAACAAAATCGGTATACGATAGCTTCGAAAACTCTTTTGTAAATGGATAGATCACCAAATGATCAACACCAGCGGCTTCGAGTAATTTCTTTTTCTCTTCAAGCGTGTTAATCAATCGTAATTCGTCGTTATGTGTATTCAACACCAAACGAGGGTGTGGATAGAAAGTAAAAATGACTGTTTCACCATTAACATCCTTAGCCAATTCCTGAAGACGCTTAATTACCTTCTTGTGCCCAAGATGCACGCCATCGAATGTACCAATAGTGACAACTGGATTTATGGCTGAAAAATTATTTAAGTCAGTGTGAACTTTCATCGGTTAATTAAAAATTAAAATCCCAATTTATATTGGGTACAAATATACGATTTTACTCGTGTACGAATTTCGAATAACAAAAGTAGAAAAATTTATAGAAGAATAGACCCCTTCGTATGATTTACAAAGCAAGCATTAACAGATTGCTAATCATAAAATATACAGTATTATACTGACCGTTGGACTACTAAAAATTGCTTACAACGATCTACACGATAAAAGCGTAAGGTTAATAAAAATTAATATTTGTGAATCTTCCCTTCCTTACTATCTTTGCCAAGTTTATATTAAAATTAAAACCATTTTATGATCTCATCAGGAAATTCAGATGTGGACTACCAAAGTCCCACAAAGAAAATCGTATTAGGGGTACAGTTTTTATTTGTTGCTTTTGGAGCAACAGTACTAGTTCCTCTTCTTGTCGGCATTGACCCGGCAGTAGCACTATTCACAGCAGGAGTCGGCACCCTTATCTTTCATTTGATAACAAAGGGTATGGTTCCTGTTTTTTTAGGCAGTAGTTTTGCATTTATTGCACCTATTGTTGCCGCAACTGAACTTTATGGTTTCGCTGGAACCCTATCTGGACTTATTGCAGTTGGTGTTGTTTACGGTATTGTATCGGGTATTATAAAAGTTTGGGGACTTCGAGTTATTGAGAAAATTTTCCCTGCCGTAGTTGTTGGACCTGTTATCATGATTATTGGTCTTTCACTCGCTCCTGTTGCAGTAAATATGGCTAAAACCAATTGGATCATTGCTTCAGTAGTACTACTCACTGCAGTTTTAATTGTAGTGTTAGCAAAAGGAATAATGAAACTGATTCCTATTTTCTGTGGAATTATCGTTGGGTATGTTCTTTCTATAATTTTAGGTGCTGTTGATTTCACTCCTATTCAAGAAGCGGCATGGATTGCTTTACCAGAATTCGTGAGACCAGAATTTTCTTGGGGAGCTATTCTATATATGCTACCTGTTGCCGTTGCTCCAGTTATTGAGCACGTTGGTGATATGTATGCAATTGGCGGAGTTGCCAATAAAGAATTCGTTAAGAAACCAGGTTTACATCGTACTATTTTAGGTGATGGTGTTGCTACTGCTTTTGCAGGATTCTTTGGTGGACCACCAAATACAACTTATTCAGAGGTTACAGGTGCAATTGCATTGACTAAAATTACGAACCCAGTTATTTTGAGGATTGCTGCTATTACAGCTATTTGCTTCTCTGTTATCGGAAAAGTAAGTGCTTTCTTAAAAACAATTCCACAGGCTGTTCTTGGTGGAATCATGCTTCTTCTTTTTGGTATGATTGCTAGTATTGGTATCAAAACTCTTATCGATGCTAAGGCTGACTTTGGTAAAACTAGAAATCAAGTTATCATCTCAATCATACTTACAGTAGGTATTGGTGGTGCTCAAATTTCATATGGTAATTTCTCATTAGCAGGAATTGGTTTAGCTTCAGTTGTAGGTGTTCTCCTAAATCTAATTCTACCAGATAAATCAAAGGCGATTAAAGGAAGTGAAGTCAAGTAGTTTTGACTAAACAAATCACATAATAAAAGGGAGTGCAATTGCACTCCCTTTTTGTTTGTCTAAAACATTAACTTAATTAACAGCTTCGCCACTAAGTTCTTGTTTCTTTATAAATTGATTGATAATATGAGATAATTTTGGATAACCTATTTCTTCCAAATCATAATAAACACGCGTATTTGGCTTCTTAATATTAATAATCCGATTCAAATCTATAGGAGTTCCAATAATCACAGAATCACAATCGCAAGCATTAATGGTTGCTTCCAAATCTTTCAGTTGCTGATCGGAATATCCCATAGCAGGTAGGATACTACCAATATTTGGATAAGTTTCGTAGGTCTCTTTTAGTTTTCCAACTAGATAAGGACGTGCATCAATTTCCTCACAAGCGCCAAATTTACGAGCGGCTACAGTTCCAGCTCCTATCTTCATTTCACCATGAGTTAAGGTCGGTCCATCTTCTACTATCAGAACGCGCTTACCTTTTATAATTTCAGGATTATCAACCAATATTGGAGAAGCTCCATCTATCACAATAGCTTTATCATTAACCTTAGCTATATTCTCTCTTACCGTTTGAATACCTTCCGGCGATGCAGAATCCATCTTGTTGATAACAACAACATCTGCCATACGTAAATTAACTTCACCCGGATAGTAAGACAATTCGGCTCCTGGACGATGAGGATCGGCTACCGTAATTGTTAAATCTGGCTTATAAAATGAGAAGTCATTATTTCCACCATCCCAAATAATCACATCACAACCCGAAGGATCGTTCTCTGCTGCTCTAATAATAGCCTCATAGTCAACACCTGCGTATATGATATTTCCACGACTTACATGTGGTTCATATTCTTCCATTTCTTCAATGGTACATTTATGCTTCTTTAAATCGTCAACAGTTGCAAAACGTTGTACTTTTTGGGCAACCAAATCGCCATAAGGCATAGGATGACGAATTGCAATAACTCTTAATCCTTTAGCCATCAACTCTTCAATAACCTTACGAGAAGTTTGTGATTTACCACAACCCGTTCGAGTTGCTACTACAGCAATTACAGGTTTGTGACTTCTAATCATGGTATCATTGGGACCTAACAACTTAAAGTTAGCTCCAGCAGCATTAACAATAGCACTCATATTCATCACTTTCTGATACGAAACATCAGAGTAAGAAAAGACACAATCATCAATTTCGTGCATTTTAATCAGCTGTGTTAATTCCTCTTCCGCATAAATTAGAATACCATCAGGATAAAGCCCACCTGCAAGTTCAGCAGGGTACTTTCGTCCGTCAATGTCAGGAATTTGAGCTGCAGTAAATGCGACTACTTTATAATCAGGATTGTTTCTGAAATAGGTGTTGAAATTGTGAAAATCACGACCTGCAGCACCAATGATAATTACCTTTTTAATCGCCATGCTAAACCTCCATGTTTTAAAAATTAATACTCACTCAATTAATTTAAAATAGATTAATATGTTCTATCCTTATAAATTTATGCTTTTAATTGAAAAAGACGAAATTTAAAACCCTAACATAAAGACTGTTGCTTAACAAGTAGATAAAACTTGACTTTTAATTTTAAATTCGATATTTTATATCTCCTGATATTTTGAGGAACTTGAAGTATTAAATAAGCTTAAGATTTATCAAACTTAAATTCGAAAGCTTATCTTCATGTGATATAAAAAACGGCTCAATGAATTTCTTAGCACATCTCTTCCTTTCTGGCGAATCTGAAAAAATAATGGTTGGTAACTTTATGGCTGACTATGTGAAAGGAAGAAAACACGAAAACTACAAGTCTGAAATTCAAAAAGGCATTCTTCTTCATCGGTCTATCGATTCATATACAGATACGCATCCGATAGTTAGCCAAAGCGGACAATATTTTAGAGAGGTTTACAGAAAATACGCTAGTGTAATTACAGATATAATTTACGATCATTTCTTAGCGAAAAATTGGGAAATGTATCACAAACAGCCATTGCCGAAATTTGTATCTCATTGCCATGAAGTACTGGTGAAAAACTATTTAGTTCTTCCAAAGCAAATAAAGATGTTTCTTCCCTTTCTAATTCAAAGTAGAAGATTGGAAACCTATGCAGAAATTGAAGGTTTGAGAACAGCTTTAAATATCATGGTTCGCCATACCAGCCTGCCAGATAAGACAGATTACGCCATAGATATTCTTTTAGAGAATTATGAGGCACTCGAAACTGAGTTCCACACGTTTATGAAAGATATTATTGCTTATATCGAGAAAGAAAAAGAGATTGAACTAAAATATCTCGTTGGTAAGATTTAGGAAAGCTTTAAGTCTCGTATCATTATTTGAGTTTCAACTTTACCCATGTATTCATTTTCTTGTAATGAATAGCAAATATTAAAAGGCGTTCCATTTGAGATCTTAGGATACATTTTACCCATTTGAAAGCCGATACCACTCATAACATTGGCATCTCGTATATCATCCACAACAGATAACTTTAGATGTTCTTTATTTTTCCCAACCTGTCGTGAATAGCCATAATCTACAACTTCTTCACTAATAAAAACTGGGGTCATGTTTTTCGGGCCAAAGGGCTCAAATTGTTTAAGTAGACGGAAAAACTTAGGTGTTATATCAGATAATTTTATTCTAGCATCTATCTTGATTTGAGGCACTAGCATATCATCAGAAATATTGTCTTGAACGTATTCCTCAAATCGCTGCGTAAATTCTCCAACGTTTGCAAGCTTCATGGTTAGTCCAGCAGCATACATGTGTCCACCAAAATTTTCTAACAAATCACTGCATGATAAAATCGCTTGATACAAATCAAAACCATCTACCGATCGAGCAGATCCTGTTGCCATACCATTCGACTCAGTTAAAATAACAGTAGGACGATAATAGCTTTCAATCATTCTAGAAGCGACAATACCAATAACACCTTTATGCCAATTTCTATCGAACAAAACGGTACTTTTCTTATACCCCGTTTTCTCTGCTTTATTTAGGCGCTCTAAGGCCTCATCAGTAATAGTGTGATCTAACTCTTTACGATTTTCATTCATCGTGTTTATGCTATCGCCAATCAATACAGCAGCATCTTTATCTTCAACAATAAGAAGCTGAACTGCATGACGCCCTGATTGAATTCGTCCAGCAGCATTAATTCTCGGACCAACCTTGAAAACAATATCATTAACAGATAAGTCTTTATTAACTCCTGCCAAATTCATTATGGTTTTAAGGCCTAATCGTGGATATTTATTCAGTTGAATAAGACCAAAATGAGCTAAAATTCGATTCTCACCTTCAATAGGAACAATATCTGATGCGATACTAACTGCAACTAAATCAAGTAATGGAATTAAATTCTCGAAAGGCCATTCTAACTGTTGACTAAAACCATGCATTAGTTTGAAACCAACGCCACAGCCTGAAAGGCAATCTGAAGGGTATTCACAATCGACACGTTTAGGATCTAAAACAGCAGCCGCCTCAGGCAAAACATCATCAGGCGTATGATGATCGCAAATGATGAAATCAACGCCTTTTTCCTTAGCATAAGCAATCTTCTCCATGGCCTTAATACCACAGTCCAACGCTATTACTAGAGTTACTTTACTATCTGCTGCAAAATCAATTCCCTTTAAAGAAATACCGTATCCTTCCGAATAACGATCGGGAATGTAATAATCTATATAATCGAAATGTTTTTTTAGGAAAGTGTAGACCAAAGCTACTGATGTCGTTCCATCAACATCATAATCACCATAGATCATGATTCGTTCTTGATTGTTTAAGGCTGCCACCAATCTGGTCACAGCCTTATCCATATCTTTCATTAAAAATGGGTCATGCAAATCATCGAGACTTGGTCGAAAAAATGCCTTTGCTTCTTCAAAAGTTTGAATCCCTCTTTGCACAAGCAAATTTGCAACAACTTCATCAACCCCTAGTGACTGTGAAAGCGACTCTATCGTTTCCTGATCTCCAGGCTCATTGATTACCCATCTTTTATCCATAGTTCAATCTTTAGATTGGGAAATTAGTCATTTTAAAACGTCATATCAAACAAGTTCGCGATATGATTTTTCAAATTATGTTTTACTTCCTCGATATCAAGCTCTTTACCTAGTTCTTTTTTTAAAGAAGTGACACCTTTGTCCTGAAATCCACATGGATTTATAAATCCAAAGTAATCTAAATCGGTATTTACATTAAAGGCAAAACCGTGCATACTTACCCATCGACTTACGCGAACACCTATGGCACAGATCTTTCGAACAGTAGGTTTATCAATATCTAACCAAACTCCTGTAGCTCCTTCAAGTCGATGACCTTCTAAGCCATAATCGGCAATACAGTTGATAACTGCCTGCTCAAGATTATCGATGTAGTTTTTGATTCCCATATCGTAAGTCTCTAAATTTAGAATAGGATAACCAACAATTTGTCCAGGTCCATGATAGGTAATATCACCACCTCTGTTAATTTTATGAAAAGTAGCATTCTTAGCTTGTAGCTGAATCATATCAAGCAGCATATTTTGCTCCTTACCACTTTTACCGATAGTATACACATGAGGATGTTCACAGAATAAAAGATAGTTATTACTCAATTTCTTTTCCTCTGGAGGCAAATCAGAATTAGCTTGCTTCGATTTTAAAACTTCATCGAATAATTCTTCCTGATAATCCCAAGCTTCTTTATAATCTATTGAAGACAGATCGCGAAATACGGTTGCTTTACTCATCTCAAAAAAATTGTGTTTGTTGTTTTATACTACTCAGTAATCGTAGCTTATTTCTTAATTAAATCTTTAAGATCTAAAGCCTTTACGTGTCTTTCTGCATGATATGAAGATCGAACAAGAGGTGTACTCTCGCAGAATGTGAATCCTTTCTCCAAACCAACAGTTTCGTATTTTTTAAAGACTTCAGGTGTTATATATTCCTCTACAGCTAAATGTTGTCGAGATGGCTGTAAATATTGTCCGATGGTCATTACCTTAACTCCCACTGCCAATAAATCATCCATTACCTGATAAATTTCTTCTTCAGTCTCTCCCAATCCAAGCATGATACCTGATTTAGCAACAATACCATTATCAGCAATTTGCTTTAAAACCTGTAAACTTAAATCATACTTAGCACGGCTACGAACCTCTGGAGTTAATCGTCGAACAGTTTCAAGGTTATGAGAAATCACTTCAGGCTTCTCATCAATTACTCGCTGAATATCTTCCTCTTTCCCGTTAAAATCTGGGATTAGAACTTCTAGAGTTGTAGTTGGGTTGTCTTTTCTGATTGCTTTAATAGTCTCAGCCCAAATACCTGACCCACCATCTTCAAGGTCATCACGATCTACTGAAGTGATAACGGCATGCTTCAACTTCATCAACTTGATTGACTTTGCTAAACGTCGTGGTTCTTTCCAGTCAGCTTCAAGTGGTTTTCCTGTTTTTACGTTACAGAATTTACAAGCTCTTGTACAGATGTTTCCTAGAATCATGAAAGTTGCGGTACCATTTCCCCAACATTCTCCAACATTAGGACATTTTCCGCTTGAACAAATTGTATTCAAACCATGATCACGAACAATTCCATTTACATATGCGTAGTCATCGCCCTTAGGCAATTGAATTTTTAACCAATCTGGTTTTCTCTTCATCTTCATTTTTTCAATATTTTACTTCATTCTCTTTCGGAATGAATCATTGATCTATCAAGAACAACTTCAATTTAATTCGATAAAAAAAGAATCTTTACACAACCTACAATTAATTGTTTCAAAACTCAACTCCAACAACTTAGTCTAAATTTTAGACTGACTGCAAATTTATATTTTTGAGACAAAAGAAAGACTGAAATTCAGAAAAATTATCAACTGTCCTCCAACAGATAAAAAAACTTTATTTTTAAAGATTCTAAATACTGTTTATTTTCGGCAATTATAAGAAATAAATCGCTGATTTCCTCTTAACTAAAGCAGTTGCTTTTAATATTTTGGACATATTATTATATCTTTGCATCCAAATTAACATTATTAGATTAAAGATGAATACGTTAGAACTTAGTGAGCAAGAAGTAATTAGAAGAAATTCCTTAAAAGAACTTCAAGCTTTAGGAATTGATCCTTTCCCTGCTGCCGAGTACAAGGTAAACGTGTATAGCGACGAGATTCTTGCGAATTTCGATCCTGAGGAGAATAATTATCAGGAAGTAGTCCTTGCAGGTAGAATCATGAGCCGCCGAATTATGGGTAAGGCTTCTTTTATGGAACTTCAAGACGCAAATGGTCGAATTCAGGTTTATATTAGCCGCGACGATATTTGCCCAGATGAGGATAAAACTCTTTACAACACAGTTTTCAAAAAGCTCTTGGATATCGGTGACTTCGTAGGGATTAAGGGATACGTATTTAAAACAAAGGTGGGCGAAACTTCGGTTCACACATCTGAAATAACAGTTCTTTCAAAATCATTACGTCCACTTCCTATCGTAAAGGAAAAAGACGGAAAAATATACGATGCTTTTACTGATCCTGAGTTACGTTACCGTCAGCGTTACGTTGATTTGGTTGTTAACCCAAAGGTAAAAGATACATTTATCAAGCGTTCTCAGATTATCAACTCAATGCGTGAGCTATTCAATAGCAGAGGTTATCTTGAGGTTGAGACGCCAATTTTACAAGCTATTCCTGGTGGAGCTTCTGCTCGTCCATTCGAAACACATCACAATGCATTGGATATTCCATTGTATATGCGTATTGCAAATGAGCTTTACCTTAAGCGTTTGATCGTTGGTGGTTTCGATGGTGTTTATGAGTTTGCAAAAGACTTCCGTAACGAAGGAATGGACCGTACTCATAATCCAGAATTTACTGTAATGGAAATTTATGTAGCTTATAAAGACTACAACTGGATGATGGACTTTACCGAAGAGATGATTGAGAAAGTTGCTCTTGACCTTCACGGTAAAACCAAACTTGGATTAGGCGATAAGGAAATTGACTTCAAACGTCCTTACAAGCGTATTTCAATGACTGATTCTATCAAACACTTTACAGGATTTGATATTACAGGAAAATCAACAGAAGAACTTCTCGCATTCTGTACTGAAATAGGTATTGAAGTAGATGAATCTTTTGGGAAGGGTAAATTGATTGATGAGATTTTTGGCGAGAAATGTGAAGGTAACTACATTCAACCAACTTTCATTACTGACTACCCAGTTGAGATGTCGCCATTGTGTAAGAAACATCGCGAGAATCCTGAATTAACTGAGCGTTTCGAGCTAATGGTTAATGGTAAGGAAGTTTGTAATGCTTATTCTGAACTTAACGACCCTATCGATCAGTTAGATCGTTTCCAAGAGCAACATAAATTAGGTGCTAATGGCGATGACGAAGCGATGTTTATCGATATGGATTTTGTTCGTGCTCTAGAGTATGGTATGCCTCCTACATCGGGTATGGGAATCGGTATAGACCGTTTAACTATGTTGATGACAGATTCACATTCTATTCAAGATGTATTGTTCTTCCCACAAATGCGACCAGAGAAAAAGGCTGTAGTTGATAGCGACGAAAAATTTGTTGACTTAGGTATTTCTAAGGAATGGGTTGAAGTTATTCGTAAAGCAGGATATCAAACTGTTGCAGCCATCAAAGAGGTTAAAGCAACAAAGTTCCACCAAGAAATTTGTGGAATTAATAAGAAAAATAAGTTTGGATTAACAAACCCAAGTCAGGACGACGTTGCTGGCTGGTTAGCTTAATTTATCTTTCACATAAGATTAAAACTTTGAAGCTTGAATTTAATTCAGGCTTCACTGGTTTAATCATACGATTACATTAAATCGTTCTATAAAAAAGAACGATTCTATATCTACAAGCTTATTCTTTGTAAGTTTGAAAGTCATAAATGACTGTAAGATTGAAATTTCTTGCCGATGAATCTTACCCATCAGCAAAACACTATTGAGAACCAAAAACTATTACATGAACGAATCTTCTAAAATAGCCATTATTGGTGGAGGAAGTTGGGCAACTGCAATTGCAAAAATCCTTAGGCAAAATAATGTAGAGCTCAATTGGTATATGAGAAATGTCGATACGAGTTCTCAATTTAAAAAATTAGGGCACAATCCTCGATATCTTACTGATGTTGACTTCGATATAAGCAAAATCAAATTTTACAACGACATCAACCAGATTGTTGAAGATTCAGATCTTATCATATTCGCCATTCCATCGGCTTTTTTAAAGAATGCCTTATCAAAACTAACAGTTCAGCTTAAAGATAAATATATCGTTTCAGCGATTAAGGGTATTGTCCCTGACGAAAATATGATCATTGGAGATTTCTTCCACCATATTTATCAAGTTCCAACTGATAATATTGGTGTTATCTCTGGTCCTTGTCATGCTGAAGAGGTAGCCATGGAGCGTTTATCATACCTAACTATATCTTGTCAAGATGATAAAAAAGCTGAATTTCTTGCCGAGAAAATGGAGTGTGCTTATATCATGACAACTACGTCAGACGATATATATGGTACTGAATATGCTGCTGTTTTGAAGAATGTTTTCGCAATTGCAGCTGGTATCTGTCATGGCTTACGATATGGAGATAATTTCCAATCTGTATTAATTTCAAACGCGATTCAAGAAATTAAGCGCTTTGTAGATACGGTTCATCCTATCACCCGAGATATTAAAAGTTCTGCATACTTAGGTGACCTTTTGGTAACTTGTTATTCACAGTTTAGCCGTAACAGAACATTCGGAACAATGATTGGGAAAGGCTATTCAGTAAAAACGGCTCAACTCGAAATGCATATGATTGCTGAAGGTTACTATGCCGTAAAATGTATTAAAGAAATCAACGAAAAATATAAGGTACACATGCCTATCACTTCGGCTGTGTACAATATTCTATATGATCGTATATCTCCTGCAATAGAAATTGCTTTATTGACAGAAGAGTTAAGATAAAACATCAAATTAATTATTATAAATCTACTCTTCCTTGTGGAATTTTGAGGGGGATGAAACTTTAGACAGAGTAGAAACTTAATTTCAAGAACATGGAACACATTAAATTAAGTGTAGAGAAAACTTTAAACTTTGTAGATCGAGAAGAAATTTTCAAATACAAAGAAGAAAGTGAAAAGCATTTAACTGCCCTTCATGAAGGAACAGGTAAAGGCAATGAATATACTGGATGGGTGAATCTACCATCAAAAATAACTGCTGTAGAATTGAAGGATATTCAGGAAACAGCTAACCACTTAAAAGAACGTATTGAAGTTCTAGTTGTAATTGGTATTGGCGGTTCATATTTAGGAGCAAAAGCTGTAAACGATGCTTTGGCTAACAACTTCGATATGCTTCAGGCGGACAACGAAAATCCGTTGGTCATTTACGCTGGACAAAACATTAGCGAAGATTACTTATATGAGCTAATGGAGATTCTTGAAAACATCGAGTTCGGAATCTGCGTGATCTCCAAATCAGGTACAACAACCGAACCTGCTCTTGCATTCCGTTTGTTAAAGGAATTGCTTGAAGAAGGTGTAGGAAAAGAAGAAGCTAAAGAAAGAATTGTAGCTATTACTGACGAATCAAAAGGAGCTCTTCGTACACTAGCTGATCAAGAAGGTTACAAAACTTTTGTAATTCCTGATAATGTTGGTGGTCGTTATTCGGTTCTAACTCCAGTTGGCTTACTTCCAATTGCAGTAGCTGGTCACGATATCACAAAATTGGTTGAGGGTGCTAAAGCTATGCAAAAATATACTGTAGCAACAGATTTTGAAGAGAATCCTGCTCTACTTTATGCTGCAACTCGAAATGCTCTTTATTCTAAAGGAAAAGAAATCGAAATTCTAGCAAATTACAACCCAAAACTTCACAATATTGCTGAATGGTGGAAACAATTATATGGCGAGAGTGAAGGAAAAGAGAACAAAGGTATTTTCCCAGCTAGTGTTGATTTAACAAGCGATTTGCACTCAATGGGACAATATATTCAAGAAGGGAAACGTAATATTTTTGAAACCGTTCTTTCAATTGCTAAAACAAAATACAAAGTCGTTATTCCTAAGGACAAAGGCAACCTAGATAAACTTAATTTCCTTGCTGGGAAAAGAGTTGACGAGGTAAATAAAATGGCTGAACTAGGAACTCAACTAGCGCACGTTGATGGTGGTGTACCAAACATTAGAATTGAACTTCCTGAGTTAAATGAATTCTATATTGGCGAATTGCTATATTTCTTTGAAATTGCATGTGGCGTTAGTGGTTACATTCTTGATGTTAATCCATTTGATCAACCAGGTGTTGAAGCATACAAAAGCAATATGTTTGCCTTGTTGGAAAAACCAGGTTTCGAAGAAGAAACAAAGAAAATTAAGGAAAGATTATAAAATCTAACTCGTTAGATAAAGAAATGGCTACCCCGAAAGAGGTAGCCATTTTTTTTAAAAGTTTATTTTTTAAAAAGTGCTTTTAAACTTTAATATCGTTCTTTTTCATTTTATAAATTCGGATTTTCTTTCCAGAAAATTGCCCCATAAAAAAAGCAAATAGCATAAACGGATAGGTATAAATCTCATAACCTACATCGAAATAATGTCGAAATAAAATAACAAAAGGAATAGGTAAATGAATGGCTACAAACCATTTTACTGAAAGTTTTCTAAATCCTTGACGAACATAACCAAAAGGTACATTTATAAAATAAGTTGCCATCATGGCGCATAATAAATTTATCTCCATAGGCATGCAAGTTAGTAATACAAATCAGAAATGAAAATCGTGGACAGTAATGTCTATTTTTTTTTCTCCGATTATATTTAGTAAATTGAAACTAATATGATTGTTCTGATAATCAAATCTACTGACTAATGAAACTACCTAAATCTTATTACAACTTGCTATCCTTTTCTGGTAGTGTTGTTGCTCTTATTAGTCTATTAATAATGGCTTTTTTAGCTATAGTATCCTATTATTTCGACGATATGACTTCGTATCTGGGATTATTTATATATATCGTATTCCCAGTATTTCTAGTAATTGGTCTGCTGCTCATTCCTATTGGAATGTTTATATCCAAGCGAAAATTGAATAAAAGTTACAACATATTAGCAGGTAAGTCTTGGCCAGTTATTGATATGAATGAGGCTAAGTATCGGAATGCCTTTATAGTCTTTTCTTTTGGGACAGTTATTTTTATATTTCTATCAGGTATTGGGAGTTATCAAGCACTTCATTACTCTGAATCTGTACAATTTTGTGGTCTGCTTTGTCATCAGGTAATGGAGCCAGAGTATGTTGCATATCAAAATTCATCTCATGCTAAGGTTACATGTGCCGAGTGTCATGTGGGCGATGGTGCAGACTGGTTCGTCCGTTCTAAGCTATCAGGCTTGCGACAAGTAAAAGCTGTAATAACAGGCGATTATTCCAGACCAATTAATACTCCAATTAAACATTTAAGACCAGCTCAAGAAACTTGTGAAAAATGTCACTGGCCAGAGAAATTCTATTCTCATAAAACCCGCTATTTTAAACATTTTTTATCTGACAGCTTGAATACTGAATGGAACATCGCTCTTCAAATGAAAATTGGAGGTGAGCATAGTGTAAATGGTTTATCCGAAGGTATCCATTGGCACATTAATCCTAATGTAAAGATTGAATACATTCCCAAAAGGGATAATAGGAAAGATATTAAGTGGGTAAGGTACACTAATCTCGAAACTGGAAAAGTAATAGTTTATCAGGACACAATAAAACCTCTGAAAAAGAAAAAACTGGAAGCTGCTGTTCCACGTCTAATGGACTGTATGGATTGTCATAATAGACCTTCCCATCATTTCCTTACACCAATGGAATTTATCGACAATGCATTAATTTCAGGTAAGATTTCTAAGGATTTACCTTTTATTAAGAAAATAGCAATGGATGTTTTAAAGGATCCATATGAAAGTCAGGATTCTGCAATGCATCATATTGCTAATATATTTGCATATTATCAGGAGAATCATCCAGAATTTACAATGAATAAAGATAATAAGGTAACACGAAGTATTTCTGCTATTCAGGAAGAATTCTCCAAACATATATTCCCTAGTATGAATGCTAGCTGGGATGTCTACCCAAATCATTTAGGCCATAAAGTATATAAGGGATGCTTCCGCTGCCATTCCGGATTTCATGTTAGTGAGAGTGGTAAAAGCATATCTAATGAATGTAATTTATGTCACAACCTAGTTTTGCAGGGTGAAAATGATAAAATTACTTACGCACCCATTAATGACAATCTTGAATTTCAGCATCCAATTGATATTAATAAAGAATGGGTTGGAGGTAGCTGTGTCGATTGCCACAGATATTTATATTAGTATGTACAATTCGAACAAATCATACTAGCTATAAAATTTAAACGCATAAAAAAAGTAGGTTGTTGGAGTTCAACCAATAAATAGTTCGTCATAATTTCACAAAACAAATTCATTATTTACTGAAAACTTAAATACATTTACAGCTAAATTTAAGTTTTAACATGAAGTTATCCCGACAATTAAAAGGCTCTTTAATTGCACTTTTAGCAACCATTACATTTTCGAATGTTTATATTTTCAGTAAACTTGCAATAACGGATGTGAGTTTAGCAAGCTTTGGAATTTTATGGTTTGGATTAGCCTTGCTTTGGAATATAACATACAACTGGCTAAGAAAAACGAATCATCGATTCAAAGATTTATCAAAAGGATCGAAAAGAACATTGATCTTAATATCTTGCTCTGAACTTATTGCAACTTCAGCTTTTTTTATAGCAATTCAACTCACTCCCAATCCTACAATTGTTTCATTCCTTGCAAATACAAGTCCTATATTCGTCATCATATTAGGCTTACTCTTTCTCAAAGAAAGATATTCATATCCAGAGATTTTTGGAATTATTATCACCATACTTGGGGTTGGCTTAATAAATATGACTAAATCTGGATTTCAATTGAAGGAATTGCAGAGTCCTGCGAGTTTGGCAACTTTCACCTTCGCATTATTCTATGGAATTAGTTTGGTTTTAGCGAAAACTAAGGTTGGATCACTACCATCTGCAATGATAACTCAATATCGTAATATTGCTCTTTGGCTTGGTTTTATAATCCTTAACATCTATCAATTTGAATTACCAAACTATAGTAGTGAGTCTATCCTATACATTATAATAGGTTCGTTGTTTGGACCATTCTTAGGTACTATCCTTACTTTCTCAGCACTTAAACACCTTGAGGCTTCAAAAGTAACACTCATTATAACCAGTAGAAGCTTCTTTATTATACTAGGCTCATTTATTTTTCTGGGAATACTACCTAGTCAGATTCAATTAATTGGGGGATTATTTACGATAGTAGGAATTTTCGTGATTTCCATTTCTGGTATGAGAAAGAATAAACCTAGCCATTAGCTGATATCAACTTCAACTTCTCTTTATCGTTAATAGTTATCGTTGAACCATTCGTGCTAATAATACCTTCATTAGAGAACTCTTTCAAAATACGAACCACATTTTCTTTAGCCATTCCTGTAAATTCACCTAATTCTTGTCTGCTTAAAATAGGAGCAAATTCATCAGACATAAATATATCATCTGCCAGAGCTAGTAAGCCTTCTGCCATTCGGCCAGGCATCTTTTTCTGAACAAGGCTCATCATTTTATAAAATGTGCGTAAAGATTTTTCACTGATATCTTTCATATATCCTTCGCTAAACAAAGGATTAGACTGCACGTAGGATTTTATCAATTTCATGTCGATAAAGCAGGCACGTACATCAGTTAGGGCAACTAAGCTGTAGTGGTGAGTAGAATCCACATAGGCTCCTGGCCCAACAATTAATCGACCAGGCTTACATAAACCAAGAATAATTTTCTTGCCGTCAAAACCTTCTAAATATATTTTAGCGATACCCGAAGAAAGAAAAACTGCATTGGATGTAGGTGACCCAGCTTTAAATATCATTTCTCCAGCTGTGAAATTGGATTGAAACCTATTCTGGCTCATTTCTTTTATTTCCTTTGTTGACAAATTCTTAAAATTTGACCAAGCATTAGGACAAGAGCCACAGTTAACATCAATTCCTTTTCCAAACATATTAGGGGTTTCAGGTAAATTATTTTCCAATATAGTGATAAATATCAACTCAAACCAAAATCTATATCGTTTCTTTTTCAATTAAGAATCAATATTAAAACAGATTACTGTCATTGTCCATCATGGGAGATTATTTCCTGTAATTCTTAGTTTTACTGAATAAATTCTTTAATCCCCCTAATCTTATGAAACGAAAACAATTAAAAACCTGGCTTCTCCTCCTTACATTTGGAGCAATATTCGCAGCTTGTGAAGGACCAGCAGGTACTGATGGTTTAAATGGTACTGCCGGTAATGATGGTTCTGATGGTGTCGATGGTGCTAGTGGTAATGCCACATGTATGGCTTGTCACTCAACAGAAACGAAAGCAATGGTTGCAGCACAATTTGCCACTTCTATTCACGTCAGTGGTATTAACGCTGTTGATTACGCAGGTGGACGTCAAAGTTGTGCCCGATGTCACTCACATCAAGGTTTTGTTCAGTATGCTGCCTATGGTGAAGTTGCTGGCGGTATCACAAACCCAACAGCATGGGAATGTGCAACTTGTCACGGCTTACATGAAACAATGGAAGCTAGTGATTATGCCTTAAGACTTAAAGATCCTGTGGTAGCAATTTTTGATGAAACAGTTACTATGGATTTAAATGGTAATTCTAATTTATGTGCAAATTGTCATCAAACAAGAAGGCCTGAACCAAATGTTTCGAACCCTGGAGAAGAGACTTTCACGATTACAAGTTCACATTATGGTCCTCATAGTGGTGCACAATCAAACATGGTTTATGGTGTTGGCTTAGCTGAAATTGCTGGAGCAGTGGAATATCCAGAAGCAGGCTCATCAACTCACCTTGAAGTTGCTTCATGTACAGGTTGTCATATGGCTGAATTTACATCCGAAACTTCTGATGCGAAAGCTATGGGAGGTCATTCTTGGAACCCTTCATTAAATGCATGTAATACGTGTCACGAAGATGATGCAGAGGATTTCAATCATGGAGGAGTAAGATCAGATGTTGCTGCAAAACTTGAAACCCTAAGAGGCGAACTAGTTCGATTAGGTCTTATTGAATATATTGCAGAAGATGAGGCTTACGAACCAGTTAAAGGAACTTATCCAATGATTCAAGCACGTGCATTTTTTAACTGGGCTGGTGTAGATGCTGATCGCAGTTTTGGTGCTCACAACCCTAAATATATAAAAGCACTATTGCAAAATTCAATTGATGCATTAGAAGATGAACCTACTCCAGTAATTTAGACAACTATAAAATATAGAAAGAACAAGAAAATGCTTAACACTATGTTAGGCATTTTCTTTAAAACAAACTAGGCTCGCTCTATTCTCTTCTCATATATTGCTCATTAAGGGATAAAGGCAAGTCATAAAAACTCACAAAAAATGAAAAAATTTTTTAGACTATTCGTTTTCCTTTTCATGCTTGGATTGGTTTCTTGCGAATACGATTACATCGTTGAAGACATAGTGCCACCACCAACTCCCAATCCTGATAATCCGACCCTTTTTTCAACACAGGTAGAACCTATCTTTCAGGATAGATGTATCGCATGTCATGATACCAGAAAACCAGTTTTAACAACAGGATCAGCCTTTGCCAGCCTTACTAACGGAGGATACATCAATACAGATAATCCACAGGAAAGTAAAGTCTACCAAAGGGCAACAGATGGTCATGGTAATAATATGAGTTCAGCAGAACGCACTCTTTTATTACAATGGATTACCGAAGGAGCTAAAAATAATTAAGTCTACACCCCCTATTAAGAACTTTCAAAGACTAAAACTATGAACAATATTAAAACAATTCGAATTCTACTGATTGGGTTGATGGTTTGCTTTTTCACAAGCACAGTTTTCTCTCAGGAGCAAACTGAAGAAAAACCAGATAAGCCTGTTAGAAAAACATTTATTTCGACTCAACTTATCGATAACCAAACCACTTTGAACCCTTCTAAGGGAGGATTAGAGCTAATGATACAACACCGTTTCGGTATCGTGGGTAATGGGATTTCTGATTTATATGGAATCTATTCCTCATCCAATATTCGTATGGCAATACAATACGGTATTACTGACGATTTGGCTGTAGGTTTTGGAACAGAAAAAGATGGTAAACTACAAGATTTCTTTGCTAAATACTCAATATTTAAGCAAACGAAGTCAGATCGCATGCCAGTTTCTGTTTCGGTTTATGGTAATGCAAGTATTGATGCTCGAGAAAAAGAGTTTTTCGGAAAAAAATATGAGTTCTCTAATCGACTATCTTATTTTGGACAAGTAATTATTGCTCGTAAAATTTCTAAAAGAATCTCGTGGCAAATTGCACCTGGTTTTGCTCATATTAATGCGGTAGACAGAGTTGAATCTGAAAATAAAATTGATACAAATGAGAAGGAGTTTCAGAATGACAAACTCACTTTAATGACTGGTGGGAAAATACAGATAACCAAAAAAATGGCATTCATGGCTGAGTATAACCGAGCTTTTGCAGTGACTAAAACTCACTTCTGGCAAGAGGATATCGAGCCAGGTATTGCTCTTGGTTTAGAACTTGGAACCAGCACACATGCATTTCAGGTATTTGTAAGCAACTTTGACAAGTTGAACCCTGAGCGTAACTACATCATGAACACCAATAAGTTTGATTCTGACGGTATTCAAATTGGATTCAATATTAGAGTACAGTTTTAATTTCGGATAAAATTATTAGAAACAAGATATATGACTAAGGAAAAAGGCAATGAACGCAGAAAATTTCTGATTCAGAGTTTAGGGTTAGGACTTGGTACCATGATAGGTGCTCCAGCAATTGCTCAGGTAGTTAAAGATGATACTGATTCGGGAAAGAAGACAAAACTCTTAACCACTGATGGAAAAGTGATTGAAGTTGATTCAAAACATATTAAAAATATAAGTGAGCATTGTTGTGCAAGTAGTGGTAAAGAAGCTCAAGAGGGTATTCCTAATCGCAAATTTGTAATGGTAATCGACCTAGGAAGATGTAAAAATGCACGTAAATGCGTTGAAGCATGTCAATATGCACATCACTTAAGACCTGAACAGGAATATCTTAGGGTAATAAAAATGCAAGATTCTAAAAATACTGCTCCTTATTGGTTCCCTAAGCCTTGCTTCCATTGTGATAATCCGTCTTGTGTATCAGTCTGTCCTGTTTCTGCAACTTATAAGCGGAGTGATGGTCTGGTACTTATTGATAGTGACAAATGTATTGGTTGCAAATATTGTATGGTTGCTTGTCCTTATTCAGCTCGTATATTCCACTGGAAACAACCAAAGGATAAAGGAGATCTAAGTAACTTATCATATTCTCCAGAAACAAGTGTACCTGTTAAAACAGGAACTGTAGGGAAATGTGATTTCTGCCCTGACTTAGCTAAAAATGGTGTTTTACCTCATTGTATCACAGCTTGCCCCGAAGGTGTAATTTTTATGGGTGATCAGAATGAAGATACAGTAACAAATGGTACCGAAACCTATAAATTAAGCAAGCTCTTAAAAGATAAAGCTGGCTATAGACATCTTGAATATTTCGGAACTGAACCCAATGTGTATTATTTACCTCCAGTCGATAGAATTTACGATGTTGAAGTAGGAGACAAAAAAAGCTAAGAATTATGAAGAAATCAACTTTATTAAAACTTTGGTACGTTCTCCTAAGTCTCATTATTATACTAGGACTTATTACTGCTGTAAGAGTCTTTACTGAAGGTAGTGGGCATTTGTTTCATGCCGACGATAATATGCCATGGACTCTGCTGATTGCCACCTATACATTTTTCGTATTAACGAGTACTGGGGCTACAATTATCGCATCCCTAAGTACGGTTTTTGGCTATCAACGATATGATCATATGGTTAAACGAGCCATTTACATTGGTCTAATTACGCTTATAGCAGGTTTTGTGGCCATGGGATTAGAATTAGGTAATCCACTTAATATGTTGAATTATTTTCTTTCTCCAAACTTTGCTTCTCCTATTTGGTGGATGGGTCTTTTCTACATGTGTTTATTCGTAATTCTTACTTATAAATTTTGGCATATACATACAAAAAACACCCATACTAAACTTACAAAAGTACTTGCCGTTATGGCTCTCGTTCTCGAAGTAGGTGCACTTTCCACTTTAGGTGCCGTTTTCGGACTTATTGAGGCAAGACCAACATTTTTTGGTGAGTATATTCTAGCTTATTTTCTTTTCACAGCATTATTGAGTGGAATTTCGGCCATATTATTTTTCAGCATAAGCTATTATTCTATAGTAGAGAATGGTATACCACAGCGTCTTAAGAGAAGTTTCGATAGTCTCACAAAAATTTTAGGCGCGATAATTGCAGTTACTCTACTGTTTTCTATTTGGCATATGGTCATTGGCCTTTATTCAGCCAGACCTGAATTTGATGTAATGCATTATATGATTAACTCGATGTATTACAAGATGGAAATATTAATTGGCTTAATTATTCCTCTTGCAATGATGATTGTTCCGAATATTAGACAATCTACAAAAGGAAAACTTATTGCTGCTGTATTAATTTTTATTGGCTTAGGTATAGGACGTATGGATATGGTAATGCTAGGACAAATACAGCCTATAGTTCCAAGATATACCGAAGCTAGTAATATAATTTCCTACTTCCCTACTTTCTGGGAATGGGTAATTTCAGTATTCGCTTTGGCTCTTATGTTGATGCTTTATACTCTGGGTGAGCAATTCTTAAAATTGGAAACTCATAAAGAAAAACCTAAAGCTGACTAATTATGACTGAAATATTAAAATCAATAAGACCTATGAAATATATATTGCTGGTTCTATTTCTAACATGCTCTATTGCTTTTGCAAAAGCTAAGCCCAAAAAGGTTTACATGAGTGTTGAATATACTAGCTTTATTAATGATTCAAGATTGATTCAACTCAGTACAAAAGCTAGAGTTGATGGTAAATTTCAGAATCTATCAGGCATGCCATTAGAAATCTATATGGTAACTGAACAAGGCGATTCTCTTTTAACAAAGCTGACTACAGATGAGAACGGAGAAGCTATGTTTTTGATTGCAGAAGATTATAAATTCAGCGTAAACGAAAAGGGCGTTTTTATTTTAAAAGCTATTTTCCCTGGAAATAAAGAATATAAAAAAGCAACAAAAAAAGTTAAAGCAAAAGACTTATACCTAAACGCAAAATTTCTTGATCAGGATGGCAAGCATAAAATTCAGATTTCTGCCAGTGATATAAATAGCTCAGAAGATGAAGGGACTTATCCGAAGATTAATCTCGAAATAGCGATAAAACGTCTATTTGCAGATTTGAAAGTCGGATCTGTAAAACTAGAAAATGGGAAAGCTGAATTCATTTTTGACGAGAAAATACCAGGAATTAACGAAGGAGAACTTGAAATATTAATAAAAGTTGTTGACAATAGAACATATAAGAATGTAATCTTTTCGAATAAAATGAATTGGGGACAAAAGATAACGATTAATGACCCTACAGAGAGAGATATGAAAGGAATTCCTTATTTGGCATTTATGATTTTATCATTAATTGTCGTATCAATTGTCGGAATTTTATATCACAAACAACAAGTTAAAAACTAAAAAATTAGTCTTATGAAAAATCAGAAATTAATGGGAATAGTAATCTTATTTTGCTGTTTTATATTTATGGCAATGACTACTATTGATTGGGAAGTTCCAGCAAAATATAAGGATATGACAAATCCGCAAGCTGGTGTTGAGGATGATGACGAAATTGGAGCTGATTTATTTGCTACACATTGTGCGTCTTGTCACGGTACAGAGGGCTACGGGGATGGTAAAAAAGCTGCTACTCTCGATACAGAAATGCGTGATTTTAGTTCTGAAGAAGTTCAAGCTCAAACTGACGGTACTTTATATTACAAATCGATAATTGGAAAAGATGAAATGCCAAACTTCGAAAAGAAGATTTCTGATGTCGAAGAGAGATGGTTGTTAATTAATTACCTCAGAACACTAGGTGAATAATATTTAAAATTATCACCTCAGAATAACGAATGAATTAGAATGTAGATCACACTAAAATGTGATCTACATTCTACAAGATTTCCCCTTAAAGGTGGGGCATAGAAGATTACCCAGTGTGACATCACTCTAATTATGTTCTATTCAACTAACCAAATTTGACATTTTATGAAAACTAAAAACATTTTATTATCAATCTCCGTCTTCGGATTTTTATTTTCCAGTTGTGGAGAGTCTGATGATAGTAAATTTCGTACCCCAGAGCCTGGAGAAAGTACATCAGAACTTCTAGTTACAGAATTTAGTGCTGCTCCAGCAATGGATGGAAGCATTGATGATATGTGGGGAACTGCCCAAAAACTTGTTGGAACAGCAACAGTACCAAATCTGGGTCCAAGAAGCACATATTTAAACCCTGATGGTGAAGGTGTAGAAGAAGAACTAGGTTTATTTGCTCCTTATTCTGGAGAAGAGTATGACTTTTCTATGCGTGCTGGATATATGGGTGGAGATATCTATTTCCTAATTGAGTGGGATGATGATGATGACAGTAAGGATAGACAATCATGGTATTTTGATGCTTCTGATAAACTTTGGAAAGGTGAGCATAAGTATGCTAATACTCTTGGTGATAAATATTACGAAGATAAATTCTCATTTTTATTCCCAATTGGTGAAGTAGCAGGCTTTAGTGGTTCTACTTGTTATGCAACTTGTCATACAGCAACATCAATTTCTAAGGCAAAAGATAAGCACACTAGACATTACCTTACTAATGAATCAGAAAAGGTAGACATGTGGCATTGGAAGCGTGACAGAGGTACATTCTTAGGTCAGGTTGACGATCAGAAAATGGAGTATGATGATGCATCTAAAGGTTCTTCTGCTAATGGTAGAAAAGGTGATGCTACTGGTTCAGGTGGATATTCAAACAATAGCCAAACTTTAAATAACGGTACTGCTGATGTTAGTGTACCTAAATATGTTATTCCTAACAAAACAGAATATTACTGGATTAGTGAGACTGACATTAATAATGGTGTAGCTAAGCTAATTACAGCTGTTGATGCAAATGGTGTATTAACTTATGAAGGTGGTTCTATCAATCCTGCAGATGGTGGTTTTGAGCAAGGTACTGGAAACATGCGTTTACCAAGTATTACGACTAAAGCATTTACTGAAGGACGTGGTGATATTTCAATTTCTGCACTACATACTGGTAGTGGTTGGATTTGTGAAGTTACTCGTAAGCTGAATACAGGTGATGCTGACGACGTTGTTTTTGACTTGGATAAAGAGCTTCCTTTTGGATTTGCTATCTTTAATAACGCTGCAATTGCACACGGTATTAAGCCAGGTTTAACTTTAAAATTTGATAAATAATATAGTTTTATATTATTATTAAAGAATTGGGCTGTCAATTAAAATTGACAGCCCTTATTATATCTCAAAATCTGATCAACTTAAATAATATTACAAATACTAATCGAAATCCTTTCCAGTAATTTATAGAATAACAATCTACTTAGAAACCTCAACAATCAAATAATCTTTAAGCTTTAGATGTTTAACTAATCTTTTTGCCTGAATACTCTTGGTAAATGGTCCCAAGCGATATTTATATAAATTCTTATCTTTTATTTGATGTAGGTAAACCATGTTTTCAGGTAAATCAGGAATAAGTTGATTCTTAAATATACCAACTTGCACATAATAACGATAGTTAGCCGAAATTGCTAAAACCCTTTCTTTTCCATCGATGCTATCAATGCTTATATAAGTCTTTGGTAAGTGTAATTTTTTAATTTCTTCCTGAAAAGAAAGGGCCTTTTCTTTATCTATAAAACGAGCTAAAGGGTATTGATTCAAGCTATCAAAAATAAGTTGATAGGTCTTTACAAGTTTAGGTTTCAAGTTCTCTTTCTTAACAAGATCTCCATATTTTCTCTCAACCTGAACAATCGGACTCACACTTTTATCAGAGTTTTTATAAAAAAAACTAAAAGTAACAACAGACACAAGTATAATAACAGCGACAATAACACGAATCAAGTTTTTTTTCTTCTTGACTTCAAGTTGTTGTCTATCTAGCTCTTTTAAAAGAGCATTAATCCTTATTTTCGAATTCTCTTTACTACTCATTAAACAAATAAATCTTGAATTTTGAATTGCTCATCACTAAAAAAGTAATTCAAAAATATTATTTACACTACACCTAACCTGCAAGTGCTATTAGGCAAACACTATACAAGCAGTTAAAAGTAATAAAATTTATTTATGTATGATAAAAAAATAGAGCTCATCGACGAATCGAGAGCTCTATTTTTATAAGTTTTAAAACCTATTTATACATGCTTTAACACATCTTCAAGGTTTTCAAATCGTGCTTTATAGTCATCCAAAGATCTAGTGATAACCTCTTTGGCTTCTTCAAGACCATATACATGCGTAATTTCAGCTTCACTATCCAATCCTGGCATATCCTTATAGGTTAAGAAGTAATGCTTAAGTCGAGTTATAATAACCTCAGGACAGTCCGATATATCATTATAATTACCATAAGTGGCATCGTTATTTAAAACAGCAATAATTTTATCATCAGCCTCATTGCCATCAATCATTCTAAATCCACCAATAGGGCGAACTTCGGCAATAATATCGCCATGAGCGATTGATTTTTCAGTCAACACACAAATATCAAGAGGATCACCATCACCTTGAACATCTATCTTCCCAGATTTTTCGCTACAATACTCACCAACTAACTTGCCACAATACGATTGAGGAAGAAAGCCATAAAGCGCAGGAATTACATTGGAATATTTTTGAGGACGGTCAATTTTTAAATAACCACTCGTTTTATCCACCTCATACTTTACGGTATCAGTTGGCACCATTTCAATAAATGCCATGACTGAATTAGGTGCATCATCACCAACATCAATCCCGTGCCAAGGATGCGACTTATATCTCAAGCCCATCAATCGGCCAATAGGATCATTAAGTTTATTTCCCATTAGTCTAATATTTTCAATTTCAGTATAGAGCAAGACTCTGCCCTTAAAATTTTGTATCACAAAAGTAAGAAAACAATATAATAAACAACCCAATCGTCTTTATCTTTTCCCCTATTTGTAATAATTGGGGGTTTCCTCCATACTGTCGGTCGGGCTTTTCGTTGCAACTCCTCGCCCCACCGCGCAAAGCCAAATCGGCTGCGGGGTTTCCACTACTACCCCTAACCCAAACCAGAGCAAAACAATTAGGTCAATCCAAGTAATCCCATCTGCAAAACGGCGGAACGTAGTTTAAATCATCTAACAGAAGTGTAAATACCCATTCCAATTCTTTTTGAGGTCTTAAATTTTTGTGGAGCTACAAAACAAATCTTTTTGACTGCCTAAAAAAGATTTAGTGCCCATTCCAATTCTTTTTGGGGCCTTAAATTTTTGTGGAGCTTCAAACCAAATCTCTTTGACTGCCTAAAAAAGATTTAATGCCAATTTCAATTCTTTTTGGGGCCTTAAATTTTTGTGGAGTCATAAAACAACTCTTTTAGGGCATTTGAAGTTCTGCAATATAGATGTCCAATATTGAACGTCATCCTGAATTTATTTCAGGATCTCATAATCAATACGTAAAGATTCTGATGGGTATATTTATTTAGAGTTGCCACTCTTCGGTTTTAATTAACTGGTTAAAAACTCCTTTTATATTAACACTACTTAATCATTTACATTCACATCCAATGTGCCATTTATTTTCTTTGGTAGATTCTTATAATTGATCTCATATTCGATAGAAAAATCTTTTGAACACCAAACAAAAATAAAAGATGGTAAAGAGATTACTTCATTAGAATTTAACTCGTCAATTTGACACTCCAACACTGTCCCATTTTTCTGATTATCAAACACACGATAATCAAAAATATAATTCAATATTTCATAATACCGATCTTTTTCAAATTCCTTCTCATCAATTGATAATGATGGTACTAAATCCTTTAATTCATCATATCTACTGTAGAGATTTTTGTTAGATTGATATTCTTCTACTTCAAGATCTTTATGATGTTTAAACAGAGATGAAAAATGACTATCTAACCTGTTAAAATCTTTTATAACCTCATACCTTTTAGGCATTGGAAAGTCATCAGGTTTAATAACATTTACATCATTAGGAAATACTAATCTTATTTTAAGATCTTGTTCATGTGAAGTCCCCTCATTTTTTAATACAATCGGCAAAAAATAAAATCCTCTCATCTTTTCCCAATATTCCTGTAGGTCAAGAGTATCCTCCAGATCAAAAATAAATTTTCTATAAAGCTTATATTTTTCTTTCTCATCTAAATTTCCTCTAAAAGTATACTTGCTCCTGGAAGGAAATGTTAGTACTGTATTTCGGGATTCCGTTAAATCCCCAAAACCAAAAAAATAATTTGACAAATGTCGCCCCAACAATTTTTTCACTTTCTCTTTAATTTCAAGCTTGTCTTCAGAATCGATAACAACAGGTTCATTTTTATAGTCTAACGAATATGTTTTTCTCTTCTGAAAAATACTACTCTCTAAAAACATTGAAGAACTATCACTAACAATAAAATTTTCGACAACATTAAAAGACTTAATATTTTCTATTTGGGAAAGAAGATTTTCTTTACGCCCTTCAAAATATTCTGACTTTTCAATATCTCCGTGTTTAATCGCGTTAATTGTATTAGTAAAATTGAAATGTCCAGAGAGATAAAATGACAGGTTAATATTACGATTTACATAGTTCTTGGAAGTAATCCATTCAAGTAATTTATTTTCAAATTGAATTCTAGTTAGTGGTTCTCCTTTTGTCGAAAGTTCGAATTGATCTAACACTAATCCTTTAGCAATTAACTGATGAGAAGAGGAAGGCTCAACAATCCCCTTTGAAGATAAAAACCTACTTACATCTGCTGCAATTGCTTTATTTAAGACTTTAATATCGAGAGGATGACAGATAACATTAATCTTGTTATTTATAGAATTCAATTCTTTGTAATTCCCTTTGAACTCATTACATATCTGATCATTAATTGATTTAATTAGATCATTTGCAGATTTAGTATTAGTCCCTATTAATGCAACTTTGTAATTAGAAGCTTCAGGATAATCCTTATACAATTCCAACATCCATTTTAATACATTAGCTTTCTCGAAAGGATTAATCGATGATTTAACTTGGCATACCTTTTCTGAGCTATCTGCGTAAGTCCATTTAATATCGACTTTATCATCTTCAGTTTTCGGCTCTACACAGATACTTTCCCAATTATCCTCGAATGAATCTAACACAGCTGTAACAGCTTGCAATAAATAACCTCTTGCTCCTTCTTGTCCACTCATATAGACTTAATTAATGTATTCGACAAATTATCTCCGCCAATAAATACTAGTAAAATTCACCTCCTAAAATTAACAATATTATCTTAAACAGTAACAACTTGACACCAACCATTAAGGCAATAATTTCAATCAAATAAACTGATTCAGATTTGCAGAAAAAAGCTTCAATCAGTTGAACTTAAATTTTTCATTCACACACCTCAACCAAAATAACCCCAAAGAAAAGCACATTATAAAAAGGCGCTCCATGGAGCGCCTTATTAATTCATCATTTATAATTCATAATTAAAATTCACCCTCCCCAACCATCTCGGTCCAAACTTCTATACTGAATGGCTTCCGATAAATGATCGGTTTCAATAGTTGCGGAGCCTTCTAAATCGGCAATTGTTCGCGAAACTTTTAGGATTCTATCGTAAGCTCGAGCAGAGAGACCGACCTTTTCCATAGCAACTTTCAGGAGCTGCATACCCTCTGCGTTGGGTTGGCAATGTTTTCTTAAAAGACGAGAACTCATCATAGCATTTGAGTGAATACCTTCCTCCTCATCAAAACGTGTAGACTGAATCTCACGGGCAGCTTCTACCCTTCCTCTAATATGTTCCGATTTCTCCGAAAGGCGCTCGTCTGAAATTTTATCGAAAGAAACAGGGGTTACTTCGATATGAATATCAATACGATCGAGCAGTGGTCCTGAAATTCGACTCAAATATTTTTGAACCATACCTGGTGGGCACAAACAATCTTTATCAGGATGGTTATAAAATCCGCAAGGACATGGGTTCATCGATGAAATTAACATCACACTAGCTGGATAATCCACAGTAAACTTAGCTCGGGAGATGGTAATCGTTCTATCCTCTAAAGGTTGTCGCATAACCTCGAGCACCGTTCGTTTAAATTCAGGTAATTCATCTAAAAACAAAACACCATTGTGCGATAAAGATATTTCACCCGGTTTGGGTATGGTTCCACCACCTACTAGGGCGACGTCAGAAATCGTATGATGTGGGCTTCTAAATGGTCTTTTAGTCATCAAACCACCTGCTTTCTCGAGCGTTCCAGCAACCGAATGAATCTTCGTTGTTTCGAGAGCCTCCTGCAAACTTAATGGAGGTAGAATACCTGGTATGCGCTTTGCCAACATCGTCTTTCCCGATCCTGGAGGACCAATCATTATAATATTGTGCCCGCCTGCTGCTGCAATTTCAAGAGCTCTTTTCACATTCTCCTGTCCTTTTACATCAGCAAAATCGTGCTCAAAACTATTCAAATGAGAATAAAACTCGGCTCTGGTATCCACTTCGGTAATAACCAACTCGGCATCTCCATTAAAAAAGTCGATCAGCTCCTTAATATTTTCAATACCGTAAACTTTCAAATTATTTACAACTGCAGCTTCTTTCGCATTCTCCTTAGGTAGAATTAAACCTTCAAAGCCCTCTTCTCTGGCTTTAATTGCCATTGGCAACACACCTTTTATGGGCACTAAACTTCCATCGAGCGAGAGTTCACCCATAATCACATACTTCTGTAAATCGGGGCATTTAATTTGCTCCGTAGCCGTTAATATCCCTATAGCTAATGGTAAATCATAAGCCGAACCTTCCTTGCGAATATCGGCAGGAGCCATATTAATAATAATCTTTTTGCCTGGAATCTTGTATCCGACTTCTCTCAGTGCGGAATCAATCCTTTGCTGGCTTTCTTTAACAGCATTATCTGCCAAACCAACCAAACTGAAACGAACTCCGTTAAAAACATTAACCTCGATAGTAATTGTTGTGGCATGTATTCCATACACAGCACTTCCGTATGTTTTAATAAGCATTGGGCTTAATTTTTATGTGTTAAATTTTCGATCGAACATTAAAGTTATAATTTATGTTGAATAAACAAGGTGCAACTTTAAAATTTTATCTGTCAAAACAAATCTTATTGTACACTTACGTGTAACTTCTAAGAGTTTTCAACAAACATGTTAATAAGTTGTCTTGTGAAATATATCTTTGAGAGAAACATTCTTTCAATGGAAAGTTTAACTTTAGACTGATTTTCAGAAAAAACTAGAACTACTATGCGCCAATATCTCGAATTGCTAGAAAAAGTAAGCCAAGAAGGTAACCAAAAAGGAGACCGTACTGGAACCGGAACCATCAGTATTTTCGGACATCAAATGCGATTCGACTTATCAGAAGGATTTCCTGTTTTAACAACTAAGAAACTTCATTTAAAATCTATTATTCATGAGCTTTTATGGTTTTTGAATGGGGATACCAATGTCAAGTATCTACAAGATAATGGTGTTAGAATATGGAATGAATGGGCAGATGAAAAAGGTGATTTAGGACACGTTTATGGCTACCAATGGCGTTCATGGCCCAAGGCTAACGGCGAACATGTCGATCAAATTTCTCAACTGATAAATGATATTAAAACCAATCCTAATTCTCGCCGATTAATTGTAAGTGCATGGAATGTTGCCGATATTGAAAATATGGCTTTGCCTCCTTGTCATGCTTTGTTCCAATTTTATGTAGCCGATGGTAAATTATCGTGCCAGCTATACCAACGAAGTGCTGATATCTTTTTAGGTGTGCCTTTTAATATCGCCTCATATGCTTTGCTTACAATGATGATTGCTCAAGTTTGTGACCTGCAACTTGGTGACTTCGTTCACACTTTAGGTGATGCACATATCTACAATAATCATTTAGAACAAGTTGATTTACAATTGACACGTAAGCCTAAAAAGCTTCCTCAATTGAAGATCAATCCTGATGTAAAAAGCATATTTGATTTCAAGTATGAGGATTTCAGCTTAGAAAACTACGAAGCTGATCCAAGTATCAAGGGTGCCATATCAGTCTAATAGAATACTATTTAAGCAATATATATATTCACTAAAATATATTTACCATGCCTATATCAATAATCGTAGCAGCTTCTCAAAACAATGTTATTGGAAAAGACAATCAACTAATCTGGCGTTTATCTGCCGACCTAAAACGATTCAAGGCTCTAACAACAGGACATCATATTATTATGGGTCGCAAAACATTCGATTCAATAGGGAAACCACTACCTAATCGTACTTCTATCATTATTACCCGTCAGGCGGATTATAAAGTTGAAGGTTGCATTGTAGTTAACTCATTGGAAGAAGCTCTTGCTAAAGTTCCTGCCGATCAGGAGGCATTTATTATTGGTGGTGGAACAATTTATAAAGAAGCTATCGACAAAGCTGATAAGTTATATCTAACTCTTGTTCACAAAAAATTTGATGGCGATACATTCTTTCCTAAAGTTGATGGAAAAGTATGGCAAAGTGAAAAGCGTGAAGATTATATGCCAAGTGAGAAAAATGAGTATGCTTATTCTTTTATCGACTATGCGAGAAAGTAGAATATGATTGAACTCAAGGCTTTAAGTAAGATTCATGTTTCTCCATTCTATGATTGGCTAAATGATAAAGATAGTATTAGATATTCTCTTTCAGCTTTTCAAAAAATCAATACCAAAAATGAAATTGATCTTTGGTTTGAAACTGTTCTTGAGGACAAGATAGGTTTGAACTTAGGTATATTCCTAAAAGACTCCAATCAATTGATTGGTTATGCAGGAATCTGCAATATATCAAACTCAAACTTGTCTGGAGAGTATTTCATTTTCATTGGAGATAAATCGAAGTGGGGAAAAGGAATTGGTGCTGAAGTTACAAAGCAAATTCTCAAGATTGCATTTCTCGGTAAAGGCTTAAATCGTCTAATGTTATCTGTTTCAGAAACAAATATTGGAGGTATTAAAGCCTATCAAAAAGCTGGCTTTATTTCTGAAGGCAAATACAGACAAGCCTGTTTCAGGGATGGAAAATTCCATGACAAGATTATAATGTCCGTTTTAAAAGAAGAATATCTTTAAACTCTAAAAGCATAAAACAAAAAAAAGTCTGGTTATTAACCAGACTTTTTTTTGTTTTATATAAAGGGCTAACTTAAGCTATCCTTAAGTGCTTCACATTTGTTTTCTCCAATTTGCTTGCTGCATATTCAGCATCAATCGAAACAGATTTTTCATCAGATGTTGGCAATTCGAACATTGCATCCATCATGATTGCTTCACAAATTGAACGCAAACCACGTGCTCCTAATTTGTATTCCAAAGCCTTATCAACGATATATTCTAAAGCAGATTCGTCGAAACTCAACTCGATACCATCAATACTAAACAGCTTATTGTATTGCTTAATAATTGAGTTTTTAGGCTCTGTAAGAATATTTCTAAGAGCTTGACGATCCAAGGGTTCCAAGTAAGTTAAAACTGGTAGACGGCCAATAATTTCAGGAATCAAACCAAATGATTTTAAATCCTGTGGAGCGATATATTGCAAGAAATTTTCTTGGTCTACTTTTTCGGCAAGCTTACTTGCATTAAAACCAACAACTGCTGTATTTAAACGCTGAGCAATTTTACGCTGAATACCATCGAAAGCACCTCCACAAATGAAAAGCACATTCTTTGTATTTACTGGTATCATCTTCTGATCAGGATGCTTACGTCCGCCTTGCGGTGGTACGTTTATAATAGATCCTTCAAGCAATTTCAACAAACCTTGCTGAACACCTTCTCCAGAAACATCACGTGTAATTGATGGATTATCACTCTTACGAGCAATCTTATCAATCTCATCGATAAATACAATTCCTTTTTCAGCTGCCTCAACATCGTAGTCAGAAGCTTGCAACAAACGTGTAAGAATCGATTCGATATCTTCACCAACATAACCAGCCTCTGTAAGTACAGTTGCATCAACAATAGTGAAAGGCACGTGAAGCATTTTAGCAATTGTTCTTGCCAAAAGTGTTTTCCCGGTTCCAGTTTCTCCAACTAGGATGATATTCGATTTTTCAATTTCAATCTCCTCATCATCTTCTTCTTGAAGCAATCTCTTGTAATGGTTATAAACGGCAACAGAAAGGTATTTCTTAGCCGCATCTTGTCCAATCACATACTGATCCAGAAAAGTTTTTATCTCGGTTGGCTTCAGCAATTGAAGCTCATTCAAATTAAGATCTGAGTTAACCTTAGATTCTTCTTTGATGATATCATGAGCCTGCTCAATACAACTATCACAGATATGACCACTAATTCCCGCAATTAAAAGATTGGTATCTTTTTTATCTCGCCCACAAAATGAACATTTATCCATAAGTAAAATATAGTCTTTTAGCTTGCCGATGTCAGTTCATAACATCATTAAACCATTTGTTTTTACAATTAAATCAATCATCGTATTTTCAGAATACGATTCCTTCTTATATTAGAAATGCAAAGTTAAGCATTTTAAGCTAAACTCTGCATTTCCAAGATTTTTATGATTTCTCAGGCCTTATTTCTTTGGCTCTCTTATCAATATTTCGTCGATCATACCATAATCTTTAGCCTCTTGAGCCGTCATCCAGTAGTCACGATCAGAATTTTTCTCAACCGTCTCGAAAGGCATTCCTGAATGATCAGAAATAATAGTATAAAGCTCTTTCTTCAACTTCATAATCTCACGAGCAGTAATTTCAATATCAGAAGCCTGACCTTGTGCACCACCCATTGGTTGGTGAATCATTACACGTGAGTGCTTTAGTGCAGAACGTTTACCTTTTTCACCAGCAGTTAACAGGACAGCTCCCATTGAAGCAGCCATACCAGTACAAATTGTAGCAATATCACAATTGATATACTGCATAGTATCATAAATACCTAAACCTGCATGTACAGATCCTCCAGGCGTATTAAAATAAATTTGAATATCCTTTGAAGGGTCAGTAGACTCAAGGAATAAAAGTTGAGCCATAATAACATTTGCGACATAATCATCGATAGGTACACCTAAAAAGATGATTCTATCCATCATCAAACGCGAAAACACGTCCATAGAAGCAACATTCAACTGGCGCTCCTCGATAATTGTAGGAGAAATATATGAGTTACTAATAGAAGTGTATTTGTCTAATGACAAACTACTAATTCCTCTATGCTTAGTCGCAAATTTTTTAAATTCGTCTTGTGGTATCATAGGATGAAAATATTTTATTTGAGCTTTGGATGGTTAAAGCCTACCAAAACAAAAGACTATTATTTGATATACTGGTTCAATATTTAAGTTTAGCTAAATTAACTAAAATATTGCTTTTATTAACATCAGTAGAGCAAAATGCTGAATAAAAAACAACCACGCCCAAAAGAGCGTGGTTGCTAATGTATATATTCTATAATGTTTACTCAAACATCTTATTGAAATCTTCAGTAGAAACTTCTTTCTCTTCTATCTTGATAGTATTCTTAAGATACTCAACAACTTTGTCGTCTAATTTACGATCAAAAATCTTTTTAGCTTCGTCCTTGTTCTCTAACATTTGCTTAGCGTAGTTAGTCAAGTACTCTTCTGGAACATCCATCATTCCATACTGCTGAAATTGCATTAAAGCTTGCTTCTTAGCAAATTCAACAACCTCTTCTTCACTAACTTTAAGATCGTTATCTTTTACCAACTTATCTTTGATTAACTGCCATCTGATTTCATCAGAATGATTGTCGAAATCGCTTTCAACTTGCTCTGCAGTCATTTCTTTGTTAGTTGCAATAATCCAACGCTTCAAGAAAGCAATAGGAAGGTCGATTTTTGCTTTCTTAACCAATTTAGCTTTTGAATCGATTAAGAATTTGTAATCGCTATCATTAATCAATTGAGCTTCGATATCAGCTTTAATTTGGTTTTTGAATTCTTCTTCAGAAGAAACTTTTCCTTCACCAAATACTTTGTCGAATAACTCCTGATTCATTTCAGCAGCAATAAACTTAGAAATATTAGTGATTGTATATTGGAAATCTGACTCTAAAGTCTCAGCCATTTCTGGAGCAATACCCAACATAGAAGCCAAATCAGATCTATTTGGAAATGCCTTAGCAGGGTTGAAAGTAATAATCTGGTTCACGTTAGCTCCAACAAATTTAGCTTTAGACTCTTCGTCTTTCATATATTCCAATGAAATAGCTACATCTTCGCTAGCGATACCACCTTCAACGATGTTACCTTCAGCATCAAGTTGAGCAAAGTTACCTTTAAGGATTTCTTTGTTTTCTACAACTTCAGCTTCTTCGTTAGCACCAAAACGACGAGCATGCATATCTACACCGTTCTGAATCATTTTCTTATCAACTGCAATTTTAAAGAAGTTGATTTTATCTCTTTTGCTTAGGTTAAGAGTGTACTCAGGAGCCATAGCGATATCGAATACGAATTCGAATTCAGTATCTTTTTCCCAGTTAATACTCTTTTGCTCTGTCTCATTTGGAAGAGGCTCACCTAAAATATCAAGCTTGTTTTCCTCGATATACTTATAAAGCTCTTGACCAAGAACCTTATTTACTTCGTCAGCTAAAACTGGAGTACCATACATTTTCTTGATCAAACCCATTGGCACTTTACCAGGACGGAAACCATCAATACTTGCTTTTTTACGGTGTTCCTTAAGCACAGAGTCAACTTGACTCGCATAATCTTCCTTTACTAACTGTAATTTAATTACAGCATTCAAATCATCGGTGTTGGTTCTTGTGATATTCATTTTTCAGCTATTAGAATGATAAAACCTTTAAAATTGCAAAAAACCGCCACATGCATGATGTATCTACATCTTCAGAGGGCGGTTTAAGGTTATTTTTCTGTAGTGCGGATGAAGGGACTCGAACCCCCACGCCTTTCGGCACTAGATCCTAAGTCTAGCGCGGCTACCAATTACGCCACATCCGCGGGTTAATTGCGGTGCAAATATAAACGTCTTTTTTTATTTGTGCAATAGTAATTTTGAAAAAAGACGAAATTTTTTGATATTTTTTATTCTCCGGATTTTAACGCTTGAAACAAAAGCATAAACCAATCCATAATTCTCTTCTTAATTAACTACACCACAGTTAATTAATTACAATGGTGGTTTGTTTTCAATAAAGAAGGAATTGAATTTATTTTGATCGTCTTAACTCAAAATTCTTTCCTAAGTATACTCTTCTAACATCTTCATCAGCAGCTAACTCTTCTGCCGTGCCCGATTTAAGAATATTACCTTCGAATAATAGGTAAGCTCTTTCGGTAATCGAAAGTGTTTCTTGTACGTTGTGATCAGTAATCAAAATACCAATATTCTTATCCTTAAGCTTACGAACAATGTCTTGAATATCCTCAACTGCAATAGGGTCTACCCCAGCAAATGGTTCATCCAAAAGAATAAACTTAGGTTTGATTGATAAAGCTCTTGCAATCTCAGTTCTTCTACGCTCACCACCCGAAAGCTGTATTCCCAAGCTCTTACGGATTTTCTGTAAGCTGAACTCATCCAACATTTCTTCTAATCGCTGCTTTTGATACTCCTTTGTAAAGTCAGACATCTGAAGAACTGCCATAATATTGTCCTCAACACTTAGCTTACGAAAAACCGAAGCTTCTTGAGCCAAGTAGCCTACTCCCATTTGAGCTCTTTTATATACAGGCTCATTGGTAATTTCTCTTTCATCAAGAAAAATTCGTCCACCATTAGGTTGAATCAATCCAACAATCATATAGAATGATGTCGTTTTACCTGCACCATTAGGCCCAAGCAATCCAACAATCTCACCTTGCTTTACTTCTACCGAAACACCTTTAACAACTGTACGGCTCTTGTATTTCTTTACTAAATTTTCAGCTCTTAAAATCATAAAAAATATTTAGGTATTGTCCCCGAATTGTGCAAATATATGAAACTGTTAGGGATAGTTTTTAGACTGATGTGTTAATATATCTTTCCAAACTTAATTTTATTACTAGAATGTCATCTGAAACATAGCTCGGATTCCAAATTTTTCAAAATCTTGATTAGGATTAGGCTCCAAATGATTCAATCTCCACATCGCATCAACACGGAAAAATTTGAAGATATTCTCAATACCTACACTCGCTTCGAAATAAGGATCTTTAACATCAGATAGTCCTAAAGGAAATTGCATAGCAGCCTCAGTATTTTCCAAGGCCCCATTATTTTTATCAGATAATGTACCCCACAAACCCTTCGCTGTAGCTACAGCACGCCATTTTAATCTTTTAAACAGAGGAATTCGATTCATTATAAAGCCATGAAAATGATGCTCCAAAGAAAGACTAACATATTGATCACTGGCAAACTCAATATAGTTCATCATATTAAACGCGTACGGATCGAAAGCGTAGGTTTCATTCCCTTCGTGCAATGATAGCAATGGATATGCCACTCTACCCCAAAGCTTTGAGGCTGTAGCCAGATAACGTAATTTCCCAAATGGTTGTAACTCTAGAGTATGATCTACGCTTAAGTCTGTTTTAAAATACTCATAATCGGAACCAAATAAATCTTTAAATCCCATTGTCATATAAAGATTAACAATAGGAACAGTTCCTCCAAAGTGTCGTCTTTCAAACTCACCCATTATCACTTTCTCATTTCTCGTCCAACGTGTCTTCAATTCAATTTCAGAAGCTTTAATTCCAGAGATTGGGGTTCCATTAGGCTTCACAAAAGGGACTATTGGCGTTGGAGTAATATCTCTATATCGAAATTTAATTGTATTCATAAACCCCTGAAACCACTCTTTTTCGTAGTGCGCTTCAAACTGATCCATCATGGTCAGCTTATCATTACGGTTTCTTGTTAGTAAAGAAGCCAAAATATTCCCTTCGGTAAAGGCATTTGGACTCTTTCCAAGTTGATAAATATCATGCTTGTATTGCATCCCGAAAGTTTCCCTAGGCGATTTATCTATCATATATAAAAAGCCTAAACCATACTTAAATCGATTATCCTTATCACCATAAGCTAAGTGAGCATTATACATTACTTTTGTACTAAATTCATTTGACGTTCTTCCTCCAAACATAAAACGATTCCCTTCAATCTCATTAAAAGAATATAGCTTATAATAGGGCCCATATTCAAACAAGCCTTTTTCATAATATCCAGTTACAAAAGTTTGAATAATATCGACAATATTTCTGTATAACGGTACATTTTTAATGGAGTCAACCATAGAGTAGATTCCGGACTCACGTGAGGAAAGCTTGAAAGGACGTGCACTATCCCAGTAAGTTGCTTCTTTTCCCAAAGCATCATCATTTACGATGACATTATTCTCTAGTTTGACAATCTCTTTTCGAATCGGAAGATTCAACTTAACATCCTTGTAAGAAATAGATTTTCGTCCAAAGAATCCCATTTGGTCTGTAGAATCCTTATTGGTCAACATGAAATCAACAAATAAATCCTGTTTTTTCAAAAACCAAGTTGAATCATCTACTTTCTGAAACTCATTAGTACTCACCAAATCCGTCACCCAGTTTAGATTTACATCTTTGGTGATACGCATTTTCATAATATCGATAGCAAAGGTTGTGTCTGCAACCCAAAAATCTCCAACAAAACATGGATCTAGCTTTCTTTTAGGTTTGAATGACATATGGTAACACCAATTCCCTTCTCTATAGGCACTATCTGTCAAGTAATATCTATAATAACCCAATCCTCCATCTGCTATAGGACTCACAAAGCCCTTATCAAAAAGGTCAATGAAATTATCGTAGATATTAATATTCTGATGTAACTGTCCCGTAAATTGCGCTAAGCTGGCATTATCTTTTATTCCTGACATTTTTGATGCCTTAATCACTTCTCGTTCGAGCCTTGGACTTTTACGGTAATAGTAATCAGACATAGATTCTGTAATAAATACAGGCAAGTAGGACTTACCGGTTACTACTGAGGTATCAACATAGTCGAAAACGAATTGAAACTGGCGCATGATTTTTTTATTCTTAAAATCATCTCCAATATTATTCAAATCCATCTCCATCTTAGTATAGCTTTCGTACTGGTACGATTCTAAACGAGCAGGGTTATTCTTTTTCTTACGTGCAATTATCTTACGAAGAAGTATATGAGCTGGATTTTCACCTGGAATCACTTTAATCTCATTAAGAGCTACCGTTTCTGGTTGCAACTCAACATTTAAAGTTTGAAAAACACCCTTCTGAACTTTATAAACTCGCTGTTTATAACCAACAAAAGAAACGTGCAGAGAATCATTGGGTGTTCTAGTTTCGAGAAAATAATTTCCATCAAAATCGGTTGTAGTCCCAATTGTAGTTCCTTTGAAAGCAATATTTACAAAAGGTAAAGGCTCTTGAGTTTTAGCATCAACAACCTTACCTCTAAGTTTGGTAACTTGAGTATATGCAGATTGACTTATTCCAATTAGAATAAACAAAGACAATACTAATCCTTTAGATAATTCCAGCATGTATACATTTAATAAGTGAACATGATTGGATAATCTTGTAATTTAAGAAAAATCCATCCTGATAGAAGAACTAATCGAAACAATATTTATTGTATCAAAGTTCTATTCAAATTCTTTTGCCTGCTGTTTTTGAATTCGCTTAGAAATACTTATTCCTACTTCATACAAAACCAATAAGGGTAAACAAACTAAAACCTGAGAGAAAATATCTGGTGGTGTAATAATAGCAGACAGAATTAATATTAGCACAATAGAGTGTTTTCTATACTTCCTTAGAAACTCAGGGCTAACCAAACCAATTTTACTCAAGAAAAAGATCAAAATTGGCAACTCAAAAATAATTCCACTAGCCAATACAATAGAGGTAATAGTTGAAATGTATGAGGTTAAATTAATCTGATTCATTACTTGAGATGACACATTATACGAACCCAAAAAATGCACAGATAATGGTGTAATTACATAGTAACCAAATGAAACACCTAACGCAAACAGGAAACTTGTGTAAAAGATTGATCCTCTCGCGTGTTTCTTCTCAGTTGAATATAAAGCAGGTCGAACAAAACGCCAAAATTCAAAAAACAGGTATGGAAAACCAGCTATTAAACCAATTATCAACGAAACTGAAATGTGTGTAGCAAACTGCCCAGCCATATTTATATTGATGACCTGAAACTGCTTGGTATTAATCCTTAAAGACTCCACTCCCGTATAATCAGCAAGAAGTGCGAACATTCTATTTGTAAAGAAATCCACATTCTTAGGTGCTAAAATAATTTTATCAAAAATGATATCGTAAAACACAAAGGCTGCAATTGCAAACACCAAAACGGCTAACACAGCACGAATTAAGTGCCAACGCAACACTTCTAGATGTTCTAGAAAACTCATCCCTTTCTCTTCTTTCTCTGACATATAAAATCAATTACGATTAAAAAATCTCCTCAGTTGTGAATAAAGGACACCAAGTTACACAATTCCTTCTTTCAAGATATCGTGAAGATGAACTAAGCCAATATACTTTTCACCTTCGCATACAACTAATTGAGTAATACTACTCTCCTCCATCATATGGAAAGCATTAATTGCTAATTCCTCTTCGCCAATCGTCTTAGGAGACTCAGACATGATATCTCTCGCTTTAAGAGGTTTAACATCCTCATACTGCTGCATCATTCTTCGCAAATCACCATCAGTAATTATTCCTAAAAGTACATTATCATCGCTAATAACTGCTGCTGCTCCCATTCTCTTCGAAGAAATTTCAAGAATTACAGAACGAATATCATCATCAAGTTTTACTTTAGGTGCCGTTTGCTTAGCTATAAGATCACTTACTCGTAGATATAATTTCTTGCCTAAAGCTCCTCCAGGATGAAATTTTGCAAAATCCTGAGATGTAAACTGACGCATTTCAAGTAAAGACACTGCTAATGCATCGCCAACTACTAACTGTGCAGTTGTTGAGTTTGTTGGAGCCAAATTATTTGGACAAGCCTCTTTATCAGCTACTGCCTTAAGCACATAATCTGATTGCATAGCCAAGAATGAATCCAGACCAGATACCATTCCAACTAATATATTTCCTATGTTTTTGATCAATGGCGCCAAAACCTTGATTTCTGGCGTATTTCCACTCTTAGATATACAAATAATGATGTCATCAGGCATAATCATACCAAGGTCTCCATGAATAGCATCAGCTGCATGCATAAACATAGATGGTGTTCCTGTAGAATTCAAAGTAGCAACAATCTTATTAGCAATATTAGCACTTTTACCAATTCCAGTAACAACAACACGTCCCTTACTCTCTAAAATAAGCTCAACAACTTTAGCGAAATCATCGTCAACATAATCAACCAGTTGACTAATAGTTCTGGCTTCTTCTAATATTGTGTTTTTTGCTATTTCTTTTATTCTATCTTTTGAATTCAAAACTTATCAGTATTAAATTATTAATGTTCTATTGACCTTTAATTACAGCTAAAACATGAACACATGGCAAAAGCTGTTAAATAATTTTAAGGTTTTGTTTATTTCAAATGTTTATCTAAATTTAAAATACAAAAGTATTCAATTATTGAATAAAAAAGACTGAACAGAGGTAAAATCACACCTTTAAAAGCTAAATCTGCAAAACATTTTATTAGTTTCGCAGGTTCTCAGCTTTATGAAAATAAGCAACAAATAATCTAAGGTTATTTTTTTGACAATTAGCTCGAAGTATTTTTCAGCAATACAAAAGAATATCTTGCACATATTTAATGACAACAATTTACAGAAAATGAAAACGGAGTTTGAGCTAGTTAGTCATTTAAAGAAACATTTTGGTTTTGACACCTTTAAGGGAAGTCAAGAGGAAGTAATAAATAACGTACTTAATGGTAACGATTCATTTGTATTGATGCCAACCGGTGGAGGAAAATCATTGTGTTACCAATTACCAGCTATGATGTTGGAAGGTACAGCCATAATTATATCACCACTTATTGCCCTAATGAAGAATCAGGTTGATGCCATGAGAAATTTTGGTGAGGATGATGGCGTTGCCCACTTCATGAACTCTTCTCTTTCAAAATCAGCTACATTAAAAGTTAAAGAAGACGTTATTGAAGGCCGAACTAAACTTTTGTATGTTGCTCCTGAATCTCTTACTAAAGAAAGTAATATTGAATTTCTTAAGAACATAAAAATCTCTTTCTATGCAGTAGACGAGGCTCACTGTATCTCGGAATGGGGGCACGATTTCCGTCCTGAATATCGTAAAATTAGACCTATTGTTGAAGAAATTGGGAAAGCTCCAATAATTGCTTTAACAGCAACAGCAACCCCTAAAGTTCAAAATGACATACAGAAAAACCTTGGAATGTTAACTGCCAAAGTTTATAAATCATCATTTAATCGCTCAAACCTCTACTATGAGGTAAAGCCGAAAGTTGATGCCACTAAAGAGATTATTAAATTCATTCGTAAGAACGAAGGTAAATCAGGCATTATCTACTGTTTAAGCAGAAAGAAGGTTGAAGAGCTAGCTGAATCATTGCAAGTAAATGGTATTAATGCCGTTCCTTATCATGCAGGTATGGATTCTGCAACACGATCGGGAAACCAAGATAAATTCCTCATGGAAGATATCGACGTTGTGGTCGCAACGATAGCCTTTGGTATGGGTATTGACAAGCCAGATGTGCGTTTTGTAATCCACTACGACATTCCCAAAAGTTTAGAGGGCTACTATCAAGAAACTGGTCGTGCAGGTAGAGATGGTGGTGAAGGTCATTGCTTAACTTTCTACAGCTATAAAGATATTCAGAAACTTGAAAAATTCATGCAAGGCAAACCAATTGCTGAGCAAGAAATAGGAAAACAACTCCTACTCGAAACGGTATCTTATGCAGAGTCAGCAGTCTGTAGACGAATAATACTACTTCATTACTTTGGTGAAAATCATACTGAAAGTAATTGCGGAAGCTGTGACAATTGTTTACATCCTAAAAAGGAATTCCAAGGAGAAGAATTTGTCGTTAAAGCTCTTAATGTTGTTAAAGCAGTAAAGGAGCGATTTAAGATTGATCATCTTGTCAACATCATTACGGGAGAAGAGAACTCATCAATTAAATCTTACAAACACGATGAGCTTGAGCTTTTTGGTTGTGGTAAAGATAGAGATCAACACTTTTGGAATATGGTATTTCGCCGTGCACTTATTAATCTGTTTATTGAAAAAGATATAGAGCAATATGGTGTAATTAAAATAAAGGACGAAGGCCATAAATTCCTAGACAACCCCACTCCTTTCTTGCTTACCGATGATCATGCATTTAATGAGACAGATACCGATGCTCCAAAATCATCTGGAACAGCAGCTGTTGACACTGTTCTTTTAAAAATGCTGAAAGATCTTCGTAAGAAAATATCTAAAGTTAAAAACACACCACCTTACGTTATTTTCCAAGACCCTTCTTTAGAGGATATGGCGATTCAGTATCCTATAAATATTGAAGAAATGAGCCACATTCAAGGCGTAGGAGCTGGTAAAGCTAAACGTTTTGGGAAAGAATTTGCTGATCTAATTGCCAAACACGTTGAAGAAAATGACATTGAGCGTGCACAAGATATGGTCGTAAAATCTATTGTAGATAAATCTAAATTTAAGGTTTATATTATTCAAAGTGTTGATAGAAAAATGGACCTTGAAGATATTGCTGATGCAAAAGGGATGGATTTCCAAGATCTCCTAAAAGAAATGGATGCCATAGTGTATTCGGGGACAAAGCTCAACATCAATTACTATATCGATGAAATTATTGACGAAGATAGACAAGAAGAAGTTTTAGAATATTTCAATGAATCTGAAACAGACGACATTGAAGAAGCTTTAGATGAGCTAGGAGAAGAAGATTATTCTGAGAATGACATTCACCTATTAAGAATAAAGTTCCATACTGAACATGGACTCTAAATAAAACAAAGCTATCTCGAAAGAGGTGGCTTTTCTTTTGCGATAAAATTTAAAGAGAGGACAACTCTAATTGATAATTGGAGAACGCTTAAACTCTTTACTCTCATCAAAGAGTTTCCTATAGGTGTATATGCGTTTTATAAATTGATGCACCAATATGTTCCATCATATGCATCATGCGAGGATTAAAATCTCCAATCCAATTCATCTCAAGTGTTTTGAAAGGGAAATTGGAATTAAAGCCCTCTTTCGAAAATTGATAAATCATAGCTGCATCAATTCCTTTTGATTGAAATGCTGGAACAACACCAAATATTAAACCTATCGCATTTTTATCCTTTTTAAGGTATTTGTATTGCAAAAACTTCATTTTCTCTAGCAAACCATAGCAACCTCTCATCCAAAACGGATTCCATAGAATTAAAAGTTTCTATAGCATGATCCTCTGTCATATAATCGACACCAGGAATAGTTGAAACCCAGGCTTCATTATAAATATGAACAAAATTCTTAATAAATTTCGCCATATTTTTCTTCTTAAAATGCACTATTGAATAATCAGGATTACTCACTATTCGTTTAGCTTTCCAAGCAATAATTTCGCTCAAACTATCTGTCGAAAAAAGTGTTTTATAGGTGTATTGTTCAAAATAAGTCTTGAAACCATATGATTCGAATAGATTTTGATAGTAAGGGAGAGAATATGGCATTCCATATAGAGGTCTATGAAAACCATCGACTAACAATCCCCATCTCTGATGACGCTCGCCAAAATTTATCGATCCATCCATAGCTTCAACACCTTGATTTTTCAACCAATCTACACAGCAATCAAATAGCTTAAAAGCAGCATCTTTATCATCAACACATTCAAAAAAAACCATTCCTCCAGTAGATTGCTCACTTAAATCTTTAGTTTTATTATCGACAAAAGCGGCAACTCGACCAATTACATGTCCATCTGAATTTTTCAATACCCAACGACGGCAAGTACCACGTCGGAACATCTTATTCTTTTTAGGATCAAAAACAGTTTCAATTTCACAATCGAGTGGACGAACCCAATTCGGTTCGTTTTGATACAAACGCACAGGAAGTTCCAAAAAACATTGTTTTGACAGCCGATTAACAACCTCTTCTATTTGAAACCCTACGCTCATACAATCTTAATTTACGACACCTATTTAAGGTTTTTTTTGCGATTTACTATAGGCAAAGCAATTACGGAAAGTGCTCCTAAAATAATAATCATAGCTGTTTGTGAACCATGAACAACCAATGCGAAACTTCGAGAAAGCTTCTCAATATCTGGTGTACTAGGAAGGTATATCAACAGTGTAGCAATAACCATAAAATGCCAAGCTCCAATTCCACCTTGTACCGGTGCAACCATACCAAAACTACCCATTACAAAAACCGTTAACCCAGCTAAAGCCGGCAAATCAGAAGTAAAGCCAAAGCTGAAGAAGCAGATATAGGTCATCATATAATACATCAACCATATAAATATGGTATGCAATACGAATGACAGTTTATTATCAAGCTTACGAATTGCTCTAAAGCCATCCATAAAGTTCCCCAATGTGAACAATAACTTCTTGTAGAAAACTGTGTGTTTAAATTTCTTCCTGAAAACAAACAAAATTAAAGCTAAACCACCTAACACATACAATGTAGTTGAAGACGCAAAAACTGCAGACAACTTAGAACTAACCTGTGGATTGCGTGTCATAAAATCAGACAACACATCGAATTGTGTTACCATCGTAAGAAGTAGGAACAATAAAAGCATCAAAATATCTAAAGCTCTTTCCAAAACAACAGTCCCTATCAACTTCGAGAACGAAACATCTTCGTATTTGGTAATAATGCCACATCGAGAAATCTCCCCCATTCTTGGTAGAGCTAAATTTGCAAAATAGCCTACCATTACCGCTAAAAAAGTATTCGTAAAACGTGGTTTTTTTCCTAAGGATTCAATTAGCATATTCCACCTAATAGTACGGCTAATATGACTTAAAAGTCCGAACGTAAGAGAAATGAATATCCAGAAATAGTTCACTTCATTTTTAAGCACCTCAAAAATTTCAGATGTATCTTGTCCTCTATAAATTAACCAGAATAAAAAGGCACTTATGGAAAAGAAAATTAGGAATTTTATGCCTTGACTTAATGTTTTCTTCAATGTGTTAGTTTTTTTGTACAACGTCTTTCCTAAATACTCAAACTTGATTAGTTCACCTTAAACAACGAATTTTCATTCTTGATTACAACAAAAATCAAGTTGAATTTCACTCAATGATTATTACTAAAGCAAACAATTCTAGATTTTCTTGTCAATGAATTTTAAAATTTCAACAAGTAAACCCTGTTCTTATGGTATTTAGTTCTAAATTTGCCGTGATTATTACGACAGGTAAACCGCAAAAATAATGAAATGTTTGTAAAATACTTTCGTTTTTTAGCCTAAGTATTGAAGCGCCTGTTAAAAAAGTATTGAAGACCAGAGTATGGGACAAGTTAGAGCAAAGAAAAGTTTAGGTCAACACTTCTTAAAAGATTTAAATATCGCCAAGAAAATTGTTGACAGTTTAGATGGAGAGCAAATAAATAAAGTTTTGGAAATAGGCCCAGGAATGGGTGTTCTTACCCAATACCTTATACCTAATAAAAATTTCGAAACTCATGTCGTCGAAATTGACACAGAATCAGTAGCCTACCTAAAAGAAAAATATCCAGAGCTTGATGGTCGGATTATTAGTGAAGATTTTCTAAAGTATGATTTATCAAAATTATTTGATGAACGTTTTTCTATAATCGGTAATTTCCCTTACAATATTTCATCTCAAATTTTCTTTAGAGTTCTTGATTATAGAGATCATATACCTGAAGTTGTTTGTATGATTCAAAAAGAAGTAGCAGAACGCATGAGTGCAAAGCCCAGCTGTAAAGCTTACGGTATTTTAAGTGTATTGATGCAGGCTTTCTACAATATTGATTATCTTTTCACGGTTGGCCCTGAAGTTTTCAACCCACCCCCCAAGGTTAATTCTGGCGTCATCCGCATGAGTCGCAACACCACTACACATCTAGAATGCAGTGAGCCCTTATTTATCCGAATTGTTAAGACTGGCTTTAACCAGCGTCGTAAAACACTCCGAAATTCCCTTAAAAGTTTACTCGGCGATAAAAAGCTAGAAGATGACGTTATGGGGCAAAGGCCAGAGCAACTTACAGTTCCGGAATTTGTAGAATTAACTAATAAAATTGAAGCCCTTTTAGCTGAATAATCATTTTATTCCCTAACGAAGGTACTTCTCAAAAAAAAAAGTTTCTATTACTTTACCAACTATTTAATTATATTAGATGTTGAAGTAAATAGTCATCAGATCTTAAATTTACACAAAAGCCTATTTTCATATAATCGATACAAATATTCTGCATAAACTTTTTCTATGCAGATGTTCACTTCATATGTCAATAATCGGATCTATGCCTTAAGAAAGTTCGTCAAACACTCAAAATTAAGATGTTATGCAATTTGAATTAACTCGCGAATACATCGATGATCTAAAAAACCTAATAGATCAGGAAAATTCGACCGAAGTAAAGGCTAAGATCGAAGATCTGCATCCTGCTGACATTGCTGATATTCTAGACGAATTAAATACAGAAGAAGCCATATATACATTTTTACTTCTTGATGGTGATACGGGTGCTGATGTTCTTGCAGAAATTGAAGAAGATGACAGAAAGCGCTTTATCAAAGTTCTTCCTATTGAGGTCCTAGCTAAAAAATTCATAGATCATATGGATTCTGATGATGCTGCCGATCTTATTGGTGGTCTTTCAGATGAAAAACGAGAAGAAATTCTTTCTCATATTGAGGATATTGAAACAGCTGGAGATATTGTAGATCTTCTTCATTACGATGAAGACACCGCCGGTGGTTTGATGGGAAAAGAACTGGTCATTGTTAATGAGAATTGGACCGTTCTAACCTGTCTACGTGAACTTAGTCGGCAAGCTGAAGACATTGACGAAATTTATTATGTTTATGTTGTAAATGATGATGGAAAATTAATAGGAACACTTTCGCTTAAGAAAATGATTCTGAGTCCTACATCTGCCAAAATCGTTAATATATTTGAGCCAGATGTTATGTCGGTACATACCGATGAATCTGATGAAGAAGTCTCTCGTATTATGGAGAAATATGACTTGGTAGCCCTTCCTGTAGTTGATAGTATTGGTCGACTAATGGGACGAATCACTATTGATGATGTTGTAGATGTTATTCGTGATGAAGCTGAGAAAGATTACCAAATGGCATCTGGTATTTCTGAGGATATCGAATCAAACGACTCCGTTTGGCTACAAACAAGAGCACGTCTACCTTGGCTCCTAATTGGATTAGTTGGAGGTATTTTTGCTGCCAAGGTAATTTCAATTTATGAAATAGGTTTGGATGAAACACCTGCAATGGCTTTTTTCATCCCTTTAATTACAGCAATGGCTGGCAATGTTGGGGTACAATCATCAGCAATTATTGTACAAGGTATTGCTAGTAATTCACTGGGTATCGAAAGCACATTTAGTCGACTAATGCGTGAACTTGGAGGAGCCCTAATCAATGGACTTACCTGTTCTTCTCTTTTGCTTTTATACAATTACTTCTTCAGCGATTCATTCGCATTAACCATATCTGTTTCAGTTGCCTTATTCGTCGTTATTATTTTCGCAGCAATAGCAGGAACCATCATTCCTTTAATGTTACATAGAGCTAAAATTGACCCTGCACTTGCAACTGGTCCATTTATCACAACTTTGAACGACATCGTTGGTCTATTAATTTACCTTGCAATAGGAGTCTATTTCTTGAATTTAGGATAAATATCGTTCATTTTTTCTAACAAATCGAAAACAACTTCGATTTGTTAGAACGAACCAATTATTATCATAACTCACCCCATTGCCCAAATAATTTCAAAAAAAAACACCTGATTTTGAGAATTTTATTGAGCAAATCATTAAGCCTCTCACAAGCATTAAACCAGCCCAACTCCCTCACTAACAACAAGAAACACTTTTCTGAAAATTTGCTTGAAAAAAGCTCCCTTTATAAGTCTTATTTTTAGCCTTTTTCTTAACTTTGCAAAAGGTTAAAACGATTTACATAACGCCCTACAAATTAGAGCTTTAATACAATCCCCTTAGCTTGAGAATTATTTTACAACAAAGTTAATTTTCTACACACATAAATTACCCCAAAAAAAGAATCATGAAAAGAGCTCTAATCAGTGTTTTTGATAAGACAAACGTTGTCGAATTTGCTAGAGAACTAGACAAGCTAGGATGGGAAATTATTTCTACTGGTGGTACTTCTGCAAAATTTAAGGCTGAAGGAATTCCTGTTATGGATATTTCAGATTTAACTAAATTCCCAGAATGTTTTGATGGTAGAGTAAAAACGCTTCATCCAAACGTAGAAGGCGGGATTTTAGCTATTCGTGATAACGAAATGCATCAGAAACAAATGAAAGAATTAGGTATTGAAGCTATCGACATTGTCGTTTGCAACCTATACCCTTTCAAGCAAACTGTTTTAAATCCAGAAGCTGGTCACGAAGAAATTATCGGAAATATCGATATAGGTGGACCAACAATGCTTAGGGCTGCTGCAAAAAATTACAAATTCGTTTCAGTTATTACTGATCCTGAAGATTACGACACTGTTATTGCTGAGCTTAAAAAAGGCGGTGATACAAGTTTAGAAACTAAAGAATTATTAGCAGCAAAGGTATTTCAACATACAGCTCACTACGATGCTTTAATTTCGAACTACTTCAATACAAAACTGGATATTAAATCTCCTGATACAATCACTTTAACATACGAGAAGAAGCAAGATCTTAGATATGGTGAAAATCCACATCAGCAAGCAAGTTTCTATGCTCAGATAAAAGAGACTGAAGGAACACTTACTGCTGCAAACAAAATACATGGTAAAGAGCTTTCTTATAACAACATTGGTGATACTGATGGTGCTTTAGAAACATTGAAAGAATACGAAGAGCCAACGATTGTTGCAGCTAAGCATGCTAACCCTTGTGGAATTGGTTCTGCTACAACTATTGCTGAAGCATTCAAAAAAGCATATGAAGCAGACCCTGTTTCTATCTTTGGTGGCATCATTGCTTCAAACCGTGAAATTGATGCTGCTACAGCTAAAATCATGAGCACAATCTTCCTTGAAGTTATTGTTGCTCCATCATTTAGCGCAGAGGCACTTGAAATATTAACAAAGAAGAAAAATGTAAGATTACTGGAGCTTCCAGAAATCTCGAAAACTGGATATTCAACTTTTAAAGCACGTACCGTTTTAGGAGGACTATTGATTCAAGAACAAGATCAGAAATTATTTAATGATGAGTTGAAAGTTGTAACAGAACGTCAGCCATCTGAAAAAGAAATGGAAGATTTAATGTTCGCATGGAAAGCTGTAAAGCATGCTAAATCGAATGGTATTGCTATTGCCAAAGATAAAACTACAACAGGTGTTGGACCAGGACAAGTTAGTCGTATTTGGGCTTTAGAAAATGCAATTCGTCAAGGTGGTGAAAACATCAAAGGAAGTGCAATGGCATCGGACGCTTTTTTCCCTTTCGGTGATTGCGTAGAGGCTGCTAATGAAGCTGGAATCATTGCAATTATCCAACCTGGAGGCTCAATTAGAGATCAAGAATCAATCGATTTGGCTAACAAGTATGGTATCACAATGGTATTTACAGGAATGCGTCATTTTAAACATTAAAATTATATCAGATTCTTTGTTTCGAGCGGTATATTAATCCTAATAAACTTATTACCTTAGGAAGCTTCTAAACTAAGAAGACAAAGCTCTGAAAATATAAAACAGATAAAACCGAGATACAAACGACTATATGGGATTTTTTTCATTCATGACACAAGAAATTGCCATCGATCTAGGAACGGCAAACACAATCATCATTTGCGATGATAAGATTGTGGTTGACGAACCTTCGATTGTTGCAATTGACCGACGCACCGAAAAAATGGTGGCTATTGGCGAGAAAGCACGTCAAATGCAAGGTAAAACTCACGATAACCTTCGTACTATTCGTCCCTTGCGCGATGGGGTAATTGCAGACTTTAATGCTGCCGAACAAATGATTCGTGGGATGATAAAAATGATCAACAAAAAACCACGTCTATTTCCTCCTTCGTTAAGAATGGTGATTTGTATCCCATCAGGAAGTACCGAGGTTGAACTGCGAGCTGTTCGGGACTCTTCGGAGCATGCAGGCGGTAGAGATGTTTACATGATTTATGAGCCAATGGCCGCTGCAATTGGTATTGGAATTGATGTTGAAGCTCCTGAAGGAAACATGGTCGTGGATATAGGAGGTGGTACAACTGAAATTGCTGTTATCTCACTTGGAGGTATCGTCACCAATAAATCTATTCGAATTGCTGGTGATGATTTAACTGCCGACATTCAGGAGTATATGCGTCACCAACACAACATTAAAATTGGTGAACGTACCGCTGAGGATATCAAAATTCATGTTGGATCTGCACTTTCTGAATTAGAAGATCCACCAGCCGATTTCCGTGTTCAAGGACCAAATCAGATGACTGCTCTTCCAATTGAGATACCAGTTTCGTATCAGGAAATTGCACATTGCCTTGAGAAATCGATTTCAAAAATTGAGATTGCAATCTTAAGTGCATTGGAGCAAACACCTCCTGAATTGTATTCTGATATTGTAAACCATGGAATTTATCTTGCTGGAGGTGGTGCACTGCTTCGTGGTCTTGATAAACGTTTAATGAACAAATTAAACATTCCATTCCATATTGCAGAAGATCCATTAAGAGCTGTAGCAAGAGGAACAGGTATTGCACTTAAAAACGTGAATAACTTCTCATTCTTAATGAGATAAACACATAACAAACAGTCAATTTTTCTGTTTACAAATTATAGCTTGTTGATTGGTATTAAAGCCGATCAACAAGCATATATTAAAACCCGCTTACCCCTTTAATATTGAATGAAGAATCTAATACAAATCATTGTCAGATTTCATTTCACAATTCTATTCCTAATAATAGAGTTGGTTTGTTTTTTACTAATTGTAAGCAACAACAACTATCACAAAACGGTCTTTTTAAATTCTAATGATGCTATTAGCGGTGGCATTTACAATAAAGTCAATACTTTTTCTGACTATGTTAAATTATCTACAATTAATGACCAATTAAGTACTGAAAATACACAACTCCACAATTTACTCTCAGAAAATTACAAGTTATCTGCTGACTCATTTTTCTTTTACGAAGACTCAATCTTCAAGCAACAGTATGTTTATCGCTCTGCTAAAGTGATTAACAACTCAATTAACAAACAACGAAACTATATTACTCTAAACAAGGGTAAAAATCAAGGAATAGAACCCGAAATGGGTGTCGTAGCCAACAATGGTGTTGTTGGTATTGTAAAATCAGTATCCGACAACTACTCAACGGTTCTTTCTCTATTAAATAGCAGGCTGAAAATTTCAGCTAAGATTAAAAAAAACAATCACCATGGTTCATTATATTGGAATGGTAAAGATTACCGTAGAGCTCAATTGATTGAAATTCCATCTCACGTAGACATTAGAATTGGAGATACGATAACAACAAGTAGCTTTTCTTCTGTTTTCCCAGAAGGTTTATTGCTTGGAATAGCAGATGAAATACTGCCATCATCAGGAGGTAATTTCCGAGAAGTAATTGTCTTAATTAGTAACGACTTTAATCAACTCTCCTATGTTGATGTTATTGGTGATTTATTAAAGAATGAACGAATAGAATTAGAGAAAGAGGTTGAAAAATGAATTTAATAGTTAAAAATATTATCCGATTTATAATTTTAATCTTACTCCAGGTTACTGTCTTTAATAACATTCAGTTAAGTGGATTCCTAAATCCTTACCTCTATGTTTTATTCATTTTATTACTTCCATTTGAAACACCTCCATGGCTTCTATTAGTCTTATCTTTTTTTATGGGGCTTAGCATTGATATTTTTTCTAATACAATCGGAATACATGCTTCGGCTTGTGTTTTCATGGCATTTTTGAGACCTTTCGTTTTAAATTATATTTCTGTTCGAGACAATTACGAAGCAAGTATTGAACAAGGCTTATATGTTTATGGCTTTTCATGGTTTTTTAAATACGCCCTCATACTAATTCTTGCACATCACAGTTTCTTGTTTATAGTGGAAGTTTTTTCTTTCAATAATTTCGGTGACACATTAGTTCGAATTATTACAAGTAGCATATTCACTTTAATCCTTGTCATTACAAGTCAGTTTATAATTTCAAAAAAATAAAATTGTCTGAGCAGATATGAATAACTATTCCAACCGAAGATTTATTATTGGAGGCATCTTTGCCTTTGTTATTCTAATATTCATAATCAGACTTTTCAATCTTCAAATTGTTAACGATAAATATAAGCTCTCCGCTGAAAGCAATTCTCAACGAAGAGTGATTCAATATGCCGCACGTGGTTTAATCTACGACAGAAATGGTGAGCTCCTGGTTTATAATCAGGCAGCCTATGATGTGATGATTATTCCACGTCAGGTTAAAACATTTGACACTCTAGATTTTTGCTACCTAATTGGTATTGATAAAGAAGATGTTATTCAAAGAATTAAGAAGGCAAAAAAACATTCCAGATACCGCTCATCTATTTTCATCAAACAGTTATCTTCTGAACGTTACGCTGTTTTACAGGAAAAACTGTATAAGTACCCTGGCTTTTTTGTTCAAACGCGTACACTTAGAAAATACCCTCACCATAACGCAGCGCATACCTTAGGCTATTTGGGTGAGGTAAATGATAGACACATCAAAAAAGACAAATACTATAGTCAAGGTGACTATATTGGGAAGAGTGGACTTGAGAATACTTACGAATCTGTTTTACGAGGTGCAAAAGGATTAAAAGTTTATTGGGTTGATGTTTACAATAGAATCAAGGGGTCTTTCCACGATGGCGACCTAGATAGAAATGCTGTGGAAGGGCAAAATATAACAACGACTTTGGATATTAACTTGCAAGAGTATGGTGAAGAACTCATGCAAAACAAAAAAGGAGGTATTGTTGCTATTGACCCCAAAACAGGTGAGATACTTGTTAAACTTTCAAGTCCAGGTTACGACCCAGAGATGTTTGTAGGTAGAGCCATGTCTAAGAATTATAGTGAACTTGCCAACAACGATACATTAAGACCTCTATTCGATCGTTCCATGATGGCAACCTACCCTCCAGGATCAATTTTCAAACTAGTACATGCATTAATTGCACTACAAGAAGGTATTATCACCCCTCAAACGCGATTTAAATGTCATAACGGCTACCATGTTGGTAACTTTACACAAGGATGTCATGAGCATAGATCTCCTTTAAATTTAAGGGAGTCGATTCAACACTCTTGCAATGCTTATTATGCTAACACGTTTCGAAACATTTTGGACGCACCTCGATTTGGGTCAGTTAGTGAAAGCTATACGAATTGGAGAAGACATATTACTTCATTTGGATTTGGAGGCAAACTAGGTACTGATCTTCCAAGTGAATTGACTGGATTTATACCTAAATCTAGCTATCACGCGAAACAACTTAAAACAAAAAACTGGAAGTCTCTTAATATTGTATCAATGGCCATTGGTCAAGGACCACTATTGATTACACCATTACAAATGGCCAATATGGTTTCTTGCATAGCAAATCGTGGCTATTATCACATACCTCATATCGTGAAATCGATAGGTAATGATAACACAATAGATCCTAAATTCTTAGAAAAGAAACAAACGACTATCGATGCCAAATACTTTGAACCGATAATTGATGGAATGGATCTCGTTGTTCATGGCGAAGATGGTAGCACAGGTAAATCTGCAGCAATAAAAGGTATTCGTGTTTGTGGGAAAACAGGTACGGTAGAAAATCCTCATGGTGATGACCATTCTGTATTCGTTGCTTTTGCTCCACGAGAAAATCCTAAAATTGCCATAGTCGTTTATGTAGAGAATGGTGTTTGGGGGTCGAGATATGCCGCTCCAATATCAGGTTTGATGATTGAAAAGTATTTAAAAGGAGAAATTTCTGACAACAAAAGATATTTGGAGAAAAGAATGTTAGAAGCAGATTTGATCCATATAGAAAAAGACGAAGAAGAACAAAATAAAGAATAACAGCTATGAATCGAAGAGTAAGCCTAATTAAAAACTTAGATTGGATGACCATCATGCTTTACGCTATGCTGGTATTCTTGGGCTGGATTAATATATATGCTGCTGTCTACAACGAAGATCATCAAAGCATCTTTGATGCAACTCAACGCTATGGGAAACAACTAATCTGGATTGGCGCTGCATTTTTCATAGCAATTATTATCCTTACTATTGAGAGTAAATTTTATTCTGCATTTGCTTACCCTACCCTTATTCTCATGGTAGTCCTCCTCTTGGCTGTTCTAATATTTGGTGTAAAAGTAAATGGAGCACGTTCATGGTTTGAGTTTGGTTCGATTCGATTCCAACCAGCAGAATTTGCCAAATTCGCAACATGCCTTGCAATAGCCAGATATCTAAGCCAATACAATTTTAAGATTCACAAAATCAAATCTCTTTTTATTACTGGACTGATATTATTTACACCAGCAGTATTAATATTATTACAAAATGATACAGGCTCAGCATTAGTTTATTCTGTTTTCATATTGGTCCTTTACAGGGAAGGCTTATCAGGATTTGTATTACTCTTAGTTCTCTTAGCTGCCATATTCTTCGTATTCACACTTATTTACTCAAGTTTCTCTGTAGCCATTCTTATCATTGCTATAGCTGCATTCAGTTTAAAGATGATAGGTGTACAAGTAAAACAAATTGCCATTGCTTTTGCAATTCTCGCAGGTAGCTTTGGAACTCTGTGGCTAATTAATAAAGGAACGGACCTACAACTTGGAAACTTCTCTCTTATAGTTATAGCAACTGTACTTAATGCCATCCCATTTTTGGTTTACATCTATCGCCAGAAGATTACAAAGGCAGCTATCGTTTTATTAATGATTATAGGTAGTTTATTTTACACTTTCTCAGTAAGCTACATATTCAACAAAATATTAGTTCCTCACCAACAGGAACGCATAAATGAGCTTCTAGGTATACAATCCGATCCATATGGTGCAGGATACAACGTTAATCAATCAAAAATTGCGATTGGTTCTGGAGGCTTTAATGGGAAAGGATTCTTAAATGGAACTCAAACTAAATTCAATTTTGTTCCTGAACAGAGTACAGATTTTATTTTCTGTACAGTTGGAGAAGAATGGGGATTCATAGGCTCTGGAGTTGTACTTCTTTTACTCCTTGGGCTTATTTTGAGACTATTATTCTTAGCAGAAAGACAACGATCCAGCTTTAGTCGAATATACGGCTATGGTGTTGCTGCAATTCTATTTTTCCATATAGCTGTTAATGTAGGTATGACAATTGGCTTAGCACCTGTTATTGGGATCCCTCTGCCATTTTTCAGCTACGGAGGATCTTCTCTATGGTCTTTTACCATCTTACTCTTTATCTTCCTAAGACTTGACGCAAACAGACTAGAGCTACTTAGATAAATAAACTAAGCTCACAATTCTACCTAGCAATCCTTACTATCTTAAAACTATATGTTTTTGAGATGAACTAGTTTGCGATTCTAAACTAGAATAGGATCAAGCGGTTGATAGAGATGGATATAAATCTTTCAGAAGTATTAGAAACACAATTCAAGATCATTTTCAAGGTATTTTAAACTACTTCGATAACCGAAGCACCAATGCTTCTGCATAATTTTTCAATGCAAAATTGAAAAGCTTTAGATCAGCATTTAGAGGCGTAAGAGATATTAATAATTTCTTGTTTAGAGTAGCAAAGATATATGCTTAAAGAAACTTATTCCACCTCAAATTAGAATCAGAACCTAGAATATTCTAATTGTAAATAGATCAAAATACACAACGTAGAAAAGCCCGCTAATTACTTAGCAGGCTTTCTTATAAGAGTTTATTGAGTCTTACAACGCGTTAACGTATAAAGCTAATTTCGATTTCAAGTTAGCAGCTTTGTTATTATGGATTATGTTGATTTTAGCCAACTTGTCCAACATAGCAGTAACTTTAGGTAGCAACTCAGAAGCAGCTTCCTTATCAGTAGTCGCACGTAAATTTCTTACGGCATTTCTCGTAGTTTTGGCATAGTACTTATTATGCACTCTTCTAGCCTCAGACTGACGAATTCTTTTAATTGCGGATTGATGATTTGCCATCTCTTTATTGTATAATAATTATTTAAAACTGTAGTCCGTACGGGAATCGAACCCGTGTTACTAGAATGAAAATCTAGCGTCCTAACCCCTAGACGAACGGACCAAAAAAAATCTCCAAAAAGCAATTAAAGAATTGCAATACTATGTAGTCCGTACGGGAATCGAACCCGTGTTACTAGAATGAAAATCTAGCGTCCTAACCCCTAGACGAACGGACCAAACGAATTTGGAGCTGCAAAGATAGTTGAAGTTTTTAATAAGACAAACACTTTGCAGTTTTTTTTACATCGAAAAGATTGTTGAGAACAAGTCTCATTTTCCTCCCTTTTGCGATGCAAAGTAAATTATAATTCTTCAATCACACAAGGGGCAAATGCAAAAAAATCCAAGTTTTCTGCAACAAAAAAGCTAACCCCTTATTCCTGAGCATGATTTTTTTTTAATTCCACTCAACAATTGTTCCTCTACCCTTGTTTAGATAGGCTGTAGGTATCATTTTACGTATATGATCACCTAACAAATTCAATAATTTATTTTTCGAATAATATCGAGAATACACCAAACTAACCTCTCTAAGTGGATGTAAATTCGTAAAAGATTTCACTTGCTTCAGTTTTTCAGCCGACATGTACTGCGTAGCCAACTCTGGAATTAGTGTAAAACCACCTTCTTTATCGATAATTTTCATGAGTGTTTCCAATGAATTACTTTCAAATTCGAAAGGCAACTCTTGATGTTGCATACTATGCATCTCACAAAGATTGATTACCTGATTACGGAAACAGTGTCCATCACCCAACATCCAAATTTCAGAAGTTGCAATATCCTTTACTTCTACAACCTCCTTTTTAAGAATATCGTGATCCTTATGAGCGTAAATCATCATTTCTTCGAAGAACAAAGGTTGTTCTTGAATTTTATCATCTCTTAATGGTGTAACAAAAACCCCAACATCAAGCATATCCTTTTTAAGAGCCTCTACAATATCATGTGATACCATTTCTTCAACTTCGACTTTTACATCTGGATAATCTCTAATATAGTCACCAATAAACATAGGTAGTAAGAAAGGTGATAAAGTAGGGATGATACCAATTTTCAAACTTCCCTCAACTGTATCCCTATGATTCTTGACTATTTCATCAATCTTTTTCGATTCGCCTAATATAATACGAGACTGCTCAATAATCTGGATACCGACATCGGTAGGAATAATAGGTTGCTTGCTTCTATCAAATATGGTAACATCAAGAAATTCTTCGAGTTTCTTAATCTGCATACTTAATGTAGGCTGTGTAATAAAACAATTATCCGCAGCAGTTGCAAAATGACGGTGTGTATCTACAGCAACTATATATTCAAGTTGAGTTAATGTAACCATATCTGATTGATTTGTTATTTATTGTTTTTGGTTCACAAATATAAACAAAATCTATTGCTTTATATACATTATTGATTTGATTGATGTTTAGAACTAAGCTATATTTGTAATAAGCTATTGTTTAAAACTTAATCAATACGGGTTAATAGTCTGATTATTAAGAATATTAAACAACACATTCTATCTCGAAAAAATTAAGAACTGACTCAGTTTCATTCTTAAGATCAGAAAAGAAATAGAATCGGATGTAATAACTGCTATATTATTACATCAATTAAAACAATATGATAGTTTAATAGTTTTTTGTTATTAAAGTTTTATTAGATGTTTGGGTAAAACAGTCAGAAGTTAAGTCTTCTGGCTGTTTTTTTTATTTCTTTTAAATTAAAGTCCACGCTTTCAACATGTTGTTTAGCAATGATGCTAAAGAGCAGATTTCAGGCTTAAAAAATGTACTACTTTAGCGAGCGAATTTGAAAATTATAAGCTCAATATAAACTGAATAACAATGCAACACGGTATTAAAACAGTATCATTCGAAGAAGCTGCAAAGGTGATTAAATCAGGTGACAGAGTACACCTTCACTCAGTTGCTCTAGCGCCACACAAGTTCATTAAAGAAATGTGTGACCGAGGTCGTAATGGTGAAATTTACGATGTAACCATCCAACATATTCATACTGAAGGACCAGCTCCATATGCTGAAAAAGAGTTTGAAGGTATTTTCAACCTTGAATCTTTGTTTGTTGGATCTAACGTTCGTAAACAAACTCAGGCTGGATATGCTGATTACATTCCTGTTTTCCTTAGCGAAACTCAGCAATTAATTCGTGAAGGTTATTTAAAAGTAAATGTAACTGTTGTACAGGTAAGTACTCCAGACAAACATGGCTATGTATCTTTAGGTACTTCAGTAGATTGCTCTCGTGCAGCTGTTGAAATGGCTGATACAGTTGTGGCCATTATCAATCCAAATGTACCTCGTGCTTTTGGTGATGCAATGATGCCATTAAGCACTTTCGATGTTTTCTGTGAAGATGATTCTCCACTTATCGAACATCACAATGCACCATTAACTGAGATAGATACTCAGATTGGTAAAAATGTAGCCAACCTTATTCCTGACGGAGCTTGTCTTCAAATGGGTATTGGTGGTATTCCTAATGCTGTATTAGCTCAGCTTGGTAACCACAAAAACCTTGGTGTTCACACTGAGATGTTTGCTGACGGCCTTCTTCCTTTGGTTGAGAGCGGTGTTGTAAACGGTTTAAACAAGAAGCTTGATAAAGGTAAAATCGTTGCTGGTTTCCTTATGGGAACAAAAGAGCTTTACGATTTCGTTGACGATAACCCAGGGGTATTAATGATGGATGTTGCTTACACCAATGGTGTTCACATTATCAAGCAAAACCCTAAGGTTTGTGCTATCAACTCTGCTCTTTCTATCGACCTAACTGGTCAGGTTTGTGCAGATTCAATCGGAACAACTCACTATTCTGGTGTAGGTGGACAGATTGACTTTACACGTGGTGCAGCTGCTTCAGAAGGTGGAGTTCCAATTATCGCTATGCCTTCAGTAACTGGTAAAGGTGTTTCAAAAATCACACCAACTCTTTTACAAGGATCAGGTGTTGTAACTACTCGTAACAATATGCGTTGGTTTGCAACTGAGCACGGTTGCGTTAACCTATTCGGTAAAACTCTTCAACAAAGAGCAAGAGCAATTATCTCTGTTGCTCACCCAGACTTTAGAGAAGAATTAGATAGAGCTGCTTTCGAAAGATTTGGTTCTCACTACCACTTCGTAAACAAATTCGTGAAGTAATCCTTCACCGATTTCAAAATATAAAAGCTGCTCAAATCGAGCAGCTTTTTTTATATCATCAATCTTAAACTGGTTATTTAGATCTTAAGAATTCGACCTTTTCCATAAAAACAGTCAATCGTTTATCTGAAATAGGATTCATCCAATAACCATCTTCCTTAAAGTGGGATCCAACAATAAAAGCGTTAGCAAACGGCCAGTATTCTGAAATGTTATCAGCTGTAATTCCAGAACCAACCAATATAGGTTTACTTACAGAATCCTTTAAAGCATCTAACTCTCGAATATCAACAGCTTTTCCTGTAGACGATCCAGTAATAATGACACCATCACTTAAAAAGAACTCTGCAGCATGAGCCGTTTCTACAATATCAACATCCGAAGTAATGGCATGAGAGCTGTGCTTCTTTTTAATATCAGTAAAAACCTTCACCTTATCTGCATCAATCATTTTTCGATATCGCATTAACTCTCCTGCACAAGAATCGATATAGCCTTCATCGGCTACATGTCCAAAAACGAAACCTTCAGCACGAATAAAATCCAGATCAGCTGCCCTTGCAACTGCTAAGGCCTCCTTATTAGCTCCTGCGAGAATCTGAATACCCAAAGGTAAGCTCACAGCATCGCGTATTGCTTTAGCCACAATTGTCATTGCCGCTGTAACTTCAGGACCAACCTGCCCTTTTAAATAAGGCACATCATGCATGTTCTCAATAATGATAGCATCGAGATTCGCATTCTCGTACTGCTTGGCTTCTTTTACAGCCAAAGCAGAGATCTCAGTCAAACTCATTTTATGATTCGGTGTCCCAGGTAATGCCTGTACATGAATCATCCCTATAATCGATTTCTTATCTGAAAACTGCATCTTCTTTCTTAGATTTTGAAAAAACTATTGCCCTAATATTTGGAAAAGCTCATCTAACTTAGGCGTTAATATGATTTCAGTACGACGGTTCTTACTTCTACCTTCTGCACTTGCATTGGTGCCAATAGGCAAATATTTACTTCGACCTGCAACCGTCATTCTCTGTGGGTTAATTCCTTTATTCAAGCTTAAGATTCGAACAATAGAAGTTGCTCTTTTCACACTCAAATCCCAATTGTCTTTTAAATCACCACTCCCTTTATAAGGTACATTATCGGTATGACCCTCGATCACAATATTAATATCTTTATTTGCAGATAACACCTGAGCCAGTTGCTTTAAGGCCTGTGCTCCTCGAACATCAACTGTATAGCTTCCTGATTTGAAAAGCAACTTCTCATCCATTGACACATACACCTTACCATTTCGATTAGAGATACTCAATCCCTTATTATCGAATCCTGTTAAAGCATTCATTACCTTATTTTTCAAGGCCAATACAGCTTCATCTTTCTTAGCAAGTGCTCTTTCCAGTTCTAGTAAACGTTTATCTCTGCGTCCAATTTCATTTTGCAGATCATCTAATTTTTTCAATCTGCGTCTCAAATCCTGCTCTAATCGCACAACTTCATCTTCGCGCAAATTCAAATTATCCTGCGTTTTATGAATCTGATCTAATAAAGTTTTAGATTCCCTTGCACTACCCTTTTGCTGTTTCGCCAACTGTCTAAGTAAATCCTCTTGGTTTTGTTCACAACGCTTTAGTTGCTCTTTACTTTTTAGTAAACGCTCAGCGCTTTCCTTATATTCTGCCTCAGCTCGTTTATATTTATCTTCTAAAACCCCAAACTTCCCTTCCAACTCAACATTACTCTCAATCAATAACCTATTCGCATCTTTAAGCTCTTCGTATTTTTTCTGATTTTCATTTGCTCTCGATTCTAAATTCTGATATTGACGTGCCGGCACACATGAGAAAAGTATTCCTCCTGTTACAAGAACAAATAAAAACTGCTTAATTCTTTTCATATCTTAATTATCAATTAATTACCTAAGTCATTTCTTCAATTCACTGCTTAACGAAATCGCAGAAACAAATATAAAGAGAGTAAAACTAGATCGCAATACAAATCATCTTTTAGCTTAAGAATCTTATGTCAGATACTAACTTTTATGATTGAAACAACAAATGCCTATTTATACCCTATTCAGAAATGGCTTTACTGTGTGATTGCCCAATTTTTCCTATCTTCGTCCCCTAGACCCATTTTTAAAATCGGCCAGAATCCGAGCAACAATATACTATAAACTGAGTAACAAATGACAAAGTCTGAAAAACCATTATTGGATCAAATTAACTTCCCATCCGACCTTAAAAAGGTTTCGGAAGATGATCTAATTCAAGTTTGCACAGAACTTCGTCAGGAGATTATCGAGCAAGTTTCTTGTAATCCAGGTCATTTTGGAGCGAGTCTTGGTGTTGTTGAACTAAGTGTTGCATTACACTACGTTTTAAATACACCTTACGATAATCTAATATGGGATGTTGGACATCAGGCTTATGGACATAAGATTTTAACAGGTCGAAAAGATCTATTTCATACGAATCGACAATATAAGGGAATAAGTGGCTTTCCAAATCGTGGTGAAAGCGAATACGATGCTTTTACTGTGGGACACTCCTCTACTTCAATTTCGGCTGCACTCGGCATGGCAGTTTCAGCTCAGCTAAGTGATGAAAAAGATAGAAAAACAGTTGCCGTAATTGGCGATGGTTCAATGACAGCTGGTTTAGCCTTTGAAGGTTTGAACAATGCGGCTACAAATAATGCTGATATATTGGTGATATTAAATGATAACAATATGGCTATAGACCCAAACGTGGGTGGTATGAGCGAATATTTGTTAGATATCACTACTTCACAAACATATAATAAGGTAAAAGATGATGTTTGGCGTTTTCTAGGAAAATTCAACCGAGTAAATCCCAACACTCAGAAATTATTTCAGAAAGTAGAACACGGCATCAAAACCATCCTACTGAAACAAAGTAATTTATTCGAAGCCTTAAATTTCCGATATTTTGGACCTGTAGATGGACACAATGTGAACCATATGGTTAAAGTATTAAGTGATTTGCAGAAAATCCCTGGACCAAAAATCCTACACTGTATCACTAAAAAAGGAAAAGGTTTTGAACCTGCAGAACTAAATCAAACATACTGGCACGCACCTGCTAAGTTTAATGCTCAAACTGGTGAGATTTTGAAGAAGAAATCTACTTCACCTCAAATTCCAAAATTTCAAGAGGTGTTTGGAAATACACTTGTTGAGTTAGCAGAACAAAATGAAAAAATTGTAGGAATTACACCTGCTATGCCTACGGGTTCGTCATTGAATATCATGATGGAAAAAATGCCCGATAGAGCTTTTGATGTAGGAATAGCCGAGCAACATGCTGTTACTTTTGCTGGAGGTTTAGCTGCAAATGGAAAGATTCCTTTCTGTGCCATCTATTCTTCATTTATGCAACGTGCCTACGATCAAGTTATTCACGATGTTGCTTTGCAAAATGTAGATGTGGTATTCTGTTTAGATAGAGGTGGGCTGGTTGGTGCTGATGGTGCAACGCATCATGGGGTATACGATCTGGCTTTCTTCCGCTGCATACCAAGTATGACGATTTCATCTCCACTTAATGAAGAAGATTTACGTAACCTAATGTACACTGCTCAATTGGGTGGTAAAGGTGCTTTTTCTATCCGATACCCTCGTGGTACTGGTCGTGAGTTAAATTGGAAAACACCATTTAAAGAACTTGAGATTGGTAAAGGTCAGAAATTGAAAGACGGTAAAAATCTTGCCATTCTTTCTATAGGCCCAATCGGGATGTTAGCGAGTGACGCCATAGAAGAACTCGAGAAAGAAGGGCTTTCTATCGCTCATTACGATATGCGTTTCCTTAAACCGATTGATGAAGAAATACTTCATGAGGTATTTAAAAATCACAAGAATGTCATCACTCTTGAAGATGCTTCTATCATTGGTGGATTAGGCTCAGCAGCAATAGAGTTTATGAGTGATAACGGCTATGCTTCTAAAGTTAAACGACTAGGTGTTCCTGACAAATGGGTTGAACATGGCACACAAGAAGAACTTTATAAAGAATGTGGTTTCGATAAGGAAGGAATCATGGTAGCTTGTAAAGAGCTTCTCAGCTAATCTCAGAACAAACATGCTAAGTCTGAATATTTTATTTTAAGCTGTCAACCTGCTATTGTGTCATTTCAGTGGGCTTGTGAATCATTTCTTTCTGCTATTGCGTCATATCTGCCTACTACTTTGTTTTTTCAGTGTTGTATTTAATCGTTTGTATGTCTTATTCTGTTATTTCTTACTGATGGAATACAATTTCGTTGTGCTGATTTAGTATTTCAGAATCGTAAAATACGATATCTCCCTTGTTGTTTATTTCATCTGCCAGATCAAACGACCTCTGGTTCCAATATTATTGATTCAAAAAAAAGGATGTGATACCCATTAGGTCCACATCCTGATTTATTGTAGTTAATATGTTGATTACTTATGCTCTTGAACGTACCAATATGCCAAGTTTTTCGAGCAATTGCGGATCGCTCTCAAATTCAATTTTGGCAACTTCACGCAATTTGTAGCAAAAGTCTTTTAATTGATTGTAGCTATTCCACTTATCGTCGGTAGCTTGTTGTGCATCGCCAATCTCTTGTTGTTGGGTTTGCTGCAAGTCTTTTAGCTTTTTTAATTTAGCTTGCAGAGCTGTGATGCTCTCGCTGGTATAACCAAAACCTTGCATAGAGCTTATCCACTCGCCATGTTCTAGAATATTTGAATAAACAATATCAGCATCGGCATACCAATCGGCAAATTTGGCAATATTTAGGGTATCTAGTTTTAACATATTCCAAGCTTGGGGGCTATTGTCGAATACCAAGCGTGCTAATTTTTTGAATCTTTTGATTTCGGATATGGACTGCTGCCAGTTTTCATTAAAATTATTGGTTGCAGCTTTTTGTTCATCCTTTTCCTTATTCTGCACTGTACCCAAAGAACTCGTTTTTTCCCAAAGAGATTGCCCTTCCTGCAACTTTTCTGGTGTATAAGCATAATGTTCTAAGCGTGGCTGAATAGCTGTGTCGTTGAAAGCATTCCACAGTAGAAGGCGATGTTTCTCCATATTTTCGTTAAAACTAGTGTACATGTTTTAAGATTTTTGATTAATACTAAGTTTTTTTTTATTTAACGACTATGAAGTTATGAAAGATTATTATTCTCGCAAAACAATCGGACATTTATTTAACAAATCGTTACAAAAATTAACTATTAAACTCATTATTATCAAAACGCCATTTTAAAATTAAGACTCGGGTAATGGATAAACATATATTAAAGCAAAGCCTACTCAGATTGCTGTAAGTAGGCTTATAGTTTTGTTTTTACTTCTGCTTCGCTCCAATCTCCTACCCCTAAATCCCCTAAAGGGGACTCAAAAACCACTACAAGAAAGCCCCTTTAGGGGTTTGGGGTGGGACTACAAACAGAAAGCCTACTCACATTGCTGTAAGTAGGCTTATAGTTTTGTTTTTACTTCTTCTTTTCGACAGCTCCCAACCCCTAAATCCCCTGAAGGGGACTTTCCACCCCCAATTTACGGTCAATACAAATTTTATTAATTGTATTAAGGACTCCATCTATTTCTTTTTCAATTTCATCATTAGTAAAACGAATTATTTTTATCCCCCAATGACTTATTTCTGCCTCTCTTCCAATGTCATATTCTTTTTGCTCTGGAGATTGATGTATTCCCCCATCAGCCTCAATAATCAATTTTAATGAATGACAATAAAAATCAGCAATAAAAATATCAATTGGATGCTGTGCTCTAAAACGTAAACCTTGAGCTTGTTTGTTTCTTAATAATTCCCAAAGCTTCAATTCTGCAAAAGTCATATTGTTTCTAAGAGCTTTTGCTTTCTCAAAAATATCAGGCTTTGCATTATAAAACATAGATACTTGATCACTGATGGTCATAATTCCATATTTAAATTGCTATCTCAATTCCCAACTAAATGTACTAAAAAAGACTAACAGAAGCCCCTTTAGGGGTTTGGGGTCGGGACTACAAACAAAAAGCCACTCACATTGCTGCAAGTAGCTTCTATTTTGTTTTTACTTCTGCTTCGCAGAGTACGAGCGAAAAGTTCGAGGTATAAATGTGAATAATATTTCAAATATATAGAACCCCTATATGGACTCCGTCGAATTCCGCTTCGCTCCATTTCCCTAAAGGGGACAAAAAAAAACCACCACCAGTAAGCCCCTTTAGGGGTTTGGGGTAAATGGTTCGGAGTAAATGGTATGGGGTAAAACAGCAAGAAGTACAACCCACATTACTGCAAGTGGCTTCTATTTCATTTTCACTTCTGCTTCGCAGAATACGAGCGAAAAATTCGAGGTATGAATGTAAATAATATTTCAAATACACAGAACCCCGATATGGACTCCGTCGAATTCCGCTTCGCTCCATTTCCCTAAAGGGGACAAAAAAA
>CAXBPC010000010.1:0-132236 GCA_963977525.1 uncultured Marinifilaceae bacterium
AACCCAGGACCCCATCATTAAAAGTGATGTGCTCTACCAGCTGAGCTAAGGAATCGTGCTAATTTTATTTGTAAGACTTTTGCTTGTCTTATTGTGATCCCTCTGGGGTTCGAACCCAGGACCCCATCATTAAAAGTGATGTGCTCTACCAGCTGAGCTAAGGAATCGTGCTAATTTTATTTGTAAGACTTTTGCTTGTCTTATTGTGATCCCTCTGGGGTTCGAACCCAGGACCCCATCATTAAAAGTGATGTGCTCTACCAGCTGAGCTAAGGAATCAGTAATAAGCTTTGTTTTTTAAAGCGTTGCAAATATAGATTCTTTAAATTAAATACGCAAACCCTAAATGCTTGTAATGCCCAGTTTTTTTAATGTTGGAGTGCTGTAAGCACCCTTATTGCACTGGTTCGTAAAATGATATCATAGGGGGAAAAAACTAAAAAAAACTTACATTTTTTTTTATGACTGATTTCGCCTTTATGATAAGGCCTAAAAAGGAGCATTAAATCTGAATTTACTGCTTGCAAGTTAAAACCTTTTTATCCTTATCTAAAGCTTTGTTAAAGAATAAAATGCTAATATTTTTTTGAGAAAATAGAATGATAAGTCGCCGATTTTGCTGATTTTTTAGCTGAACAAGCCAAAGTTTCGATTTTTCAGGCAGTAACTTATAATTTTGTCGAAATTGTACAATAAAACTGAAAAAAAATTAAATTTGTGCTTCAGTAAAGAAGGTGGATGAATACTTAGAATAGAGATTTATCTATTTTTTAGATTAAATCATCTTTTATCACCTCAACGAAAATAAAGAAATAAGCATATGATCGATAAAATTGTTCTTGTTACTGGAGCATCATCTGGAATAGGGAAGGCTTTAGCTTTTGAGTTTGCATCGCGTGGTTCAAAATTAGTATTAGCTGCTCGAAATATTGAAAAGCTAAAGGAAATTGAAAAAACCTTAACTGAACAAGGAACTGAAGTTCTAATTGTAAAAACGGATGTGAGTATTGAAAGCGATTGTCAGAATTTAATTTCGGAAGCAATTTCAAAATTTGGACGTTTAGATGTCTTAATTAATAATGCAGGAATCTCAATGCGTGCTATGTTTAAGGATTGCGAGCTATCTGTTCTTAAGAATTTGATGGATGTGAATTTCTGGGGAACGGTTTATTGTACTAAATATGCCATGCCTTATATTACACAATCTAAAGGATCGGTTGTAGGTGTTATCTCAATTGCAGGTTATGTTGGATTACCCGGACGTACTGGTTATTCAGCTTCAAAATATGCTATTCGAGGTTTCCTTGATACATTAAGAGTAGAGAATTTAAAGACGGGTGTGCATGTTTTAGTAGCGGCTCCTGGCTTTACAGCTTCTAATGTTAGAAGTGTAGCTTTAACAGCTGATGGAAGCTCACAGGGCGAAACACCAAGGGATGAAGCTAAGATGATGACGGCTGAAGTTTGTGCTTCTCATATTGCCAAAGCCATAGTAAAACGTAAGCGTGAGTTAATTCTAACTTTTGTAGAAGGTAAGTTTACGGTTTGGTTGAAAAAATGGTTTCCAAGCTTGTTGGAAAAGTTAACCTATAAGCATATGGCCAAAGAACCTAATTCAGGATTAGAATAAGTGTGATATTGATATTTAAATCGAGTTAAACAGGCAATAATGTGATTGTACGTTGTTAGAACTACGATTTAATCATCGAAAAATTTTAAAGAGTAAAAGGCAAGTGTTACATTTGCCGAAAATCATAATCATAAATCATGGGAAGAGCATTTGAATTTAGAAAGGCACGCAAGTTTAAGCGTTGGGATAAAATGGCTAAAACCTTTACCCGAATAGGAAAGGAAATCGTAATCGCTATTAAAGAGGGCGGAACTGATCCTACATCCAATTCGCGTCTTCGTGCAGTAATTCAGAATGCAAGAGCAGCTAACATGCCTAAAGAAAATGTTGAGCGCGCTATTAAGAAAGCTACATCGAAAGATCAAAAAGACTTTAAAGAACTTATATACGAGGGATATGCACCACATGGTATTGCTGTATTGGTAGAAACTGCTACTGATAATCACATGCGTACCGTAGCAGATGTTCGTTCTTACTTTAGTAAGACTAAAGGTAGCCTAGGAACTGCAGGTAGTGTTGAGTTTATGTTTGAGCATAAGTGTCACTTTAAAATAGAGAACACTGGTCAGGATCTTGAAGAGTTAGAGTTAGAAGTTATCGATCTTGGTGTTGAAGACGTTTTTGCTGAGGAGGATGGTATCATGTTGTATGCATCATTTGAAGATTTCGGTAGAGTACAAGCCTATTTAGAGGGTAATGATATTCTGCCTCTTAGTTCAGGTTTTGAGCGTATTCCAATGGATACAAAAGAGCTTAGCGATGAACAAGTTGCTGATGTAGAAAAGCTTCTTGATAAATTAGAAGATAATGACGATGTATTACATGTTTACCACAACATGGCATAAGTCAGACAAGCATATGAAACAAAAAAGACCTTCACAATCGTGAAGGTCTTTTTTGTTTGTATGGGTGAATAGTACTATTATTCTACTTTACCAGAAAGCGATTTAAAGCCTTTTCCTAATATTTCATTCGTTTCCATAACCGTAATGAAGGCATTAGGGTCGATATGCTCTATGAAATCTCTTAACATAGATAGCTCACGTCTATTCACAACAATAAATATCATGTTCTTATCTTGTCCGTCATACATACCTTGTCCTTTAAGGTAAGTACCACTACGTTTCATATCGATGACAACCTTATCTCGGATTTCATCAGTTTTATCAGAAATAATAAACAAAGCTTTCTCGAAAGTTGAACCCTGAATTGTGATATCAATAACTCGACCAGAAATATAGAGTACAATAAGAGAATAAAGTGGAATTTGCCAATCCATATCCACATATAGGCTACAAAGTATGATAATCAAGTCGACATAAATGATCATTTGTCCTAAAGGCAAACCTGTATATTTCGATAGAATCATACCTATTGTGTCAGTACCTGTAGTTGTGGCTTTAGCTCTTAGTATCAATCCAAATCCGAAACCAATAAGAATACCACCAAACACGCAGGATAGGAGTATATCATCAACTAAAGGGACTAATCCCCACCATTTTGTCGCTAGATCGATGAAAATTGAGCTAAGGAAGAATCCGAAAAAAGTTTTGAAACCAAATCGAGGACCTAATATTTTAATACCAACTAATACAAGTATAATATTGATGACAAGTCCTGTTAAGCCAACTGGAATACCACCTTCATATTGATGGAACATATCATTTTGATATTCCATGAAGTAATAGCCAATCTTAGAAAAGAAACCAGAATATTCCGAAGCATCTAAAAGATCCAAAGGGCCATGAGGAAATAGTCCTGCAGATAGTTTGTTGATAATGATTCCAATACCATAAGCGCCTCCAGGAACTATAAAGTGTGGTGTAATAAAGAAAATATAACCTAGAGCAAGCACAAAGGCTCCTGCCACAAGTAGAGCGTAATTATAGAACCATTTACCTGAAAATAACTTGTCGTTTTGAATAAATGCCATGGAATATGTTGGTTTTTAGGTTGTAAGCTTGATGTTGTCGTCAGATTTTTATGTGCTTACTACAAAGCAAATAAGAATTTTTTAAATAATAGATATTAAAGCTGTGAAATTTAAATTTATCTCATAAAATAGAAAAGTGATAAACAAAAAAAAATCTGTGAAGAGAAAGTCTATTTGACTTCTATTCACAGATAATTATATTCCCTTAAGAGATATTACATCCCGCCAATATTGGCACCTTTTGCTCTTCTAATGCTTCTATAATTGTTAATCTTATAACTTAAACTAAGCTTAAAGGTGGGTGCATCTTTATCGTATTTATTAACTTGTTTGTAATCCTTATTATAATAAGATCGACCCATATCAGCTGTGTTAAAAACATCTGTCACAATAAAACTTGCAGATAGTTTTCTTTTGAAGAAACTATGCTTTAAGGTCATTGTTGTGAGGAGAACCTCATCTTTTTCTCCCTGTGCCCACTTTGTTTTAGAATCATATTTCAAGTGTAACTGAAATTGAGTCAGCTTAGTCAATTTGAAACGGGAAACACTTTGCAATACCCAATTGGTGCTTGTTGTTGAAAATTTGTGTTTCTCAGGGGTCCCTAAACTAGAACTTTCTATGTAGTCACCTTCAGTTTTGTAATGAGATAGGTCAACTAACATTAATTGATTCCACCATTTTGATATGGATAGGTTTGCAAAAGCTTCAAGACCCAAGCTATAATCTTTGCCTACATTTTCGTATTTAGTGATGATAACATCGGGATCAATTTCTGAAACGGTTTTAATGCGCTCAATTTTATCCTTGTTTGATCTGTAATAAGATGCTAATGAAAAGCGATGTTTTCCAAATTCTGTATTGTATTGCAATTCAAATGAATCTGTCAACTCAGGATCAAGATCAGGGTTACCCTGTGTTCTATTATAGATATCATTCCACACTTCAAATCCTTCAAGCATACCACTTGAAGGGCGCTTGATACGACGAGAGTAGTTCGCTGAAATTTTACTGACTTTACCCAAATCTATCTGTGAGTGCAGTGATGGGAAGAAGTCCCAACGCTTTAGATCTGACTTGTTACCTTCATATTTGATTTCTCTGTCGAGATGTTCAGCTCTTAATCCAAGTTGGTAGCTAATTTTATTTAATTCTCCTGAATAGATAGCATACAAGCTTTGTATTGTTTTTTTATAATCAGATGATAAGCTATAATCTGGATTAATAATTTTATTCTCGGTAAAAGAATGATTTTTCTCAAAATCAAATGAAAGGTATTGATATCCCGCTTCAAACTTACTTTTCCCAGCTAGTGGCAGGGTATAGTCTGATGACATCACAATACCTTTAGCATCTTCTTCAATATATGAAAGATAGGAATCTGTTTCACTTACAGACTGGTCTTCGCTATCTATAGTTTTTTCATATGTTTTACTAGTGTAATCAATAAATGTATTTAATTGATGCCCTTTTTTGTTGAATTTACGTAGATAAGTAAGGGTTGTTTCATAAAAATTCATCTCATCTTCAGTCAATTCTTTGCTTTTGTCAATTGAAACATCGTCTTTCGTTTCATATTTTTCATAGACCAATTTATCTAATTTTTCCTTTGTGTATCTGCCCGTTTTGGCAGTTATGCTGAATAAATTTAGACTGTCAATTTCAAAATCATAAGCTGATGATAATAAATAGCTCTTGTCTTTAATATTTAGCCTACCCAAAGCATCTAAATATGATTGGGGTTCAGTAAACAAGGTTTTGTGATTCTTTCTGTTACCTGTATTAGTCTTAGCATTATAATTTGCACCCAGGTAAAAGTTGCTCTTTTTCTTTTTTAAATTAAGCATACCCGTACTTGCAAAATTTTCATGGCTTCCAGGACTTAGGTTAAGAAAACCACTGGCTCCTTTAAAGCTGGCTTTTTTGCTTATGATATTAATAATACCAGCACCACCTTCAGAGTCATATTTTGCCGAGGGGTTGGTTATGATTTCGATACTTTCAATATTGTTTGTTGGAATTTGGTTTAGGATTTCCTGAGCGCTTCTAATGCTTGGTTTACCATCAATTAGAACGGTAAGATCAGCACTTCCTCTAAGGGTTACATTTCCATTCACATCAATACTTACTGAAGGAACTGTTTCTAAAACATCGATAGCTGTGCCACCTACAGCAGATAGTTGATTACTAACAGAAATTACTTTTTTGTCGATTTGATAATCTATAGTATGATTATCGGAGTTCACAACAACCTCATGAAGAGCCTTGGTTGAAAGGTTCAGTTTTATGATTTTGAGATTTTTTTCTTTTTGGTAGCTGCGTATAGCAATGTTTGGAATGATTTTTTTCTCATATCCTATGAATGAAACTTCTATATAATAGTTTCCAGCTTTTAATTTTTTGATTTCGAAAAAGCCATTTTCATTTGTAATGGTTCCATCAATAAGTTTTGATTTGTCTTTGCTATAAACTGATACTGTGGCGTATTCAATAGCTTCATTTGATTTAATATCTTTAATTGTACCATGAATAACTCCAATCTTAGGTGTTGAGTTATCGGCGTAAATAGGCGAACCTATCAGTAGAATGAAGAGTAGATGGATAAGGCGTTTCATAAAATTTCTTGTTGACGAATGCATGAATAAGTTATGCAAATTGTCAAATTAGTTAGTTAAGCGGTTCAAAAATTTGATCGATACAAATATAAGCTTGTTATTTTTAAATCCTAAATATGATTTATGTTTTTTTACATAAAAACATGAAAGTGTTATTTTGAAATGCCTGTAAGATAAAAAGGCTATTCTCTATAGATAAGAGAATAGCCTTCGAAATATGATAATTTAAACGTATTACATGCTTTTAAGACAATCTGCAATGCCGCTTTCAATTCTAGCGTTGATATTTTTAGTATCAGCTTTAACGAACTTCTCACCAATAATCTGTTCATAAAGCTCTATATATCGCTCAGAAATTAGATTGATACGATCTGCGTTCATTTCTGGAATTTGTTGTCCGTCTTTACCTTGGAAACCATTCTCCATTAACCACTCACGAACAAACTCCTTTGATAGTTGTTTTTGAGGCTCATTACGGTCAATTCTTTCCTGATAACCTTCAGCATAGAAATAACGAGATGAATCTGGCGTATGGATCTCATCAATTAAATAGATTTGACCATCTTTTTCACCAAATTCATATTTAGTGTCAACTAAGATTAAGTTTTTCTTAGCAGCAATTTCAGTTCCTCTTTCAAAAAGAGCAATTGTATATTCTTCAAGTTTTTCGTAATCTTCTTTGCTAACGATACCTTGAGAAAGAATCTCTTCTCTTGAAATATCTTCATCGTGTCCTTCAAGAGCTTTTGTAGTAGGGGTGATGATTGGTTTTTCGAATTTTTGGTTTTCAACCATTCCATCAGGCATTGGCATACCACAAAGTGTACGCTTTCCAGCTTTATATTCTCTCCAAGCATGTCCAGTCAAATAACCACGAATCACCATTTCAACCATGAAAGGATCAGCAAGGTGACCAACAGTAACCATTGGGTCTGGAGTCTCAATTTTCCAGTTAGGAACGATATCAGAAGTCGCATCCAAGAATATGGCAGCAATCTGATTTAGTACTTGTCCTTTAAAAGGAATACCTTCTGGAAGAACCACATCGAAAGCTGAAATTCTATCAGAAACGACCATAGCAAGGTATTCATCGTTGATATTATAAACGTCACGAACTTTTCCTACGTATAAGTTCTTTTGATTTGGAAAGTTGAAATCTGTTTTTACAATTGCTTTGTTCATCTGTACAGATAGATTTATAATTTATAAAATGGTAATTCTTTAACTAAATAGGACATGAAATGTTCCGACTACAAATTTATAAGATTTATTCTTCTTTTTTCCACTTTTCCGATTCGTTTTCTTCATCAATTTCATATGCACTCACAATTTTTTTCACAAGGCGATGACGAACAATATCAGATGTGTCGAATTCAACTGTTGCAATTCCTTTAATACCCTTTAAAATACGGAAGGCTTGTACCAACCCAGATTGTTGTTTCCTAGGCAAATCAATTTGTGTAATATCACCCGTAATCATAAACTTACCGCTGGTTCCCATACGAGTTAGGAACATTTTTAGCTGTTTGCTGGTCGTGTTTTGTGCTTCATCCAATATAACAAAGGCATCGTTAAGGGTTCGTCCACGCATATAGGCTAGGGGAGCAATCTGAATAACTTCAGCTTCGAGATAACCAGCTAACTTCCTGGGAGGAATCATATCGAGTAGAGCATCGTATAGTGGTTGCAAATAAGGATCAATTTTTTCCTTTAGATCACCTGGTAGGAAGCCTAGGTTTTCACCAGCTTCAACAGCAGGGCGACTAAGTATAATGCGTTTAACCTCATTGTTCCGTAAGGCTTTTACTGCAAGAGCTACAGCAGTGTATGTTTTTCCAGAACCAGCAGGACCAACGGCAAAAACCATATCGTTATTTGCAGATTCTTCAACCAACTTGCGTTGATTTGGTGTTCTTGAACGAATCATTTTCCCATTGTTCCCAAAAATGATGAGATTTTTTGGATCTTCAGGATCATCAATTTCTTTGGTGTTCTCAAGCACAATTCTTTTCAGATTTGCAGCTGTAAGCACATTATATTGGTTGTAATGTTGAAGAATGAGATTGATCTTATTCTCAAACAAATCCAAGGTTTTTTGTTCTCCTTTTACAATTAATTCGTCACCTCGACCAACTATCTGAAGTTTTGGGAAAAGCTCCTTAAGAATATCAAGTTTGCTATTGTTTATTCCATAAAAATCGAGTGGGTCAATTGAGCCTATAGATATTATCCTTTCTATCATAAATTTTGTTCGATATTTATTACTTTTGATCCTACAAATTAGTTATTTTTTTCGATTGAATCAGGTTTTATCAGCGTCTATTTAAACTCTTTCTTTAAATATATAAGTGATAAATGTCCATTTTGATCATGAAATAAAAATCAACTTATACTAAAATATTTAGTTCATGGGAGTTATTACAATATGCAGCGATTGGAATGGTCGTGATTATTATTTGGCAGCCTTAAAAGGACGTTTGCTTTCTCTTTGTGAAGATGTTCAGATTGTAGATTTGAGTCATAATATCGAATCTTATAATATATCTCAGGCTACTTTTATTGTAAAAAACGCCTACCATTACTATCCTGAAGGGAGCATCCATATTATAGCTGTAAATTCTGAATCTAGTTCTGAACAGCCACATGTTGTCGTTTATAATAAGGGCCATTACTTTATTGGGACTGATAATGGCATGTTTAATTTGATATTTCGTGATCAACCTGATGCAATTATACAATTGCCAGCTAATGATAAGGAATTAAACTTATTGAATTTCCCAGAGTTAGCAGTGTTTGCACCTGCAGCTGCGCATCTGTGCAATAAGGGTAAACTGTCAAAATTGGGCAAGAAAATTGATTCTTTATATAATATGGTGCCAATACGAGCACTAATTCAGGAAGATACAATGACGGGTAAAGTGATTTATATAGATTCGTATAGTAATGCGACCGTCAATATTTCAAAAGATCGTTTCTATTCAAGTTTGGAAGGCCGAGACTTTGAAATATTAGTGCAGAGTAATCAGCATTTAATTACAAAAATTAGCCAGCATTATAATGATGTGCCTGAAGGTGATATTCTTGCCATCTTTAACTCTGCTGGTATGCTTGAGATAGCTATGAACAAAGGGGAGTTGTCTAAATTATTAGAAATTGATACAAATTCAGATATAAGAGTTAAATTTCATGATCGTTAGGTTTGTTAAGTTAGAATTGCAAAGTCAGTATATAGCTGATTTTAAAAGGTTGACAGCAGGAGAGAAGGAAGAGATTGTTGCTTTCGAAGGATGTTCTTTTTTAGAGATACTGCAGGATGTCAATAATGAAAATCTATTTTTCTCCCATAGCCACTGGGAATCAGAAGAAGCTTTGAATGCGTATAGAGATTCAGCCTTTTTCAGAGGAAACTGGGAGAAGGTAAAGCAGTGGTTTGCCGCAAAACCTGAAGCTTGGAGTCTAGAGCGATAAGAAATGAGAAGTACTGTTATTAAAATTGAAGGAATGAATGAGAATTTGAAAGCTTTTCAAGAGCTATTAGATATAATGGACGAACTGCGTTTAAAATGTCCTTGGGATAAAAAACAAACGCTAGAGAGTTTAAGAACCCTAACAATTGAGGAAACCTACGAATTGGCTGATGCCATTTTGAAGAATGATAAGGAAGAGATTAAAAAGGAATTAGGTGACTTGTTGTTGCACATTGTTTTTTATGCTAAAATTGGTTCTGAAACCAATGATTTCGATATTGCCGATGTTTGTAAAGGGATAAGTGAAAAATTGATTTATCGTCATCCTCATATTTTTTCTGATGTGAAAGTTGCTAATGCTCGCGAAGTTGAGGAGAATTGGGAACAACTGAAGCTTAAAGAAAAAGGTGGTAAGGGAACAGTTCTTGAAGGTGTTCCTCAATCATTGCCAGCAATGGTAAAGGCCAATCGTATTCAAGATAAGGTAAGAGGTGTTGGTTTCGACTGGGAAGAGAAAGAGCAGGTTTGGGATAAGGTTAAGGAAGAAATTTCAGAACTTGAAGTTGAAATAAAATCAGGTAATCAAGATACGATTGAACAGGAGTTTGGAGATTTATTCTTCTCTTTGATTAATACAGCTCGCTTATATGGCGTAAACCCTGAGAATGCTCTTGAAAGAACCAATCAGAAATTCACCAAGCGATTTAATTATCTCGAAAGTCAAACAATGGGAGTTGGGAGAAATTTAAAGGAAATGAGCTTAGAAGAGATGGATGTGATTTGGGAAGAAGCGAAACAATTCGATAAATAAGCTGACATTTTTAATAACTATGCATTCAAAAAACATGACTTCATTCATTCTATGAGAATATTACTATTTATCTTCCTCTTTACTAGCTTTTCAGCCATCTCGCAAGAGCAGATGTCCTTATCGCTTACAGCAAAAAATCATATCTTGGAGCAATTCTATTTACATATGGGCGACGATATGGGACTTGTTACGATTGATAGTTCTCGTGTGAAGGCTTCTGGTGTTTTGCTTTTTATTTGGAAAGGTGAGCCAGGTGTTTATCGTTTGTCTGATAATGATGGGCATCTTATCGATTTTAGAATGGAAAAATCGAATATGGCCTTTGAGATAAAAGGGAATTTTGCTGAGACTGAGCTTATTTTTGAATCTGGTAATATGAACAACCAGTTGCAGTATTATATATCGGAATTTGAATATTACACAGAGGAAGCTAAGAGAATTGGTGAAAGCCATAAAAATGCAAGCAAGAATGATAAGAAGGGAATTATAAAGACTTATAAAGCTTTTCAAAAAGAGTATAAGGAATTGGTTAAGGATTTATGGTCGAAAAAAGATGAAGATTGGTCTTTGCAATTAGCTCTTACTTATGCAGATAGGATACCTGACTTAAATAAAAAGAGCATGGGGCGCTATTATGTAGAACAGTGTTTTCAGCATTTCGATTTTTCTGATAGTCTTTTGGTTGGAACGCCTTGTTTTTATAATAAGCTAGATCGCTTTTTTGAGACTAGCGAGATTCAAACACTTCTTAAGCGTAATGTGTCGAAAGACATTGAAATGATGGTGCAACAATTATTTTGGCTTTCGGAGGTGAATAAAAACGCACAAGAATGCTTGGTTAACTATTTATTGACTAATTATCCTGCAGCTAAATTCTCAAACTTGTATGCTTCGGTACTTAAGACTTATAAGCTTGCCAATTCGTGTGAGTATGTAATGGCAAGTAGGAATATGAGATCTCGAATTGAGAATGATAAGAATTTCACAATAGGATCTAAAGCTCCAGATTTCATTTTAGAAAACAGCATGAATATCAATCTAGAAGCTTTTTCAAAGGTAAATAGTGATGTGACTCTACTTGTTGCTTGGTCGGCTCATTGCGATGCTTCTATTGAGCTATTAGACAAGATTGAGAAGCTTTATCAGTCATATAGAGAGAAGGGGTTTGAGGTTGTCGCAATTTCTATAGATAATAGTATCGGATCGTGGCAAGACTTCGTTAACGAACGTGCACTGACATGGGTAAATGCTTGCGATAAGGCTGGATTGAAAGGGGAGTATGCTAATGCTTACAATATTACGGCCACGCCAACCATGTTTCTTATTTCATCCGATTTAAAGCTGTTAGCTAAGCCCGTAACCTTTTATCAACTTAGAAAAGAAGTGAAAAATCACCTTTATTAAGCTTGAAGTTTTTTAAGCAATTTCCTACCTCTAGCATTAAACCCTGTTGTGCCTTCAATCATACATTCTTCTATAACAAGAGCCAGTTCATTTTTGAGATCAGGTTCTTGTTGAGCGAAATTAAAGAGTATCTGCATGGCGTGAACCTTGACTGCTACGGCAGTAGAGCTAGATATTAAATAATCGAAACAACAATTGATAAACTCACCAGAAACATTTTTAGGAAGTGGCTCACAGCTAATAAGTTTTAGAAGTTGACGCTGTTTGCTCTCGCATTTTAAGCTAGGGATAAGCTTTATCATCTGAGGGATATAGGGTCGAATCAATTCAGGAGCTTCATCATAAACCTTATCCATCAACCAAGTCGCTCGCCAAGCCCGTTCGTGCTCACCTGTCGCAAATTCCCAAAGCCTAGGCATATGCTTAGGTTCTCTAGCTATTTCTTTAGCTATAAGCTTTGCGGTTTCTTTACCGGGAAAGGTTGAGAGGATTGCTTCGAAGTCCATATTTTGTCTTGTCTCAATTTATTATAATGATTTAGATGAGAAATTAAGAATGGAGATTTAATCCATGATATGAAATTTATATTCGTCCCAAGTTAAAGGATTATTGGTGATATAATCTTGGATTTTTTGAAAAGATTTATCGTTTCTAATAATATGATCATGGAATCGTGCTTGCCATGTGAAATCAGCATGTACCTTCCTTGATTCGTATGATACACGACCTTTGTACCATCTTATTATTTTCGATAAACCATCCGATAGCATTGGGTTTTTCAATCCTGTTATGCCACCATGTTCCGTTGAAACAGAATCAATCGTAGAGACGCGATTTATCGCGTCTTTATTAATAATGACAATGCCATGAACGTGATTAGGCATAACAACAAATTCGTTTAATCCAACAAACGGGAAATGTTTAGGGATTTCTAGCCAACAGTTTTGTGCTATTTCGCCAATTTCAGATAACATCATCTCATCCTTTGCGATATCACCAAAATATGATTCACGGTTTTGGGTACAAATGGTGACAAAATACATCGCATTCCACGAATAATCCCAATTTTCCAACCGGGCAGATTTAATTCGGTATTTGCCTTGAAATTTATCTGACATTATTTAGGGATATTTATCTGTGGTGTCACGGTGTTTGGGTGAAATGTGATCATCTGTAGACGCGATGAATCGCGTCTCTACCATTAAAATTGTTCTAAAAAGGCAAATTCCCCAAATCCACATTACCACCCGAAAGGATGATTCCAATTTTCTTGCCTTGATATTTTTCCTTCTCTTTAAGTAAAGCAGCTAAAGCTACAGCACTCGAAGGTTCTACGATGATTTTCATGCGTTCCCATATTAGGCGCATTGCCGTAACGATCTCATCTTCTTCTACACGAACGATTTTCTCCACGTAATCTCGAATAATAGGGAAGGTTTTGTCTCCTAGTGAGGTGAGCAGTCCATCAGCAATAGTTTGAGGATTGGTTTGCGGAATCAATACGCCTTGCTCTAGTGATTGCCAAGCATCGTCGGCGCCAAAGGGTTCACCAGCCACAACCTTTGTTTTAGGAGATAGGTAGTAAGTTGCGAGAGCAGTTCCAGCAAGCAAACCGCCACCACCAACAGGAGAAATGATATAATCTAAATCATCATGTTCTTCGATGAGTTCCATTGCAGCAGTTCCTTGTCCTTCTATCACCTGGTAATCGTTGTAGGGGTGAAGGAAAGTCGCACCCGTTTCAGCGACTACTTTATTTAAAGTTGTTTCTCTAGCTTCAAGGTTCGCAACACATTCTATAACTTTTCCACCATAACCTTTCACGGCTTTTTTCTTAACCTCAGGTGCATTTTCAGGCATTACGATATAAGCCTTAATGTTTTGCAATTTGGCAGCTAAAGCCAGTGCTTGGGCGAAATTTCCCGACGAATGGGTAGCTACACCGAACTTCTTTTGCTGGTCGCTCAATTGAAGGACTGCATTTAAAGCACCACGCATTTTAAAGGCACCCATTTTCTGAAAGTTCTCACACTTAAAATAGAGTTCCACACCTGCAATTTCGTTTATCAAATTTGAACTTAAAACAGGTGTGTTGTGAATAAATGGCTTAATTCTTTGGTGAGTTTCTTGTAGATCTTTGAGTGTAATATGCATGTCGGAATTTTGTGTTAGGTGTTTGAATTATGAGAAAGGTAAATTTAATAAAATTGCAGAAGAGTTAACTTATTATCTATATGAAAAGCTTGTTTACAATTAAAGAAGCCTTGTTTAAATAAGAAGTGAAGCTCAGTTCTCTGATTCTATTATTCCGTTCGCTCCGCGAGCTGTTCAGTTTATTGTTTGAGTTGTTCCGTTCATAGTTTTCCCCTTTCAGTTCGCTACGTGACTTGTTCCGTTCGCCATTTCTCTTGTTCCGATCGGGACTTCAGTTGTTCAGTTACCGAACGGAAGGGTTACTTGACCGAACGGAACAACTACTTTTGCGAACGGAAGGGGTCCCACCGCGCACGGAAGCCTATTTATGCCGAACGGAAGATCTCAGCTCGCGCACGGAACACCAACTTTTTCGCACGGAGAATCTCCATTTTGCAACGGAAGGACAGAAATACCGAACGGAGATACTTAATTTACTAACGGATAAGATTATTGTTACAACTGAAGTACTCAGAACTTATAAGATGAGAATAAAGCCGTATGGTGTGACTAAAAAACAAAAAATCCCAAGCTCAGAATCTGAACTTAGGATAATATATTAGGTCTTATAATTCTTAAGCTTTCATCGCTTCCAAAGATTCCTTAGCTGCCTGAATAGTTTTATCAAGCATCTCATAAGTTAGTGAGTTAGATAGGAAATAACTCTCGAATGATGATGGTGGTAAATAAATACCGCGCTTCAACATTTCGTGGAAGAATTTAGGGAATAACTCATTGTTTGCCGTAGCTGCAGTATCGAAATCAACCACATCAACATCAGTAAAGAAGATTGAGATCATAGATCCACAACGATTTATCTTGTAATCAAATCCTGACTCAGCTAATACCTTATCAAATCCTTTATGAAGATATTCACACTTAGCAGCAAGCTCAGTGAAATGCTCAGGTTTCTCGTTTAATTCAGTTAATAGGGTATAACCAGCAATCATGGCAATTGGGTTACCCGAAAGAGTACCAGCTTGATAAACAGGTCCAACAGGAGAAACAATCTTCATAATTTCATCAGGACCAGCGTAGGCACCAACTGGCATTCCGCCACCAATAACCTTACCGAAAGTCACTAAGTCCGCTTTTACGCCAAAGTACTCTTGAGCACCACCTTTACCCAAACGGAATCCAGACATTACTTCGTCGAAAATTAGAAGAATACCTTCAGCATCACAAATCTGGCGTAATTCCTCTAAGAATCCTTTTTTAGGTAGTACACAACCCATGTTACCAGCGATAGCTTCTACAATAATGGCAGAAATTTCACCCTTATTATCAGCAACAACTTGCTTTACGTTTTCAATATCGTTGTACTTAGCTGTCAATGTATCGTTAGCTGTACCTGGTGTTACACCTGGTGAATCTGGCTCACCAAAAGTACTCGCACCCGAACCAGCTTTAATCAAGAAAGAATCTGAGTGTCCATGGTAACAACCTTCGAATTTGATAAATTTGTTTTTGCCAGTATAACCACGAGCTACACGAATAGCCGACATACACGCTTCAGTTCCTGAATTCACCATTCTTACCTTATCGATATTTGGAACCATATCAACAATAAGCTTAGCAATTTTAGTTTCCAATTGAGTTGGCGCACCAAAAGATGTTGAATCTCCAACTTTATCTATAATTGCCTTAATTACAGGAGGGTGGGCATGGCCAAGAATCATTGGTCCCCAAGATGAGATAAAGTCGATATATTCGTTATCATCTTCATCCGTAAGGATACTTCCCTTAGCTTTTTTGATAAAAACAGGTGTTCCACCTACCGATTTAAATGCTCTAACTGGCGAATTAACGCCTCCAGGAATATATTGCTGAGCTTGATCGAAGAGCTCTGAACTTCTTTTGTACTGGTGCATATCGTTTGTGTTTTATGAGTTGAAATATTCGTTACAAGTTTGTATTAATGAGAAAACATGGGTTTGATCGGACATCATAACATCATCTGAGTAATCGACCAAAGCAACAGCTGTAGTAGTGCCAATGGCAAAACATGGCTGATTGTTTTTGAGTTGGTAGTTTTTGAAAAAGCTATGAACCGCACTTGGACTACAAAAACAAATAGCATCATAATCTTCCAAAGCGATCTCTGGTTGAATCATATGCGTGTCATAAACTTTAATTTCTTTATATGGACTTTCGTGCTCCTCGAAAAAATGAATCAATGTCTTTTGTCTAAGATTTCCGGTGAAATATAGGAAAGGTGCATTGGCATGATCTTCAAGTAACTCAGAAAGAGCCTCAGAATTGTGTCGTGCAGGTACAAGCGATGAAATCCCCATATCAGAAAGATGATCAGCTGTCTTTTGCCCTACGGCAAAGCATTGTTCCATCTTGTCGAGCTGAATATGTTCTTTATTCGCTTGCAGGCTTCTAACCGCATTCTGACTGGTGAAAATCCAATTGGGATATTGACCAGAATTGATTATTTCAAGCTCCTCAGAAGAGAGCGTGCATAAGTCAATCCTTATAAATGCATGATGGTCTATTAGGCAATTCATTTTCAGACCAAATTCAATTTGATCAGCATTTAATGAACGGGTAAATAGAATGCGTTTGTTACTTTTTGTCATGTTTGATAAATGAATCTTAATATCGAAGCAAACAAATTTAATAAATCATCGGATTATTTCACCATCACTCGACTTCAATCTTAGGAAAAATCTCGGCTGAATATCATACGTTAAAAAAATAGAATCTATTTGCCATTGATCGTTTGCTTTTATACTTTTAGTGGCATTATAAAAGGAGCAGCCATATTGCTCTTTGTAAGCCAAACAAATATTTGAATAGAATCTAGAATGAAGTAAAGTGAAACAGACAAAATAAAAGCTTCAGAATTGAGTTCTAAATAGTAAAATAAGAATTATGGTGGCTATTACACAGCAAGTAGAAGAAAGAAGACAAATATTATATCGATATAAAAACCTCCTCAAATCATGCAAGAATATTATCTCTGGAGATGATATTAAATTGGTAAGAAAAGCATTTGATCTAAGCCTTTTAGATCACGATGGCGAGAGACGAACAAATGGCGAACCAGCCATTTATAGAACCCTTGAAATTGCAGAAATTGTTGTCACTGAACTAGGTTTAGGACGTACATCTGTGATTTGTTCTATGCTTTATGATATTGTACAGAAGAATCATATTAGTGTTTCGGAAGTTAAATCGATGTTTGGTCCTAAGGTTACTCAAATTATTGAGGGACTGGTAAAAGTGACTGAGATATACGAGCAAAACCCAACTCTACATACTGAGAATTTTAGAAAGCTACTTCTAAGCTTTGCTGATGATGTTCGAGTTGTTCTGATCATTCTAGCTGATCGACTATTTCAGCTACGAAATGCTGGAAATAAGAGCCCGGAACTTCAAATATCCTTAGCTAAGGAGATTAATTTCCTTTATATACCACTTGCGCATCGTTTGGGAATGTATCAGGTAAAATCTTCTATGGAAGATTTGTCGCTGCGTTACCTTGAGTCTGAAACCTACTTTGAACTTGAGAAAAAGCTAAAGGATACAGAGGAGGAACGTGAAACTTATATTAAAGATTTTGTGGCTCCAATTAGTGCTGAGTTAAATCAATTGGGACTTAAATATGAAATTAAGGCAAGAACCAAGTCTATTGCTTCGATTCTTCACAAGATGAAGAAGCAACAGGTCGAGTTTGAAGAGGTTTACGATATTTTTGCCATTCGAATTATTATTAACGCACCTGAAAAGCGTGAGAAATCGGAATGCTGGCAAGTTTATTCGGCTGTTTCCGATTTATACAGACCAAATCCTAAGCGTATGCGCGACTGGATTACGATTCCTAAATCAAATGGTTACGAGTCATTGCACACCACAGTAATGGGTTTGCAAAACAGATGGGTAGAGGTTCAGATTCGTAGTAAACGAATGAACATGATTGCTGAGAATGGATTTGCTGCTCACTGGCGATATAAGGGTGATAAAGGTGATGGAGGTCTTGATAATTGGTTGCAAGATGTTAGAGAAGTACTTGAAAGCAGGGAAGATAGCAGTGTTGACTTAATTGATGACTTTAAAGCTGATTTATATAGTAAGGAAATCTATGTTTTTACACCTAAGGGTGATTTAAAGCAATTAAAGTCGGGCTCAACCTTACTCGATTTTGCTTACTCTATTCATTCCGATTTAGGAAACAAATGTATTGGTGGTACCGTTAACCAGCGTAACGTTTCAATCCGACAGGTTTTGAATAATGGAGATCGTGTATCTATTACCACATCAAATAATCAAAAACCTAAATCAGACTGGCTAAACTTTGTTGTTACCACTAAGGCTAAGAACAAAATTCGTCAAACGATTAATGATGAGAGAGTAAAAGAATCCGACATTGGAAAAGAGACTCTAATGCGCAGAATGAAGAATTGGAAGATTGAATTCTGTGATGAGAATGTTCGTAAGCTCTTGAATCATTATAAGTACAAACTTGCTTCTGAGCTCTACTATAATATCGCGATTGAAACGCACGATCTTTCAGAGATTAAGGATGTTATTACCGATCAGAAGGAAGAAGGAAAGGCAGTTGTAGCACCAAAAATTGATGCTCCAAAGGTTCAGGTGCGTGGTGGAGAGGATGTATTGATTGTTGATGAGAATATTGCTAACGTAGATTATAGTTTGTCGAAGTGTTGTAACCCAATTTTTGGTGATGATATCTTTGGCTTTATATCAATAGGTAAAGGAATTCGTATTCACCGTGTTTCCTGCCCAAACGCCAATGAGTTATTGACTCGTTACCCTTATCGTGTAGTCAAGTCTAATTGGTCGGCTAAAGGAAGTGCATCCTATCAAGCGGTTCTTCATGTTACTGGAGAGGACGAGTTAGGTATGGTTAATAATATATCTGAGGTTATTACTAAGGATTTACGCGTAAAGATGCGCTCGATACAAGTCGAATCCAATGCAGGAGCCTTCGAAGGACGTTTAACAGTTGTTATCTCAAACATTGATCACCTGAATAATTTGATTGCTAAATTGAAGCTAATAAAAGGGGTGAGTAAGATTTCTCGATACGATACGGTCGTATAAGAATACATTTAACTGAGTCTTTAAAATATAAACGCCCGTTCCTAGTTGGAACGGGCGTTTCTGTTTTGGGTGGGGTTGGTTTAGAATCCTAAACCGAATTTACCCCAATATTTAGTTTCTAATTCTTTCCAACGAAGCATTGTAGCTCCAGTGAAATCTTTTGTGTAACGGTTTAAAAGCTCACGAGCTTCTTTCTGCTTTCCGTCTTCAATTAGTTTAGCGATTTTCACTTCAAGAATAGCACCTTCTTCAAGGCCTTTGTTCTCGAAATGAGCAACATCAGCCATCATTTCTTCACGAGTATCTTGCCATGCAAGAGTTGCAAGCTTATTTGCTTTACGGTAAGCCCAAATGGTTGCATCAGCACGGTAGCGCTTCTGTCCACAATAGTTAAATGACTCAGGAAGTTCAGTTGTTCCAGCATAAATAGGAATTCGTGGGCTTTGACCAGGGTTATCGAATGAGAACCAAGCTACACCACCAACTTCATCAGGTAACCAATCTCTTAACTGAGTTACGAATGAATAAGAACACCATGCAACTGCAACTGTACGTTGGTATTCAATAGTTCCTTCCTTAAGGAAATTACTTAGCTTACGAGTATTTCCAGTCGGCCAAGGGTGTGCATTAGGAGCGATAACCGTATCAGTAGAAATAATTTCTTTCTCTTCGTTACGCTCCTCTTTGATCATCTTTAAGTTTTGAGTCATATCATACTCAGTACCTTCATAGGTTTCTCTATACATAGCCATTACATCCCTTACAGAGATCTTATTGTCAGGTTTTACCGAGAATGGTAATTCGTCAGCTTCAAAGTCAAGCTTCAAAGAAGGAGCAAAGTGGTTAAGGATAAAGAATTCGCGAATTTTAAATGGTTTATCAACACCACCATATACTTCCCAAAATTTGAATTCCTTTTTGCCATCCCAACGTTTTAGGTCTTTAGCAGCTTTGAACACATTGTCCGATGCCATGAAATAGTCAGAGTTCTTAAGATCAAGTTTCCCAATACGAGAAATGTTAGCAGAAACGCCAACGTGACCATCAGGAATACGTTGAGCAGCCCAAACACCACCAATTTTATCAGGACCTTCACCAAGGATCTCTAATTGCCAAACTTCCTTTTTATCAGCAATAGTAATACACTCACCCCAGTCACCATAACCGTGTTTCTTGATAAGTTTACCGATTAGTTTAATCGCATCACGAGCATTTGTACAACGTTGTAATGCAATTCTTTCTAACTCTTCAATTAGAAACATACCTTCTTCATTAACTAGCTCTTCAGGACCAACAAAAGTTGTTTCACCAATAGCAAGTTGCTTCTCATTAAGACTAGGGTAAGCTGTGTTTAAATATGCAAAAGTTGATTCTACTTGATCAATTTCACCTACAAGCTTCATTTTTCTTTGATCCCAAGCTGTTTCAGTTTTTAAAGTTCCTTTGTAAACCTTGTGCGTATCTTTCTTGTCAAATTTTTGTGCTTTTTCAAAAGTTAACCAAGTACGGTAACGTCCGTCGCAAGTGTGACTTGTAATTACTGATCCGTCAGTAGTTGCTTTCTTACCTACCATTATACTAGTACAACTTTCACCAAAAAATGGATCGTTTTTCTGCTCTAAAACGCCTTGTGCATAAGTGAATTGCAGAGCAATACTTAAGCTAAGAAGGGTTAATAAAAATGTCTTTTTCATGTGTTGTTAAAAGGTTTGTTATTAGTTGTTAAAGCTATAAATAGCTTTGATTGTCCGTAATTGAATTTCGAAGCCCAATATAGTGTATTCCAATTGTATTTTTAGCTTAGATATGATGTTTATAGGCAGATTTTGATGAAGTGATAATTCAATTGTATCTGTTAACTTGATAATTTGTTAGTTGTCGAGTAGTTGTATCCTAATATAAGAGAGTCGTAAGTGTTAAATAATGCTTAAGTCGAATATATTGCTTTTTAATACCTGAAATTAGACTTAACTTGAAGTCTCAAATTTTAGAGAGTCATTCGATAAAAAAATAATATAAATAACAGATTATGAATAATTTTGATTTTTACAACCCCGTAAAGATCCTTTTTGGGAAAGGAAAAATTGCTGAATTAAAGAAGCATATCCCAGTTGGGGCAAAAATTTTAATCACTTTCGGAGGTGGTTCTATTAAAAAAAATGGTGTCTACGAACAGGTAATTGCTGCACTTGAAGGATTTAATGTTCAAGAATTTGGTGGTATTGAGCCAAACCCTCGCTTTGAGACTTTAATGAAAGCTGTTGAGCTTGTGAAAGCTGAGAAGATTGATTTCTTATTGGCCGTAGGTGGTGGTTCTGTTCTTGATGGAACAAAATTTATTGCAGCAGCTTCTTGCTATAAAGGGGAAGATGCATGGGATATTCCTGCAAAGCATGCTAAAATTGAATCAGCAATTGATTTCGGAGCTGTTTTGACATTAGCTGCTACAGGTTCTGAGATGAATAGTGGTGGTGTAGTTACTAAGGCTGCAACAAAAGAAAAGCTTGCATTCGGTTCACCTTTATTATTCCCTAAATTTTCAGTTTTAGATCCAGAAGCAACTTATTCATTACCTAAAAGACAAATTGCCAATGGTGTTGCTGATGCTTTTGTACATGTAATGGAGCAGTACTTAACTTATCCGGTTAATTCACCTGTTCAAGATCGTTTCTCAGAGAGTTTATTAGTTACATTGATTGAAGAGGGAACGAAAGCATACGATTCTGAAACACCAAATTACGATGAATATGCCAATATGATGTGGGCAGCTACTATGGCTTTAAATGGCTTGATTGGTGCTGGAGTTCAAAGCGATTGGGCTACACATATGATTGGTCATGAATTAACAGCATTCCATGGTATTGACCATGCTGTAACTTTGGCTATTGTACTTCCAGGGTTAATGACTCACCTAAAGGATAAGCGTAGTGTAAAGCTATTGCAATATGCTGAGAGAGTTTGGAATATTACTGAAGGTAGCGAAGAAGAAAGAAAAGCAATGGCAATTGTTAAAACTGAGAATTTCTTTAACCGTTTAGGAATTAAAACTCGATTAAGTGAGCACAATGTTGGTCAAGAAACAATTGATACAATCATTAAAAGATTTACAGACAAACAGCTTCCATCTATTGGAATGATACCTGATGTAAAGATTGAAGATGCTGAGAAGATTTTAGTAGACAGACTATAAAACGATAAGGAGCTTGCATTTGATAATGTAAGCTCTTATTTTTAGCTGTCCTTTCTAACTAACACGATATCAGATGAAAATGCTTCGCTATTTATTCATTAACCTTTTAATTATACTAGCACCTATCTATGGAAATTGGGATTTGATAAGTGAAGGGGAGCGTTGTCAGGGGACTGTGTTTGAAATTAAAGAGATTAAGCAACAGCTTTTTTACGAGACTTATCCTCAGATTAGCTATAAAGTAGGTAATAAGACCTATAAGATTCAAGGTCCAGAGAATGCTGATTATCCGATTGGAAGTAAACTGGAGTTGATTTACGCACAAGATAAGCCTTCAGAAGCTATTATATACTCTGTGTCTGGGTTTCTAAGTCAATGGTATACAATTATGGCTTTGGTTCTTTTCATCATGTGGAATGCATTCTATTTGAGCTTCATAAAAGGGAAGTCTAAATATGGTCATTCGTATTCGACAAATAAGAATCAGTTGAATAAATAGGTTATAGAGCTAGCTTGAAGTAACTTTCTGAACTTTCAGTACACGAAAGATGAATCTCTCAGCCCAAGTGGGAAGGTATGATGCTACCTTTACAATGATTTGTTTACCCAGAAAATATAAGGCAGAATAAAAGAATACTTTATTGATTAGGTATATACCTGTTATAATCAACAACTTGTTCTCAGTCGGTAAATTTAAAAAAGGAAATGTGAGGTAAAGTAAGAACGTTATACCCGCTAAAATCATTAAAATGTAACCAATCAATCTCTTCGAATTCATACGTCTCTTTTGGTAATATTGTTTGAAAATCTAACTAAAAGGATGAGTCATTTATTACAACATGCAAGGCAATGTAGTTTTTTAAGAAGTATATGGCAATTATAAGTGTTAAAAAGACATAAAGGTCTTAAAAAGGGAGGCATTGAAATTAGGTTTTCAATGCCTTTCTCTTGTACAATATATTTAAGCCTTTTTTATCACTGGACGAACAATTCTAGCCAGCCCTCCAAGGCTTGTTTCACGATATTTAGATTGCAAATCTTTTCCTGTTTGCATCATGGTTTCTACCACCTGATCGAAGGAAATCTTATGCGAACCATCAGAGAATAGTGAATATACAGCGCATTCTCTAGCTTTTTGAGAGATAAAAGCATTTCGCTCTATACAAGGAATCTGTACGTAGCCCTCGACAGGATCGCAGGTTAATCCTAAGTTGTGCTCAAAACCCATTTCAGCAGCATACTCAACTTGTTTAGGTGTTCCACCCATAATTTGAGCGGCAGCACCTGCAGCCATTGCACATGCAGTCCCAAGTTCACCTTGACAACCAACTTCTGCTCCTGATATAGAACCATTTGTCTTTACGATATTACCAATTAGTCCAGCAGTAGCTAATCCACGAATAATACGTTTATCACTAAATTCTTGATCTTCCTTTAAGAAATAAAGAACGGCAGGCACTACGCCAGATGCACCACAAGTAGGAGCAGTTACTACCTTACCACAAGCAGCATTCTCTTCAGCTACAGCAAGAGCAGCAGCGAATAAAAGGCCTATGTTTCCTGTTGAACCCGTGGTTGTTTTCGAACGGATATAATAGGAGCTAGCTTTACGAGCTATACGCAAAGTCCCCGGTAGAACACCTTCTTCTTCAAGCCCTCTGGCTATAGATTCTTTCATTACGGACCACACATCAGCAAGGAAATCCCAGATCTCTTTACCTTCACAAAATTCAACATATTCCCAGAATGAACGACCTTCTTCCAAGCACCATGCTAAAATGTCATCCATAGTGGTTAGATCATACACTTGGCTTGCATCATTCAATAAACCCGTATTATCTTTTAAATCGCCTCCACCAACAGAGTATACTTCCCAAGAGTCAATGGCTTTGTCTTCATCCATAGCTTCGAAAAGTAAACCGTTAGGGTGAACAGGTAATTCAATTTCTGGTTTCCATATGATATCAACTTCACGTGGATTAATCACTGTTTCGATAACCTTATCAGTACCGTGACCAACACCTGTAGCAGCAAGACTACCATATAGGGTTACGCGAAATTTCTTAATGTCAGGATGCTTTTTGCAAAACATTTTAGCTGCACGCCCTGGTGCTATAGTGTGGCTACTAGATGGTCCATAACCTATTTTGTAGAGTTCTCTTAATGATTGCATGCTTGTTTGTTGTATTTAGTGTTATCGTCAAAAGTAAGAAAATCTGTAATATTGAAGGCGTAATTGTGATAATTTGTGGTGTTTGTTAGATATTAAACGCAATATTGATTGTGCTAGGCTATAAGTAAATCGCAAATGTCTTTGTACAAAAGGAAATATGAAACAATTGTGCCTTTGATTAGGAGCCTAGATTAAGAAGTTGAGTGATTTGAATAAAAAAAACGAACATCAGCAAAGCCAATATTCGTTTTAAGTTTCAGGTATCTATCCACTGCCTTATATTACCTTCCAGCCGGGAATGCCATTGGATCGAGATTATAAAATAACTCACACCCCGATAAGAAGAAATATAAAACCAGCCAACGCCGCAAAGGTAACAAAAAGATGTTTGTGAGAAGAATGGAGGTTGAAATAAAAGCGAGCTCAAATCAGTTTTGAGCTCGCTTAAAATATCTTAAACTAATTAGACTCCATCAGTTTTGGGTTTTAAGATAAGTTTAGCCTTATCAGCTCTCACAATTGCCTTATAGAACTTTCTTAGCGCTTCATATTTATCTGGAGTAAATTGCCCTTTGTGCATTTTGTAATTTCGGATATAGGTTATCTTATTTTCCTTTAGTTTAATTTGTGTGTTGTATTTCCCAAACTCCGTGTCTAAATTAACTTCTTTGGGAAGTTTTTCAATCATCAAATTTTCAGGTAAAGTGTACTGTATCGTATCCGTGTCGATGTAAGGATAATTTAAAACAATAGGGGTTTTGCGTTCTTTCAATTTTTTAGGAATATAAGTTTTTCTGTTCATTATGTTGAGAGGCATAAAAAATCGATCGCCAGTTTTTGAAAGATATTGCTTAATGTCGAGTTCTAGTTTTAGGCTTGATTCAGGAAGGCGCTTTTTAATTTGCTCCAGTTTTAGTTTTTCGATAGTGAAATCGGAAAGCTTAATGCTTTTATATAAAACTTTCTTCTGCTCTTCAAGTCCATCTTCATAAATTCCTTCCAGATTTTCGTATTGAAGACCTTTGTAATCTCTTATTACACTAGCTTTGGCATTACCATTTATATCAATAATTACATTAGCAGATGTAATTTGAGTATTCTGACCTGCCTTGTAAATTGGTGTATGAATCAATTTACCTCCTTCTTTGGTATGTACAAGTGCAACTCTATCATTGGTAAAACTGCCAAGAAAACCACAAGGGCTGGTTTGTGATGTGCATTCCAACCAAACTGTATCTTGAGCTAGTGGCACCATGAGAATGATATGATTCGATTGGTTAGAAACAAAATCCTTATCAAAATAATGAGCTCCTTCTCCTGCACGAATACTGGTGTAACAAGAATTGATATTAACCACTTTAAGTAGAGCTTTCATATAGTTTGTTAAAGCCTTGCAGTCACCATATCCAAGCTTATCAACGGTCTCAGCTGGGAAAGGTTGCCAACCACCTATCCCCAATTGTATACCTACATATCGGGTTTTCGATTGCATATACTGATATAAAATTTTTATTTTTTCATAATCAGACTTACAATTAGCAATAAGTTCTTCCACTGTTTCAATGGTTTCAAGGGGAAGATCATCTCTATCCTTGATGAGTTGATTCCTCCATTTTCCAAAGAGCTCCCAAGAATCTTGACTTCCTTTATAACCCTCCATTTCAAATTCAACTGGAGCTGTTACAACCCTAGCAACTATTTCGTTGAAGTCTGGTGAAAATGGTTCCGATTTAAAAGCTTTAATACTGTTAACACTCCAGTTGTAAGTTATAATTCCATCAGAAGATGATTTATGGTGCTCTCCGTTAAAATGATAGGTTTTACTTCTAAGTTCTAATTTTTCAGGAACATGAACAGTGAATTCTGATTTCTCTACAGATCGTTTGTAAGCATTTATAGAGCGCCATTCGGGATAATTTAAGATGCCATTATACTCTCTTTCATATTCATACTCTATAGTGAAAGGATATTTGTTTTGTAATGCCTCATAATACTTAACTCTGCTGTCATCAAATAGAGTTCCTCCAGAAGTAGCACTATAATCCTTAATATCTGAACTCTTGGCTTTTTTTATTAGCTTCCCTTCTGCATCATAGATACATATTTTAAAATACTTTAGCTTTAAAAGTTTGTCATAGGATACCTGCTTTTTTGAAGCGTATTCACCTTTTTTATTGAGTATCGTAATAACTACATGATTTTTAAGTCTTGCTTTACTTATGGATTCAACAGTAAATGTTGTTTCACTAAGGCGTACCACAGTGTTAGCTCCTTTTTTAAATTCTTCACTAATGTTTGATACGGGGTAAGTAATATCTTTCTTTTTCGCCCAAACATTTGAATTGATTATTAAAATAAGAATGAAAAGTAATGGATAGGATTTATTCATAGGTAGGAATCTGAATTTTGTGTAAAAACGAATAATAATGACTGGGATTTAATATCCCAGTCATGTGTTTTATGAGTTTCTTTTTATAACAATCATTTCGGCTTGTTTTGCAACAATATGCTTGTAGAACTCTTTTAGATAAGGGTATTCATAATAAGCGAAAAGCGGCTTAGTGATTTTTATACGACTCATTAGGATAATTTTTCCATTCATTAGCTGAATTGAATAGATATAAGAGCCAGCTTTATTAGGAAGGGCTATACGACAGTTCTCAGGTTTCGACTCTAAGCTGTATCCTTCTGGAATAGTAATTTCCAGACTGTAAATTTCATCATACGAATGTCCATAATCTACAGGATATTTACGCTCTTCAAGAGTAAACGGGTTTTTTGTAGTCTGCTCATAAAGCATAGGGTTTAGATAAATCAAATCACCAGTATCCTCAACCTTATCTGTAATCTCAACTTCCGACTTGGTTTGTAGGGTCTTTTCGATATCATTTTGATTGATGATTTCAAATTCTTCTAGTGTTAAACCCTGATTGCTTTCTTCTAAATCGGTTTTAATATCATCACTAGTTTTGTCCTCGTATTTTTTACGAAGATTTAAAGCTGCGTATCCTATGTGGGAATCGACAATCTCACCAGTTAATTCTCCTTCTTCATTTAAAGTCAATTTACTATTTGTAAGGTGCTTGTAAGGCATTTTCGAATTTAAATTGATCCAGCGAGTTCCGCTTGCTGAAACTAAACGTCCTTCTCCATTCATGCATCTAAAAGGCAACATTTTGCATGAACATAATGGTTCTGTAGCATCAAGAAGCATTTCGTGATCATTAACTTTAACTAATCCAACCACATAATTAAATTTGGACAGGTTAGGTTGGGTTGGAAAGATCATGCCATTCGATCTTGTACTCAAAATAACAGGATCGGCTTTCAGTTCTAGTTTTCTTAATAATAACACAAGCATTAGGTTTATGTCTGCAACATTTCCTTTCTTTTCTTTAAATGCAGCTCTTAAGCTTGTATTTACATACTTGGCATTGTATTCGTTCCATTTCATATGGCCTTTTATAAAATTAAAAGCCATATTCATTTTATCTACATCGTTTTTTGCTTCAGTATTTATTTTAGCAACAACATCTTTCAGAAAATTTCCACCTTTTAATTGAAAACCAAAGTATTGATGTTGAATAAGATCTTTATTGATTTTCTCCCAAGTGGCGGTGTAATTCTTAAAAGCGCCTTTGTATTGTTGAATACTACCTAACTCAAATTCAACTGCAGCTAGGAAATTCTTCGAAGTGGTCATATAGGGCTCTTTCTTAAAGGCAGGAGCCTCTGAAATTGCCCATCTGAATTTTTCTATAGAATAGGAATCTTTATTAGGAAAGTGGTCTATACCATATTCTTTATCAGAAACATCAAAATTCAAATAACCTTTTGATAATTGCTTGTAATGAAAAAATTCTGGAATGTGAACACGGTATTCACTCCACTTCACTGGAATACTTTTTTGAAAATACCAAGTTCGTAAGTTAAAGAAGTAATTCGATCGAATACTATATGAATATTCAATGACAGAACCTACTTTCACATTAGGTAATGTCAATTTATAGGTTTGAATATATTTTGAGGTTTGTTCGATAAATTTACCATCTGACTTTAGTTTACTTTTGACAATTTTATCGTTTTCAATGTTATAACTCGTAGCCTTAAGACTAGTCAGATTATCCCGCTCTTTATATAAAGGAATATCGAAGTTAGCCTGCTTTAGTCCGTCTTTCTTTAAAATTTTGATTCTAATAACACGCTTAAATGTCATTTCGAAACCATTGCTGCTTGTGTAAGGGATGTCAGTTATACCATAATCGCAAAGAATAACAGCAGAAGCAGTAGTGTCGGGTAGATAGGATTTCATTTCCATTTCTTCCATACTGACTTTACCATATTTAATTGGATCCTTCTCGGCGGAAGCTTGTATTGTTACTAAATTGAGGAAAAAAATGACAATACAGATCTTACTTAACAGATGTTTCATAGGGGATGTTAGATTAGTGATATTTGGGGGTTGATTTGCAAATGGTCGGTGTGTTATGTGTTTTAATATTTATCTTACTAAGTAGCCTAAATTAATAAACGAACATAAAAGAATGAATATTAATTATTCACTCTGAAAAATTGCTTAAGAATAATTATAAACGTAGTAGGACAGAGTGCTTGAAAATACATTATTGTTGAAAACAATTTACTCCTAAGTAATCGCTTTTTTAGGATGATTGTTTATCTTTGAGTTTCTTGAAAAGTAAGAATAAGAACTAATCATTTCGTTTATACCTCAGTATGGAGAATTTTATCGTTTCAGCACGAAAATATCGTCCCTCAAGCTTTCAAACAGTCGTTGGTCAGCAATCTATTACTATTACCCTAAAGAATGCCATTAAAAACGCTCATTTGGCGCATGCCTATTTGTTCTGTGGTCCTCGTGGGGTTGGTAAAACATCGTGTGCGCGTATTTTTGCTAAAACAATTAATTGCTCCAATGTAGGTGAAGATTTTGAAGCTTGTAACGCGTGTGAATCATGTTTGGCTTTTAACGAGAACCGTTCATATAATATACATGAACTTGATGCTGCATCTAATAATTCAGTAGATGATATAAGAACTTTGATTGATCAGGTTCGTATTCCTCCTCAGATTGGAAAATACAGCGTTTATATTATTGACGAGGTTCATATGTTATCTCAGCAAGCTTTTAATGCTTTTCTTAAAACATTAGAAGAACCACCGGCTCATGCTATTTTTGTTTTAGCTACAACCGAGAAGCATAAAATTATTCCAACTATTCTATCTCGTTGCCAGATATTCGATTTTAGTCGAATTAAGGTAGGCGATGCAGTTAGCCATTTGCAGCATATTGCTAATACTGAGAATATCAGTATTGAAGAAGAAGCTCTTAATGTAATTGCGCAAAAGGCTGATGGTGCTATGCGTGATGCTTTATCTATATTCGATCAGATTGTAAGTTTTTCAGGTAAGACAATCACTTTTGAGAATGTGATTCAAAATCTAAACGTATTAGATTACGATTACTATTTTAAAATGGTTGATGCATTTTTGCTAGGAAAAGTAACGGATTCATTGATTCTATTTAATGAGATTGTTGAAAAAGGATTCGATGGTCATCATTTTGTAGCTGGTTTAAGTTCACATATAAGAGATATACTAGTAGGAAAAGATGCGGCAACGCTTCAGCTACTTGAAGTAAGTGATAGTGTAAAAGAGAAGTATATAGAACAATCTAAGAAATGTGAAGTTGACTTCTTATATGATGCTTTAGGTATTCTCAACGAATGTGACATACATTATAAAGGCAGTCAAAATCAACGCTTACTTATCGAACTTACCCTAATTCAATTGTCCCAGATAGTTGAATCAAAAAAAAAAGGTGCTAGTCTAAAGAAAAACTTTCGAAGACTATTAAAAATACGAGTTGAGGGAAGAACCTCAGCTCCTAAAGTTGCAGGTGCAAAAGATAAAGTTCCTATTCATCCAAAGCAAAAAGCTCAGAAGCCTGCACCAAGTCCTACACAAGCTTCACAGAGAGTTACTACATCATCAAGTCCAAATCCTTTATCAATATCAATAAAAGCGGCTATGAGTCGTGGTATTGTAAATAAGCCTGCTTCAGCATCAAAACAAGAGATGAAATCGAAAGAGGCTGACCCAGAGTATACGGGTGTCCAGAATCAGTCATATACTGTAGAATCAGTTTTAGAAAAGTTAAAGGAATATACGATTATTCGTAAGAAAAGTGAACGAATACGTTTAGCCATACTCAATTGTGAGGCTGAAATACGTCAGGATGGTCAACTTGTTGTTAAAGTGAGTAATCAAATACAAGTGGATGATACTTCAGTTGTAAAAAATGAGATGGTGAATTATCTGAAAAGAGAATTACAAAACTCGACTATTGATTTCATTATTGAAATAACACAAACTGTAACGAAGAATAGATTGTACACCGATACGGATAGATTTAAATATTTGTGTGATAAGAATCCACTTCTTGAACAGCTAAAGCAGAAATTCTCCCTCGACTTCGAATAATTTAGATTAAACAGCTCTAATTTAGACTAAAATCAGAACAATTATACATGCTTGTTTTGGCGTACAGTCCTTATTTTTAGTGACTTTACATTAAAGAAAAAAATCGTTAAAAAAAAAGAACTTTTTTATCCTGTATTAAAAAAAATCTATATGTTTACCCTCGAATTAAACGCTGTCTAATTCGAAAGAAAAACACACAATCAAGTTTATTTTTTAATTAAAAATTACACAAAACACCGACTGACATGGCAACAACATCAAAAATCATCTATACTAAAATTGATGAAGCACCGGCTCTAGCAACGTATTCATTATTGCCAATTATTAAGGCATTCGTTGAAGCGTCAGGTATCGAAGTTGAGACCAAGGATATTTCTCTTGCAGGGAGAATTATCGCTAACTTTCCAGAGAATTTGACTGAAGATCAGAAAATATCTGATTACCTAACAGAACTAGGTGATTTAGCAAAAACTCCAGAGGCTAACATTATCAAGTTGCCAAACATTAGTGCATCAATTCCTCAGCTTAAGTCTGCAATTGCAGAACTACAAGCTAAAGGTTACAAGTTACCTAACTACCCAGAGGAGGCTGCAACAGAAGAAGACAAAGCATTACAAACTCGTTTTGCTAAGGTTCTTGGTTCAGCTGTAAATCCTGTTTTACGTGAAGGTAATTCAGACCGTCGTGCGGCTGCTTCTATTAAGAAGTATGCTCAAAACAACCCTCACCGTATGGGTAAATGGTCTGCAGATTCAAAGTCACATGTAGCTCACATGACTGAAGGTGATTTCTACGGAAGTGAGAAGTCTGTAGCTATGGCTAAGGCAACTGATGTAAGAATTGAGTATGTTGATGGCAATGGTGCTGTTACCGTTTTGAAAGAGAAGCAAGCTTTATTAGAAGGCGAAGTAATTGATACATCTGTAATGAATGTAAAAGCTTTACGTGCATTCTACGCAAAGGAAATTGCAGCTGCAAAAGAAGAAGGTCTACTATGGTCGCTTCACTTGAAAGCTACCATGATGAAAATCTCTGATCCTGTAATGTTTAAGCATGCTGTTGAGGTTTTCTATGCTGACGCTATCGCGAAGCACGCTGATACTATCAAAGAGTTAGGCGTTAACTTCAACAATGGTTTAGGCGATCTATATAATAAAATTCAAAATCTTCCAGAAGCTAAGAGAACTGAAATCGAAGCTGATATCATGGAAGTATATAAGTCAAGCCCTGATATGGCAATGGTTGATTCTGACAAAGGAATCACCAACCTACATGTACCAAATAACGTAATTATTGATGCTTCAATGCCAGTAGTTGTTCGTGATGGTGGTAAAATGTGGAACCCAGCAGGCGAATTACAAGATACTAAAGCATTGATTCCAGATCGTTGTTATGCTACAATGTTCCAGGTTTGTTTCGATGACTGTAAGAAAAACGGTGCATACGATGTAGCGACTATGGGTTCTGTATCAAACGTTGGTTTGATGGCTCAAAAAGCTGAAGAGTATGGTTCTCATGACAAGACTTTCATGGCTCAAGGAAACGGTACTATCCGTGTTGTTGAGTTTGACGGAACTGTTGTTATGGAGCAAGCTGTTGAAACTGGTGATATTTTCAGAATGTGTCAGGTTAAAGATGCACCTATTCAGGATTGGGTTAAATTAGCTGTAAACAGAGCTAAAGCAACTCAAACTCCAGCTATTTTCTGGTTAGATGAGAACAGAGCTCACGATGCTCAAATCATCAATAAAGTAAATACATACTTAGCAGATCACGATACAAAAGGATTAGATATTCGTATTCTTACTCCAGTTGAAGCAATTGCTTTCTCTTTAGAAAGAATTCGTAAAGGTGAAGATACTATTTCGGTTTCTGGTAACGTACTACGTGACTACCTAACTGACCTTTTCCCAATTATCGAGTTGGGTACTTCTTCTAAGATGTTATCTATTGTTCCTTTGATGAATGGTGGTGGCTTATTCGAGACTGGTGCAGGTGGATCAGCTCCTAAGCACGTTCAGCAGTTCGAAAAAGAAAATCACTTACGTTGGGACTCACTTGGTGAATTCCTTGCATTAGGTGTTTCTTTAGAGCATTTAGCAGAATATGCTAATAATTCTGAAGCGAAGATTTTTGCTGATACTCTTGATATGGGTGTAACTAAATTCTTAGCTGAGAAAAGATCTCCTTCACGTAAAGTGAATGAGTTGGATAACCGTGGTTCTCACTTCTATTTGGCAATGTATTGGGCTGAGGCTCTTGCAGAACAGACTGAGAATGCTGAAATTCAAGCTCGTTTTAAAGTTGTTGCTCAGGAACTTGCAGCTAACGAAACTAAGATTAACGAAGAGTTAATCGCAGTACAAGGACAGCCAATGAATATTGGTGGTTACTTTATGGCTGATGAAAAATTAGCTGAAGCGGCAATGCGTCCATCAGTAACTCTTAATACAATTATCAACGACTTAGCTGCTTTGTAAGCTAAACACGATAAATAATACCAATAGCCTTCCAGAAATGGGAGGCTATTTTTTGTTTACAACTTTAATAAAACACTTCCAAGTCTTAATTTGTTCTTAGATTTCTTGCGACTCTCTACAAATCCTGTATTTTTGCATCTTAATTATTCTAAATAAAAATAAGATGGAGCTCCATAATAAACTAAGCAAGGAAGAAGCCATGAGTGAGCTTCATTCAGAAACATTTAAGCGTACAACGCTTTCCTTTTATCGTTATGTGATTCTTGATGATCCTCAAAGCTTCAGAGATGAAATGTTTATGGAGTTGGTGAATTTAGGTTGTCTTGGACGCATCTACATTGCTAGAGAAGGCATAAATGCTCAAATGAGTGTGCCAGAGCATAATTTAGAAGCTTTTATTTCTTTTTTGAATAGTAGAGAGGAGCTGAAAGATATGCCAATCAAATGGGCTGTAGAAGATGATGGGAAATCGTTCTTTAAGTTGATTATTAAGCTTCGTCCTAAGATTGTTGCCGATGGTTTGGATGATGGCAGTTTTGACGTAACCAATGTCGGAAGGCATCTTACGCCAATGCAATTTCACAATTCCCTAGATGAACCTGATACAGTTGTTATTGATATGAGGAACCACTACGAAAGTGAAGTGGGACGTTTCGAGAATGCCGTTTGCCCAGATGTGGATACTTTCCGAGAAGAAATTCAATTGGTTGTTGACGATTTCTCTGATAAGAAGGATAACAAGGTTCTACTTTATTGCACTGGTGGAGTTCGTTGCGAAAAAGCAAGTGCATATCTTAAGCATCATGGTTTTAATGATGTAAACCAATTGCATGGTGGGATTATTGAATATGCTCGTCAAATTAAGCAAATGGGTGTGAAATCGAAGTTTATTGGAAAGAACTTTGTATTTGATGAACGTTTAGGTGAAAGTATAGATGGTCAGGTGATTAGTAAATGTCACCAATGTGGTGCTTCGTGCGATACACATACCAATTGTTTCAATGATGATTGCCATTTACTTTTTATACAATGTGATGCGTGTAAGGCTCAATATGATGGTTGTTGTAATGATGAATGCAAAGATATAATTGCATTGCCTGTAGAGGAGAGAATTGCACTAAGATCGAAATTTCATAATAAGTATTCTAAGAGCCAAATTTATCGTCAGAGGATACGTCCTAAATTGAATCATTCTTAAGAAAACGAATTCCTTTTTTTTGTATCTTCAAAACAAAAAATAAGAGTCATGGAGACACCAAATCAAAATAACCACCTCAGCTTTCAACCTTTAAATTCATCCAATTTTAAAGACTTCGAATACCTCTTTAAAGAGAAAGGAGCTTGCGAAGGATGTTGGTGTATGCAGTGTCGATTGCCTGCAGATGAATTTGAGGCAAACAAAGGAGATGGTAATCGTTTAGCAATGAAAGCACTTGTTGAATTAGGAAAGATTCCAGGTATTATAGCTTACAATGATGATGAACCTGTAGGTTGGTGTTCTTTGGGAAATCGAGAGGATTTTCCAAGGTTACCTAAATCTCATGAAGTGAAAATAATTGATGAACAAACTTGGATTATATCCTGTTTGTTTATTCGTAAAGGTTGGAGAAGAAGGGGAATTAAAAGAGCTTTATTAAAGCACCTGATAGCTTATTGCCAAACTAAAGGAGCTAAAGTAATTGAGTCGCATCAATGCAACTCAAACTTTAGCAAATATCCCGATAATTTTGCTTGGACAGGTATTGAGAAGGCCTACGAAGCAGTAGGGTTTATTAAAGTTGATGATCCATCGGATAAAAGACCAATCATGAGATATCATTTATAATTAGCTCAAAAGATTTGGTTTTATCTTATCTCTCAAAGCTATTTGATATTAAGCATATAAATTTTATCTTTAATAGAAATAGTCGTCTCATCTATAAAACTGATATATTATGACTGAAGGAAAAGATAGTGTTTGCGTATTTAAAGGCTCTATGATTGATGTTAATTATTATGTGGAAAGACTGAGCGAGCAGGGAATTATTTCCATTATTAAGGATGATTTTCAATCAGGTGTTCATGCAGGCGTGCCAAGTGGTTCTCCCGATTTGATTGAATTATTAGTCGATATGGATAATGCCGAGAAAGCTTTTGAGTGTATCGAAGGTCTACAAGATAGCGAGTAGAGAATTAAAATAAAAGCATTAAAAAAGTCGAGAAACTTCATGTTTCTCGACTTTTTTATTTTTTCATTTTCTAGTTTAGAAAGCAGTAATAATACCCATAAAGTCTTCTGCAACCAGCGAAGCACCTCCAATAAGACCACCATCTACATCTTCGTTGCTAAATAGCTCTTGTGCATTAGATGGTTTACAGCTTCCACCGTAAAGAATGGAACAATCTTCAGCAACTTGCTTACCGTATTTCTCAATAAGAGTTTTACGAATAAAAGCATGCATTTCTTGTGCTTGATCTGCTGATGCAGTCACACCTGTACCAATTGCCCAAACTGGCTCGTAAGCCAAAATAACTTTTCCGAAATCTTCAGCTGAAAGATGGAATAGACCATCAGCAATTTGAGATTTAACAACATCAAAGTGCTTTTGGCTTTGGCGCTCTTCAAGAATCTCACCAATACAAAAGATAGGTATTAATTTGTTTTCAAGGCAAAGGTTAGTTTTTTTAACTAAAGTCTCGCTAACCTCACCATAATAACTTCTACGCTCTGAGTGACCAAGAATTACACATTCAGTTCCTGTAGACCCAACCATTGAGGCTGAAATCTCACCTGTATATGCTCCGCTTTTTTCGTCGGCACAGTTCTGAGCTGAGATACGGATTTTATTGCTGGTAATGGCTTTGTTAAGCTCTGTAAGGTGAACGAAAGGAGCACCAATAATAACCTGAACATCTTTGATATCGGTAGATTCCACCAAACCATTAATTTCTTTTGCTAACTCGATACCTTCTTGAAGGTTGTTGTTCATTTTCCAGTTTCCTGCAACAATTTTTTTTCTCATAACTGTCATCTGTTTTTTACAGCTCCAAATCGGAATTTAAGCATAAGGAAGCACCCGATTAAAAGCAATAAAGTTGTTGTAATACTTAAAATAACTAATCTGTTAGTTAGTGTTTGATGTTGTGTTATTGAATAGGCTACTAAATTAGCCTTTATTTCTGTTGTTTTTGGTATATCTCGCCAATGCCATTTGTTTAAAATCGTTCCATTTTGCAGTAGCATTAATCCAGGGTTAGAACGAATCATTGTTTTCAGTTGAATTTCATCGGTAGCATAAAACTCAAAATTAAATCCATGTTCTTCTTTAAAAGCTCTGATATCATCATCTGAAGAGGCCGTTAAACAAATGAAATTGTAGGCTTGGTTGTTTGACCATGAAGCCAGTTCGTTAATTTGTTTTAAGCCTTTTTCATCAATTCCACTTAAATGGCGACTCACGAATAAGAACGTATATGACGCATCTGTAAGCATTTGATCCGTAATGTCTCCATATGCTTCGTTATAGATAGAGAAATCATGAATAGGAGCTTTGTAGCCCTCTTTGATCAGTATCTGTTCTACATCAACATAAACCCATGTTGAATCTTGCCATGGGTAATTGCTCTCATCAAACTCTTTAATCACACCATCTTTTTCATACTTAAAAATAGATTTGTACTCATCAGCTGCAGCCCCATCAGGAATTAACATTCCATCTTGAATGTTTGCTCCTATATGGTAAGGTCTAAAATCGATGAAAGGTAAATGGCGGTATGAATAATATGAAGTACCTAATGCAATGACTAGCGAAAAGGCTAACATTAGGTTATGAGTTAGTTTAGAGCTCTTATCCTTCTCACTATTTCGAGTGAAGAATACAACAAGGGTAAATGCTAGAATAATGATGTTCTTTCCAAAAGTTTCCCAATTGGTCAATATCAATGCATCACCAAAGCAACCACAGTCAGTCACAGGATTGGTAATTGCCAATATCAGCGTAAGCGGGGTGAAGAATAACATGAAAATAAGTGCTAACCATGAGGCACTCTTCTTGTGAACGTTAGATAGAATAAGCATTCCTACACAGAATTCAAGAGCTGCTAGGACAATAGCCATTGAGAAGGCTAGTCCGGCTAATGAATCCATTCCAAAAGCTGCAAAATAATCTTTAAACTTAAAGGTTGATCCCATTGGATCAATTGCTTTTACAAATCCTGAAAAAACAAAAAGAAATCCGACAAGGAATCGGCTTATGGTTCTAAGAAGCTTCATGTTATAATGGGGCTTTGAATGTTTGGGTAAATAGTGTGGTTAATTGAATTATTCTCCAAATTCTAATTTGATCAATCCAAACACCGAATAGTTAATCATATCGTAGTAATTAGCGTCAATCCCTTCAGAGATGAGGGTTTTTCCTAAATTATCTTCAATCTGCTTAGTACGATTAATCTTCATTAAAATAAGATCCGTATATGACGAAACTCTCATACTTCTCCAAGCTTCATCGTAATCATGATTCTTCTTTTCCATTAGGATTTTAGCTTCCATAAAGTACTTGCTATATAATTCTAGTGCTTTATCTGCTGGTAATGGCTCTTCAGAAGTTCCCAATTCAAGTTGAATAATTCCCATGATTGAATAGTTCACAATACCAATAAACTCCGATCGAATATCATCTTCGATCTTACTCATTCCTTTTTCCTCGATACTACGAATACGTTGAGCTTTAATATAAATCTGATCTGTAAGAGAGGTTGGACGTAGAATGCGCCAAGCCGTACCATAATCTTTCATTTTCTTAGTGTAGATATCAGTACAAATCTTTATAATGCTTTCGTATTGTTCGTTTGTAGTCATGCTAGGTGATTGAGTTTCTATTACGGTAGTCATTGCTATTTGAGGCTAAATTTCTTAATAAATCAGAATAACGATTATTCAATGAATAATAAAAATAGGCTTATCTCTCTGCATATCGAGAGCTTTGACAATTTTCTCTTATTTTTGTTCAGTTTTTAGACCGAAAATAATCATCACATGCAAAAATATAAAACAAATTCTTTAAATCAGAAGATCGAATCAATTATGTGTGGTAAGAATTCAATATCTTTTGATAAGCCTTTGGTAATGGGGATTTTGAATTTAACTCCAGATTCTTTTTTTGATGGTGGTCAATATATCGATACAGATTCAATCCTAAAGAGAGCGAAGCAGATTGTAGATGAAGGTGCCGATATTATTGATTTGGGAGCTTATTCAACTCGTCCGGGAGCTGAAGATATTGATGTGGAAGAGGAGTGGAGAAGAATGCAACCCGCTTTAGCTTGCATTCGAAAAGAATTGCCTAATACTATTTTATCCATTGATACCTTTCGTTCTGAGCTGGTTAAACGAGCTATAAATGAATTTGGCGCTTGCATAGTGAATGATATTTCTGGTGGAACGCTTGATGACAAAATGTTTGAAACCATTGCTGAATTAAAAGTCCCTTATATCATGATGCATATAAAAGGAACGCCACAAAGCATGCAAGCTCAAACGAATTATAAAGATTTGATGGGGGAGCTCTTAGAATTTTTTAAGGATAGAGTGAAGCAATTGAATGATTTGGGAGCAAAAGATATCATTATTGATCCTGGTTTCGGATTTGCTAAAACTTTAGAGCATAACTATGAGATTATGGCAAAGCTTAAGGAATTCAATTCTTTAAACGTACCCTTATTGATTGGTGTTTCTCGCAAATCGATGATTTACAAATTGCTTGGTGGTGAGGCTAAAGACAGCTTAAATGGCACAACAGCATTGAATATGGTAGCTTTAATAGGAGGAGCGAATATTCTTCGAGTACATGATGTAAAAGAGGCCGTTGAATGCGTGAAACTTTATAATAAAATGCAGATTCAATAATTGAAATTTTCTTTTAAGGATTATCTATTATAAATTTCTACTTTTGTTAAGAAGACATTCTTCTAAATACACAATACTTATTATCAAGCCCCAATAGGCCTAATACTTTATATATGACCCTAGCTTTTATAACGCTAAGCTTCTTCGATGTTCTAGATATTCTCTTGGTTGCATTTTTACTTTATCAGGTTTATATGCTGATAAGAGGAACTGTGGCTATCAATATTTTTGTAGGCCTTTTCCTTTTCTATTTGATATGGTTGTTTGTGAAAGCACTAAATATGGAACTACTGAGTAGTATTCTCGGTCAGTTTATTGGTGTTGGAGTTATTGCCTTAATCATTGTGTTTCAGCAAGAGATGCGTAAGTTTCTACTTCATTTAGGTTCTCGATACAATTTTAGCCAAAAGTTTTCTTTCGAAAAATGGTTTTCTGAAGATGAAAAATCTATTAAAGATAAAGAACTCGATGCCATTATTGAATCTTGTGAGAGTATGTCTAAGTCTAAAACAGGCGTTTTAATCGTGATTACAAAGCGTACCGATTTATATAGTTTTGCAGAGACTGGACAGATTCTTAAAGCGCGTATCTCATCAAGCCTTTTAGAATCGATTTTCTTTAAAAACTCACCTCTGCACGATGGGGCTTTAATTTTAGATAACAACCGTATACTTGCAGCAAGATGTATTCTTCCTGTTTCTGACAACCCTAATATTCCAGGTAGTTTAGGATTACGACATAGAGCCGCTATTGGTATTAGTCAGATGACCGATGCACATGTGATTATTGTTTCAGAAGAAACAGGGAACATCTCCTATGTTATGGGTGGAAAAATTAAAGTGAGAATTAGTACCGATGAATTGCGCCGTTTCTTAAATGCTGACTACTCCAGTTTTGTTTCTTAAACCCTAATTGATATGAGTTAATCTATAGGAAGATAAGCCTCCACTTTGAGTAATCTTGCCAAAAGGCCTACCCAAAAGTGTAGTTATTGACTAATAGACCTGAATTGGTGACAGACATATTATTCGAAATAGTAATACTTATGTCAATCTTTTCTATTTTTATAACATACTATTTCAACCATTGTTCATGATATATCAACTACTCATATTATTCCAATTTATAGGGTTCTTTACAGCACCTTTTGCTTCGGACGAAGGTAAGGTGAAGGCTAGGATTGAGATAGAAGGAGAGTTGAATGAATTATCGATAAGAGCAGTGATTGAGAACCTTAGTGAAGAGAACATGTTCTTGAATTATGAACTTGAAATGCATAATCGTTCTCGTATAAAAAATCAGAAGACACTTCAGAAAGGTAAGTTCATGGCTTTAAGAGGAGCAATTATTGAACTATCGGAAGCTAGATTGAATGCAAGATCAACAAAACAATTATGTGTGCAAATAACCGTTTTAAGAGATAATAAAGTTATTGCTGTAGATTCGGTTGTTTTCCAAGGAGCCAGATAAGATATTATAAGTTTTTTTGAATCACATATAATCCCCGTAAGCATCGCTTACGGGGATTTCTTTTGTGCATAAGTTTCATATGTAATTAAAAAGAATAAAGATGAATAGACTAATAATAATTCTAATAGGTGTACTTTCAACTACATCTGTATTTGCACAAGGCCCACCAATTACAACCGAAACACCCATAATGCTTGGGTTGGAAGGAAATGGAGTTAGGACTTTTGGGAAATTCATTTCCAAGGAAAATGCAACTATTTATGTGCAACCCATTGCCATTCCTTATAATATTACATCAAAATTTCAGGTTGGAGGAATATTTCCATTCAAGTTTATTACTCCTAAAGGAGCAGAAACAACAGGAGGCTTTGCAGATATGATAGTATTTGCCAAATACCAACTTTACAAAAAGGATGGCAAAGCCAAAACTTTTAGAGTTTTGGGTATGGTCAAGCAAACATTTCCCACAGGAAAAGAACTCAAGACACTGCTTGCGAAATAGTTGAAGACAGAACAGAAACAGCTTGTGATACCGCTTCACGTTGGTCAAAAGTTATATTATGGGTTTCAGTAGGATTTTTAGTTAGTGAATTTTTAATGGCTTATTTAGCACTTCCAATAATGAAGTATTTGGAAAGTTGATATTTCATCGAAAACAAATTACTAAACCCCATTTGCTCCAATAGCACATATAATCGCCCATTCTCCACAAGAGTTTGGGCTTTTTCATGCTTTCTTCTTTATTTATAGGCTTCCCAGAGTTCAGGTTGGAGCCTTCTACTAGAGTAGAAGGCATTTTTCTCTTCCGTTTCAGTCCTTTATATGTGTACAATAGCTCCCCCAACTTTTTGTGAAGGCTTCGTATGTGTACGAAGGTATTTTTCTCTTCCGTTTCAGTCCTTTGTATGTGTACAATAGCTCCCCCAACTTTTTGTGAAGGCTTCGTATGTGTACGAAGGTATTTTTCTCTTCCCTTTGAGTCCTTTGTATATGTACAAAAGCTCCCCCAACTTTTTGTGAAGGCCTCGTATGTGTACGAAGGTATTTTTCTCTTCCGTTTCAGTCCTTCGTATGTGTACAATAGCTCCCCCAGCTTTTTGTGAAGGCTTCGTATGTGTACGAAAGCATTTCATTTTGTTTTGAGAAGCTTCTGTATGTAGACAATGGGGATTCAGAGAATTAAACCAATTCTCCAATCAACAGAATATCCTTATCGGTGATAACATCCTTGATTATAACATCGTAGAATGTGTTCTTTTTTAGGTTCTCAGCTTCGAATTGAACTGGAATATAGTGTTCGCCATAACCTTTGGCCACATTGCCGTTAATGTTCTCTACAAGTACGCGTTGCGTTTTACCAACAAATTGGCTTCTGTATTTAAGCTTGCTTTCTTCTGCAATATCTCTTAATACTGCGCTGCGTTTAGTTTTAAGCTTTTCGGGAATCTGATCGGCCATTCTTTCGGCGCGAGTTCCTTTACGTATCGAATATTTAAAGGTGTGTACATGACCGAATTCCATATTCTGAATCATATCACAGCTATTGGTGAAATCAGTCTCGCTTTCGCCCGGAAAACCGATGATAATATCTGTAGTGAAATTAAAGTCAGGTCGAATGGCTCTCACTTTCTCAACCGTATTCTTAAAGGTTTTAATCGTGTACATACGACGCATTCTTAAAAGAACTTCATCGGAACCCGATTGTAGGCAAAGGTGAAGGTGAGGGGTCATTTTAGGGTGTGACAATAAGCCTAAGAATTTGTCTCCAAAACCATCTGGTTCTAGTGATGAGATTCTTAATCTAAAATCGCCATCTAAGTTAAGAATAGCCTCAATCAGATCATCGAATTTATAATCCTCAAATTCGTAACGACCGATATTCACGCCAGTGATTACAACTTCCTTAGCACCTTGTTCAATAACAGTCTTTATATTATTGAGAATAGCTTGGAACGGACGACTCTTAGCTCGACCACGTACCGATGGAATAATACAGAATGTGCAGAAGTTATCGCAACCATCTTGAATCTTAATCATGCTACGCGTATGGAAACCCTTTTCGGTAGAACCATAAGCAAATAAATCAGTGTCCAACTGAGATGGGTGTTTCACCTCACCATTAAAGTGAGCTTCAACTAAGGAGTATAGAGCTGATTTATTATCATTTTCGAGAACATAGTTGATCTCATCTCTATTCTCTAATTCCTCCTTGGCATTGTTGGCCATACAACCTGTTACAACCAAAACAGAATCCTTGTTTCGCTTATTGGCTTGATTAATGAAATTTCTTGATTTGTGGTCGCTTTGATGCGTCACCGTACAAGAATTGATCACATAGACATCAGCTTCTTCATCAAAATCGACCAATTTATAGTCGTTATTCTGGAATTTAGAAGCTAAAGCATCTGTTTCGTACTGATTCAGACGGCATCCAAGCGTTTTAAAGGCAATTGTTTTCATTGTATTATATATTGTGAGCACTGTAATTAATGAGTGCGTAGGTATTATTTAATCAATTAGATCTCCTTCTACAGAGAAAGCAGTAGCCAATTTAATTTTGACGTCTACAATTTGTCCGATTAAATCTGTGTTTTCAGACAGAAATCGAACATTAATTTTTCCTTCAGTCAAACCAGCAAGATAGCCATCGTGTTTTGCAGCTGCTCTTACCAAAACTCTAAAGGTTTTATCAAGCATGCTATCGTTATAGCTTCTCGAGGTCAATTTTAAATCCTGAGTTAGAACTTGATGGCGATCTTTCTTAATCTCCAATGGTACTGAATCGAACCAGCGATGACTCAAAGCACCAGGGCGAGGCGAGTACTTCGCTATATAGGCCATATTAAAATCGAATTCTTTCATAGCAGCACGAGTGGCATCAAATTGCTCATCAGACTCACCAGTAAAACCAACAATAATATCAGTAAACAGCGTTGCTTCAGGAATTAATCGACGAATAGTTGAAACAGATTCGCGGTATTTCTCAAGACCATGCTTACGGTTCATTGCAATCAAAAGCTTATCGTCGCCTGATTGTAAAGGCAAGTGAATTTGCTTAGCTAAGCATTTGTATTGTGCGATTACTTCAATCACTTCATCAGACATATCTCGTGGGTGTGGCGAAGTGAAATAAACCCAAAACTCGGTTCCAATTTCATTTCCAAGCTCACCAACCTGACGGAGTAGTTCAGGAAACATGATTTCTGTATCAGGTCTATCTAAACCGTATGAGTTCACGTTTTGGCCTAATAAGGTGATCGATTTATATCCTCTTTCAGCCAATGATCTAACTTCATCAACAATCTCGGTAGAAGGACGAGAAACCTCGCGACCTCTTGTATAAGGAACGGCACAGAAAGAGCAAAACTTATCACAACCATTCTGAATTGGCACAAAGGCCTCAAAATCCGAAGCATAATCAGGCTTCACATTCCAGAACTCAGAAATATTATCGTTTTGAGAATCATAACCATTTTGAATACCGTTTGGTGTTGTAATACCATACTGGTGGATCATCTCAGGCAGATTTGGCAAGTCTTTCATCTGAAAGATAATGTCGAAAAGCTTTAGGAATTTCTCATGATCAGAAGGCAATACACAACCAGAAACGAATGTGATTAGGTTGGATTTATTCTTCCACTTATTCCATTTATGAATTTTAGAATAAACCTTATCAATAGCATTCTGACGAACTGAACAAGCCAGAATACCAATAAGATTAGCTTCTTTTTCGTCCTCAGTATAGGTGTAACCCATTTGTTCAATCACGGTTCTAACACGCTCTCCGTCAGAAGCGTTCATTTGACAACCAAGTGATATAAGATGATATTTCATTTCAATCTGATAATATGATGATTAGCTAAAATACAGGTGCTAACTAAAGCACCATGTCGATTTACCAATCCTTACTCCAAAACTAAAAGCCAAACAAAGCTTGACTCAATATGTTATACCTTTTTTAAAAATAAACTTCGGTATGAATAGGACCCAGCTTGATACCTTGCTTTTCAAGAATATCATAAGCCTCGTAAATCATATGACAATTGCCGCAAAGATAACAGATTGTATCAGGTGAGACGGGGTTTTTCAGAAGATATTCTGTTACGCGACCATTAAAATCACCTGTATTTTCACCTGAAGTACATAAAATGTATCGATTCGAGTCGTATGATTCTTTTTCGTAGGCTTCTTCTTTATGGCGAATACCATGCAAAAGGGTATAATCCATTTCTGGATGAGTGTGTATAAAGCTATGGATAGGTGAAATACCTGTACCAGTACTTATAAACATGAATTTCTTATTTTTCACCTCGCCAGCTTTTAAAGCAAAGTGACCGAATGCGCCATCTATGTCAAGCTCATCACCTGGTTTGCATTTTTTAAGTTTCTTCGATAGTAAACCATCTTCAACTTCCTTTATCAGAACTTCAATGTAATCATCTTGTTCTGCACTGTATATGGAGTATTCTCTACGATCAATGCTGCCACTAAACCCTAGAGTAATATATTGTCCTGTTTTAAATGTAAAATCCTTTTTCTCCAAACGAATAATATAAGTCGATGGAGTCAGGTTTCTAAGGCTAATTACTTGATGTGAATTCATTTATTTTGTTTCTTGCTTTTATCAAATAGGGCTGTATTTGTATCGATATATATTATGTGGAATCAATAAGAATAAGCTTTCGCAAAATAAGATGTTTTTATCCGAAATAGCAAGTACTGGAAGACTTTTGTGGCAAAGGGTAGAGTTATTTGCCCGCGTGAAGGAGTGAAGTGACAAATACAGTTATTGTGAAGGAGCAAAGCGACGATAATTGTCATTGCGATTGAGCCTAAGCGAGAGAAGTAATCTCTCAATAAAAGAACAACTCTTCATACTAGCACAGCTCATTTATCATGAGATTCCTATGTCTTCATTCTTTGGCCCCGTAATGATACCTGTTTTATATTAAGAGTAAGGTTAAAATTAGTTTGTCATATTTTCATTATTTTTCAAGTTCTGATTCTTGTTAAGAATTGTTTATTAGATAGGTTAGGTGTGTTTTTTAAGAAATTACCAATAAAATAATCTCAAATTCATTTAGAGAGAAACAACCAAATGAAAAAAAATATATATTTGCTCACTTTTTTATAAAAACGATCTTACTTTTTATGATATAAATGAAGAATACATATTTTGATTTGATTGAGCAAACTTATTATTTTCCTCAGGAAGGTTTTGATTTGCGCGGTGGCTATTTGTCTTTTCATGGAGTATCCATTAAATATTTAATTGAAAAATACGGGACACCTTTCCGACTAATTTATCTTCCTCGGATTGGAGAACAGATAAAAAAAGCACGAAACCTTTTCAATCGTGCTATTAAAGCGTCGCATTATCGAGGCAAGTATCATTATTGTTATTGCACAAAGTGCTGTCACTTTCACCATGTTATTGGTGAGGCGCTTAAGCAGAACGTCAATCTCGAAACATCATCTTCTTTCGATATCGATTTGATTCTTAAGCTCCATGAAAAGGGAGAGCTGGATCAGACACGTACGATTGTGCACAATGGTTACAAAACCACTGATTATTTGGCTAAGATTATCAAGTTGATTGATGCAGGATTTGAGAATTGTATTATCATTCTTGATAGTACTAGTGAAATGGGGCGACTGCAGAAGTTAGTCGGAGCTAGAAAGATTAAGATTGGTGTACGAATGGCTATCAACGAAGAGCCACAATCAGCTTATTACACGTCTCGACTAGGAATTCGTCCTGAAGAGATGCTTGAGTTCTTTAATGAGCACATTAAAGACAATGAAAATGTGGAATTGAAAATGTTTCACTTTTTTGTTGATTCGGGAATTAAGGATAGCCTTTATTATTGGGGAGAATTCCAAAAGGCTCTGAACCTTTTTGTTGATTTAAAGAAAGAGTCTCCATCGCTTGATTCCTTAAATCTTGGAGGTGGGTTTCCGATTCGAAACCATCTCGGTTTTGAGTACGATTACGAGTATATGATTCGTGAGATCGTTAATAATATTAAGGAAGCATGCGATACTGGAGGCGTTCATGAACCTGATATTTATACTGAATTTGGGAAATATACGGTTGGTGAAAGTGGAGCTATCATTTTCGAAGTTGTAGAACAGAAACAACAAAACGATCATGAATTGTGGTACATCATCAATAACTCATTAATGAACACCATTCCTGATGCTTGGTCTATACATGAGAAATTCATTTTATTACCAATTAATAAATGGGATAACGAATACACCAAAATCAATATTGGTGGTATTTCTTGTGATCATTCTGACTATTACAATTCTGAGGACTTTAATCAGCAAATAATGCTGCCTAAATTCTCAGATAAGGACAAGGAACCACTCTATATAGGTTTTTTCCATACGGGAGCTTATCAAGATTCCATTTCGGGCTATGGAGGTATTAAGCATTGTTTAATTCCATCGCCAAAGCACGTTATAGTGGACAGAGACGAATCGGGAAACTTTGTAGACTATATGTATAGAAACGAGCAGAGTGTTGATGATATGATGAATATTTTGGGTTACAACGAATAAGATAACGAGATGAATAATTTTGCTGGAATTGAAGATGAGTTTGCAGCCTTTGGTTCTGCCTCAGTCTTATTACAATCTATCCCATACGATGGAACGAGTACCTGGGGAAAAGGTGCTGATAATGGTTTTGAAGCATTCCTAGGTGCTGCTGAAAATATGGAACTATACGATATAGAGACAGACTCTGAAGTTTACACAAAAGGGGTGCATATTCTTCCTGAATTGACTGTGGATCATAGTCCAGAAGCAGTTTTCGAAGAATCGTATCGTGTGGCTAAGAAAATGATAGAAACAGGAAAGTTTCCGACTTTTTTTGGTGGGGAACATTCTATTAGCATTGGAATCATAAAAGCCTTTTACGAACAGCATCCTGATATTACGGTTTTGCATTTGGATGCACATGCCGACCTTCGAGCGGATTATATGGGAACACCTTATAATCATGCCTGTGCTTTGCACGATGCTTCGAAGAATACCAACCTGATTCAGGTCGGTATCCGAAGTATGGATAGCTCTGAATTGCCTTATCTGAATAAAGAAAAGTGTTTTTTTGCCGAAGATATTTATGGGAGAGACGATTGGATGCAAAAATCTATCGATATGATGGGAGACAAGGTTTACATCTCTTTCGACTTAGACGTCCTCGATCCATCGATAATGCCAGCAACAGGAACTCCCGAACCAGGAGGTTTAGATTGGAACACGACCATTCGCTATTTGAGGAAGGTGTTCGAACAGAAAACAGTATTGGGTTTCGACTTAGTTGAACTGGCTCCTATAAAGGGAAATAAGGCTCCAGAATTCTTAGTCGCCAAATTATATTACAAAATGTTGTCGTATAAATTTATGGCAAAAACATTAAATGCATAATCACTTAGAGGTTTATAATAATTACTAAAATGAACACAAAAGGACCAATTTCACAGTTTGTAACAGAACATTACAAGCATTTCAATGCAGCAACTTTGGTTGATGCAGCTAAGGCTTACGAACAACAGCTTGAGCAGGGAAATAAAATGATGATTACACTTGCTGGTGCGATGAGTACGGCGGAGTTAGGAAAATCATTGGCTGAAATGATTCGTCAGGACAAAGTGCAAATCATCACTTGTACGGGAGCTAATCTTGAAGAAGATATTATGAATTTGGTAGCGCATTCACATTATCGACGTGTGCCTGATTACCGTGATTTTACACCACAACAAGAGTGGGATTTATTGGAGCAGGGCTTAAACCGTGTAACCGATACTTGTATTCCTGAAGAGGAGGCTTTCCGCCGATTACAGAAACATATTTATGAAATATGGAAGACTGCCGAAGAGGCTGGAGAGCGCTATTTGCCGCACGAGTATATGTATAAGATGTTACTTTCGGGCGTATTGGAGCAATATTACGAAATCGATCCTAAGGATTCGTGGATGCTGGCTGCTGCCGAAAAGAATTTACCGATAGTGGTTCCGGGTTGGGAAGACTCAACCATGGGAAACATCTTTGCTTCCTACTGTTTGAAAGGGGAGTTGAAGCCATCAACTATGAAATCGGGAATAGAATATATGACTTGGTTAGCCGATTGGTACACTGACAATACTCAGGATAATGGCATTGGATTCTTCCAGATTGGTGGCGGTATTGCGGGTGATTTCCCAATTTGTGTGGTGCCTATGCTTTATCAGGATATGGAAAGAACCAATACGCCTTTCTGGAGCTATTTTTGCCAGATTTCAGACTCAACAACCAGTTATGGATCTTATTCTGGAGCTGTACCTAATGAGAAAATAACTTGGGGAAAGCTTGATATCAACACACCAAAATTTATCGTAGAATCTGATGCAACTATTGTTGCTCCCTTAATTTTTGCATATCTTTTGGGCTGGTAATTAACACTTAACTATTTTATTCTAATCATGGAAACGAACAAGCCAAAAGTCATTCAGAATTATGAAAAGCTCTCAACAGTCATAAAGGAGCAGATTAAACTTCATTACCTTGAAGGCTTTAGTGAACACCTTATTGAATTTACAAATCCAAAAGGTGAGTTAGTATCTGCTTTACCATTCGAAACTGAGGAGAAAATCTATATGGTTCGAATGTCGGTACGTAAGGCAATGGAATTGGTGGATCAGGATTCTGATTATGATGATGATGGCGTACTCTTGAGTAGTAGAAGAGAACAGTATGAAGAGAAGTATGAGGAGAAGTATGCCGATGATGACGAAGATTAGAATGCTTCGTAAAATGTATAAAGGCTGCCTAAGTGATTGGGCAGCCTTTATACATTTAGGGATTTATTTACGAATATTTTTCACCAAAACTAAGGCAAGTAATAATGAACGTTCAATTAAACTATGTCTAATTATACGTTCGTTTTCTGATGGCAAGAACTCACCAATAGGTCCCATACCATCAATTTTTGGAATGTCTTTTTGAATGTGACAGATATCAGCAGAACTCCAGCGGTGTTCCTTCGAAATACGAACATCAATCTGCTTAGCTATGGTTTGAATTGATTCAAAAAATGCTTTTGATTTCTCAGTTTCCAACATGGCAGGGCGTTTAAGTCCACCTTCCATTTTTGCTTGATAGATTTTACTTCGTTTTTGCTGAGTAAAGATTTTTTTCAGCTTTTGTTCAATACCCTCCAGAATCTCTTCTGAATTGTGTCTGATACTGATGCCAGCAGAGCCATAAGCATACATTTTGAAAATATTACTCTTAAATTGAATATCAAAAGGAGCAATAACATTATTGCTGTCACCTTGAGAGATATCAGAAATGGCTGCTAATGTTTTATTGAATTGCATGGCAGTACTCGACACATGTTCAGGATTATCTTTTTTGAGCAATTTCGTTTCAAAACGATAAAGAGCCGAACCTGATCGTGACAAGATTAAGCCTCCCGTTTTAGATGAACCACTTAAAGAAATAACTTGGCTTGCATTATCAGATTTCTGCTGAATGATTGCTTTAGAATAACGACCATCAATTACCGAATCGGTAATCAGTAAAATACCAATATTAACTTTTTTAATGGCGCGAGTAAATCTTAATGATTGCAAGGCCGAAAGTAGAATCGCTATCCCTCCTTTATTTTCCCATACTCCAGTACCTTCCAAATATTGCTCATGCTCATTGTAACTCTCGTGTTCAGCCAATTTAACTCTATTGTCAATAGGCTGAATAATAAGATAATCTACTTTTTTATTGAATGAATTTGTTAGGTATGTAATGTTACCAACTTCAAGTTGTGGGTATATTTCTTGCGTAAAACCCATATGGCTGAGTTCTCGGCTAATTAGTTCACTGCAATAGTTTACCCCTTCAACATTTCGCACATGTGTGTCGGTGTCAACTAAAGTTTTAAGGAATTTTTCGGTGTGCTGCTGACGTGTTTTTATATAAGTTCGCATTCGCGATGACTGAGAAACTTTGCCTTTTTTATTATCACCAGTTGGTTGCGGAATTGTGTTTGTAAAATATCGAACAGATGCCACATCAAGCATTTTATTCACTAAGGCTTCAAAATCATAGCCTGCAACACGTGCAGCAGTAGGGTATGAACCCGATTCACCCAAGCTTGCCATCGAATTAATCTCTAGAAGATAAATGTTATCATTTTCGTCAAGACGAATGTCAACACGAGCAAAATCTCGCAAATTAAGAGCATTGAAAGCATCAATACTCATCTTTTGCATTCTTTCGGCTAGTTCAGGCGAAATATTTGCAGGACAAACCTTTTTTCTAGGCTTGTGCTTTTTGTCGTCAACTGTCTGAATAGCATCCGGATCTCCATCCAAATCTATTTCTAAAACAGGGAATGTCTCAACAGGCGAATTTCCCAAAATACCCACACAGAACTCACGCCCTGGGATAAATTGCTCAACCAACGCTTGCTGTGAAAACTCGGTCACTATAAAATGAATGGCTTCGCGTAAATCATCATCATTATAAACCACCTTTAACCCAAAAGAAACACTTTCCATTTTAGGTTTTACGATTACAGGATATTTAACCGTGCTTACATCTTCTTCTGGGGAATTGAATACCCAAAAATCAGGCGTGCACAGCTTGTTATTCTTCCATATAATCTTAGTTAAGATTTTATCTAAAGCTAACGCATGGCCCGATGGTGATGAACCGACATAAGGTAAGCCAAGCATTTCGAGCATTGATGGGATATGTGTATATCGACTTTCACCTTGAATGCCATAAGCCATATTAAACACCATGCCCATTTGTTCTCCTTCGTTTACACTAGGCATAAAGTTCTCCAAACGTTCTATTATCTGTTTATTCCCATCAAGAATAGCCACATTATGGCCTGCTTTTTCCAGACTATTGGCTACTTTTTTAACCGTTTGTTCATTGTAGAACTCCTTGTTTTGCATTCCGAAGGTATTAATCACTCCATGAATGTCCTTATTGTAGATAAGAGCTATTTTCACTTTCTTATGTATTAAAGTATATTACAAATGTTTAAAAAATTCTTTACCATTAGCATGCCATCAGCACCTGAAACCTCGGGGTGTGATTGAAATCCATAAATGGTTTTGGTTTTGTGTTTTATAATTTCATTGGGACACGAGTCTGATGATGCTAAGCACTCAAATTCAGAAGGGAGTTCAGCAACATGAAAGGAATGACGTTTTACTAAACTGACTTCATTACTTTCAAGCCCTTTGAATATGGGGTCTTCGGGCTTAATTATCCTTACAATTTCTTTTTTCCCATGGTATTCGGGAAGTCTCTTGATTCTACCTTGATAGGCAACAGCCAAAATTTCGTGACCGAGACAAAAGCCCAATACAGGTACATCAAAGTTCATTAGGGCAACAAAATTCGATGTAAGGCTGAGCGGTTCGTAAGGATTTCCTCTTCCTCCTGAAAGAATAATCCCTTTTATATCTGCTTTAGCAGATAATGTAATGGGTTGGTTGTGATCAAAAAAGACATAGTCGAAATCTTGCTCAGCAAGAAATTGACGTTTGAACCTTTTAATAAAAGCACTCTGATTATCGATAATGAGTAACATCTGATCATAGTATTAGTTTCAATAACAAATTTAGCTAATAATCTCATGTAATTTGCATGCTGTAACCCGCTATAGTGACTATTTAGAAAAATAATAATAATGCTTTTACGGTAAGCATATATCTTGCTTAAAGCAATATATTGGGAGGTTAATGTTTGCCCATAGTCGGCTACAAACAAACTGGCTGACCTAGACTAAGGAAAAAAGCTCTCTAAAATCCCCCCAAACGCAATCACGTTTGAGGGGATTTTTGTTTTACACACATATTAAATAAATAAAAAAGTATAAATAGTTTTGTTAGATAGCTTATTGTTAAGATTATTTTTCTTAATTTCATTCTGCAATTTGAAAATATGTAAAAGAAAGAGAGGCGTTTAAGCCGATGACGTTGATAAGTAGGGGGTGGTAGTGGAGCTGTGAGATGGAAAAATGCATTTGTAGGTCTGGAAAACGCATATGTAGGCTCGGGAAACGTAAATGCAGCTATGTAAAAGGCATTTGCGGGCTCGGAAAATGGAAATGTAGGCAAGGAAAACGCAAATGTAAGCCCGGAAAATAGAAATGTAAAGAAGAATTATTCAAATGTAATTTATAATTAACCCAAAAATCAAAATTATGGCATCCCGTACAAAATTAACTGATACAGAAACCCTAGAACAGTATCGTGTCGCATTAGATAATGCAAAAAAACAAGCCGATATTGCATCTATTATGACAGCTTTAGGTTTCGGTCCGGAGATAATCGACGAAGGTGTAAGCTTATTGGCAATAACTCGCCAAGCCTACGATGGTAATCAAACCGAAGACGATGAAACCAACGCAGCCTATGCAGGTTTTGCCAACAAAAAAGCTTCGCTAAACGATATCTTCAATATGCATCGCAAAAAAGCCAAGGTTGTCTTTCGCAACGATCCATTAGTATCAGACAAATTGGCAATTTCTCACGGTAAAGAACGTACCTACATTCGTTGGGTCGAGTCTGCTAAGAAATTCTATAGCGTTGCCATCGCCGATGCTGATATCCAAGCCAAGCTAATCCGTTTAAAAGTTAGTCTAGAAGATTTAACGGCAGCCAACACCCTAATAACCGAAATGGAAGCTGCACGCTCGCTATACCTCCAAGAAAAGGGCGAATCGCAAGAGGCAACTCGCATAAAAGATGAAGCCTTTTACAGCATAGACGATTGGATGAGTGAATTCTACGCCGTTGCCAAAATCGGATTAGAAGATAAACCACAACTGTTAGAGGCATTAGGCAAAATGGTTAGAAACTAAACCCTTGCTGGTGCGCGATTAGCTTCACTGATCTCCACTTCGTTTCGGTAGTATCGCGTTCCACATACAACTACATACTTTTCTAATAAAAGCAATCCCCAAACTCTCACAAGTTTGGGGATTCTTTTTTTGCTAGCATTTTCCATTGACAATCCCAATTATTCATTCCAATCCGAACTGCTTCTACGTGTCTTCTTTTCAGCACCAATTCGTTTAGCTTTCAATCTTCTTTCTTTAGAACCACGGCTTGGCTTTGTTGGCCTACGCTTTTTCACGGGAGTAAAAACTTGTGTCAGCAAATCAAAGAATTTCTCAACTGCAGCTTGTTTATTCTTCAATTGAGAACGATCGGCCTGAACAACAATGCTTAATATACCATCGTTATTGATTCTTGTAGCTAGTTTTAAAAAGATAATTGCCTTATCCGATTCTTCAAGTAGTTGTGACTCCCTTACATCAAAACGCAATTCGACTCTTGAACTCACCTTGTTCACGTGCTGTCCACCAGGACCACTGCTGCGTGAGGTTTGGAATTTAAACTCTCTAAAGAAAGAATCTCGGTCGGTGATGGGAAGTCGCATGATAAAGAATAGGAGGTATTAAAGTGTATTGACTAAATTCGGTTTACTTGGTAATACAAAAGTATGATTTTAAGTTAATAAATATGGCAAAAGAAAAACCAGCCAATATAAATGTGATACTGGCTGGTTTCTTATACAATACTCTTAAAATCTAAAGCCTTAGTTGATCAATCAGACTTTCTGGTTCATCGTCATCATCCGATGAGAAATTGATAGCCGTTTCGATAATAGCCAAGTGTGAATAGGCTTGAGGGAAATTACCCAGCAATCGTTTCGTATCAAAATCAATATCCTCTGAAAATAGACCCAAATGGTTGGAATAGCTCATAAGAATGTCAAATTTATCTTTGGCTTCCTTCTTTCGTCCAATCTTAAATAGGCTATTTATTAGCCAGAATGAACAAATGGTAAAGGCAGATTTGGGTGTTCCAAAATCATCCTGATTCTTATAGCGAAACATCAATCCATCGTGCTCCAATTCTTTCTGAATAGTAAGGACGGTAGAAATATATTTTTCATCAGTGGCCTCAATAAAGCCATAGTTTTCCATTAATAAAACCGATGCATCCAAATCATCGGAGCCGTAATGCTGGGTAAAAGCTTGTTTCTTTTCACTCCAGGCATTTTTCATGATGTCTTCTTTAACGGCATCGCGATACGGTGTCCACTTATTCACATAGTAATCTGCTTTTAAAAGCACTGCAATTTTTACAGCACGATCGAAAGCCACCCAGCACATAACCTTGCTAAAAGTAAAATGCAGACTCTTTCCACGAATTTCCCAGATACCTCTATCAGGTTCGCGCCAGTTTTCATCTACTACATTCACAATACTTCGCACAATGGTGCAGAGTTCTTCGGTATGTTCCAATGAATTTTCAAACAATTCAAATTGCTGATGAATCAAGTCCAATAGAATCCCATAAATATCGTTTTGTTTTTGCTTATAAGCAGCGTTTCCAACTCGAACAGGTTTCGAGCCATCATAGCCCGAAAGATGATTCAATTCGTATTCAGAGAGTTTTTTTTCGCCATTGATACCATACATGATCTGGACCTTTTCCTTTTTTTCAGGGATAATATCCATAATGAAATCTAAGTAACGTTTTGCCACATTATAATGTCCCAATTGGGTAAGGATTTTCACCACCATAGAGCCATCTCGAATCCAACAGAAACGATAATCCCAATTCCGAACTTCACCAAGGGTCTCAGGTAAAGAAGTGGTTATAGCAGCCAATACGGCACCCGATTTCTGATAGTTAAGTAATTTTAAAACCAAAGCCGAACGGGTGATTTCTTCTTTATATTTAGGATAGATTTTCGTTTTTTCAGACCAATTTAGCCAATAGGTTTTTGTCCTCTGTAAAATCAGATAAATTCTTTCATCTGTTTGTCTTAAAAGTTTCTGATTATAAGTGACAAGACAAAATTCATGTTTGTCAAGGCAAATAATATCTTGATTTAAAATAGCATTGCAATCAAAACTAGGATATAAATAAAGAGAATCATAAGTTCCAGTAGTTGTATATGATTTAATAAAACCGAACTGAGCATGCTTATTTTGAGTGTGATTACGCGCATAATCCAACTTGGGGTTGTAGTGAATGCGGAAAGTTGGTTTCCCTTTTATGTGTTTAAAATATCGAACAAGATCAGGTGGCGCATAGTAATCATTATTCTCGGTGATATATCGAGGCATAAAATCGACAAGTTCAAAAGTCCCATCCTCGCATACGAAACGTGTATACAGAATATTGGTGTTTTTTTTATAGTACTGAACACTGCGAATTAATTTTTCAGGAATAACCTCAAAGCTACCTCCTTTATCCTTATCCAGAATTTTAGCAAAAGCAGACGATGAATCGAATTGAGGTAAACATAACCAGTCTAAAGAACCTTTTTCAGATATTAGTGCTGCAGACCGACAATTTCCAATCACTCCATAATTTAAATTTTTCATAAAAAAAGATTACTTTAGTATATGGTCATATTTAACAAATCTTAAAGTAGCTAAATTTCATGACTTTCGAATAATTTGCTAATAAAATATCACACTCAATTTTATGAATAGAATACACATTGTTTCCAATAGGCTTCCAGTTAGTATCAACGTAAATGATGATATAATAGAACTTATTCCAAGTGTAGGAGGTCTTGCAACCGGCATGAGATCGGTATATAAAGCATATAACGGGAAGTGGATAGGCTGGCCCGGTTTGCCTAGCGACGATATAGATGATGAGCTAAGTAGTAGAATCGATAAGGAGTTAGAAAAGGAAGATTGTGTGTCAGTTCACCTTTCAAAAGAAGAGATCGATTTGTATTACGATGGTTTTAGTAACCGTACAATTTGGCCATTATTCCACTATTTTGCACAATATATCGATTACGATCCTGAACTTTGGGAAGCATTTGTCAAAGTGAATCAGAAATTTGCCGATAAGGCTCTTGAAACCATAGAAGAAGGTGATACTATTTGGATTCATGATTACCAATTGCTCTTGGTCCCTGAAATGATTAAATCGAAGAAACCTGGCGTTATTGTTGGTTTTTTCCTTCATATTCCTTTTCCATCGTTTGAGGTTTTTCGGATTTTACCTTGGCGAAAGGAATTGATTCAAGGCATGTTGGGGGCTGACTTAATTGGTTTTCACACTTACGATTATCAACGTCATTTTTTCAGCTCTGTTCGTCGATTAATGGGGCATGATATTTCCTTCAACCAAATTCATATAGAAGATAGAATTATCATTGTTGATGCTTTCCCGATGGGGATTGATTACGACAAATTCAAAAATGCAGCAACAGATGTCTTTCAAAAACCTCTCCAGGAAAAATCTGAACTTCATCGTGAACTGGAGAAGTATTTCTTGCTATCTCCTGATAGAAAATTGATTCTTTCTATTGATAGGCTGGATTATTCGAAAGGAATCCCGAATCGTTTAGAAGCTTTTTTGAAGTTTCTAGAAACCTATCCTGAGTTCGTAGGTAAAGTTACCTTAATCATGCTTGCAGTGCCATCTCGAGGGACGGTTGAACATTATATCAACCTTAAAAAAGAAGTCGATGAGTTGGTTGGGAAAGTGAATGGACAATTTGGGAATATCAATTACACACCGGTTTGGTATTTCTACCGTTCAATGCCATTCGAAAGCCTAATTGAATTGTACAGTTCTTGTGATGTAGCATTAGTTACACCAGTTCGTGATGGAATGAATTTGGTCGCCAAGGAATATGTGGCTTCAAGAACTAACCGTACTGGTGTGATTATTCTGAGTGAAATGGCAGGAGTTGCCAAAGAAATGGGAGAGGCTTTGATAATCAATCCGAATAACACCAACGAAATTGCAGATAGTATTCAACAGGCTTTGACTATGCCACTTGATGAGCAGCGTGAGCGAATGATCTTTCTTCAGGATAGAATTAAGCGTTATGATGTGTTTAAATGGGCAAGTGAGTTTGTGAAATCTCTATCGAAGGTTGAGAAGATACAGAGTTCTTTGCATGCAAAGCGGGTTAACGCAAATATAATGGATAAAATTCGCAGCGATTATAAGGGGACTAAGATGCGTGCTATTTTCTTGGATTATGATGGCACACTTACAGGATTTAAAAAGAACCCTAATGATGCGATACCTAATGAAGAATTGCATGAATTGCTTTATAAGTTGGAAGCAGATCCAAAAAATGTAATTACGATTATTAGCGGTCGAGATAGAGAAAGTCTTGAGACTTGGTTTGAAGGGCACAAGATCAATTTAATAGTTGAGCATGGGGTTTGGAGTAAGAAGTTTGGTAAAGATTGGAAAATGCTTACTAATGCAACAGATACTTGGAAATCGAGCATACAACCAATTCTTGAGACCTTTGTAGATCGTACACCAGGAACCTTTATAGAGGAAAAAAACTATTCGTTAGTTTGGCATTTTAGAAAAGCCGAGCCTGAACAAGCTGATTTAAGAGCCAACGAGCTAAAGGATGAGCTGACAACTATGATAGCCAATCACAATTTGGAAATTTTGGAAGGCAATAAAGTGATTGAGGTGAAAACAGGTGGTATAAACAAAGGTATTGCCGCTTTGCAATTTCTTAAGAATAAACCATTCGACTTTGTTTTTGCCATTGGCGATGATTGGACAGATGAATATATGTTTAGAGAGCTGCCAGAAACGGCTCACACCATTAAAGTGGGCTTAAAACATACGGCAGCAAAGTATAAGGTCGAGTCAGTGAGTGCTGTTCGTACTTTCTTATCAAAACTGATAGACTAAAGTAATAAATATAATTTTTTAGGCGACATGACTATTCATGTCGCCTTTATTGTTTTAAAAGATTTTAAGTAACTCCTTAAAATAATATACATACTGGGCTATAAGCCTCAATTTGCCCCACATATTCTAATAAGCCTGTTACTTTATCACGTTTAAATGAAACGATATTGTTTGTATGTTGGTTTGCAACCAGTAAGAAGTTGCCATCAGGAGATATTGTGAAATTACGTGGCCACTTACCATGAGTCGATTCATGACTCAGTAGATTTAAAGATCCATCACGTTTATTAACCTTATATATAACAATGCTATTATGCCCTCTATTGGATGCATATAAAAATTTTCCATCTGAAGAAATATGTATATCAGCGGAATAATTAGCTTCGGGATATGCTTTAGGTAAAGTTGAATAAGAAAGAACTTTATTGTATCGATCTTTATCTGTCTTTCGTACTAAGCTTACCGTACTATTTAATTCATTTAAGACATAAATCCATTTATTATTAGGGCCAAACGCAAGATGACGCGGTCCAGCACCATCAGTCATCTTCAGTTTATATGAATCTTCAGCATGTAATTTATGAAGGATAGTATCTAGCTGCGAGAACCAGAGTTCGTTTGTTCCCAAATCTACAGAGATAACACTATTGTTTGAGGATTCGAACCAAGCCGAATGTGCATGGGGTGCTTGTTGTCGATCACCTATTCCTTTACCACTATGCTGTTGAATATCAAGTAAAGAAGATAACTCACCCTTACTGTTCAGTTTAAGTAAACCAACATTTCCACCAGAATAGTTGGCTGTTAATACATAACCATTTGGGTTTGTACTTACAAAGCAAGGATGAGCGCCACCTGTTGTACTTTTATTAATAAACGAAAGGCTATCATTTGAAACGGAAAAAGATTCGATTGTACCTACTTTAGCATCATTCCTAATTTCATTTGTAGCTAGAAGATATTTTCTATTATCACTCATAGCTAAGAAAGAAGGATTCTCAGACTTTGCAACCAAACCTAGAGATTTTAGCTGTCCATTTTTATCTAACTTATATTTGTAGATACCTTCACTCTTTTTATCGGTATATGTACCCACGTAAAAAGAATAACTATTGCTGTCTTGCTTAATTTCTTTTTTAGAAGTCTTACATCCTGTTAATACAACAAGGATTATACAGACAATTTGGTATTTCATAAGAGTATAATATATTTTTAATCCTATTTCGATGATTTTAAAATTTGATTTTATTCATCTGATGTATCAAGAATATCAAATTTTGCCTTGCGTCTTGCCCAACGTTCACGAGCGTATTGCTGCATGTTAATAATTTTATCTCTTTCATCAAGAATTTCAATCCCTAAAAGACTTTCAATCACATCTTCCATGGTTACAATACCATCCATACCACCATATTCGTCTATAACAACGGCGATATGTTCTTTCTTATTAAGTAGGGTTTCCCAAAGTTTTAGAAGAGTTTGAAATTCATGAACGATCACAATTTCTCTACTAAGATCTTTTAACTTCAAATTCTTCTTTTTTTCGGCAAGTTTCTCGAACACGTTTAGACGAAAAACATAACCGCTTATATTCTCAATATTATCAGAATAAATTGGGATACGAGAATAATAAAGAAAATCCTTATTGGTTAGAAATTCTTCCAATGTCATGTTCTCACTTGCAGCAGCTACAACAACTCTTGGTGTCATTATTTCAGTTACTTTAACTGCTTTAAGCTTAATCATATTCTGAATGATTTTGTTTTCACTTTCCTTAAAAACGCCTTCTTCTGCACCTATGTTAGCCATAGCAGAAATTTCCTCCCGACTTACAGAAACATCTTTTGAATCCTTAGAAAACATCTTGGTTAGGTAAACTGACATGATAACCAATGGGTAGCAAATAATGACCATCGCATTTATAATGAGGCCAGATGTAAGTGCTAATCGTCTCCAGTAAGTTGCTCCAATAGTTTTAGGTATAATTTCAGAAAAAATTAATATAAGAAAGGTGAGAATTGCTGAGATAATACCAAAGTAGACTTCTCCAAATATTTGAGTGGCTTCAGCTCCAACACCTGCTGCTCCAATTGTATGTGCAATGGTATTTAATGAAAGAATAGCTGCAAGTGGTTTCTCAACTTGGTTTTTGAGTTTAATAAAAACGTGAGATGATTTGTGTCCTTCTTTTTCCTTCACCATAAGAAAAGACATTGGTGTGGAAAGTAAGACCGACTCCATGATAGAACATAGGAACGAAATGAAAATGGCTAAACAGAGATAGGCTATAAGAAAAAACATTGCTGTTGTTTATTGGTGAACTTTCTAATCAAAAATTAAGTTGTAAAAACTCATTTGGATATGTGATTCTTTATAAAGATAAGTAAGATTTCATATATGTTCTCCAAAAACGAGTTCAAAAAAATCCCCCAAGACAGTAAAGTCAAGGGGGAAAATATGTATGTCGAATGGTTTTACTTGTACATTTCCTCGCGAAGAGCTTTAATCTTCTCGCTAGTAACATATTCGTCGTATTCCATCAGTTTGTCAATAGTTCCATTAGGCGTTAGCTCGATAATACGAGTACTTACCGTTTGAATAAATTCGTGGTCATGAGATGACATCATTATTGTACCACCGTAGTTGATCAAGGCATTGTTAAATGACTGAATTGATTCAAGATCCAAGTGGTTAGTAGGTGTGTCTAATACCAAAACATTGGCATTTTTCAACATCATTCTTGATACCATACAACGTACTTTTTCACCACCAGAAAGAACATTAGATTGCTTGAAGATATCCTCACCAGAGAACAACATCTTACCTAAGTAACCTCTTAAGAAAATTTCAGAAGTATCTGGAGAATATTGAGATAGCCAGTCTTTAAGAGTAATTTCATCTTGAAAGAAAGAATTGTGATCAACAGGTAAATATGCTTGTGTAATTGTAACACCCCACTCGAATGAACCTGAATCTGCTTTGGCCTCTTTATTAATAATATCAAACAATGAAGTCATAGCACGAGGGTCACGAGATAGGAAAATAACTTTTTCGCCTTTCTCGATTGTGAATTCAACATCCTTAAATAGAATATCGTCCTCTATTTTTTTGCTCAATCCCATACAAGAGAAGATCTTATCGCCAGCTTCACGTTCCTGAGGAAAAATAATACCTGGGTAGCGACGAGTCGACGGCTGAATATCATCGATATTCAATTTTTCAATCATCTTCTTACGAGAAGTCGTTTGCTTAGATTTAGCAACATTGGCAGAAAAACGCGCAATAAATTCCTGAAGTTCTTTTTTCTTCTCTTCGGCCTTTTTATTCTGATTGGCTTGCTGACGTGCAGCTAACTGAGATGACTCATACCAGAACGTATAATTACCAGAGAACATCTTCACTTTACCAAAGTCAATATCAACGATATCAGTACAAACTGAATCTAAGAAGTGACGGTCGTGAGATACTACGATTACTGTATTGTTGAAGTTTGCAAGGTAGTTTTCAAGCCACATTACTGTTTCAAGGTCAAGATCATTGGTTGGCTCATCTAAAAGCAAGTTATCAGGATTTCCAAAAAGAGCCTGAGCCAAAAGCACACGAACCTTTTCTTTACCACTTAACTCTGACATCATTTTGAGATGAAGTGCTTCCTTAATACCTAAACCACTTAAAAGTTCAGCAGCATCACTTTCAGCATTCCATCCGCCCATTTCAGCAAATTCTTCTTCTAACTCTGATGCTTTAATGCCATCAGCTTCAGAGAAATCTGGCTTAGCATATAAGCTATTTTTCTCTTGCATAATAGCCCACAACTCATTGTGTCCGGCAACTACCGAATCAAGTACGGTGAATTCATCGAATCCGTAGTGATCCTGATTTAATACAGCCAAACGCTCGCCTGGTTCCATGGCAACACGACCCGAAGTAGAATCTAGGTCACCTGAAAGAAGTTTTAAGAAAGTTGATTTACCGGCGCCGTTAGCACCTATGATACCGTAACAGTTTCCTGGAGTGAACTTTAAGTTAACATCCTGAAAAAGTGTACGTTTACCGAATTGAATGGATAGATTTGAAACTGAAATCATTTATACGAAAATCTTTTATTTTAGCTCTTACGTCTCCCATAATAAGGAGAGAGGCAATTAAAAAAACATATTTACAAGTACATTAATATTAAATATACTTGATGATAATTTATTGTTTCTTCCTTAAAACCACTGATTTACAAATAATTTTAGAACGAAAGAAACCTGCTCTTTATCAGCTTGCGAAATTAATAATAATAGATTAGAATACAGCACATCTGAAAAAAGAATTTCGATATGAGAATTAACGATAAAAATAGGTATTTGAATCAAGCTTGAAACTAACTTGTTTTTAAAGAACTAGAGCCTCTTGAGGTATATGTTCAAATTAAGAAGTTACTTTTTGTTGAAAATAGATTATATTTGTTCGTTAAATTTTGAGAAATCAAAAGGGAAAGGAGATCTTTAGATTTTTATAAGAATCTAAAAATCAACTCATAAAATTGTAATTATTTTTAATTGTTGAGACAGTATTCATCATATTTGTGTTGTACAAATTGATTAAGCATGAGCTATCATTCTTAATGTAAAATAAACTCTCTCATATCTAAAATATTTTGAAATGAAGTTATTAGAAGGAAAAACAGCGATTATTACCGGAGCATCTCGCGGTATTGGTAAAGCAGTAGCAATCGAATTTGCTAAGCAAGGTGCTAATGTAGCATTCACCGATTTATTTTATAATGAAGCAGCTCAGGAAACTGAAAAAGAAATCGCTTCATATGGTGTTAAAGCTAAAGGATATGCTTCAGATGCAAGTAACTTTGCTGACACTGATAAAGTTGTAGCTGAAATTGTTAAGGAATTTGGTGCTATTGATATTTTGGTTAACAATGCTGGAATCACCAAGGATACATTGCTAATGAGAATGACTGAAGAGCAGTGGGATATGGTTATAAACGTAAACCTTAAGTCTGTATTCAACTTCACAAAAGCTGTACAACGTACTATGTTGAAGCAGCGTAGCGGATCTATCATCAACATGAGTTCTGTAGTAGGTGTTAGCGGAAACGCTGGTCAGTCTAATTACTCAGCTTCTAAAGCGGGTATTATTGGATTCACTAAGTCAGTAGCTAAAGAGCTAGGTTCTCGAGGAATCCGTTCTAATGCAATTGCTCCAGGTTTCATCATTACTGAAATGACAGGTAAACTTCCTGAGGACGTTGTGAAAGAATGGGCTGGTAAAATTCCTTTGAAAAGAGGTGGTACACCTGAAGAGATCGCAAAAACTTGCATTTATTTAGGTTGTGATCTTTCTTCTTACGTTACAGGTCAGACTATTCACGTTTGTGGTGGTATGAATATGTAATCTTAGGATTGACAAAAATATTAAGAAGGATTGTCGTTTGACAATCCTTTTTTTATGAACTTGCATTTTCAAAATAAGCTAAAAATCAATCGAATGAAAAATTATATCTACGAATTAAAACTAAAGGTTCGTGACTACGAATGTGATTTGCAGGGTGTTGTTAATAATTCAGTTTATCAGAACTATTTAGAACATGCCCGTCATGAATTTTTAGAATCTGCAGGTAATAATTTCAAAGCTTTGCACGAACAAGGTTTGGATGCTATGGTTGCTCGCGTTGAAATTGATTATAAAACCTCACTAAGTTCGGGCGATGAGTTTGTTATCAAAATAAATATTGATAGAGATGGACCAAAGCTAATTTTCCATGAGGATATATACCGTTTATCGGATAATAAACTTTGTGCAAAAGGGAAGGTGTATACGATTTGTTTAAAGAATGGTAGACTAACTAAAGGTGAAATTTTTGATGAACTTTTTGCTGAACACTTAAACTAATTAGGCTTACTTTTTTTGCATTAAAGCATAATAAGCTCTGTGATTACCATTCTTTCCCGGAATGGTAATGTTTTTTAGATCTAGAATATGAAATAAAGGAGAGAAGAGTTCTTGAATTTCATCGGTGTTTGAAAAATAGAGTACTGAACCAGTTGGTGTTTGGCGATATTTCCCTTTACCCTCGAAATAATCGTCTTCTTCGTTAAAGGCGATCGAAAGATAAAAAGCATTTTCATTTAGTAACTTAGCTACATTCCGAGCATATATTTCTCGGTCTTCTGGAAAAACATGGTGTAATAGACCGTAATCAAAAGCAAATTCAAATTCAGGTAGGTTTAACTTGAGTTCTTGTGTAAAATCAGCAACCAAGAATTCTATCGATAGATTGTCTTTATTTGCAAGCTTTTCAGCTTTTTCAATGGCCACATTAGAAAAATCAACACCTGTCATTTCAAATCCCACCTTAGCAAGTTCTCGGCTATAATTTCCTAAACCACAACCAATGTCAATAGCTTTGCAAGCTTTAACTATCTTTTTTGTTATGAGTTCTTTGATTGTAATAGGCAAACCCAAGGTATTCCATGGAATGATTTCAGGTGACTGCTCACTATAAATCTGATTGAAACGTTGCCTTGATTTTTTCATGTTTATGATGATTTTGCCTTAATCTGATTAGGTGATTTTAGATATTGACTTTATCTAAAATACGAATAAGAGTTCATCTTTTTGTTAGCAGATATTATCTATATTTGCGCGGTATGCCGATTCTTATTTAGACTCGATAAGAACTACATGTTGAAAATCAATACGTTCAAATTATTTTGAAAAAGAATTCGATGAAAAAATTAATTATAAATTCAGAATTGTCCTATTTCAGGAAGTGGACAAGACAATCATACTCCGTTTTTAATAGTATTAATAAAGAGTGTGTTATCTCATCTTTACTTGTAGCTTACTTATTAGTTGCAACACCTCAAAACTCTTTTGCACAGGCTGATACAGTGCTAGTTAATAACAATAGAAAGCTAGATGAAGTCGTCGTCAGTGCCCAACGAGCCTCCGTGACTTATTCCCAAATGGCAAGAGTTGTAACAATATTGGATAAGGAAGCAATTGAGTCGGCTCCTGTTCAAAGCTTGCAAGATTTGCTAGAGTATGTTTTGAATGTTGATGTACGCCAAAGAGGTAATCATGGGGTACAGGCCGATGTTAGTATTAGAGGAGGTAGTTTTGATCAAACTATGATTCTACTCAATGGCGTGAATATTACAGATCCTCAAACTGGACATTTGAGTTTAAACCTTCCGGTGGATATTGAAAGTATAGAACGAGTTGAGGTGTTACAAGGACCTGGGTCTCGAGTTTATGGTCCAAATGCTTTTAGTGGCGCCATCAATTTTATCACAGGAACAGGAAATAAGAATAATCTGAAGGCGAATATTTCAGCTGGTGAAAATGGCTTTTACTCTGGATCAACTAATGCAACGATTATCACTGGGAAATTGAAATCATATGTAGCTTTTGCTCATAAATCAAGCGATGGCTATATTGAGAACACAGACTTCAGAAATTCAAATGCTTTTTATCAAGGACAACTTTCAACTGAAGTAGGATTATTAGATCTGCAGTTGGGTTACAACGAAAAAGCCTATGGTGCTAATTCATTCTACACAGCATCATTCCCAAATCAATTCGAAGAAAACAAGACATCATTTGCTAGCTTGCGTTTAACGACAAATGGGAAAGTAAAGATGACACCCAATATTTACTGGAGACGTAGTCAGGATAGGTTCGAGCTTTTCCGAGATAATCCAGCTTCATGGTATACAAATCACAACTATCATTTGACGGATGTTTATGGAACTAGCATGAATTTTGCTTTCTCATCGAGCCTTGGTAAAACAGCGGCAGGTGTGGAGTTTAGATCGGAAAATGTTTGGAGTAATGTATTAGGTGAATTGATGGAGGAACCAATGAAAGTTCTAGGAGAATCGGGAGCTTTCTTTACGAAAAATCACACGCGAACAAATTTGAGTTACTTTTTGGAACACAATGTTTTTCTTGATAGATTTACATTTACGGCTGGAGTTCTGGCTAATTGGAATTCGGATTTAGATAGAAGTTTCAGCTTCTATCCCGGTATGGACGTCAGCTATCAAATTACAAATGACAGTAAGCTGTATGCTTCAGTTAATAAAGCATTGCGCATGCCAACCTTCACCGATTTGTATTATGTTGGACCAACCAATATTGGGAATACGGAGTTAGATCCTGAAGAAGCAACAACATATGAAACAGGTATCAAATTCAATAGAGGTTGGATTAAGGCTCATGCTGGAATTTTCAAGAGAGAAGGGCGAAATATGATTGATTGGGTTAAGATCAATTCTGAAGATAAATGGCAGGCTCAAAATATTACAGAATTAGATACTTGGGGAATCGAGTTTTCTTCGAATTTTAACATGCAATATCTAATTTCTGATGATTTCTTTATTAAGAATATTGCAATCAAATATGCGTATTTGGAAGTGGATAAATCATCTAGCGAATTTATTTCTCGTTACGTACTCGATCAGTTAAAGCATAAACTGAATATGTCATTGAATCATAAGATATACAAATCATTAGGTGCTTCATGGCAAGTGGCTTGGCAAGATAGAAATGGATCATATACTTGGTACAATAAGAATGATTTAAGTCATACTGAAGAGCGAACTTACCGTCCATTCTGGTTAGTCGATACAAAACTCTATTGGCAAAAAACAACTTATACAGTCTACGTAGAGGCAAGTAACTTGTTAGATCACGATTACTACGATATGGCTAATATCACACAACCTGGACGATGGATTCGAGCAGGTATAAAATTGAATCTCGATTTATAAAATCAACTCTAAGTATTAGATATAATTTAAAGTCACCTTTGGGTGACTTTTTTTATTTTGCTCATTTCCAAATCTTTCCTTATCTTCAATGCAGAAAACCACCACATTATCTCTTAAAACCACCATTGGGCGCTATTCATAGTTGCATGAATAATTTGAACCAAAACATAGCCCATGTTCGATCTTGATAAATGGCAAGAGATTTACGAAACCATTCGAAAGAATAAACTTCGCACCATATTAACTGGCTTTAGTGTATCCTGGGGAATTTTTATGCTTATCATTCTACTTGGCTCAGGTAATGGCCTTCAAAATGGTGTCATAAATCAATTCAAAGCTGATGCAGAAAATAGCCTTTGGTTATATAGTGGTCAAACCAGCATGGCTCACGATGGTATGCAACCTGGAAGGCGAGTTCAGTTTACCAATGAAGATTACTCCAAAACAAAGAATTCAGGATTAGATGTCGACAAGATCAGTTCACGTTTTACTATACGAGGTAATAATCTGATTACTTATAAAACAGAATTTGTCAATTATTCGATTGTAGCAGTTCATCCTGACACAGAAACTCTTGAGAATACGATGAGTTTAAAAGGTCGTTTCTTAAATGAAATTGATGTCAAAGAATATAGAAAAGTTGTTTCTATATCCACCGTTGTGGAAGATGCATTATTCAAAAGAGAAGAACCTGTTGGTAAATACGTTAAAATCAATAATATTCCTTTTCAAGTAATTGGAACGTTTACCGATCATTCTGAAAGAGACCTTCAGCGCGTGTATATTCCAATTTCTACAGCACAGCGTGTTTTCAATGGTGCTAATCGAATTTCGAATATGTCTTTTACAACTCAGACTCATGATATTGAGGAGTTAAAGCAAATGGAAAAGCACCTGATAAATACATTTGCTGCTCGCCATAAATTCAATCCTAAAGACAAACGTGCCATGTTTATTAATAATAATATGGAGAACTATCAACGAACCATGGCTCTCTTTGCTGGAATTCGTCTGTTCGTATGGATTATCGGTTTGGGAACTATCATTGCAGGTATAGTTGGGGTTAGTAATATCATGATTATTGTAGTGAGAGAACGAACCCGTGAAATAGGTATTCGTAAGGCTTTGGGAGCAACGCCAATATCGATAATTTCATTAGTCCTAACAGAATCTATTTTGATTACTTCAGTAGCAGGATATGTTGGTTTAGCAATGGGAGTTATTCTTTTAGAGCTTTTGGCTCCTCACACACAGATTGAATTTTTCATGAATCCATCAGTTGATCTGAGAGTGGCAATTAGTGCAACAATTCTTTTGGTATTATCAGGAGCAATTGCAGGTTTTTTTCCTGCCAAAAAAGCAGCTTCAATTCTTCCAATAGAAGCATTGGCTGACGAATAAATACTTCAAAACAAGATAAGACTAAATACACAAATCAATATACCATGTTTGATAAAGATAGATGGACCGAAGTTTATATGGCACTTAAAAGTAACAAGTTAAGAACCTTCTTAACGGCTTTTGGTGTTTTCTGGGGGATTTTCATGCTCATTATCATGTTAGGATCTGGGAAGGGTTTGGAAAATGGTGTTTATTATGGGATGGGTGATTTTGCAACAAACTCTGTTTTTATTTGGGCACAACCTACAAGTAAGCCTTATAAGGGATTTAAACAGGGCAGACGATACCATTTTACAAATGAAGATACTAAAGCTATTATAGACAATATTCCTGAAGTTAAGCTATTAGCACCAAGAGTTGAAGCTAGAGGTGGAAATGCAAACAATAATGTAGTCCGAGGTCTTAAAACAGGTGCTTTTAGCATACTCGGTGATGTCCCAGACGTCAATAAGATAGATCCATTGAATATGTACGACGGTCGATTTTTAAATGAAATTGATCTTCGGAAAAACAGAAAAGTTGCAGTGATTGGAAAACGTGTGAATGAAGTTCTTTTTGAATATGAAGATGCTGTTGGAGAGTATATTAAGATTAATGGAATCTACTTTCAAGTTGTAGGTGTTTTTCATTCTATGCATTCACAAGGTTGGGGCGAATGGCAAGATCAGTGTGTTTTTATCCCTTTCACAACACTTCAGAAAACATATAACTACGGAAATCGTGTAGGTCACTATTCCATTACTTCGAAAGATAATTATACGGCTAGTTATGTGGAAGATAAGGTGAAGGCTTTACTTAAACGTCGTCATAAAGTGCACCCCGATGATGACAGAGCTATTGGTAGCCATAATGTTGAGAAAGAATTCATTAAGATTAATCAACTTTTTTTAGGAATATCTGGTTTGATATGGATAGTTGGAATTGGTACGCTTATGGCTGGTATTATCGGAGTAAGTAATATCATGTTATTTATTGTGAAAAAGCGAACTAAAGAAATCGGAATTCAACGTGCCATAGGAGCATCTCCATCGATGATAATTAGTTCAGTAATTACAGAGGCTGTCGTATTAACTGGATTGGCTGGATGGTTCGGTTTAGTAGTTGGTGTGGGACTATTAGAGTTATTAAGTAAGGCTATTGAAAAAAGTGGAGGAGAGCAGCCGATGTTTACTCATCCAGAAGTAGATTTCAATCTGGCGATGATGGCACTCGGAATATTGGTATTGGCTGGAATTTTAGCTGGGATCATTCCGGCAAAACGTGCTGTTGATATTAAGCCGATTGATGCCATAAGAGATGAATAAACAAACTTAGTTAAAATTCCTTTCTTGATCAGTTTCAAAATTTATCTCAGAAGCATGATGAAATTCAAAAAAACGCAAGCCATTATCTATTTGCTCAAGTTTCATAAAACCTTGTAAAAGCCCGTAACTGATTGATAAGCTTGGCTTATATGTCCTTTTATAGTGGATTTAACTCATCGAGATCTCCATATTTACTAGACCTTGTATGATAGTCCATGTATACTTCTGTGTAAACCGTTCAATAGAGTGTCCTTAACTGATGAAGGAGTATAGTACTCAATTTTGACCTGTATATCAATTTTAGAGTATGAAGTTGCTAGATGCATTAGAATCATTTTCTACAAAAGGAGTGAAGTATTAATTTGTATTCTGACTTATTTCTCGCTCTTAAATCATGAATCTACCTAAATCTTCCAGATTTGAGCGTTTTTTTCTAGATGAACCCAATTATTGTGCTCTGAAAAAGGGCATATTTCATCATTAATCCCTTATTACATAGTACTTATAGTCAATTACACCCTTCCCAAAAGCTTCCTGAGATTCACATATTTAATTTTTAGAAGCAAACAGGACGAATATTTTACAATTGTAAAAGGTAAATAGTCTTAGTAGGGGAGTCATGTGTAATTTTTATAAGTTACAAATTTCATCATATCGTGAAATTTGACAATTTAAATCAGGTTACATAAGTGAATATGGAATCGTATACAGTCAGATAACAATGTTTACAGGTTAGTATGATGATGGATGTTTACTTATGTGACATCCAATAAGGTTGTTACATTTCGCAACTACTCTAGGAAATTAATAATTCAGATATGGAACTTTATAAAAGCCATGTTACTAATGACTATCCTCGCGTGCTAATCACCACTAAACCAATTCTTTAAATCCTATGTTTGAAGTTTTAATTTAAACTATTGTTTACAAGTGTAGCAAACTGTAATGTTATTCATATAAACACTAACTTAATACAAATTAAAAATCATTATAATCAGTGTATTATAGAGCTTATGTAATGTAATACTTCATATGGATATATAAACTAGGGATTTAGCTATGGAATTGCTTTATTTATGATGTAAACAAGTTTATATAATTGAAATTAGAGACTTTAGGCACTTAGATATTGATTATCTGTATGCCTAGTATATACACTTGTATACTGGGGTCGTTTGTAAACTGATGTATAAATAGCTCAGTGTTAATGGCTAGTTTCTTCATATGAGATTAATTATCTAATATATATCTGTAATCAGTACTTATAGGTAACATTTGTAACTCAAGTGGTGTTTTACAGAAGTTACTTTTGTATACGACTATGAGTGTAATATGTAAATTCTAGGTTTTGATATTTGTTAATTTTAAATTACATTTGTACAGTTGTCAGAATTGACACTTGTAACAACTCTTAACAGATAAGAATATTCACCTATAGTTGATATAAATTATAAAAGCATGAAGGATAGAATAATGGAATTGCTAAATACTGAGGGCTTAAGTGCCTCTAAATTTGCCGATATTGTTGGTGTACAGCGCTCTAGCATGTCTCATATTTTATCGGGACGTAATAACCCTAGCCTAGACTTTATACAGAAGGTTATGCGCTCTTTCCCTCATGTAAGCGGAGATTGGTTAATATCAGGTAGTGGTGAAATGACTAAAAATCAAGGTTCAGCTTCTTTGTTTCAGGAAGTAATCAATGATGAAACTCCTGCACCCTATCTAGCTAGTCAGCCTCCTAAGCTTAAAAAGGATGTGGCTGATAACTATCAGAATAAGCCTGATCAGGCACCTGAATTGGATATGTCTGCATTTGTGTCAGGCAAAAAAATTGAAAAGGTTGTTGTGTTCTATACCGACAAGACTTTTAGAGAATATAATCCTGGATAAACCAGCTCTTATAAGCATCTTTATAAAGACTTTAAAGCCTTAGATCATAAATCTAAGGCTTCTTTTTTGTCTACTTATTATTTATGCTTGTTTTGAATCATTTTAAAGTCTTTATCGAGGCTGAATTCACTTTGTCTAAGCTAATATTTCACTTATCTTTGAACTCGATTTACTATTAAACAGCATTTTGAAGCTTAAAAACTCTAATGCTTCCATTTTATACCTATCAATAAGTATGAAGAAACTAATTCAGGACTTTGAACTTGTTAAGTACGAAGAACTCAATTGCGAGCATTTTGTGCTCGACATCAAGGCTAAAGAGCCTTTGCCGGAGATTCTACCAGGTCAATTTGTAAATGTAAGGGTCGATAATAACAATTCGGTTTTCTTACGTCGCCCACTTTCTATTCACAACGTAGATTACGAAAGAAATGTGATTCAGCTCTTTGTGAAACGCATAGGTGAAGGAACCAAGTCTTTAGGAGAGCTTAAGATTGGGGATACTGTCAGTGTGGTATATCCTCTAGGAAACTCCTTTTCTATTCCAAAAAATGCTAAAACACTGCTTATTGGTGGTGGTTGTGGTGTTGCTCCCTTGCTTTATCTATCTAAATTCTTACACGAAGCTGGCAATGAGGTGACCACTATTTTAGGTGTTCGATCATCTTACGATGCTGTTGGTCTTGAAGCTTATAAGCCTTACGGACGTATTCTAGTGACAACTGAAGATGGTTCTGAAGGTGAGAAAGGTTATCCTACTCAACATCCTGTTTTGGAGGAAGAAAGCTTTGACTATAGTTTCACATGTGGTCCTGAGCCAATGATGAAGGCTGTAGCGGCTTATTCTGAGGCTAAAGGCGTTAGTTGTGAAGTTTCTCTTGAGAACACTATGGCTTGTGGCTTTGGAGCCTGTTTGTGCTGTGTTACAGATACTAAGAAAGGTAATAAATGTGTATGTACTGAGGGCCCTGTCTTCAATATAAAGGACTTGAAATGGTAAATTTAGAAGTAAAACTTAAGGACCTGGTTTTAAAGAACCCGGTCATGACGGCATCAGGTACATTTGGCTTTGGTGAAGAGTTCGCTGATTTTATCGATTTAAGCGATTTAGGAGGCATTATCGTAAAAGGAACCACAAGACATCACCGTGAGGGAAATCCTTATCCTAGAATGGCTGAAACGGCTTCAGGGATGTTGAATGCTGTAGGATTACAGAACAAAGGCGTTGAAAACTTTTGTAAGGATATATATCCACGAATTAAAGACTATCAAACCAATGTGATGGTTAATGTTTCGGGTTCGGTTATAGAGGATTATGTGGAAACGGCCGCTATGATCAATGAATTGGAGCATATTCCTGGCATTGAGCTTAATATATCTTGTCCAAACGTGAAAGAAGGCGGTATGGCTTTCGGAACGTCATGTGCCTCTGCTGAAGAGGTTGTGCGCGCTGTACGTAAAGTATATAAGAAGCACCTTATGGTGAAGCTATCGCCTAATGTGACCGATATTGCATCGATTGCTAAGGCTGTTGAAGGACAAGGTGCCGATTCGGTTTCCCTGATCAACACACTTCTGGGTATGGCTATCGATGCTGAGACTCGTAAACCTCTTTTATCTACGGTAACAGGTGGTCTTTCAGGTCCTTGTGTGAAGCCAGTAGCACTTAGAATGGTTTGGCAGGTTGCTCAGGCGGTTAATATCCCTGTGGTTGGCTTAGGCGGTATTATGAATGCTAAAGATGCTATTGAGTTCATTCTGGCAGGTGCAACAGCTATTCAGATAGGTACTGCCAACTTTATCGATCCACAGGTGAGTGTGAAGATTGTAGAAGGTATAAAAGAGTATATGGTTCGCCATCAGGTGAGCGATATCAATGATCTGATTGGTGCTATCAATCTGAAATAGAATACAATATACTATTAAAGATTTATTTCTTTAATGTGAATGATAATTAAGGAATTAATTCTTTAATTGGAAAATAATAGGTTTACGGATGTGATTACAGCTGTAAACCTATTGTTTTTATTGGCTTTATTGACTTAATTTGAGTCTTCTAAGAAACTAGATAACTTATTACAAATACGACTCATATTCAATATGTTACATGGACATGGCGACGATGCCTATCTTTATAAACACGCTATTAAAGCCAATTTCTCGACGAATATCTGGTATGGTGGTAGATCTGAGAATCTAAAAGCCTTTATTCAAGACAGTTGGGATAAGATACATGCTTACCCTGAAGCAGCAGCTGAGAGTCTTAACGATTTAATTGCTCTAGATCAAGCTGTAAGTTCAGATCAAGTTTTGACTTGTAATGGTGCAACCGAAGCTTTTTATCTTATTGCACAAGCCTATCATTCAAAGACTTCGACTATAATCATTCCAACTTTTGCTGAGTATGAGGATGCTTGTAAGGTCAATAAACATCAGCTTAATTTCCTAAATTGGTCCAATCTGCAATCTACCTCCCTCTTTACAGAAGGGCTGGTTTGGCTTTGCAACCCTAATAATCCTGATGGTCGTGTTATTGAGAAGACTTTCCTAGAATCTCTTCTTAAAAATAACCCTAAATGCGATTTTGTGGTGGATGAAGCCTATATCGACTTTACTGATGCAATTTCATCTGCAATCGATTTGATTGATATGTACTCAAATTTGATTTTGGTGAAGTCATTAACCAAAAATTTCTCCATACCCGGCCTGAGATTGGGCTATTTGATTTCAAACAAGGCTATGGTACAGAATATTCGATTTTTTAAGCCTCCTTGGACGGTTAATTCCATTGCAATTGAGGCTGGAAAATACATTCTGCAAAGGAAGCAGAGCTTTTTGCCTCCTGTAAAGCAATACAAATCAGACCAAAAGGAATTTGCTGCAAAATTAGCTCAAATTCAAGGATTGAAAATATGGCCTTCAAAAACGTCCTATTTTTTGATCGAACTAGAGAAATCAACTGCTCCCGAGCTTAAAAACTACCTAATTTCGGAATTTGGACTCCTAATTCGTGATGCAAGTAACTTTAGAGGACTGAATGAGAAATTCATTAGAGTAGCTACCCTAACAAAAGAAAAAAATCAACTTTTAATCGACGCACTGACTCAATGGAGCAAATTGAACTAATTATACTTCCCCTCATTATAGGTTACATTTTGGATCTCATTTTAGGAGATCCTCGTAATATCCCTCACCCAATTGTTGGCTTTGGGAATATGATCAATCTTGGGACTGAAAAACTCAACCATGGTAAGCACCGCATATTAAAGGGAGCTTTTATGAGCTTGAGCTTAATTCTATTGATCTATTCTTCATTTTACTTTCTTTCAATCCTAATACTTGGTTGGGAAAAATGGGCTTTTATCATATTTACCTCTGTTTTTGTATTTTATGGCTTGGCTAATAAAAGCTTGTTGCAAGAAGGGTTTGAGGTTTTTAAGCATCTTGAGGAGAAAGGCATAGAGGCTGGACGAAAGCGTCTGTCTTGGATTGTTGGTCGTGATACTAAAGGTTTAAGCGAACAAGAAATACGCTTGGCAGTATTCGAAACTCTATCTGAGAATCTTTCGGATGGTGTGGTTGCGCCTCTCTTTTATTATGCCGTAGGTGGTTTGCCAGCAATGATGGCTTATAAGATGATCAATACCTTGGATTCTATGATCGGCTATAAGAATGAGAAATACCTTTACTTTGGTCGGGTTGCAGCTTATATTGATGATGCGGCTAATTTCATTCCAGCTCGTATAACGGCCCTATTGATGGTATTTGTGAGCTTAAGCTACAGAGGCTTTGTCTTTATCTTTCGATATGGTCGTTCACACACCAGCCCTAACGCTGGCTATCCTGAATCAGCCTTGGCAGGCATTATGAATTGCCGATTTGGTGGTGCACACGATTATGGTGGAGAGCTTGTTGAGAAACCATATATTGGGGAAATGGATCGAAAGATTGAGAATTCGGAAATCAAACGCATAGCTTATATTAATCATGCCGTTTGTCTGACAACAATTCTGTTGATTTCCGCTTTTTATCTAGGCATCAACCTGCTAGTCAAATAGAATTACTAGCTTTAAGAATACTAATTGATTACTTCTCTATTTTGGACTAGTGATTTAAGCATATTATCATGATTCATCTTATTACAGGCGGTCAACGCTGTGGAAAAAGCGAATACGCTGAACGTTTGACTCTCGAACAATCAGAAAATCCTATTTATTTGGCAACATCTCGTGTTTGGGATGATGGGCATCGTGCACGTATTGAGGCTCATAAGGCCAGACGTGGTAAGCAATGGGAATGTATAGAAGAGGAAAAAGCATTGAGCTCTCACGATTTTAAGGGAAGAGTCGTCTTACTTGATTGCATAACACTGTGGTTGACAAATATTTTCTTCGATAATGGTGATCAGGATGAGAAGAGTTTAGAGGAAGCTAAAGCTGAACTGGATAAAACCCTCTCTCAGGATTGTGATTGGATTATTGTGAGTAATGAAGTGGGATTAGGTGGACATCCGGGTAATGAAGTGGCGATGAGATTCAATGACTTACAGGGTAGAATCAATCAATATATTGCAAAAAAAGCCGATAAAGTAAGCCTTGTGATTTCGGGCATCCCTTTAGAAATCAAATCTCCCAAATAAATAGAACGCCCTTTTAACTGAACATGCCAACGCAACATAAAGATAAAATGATTCCCAACTCATCTCTTTTATTATCTTTATCGACGAACAAAATAACCGACTAACAAAGCTTAAATAAAAATGACCAAACTAAAAATCAACCTTTTACTGATTGCTTGCATTAGCTTCTGTTTATTAAGCTCTTGCAGAAGAGTTGAAAAAAAACAAACTCAGATTACGGAAACTATACGCGTGGGTGTTTTCGATAAAAATGGAGATAGTCCTTGGTGTATTACTGATGCTTTAGAAGCATTACGTATTGATCCTGATATGAAAGCCGAAGTTGTTCGTGCTTCACAGATTATGTCGGGTGAGTTAGATCAGTTCGATGCTATTGTGTTCCCTGGTGGAAGTGGACGTGGCGAAACCCAGAGTTTGGGTGATGCTGGTATGGAAAAATTGGTGAAGATGGTTAAAGAAAAAGGCATAGCAGTCGTGGGTATTTGCGCTGGAGCCTATATCATGACCGAAACTCCTGATTATCCAAGTCTTGATTTGAATGGTTGTGAAGCCATTGATATTGAGCACGATCATCGTGGACATGGTTTATCTAAATTCTCACTGACTAAGGAAGGTAAAGAGATTTTCCCTGAGTTGAAGGATAGAAAAATCTCATTTTGCCAATATTACGAAGGTCCTGTTTTAGTTCCTGCTAAATCGGGTGCTAAGTTTATGGAACTGGCGACTATGCTAAGCGATGTGCATACCGTTGAAGGTTCTCCTGCTGATATGACCAATAACCGCCCTTTTGTGGTGGCTACCGAAGTGGGTAAAGGAAGAGTGGCTTCATTTGTTGGTCACCCAGAGTGCACACCAGGTATGCGTTGGATGCTACCACGAATGGTACGTTGGACCTGCAATAAGGAATTAATCTCATACCCTGAGAATGTGGTTCGTCCTGATTTCTTCAAGAATGAGATTATCTACACAAAAGAGATTAACGATTTACAAACGAAATACCACCAGCAATTGAGCGGTACCAGAGCTGAGAAATTGGAAGGTATCGAGAAAGTGATCGAATTAGCTTGCTGGTCGTCTAAGAAATGGATTCCAGGTATGCTTCGCGATAAGGATGCTATGGTCAGAGTGAAAGCTTCATGGGCATTGATCCAACTGGAGAGAACTGATGCCATTCCTGATTTGGAAGCAGCTGTTATGACTGAAACTGACAACAATATCAAAATAGAATTGGAAAAGAATTTGAAAGCTCTGAAAGGTCTTTTGGGTTCAAACAGCTAGCGAATAGCGGCTTAATAAAAATATAAAGCGGTCATCTCTATGGAAATGACCGCTTTTGTGTTTTAAAACCCGACAACGGTGCGTCATGCTCTGACTATAAGTAAGCTGTACATGTCAGGGTATGGCTAGAATCTAAGATATATTTATAGAAAGCATAGAATTAGAGGTTTTATCTGCTTAAAATTTTATTGAGAACCTCACAAAAAAAGTGAGATCCTCAAAGTTTCACCCGTCATGCTCTGACTATAAGTAAGCTGTACATGTCAGGGTATGACTAAATGCTATTCATGGAAGTTTGCCCAAGTTCTTCTTGAGCTCTTTCGTAATCAATGAGTTTACCATTTCGGCCATTAAAATAATCTCGATAAGATGAGAATTCCCAAGCATCAGGTGAGTGAACCATACGATCAACAACAGGATTCATGTGTATGTAATTGAAACAAACCAAAGGATAGTTTTGGTGGTCTTGTTCTATATTTATTTCTGTGCCAAACTCTGTTTGCCAATAATTTGGAGATATACCTTCGATTTGATTTAAACATTTAGCCTTGGTATGATTCTGAAAGATGGAGCCCGTGATTTTCTGTTGTTTCTGAATAGATCTAGTATAACTACTAAGCATCTTGCCAATTGATGAATTCAGGTCTTCCTTGCGATTGTCGATCGTCGTCTTATTCACATAAACCATCAAATGAAAATGCGTTGGCATAAGGCACCAAGCTAAAATGCTACAAAAAGGGCTGATATGATGTTTAAACTTCTCTAAAAAGAACAGATAGTTATCCCTTGAATAAAACAAGGGCATACGATTGTTAGTCTTATTGTATATGTGATAAATGTATCCTTCTTCGAGAATCATAATTTATAATTAAAGCATTAAAACTGTGAGTTGTTTTCCAAATTAAAGTTAAATATAGTTTTTTGATTATTTTATGGAAGACCCAAATTAATGATAAGTAGGATCATTATCTGCTTAAAATTCTATTGAGAGCCTCAACGAACTTCACCGTCATGCTCTGACTATAAGCAAGTCGCAAATGTCAGGGTATGACTAGAGTATTGCGATCTTGGATTTTATTGAGAGCCTCACAAAAAAAAGTGAGACCCTCAAAATTTCACCGTCAAGAGATGACTGAAATCTGAATTCTAATTTACTCAGACCCTCAAGAATTACATTTGTATATCAAACATCGGCACTTCCATCAGCAAGACTTTGGTATTTAAACCCGTCTTAAATTCAACTTTTCGAGTTTCGGTGATAGCAAGACCATCTCTTTTTCCCAATTTATAATCTTTAATCATCACTTCACCTTCCAAAACGAAAAAGTAGAGTCCATTGCCTTTTTGCTTTATGATATAAGTACTTGCACTGGCTTCATCAAATTCACCCAAATGAAACCAAGCGTTTTGATGTATCCAAACACCAGAATCATTTGGATCAGGAGATAGAATTTGTTTCAGACCATTTTCAGATTTAAGATTACTGATAGAAAGTTGATCGTAACGCGGCTCTACATCTTTTTTGTTGGGAATAATCCAAATCTGAAGTAGGCTGACTGCCTTATCATCATTCGGATTAAACTCAGAATGAAGCACACCCGAACCGGCACTCATCACCTGAATCTCACCTGCTTTTATTATTGCAGAATTCCCTAAACTATCCTTGTGTTTTAAATCTCCAGAAAGTGGAATCGTAATGATTTCCATATTGTTGTGTGGATGAGTGTCGAAACCTTTTCCTCCAGCAATTCTATCATCATTCAAAACGCGCAATACACCAAAATGCATGCGGTCGGTGTGATAATAATCGGCAAAAGAAAAAGTGTGATAGGCTTCTAACCAACCATGATTGGCGTGCCCACGCGTATTGGCTTTGTGTACAACGGTTTTCATTTTTGTCCCTCCAAATAATTGATGAAAATTGCTTCTGATACCTAAGTTACAGCTTTTTTATTTTTCATGACTGATATTCCTAAAAGTCTCAAAGCAGTGGTTCGTGGAATGAATGTTAAATAACAATAAATCATAAAACATTCTAAGTGTTTATATGCTCAATCAGTAAAATTTACATAACTTCGATAGTCATTTATTAATTGATGGTTAATAATGATGCTCTTACACGAAAATGCAGGAGCTTAATTAGAATTAATGTGAAGAGAGATTTGTGATGTTGGTTTTATAAACACTTAAAATCTAGACGAATGTCAGATCAACAAGACTTGATTGATCACTTAGATGTGATTAAAACTGTTACGAAAGAGCAGATGAAATACTGCGACATGCCAGTTAAAATTTATGTGAATGAAATTGAAAACTTGCATACACGTGTAAGTGTCGATTTACCTAAATTGCTTGCAGTTGGTATGAACCCCGATTTATTAACGAAGCTATTGGCTTATACGGGTGCTTTGCGAACTGCTGAAAGCAATTGGGCAGAGCTAAACACCGTTCGCGACGATGCCAAAGATGCTTGGAAGGCAGAATGGCCGGCTTTTATCGAATTCCGTAACGATTTAATCGATCATATGGATTTTGCTTACCGCAACAGCGAGCCTTTATTAAAAAAATTGGCTGCAATTAAAGAAGGTGACTCACAGGCCGATGCCGTTCAGGATATGGCAAGCCTTTCGGTATTGGGTAAAGCTAATTTAGCGCCACTAGAGGCAATTAATTTCGATACCCTTTTATTAGACAAAGCAGCTACTGATGCCGACAGAATGGGTGGTTTACTTGGTGCTGTTAATGGTCATATGTATGTAGACGATGAAACTAAAGTGATTCGCGACAAATCTTACACCTTATTAAAACGAGTAGTGGATGAGATTCGTAAATACGGTCGTTTCGTATTTCGTAAAGATCCCGAACGTGCAAAATCTTATTCGAGCAAACACAATAGGGATAAGTATAATGCTTATAAAAGAAAACAAGAATTAGAGGCTCAGGAAGAGGCTTAGTTCAATTAAAAAAGAGAAGCTCATCACTTCTCTTTTTTTTTGTGTTCTGTTTCGTATGCTTTTAATGCTTCAGTTGGTAAATTTACCCTCTCAGTTGCCCAACTGAAGGGTTCCCCGTCTAACTGACGGCCTCCCGCACCCAACTGAAAGGGTCAAACTTGCAACTGAGTACTTCCCTTATCTAACTGAAGGGTTCCCAGCCCAACTGAACAGGTCAGATCTCTAACTGAGATGCTGAATTTGTTAACGGAAGGGGTCCTTTTTGTAACTGAGAGCCCACTTCACCTGTCATTGCGAGAGTGAGGTACGAGCTCGTGGCAATCTCCAGATAGATGAATTAAGCTTGTTTATTTTTTAAGAATCCAACATCACGAGCAATATCTCGGGTTAGTTTGGAGAGTGGACGTTTGCCTAGATCTTCATCCTTTATGAAATTACCTGTAATCATTTGTATAATTTCTTCTCGAGAACTAAAGATGCCTTTATATTCCTCTAATAATTCATCAATACGGGAATCATTGTACACATAACGCTTCAACAGAATTTCCTGAGCGATGTCGTTATGGTTCTGATACAAATCATCTAGCCCAAGTACTTTTCCATTTGATTTAAAGAACTCTTGATTCTTCCAATCAATGTCTATCTCAACATGTTTGGGATTGGTAAGATAATCGGAACCAGTGATGTTATATTTGAATTCAACCAAGCTTTGCCCATTTATCCTTTCATCGTATGGTGAAAAAGCTATTGGATGTGTACCTTTTATATGATTGCAGGTTTTACAAGAAGGAATGAGATTAAAAAATGAAATGGCTAAAAAAGGGTATTTGCTTTTAGGAAAGAAGTGATCGAATTCACTGGTTCGTCTTTTTTTGTGATACTGATTTTGATTTTTAATGCTTTGAACATAGGTGCGATTGCAATAGGGACAAACGGTTATACCTAAACGATCAATTAATTCGATCCCTGAATATTTGACTTTCTCACCATTCACATTGAGGTAAGATAAACCCTTGGAGCTATTTGAAAAGTTAGCATATATTTTTGTGAATTCTTCTGGTGTTCCATCTTTATCAAAAAGAACTTTGAGATTTAAAAGTTCCGTGTGTTCGGCTTTTATTAATTTCTCAAAAGTATAGTCATACTCGTCTAACCAAGTTTTAAGTATTACATACCAACCTTTAGAAATGGCATAGGACTTTACTGCAAAATAATATTCATCGACTATATCGGTTATATTCTGTGGTCTTATTGGTATCATATCTAATTTTTTCGAGATGCTTCAAGTTTTTCAAGTTCCAATTTTAATTCATTAATCTGATCTTCTACTGGCAGAAATACATCTTTGTATTTTTGCTTCAACTTACTTTGGATAAGTGGTTCCCCAATCTGATTAATAATAAAGAGAATTTCGTCTTTCCTTATATCTGAGACCTTATTATTCGCATCATCTTGGTTTATATCCTGAATTACACCATCAATCTTCCCTTTTGCAAACTCACCCATTAAGCCATTTTCAAGAAAGAAGGAGTGGCGGTATAATGAATGAATGTTGGCACCGAAGGTGTGAGTCATATCTTTGGGTGATTTTACTTCACACAGGCCATTTTTATCCTTATTCAAGAAAATTATATTCTCTTTAGGGAGATCTGAGACAAGGAAAGGGGAGTGGGAAGTACAAATAATTTGAATCTTCTTATCTGTAAGCTTGGGTAATTCTTCAATTAATATATTTAAATACTCTTTTTGCCATTGAGGATGAAAGCCTAGCTCTCCTTCATCTATAAGAAATAAATAATGATCAACTTTTGTGTTTTGTCTATGTTGTATAATAGTATTAAATCGGGAAAGTATGAAATATAGAGCTAATTCCCCCGTACTCAATTGATGATTGTTTTTATTATTGTTTTCTGAGACAAAGTTTATATCAAGTAATTTATAAAATTCCGAATTAAATGGCTTTTCACCTTCTGTAGCATTAAAAATAAAATCAAGTTTTTGTTTTACCCTATCGGTCTCATTTATAATATCTATATAGCAAGGGTAATCATTAGAATTGAATAATTTTTGAAGTTGCTCAATATATTTTAATGCACTTTTTGAACCATAAAGTTGAATGTCTGAAGCGTTCTCATATTCCTTAAATGAATGAATCCATTTAACTGCTAGTCTATTTCTAGCTTCATTACTAGAACTGTGATAATCTCTAATAAATTCTGCCACTAACCTTTTTATCGTTATTATTTCGGCATCTAATTCTGCATTTTTAATGATATGATTACAGAGAGCAAAGAATACCCTGTAAGTTATATAGATATCCCATTTTTTTTGATGATACAAGTCTTTATCAATTTCATAAAATGAGAATTCAGGATAATTGTCTTTGTCAACGAATACATCATCCCTACTTGAAAACTCGCATAAATTGAATTTGATGAAATTAGGGATTTTGAGATTTGCTTTTTGACATTTCTTAGATGCAATAAGATCAATAAAAGCTGAATATTCTTGGTTTTTAAATCCGTAAAGATCATTGAACCTTTTAAAAATACTAGATGTTGAAATTGATTCTGGTATTTTCTCTTTTTGTTCATCAATTAGATCGAACTCCTCTGCAGCATTTATTGAATGGAGATCCCAAACATTAGAATAATAGAATATTTTAGGAATAAGCTGAAATTGCTTTAATATTTCGGAGCCAAAATTAATAATTGGTATTCGAGTTATTGAATTACCTTCTAGTGAAAGATTATCTAGATTAGAAATTATTTTAATACCCTTATCAGAACCAATATTTTTATTGTATTTAAACCTTGTATCGGCAGTTGGTCTAGATGTAATCAAAATTATTTTAATTGATTGATTAGTATGTTGAATATTAGTAAAAATATCAATAATAGAATTCAATATTCCACTCTTTCCACTTCCATTCTTACCAACAATAGCCGTTACATTGCTAATGTTCTCACCAAAGAAATTATTTGGATAGTTTGGGTTTCTATCTTCATGTTTAATGGTGTTAGTCTTTTCATCGTAATCGAACCAATGCTTAGGCGAAAAATTAAAGCCTTGTTTTTTAATGTTTTTATAATCTTCAATCCAAACGTATAGCAGTTCCATAGGGTATGTATTAGAGTTGGGATTGTAAATTTAACAAAATAGGAGAATGTTAATTAGTGAGTGCTCAATTATTTTGAGATTACTTCTCTCGCTTAGGCTCGCTCGTAATGACAATGTTTTTTGAGAGCCTCAAAGTATAACAGGTCATGCTCTGACTATAGGCAAGCTGCACATGTCAGGGTATGACTATAGATTATCCAAACATACTGAGAGCCTCACAAAAAAAGTGAGACCCTCAGTTTATACAAAAAATATATTCTCTAGCATCAATATTGCTGAAGTGTTGCATGTCTTTTTGTGTAAATTGCCGTACTCAAAAAACACACTAAACAGATGCATAAATTCCATATAGAAAGCCTGTCGACAGAGCTAGACGATAAAATATTAAACAAAACCAATACCAAGACCAAACCTTTGGGTTCATTGGGTATTTTGGAGCGTATTGCTTGCAAAATTGCAAAAGTACAAGGCACACTAAAGCCAGAAATTAAGGAGCCAACGGTGGTTGTATTTGCTGGAGATCATGGTATTGCAGACGATGGGGTTAGTTTTTACCCAAAATCGGTAAGCTACCAAATGCTATACAATTATATGGGAGGCGGCGCGGCTATCAATGTTTTTTCGCGTCAGCATGGTATCAATTTCAAGGTTGTTGATGCAGGTATCGATCATGATTTCGAACCAGACTTAAACATCATCAACCGTAAGGTGGCCTATGGGACTAAAAACTACCGTTTTGAGTCAGCTATGACTAAAGAACAATGTCTGGAGGCCATTGAAAAAGGCGCAGGCATTATCGAAGATTGCCATAATGAAGGCTGTAATTTTATTGCCTTTGGAGAAAAAGGCATTGGAAACACCTCGTCGGCAGCGCTTATTCTAAGTCTATTGGGTGATATTCCTTTGGAAGAATGCGTGGGACGTGGAACTGGCCTTGATAAAGCAGGGGTAAAAAGTAAATACGATCTATTAAACGAAGGTCTTTCTAAATATACAGGTAAAACAGATGATGCCCTTGAAGTGATGACTTATTTTGGTGGATTCGAAATTGCCATGATTATGGGTGGTATGCTTAAGGCTGCCGAGCTAAAGATGACACTTTTGATTGATGGTTTTATCATTACATCTGCACTATTGGCTGCTTCGAAAATTGATCCTAAGATTTTGGAATATTGCTTATACGCACATAAATCAAACGAAAAGGCGCACATAAGCATGTTGAACCATTTGGGTGCTGAGCCAATTATGGATATTGGAATGCGACTAGGAGAAGGAACGGGTGCTATGGTTTGTTACCCTCTTGTAAAATCAGCTGTTCTGTATTTTAACGAAATGGCATCTTTCGAGGAAGCTGGCGTAAGTGAAGCTGTTGAAGAAGCGACTGTTTAAGCTAAAAGTAGAAAATGGCTTAGTCACGAAGTCAATTTTTAAAGCAAAATAATTATCTTAGATACTGCCTTAAGCAAATACTCACACATAAACACACATAGTATGATACAATATAATATAGAAGCTCTTAATACAGAGAAGACTGAAGCGCTTCAGCAGAAAATCGATTTAAAAACTAAACCCCTTGGTTCTCTAGGCAAATTAGAGGAAATGGCCAAACATATTGGTTGCATCCAAAATACTTTGAGCCCTGAACTAAAGAAACCTGTTATTATGGTTTTTGCAGCTGATCATGGTATTGCTAACGATGGGGTGAGTCCTTATCCACAGGAAGTAACATGGCAAATGGTTGCCAATTTTATGGGTGGTGGTGCAGCTATCAACGTTTTTGGTAAGCAACACGATATTGATATTCGTATTATCGATGCAGGTGTTAATTACGACTTTGATAAGAGTTCGGGCGTTTTAAATGCTAAGATTGCTCATGGCACTAAATCGTACTTAAACGAGTCGGCTATGACAACTGAGCAGTTTGAACAAGCTATGAAACGTGGTTCTGATTTGGTAGAGCGTATTCATTCTGAGGGATCAAATATCATCGGATTTGGTGAAATGGGGATAGCGAATACTTCGTCGGCTGCTATTATTCTTCACCTTCTTAGCAATATTGAGCTAAGTGCTTGTGTTGGTCGTGGTACAGGATGGGATGACGAAGGCTTGCAACGCAAGTACGAAATACTAGGTCGTGCCCTTGCAAAATACAGAGGAACCAATAAAGCTGAGGAAGTTCTAACTTACTTTGGTGGATTCGAAATTGTGATGATTGCAGGTGCTATGCTTAAGGCTGCTGAGCTGAAAATGACCATCATGGTTGATGGTTTTATCATCACATCAGCACTGTTGGCTGCTTCTAAAATAAGTCCTAATATTCTGGATTATTGTATTTTCACTCATAAGTCTCAAGAAAAAGGGCATCAACTAATGCTCGATCAACTAAAAGCAAAGCCACTGTTAGATATGGGCATGCGTTTGGGCGAAGGTACAGGTGCTGCAGTTGCTTTTCCATTGATTCAATCAGCGGTCAATTTCCTTAACGAAATGGCTAGTTTCGAAGATGCTGGCGTTAGTAATGCTGATTAATTATTAGATATTAAAAGAATTTGACGCAGGTTAAATATGAAAGATCATATTTAATCAGCGTCTTCTTTTTTTGACGCAATCACAGACCTCAATTAATCTCATATGTTTAGAGAACTCAATATCTTTTTTACCGCTCTTTCCTTTTTCACTAGAATCCCTTTCCCAAAATGGGCTAAGTTTGAAAAAGCATACCAACATGAGGCTGTCAAGTATTTTTCAATTGCTGGCATCATCATTGGTGGATTAAGCGGCTTGGTTTTCGCTTTATGCCATTGGGTATTACCTTTCAATATCTCCCTTGTTTTGTGTATGGTGTTTACCACTTTACTGACAGGTGCTCTGCATGAGGATGGTTTTATGGATGTATGTGATGGTTTTGGAGGCGGTTGGACTAAGGAACGTATTCTTGAAATCATGAAGGATTCCTTAGTTGGAGCTTTCGGTATTTCAGGGATTCTTTTTGTTGTTCTGGCACGTTTCTTTGGTATGGAAACGATTTCGGCAAGTTCACTTCCTATTGTTTTGATTGTTGCTCATTCATTTAGCAGAACTCTAGCTGGTAGTTTGGTCAATAGTCACGTTTACGCCCGAATTGATAATTCCAAAGCTAAGGATTACGCCCACAAGTTAAGCGGAGGGAATCATTTATTCTTATGGCTAACTGGTCTTTTACCTATTCTACTTTTGCAGGATATCAAATATTTCTTAATCATTATTCCAGCTTTCCTTGCCAAATTCCTTTTAGGTCGATACTTCCAAAAATGGATTGGTGGCTACACAGGAGACTGCATTGGCGCGACACAACAAGTGGTTGAGATTGTGATTTATTTGAGTTTTTATATCATATCTGTTCATCTATAAAAGAGATATTCTTTATAATTTACAACAGTACCTTTTACTTTTGTATTTAAATTTATGATCTAGTTGTTTTTCTTATCCTTAGTCCTGCCAACCGTGAAATGATCAAAACTATCCTTTGAAGGCTTTTTATATTTATACTTATAACGAGGGTGAGTGAAGTATTCATACCATCTCCAGTACTTTAAGGTATTTCTTCCAAAAGTTCGATAAAGATTTGTGTTTTTGTAAAGTTGATTTTCTTCACTAAAATTGGCAAATCTTATTTCCATTGTTTTTAGATCAGTTCCTTTATTAGGCATTGTTAAAAACTGATGATTTCCATCTAATGTTTCAAATTTATAGCGTTTGGAAATGCCTCCATCTATTAAACCAATGTATAAATAGGAATAATAATTGCTAGTTACGATGAAAGTGAGAAATAGTATAACACCAATAATCCTTTTGGCTGTTTTTTTCATAAAGAGTTAGTTATTAAAATTTTGGTATTATTTATAAAAACTACTTCATCTTTAATAATTTATTTCTTTTCATACATTGACGTTTATCAAGTTTAGATTGTTCAAGAATCTCTTTTAAACTAAGCTTAGGTAATTTGTCATTAGATATAATTGCGGAATGATTAAGAAATAATGATTTTAATAAAGGAACACCTAAATAACCCGAAATTAATACAGTATCTCCTTTCTTGAACTTTTGCTGTTGCGGTTTGTGCATTTTACAATAGGCATAATACCCATCCATAAAACTTCTAAGTATTATGGAATAATGTTCGTCAATAACAGTATCTTTTTCAAATGCTGAGATCAGACTTATTCTCTGTTTTATTTTGGGTGGATGCATTTTATATTTATGATATTCAATTGTTTGTGGGAAGTTGTTGTTGTCAGTAATACAGTTAACATACTTGACTAGAAAGTCTTTATTTCCAAATAAATATTTCCAAAGACTAAAATTCGCAATTCCCTGATAATTATTCAAGTTATAAAAATCAAACCTATTCAAATATTCATCATCATAAATAGTATCTCCATTTGTGTACTCACTGTTTAATTTTCCATCGATACCAGCACTAATTAATACTAAAGATTCCTTCTTTTTTGTTTCCCTATTATATAATGGAACATATAGTAATAATCCACCATTATCGCTTAGGTCATCTTTATAAGCATTTTTCACAAATTCTTCAGAAGATGAATTTGTAGAAAAGCTGTTAGGAATCATAGTTGAAATTTGATTATGTAAGTTATAACCAGACAGACTAAAAAAAGTAGTAAACCAGCTAATTTTAAGATGACCATCCTGCCTTAGTAGATCAATTTTACTATGTTTAGTTATATATTCTTGTTTAGTATTTTGGTACCATAAATAGGATAAGATGCTTATTGATATTATAATTATTGTTTTTATAATTAATTTCATAATATTAGATTTATTATTATTCAACACATTCTTTTATAGCATTTAGAAATATTTCGGCATTTTCCATATTATTAGTTGATTCACCCAGTTTTATTTGTATGTTCATTATTGATGAACCACCTTGATTGTCATTTGTAAAATATCTATATCCAGCCCAATAGCCTGTTTTATGATAGCCTTTTATATTTGCATTAAAGGGTAATGGTAAAGGTATTCTAGTACCATCTACACTCACAGTATTATTCCCAATGAGAGCAAACTCTACTGTAATGTCTAAGACCTTACCTCCTGTAACAATACGACCAGCAAATGAAGGAGTGTAGTTATCTGTTCCTGAAATTGATCCAAAATCAAAGGTATCATCAAGATTTATATATCCACCATTTCTTAGGTTTTTATACTCATATCTTAAGGAGTTCATTAAGTGAGCTATCCTATCTCCGTTTGTAAGGTCAAACCAATTTTCTTTTGAAATACTATTTAACTCTGAACAATCTTTAAGACGCTTTGCGTTAGAATTTGAGCTATCCCAAGCTAAAGGGTCATCATCAGGACTTGGGGTATCACTACCTCCATTACCATATCCACCACTGCCACTACCTTCATTGTTTCTACAAAAAGATGAAACATATTCTTTTGACCCATCATTAAAGAGTTCCCATACCTCATAGCAAATAACTGCTTCATTTTTAGTTCTTGACTCTGATGAATTTCGTTTACCTTTAACAAACAAATTATCTTCTAATGGGATAAATTTTCTATTAAAAAGAGAAATGTTACCATTAAACTCTTCGCTAATATAGCCATAATTAATATTGCTTGTATTGCTTAGGAATTCTGTTGAATTCTCATTAGAACTGATAATGGATAGAGATGCGTAATAGGAATTATCATCACCAAAAAATAACATTCTACTTACAATATTCATCTCAGGATGATTAGTATTTGTCAAAGACATTCTGTCTCCAGTAACAATAGAAACCTCAACAATATTTTGAAGTGGGGAGCAGGTGACTACTGCGTTTCTCCAATCTAAGCTTTCTGAGTATTCCAATAAAGAATGATCGTTTTTAATTGTACTTTGAATATACCAATTTCTAACGTCAGATATATCTTTAGGTAATGGATTCATACTTTCTTCAATCTCAAAGTCCTCTGACTTGTCGCAAGCACTAAAGCCAATGCAAAATATCAAAATTGCGGTTAAATAAATAAATTTGTTCATGAAAATTAGTTTAGGTTAAATTAGTATTATACCCCTTTATTCCTAAAAAAACAGAAAAAGTAACCCAATAAACGCACCTCTTTGTTAACAAAATAACGATAATTTGTAAACTACCAGCAAACATAAGGAGTTTGAGGTTTTCGGAGCCTTGTGTTTTACAACCTATTTATTATATCTGACACCTAATTATGCGATTTTAGCTTCATTATTTGGCTTGCAAATCGAAAAATAATGATTTTGAAGGAGGGAAGAGTTTAGATATTCCACACAGAATACTATTTTTGCATATTCATCTTCAAAATAAACAGACAGATATGATACTTCACCTTATAAGACATACTAAAGTTAATGTTGAGCCAGGCATTTGTTACGGGCAAAAAGACGTTGAACTACTTGAAACTTACCCAGAAGAACTAGAAGCAGTTAAAACTAGCATTGCTGAATTAAAATTTGATGCAATTTATTCTAGTCCACTAAGCCGTGCAAAAACTCTTGCTACCGATTTATTTGGCGAATCTGTAACCTTCGATGATCGTTTAATGGAATTGAACTTTGGCGATTGGGAAGGAAAGGCTTGGGATGAGATTAAAGATCCTTTTTTAGATAAATGGATGGAAGATTTTGTGAACAAGAAATGTTCCAATGGAGAATCTTTTGTGATGCTACATGAACGTGTGGTACAGTTTTTGGAAGAATTGAAGAAGCTGGAGCATAAAGATATCGCTATTGTTACCCATGGTGGAGTAATCAGAACACTGCAAGCAATACATAAGAATATCCAATTAAAAGAAGCTTTTAACGAATCTCCAGCTGATTTTGGAGAGCTTGTTCAACTGGAATTTTAATTTTTTATTGTGGCTTAATGTCTGATTATGTGTGAATATTCACATAGCAATAGGCTAGTCTCATCATTTTTTTTACTAATTCTATTTGATTATTTAATGAAATAGTTATTTTTAGGCTTGTTTTGAAAAAACAGGAATACTAATTAGAAACATAAGATTACACCGGTCAGAAAACAGAACACCTTTAATTCTTATAAATTGTTTGAATTAATATTGTATTGCGGCCTTGATCAGAAATTAAAAACCAATCGAAAATATGAAAAAATTAATCCTTACCCTAGTTGTTTGTTTAAGTGTTTTAGGTGCATTTGCACAAGATGCAGTGCAATTAAAGAATGACGGAAACGCCGCTCTTAAAGCTAAAGATTACAAAACAGCTATCGTTCATTTAGAAAACTATTTAAGAACTCCTGAAGCTTCAGCAGATATTAAAACTGTATACAACGTAGGTTATGCTGCTGCTAAAGTTAAAGATTACGCAAAGTCTGTTATCTATTTTGATAAAGCTATTGCTGCTAAGTATAAGTTGTCTAGCTCATATTTAAGAAAAGCGACTGCTCAAAAGAAGCTAAAGAAGTATGACGAAATGGTTGCTACTTTAAAAGCTGGTATGGCTGCAGTTCCTGCAAAGAATGCTAAATTAGCTAAGACTCTTGCTAAGCATTACCTAATTCAAGGACAGAAAGCTCAGCAAGCTTCTAAATTTGATGCTGCTGAAAAGTCATATAAAGAAGCAATTGCAGTGAAGTCTGCAATGAAAACTGATGCTATTGTTAGCCTTGGTTCTTTATATTTCGGAGAAGGAGCTAAGATTCAGGCTGCTGCTAATCCATTAGCAAATACTGAGAAAGCTAAATTTGCTATTGAGATTGCTAAAGCAAAATCTTTCTATAAGAAAGCTGTTGCTCAGTACACAAAAGCGAAAACTCTTGCTCCAGCAAGAGAAGATATTGATTCTTTATTGAATAAAGTAAAAGCTGTATTGTAATAATCAATCGCTACAAAATATTAAAGGGATGCCAATGGCATCCCTTTTTTTGTATCTGATAATTGAAGAAAACTCCTCAATACTTAATTTCGTTTAATTCTGACCTAAGTTCTTTAGAACAGAGAATGTTTTATCAATAGCATCATCATTAACGACAAGAGTAAACTCATTGGTAGTTGAAATCACTTCACGGATATTGATTCCTGCCCATGCAATACTTTTTAGAATGTGATAGTAAAAACCAGCTTGTTGTGCGTTTTCATCAGGTAACTTTAAGGTTACAGCTGATAGTCTACCACTTTTACTCAATAAGCTTTCTCCTTCGAATATCTCTTCTACTTGCTCGGCCAAAGACTGACTGACAACAAGGTTTGATTCAAACACACCCTGAACCATAGTGTAGAAGAACTCCTGGTTTGGACCAATGGCTCTAAGAAGATCTGTATGTTTTTCAATAAGCGTACTCGAATTCTTGTACGTATAATCAACCAATTGCGAACGAACAATAATATCTCGAACCACAACCTCAGTACCAAGGTGAGCGATCTTACCTTTCATTTTTGGAATCAATCGGTTAATCGACATGACAATTGCACCACCTTTAACTTCAGAGCCAAAATATTGTTTTACCTCAGGTTGAATTTTACGAGCCAATGACGAAACGTTTATTAATCCTTCGACTAAAGCCTCTGCCAGAAAAGGCTGATGTGCAATAATTTTTTCTACTATTTGAGAGATACTGAGCATACGTATATTTTTTTTACAAAAATAGATAAAATGTTTAAATTTTCACACTAATTTAAATATTAGTATTGATTTTGTTCTAATATTAAATGCAATTACACCATTACGTATGTCGAATCCTAAAAATAATATCTTTGTGATATCGTTAGGGGTGACAATATAGAGGCTGAGATAAAATCCTAGAACCTGCAAGCATCTTAAAATCACATATTGTAGCCGATTATTTGGATATATTTCGAATCAAGAATGTTTACCTGATCTCGAGATCAGAGCAATATCAGGAAATCAGTTGCTTATTGACGGAACCATTTACACTTTAAAGGATAGAGTGGTAAAAGAAAGAACTTCAGTTCTTGTTGGTCCATTTTTCGATGATGGAGATATACGTGGTATTAATATTTTTAATGTGACAACAATAGAAGAAGCTGAAAAACTCACTGAAAGCGATCCCGCAATCAAAGCTGGGCGATTAATTATGGAATTGCATCCTTGATATGGTTCGCCAGCTGTGAAGGAGATTAATAGTATTCACAATTAATGAAAGAACCTATCGCTGAATAGGCTAAAAATAGGGCTATGAAAAAACCTCTTCATTTTAACGAAGAGGTTTTTTATTTATAAAATAGAGTTTCTAATGCTTGTGTTTGTGCTCACCTAGGTATACATGATCGAAATCGAGAACCGTATCGTTTAATTTCTTAATCATTTCTACATTGGTACTTTGCTTTGCTTTCATAGCGTAAACGCAAATCTTATGCAAAAGCTCCAGTTGTTTCATACTCTTTGCTTTCTTTACAGGATCTTCACTCACCTTCACACGCTGGAACATGAAATATTGAGTAGCAATAGCTTGCAATTTATTGGCGTGCTCTTCTTTATTATTAACCCAACGAACGAGTTGATTGTAATCTGGCTTTTCTGCAGCAGAAAGTTCTATAATCAGTTTCATACTCTTTTCAATAGTTTGAATATGCTCATACATCATTTTTACACGAGCTTCATCATTGTATATTCCACAAGGAATTTCGCAATGCGCGTATGATTTAATTGATCCAAATCCTATAAACATTAGGCATACAAGAGCGAGTACTTTTATCTTTTTCATAACTTATAAATTTGTTTTAAAATTTTAATTGAAATTAATCTAAATAAGCGAGATCTGAAAATATTCTCAGGTCTAATGAAGGATTAATGAGTTGTTATTTATTTCTGCTTATCACAATAATTAAAATTTGAGAAATAGAGGGGTAGCATAACTAATGAAACAATTCATTTATATTTGTAGCATGAATTCTAAAACGCCTTTTTGTTTAATGCCCTTTATTCACTACCATGTTGGCAATGCAGGCTATGTTAAAGCCTGTTGTGTAGCCAATATAACCTATGGGAATTGTAATACGCAATCTTTAGATGATATATGGGATGGAGAAGCGATAAACAAGCTGAGGACTAAGTTTAAAAAAGGGGAGTCCGATCCACGTTGTGCTGTCTGCCTAAATCTAGAAAAAGCTGGAGGGAAGAGTATTCGCCAAGAAACTCAAGATCGATTTTTGTTGAATAATTCAAGCGAAGCAATTCCTCTTCCTACTTATTTTGATATTCGCTTTTCAAACGCCTGCAATTTTGCTTGTCGTACTTGTTGGCATGGTGCTAGTTCCGCTTGGTTTTTTGAGGCAAAGACATTAAAGCGAAATTGTGACGACAAAGCCTTAATCCAAAATATAACCGATTTTTGGAACTTCATTTCTGAAACAGGAGAATCATTGCTTCAAGCAGAAGAAATTTATTTTGCAGGTGGTGAACCTTTAATGAGTGAAGAGCATTACTTGCTATTAGAATATTTGATTGAAAACAAGCATACAAAACTTCGTTTGCGTTATAATACGAACTTTTCTATCCTAGAATATAAAGGAAAAAACATACTCGATTATTGGAAGCAATTCGAAAATGTAGAAATCTTGGCGAGTATTGATGCACATGAAAACCTGGGGGAATACATAAGAAAAGGCTTCAGTTGGGATCAGTTTGTGAAAAATAGAAATGCAATTCGAGAACTATCACATATTAAATTTAAAATTGCACCTACAATCTCAGTGCTTTCAATTGCTAATCTTCCAAATCTCTACAAGACTTGCTTAGAATTAGAGATTATTGAAAAAGAGGATATATATATCAATATACTTGAACGCCCTCATTATTATAATAGTAAAGCTATTCCTTCAGATATTAAAGCTAAGATTTCAACATCCTTTGATCATTTTTATATATGGGCAATTCGCAATAAGGTTCCACAATGCGTAATAAAACAGTTTGAAGAGTGCATCGATTATATGAAAGCTGATGATTTAAGCAAGCATTGGAGAAAGTTCATTCAAGAAACGGCTCTCTTCGATGATTTACGCGATGATCACTCTCCATTTCTTAGAGATCTATTCGAAATGCATTAATCAATTAATACCATTCTACTCGCTCTATGAAACTCTATGGCTTCTTTTACCTCGCTAGCTGATGAAGCTTGCATTACTTGATGGCACAATTTAGCTGCACCGTGGAATTCTTTGCAATAGATTTTAAAAAAGCGCTTAAGGATGGCGAAGTTTTTATTGCCTTGCCAAGTTTGAGTATATAAATGAGTATGCTCCCAAAGCATATTCAGTCGAGTGTTTTCATCCAAATCGGTCATTTCAGGATTAAACATCCATGGGTTCCTAAAAATACCTCGACCTACCATAACGCCATCTACACCATACTGCTTCACTTTATCTAAACCATCCTGGTACGACATCACATCACCATTACCAATTAGCTTTATATGAGGAGCAAGCTGGTTTCTTAGATTCACAGCTTTGGCAATCTCATTCCAATCGGCTAATCCATCAGACATTTGCTTCTGAATACGACCATGAATAATAAGAGCATCTATAGGCATTCCTAATAAATGGGAAATCCACGAATCTGTTACAACTTCTTTAAATCCAATTCGAGTTTTAACACTAAGAGGTAAATTAGATCCCTCGCGAGTTGCAAGGATGACTTCTTTAGCCAGTTCAGGTTCTTGAATCAGAGCTGAGCAGCAGCCAGATTTCACAACATTCTTAACCGGACAGCCCATATTAATATCAATTCCATCAAAATCAGTTTCTTGAGCTATATATTGTGCAGTTTTGTAATACTTTTCAGGATTCTTCCCCCATATCTGAGCAATAAGCTTAACCGATTTAGCCTTTAATAGCTCTTTCTCACTCTTATTAATCTGTAAGCGATGCTTGACTTTATCGTGCCCAATTTTGTGGCACATTCCATCTGTAGATGTAAATTCAGAAAACAGAAGATGTAATTTCCCTACTTCTGAGTTTCTCATCACAATTTCCCGAAACACGGTATCTGTAACATCCTCCATAGGAGCTAAAGAAAACGATGGACTAGTTTGTTCTTGCCAAAAATTGGATTGCATTGCTTTTATTTAGAATTAATAAACATTGTAAATCTAAGGTTTTTATATCAATACTCAAATGTAAAAAAGCCTTATCTCTAAAACAGTGATGTTTTAGAGATAAGGCTTTCTGTAAATGCGAATTAGTTCTTGTAAAAGAATCTAAAAATAGAGTGTAACACCCAAAGACAAGTTCCATATCTCACTATACTTGACGTAATCGGTTCGAATTGCTTCAAGCAAATAATTATCCATTGTAGCTAATTCGGTGTAAAAATCAACTCCCTTAATCGTCTTAAAGGGCAGTGGGTGATAAACCATTACACCAACAAAGGGGGCGAAATGAACTTTATTCTGAAAGTAATAATCATCAGGGAAATAATCGGGAAGTTTTCGATAGGTATTATGAGTAGAACCAAAATTAATACTTAATCCAGCAATTGGACTAACTACAAAATCTTTATAATAGAATTTCTTTATTAAAAAGGTATTCTTAAAAGCTACGGTATTTAAGGTTCTTTCATGACCAGGGTACTCTGCCATTCCGTACATGATTGACAATTGATACCAATCATCTACCAAGTAATAGGTAGCACCAATAGACATATACCCTATATTACCAGCATGTTGTATCTTTGCTGCTCTTGGTATATACCACTTCCTTTTTAAACTGTCTTGCTCTACATCCTCTTTTTCTTCTGCAACTAAAGTGCTGGAAAAAAGTATAAGGCTTATAATTATATATATAAATCTTCGAATCATATTCATCTCTTTATCCTAATATTCAGGTATATTTATCAAATTGAATGTTAAAAATCTACTCTTTCAACACTATAATTATCTTCATCTATCGAGATAACCGCATAATTCCTATCAGGCGTATCACCTACAACTAAATAATCAACTTGATCGTATCTTTTACCAAAGTAATACTTGTGAGTATGACCATGTATTGAGAGTTTGATATCCTTTTCTACCATCATTTGGTCGAATATAAGTTCGTTACCGTAATTATACTGATCGCCCCAAGGAGGAATATGAGAAACGGGTATAACATGATTGTAATCACCGTCATTTAGTAGGCTCTCTTTAAACCATTCGAATTCTGGATCTCGATTCTTATTCTCCCAAATAACATTATCAAACATCACGAATTTGCAAGCTCTGAAAGTAAAAACGTAATTGGTCGGTCCAAAGGATTTTTCATATATCTCCTTTCCATTGGAAAGGTGGTCATGATTTCCAATAACAGTTAGAAAGGGTACGTTTAATTCACCAATGATTTCGTTAAACCAGGTAAATTCTTTGTGTAGTGAACTCAAAGTTAAATCTCCACCATGAATAACAAAATCGATATCATCCCTAGAGTTAATATCTTTTATTTGATCTTCAAAATCATCGTAAGAAGTATGACTGTCTGATATAAAGGCAATTCTAAATGATGCTTTTCCATCCTCTAATTCCTTTAGCTTAGCAAGGTTTTTTGAAGTTAGATCTCGATATTTCTTTTCAACAACGGCATCGTAGGGGCTATATTCAAATGTGACGTTACAAGCTGATAACAGTCCTGCCAGTGTAATGGCACTCAGGATACCAGTTTGTTTTAGGAATTTTCTTCTTTGCATTCTTATCTCTTTTGGTCGAATCTTAATCCTTTTTTTATTTGAAAGGCGTTATAAAAATAGTGAATAAAAGAGTTTTGACTCCTTTTTATAACATTTATTAACGAATAATCTAAATAGTATTATATTCAAACGATTGCATTAAATGATATTTTTGTAATAATTCAAAATGAAACAATCCTGATGCTAATAAAAGCAACAGGATTGACTATAATTAATCCAACTGATACAAATTATCTTTCAAGTTTAATTTTTACTGCTTCAATTGTTTTCTTAGCATTGCCAATAAAAGCCTCACCATTAATTAGAATGAAAGGGCGCTTAAGGAATGTGTATTCTTCTAGCATAAGCTGTTTGAAATTCTGTTCTGAAAGATTTTTTTCTTTTAAACCCATCGATTTGTATTTCATAGCACGTTTATTGAATAGAGCTTCGTATGAGCCAATTTGGTCAGCAATTTGATCCAAATCTGATTCGCTAATATTTTCAAGCTTAATATCTTGCTTTTCGAATTTATCGTCGATTCCTAACTCATCCATTATTCTTAGACAGGTTGAGCAGGTAGATAAGTAGTGTATCTTGTTTTTCATTAGAATGTATTTTAGTTTCAAAAACTCAAAGCTAATTAAATTTTGATTTCGCATATAGTCTGAAAATAAAAAAAGCAACTCCGAAGAGTCGCTTAAATTTATTGAGAATGTTTGAAGGAGATTACACAAACTACTTCTTGGTTGTTATTTCAATAACGCCATCTTTAGCTTTTTCACCGTATTTTTCAATCGCGACATCACCTTTCAATACACTCATTGATTTTATATCATCAGGATTGATATCATCCATAATCATCGACTTTTTCATAATAGAGCCATCAATAACATATAAAGGAGGGTTCTTTGTTTTCCCTTTGATCTTAATAGCTTTATTTTTCCTCTTAGCTTTTTTAATCTTCTTTTTTAGTTCTTTTTGAAACTCAGGAGATTCAATCTCTTTTAAACGTTCCTTAATATGCTCTCGACTCTTCTCTAGATTCTTCTTTAAATTTTCTTGAAATTCAGAAGATTCAAATTTTATAATCATCTCTTTGATCTTTTCTTTTTGAATCTCAATGTTTTTCTGGAATTCACCAGACTTCATTTTTTCTAACTGACGTTGTAAGCTTTCTCTACCACGCTCTAGACTTTCTTTGATTTCTTGACGAAACTCTTCTGAATTAATCTTCTTTAATGACGACTTTATTTTCTCTTTTAATTCGGCCTTTTCTTTCTTACTTAAGTTTTTATTATTGTCTATTTCTTCAAATGAATCGTTCTCTTGAAATTTCTCAAATTCTTTCAGGTCGATCTCTAGATTAGCTTCAGCTTCTATAAGTTCCTTTTCTATATTAATATCTATAGATTCTAGCTCTTTAAGGCTCTCTTCAAGTTCTTTTATAGTCTCTTGATTAATCTCAACCTCTACATTCTCCAGCTCTTGTAAAGCTTCTTCAAGAGCTTCTTTTTGAACTTCGATAACTTCCTCAACTTCTTTGACTTTAATTGTTTCGGACAAAACGATTGGCAGCTCTGGTAATTCTTGAATCTCAGGAGCAACCACTTCTTTAGGTTTTATTGGTACTACAACTTTAGGAGGAGCTGGGGCAATTTTATTCTTCTTTACCTTCTTTTTTTTCTTCTCCAGATTAATAGGAGAGACTTGAGGAATTTCATTATTCTCAAAATTACCTATTGCAAAGTTCGTTGACTGTTTAGGTTCTTGCTGAATTTGATTTTTCGAATTAGCAATATTTGAAAAAAGAACCATGCCCGAAAGAGCAAACACAAATATGACACTGAGCAAACCTCTTTCCATTTTAGATTGTTTTACAGTTTCTGGATTCAATATTCTACGTACTCTTTGTAGAAGATTTGCTTTTTTACCTGAAAAATTTAAAACCAATTCAAGTTTATTTCTTCTAATACTTTCCATATTATTTAAAGCTTTAATTAGGGTTAAGGATTCACCACAAACCTTTACTGCAAGATCATCACAAATGTGTTCTCTTTCAGTATTAACCACAGAAGATAGCCACCAAACCATAGGATGGTAGAAAAATAAGATTTCAATAACGCCTTGTATTAATTGAACCAAATAATCGTGACGACTAATATGAGCCAATTCATGAGCAATTATAATTTCTAATTGATTATTAGGAATATTACTTAATAAGCTAATAGGCAGCAGGATAACAGGTTTAAAATAACCTATAAGAGAAGGTGAGTCAACAGAATCTGACTCTCTGAAAATAACCTTCCTCTTTATATTAAAACGCTTTAATAACCCAGATGCTAGCTTCATATGCTTTTCATCAAGTTTAAAAGCCTTATACTTCTTTAATCTAGTCGCATTTATATAATTGATTAACATTCGTATCGACAATAAACAGATACCAATAATCCAGGTTCTTAAAAGAATAGGTAATAGTGTTTGGAGAGGCAAAAAATTTCTTATCCAGGCCCAAGAAAACTCTAAACTTTGAAAATTCGAGATCGAACCTGTACTAAGTTGAGAGATACTAAGATTTGATACTAATACTTTATCCGGTAATGATAGAATAAATGTGAGAATCGCAACAAAGAAAATTAATAGCATACTAACACTAGCCATCAAGTATCTTAATTGCGCATTATTCTTATTAATAAATCTAAAAACTATAGCTAAAAGTCCTGCGATTAGAACTGCTTGCCAAATAGAGTGGAGGAGTGTCCATGCCAAAGCTTCAGATAAGCTTTGAGTGCTTAAATTACTTAGGTTCATGATTTTTATTTTTTTCTATATTTTCAATTAACTTCTTTATTTCATCTAATTCTTCAGTACTACATTTATGGTTACCAAGTGCTTGTAAAACCATACCTGATGCAGATCCACCAAAAAGACTTGTCACAAACTTGTCCATAAGTTGATTTTTAGTTTCTTTTTCCTCAACTAGTGTTGAATATATGTGTGTACGAGATTCCTTAAAACGATCTAACATGCCTTTATCAGTCATTATTTGCATCACTTTCAGGCTAGTTGTATATCCTACATTTCTCTCTCCCTTAAGCTTTTCGTTGACGAAACGGACAGTTGAAGGACCATAGGTCCATAATATTTGTAAGACTTCTAATTCTGCTACGGTTGGCTTAATCTTCTGTGGCTTCATGTTGTGGTGAATCTGAATTACGATTAATTTCGTATCAAATATATACGATACTTTTTGTATATCAAAATTTAAATACGACAGTTTTCGTATTTAATTAATAAGAAAAGGCTTATTCCTATGAAGATAAGCCTTTTAAATATGATTAGAAGATTGATACTAGCCCTTTAAATACTCTTCTTAAAGATATAACGAGTAATGAAAATCCCTTTCCCATCACCTTTTCCACTATCAATTTCAACAGCAGAAGTAACAAAGGCTAATTCCCAGCCATCAGCAACTAAAGTGTTAATTTTAGATGAAATAAGTGCATCATTAGAAGCTATGTTCTGGAAGTTTATACCAGCAATACTATAGAAGTTTAATAGTTTAGTTTCAGCGAATAAACTTACTTTAGCATCTTTTCTTTTTACTTTTCCTTGTTTGCTTTTCTTACCATCTGTACGCTCTGTAGTGAAAGCTTGCACATCAATTGGAGATCTCACTTCTACAATTCTTGAACGACCAATTCCCATGGGTACAGTTGATTCTGCAGATGTAATAACTTTTGCAACAAGCAGCTAAAATAAATATTTTTTTCATGTGTGATTTTTAATCTAGTTGGTAGGTTAATTAATATATTTTTAAGCAATCAACAGTTGTACCAATAATTTGATGTTTGTCGAATCTTTATTATTTAGTACTGCACTGATATTTTCTGTACGGATGTTGGAAGGACATCGAAATATTTAATTCTCAGTATAGCTAGTTTTAATTTAACCAATTACTAAAATCTCACACTTGTCTTATAATTCATATTATGATTACTAAGATGAATGTAGAAATATTAACACTATTAATGTCCAATTTTTGTCGAAATATCTTCACACAAAAAGCCTCCAAAAAAAATATTTTTTTTGGAGGCTTTAAAAGAATTTGATTAGATAATCTTACATGTTATCCATCATAGCTTTAAATTCTTCGTACTTTTTCATGTACTCAGGCTTTTCATTTCTTAATTTGAAATATAGTTCTTTTAAAGTAGCAATTGAATTCTGCTCATCAGGCTTAAGCTCTACAACCTTTGTGAAGTATGGAAGTGCTTCTTCGTATAACTTATATAAATTTTTAAGAGCTGCATCATATTTCTTCTGATCCATGATGTCGTTAGCTACTTTACGAGCTTCCTCAGCTTCATTCAACTGTAGAACTCCAAGATTGTATTGAGAAATATAGTCCTTGGGGTCCTTAACGAAAGCAATTTTGTACATTTCTTTTGCTTTTTCTGGCTCATCAGTTTTCTCGAAAACAGTTCCTTTTGCTCTATAATAAGATGCATTTTCCGGATCTAAAGAAAGTGCTTTGTCAAGATATTCAACTGCTTCATTGGGATTTGGTCCTAATAAATAATGGTTGATTAACTCTACAAGCATATAAGCATCATCTGGATACATTTCAAAACCTTTATGAAGGTAAGTTAATGACTCCTCTGCTTTTTCACTATCCTTTAACACTTTAGAAAGATATGCATAAGCCTTAGCCCCACCGAAGTTATATTCGATAGTTTTCTTATAATACTTAATAGCAGCCTCAAAATTGCTGATTTTTTGAGCAGCTAAACCAGCGTTAAAAATAACAGCTGTATCAACAGCTAAGTTATCAGCTTTGAACATCTCTAATTCTTCAATCTCTAGTACTTTTTCAAAAGCACTTAGTGCACCAGCATAGTCTTCAACATTATAAAACTGAACAGCTCTGTTTGTATAGTCAGGAATAAGATTAGTCATCTGAGCTTTAATAGCTTTTGAATATTTATTCTTAACATCTAACTCCATACACTTTAAATAAGCCTCGTAAGCTGTTTTAAGAGGTGCATCTGCCAAGTTTTTATAAGCAGGAAGTGGGCTTTCGAAGATAGCTTGGTAAACTTTACCTTGAATTAGATATGCTTTTGGCCATGCAACACATTTCTCGTGTCCCATACCAGCATCAATAGCTTCTTTAGCTTTGTCTAATTTACCCGAATTCAGGTAATTACTAGCTCCTGTTACTTTACTCTTTTGAGCGTTTACCATTGAAACACACAAAAGAAGAACCATAATGAACGATATTTTTTTCATCAGTAAATAGTTTTTGTTTTGCTTTGAAGCTTTCTTAATCGTTTATAGCAACAAGAAAGTTTCATTTTATAGTTTATTTGTATTAAGAATCTTGTGCAAATTTAATCTATAAATCGACAAATTAAACAAGATTATTTTCTTTATAATTAGTCTAAGTACTAGAATAGACTTGTTTGTTCACCATCAGTATCTTGTTGATCATCATTCTTGTTATCCACCTCATTTTCAGTAGATGCATTAGTTTGGATTTCAGCCTGATCAACAATTGCTTCCGATGTATTCTCTTCTGCAATCAATTCCTCTTCACCAGCAGCGTTGACTTTTGCAACAGCAGCAATTGAATCTTCTTTTTTGCTTAAGTTTATTAAACGAACACCTTGAGTTGCACGTCCCATAACTCTTAATCCTGAAATTGCTAATCGAATCGTAATACCTGATTTGTTGATAATCATCAAATCATCCTTATCACATACAGATTTTAGTGCAATTAACTCACCAGTCTTTTCTGTAATATTAATAGTTTTAACTCCTTTACCTCCGCGATTGGTAATTCTATAGTCATTGATATCGGAACGTTTTCCATAACCATTCTCCGAAACAACCATGATGTCTTGATCTCCATTCTCCACACAAACCATGCCAACAACTTCGTCAGCCTCGTCTCTTAGAGTGATTCCGCGAACTCCAGAAGCAGTTCGTCCCATTGCTCTAACTTGGTCTTCAGCAAATCGAATCGCTTTTCCTGATCGAGCAGCAATTAAAATTTCTTTCTTACCATTGGTTAACCTAGCTTCTAATAATTGATCACCTTCGCGAACGGTAATAGCATTTACACCATTTACACGTGGACGAGAATATGCTTCAAGAGAAGTCTTCTTAACAACACCTTTTTTAGTACATAAGATGATGTTATTATTATTAATATATTCTTCTTCTTTAAGAGTCAATACATTAATATAAGCTTTCACCTTATCGTCTGGCTCAATATTTAGAAGATTCTGAATAGCTCTACCTTTTGATTGCTTAGAACCTTCAGGAATTTCATATGTTTTTAACCAGAAACACTTACCTTTCTCCGTAAAGAAAAGCATTGTATTATGCATGGTTGCCGTAATCATGTGCTCTAAGAAATCTTCATCTCTTGTATGTGATCCCTTTGCCCCTACACCACCTCTATGCTGAGTCTTAAACTCAGATAATGGCGTACGTTTGATATAACCCATATGAGAAATCGTGATTACCATTTCTTCATCTGCGTAGAAATCTTCAGGATTAAAGTCTTCAGAAGCATAAACAATTTCAGTTCTTCTTTCATCACCATATTTGGCTTTTACTTCCAGAAGTTCTTCTTTAATAATACCCATACGAATATCATAATCTGCAAGAATCGTATTTAAATTATCAATCAATTTCTTGAGTTCATCATACTCGCCTCTTAACTTATCTTGTTCAAGACCTGTTAAATGACGTAAACGCATTTCAACAATTGCTTTTGCTTGAATTTCAGTCAGTTCAAAACGTTCTATTAAGGCGGTACGAGCTAAGTCAGGACTCTTTGAACCTCTAATAATCTTAATAACTTCATCAATATTGTCAGAAGCAATAATCAAACCTTCTAAGATGTGAGCTCTTGCCTCAGCTTGTCTCAGTTCAAATTCTGTACGGCGTACCACCACATCATGACGATGCTCAACAAAATATAGAACTAGTTCTTTAAGATTTAATAATCTTGGACGACCTTTTACTAATGCAATATTATTCACGGAGAATGAAGATTGCATTTGAGTGTACTTGAATAGTTTGTTTAGAACGACATTGGCAATCGCATCACGTTTCAGATCAAATACGATACGCATACCGTTTCTATCTGATTCGTCATTTACATTAGAAATGCCTTCAATTTTTTTGTCGTTGATTAAATCGGCTGCTTTCATGATAAGCTCAGCCTTATTAACCATATATGGGATTTCAGATACAATAATCTTCTCACGACCAGCATCCGTTATTTCAATATTTGTTTTAGCACGAACAACAACTCGACCTCTACCAGTTTCGTACGATTCTTTTACACCTTGATAGCCATAAATAATCCCACCTGTTGGGAAATCTGGAGCTTTAATAATATCAACTAACTCATCAATTGTAACATCATTATTGTCGATATAAGCAATTGTAGCATCAATCGTATCTGTTAAGTTATGAGGAGGCATATTTGTAGCCATACCAACTGCAATACCTGAAGCCCCATTAACCAATAAATTTGGTATACGAGTTGGAAGCACTGTAGGCTCTTTCAAAGTATCATCGAAGTTAAGAGACATATCAACTGTATCCTTATCCAAGTCAGCCAATATTTCCTCGGCAATCTTTTTCATTCTAGCCTCTGTGTAACGCATGGCTGCAGGGCTATCACCATCAACAGAACCAAAGTTACCTTGACCATCAACCAAAGGGTATCGTAAAGACCATGTTTGAGCCATTCTAACCATCGCCATATATACTGAACTATCACCATGTGGGTGATACTTACCCAGTACCTCACCAACAATTCTTGCTGATTTTTTATGGGGCTTATTTGCTGCTATACCCAATTCATTCATGCCGAATAAAACTCGACGGTGAACAGGCTTAAGTCCATCTCTAACATCTGGTAAAGCTCGAGAAACAATTACTGACATCGAATAATCGATATAAGCGGATTTCATTTCCTCTTCAATATTAATGCGTATGATTCTTTCTCCCGTGGTCATATATTTTTCTTTTAGATTCTATTCTTTTAATGGGAAATATAAATTCAAGGATTTGACATTATGAAGCATTCACTTTACAGTTCAAATCACAGAAAGACAAAAGTAAAAAAATAAGTGCAATTTTGATAATAATTAGAGTGGAATTAAAGGCCAATTAAGATAAATATTTTGTCTATATTAAAATCGATGATGCTAACCCCTTCAATCTTCACTAATTAGTCTTAAAGTCCGTTTAAATGGCTATATTTTTGACTTAAGTTTAGTCTAAATAAAAATATTCTTATTAAATTCACCAAAGACGACGTAAAAATAACACACAACTAAAACAAATACTATATGGACTCAAAATTTTCACCCCGTGTAAAAGATGTCCTCTCTTTTAGTAAAGATGAAGCTGAAAGATTAGGTAATAGTGCCATTGGTACTGAACATCTATTTTTAGGGATTCTGCGTGAAGGTGAAGGTGTTGCTATTAGCATTCTTAGTTCACTAGGAATCAACCTACTTGATATCAAACATGACTTAGAATTTAAACTTCAAAATACGACTTTGGATCGATTGGAGCAGGATGATATTCCTTTGCAAAAATCAGCTGAACGAGTTTTAAAGCTCATATATCTCGAAGCCAAAGCCTTAAAGAATCAAACAATTGATACAAGCCATCTATTATTAGCTATACTTAAGGATGAAAAATGTCTTGTTACCCGCTATCTAGATGCAAAAAATATAGATTATAACGCTGTGAAGAATAACTTAAACACAAACCTTCCTAAAGCGCAAGCTGATTTTCCTTCGGAAGAAAGAGAAGGTACTAGTGGAATGCATGGGAATAACCCAAAACCTGGAACAACTGGTAAATCAAGTACGCCAGTTCTCGATAATTTTGGTGTTGATATCACTCAAGCAGCTGAAGAAGGGACTCTCGATCCTATTGTAGGACGTGAGATTGAGATTGAGCGTTTGGCTCAAATTCTTAGTCGACGTAAGAAAAACAACCCAATTTTAATTGGTGAACCTGGTGTAGGTAAATCTGCAATTGTTGAAGGTTTAGCTTTGAGAATTATTCAAAGAAAGGTTTCTCGAGTACTTTTTGACAAACGTGTTGTTACTCTAGATTTAGCTTCTATTGTTGCTGGTACTAAGTATCGCGGTCAGTTTGAAGAACGAATGAAAGCGATTCTAAACGAATTAGCAAAGACTACTGATATTATCCTCTTTATAGATGAGATACATACAATTGTGGGTGCTGGTGGTGCAACGGGCTCATTGGATGCGGCTAACATGCTAAAACCAGCCTTAGCTCGTGGCGAAATCCAATGTATTGGAGCAACAACTCTTGATGAATATCGTCAGAACATTGAAAAAGATGGTGCCCTAGAGCGTCGTTTCCAGAAAATCCTTGTTGAACCAACATCAGTTGAAGAAACAATTTCCATCTTAAATAACATTAAGGAAAAATACGAGGATCATCACAATGTCTTCTATACACCTGAGGCAATTAATGCTTGTGTGAAATTAACGACTCGTTATATTAGTGATCGTCATCTACCTGATAAAGCTATTGATGCTCTTGATGAAGCAGGATCTCGCGTTCATATTTCTAATATTCTTGTCCCAAAAATCATTGAAGAACTTGAGGAGAATATTGAAGAAACGCGTCAGCACAAGATTAAATCAGTAAAGGCTCAAAAATTTGAATTAGCTGCAAGTTTCCGTGATAAGGAAAAACAACTGATGGATGAGCTAGAAAATGAAAAAAATAAGTGGGAAAAAGATCTTAGCATGCAGAAAGAAGAGGTCTCAGAAGATAATATTGCAGAAGTTGTTGCCATGATGACTGGTGTGCCTGTTAGGCGTATTGCACAAGCCGAAGGAACTCGCCTGCTTCAAATGAATAACGAACTCAGCAGTAGGGTTATTGGACAGGACGATGCTATTGCTAAAATTGTAAAAGCTATCCAAAGGAACCGTGCAGGATTGAAAGATCCAAGTAAACCAATTGGGTCATTCATATTCTTAGGCCCAACTGGTGTAGGGAAAACACAATTGGCTAAAGTTCTCTCAGAATATCTATTTGATAGCTCAGAGGCTTTAATTCGTATCGATATGAGTGAGTATATGGAGAAGTTTGCTGTATCTCGTTTAGTTGGAGCGCCTCCAGGATATGTAGGTTACGAAGAAGGCGGTCAATTGACTGAAAAAGTTCGTCGTAAACCCTACTCTGTCATTCTTTTAGATGAGATTGAAAAAGCTCACCCTGATATATTCAATATCTTACTTCAATTACTTGATGATGGACAATTAACAGATTCTTTAGGTCGTAAGGTTGACTTCAAAAACTGTATAGTTATAATGACATCAAATATTGGATCTCGTGAATTAAAAGATTTTGGTAAAGGAATAGGATTCCAAGCTAAGACTAGTGAAGATAGCGACTATTCAAATAACATTATTCAGAAAGCTCTTCGCAAGGCTTTTGCTCCCGAATTTATCAATCGCGTGGATGATTTAATCATGTTTAACTCATTGAGTGAAGAGCATATTCATCAGATAATTGATATTGAATTAAAAGGTTTATATAGCCGTGTAGAAGATTTAGGATTTAAGATAAAAATCTCGACTGCAGCTAAAGATTATATTGCTAAAAAAGGCTATGATGTACAATTTGGTGCACGTCCTTTAAAGAGAGCTATTCAAAAATATTTAGAAGATGAAATGGCTGAGGTTATAATAAAAGCTTCACTAACTGAAGGAGATACAATATCCGTCGGCTTGGACAAAAATAAAGGAAAAATAACCACTAAGATTCTCAAACAGAATAAAGAAGTAGAATAATACTAAAAAATGCCAGCATAGCTGGCATTTTTTCTTTCATTTTATCCAACAATTCTTTATTCCTATTTAGTTTAAATAACCAATATTATTATCTTTGATATTCAATTGAGTTAATAAGGGAATTTATTATCCTTATTTCCGATTTAAACAATTATAAAATTTATAATACAAATCAAATGAACAAAGACAACACAAAAGTAACGTTTGCTGGTGGCGCAATAACACTTGTAGGGACTGCAGTAAAAAAAGGTGATAAAGCAGAAAATTTCACGGCTCTTAATCAAGGCCTAGCTCCAGTTTCTTTATCTGATTTTGATGGGAAAGTGAAAATTCTTTCTATTTTCCCATCTGTTGACACTGGAGTTTGTTCTGCACAAGCACACCGTTTCAACAAAGAAGCTTCTAATTTGGGTGAGAATGTACAAATCATCACTCTTTCAAACGACCTTCCATTCGCTTTAGGACGTTTTTGTGGTGCTGAAGGGATTGAGAACTTAATTACTCTATCAGATCACAAAGAGATGGATTTTGGTTATAAATATGGTTTCGCTATCGAAGAATTGCGTCTATTGACTCGTGGTGTAATTGTAATCGATAAAGAAAATACAATTCAGCATGTTGAATATGTACCTGAAGTAACTGATGCTCCTAACTTTGATGCTGCAATTGAAGTTGCTAAAGCTTTAGTTTAATTCAGTTTAAATACTAAAAGAGGGCTAATCTTAATTGATTAGCCCTCTTTCTATATCTTATATCTTATAACTTGTATTTATTTTGAAGCTACTAAAGCAGCCATTGCAATAGAATACAATTTAGTTTTCACACTGTCTCCACGTGATGAAAGAATAGCAGGAACCTTCGCTCCCATTACCATTGCTCCTAATTCAGCTTTAGCTAACTTAGTATTAACCTTATAGAATACATTGCCACTTTCGATATTTGGGAATACCATACAGTCAGCATCACCAGCTACCATAGAATCCAATTTCTTAATCTCAGCTGATTCTTTATCGATAGCTACATCAATCGCTAAAGGTCCATCAACATAAGCACCTTTAATCTGACCACGATCAGCCATTTTAGAGATAATAGCCGCATCAACACAAGCATCCATCTTAGGAAGAACCTGCTCCGAAGCTGCAATTATAGCTACCTTTGGCTTTTCAATACCTAGCGATTGTGCAACTTTAATAACATAGTTCGTAATTGCAATCTTCTGATTCAAATCTGGCAAAGGAATAACAGCAACATCACTCACAACCAAAAGTTTGTGGTAATTTGGGTTTTCCATTACAGTTACATGAGTTAAAACAGCCTTAGGAGGCATCAAACCTTTTTCTTTATTAAGAATGGCTTTCATGTACTTATCAGTACTTACAAGACCTTTCATAATCATATCACCTTCACCATTATTGATCAACTCAACAGCTTTCTGTGCAGCCTTTAATTCATTTGGCTCATGCACAATTGTAAAACGAGATATATCGAAGTTGTGCTCCTTACATGTCTTTTCGATTTCAGCTTGATCGCCAACTAAAGTTGCATCAACAATTCCTAATTCTACAGCATCATTAACAGCACCAATTGTATGAGAATCGTTTGCATATGCAGCTACTAATCTCTTTTTCTCGTTGCTTTTAAGCTTATCGATAACTTGATCTAAACGTGTAATCATTTTGATATATTTTGTTGTTTGTATTTACTTATTCTTCCAAAGAACGTGATAATATGTAGCTATATCTAATTAGCTTTACTGTAAGGCAAAAATACAAAATAATGGAAGATTTGTATTCAAAATCAATCTAAATATTATCATTTAATACATAAGAGATGTTTTATCTTCTAAAATGTAAGTAATCATCATGACTTTATTAGATAGATATAAACTTGAGTAGCGCGATATTCCATACTACAATAAAAAAAAACAGCAACCAAATGAGGCTACTGCTTTTGAAACAATGCAAGCTTGATTTTATTTTTTATCGTAAGCATACCAGTATGCTGTTCCTACAAATAAAGCACCTCCAACTATATTACCTAGGGTAGCAGGAATTAGATTTTTCACAATAAAATCCATCCAAGTAATATCGGCTCCATGGAAAATAGCAACCGGAATAAAGAACATATTAGCTACGCAGTGCTCAAAGCCCATCGCAACAAAAGCCATTACAGGAAACCAAATGCCTAGAATCTTACCTGTTATATCTTTTGCAGCATAAGCTAGCCACATTGCTAATGCTACCATCCAGTTACATGCAATCCCTTTTAAAAAGGTCTTGTAAAAAGGATTTGAAGTTTTTGCAATAGCAATATTTATAGCAGAATCCATTGAAGGAGAATGCATAAGCACTTCAGTAAGATATACCAAAAAGTAAGCAACTATAAGTGAGCCCACAAAATTACCCAGATAAACAATTGTCCAGTTCTTTAAAGGAACTTTATAAGACATACGTTTTGATAATACTGAAGGTATAAAATAGGCTGTATTGCCTGTAAATAGCTCTGCACCAGCAACAGCACACAAAATTAGTCCTAATGGGAAAACTGCTCCAAAAAAGAATTTTTGCAAACCTGGGTTAGTCACTGCTAATCCAGGCATTGCACCTCCAATAACTAATGCCAAGAGGCTACCCATGGCTATATAACCACCAGCAAGAATGGCTAAAACGAACACTCTCTTAGATGCAGTATCTCGTTTTGCTTCTGCAGTATGGTTTACAACTTCAACGGTTTCTTTTGGTGAATTGAAGCCTACATATTCGACTACAGGAATCGATTCTTTAGTTGCGGTAAATTCTTTACGTTCAACTGTATCAACAGCTTCTTCAAATGTATTAAAAGACATGACTTAGATCTTTAATAAAGAGTAAAACTCTATTTTAATTAATAATTACTTCTTTAAAGTATTGACTGAAGATCTTTTCAGCACGAGTCAATTGCTCACAAGAGTTTTCAGGAACTCCTTCAAGTTCATATTTCATCCCCAAGTGCTCATATTTATGAACCCCTAGTTTATGGTATGGCTGAATCTCTAACTTCTCAATATTTGAATAGTCTTTGAAATACTGCCCCATTTCATGCATATAATCTTCCTGATCAGAATAACCCGGTACTAAAACATAGCGAAGCCATATTGGTGTATTTGTTTCTTTCAGATACTTTGCAAACTTCAATGTCGTTTCGTTGGTTTTACCTGTAATGGTTTTATGCCAATCCGGATTGATATGTTTAATATCCAAAAGCACTAAATCTGTATTTTTAAGCAGGTTTTTCACATCATCGTTAAATACATTGCCATTGGTATCAATACATGTATTAAAACCATCATCCTTTAACTCCTGAAAAAGAACAGACAAATCTTTAGCTTGCCACAAAGGTTCTCCTCCTGAAAATGTCACGCCTCCTTTTTTACCGAAAAAAGGTCTTTGATTGCGAGCCTTACGCATAATTTCAGTGTTCGAAACTTCTGTCCCACCATCGAAAGTAATGGTATCAGGATTCGCGCAGTATAAACATTTAAATGCACAGCCTTGTAAAAAAACTACGAGCCTAATTCCTGGGCCATCGTAGGTTCCAAGTGATTCGAATGAATGAACGTTTAGCATTTGTATGTTTTGTTGATATATAAAACTTATCTTTTTATAAAAAGATTCCGGAACTCCAATGGAGTCCCGGAAGTATCTTATTTTCTGTATAAATGTTATTACATTCTTTCGAAGAAAGAACGAGAAACAACCTCTAGCTGCTGCTCGCGAGTCAATCTTACGAAGTTTACTGCGTAACCTGATACACGGATAGTCAACTGTGGATACTCCTCAGGATGCTCCATTGCGTCCATAAGAAGCTCACGGTTCAATACATTTACGTTCAAGTGGTGAGCACCTTTAATGAAATAAGCATCCATCATAGTTACTAAGTTCTCAGAACGAGATTCTGGAGTTGCACCTAATGATTTAGGAACAATTGAGAATGTATTAGAGATACCGTCCAATGAATCTTCGTAGTTAATTTTAGCTACAGAATTCAAAGAAGCAATAGCACCATTTGAATCTCGTCCGTGCATTGGATTTGCACCTGGAGCGAAAGGTACACCAGCTGCTCTACCATCAGGAGTCGCACCAGTCTTCAAACCATATACTACATTAGAAGTAATGGTTAGAATAGACATAGTAGCTTCAGCATTCTTATATGTTGGTAGATCTTTCAATAATCCGTTGAAGATATTTGGAATTTCAACAGCGAAACAGTCTACTGCATCATCATCGTTACCATAGAATGGAAAATCGCCTTCAATATTGAAATCAGTTGTCAAACCTTCTTCGTTACGAACAGAAGTTACTTTAGCGTTCTTAATTGCAGACATAGAATCGGCAACAATAGAAAGACCAGCAATACCGTAAGCAAGGTTGATAGCAGGATTTGTATCAACTAGAGACATTTGAGCTTTCTCATAGTAGTACTTATCGTGCATGTAATGGATGATATTCATTGAATCGCTATAAACACGAGCCATTTCTTTCATCGCAATCATATAGTTGCTCATTACTTCGTCGTAGTTCAACTCGTCGCTTGACATAGCCGGAATACCTTCGATAAGTAATATACCTGTTTTCTCACAACGACCACCGTTCAATGCTAACAATAAAGTTTTAGCAAGGTTACAACGAGCACCAAAGAACTGAATTTGCTTTCCAATCTCTTGGTAAGAAACACAACAAGCAATACCATAGTCATCAGACTTGCGAGTATCACGCATCAATTTGTCATTCTCATACTGGATAGAAGATGTATCAATAGAAACCTGCGCACAGAATTTCTTGAATCCTTCTGGTAATTCGTCTGACCAAAGAACAGTCATGTTTGGCTCTGGAGAAGCTCCTAGAGTATAAAGTGTATTAAGGAAACGGAAAGAAGTCTTAGTTACCTTACTTCTTCCATCCATCGTTTTACCACCGATTGACTCAGTTACCCAAGTTGGATCACCTGCAAAAATCTCATCGTAAGCATTCATACGAAGGTGACGAACCATACGTAGTTTCATTACGAATTGGTCAAGCATTTCCTGAGCAAATTCCTCAGTGATTTTACCTGCTTTAAGATCTTGATCGATATAAATATCAAGGAAAGTAGAAACATTACCCAATGACATAGCAGCACCATCTTGCTCCTTAACAGCAGCTAGGTAACCCATATATACCCACTGAATAGCTTCTTGAGCTGTTTCAGCTGGACGATTTAATTCTAAACCGTACTTTTCTCCCAATTTCTTGATTTCTCCAAGAGCTTTGATTTGTTCCGCTACTTCTTCACGAAGGCGAATCAACTGGTCAGTCATGGTTCCAACTAAACCTTTGTAATCTTCTTTTTTAGCTTCAATCAAACGATCGATACCGTAAAGTGCTACACGACGGTAATCACCAATGATACGACCACGAGCATAATTATCTGGAAGACCAGTAAGGAATCCTAAAGAACGAAATTTACGAATCTCGTCAGTATAAGCATCAAAAACACCATCGTTGTGAGTTTTTGCAAAGTTGCGAAAGATATCTTTCACACGATCTGAAACCTCAAGACCCTGCTCAGTACATGCTTTCTCAACAACAGCAATACCACCGTATGGCTTCATTGCTCTACGAAGAAGTTCGTCAGCCTGTAGACCTACGATCAACTCCAATGATTTGTCGATATATCCTGCTCCGTGAGAAGCAATTGTTGATACAATTTCTGTATCTATTGAGCGAACACCATTATTTGCGCGCTCTTCTTTAACTGCATCTTTGCAGATATCCCATAATTTTGTTGTGCGTTCTGTTGCTCCATTTAAGAATGAAGCATCTCCATCGTAAGAAGTTAGGTTGTTATTAACGAAATCTCTTACGTTAATGTTTTTTTGCCACTCACCGGCCTTGAATTGCATTTTAGTCATGCTAACTAGTTTTAATTCTTTTGGTTGTATAGATCGGATTTCTATATCAAGAAAATCCGGCAAAAACGACAAGGGAATATGAGCATTTCCTCTCATTTTTACGGCCGCAAAGTAAAGACTTTAATTATTCATGTGCAAGCAATATTTAATTATTTTGCAATCTCGAGATTGCAAAATGATATGCAGTGTAATAATCAGGTAGTTATGCGTACACAAGTGATATGTAGAGGCGGTTTTAGTCCTATAAAGCTAATTATCATGCTATCAGACAGCTTTTAGAAAAGGATATATTCTTCCTAAAATACAATAAAAGATTTAAAAGTATTTTATAAAATGATCATTGTTATGAAAATAATAAATTGCAATTCAGAAATACTCTTTCAGGAAGTTTCAAATGGGATCTTACTGTTTAATAAGTAGTGTTCAGATGCTTACTTATTTGTCTAAAGGAATAAATACTGAGAATACTGTTCCTTTATCCTTTTCAGAACTAACTTCAATTCTACCATCATTTAAGTCAACAAACTCCTTAGAAAGCATCAAACCAAAACCACTTCCTGTTTCTTCAGAGGTTCCAACAGTTGAGCTAACAGAATCTATATGAAAAAGCTGACCTACTCGCTCTTGGCTCATTCCTACACCGTGGTCACGAATTTTTATTCTAGCCATAGTACCAACTTCATCAATTTCAATATTAATAATATCTTCTGGGTAAGAATATTTAATTGCATTAGAGATTATATTTCTCACTACGGTATCAAGCATATATTTATCAGCTTTTACAAACAGATCTTGAAACTCTCCTTCAATCTTAATTTTCTTGACTGCAGCAAGTTTCTGATGAACTTCTAGATTATTTTGCATAATCACTCTTAAGTTGAATGATTCGGGGTTAGCTACCATATTTCCTTTTTGTACATTGGCCCATTCTAGTAGGTTTTCAAGAAGCATATATGTATCGCCAGAACTTTTATGTATCATCTCTATTAACTCCTCTTTTTCTTCAGAATCTAAAACTTCAGATTGATCAACCAACATTTGAGAAAAACCAAGAATAGCATTAAAAGGATTACGTAGGTCATGTGCTAGAATAGAAATAAACTTATCCTTAGCCATATTTGCAGCCTCTAACTGTTGGTTAAGTTGCTTTAAATTCTTTGTTTTTTCATTTATCAATCGTCTTAAACTTAACATTCTTAATCGAGACCTATTTTTGCTAGTTATGTAGGTCATATAAATTAATACTATTAAGAATGAAGCAAAAATAATGATACTATACCACCTTAAAAACCAGACTTCATGCACTCTAATTGGAAGAATTGCATCTTCACTCCAATAGTAATTCCCAGCATGCTTTGTTCGTAACTGAAGTTGGTAGTTTCCAACACTCAAATCAGATATTAATATTTGGTTTTTAGTTGTTAATGGCATCCATATAAGAGGCTTTCCCGATTCGGATTTAATACAATACTCAAATTGATTTTTTGCTTGAGGATAAAACAAACTACTTACATTAAAAAGAATGGTCGTATTTTTGTTCACCTCAAATCTCTTTTCAGGAAGTAATATATATTCATTCTCGAGTGCACCATAAAGTAAAGGTTTTGGACTTCTCCTAGGTTTTTGTTCTGAATTTGCATGGCACAACCCCTTACTTGTACCAACCCATAAGATTCCATTAGAGTCAACCACCATACTACCCACATTAGATAATTTTGAAGGTAATCCATCATCCACTGTAAATAATGTAAGGTCATTATCAATTTTTCTAAGAATACCTTTACTCCCACCAACCCATAAATTTCCTCTTCTATCTTTACAGAGTGAAGTAACTTCCTTGTCTGTATATTGACCTAAATCAACTAACTCAATTTCATTGTTATGGTACTTAAATAATCCTATTGAACTCCCAATAAATATACTATCTCCATCTATTTCAATATCGTTAGTCAAGAAATCTCTCCCTTGCATAAAATCTGCTTCAATACTAAGATTTCTAATACAATCACCTATAACATGGTAAACGTATAAATATGAACTTTGATTGGACCCAGAAATAACTAAATCTGTAGGATTGAGATATTTAATTTGACAAGCCACACGTTCATTACCAAATTGCTGTAAATATGATTTTTTCTCGCCTGTAACTAAATCAAGTCTAAAAAGTTCACCATTAGCAATAACCCAAGCCTCATGTTTTGCATGAATTTCAATATCTGTTACATCTAAATCCGATAATTTAAAATGAAACATGAGCTTCTTTTCATTATAACAATCAACTTCACCGTGAGAATTCCCTACAAGAGTCAGATTATTCCAAACAGCGAATTTTGTAGAGTGAGTTGAATTTAACTCTAAATGTGTCTCAATACTATAACCTGGGTTGATTTTATATATATCCTTGTCATCTAAAAAGAATGCATCATTTTCATCTTTCCCTAAATCCTTAATATAATCAACGTAATCATCGATAAGTTGAGTTGAAAAATATTTTTTTTCTAGATGTACGACACCTGAGTTAGTTGCTGACCATACACAACCAAAACGATCCTTGTGTAGGTTATTAATAGTAAATGATGGGAAGCCTCCAACAGGATATATTCCAAAATTAGGTTGAAAATAAATTTCGATTAAGCCTTGAAACCATGTTCCAATGAGAAAATGCCCATTTTTAATAGTGATAATACTTGATGCAATTATATTTGGATCAAGTATTTTTTTCTCCAAAACATGCCCTTCCGGGGAGAATTTATAATTCATTAGTCCTTTTGATGTACCCAAAAGAAACTCATTACTTCTGTGTAAAAATAATGAATTAACAATATATTCTGATTTTTCATTGATAGCAACGAAAGAATCAGCTTCTTCATCAAACTTATAAAACCAGCCTTTTTGTGACACTACTATAAGTTGCCCCTGATCTAGTTCCAGAAATTGATATGATCGCAAATTAGATGAAGATTTATTTTTTTCATCCATATTATACTTTCGAAGAGTATCCGTAGTGTAGCAAAAGAGATCAGTATTGTCTGATATCCAAATTCGATTATTACTATCTTCATAGATGCTTATAGCTTGCTGAGGAGTCTCATCACTATTATTACAATCAATAAATAAATCCAAACCATTATGTTCTTTTCCTTGAATAAGCTTATAAATAGCATCATCAGCAATAGCTAGGATTGTATTATCCTTAAGAATTGAAAAGCTTTTAAAAACAGATGATTTCCCTTCAGGAATAGAAATAGAGTGAAATTCGTTATGTATAAGTGCAAATAAACCATTATCAGTAGCAAAGTGAGGTATGCCGTATCGATCAGTCACTATATCCTTAACTGATTCCGCTGGTAGACCATTCTCCTTATTATATTCACTCATACTAAAAATTGTACGTTGAGCAAACAAAGGCACGGTTGATAAAGAAATCATCAACAGGCAAATAAGTGATATTCTATTAATAAGTGAATTCATGTAATCCATATGTTAATAATGATATAAGCTAATTTACGCATAAAAGTTTCTATAAAAAAACATTTCAGTTAAATAGAGGTGTTTTAACTTCCTAATCCATGCGACTATTGGGCATATTGGTAATAAGCAAGTTAAGGCCTGCAGGATGCTACACTGATAGCATCTTGAATGATTTTCTTATTTCAATTTACCCACAAACAAAACACCTTCCATCTAAAGTCTAGCTTAAGATGGAAGGTGGATTGTTTTAAATATAGCAAAAATCACATGCGAATATAGTCGGTATAAACTTACTGCATACAATCGCTACATTCTCATGCACATAGGTTGTATTATCAATATTTTCAGCAAAACTACAACAATTTAAACGTTGTATTAAATCGCTCTTTCTTTTAAGTTATATCTAACATTTGCATTATTACTTTGACTAAATGTTTTTTTCAATTTATGAAGTGAAGAATAGTGCATCTTAGCTAATAATGTTACAAATAAACCGGCTGTATTTATTATCAAAAGTTGCAAAAGCTTACCTGCAGAATAAGTTTGTAAGGCCAACTCTTCCCGATTAGCATTACTAATGTTTAACTCAGTATTTTCTCCCTGTTTAATGTAAGAAAGAAATTCATCATAATTTGCTTCTTGCATGGTGGTTATATTTAAGTTATAGATTTTCAAATTAAAAGTATCTTGGAATCTTACTTCGTTCTCCAATTTTTGTTTTTCTCCTTCTTTTAGCTTTATATATTGACTTAATTTATTGGTCTGAACAAATAATGATTTAGTCTTATAATTAAGAATTGGAGTAAGTGTCATCCCTAACTCTGTTTGTTCGCTAATCATTTCAAATGAATAATATGGTTCTTCCATCCCATTCAATCGGGCCATAAACTGTGAAAAACAAGCTGCATACATTCTTGGTATAAGCTTAAACATTGAAACACCCTCTAGAATTGGAACAGCAAAAGCTTCCTTTATAAGTTTTGTTCGTTTCCGTCCATCAATTCTATGATAAACGACATTATAAAATGAAGCTAGAATATTGTAATCTGTTAAGCTAATTTCTTCACCTTCATAATTAAATCTAAAATCATTGATTATTCTATGATATTCTGTATTAATCTCATATAAATGAGAATCAGTGATGACACATTCGATAGCTCTCTGGATTGGATTAACGCACCATAATTGATCAAAGATCCTCTGCTTTTCTTCTACATTTAGCACATCTATAGAATGAAAACTATGAAGATGTCTTTTAAGAACTAGAGATAATCTCTTCACAAAGGCATCAAGAGGGTTAAGTTCTTGAGCCGTTTCAACTTCACAATTGAGTGTTTGATTATCTAGCATTCTATTTTGTAAAAAATATAAAATTACTTGTTGTATTGACAATTTTACTTAAAAATATACAAACTAATAATCTGAAATTTATAATAATAATTTATAAAGAACAAGTTTTTTTGTCACAAAACTGAATTTAATCACAGTTTCAAGCTCGTCTAAATAAGATAAGGCACCTTTAGTCCAAACAGCATTGTGTTTAATTTATGGAAATTTGTTTAGAATAATTGTTGTTTATTTTGATTGTATATAACAAATATCATTTATAACACAGTTTCTATTCTATTAGGCGTGATGAATTATTTAAACTAGTCGTATCTTTTCATTGAATAATTGATATAATATAGTTTTCAGATATAAAAGCTTATTTTTGAAATAGACTAATTCAACCAAAGACCTAACTGAAAATAAATCACAATGAAATTTAAATTACTCTTACTCCTGCTATTGCCTGTAAGTATAATACAGGCACAGCTATTAAAGCCACTGCCCAATCATTTAGATAAACGTATCTTAATTGCTCATCCTACAGTCACTAACATTAATATTCTTTCGACACTTTCTACTAAAGGGTTAATAGACTTGAGTAATATTCAGCTCATCGGACTTTATCATTCTAATGAAAAATACGACTATAGTAACGCACAAGCCGTGCTCGATACAATTAGTTCTATTAATATGTATTTAGTTGAACTCAAGGATAGCTTAAATGCTAATAAACTCTACCAAAAGAATGAAATTAGTGATGAGTTTATTGAACTCTTTAAAAATAGTTCTGCGGTCTTTTTCTTTGGTGGACCAGATATCCCTCCAAGCCTATATGGAGAAGAACACAATCCTCTAACTAAAGTTTACGACCCATACCGTCATTACTTCGAAGCTTCATTTATCTATCATTTATTGGGCGGCTATCAGGATAAAAACTACACAGCTCTTTTAAAACAAAAGCCTAACTACCTAGTTCATGGTATTTGCCTTGGTATGCAAACTATGAATATTGCCACTGGTGGACGTTTAATACAGGATATACCATCTGAAATTTACAATAGCACTGAGTCAGAAGGCTTATCAGACCTTGGGGGAAATGAGATACACAGGAATTATTACAAGCAAATGACAAAATATGAAGATTTTGAACTGACAGGCTTTCATTTTCATAAGATAAATTTTGAGGGTTCCTTCTTTTCTAAATTAACAGGTGCACATAAAAAAGCAACACCTACAATTAACTCATACCACCATCAAGCTGTTGAGAAACTTGGTAAGGGATTTAAAGTTTCTGCAAAATCAACCGATGGGAAAGTAATTGAAGCCATATACCATAAGAAATACCCTAATGTATTTGGCATACAATTCCACCCAGAGCGCCCTGGATTTTATAAACCTCTGGATAAAATTCAATTCAAGCCTGATGGCGATAAAAAGACTATACCTGAATGGATTGATCAAGAAAGCATGGATTTTCATAAGGCATATTGGAAAGCCATTAATGAAAGGCTTCAAAAACTATAAAACCAACTTACTACTTTTATTAGAACATCGAGGAAGTAAATAAACTACTTGCGAATGTATTGAATAAAACCTGATAAAGTCAAATAGGACCTATCTGGGTTTTATTATATTTTCACACTTAAATATTTCTTCATTCATCAAATCTCTTTTCATTAAAATTTGATAGTTTTCAGTGAAAATTTATACTTATATCATCTAGGATAGATAATTTAAATTTAGAAATCCATAACAATCTATAAATTAGATCATTAAGCTACAATAACTACTGCGTGCTGATCCTAAATTATTTCATTTTTCTTAAATCAAATACCAAAAACCATACCCTTTTAATACAATTAAGTAAGTTATAAATAGAATCTTACACTGTAAATAAATTTGTTTTTAGCAATTAGCTTACTTATTTTAAATAGCAAATCAATCAAAAGCAATAGACTCCCCAAACGATAGTGAAGGAATTACATTTCAATTCCTGCTCTATATAATTATTTAATCATCAATAAATAAGGAGTTTAATTATGGCTAAAGTTATTATTTTTGGAGTTTTAGATTCTGCAGAATTGGCACATTGGTACTTAGAGAACGATAGTGAGCATGAGATTGTTGCTTTTACAGTTAATCAGGCCTATATCAAACAAGATTCGTTTAAAGGACTCCCAATAGTTGCTTTTGAAAATGTTGAAAAACACTACCCTCCTGCTGAATATAAATTATTTGCACCTATGACTGGGCGTAAGATGAATCAATTAAGGGAAAAAATCTACTTAGAAGGGAAAAGTAAAGGTTACGACTATATTTCCTACATTAGTTCTAAAGCAACAACATTGGGTACTGGAATAGGGGAAAACTGCTTTATTTTAGAAGATAATACCATACAACCCTTTACAAAAATTGGGAATAATGTTGTTCTTTGGAGTGGTAACCATATTGGGCATCATGGAGAAATCAAAGATCATGTCTTTTTTACATCTCATGTAGTAATGTCTGGTCACTGCACAATTGAATCGCATTGTTTTTTAGGCGTAAATGCAACCCTGCGAGATAATTCACATTTAAAACAAGGGACTCTTTTAGCAATGGGTGCTTGCCTTACAGCTCAAGAAACTGACGAATGGGGTGTTTATGTTGGGAGTCCTGCTAAAAAACTAAAAGATAAAATAAGCCACGAACTCTACTAAGTTATTACAACACGACAAATTCTATGATGTTGACATACAATTTCGGACAGAAAGAAGTCGTTCCAAACCTAATCGTGAGATAAAAATCTTCTATGAATAGATAATCGGGAAAGCAATTCAAACGTTCTAAAAAAAGAACTCGAATATGATACATACAGCCTTGGTAAGTTCTGAAAACCTATCTGCGTGCCTAGACCATACAGCTTTTAAAATTAAGTTTCGTTTACGACTCACACCAACCCGACAGTCCCGACAAATCTGGGACTGTCGGTTTTTTTTATGAGGCTTGCATTACAATTCTTCTTCCTTTATTCTATTCATTTCCCTCATAGCTAACTAATTCTTTAAACATCCTAGCCCCTTGGTATCCAACCCTACAAGTATTTTCTAGCTTGATAGACACTCGTTAAAGTTGTAACTTTATATAGAGTAAATACTAATACCTAAGATTATGAAGATTCATTTATCTTTCTCATCCTGCTAATTGGCTGCAATTTAGACATTTCTCTGAAGTCGGATAAAAACTACACAGCACTTTTAAAACAAAAGCCTAACTACCTAGTTCATGGTATTTGCCTTGGTATGCAAACTATGAATATTGCTACTGGTGGACGTTTAATACAGGATATACCATCTGAAATCTACAATAGCGCTGAGTCGGACGGCTTATCAGAGCTTGGGAGAAATGAGATTCACAGGAATTATTACAAGCAAATGACAAAATATGAAGATTTGGAACTAACAGGCTTTCATTTGCACAAGATGAATTTTGAGGGTTCCTTCTTTTTTAAACTGACTGGTACACACAAAAGAACAACACCGACAATTAATTCATACCACCATCAAGCTGTTGATAAACTTGGCAAGGGATTTAAGATTTCTGCAAAATCAACCGATGGGAAAGTCATTGAAGCCATATACCACAAAAGATACCCTAATGTATTTGGTATACAATTCCACCCAGAGCGTTCTGGATTCTATAAGCCTGTAGATAAAATTCAATTCAAGCCTGATGGCGATAAAAAGACTTTACCTGAATGGATTGATCAAGAAAGCATGGATTTTCATAAGGCATATTGGAAGGCCATTAATGAAATAATCCAAAATCTATAAAATTAAAAGGCCTGATTTGCATAGAGCAAATCAGGCTTTTTATTTAATAAATCATTACTGGTTTTAGACAGCTATATAACTTAGATACGTTTCATCATAGCTTCAATTTCTTTAACTTGAGCAGATAACATTTTTTGCTTGTCAAGTTTCTTAGCCTCCGTTAAATAGTACTTAGAAAGCTTCTTATTTCTTTTCGACAAATAGATACCAGATAGGTTAAGTTTCGCTACTGCTTGATCCGTTGACGTTCTAAGACCTGTAGAAAGTGCTTTCTTGAAGTGCTTTTCAGCCTGAGAACCATTATTTTGTTGAGATTCCACTAATCCAGAAAGATAATAGTAATAAGCCTCTTGACTTTTTATCATAGCTTCAGGATGTTTTACACGCCCCAATACATCACCAGCTTTATCAAACTTAGCTTTTCTTACAAAATAAAAAGCTAGAACATTTTTCTCATTTTTGAAATGGAACAAAACAAATAGACCAGTTACTATAAAAGCAAGTATGCCATATGACACCATACTACTTACAAACAAATAGATAGATTCTAACAACAAAATTCCGGCAATGATTAGCCTTAGGTACTTTCTCACCATAATAGATATTTTAAAATTTGATGATACAAAACAAACCATTTTTTAACACAAACAAACAAAATGAAGCTGTCTTTTTTCCATTTATTTAACAAGATTGAATCTGAGTGATGAATTCATGTTCCTGTTGGAGGTTTTGGTTCTTCTATTACCAATTTTTAACGCCTGTAAGCTAAACCATGTTTCCTTTATCAAGAAATGCCCTCCTGTGGGAAAACTGCTCAATAGTTATAGGCTTTCAACTCATTTCCTTTACTACTTCAATCGTGGTTTTTCTTTCACAATCTTTTTTTTTATTTAAAATTAGTCAGATCCAAACTTATTTTAATTTGGCTCTGACCTGTGTAATTTGAGGAATTGTGAAAGGAAACACATTTAGGCTTCGTTAAATTTTAAAATGCCTACTTCTATATAATACAAAAAAAAGCTTGACAGTTCTGATGATTCAGTTCTATCAAGCTCACTAATTCTTGGTATTATTTCCTTTACTTGCGGAAATCTATTAATGCTTTCTCTACTATCTCCAAATCGTTTTCTTCCATGCGGATGATTTTATTTTTATCGTTGAACACAAAATCAGAATAAGATATTATGACCATAGAAATACCATTCTTTGGAAGCACTTTAACTCTTCGTTCATCGTATATTCTTCGTAGCTCTTCTCTTGTCACCGTATTTGTATTCTCCTCATCATCTTCTTCATCACGAATTGCAAGAGGTCTAAAGTTCTGTATTTCTTTGTATTCTACAACCAATTGCAATTCTTCATAATAAGCATCAACAGGAAGCATGGTTTGGGTTTTTCCGTTTTTATGCAGATCACCCAAAAGGAAATCAAATCTTTTATGACGATCAGCTTTTAGAGATAATACTTTATCGCATAAAGCTATAACATAGGTTTCGTCACTGTTTAAACGCATCGCTATCGGATCATTTTCCAGTTTCTTTTTTTCCTGTTTGTAGGGCGTATCCGGAGTGCTTGCATTGGTCGGAACAAAGTACCAATAAGTATGTTCACCATGTCTTTCTGCATAAACAAAGGGTATTAAAGCCAACTGATTGCTGTCATCGAGTTCTCTAAGGATTAAGCGAATTGGCAATCCTTTTTTATTATCCTTTGTAAATATTCCAGCTTTAATAAATGCTAGCATCAGATCTTTTACCGGTGCTATGGTAAGTGTAGCATTCGCTTTAAAATATTCTTCAATTACTGTGTTTATCTTTTCTATTTTGGAAAGATCTTTCATATCGATGTGACTTATTTATATGTCTATTTGATCGTACCACAAAAAAGTGGGTAAGCATTATTCAACTTCTTGGGCTTTATAATGAGGTGCAAATATAGATTTAAATTCACTGATAAAGGCTATACGATCTTTTCACAGTATAAAATAATTGGCATACGGATACACAATATACAGGCGCACGTTTGGTACAGACGCATGGCCGTGCGTCTCTACGATATGCAATCAAAAAATTCAACCTGCCCATCATTTAAAATTCAACATCTACATAAAGCATTGAATAATAAATAAAAGCAAGCCTTATCTCGAATAATAAGGTCATTAAATTAGCACCATTTCAGATTTTAAAATTTGCATATCGATAATAATAGCTTAGTTTTGATGCAGAAATATGTTTTATGACGAAGTTGAATAAACAAATAGTGAGTCTTATTTTAGTGTTGCCAATCTTGGTAATGCTGGCTCATGATATTATTCCTCACCATCATCATGATGCGAATACTTCTGCCAATTTTGTGAAGACGGCACATAATAATAGCGAAACAATTCACACTGCCCATTGCAATTCTCACAGCACAAGACAACATTTATCTCATTCTCATAACGAAAATGAAAGCACCTGTTGTTCTTTTGTGAATCTGCGTTTTTTCAAGAATTTTAAATTTCAGGTTCATCTTACTTATATCATTTTAGATATTGTATTGCCTTCTGATACGGAAGAACCTATTAGATACTATGTATCAAATTCCAATCTAGTCCCAGAACCCTATAGGGAATCCACTGGGCTTCGTGGACCTCCACGCGTCTAAACCATTTTACAAAATCAGTTTCTATTCTATTTGCTTTTAGTAATTTAGGATGACATTTTTCGGTGCTACACATTTGTTTAGTTCACTGAAAGGATTGTTTTTGTATATCTCAAACATGTATACCCCCTTGTATGTTTCATACAAATTTATTGATAATTATTTTACTCACAATCGGAGATGGTTTATGCCATTTTATACTGATTGCAGTATAAAAATGTCATTGGACGATCTCTAAACAATCATCTCACATGAAAAAAGTATTATTTGCTTTAGCAATTTGTGGTTTGGCATTTACCTCATGCAATAGCACAGGTAAAAAAGCTAAAAAAGAAGAAGCTCACCAGCATGACGAACAGAGTCATGAAGGTCACAACCACGAAGGACATGATCATGGAACCGAAGGACACGAACATCAGCAAGAAGAATTTAAAGTTGATGCGGATAGTTCTAAAACTCATGATGCACATGAAGGTCACGATCAGGAAGATGGCGATCATAAGCATTAAAAATTAGAATAGGGTTGGCACTAGCCTTCCCTACTCTTGCCCTTGTACCGAAATAATTATCAATAGTCAATATTAAGAATAATGGCTTTTACCTGTCTTACAAAATCTGTAATAGGTCAAGCCATCCTAGCATTATAAATATCTCACACAATGAATAAAATATATTTGATAGCCATAGTGCTATCCCTCTCCATAATTTCATGTAAGCCATCTGCTCCTTCAGGTCATGAAGGTCATTCACATGATGAAGTTTCTGGAGGAACTACTCATGAAGAACATAACAACCAAACTGTCACTATATTCTCAAATAAAACTGAAATATTCACTGAGTTTGATCCATTGGTTGTTGGTCAGGTTTCGAAATTTCTAACACATTTAACTCGTTTAGATACTTACCGTCCTTATACTGAAGGAAAACTTAGTATAGCTTTAGTAAAAGGTAATAGTGGCATTCGTAAATCTGTTAATGCACCTAGTTCGCCAGGAATTTTCACTCCAAGTTTAAAACCCAAAGCTGTGGGTTTATATACACTTGTTATTGAAGTCGATTCGAAATATGGTAAGGAACGCTTCGAGGCTAAAAATATTGAAGTGTATGCCAGCGAAGAAAAAGCGACAAAAGCTATAGCTGCTATGCAAAAAGAGAATCAGACCAAGTTTCTAAAAGAACAAGCCTGGAAAATTGATTTTGGAACCGAAAGTGTAAAGCACGGTATTTTTAATAAAATCATTAAAACTACTGGAGAGCTTATTGCATCAAGCAATAGTGAAATTAGGATTTCAGCCCAATCAAGCGGTATTATCCACATGCCATCTTCAGATATCGTTAACGGTAAAACGGTGAAGAAAGGTGAACCAATATTCTTTATTTCAGGGAACGGTCTTTCGGGCAACTCATTAACCAGTCGTTTTATTTCTGCTCGTTCGGAATTTGACAAAACACAGGCTGATTATAAAAGAGCTGAAGCTTTGCGTGCTGATCAAATTATTTCTGAAAAGGAATTCAACGAGGCTAAATCAAATTTTGAGAAAGCAGATATCAATTTTAAATTGATATCTAAAGATTATAGCACAGAGGGAATCAAAGTGGCCTCACCAACGACAGGATACGTATGTAACGTATTTGTAAAAGAAGGCGAATATGTTGAAAAAGGTCAAGTAATTGGTATTGTAGATAGAAACTCAACCTTAATACTTAAAGCGGACTTATATCAAAAGCATTTAACACAATTGTCCAAAATACATTCAGCAAACTTTAAGTTGCCTTACCGTGATAAAATTTATAATACAGATGATCTAGGTGGTAAACTTATTGCTTATGGTCGTGATGTCCATGAGGATGATTACACAACGCCTCTTTATTTTGAAATCAACAAGATTCCTGAGCTTTATATGGGCTCATATATCGATGTTTATTTAAAATCGGAAAGTACACGTAAGGTTTTAAGCATTAGTAAATCTGCCGTATTAGAAGATCAATCTATTCATTTCGTATTCGTCCAGACTGGAGGAGAAAGCTACGAGAAACGTTTCGTAACCATTGGTTCAGATAATGGCAAGGAAATAGAGATCTTAAGCGGCTTAAAAGCAGGTGAACGCGTTGTAAGTAAGGGTGTTAATTTTGTAAAATTAGCTTCGATGTCTGGTGCATTACCATCTGGACACAATCATTAGCCTTCTTTTTTAAGATTTTTGATTTAAGAATAAAGAATATTTATAGGGTTTTAGGTTAAAATTATCAATCTAAAATCATCATTCATTAAATATATAAAATTGTGTTAAATAAAATCATACAATACGCACTACACAACCGTATTTTAGTGATGTTTGCTGCTTTTCTTCTGATTGTTGGAGGCAGCTATACAACAGCTAATATGGATGTTGATGTGTTTCCAGATCTAACTGCCCCAACAGTAGTTGTGATGACAGAAGCACATGGCATGGCACCTGAAGAGGTCGAAAAACTTGTTACATTTCAAATAGAAACAGCCGTTAATGGCGCAACCAATATAAGACGATTACGTTCATCTTCATCAGCTGGATTCTCAATCGTCTGGGTGGAATTCGAATGGGGTACAGATATTTACTTAGCACGCCAAATTGTTAGTGAGAAATTGATGGCCATATCTGATCTTCTTCCTACAGGAACTGGCAGTCCCACTCTAGCACCACAGTCCTCTATTATGGGTGAGGTGATGATGATTGGTCTTCAATCAGAAAAAACTTCCGATATGGATCTTAGGACATTAGCTGATTGGAGTATTCGTCCTCAGATATTGGCTCTTAATGGGGTTGCACAGGTTGTTGTTACTGGTGGTGATTATAAGCAATACCAAATACTGGCCAACCCTCAGAAAATGCGTCATTACAAAATTAGTTTGGATGACTTAATGGAAGCGGCCAATGCTACTAACCAGAATTCTACGGGTGGTTTCATCAACGAATTTGGAAATCAATATAACATCCGTGGTATCGCTCGTACATCTGATGTAGAGAAACTTGGCAACTCTGTTGTGAAGGTTTATAAAAAAGCACCTGTTAAGATTAGCGATATTGCTGAGGTAGTTGAAGCTCCAGCACCCAAAATTGGTACAGCTAGTGTTAATGCCAACTCTGCGGTTCTTTTAACTGTAAAAAAGCAACCAGGAGTCAATACTCTAAAGCTAACAGAGAAGCTCGATTTAGCAATTGCAGATATCAAAAAAGGTTTACCCGAGGATGTTACGGTAAACACACATATCTTCCGTCAGGCTGATTTTATTGAAAATTCAATTGGTAATGTAAAGAAAGCCTTATATGAGGGATCTGTGTTTGTTATCATTATCCTATTGGTGTTTTTAATGAATTACCGTACAACTGTTATTTCATTACTAGCAATACCATTATCTCTCCTTTTCACTATTATCACCCTAAAATTACTGGGTATTACGATTAATACCATGACACTGGGAGGTATGGCAATTGCCATAGGTGACCTTGTTGATGATGCAATTATTGATGTTGAGAATGTTTATAAACGGCTACGACAGAACTTTAAGCTTCCAGTGGAAAAACGAGAAAAGTCACTTACTGTGGTTTATAGTGCTTCATGCGAAATCCGTTCGTCAATCATCAATGCTACTTTTATTATTATAGCAGCGTTCATTCCTCTTTTCTTCCTTTCGGGTATGGAAGGTAGAATGCTTCAACCATTAGGTATTGCCTTTATTGTATCACTATTTGCATCACTAATAACAGCCTTAACGGTAACCCCAGTTCTTTGTAGTTTTATGCTGACAAGTGATAAAATGCTTAATCGTAAGAACAAAGAAAGTTGGTTGGTTACTAATTTGAATAAGCTTTATGAGAAATCATTGAACAAGGCATTAGAGTTTAAATACTTCATTTTAGGTTCAGCTACAATTCTCTTTATAGCTTCTATTATTATTATGAGTGGCTTAGGACGTAACTTCCTTCCTGATTTTAACGAGGGTTCTTTAACGATTACAGCTATTACTAAACCTGGAATCTCTCTTGAAGAATCGAATAAAATCAAGAATCTCGCAGAGAAAGCACTTCTAACAATTCCAGAAGCTAGATTAACCGCTCGTCGTACAGGTCGTGCTGAGCTTGATGAGCATTCATTTGGAGTAAACACTTCGGAGATTGAAGTTCCTTTTACGCTTACAGATAGAACAAAGGCTGAATTTTTAGCTGATGTCAGGAGTAAGTTGGGCGAAATAGCTGGTGTTAATTTTGCTATTGGTCAGCCATTGAGTCACCGTATTGACCATATTCTATCGGGAACGAAAGCCAATATAGCGATTAAAATATTTGGTTCAGATTTGTCTAAAATGTTTCAGATGGCCAATAAAATTAAAAGTTCAATTGATCAAATTGAAGGTGTAGTGGATGTGAATGTGGAACAGCAAGTTGAAATTCCACAAATTCAAATTCGTCCTAAACGCGATATGTTAGCTAAATATGGTATCTCAATTTCCGATTTTTCTGACTTTATTGACATTGCCTTTGCCGGTGAAAAAGTATCTGATGTTTTCGAAGGTGTTAAGGCTTTCGATTTGGTCGTAAGATATGATGAAGAGAATCGTGGTAATATAAATGCTCTTCGCAATGCATTAATTGACACTTGGGATGGCAAGAAAATCCCTTTTAGCTATGTAGCCGATATTAAATCAATGTCAGGGCCCAATACCGTCGGTCGTGAGAATGTACAACGAAAACTTGTTGTATCTGCCAATGTTGCAGAAAGAGACTTACGTTCGGTTGTAAACGATATTCAGGCAGCAGTTGATAAGGATATTCAGATTCCAGAAGAATATCGTATTGAATTTGGCGGACAGTTTGAAAGTGAAGCAAAAGCTTCAAAAACTTTAGCTCTAACTTCTATCATTTCATTTTTGATCATTTTCCTCCTATTATTCCAAGAATTCCGTTCATTTCAATTGGCTAGTATTATTTTAATAAATTTGCCTTTAGCATTAATCGGAGGAGTCTTTACAATCTATTTCACCTCTGGCATGTTGAGTATTCCTGCAATTATAGGTTTTATTACCCTATTTGGTATAGCCACTCGGAATGGAATTCTACTCATCTCAAATTATCAGAGTATGCTAGATAAGGGTCTTGAGATAAAAGAAATTATTGTTCAAGGATCTATTCACCGATTGAGCCCAATTCTAATGACAGCATTAACGGCTGCCTTAGCATTGATTCCAATGGCAATGGGTGGTGATGAACCAGGAAATGAAATTCAAAGCCCTATGGCCGTTGTAATCTTAGGTGGTCTATTGACATCTACCCTACTAAATGTATATGTAATTCCTATTGTATATCTATTATTAAACTCAAAAAAGAAGTAATATGAGATCATTATTAATTGGTCTATTTGCTATGAGCTTGAGCATAACTATTCAAGCTCAATCAGACCTTAAAGAAGTTCTTCAGGCAGTGGAGATCAATAATTTGAGTTTAAAAGCTCAGAATCAACTTATAGAATCTCAGAAGATTGGCTATAAAACAGAAATGAATTTGGCTAACCCTGAGTTAGAATATGAAAAGAATTTCTCAGATGTATATGGCAATCCATATGAGATTCTTATCAGTCAGGATTTCGATTTCCCAACGGTGTATTTGCAAAAGAATAAAATCAAAAAAGCTAAAACAGCTAACCTTGATAATGTAAGACAACAAGGCCGTCAGGATATTCTACTTAATGCTAAAAAAGCTTGTTTGAACCTGATATACCAAAACAAACAAAAAGAACAATTGACTATTCGTTACGAAAATGCTCAAAAGTTAGTTTCTTTCTTTAAGAAGAAGCTTGAGAAAGGTGATGCCAATATTTTGGAGATGAATAAAGTGAAGATTGTTTTATTAAACATCAAGAATCAACTTCAACTTTGTAATACTCAAGTTTCAAATCTTAAGGAAGACTTGAAGCAACTAAATGGCGGTAAAGCAATCGAGTTTAATTCTTTGCTTTATCCTACTGTTTCTGTAAAAGAGGATTTTACTAAACTTGAAACGGATGTTTTAAACAATACGCCTAATCTGAATAAAATGAAGGCAGATATGGATATTGCTTCTAAACAAACAAGCCTAGCAAAAAATCAGGTTCTTCCAAAGTTAAACTTGGGGTATCGCTACTTAAATTCGGATCTTAATAAGTCTTTCAATGGTATCAATTTAGGCATTAGCATTCCACTGTGGGAAAGTAGAAATAAAGTCAAGTTTGCAAAACTGAATCAACTTTCTCAAGAGAGTCAATATTTGTCTGAAGAGAAACTACTAATTTCTGACATTCAGAAAAACTATCAAAATTACCAAGGTTTAAAGGCTTCTTTAGCTGAGTACCGATTAATTTTGGATGGAAGTAATATGAGTGAGCTTTTAAAGAAAGCTCTTGATTTCGGACAAATTTCAAGTATCGAATATTTTATGGAGAGTATCTATTTTTATGAAAGTTTTGACACTTATCTTCAGGTAGAAAAAGAATATCATTTAGCTGTGGCAGATCTATTGAAGTATCAGCTTTAAGCTAGAACAAATGTCTAGTCCTAAATAAGCGTTACAGATTATTAGACTAAAATAAAGTATTCT
>CAXBPC010000011.1:0-129516 GCA_963977525.1 uncultured Marinifilaceae bacterium
AAGATGATAAATTTTATTAATTATAATCTTTACACAAAATCTGAGACAGTATCGTGGAATCGAATCAGGAAACTGCGAGAGTTTTAGTTGCAAACCAGATTATTTATGAGTCGGATATAGCGACTAAAGATTTAACAGGTGTTTTCAATAAGGACCTGACAGCCATAGTGGCATGTGCTGAAAAGATGGATCAGCCAACCTCGTGGCTCGTACGTGAGAAAAGTGAAACGAAGCAGCAATTGCTTGCTAAACTTCATCCATTCTCGGTTATTTTGGTGCGTTTTGCCAATAGTAAAGACGATGAGAAGATTCTCGATGAGGTGAAAATGACCAAGGGAAGGCTAAAGTTAATGAATGAAACAAACCTTCTGATTTATACCAATAAGTGTATAGAAATTGCACGAGCGAACTTGACAGAATTGGCTAATTTCTCGATTACAGATGAGACGATTACAGCATTGGATACCGATTCAAAAGCTTTTCAGCAAAAGCGCTCCCAGCGTTTACTTTTAATCGACGATAAGAAAGATGCCAAGAAAGAATTTGCGATGCTTAAAAAGCGTATCAACCTTTTGCTAAGGGATGAACTCGACTGGAGTATTGAAAGCTATAGAGAGGCTCAGCCCGATTTTGTGAACCATTACTTTGCGGCAAGACAAACAGCCAAATCGCCACACCGTTCGTACGATGTATTGGGTTACCTGACTGATGCCGTTACAGGTGAGTCTATCTCATTGGGAAGTGTATCGGTTGAAGGACTCGACCTAAGTGTGAAGATTACCGTGAATGGTACGTTTAGGTTTAAATCTTTCCCAGAGGGAGAGTACCGACTAAAGATTGAGAATATGAATTATAAAACGCTTTACATACCCATAAGGCGATATGCATCGGAGCGAAGCAAGCTACACCTAAAAATGGTAGCAATGCCTTTAGAAGAGTTAGAACCCGCTATATAGAGGGTAGTTGTATTGAGTAAGCCATGCAGAGTGGCCGACTCGAAGATAAAGCTTGTGCGTAATTAAAGTTTCGCGGTTGAATACCTTTTTTACGGACAAGCCTAAGCTGTGGTTTGAGAGCCACAGCTTTTTTTTATGTTTTTACAAGTCTCCCCTTGAGGGGAGATACAGAGAGGTGTTTGCATTAGAGTTGACAAGTGACAAAAAAACACTTCCCTTATTCCGAAGGCTTTCGGGACCCTCTCAAGAGGGGAGCTTTAAAAAAGAACAAAGGTTCCTGAGCGGAATACTTTAGTTACATAAAAGAAGAAGTTATAAAGAAGTGTTCTATTTAATAAAGCTAACTGATTTTAGGTTCGTAGTTTATACTGTTAATATATTTATTTTCATAAATTTAGGTTTTAATCCCCAATAAAACTTAGCAAGACCGTTACCCACAATATTGGATGAAATTTTAAAATAATAAAACCGTCAAATAAATTTTAACAAAATGAGAAAGATTCTTTTAATTATTTCGGTTACAATTTTTACTCTAACAGTTAAGGCTCAAAAGAAAATTATTTTTGGAGTTAAAGGTGGAATTAATATTACTAATATGACTTCAGATTATTTTGTAGAAAATAATAGCAAAACAGGATTTCATATCGGAATAGTTACAGAAATTCCATTTGGAGATAAGTTCTCGCTACAATCTGAAATTTTATATTCAACACATAATGCTGAGGGTAAGGTAATTCTTGATGGTGTTCCATATCCCGGAGCACCTGCAGTTCCACCTTTTTCTGAGGAATATGAACTTAATTACATACAAGTTCCTGTTTTAGCAAAAATATACTTAGTTAAAAATCTCTCATTAGAAATAGGACCTTCATTTAATTTCTTGATAGATGATAAAGAAATTTTTGGCTCTTCCACAAGAACTGATGTCGGGAAAAATTTTGAGTTTAGCGGAGTTTTAGGACTTTCATATAAGATAAAAGGTGGAATATTTGGAAGTTTAAGATATGTAAATGGTTTTTCAGTTGCTTTAGACAGAGATAATTATGATGAAGATGCTAAAAATATCGGATTTCAACTTGGAATAGGATTTATGTTCTAGGAAAATTAAGGATAAAAATACAGTGGGCAACAAAAGCTAAATTTCATGCGCGGTGGCGAGTCGCTTGAGAGTTAGTTCAAATAATAAACACCAGCAAGCCAATTAAAGGGTTTGCTTAAAATTATAAATTTAATCGGCTTGCTTACTTGGCGGTTTACTCACTTCGTTTCGTGATCTCCCTTTACATACATTAAAAAAAAATGAGAATATCATTAGCAACATTATTTATTTCTATCCTTATTTTAGGTTGCCAATCAAACTTGTCAACTGAAAAAAAGAGAACGAATTTATGCGTAAATCCTACGGACTTTTTTGAAAGCAGAATAGGTGAGAGACCGAAAATATTAGCTCTTGGGACATTTCATTTTGATTATCCAGGATTGGACTTTCATAAAATTGATGACAATAAGAAAATCGATATTCTATCCTTAGAAAGACAAACAGAACTAAAAGAGCTTTTAGGTTACATTAAACGTTTTAAGCCTACTAAGATTGGTATTGAAGCAACAGACGATTGGGGTGCAACAGAAAGACTAAAGAAATATTCAAAAGGGGAAATTGCACTTAAACGTAGTGAAAGATATCAAATAGGAATCCGATTAGCTTCGGAATTAAATTTAGACACTATTTATAGTTTAGACGCTTCACATTTTGCTCAAGATTTATACAAGAGAGATTCAATATTTTCGAATGAACTATGGAAAGATTTTGACTGGAATGGAGACGACCCTATTGGAAAGTACTATAATGAATGGTCAAGTTTGAATGATAGTCTTATTTTTGAAAAGCCTCTTCTTGATTATTTTAAATATTTGAATTCTAAGGAAGTTCATAGTTGTAATTATGGGTCGTATTTAATAGGTGGATTTAAATTAGATGACCATCGAGGTGCAGATATCTTATCAACTTTTTGGTACAATCGCAATTTGAGAATTTTTAGAAAAATTCAACAATTAGATCTACAACCAAGTGATCGATTATTAATCATTTTTGGGAATGCTCATGTAGCAGTATTACGCCAATTAATTGAATGTTCACCTGAATTTGAATTTATAGAATTTGATAATTTAAAATAAAAACGTGTGGTAACAAAAGTTAAATTTCATGGTCGCTGATAAGTCGTTTGAAAGCTTAATACAATTAAGAAACACCAGCAAGCCAACTAAGTTGGTTTGTTCAAAATATAAACAAATTTACTAGGCTTGCTTAATTGGCGCATTGATAAGATTACTCTTTTAAATCGCCCACGCAACTTAGAAAGACCGTTGTGGCGCATTGAAAATAGACAAACATGAAGCAGTTGATATTATTAATTTTTGGTTTTGTATTATCTATAAATTTGATTGCACAGGAATCAGAATCGTTACTAGTTTCTAAAATTGACAAGATTGCAAATGATATTGACAATAATTCAAAATATCAAAGACTGCACGAAGATGGAGAATTAACGAAAAAGAAATTGCTGTTTTTTGAAAAACACGTTGGAGGCTTTTATTCTAATGTCGTTTATTCTGACTCTTTGATTTTATCAACGGAAAATGAATTCTTTTACACAAAGCAAAGTAGAACAAAGAATGAGAAATTTTATTTCAGAGGACACAGACTGATTAAATACACTGAAAAAGTGTTTGTAAATAGCATTCTTCAACGCAGTATTGTTGCATATTTTGACAACGAGCGATTAGTCAAAGTTGAGAAAGAAATACACGACAAATTCTTATTTGACTTAGAGAAACAAAAAACAATAATAGAAAAATCAAAGAGCGAAATATCTCTGAGACAAATGACAACTTGTGAATGGAAGCGATTATTTGGGAATAATTAAAAAAACAGCAACAACGACGCCACAACAAAAGCTAAATTTCATGGGCGGTGATTAGCGGTTCGAAAGTTTAGTACAATTAAGAAACACCAGCAAGCCAATTAAATGGGTTTGCTAAAAATATAAATAAATTTAATCGGCTTACTTCTTAGCGCATTGATAAGGCAATTACTTTAAATCGCCCAAGAAACTTAGCAAGACCGTTAGGTCTAAAGCTAAAACAGACAAAAAGTGATGAAGCAAACATTAATATTTTCAATTTTTATCTTATTTGTTTTTAACGTTCATGGACAATCAAAAACGATAACGGGAACTGTTATTAATGAAGAATTAGAATTAATTCCGTATGTGTCAATATTTAGTCTGGATACTGTTGAAATCGCTAAAACTAACATTGACGGAGAATTTAATATTTCCATTTTAGAAGAAACTAATCAGTTGATGTTTGGTTTTGTAGGAATGGAATGGTTGACAATTAAGTTTGTTGACAATTGTGACAATCTCGAAGTAATAATGATGTCTGAATGGATTTATGATTTTATATCACTCAGAAAGGCTGATAGACTTAGAAAGAAAAGATTCGATAAACTTCCTGAAGTTCGTAAAAAAGCATTTGAGCAAGGAATATTTAAATCTGACTCTCTAAACTATAGTCAGGAATTTGATTCCTATAGAGATGATTAGATCAGAAACTTATATCGCTCAACACCTAACAAAAGCTAAATTTCATGGGCGCTGATGAGTAGTTTGAAAGTTAAGTGCAATTAATAAACACCAGCAAGCCGATTAAATAGGGTTTGTTAAAAATATAAACAAATTTACTTGGCTTGCTTATTTGGCGCATTGATAAGATAACTGTTTTAATCGCCCAAGAAACTTAGCAAGACCGTTATGTGGCATTTAACAACACACTATATTACATAGAGATTATTCCTCATTAGATTTATCGTCTGATATATAGTTTGTTAGTAAAGTGGCAGGTAAATGGCGGGTGTAAAACACTTGAAAAACTTTCAGGCTAAAACATTAGGACCTAAAATTGTTGAATAATTTTAAAACGACAATTATGAAACAACCAGAATTAGGAAAAAAAATTTCGGAGCTTAGAAAAGCAAAGGGATTAACGCAAGAGGAGCTTGTGGAAAAATGCAATATTGGAGTAAGGACAATCCAAAGAATAGAAGCAGGAGAAGTAACACCAAGGTCATATACTATTAAAATTATTCTTGATGCATTGGAATCTGATATTAATCTTGTATTTGATGATGAAAACAAATCAGATACTTTCACAAAATGGTTAAAACGTCTTTTTCTGATTGATATTGATTTGAATGAGGCATCAGAGTTTTTTGTTAAGCAGTTAAATGTTGCGTGGATATTTGGATTAATTTACTTTGTTCTAGGCGTTCTAGAAGGAGCTTCTGATTACTTCATGTATGTCAAAGATGTGATGGTTTATAATAAAGTCCTCTTTGTGATTATGAAAATAACTGTGCTAATCACATTTGTTTATTTTCAGCGCGGATTTGTACTAATTGGCGGACTTTTTAAAAATTACCTACTCAAAATAACTTCGTACCTTCTTATTGTTAGCACTGTATTAATTATTGGATATGAAATCGGCTCTGCCTTCTACAACTCAATTGAGAAAGAGTATGTTATGGGAGGAGCTGCCTTAACTTTTGGAAGTATTTGTATTGTGCATGGCATAGCATTAACCCGACTTAAAAATTTAGTTGGTAGCATAGCTAATTATGCTGGAGTTTTTGAAATAATTTCTGGATGCTTTTTAATAACTGTAATATTTTCATTTGTTGGCTTCCTACTTTTACTTCCAGTTGAATTATTTCAAATATTTACACTTTACAAAGTGGTGGAAATAATTCAAGCTAAACAAAAAAAAATACATATAGCATAAAACAGCTTCAAACAATAAAACTAAAAAAATGAAAAATATAATTCTTTCAATAATCATATTAATTGGATTAAATATTGATAGTTATTCTCAATGTTCATGTCTTACTCTTCATACTTCCAATCAGATTGTATTTGGGCGTAATCACGATTATCCCAATCCCTATGGTGTAATTGTATTTAATCCTAAAAATCAACTTAAAGTTGGAGTTCCTTTACCGGGAGAGCATATTGTAGGTTGGAAAGCAATATATTCAAGTGTTACAATTAGTTCAGTTGGAGTAGGTTTCGCTAATTCTGGAATGAATGAAAAAGGACTAGCTATGGGGCATATGGGACTTAACGAAAGTGTTTATCCAAAAAAGGATGATAGACCTATTGTTGTGCCATCGCAATGGATACAATATATGTTGGATAAATGTGCAAATACAAATGAGGTTATTCTGGAAGCAAAAAAAATAAGAATTACTGATAAAATTGGAGGCGGAGAACACTTTTATATTTGTGACAAAGATGGTAATGTTGCAATTATTGAGTTTCTGAAAGGTCAAATGCTTGTATATACAAACAAAGATATGCCATATATGCTACTTTGTAATGATACGTATGAAAAGTCAATGAATGATATAAAAAATTACAAAGGATTAGGTGGAGATAGAAATGTTTTGGATAGAGTTTCAATTTTGAATGAGAATGCTATTCCTGATGTTATGGCGATAGGTTGCACTAAAATCAACCAATTTTATAAAAAGGAAAGTGAAAATATAGTACCGGAAGCGTTCGATATACATTATGCCATGAGATGCCCTGGCAACTCTAATGCTCCACAATTTGAAAATGCTGAAACCCAATACACAACCGTGTTTGATATTACAAATTTAAAATTATATTTCAGAACAAAATTAAATCCATCTATCCGTGAAATTAATTTCAAAGATTTTGAAGATAATTGTTCGACCAAGGCAAAACTTTTAGATCTACAAACTCTTTCAGAAGGAATAGTAAATGAATCATTTGTCGATTATTCAATGCAAGAAAACGCTAAATGTATTTATAAATTTTATGAAAATGAGGTCAGAAAAATGCCTAAAGAAGAAATGGAATTTATGAGTTTTTATCCTGAGATGTTTCAATGTGGAAAATAAACGCCACATAACAATATATAAAAATAATAGCCGGTTAAGTAGTAAATTCAAAGGTTGTAGCCCGCTTCAACTTATGTGTAATTTGATAGAAAAGTGCCACGCAATCGGCTACTATTCTTATACTAACCGTTAGCAACAATTAAAAAATAAATGAAGAAAATCACAATTGCATTACTAACATTAACAACAGTTTTTTCTTGTAGAACAGAGAAAAAAATAGAGAATACCACTGAAATTATTGTTATTGGAACTCAACACAAAGCTGTACCCAATTTTAATTCGAAGACTCTTTTCATCATATTAGAAAATGTGAAACCTGATTTTATATTACATGAACGAGACTCCTCAGCTTTTAATTCAGAGTTTAAATTTATAGAAACTCCTACAGAAAATGAAGGAATGGCTTCTTCAAAATACATCAAAAAATATCCAACTACACAATTAAGGCCATACGAGTTTGAAAATAGAAATCAATATAGAATAGATAAAGGAATGCGACCAACTGATGGATTAACACTAAGATTAGTTGATAGTTTGTATAAAGTTGATCTATTAACAACATCAGAAGCTGAAATTTTCAAAACTTACAAAGATGCTTTAGAGCCTTTAAAAATAATAGCTACAAAAAGTGCAGAAGCTTGGAATAACTCTACAGCAGATAGTTTATGTGAAAATCGCCAGCTTTATCAATATCAAATGGTTCCTAAAATCACTAATACACGAGAGGAATTTGCCAATAGATTTTTAACAAAACCGAATGGCGAAAAAATTAGTTACAGGGATGGATATCAACTTTGGGCTGATTTTTGGGATTTAAGAAACCAAACGATGGCAAAAAATATAATGACGATTGCTGAACAAAACAAAGGAAAAAAAATAGTTGTATTATGTGGATTTATGCATAGGTATTATATTTTAAAGGAACTGGAAAGACTGACAATAGGCAAAGATATTATCCTAAAAGAATTTTACGACAAATAAAAACTGTTGCTAACATTAGCTAAATATGCATAGGGTTTCTGTGGGTTATCTAAGTTTGGTGTGGTTTTAATAAGTCCGCCATAAGTGTTAATATTGAAAGGCAATGGCTCAGTGTTGGGTGTAAACTATTTAGTAATTTAATCCACTACGCATTTTAGCCAGACCGTTGTGTGTAATTATAACTAGGATTAAAAGATGGTGTTTGGAGCCCAATGGTATTAAAATTGATGAATATAAAGTTTGTTTTACGTTAAATTAAAAACACAAAGAAATGTTGGTTGCACATAATAAATATTTGGAGGTCGTCACATGAAAAAGCAGATAATAGTTTTACTGGCGGTGATAGTGTTGAGTATAATCTTTTGGTCGTGTAGTAAAGAAAGCACCACAGCACCAAGTATCAACTCACCAGTAATAAGTAGCAGGTCTTTTCACATGGGGTTTACTCCTTTTCCTTATGACGTAACTGCAAGCTCACTTGATGACGTATACAATAAAATTGAAACAGATGCTGATTTCATTACCCATCATCTTGATAATGGAATCCCTTGGAATGAAGCCTTAGTAGATACATATCCCTATGATAATAATATTATGAATGATTGGAGTACTCGACTTACGAAAACTCCAAGTGATCATAAAGTGCTTTTAATCCTAACTCCTATCAGTGGAGGTCGAGATGGACTTGCTGACTACAGAAAAGGAAATGATGGAATGGCACTTGTTTCACCTTTCGATACTCATGGTACAAATAAAGACTTTGATCATATCGATGTAAAAACTGCTTATCTAAATTATTGCAAAAGAATTATCACCTATTTCTCTCCCTCATATATTGGAATAGGGATTGAAGTTAATTTGCTCAGAAAAAATACAAATCAGGCAACTTGGAATAAATATATAGATCTGCAATCTTACATTTATGATGAATTGAAATTACTGTACCCTAGCTTACCAATTTTCGCCTCTCTTGAAGCTCTTGAAGCTCTTGAAGGGTACCCACTTGGTATTCCTGCCGAATTTAGTGGAGACCCTACTGCTTATGCAAACTCTCAAAAGATTGCCATTGAAGATGTCCTTCATAAAAGTGATTACTATGCGCTTTCAATGTATCCGTTTAAAATGGCTTATTATAATTCTGATTACCCAAGTACTATGTTTGAGGATGTTTTTGCTCTAAATAATGGAAAAACCATCGCCATTGCCGAAACCGGCTATACCGCAGAATCATTTGATGCTTATGGATTAACATTTGTTGGCTCAGAACTAAAACAAAGAAACTTTATCGACGACCTTCTAGTTAAAAGCAATCAATACAACGTCGAATTTGTCACCTATTTTGTTTTATGGGATTATGACGACCTATGTGCTTCTCTTGGGTTATGTGGAGTCGATGCATTTAAAATTTGGAAAGATACTGGCTTATACGATGGTCTTGGAAGCGAAAGAAATTCATTAGCAGTTTGGAAAAGTTATCTAAGTCTTCCATTAAATTAAAAAGAATAAAAAGATAATTATTTATGAATTAACCCGAATATAACTACACACAACAACAGCTAAAAAACATAGCTCTGATCAAAGCCCGTTTGCGCACTGATTAATCTAGAATCAGTTTCGTTCCTCGCGGAACGCAGATTCGATAATCCGTTACGATTTTTTTAGCTACGTTCGTTACTAACAATATTAAAACGATGCTACGAATATTCAAATCAAAACTGACTGAGGAGGAATTTGGAAGAAAGTACTTTGGTAAACTAGAAGAGAAAGTACCTGGCCTGAAATTTATTTCTTTAGACGGATTAGAATTAAAGACTAAACTTGAAGGCCATGACGAAATGAGGCATTTATTGGATAACTCATTTGCTGAGTATAAAAATGACCCAAAAGATTTGAACAAAATAATTGAGAAATACTCAAATGCATCAAAAGAATTATTTGACTCAAAGAGTGCAATAGAACCTAAACGGATTGTTCCCATTATAAAAGACTACAGATTTTTAGATGAAACGTTAAAATTAAATCCTGACTTCAAAAATGACTTCCTATTTAAAAATATAATGAAGAACTCTATATCTTTTATGCAGAGAATAAAGAATCAACAATTGGATATTTAAGAAAAGATGAAATTGCTCCATTAGAAATCGGATTTGAAAAATTGAATGAAATTGCCATTGAAAATTTAGGTGAATTAGCAACAGAAATTAAAAGACAAGGTGAAAACGGCGAATATATGTTGACTATGGGAGGAGATTTTGAGTCAAGTCTAATTCTTTTAGACATCTGGAATAATGAAAACTTCCCAGTTGATGGAGAGATTATTATTGGCGTACCGGCAAGAGATATTATATTGGTAACGGGGTCGAATGATACAGAAAATATCAAGGAAATTAAATCGAAGATAAAGAGTATAAATGAATCTGGAGATCATATAGTTTCTGACAAACTCTTTATTTACGATGGAGTTAAATTTATAATGCACAAATAAAATACTGTTGGTAACAAAAGCTTAATTTCATGGGCGCTGATGAGCTAATTGAAAGTGTAATAGTAAACGATTTATAAATATGGAAGACATTAAGAGACCCCAACACTTAGATACTTTTACTTATTTAATGGGCATATTAAATTTAACAGGCTATTTGTTTGTGACTGGAGGTGAAGAAACAAAGACGATGGAGTATGTGCTTGTTACTTTAATTATTTTATTCAGCTATTGGTGCTTATATTATTTTCAAAAAGGAGCAGCTTGGTCACGCATTCTTGTGCTAATCGCTTCTGTTCTAGTTCTGTTTAATTTGTTTGGGATATTTTTTTCAAGCACTTGGGTGCAGTTTGTTTTGGTTGTTGAAGCTTCTTTGGGGGCTAGCTTATTATATTGGTTGAGTACAAAACCTGTGAGAATTTATTTTAGTACTAAGAGATGAGAAAATTTAATTGGAAACATACCATACTGATTGCCTTCCTACTTATCAGCATCATAAGTTGTCAAAAGGATGAGCCAAATACTGAATTAGAACTGGAAAGCTATTTCGAACAGTTTTGGAACGATTTTGATAAAACCTATTCCTACTTTAGCTTGAAACAAGTCGATTGGGATTCTGTTTACCAAGCAAATAAGCGTAGAATAAACTCGGAAACGACTTCTTCCGAATTTGAAACTATTCTTACAGACATTATCCTTTCTTTGAAGGATATTCATGTTCGTTTAATTACGAATACGAAAACTCACAAATACTCTAATAACGACTTGTTTGATCGAAATTCGCCGGCAAATGCTTACACGTATCTTTCATCAGTTCGTGTCAACTCCGAAACGCTTACCATTGGAGATATTAAAAATACCAATATTGCCTATGTCAGGGTGAAAAACCTAAACCCAGCAGGCAATTTTGATCCACTGAATTTGGTATTGGACGATTTGCCCTCAAAAGATGGGTTTATTCTTGATCTCAGAGATAATTATGGTGGTAATGATGGTATTGCCAAGAAATTTGTAAACCGACTTACACATAAAAATGTCATTCATGGCTATGTGCGTGTAAGAAACGGATCTAATAGAGATGATTTTGGAGAATGGCAGGCACGTAGATTGACGCCTTACAATCCTGTCGACTTTAACAAACCCATTACGGTATTAACCAACCGCTTTGTTGTCAGCTCGGGAGAAGGGTTTGTTACTATGATGATGGTATTGCCCAATACGACCCTAATTGGCGATACAACAAGAGGCGCAACAGCTAATCCGAAAGAGTTTACATTGCCAAACGGATGGAAATACTGGGTGTCTAGCTGGCAGGCAACAACATCAACGTATCAGCTAATAGAAGATCAGGGTATTGCTCCAAATATTTCTCTTACAAATACTGTAGAATCAATGGAACAGGGCAAAGATTTAATCCTTGAAAAAGCAATTGATGTGATTCAAAGCTCTAACTGATAAAACAATTAATAAACACCAGCAAGCCAAGTTAATTTGGTTGCTTAAAAATATAAACAAATTTATGCGGCTTGCTTGGCGGTTTACTCACTTCGTTTCGTGATCTCCCTTTGGTCGGTAGATAAGACAACTGTTTTAATCGCCCAAGAAACTTAGCATGACCGTTATGCCCTATTAAAAAATCATACCCTAAATTGATCATTATGAAGAAAAATACAGCAATAAGTATCTTGATCTTGATGTTTAGTTCATGTGAAGATTCCGAAATTAATAGATATAAGTTTTACACGGGATATTTTCCTGAAGTACCAGTAAATTTCGAAGAGATAAATACTGAGTATGATGATTACAACTCATCTGCTCCAAGTTTAGGTGAAACCTTTCCTTTATGTTTTTCATCAACACGAAATTCATATGGAACTAATTATGACATTATTTATAAATTAGTTTCAATAAGTTTTTCAAAGTCGGATGGCACATTAAATGTTTTTAATAATACATCAGGAAACCTCGGTGTATCTATCGAAAACAACAATATATATAGCGCTTTAAGGAAAATAAATACCCCAAACGATGAGTTGGGTCCATATTTAATCCCTCAGGGAAGAAATTATAACGGAACCAATATGAATGGACGGTTTGAGACATATATATTTCTTTATTCGAATAATGAAAGTGGAAATCAGGATATAATGTTTACTCAAAACCTTGAAAATGAAAATTACGAAATCCCTCTTAAAGTAGATTTTTTAAACTCAGAATATGATGATGCATATCCAACCTTTAATAAGGACTATTCAGAAATCTATTTTACATCAAATAGAGAAGGAAACTTTAATATCTATAAAGTAAAGACTGACAATACTAAACCGATCGTTGAAGTATTAGTTGATAATTCAACTTTACCTATTGAGAAAGACATTATATTATCTTCAAATTTTGATGATAAGTGTCCATCCATTTCAAACGATTTTATGGTATTTGTATCAAACAGAGAAGGTGGTTTTGGAGGTTATGATTTGTATTATTCTAAATTTGAGAATGGAAAATGGAATGAACCAATAAATTTCGGAGATAAAATTAATACTGAATATGATGAATATAGACCAATTGTAAGGCACCAGCTTTCTTTTAGTAATGATTTTATGCTTTTTTCATCTAATAGACCAGGTGGTAAAGGCGGGTTTGATTTGTACTATGTTGGGATTAATAATATTTTAGAAAAATAAATAACAGGGCATAACAAAAACCAAATTTCATGAGCGGTGGCGAGGCGTTTGCTCCTGATAGCTATTGGTAGCACTCGAATTTAGCAAGACCCTTATCATTCATTGTGACAAAACTGGATCTATTCAATAACTAAAATTGGTGTCCGTCTTTTGCTGCCCAATGGGAAATGGTTAGATGAGCCACTGGAGTCAGGGGATTAGGGATCAAGAGACTAAAGAATCCATTGTAATGGCAATGATGTTCGATTTTAATGAGATGCTCATTGAACTGGGTAAAGAATATTCCAATATTTACCATGTTGACGTGAGAGGCTTTACTCGTCATATGGAAAATATAAACAACAAAAAGAAAGGCAAATACTGGTTCGATGAGATACACCCCAAGAACTATATATTTAAGAAAATTGCAGAGGTCTATTCCACTATCATTGAAGATAAAGCAGAAAAGGATGTTCGGGTATTCCGAATGATTGATTATTCTGCAAATTAAATATCCTGAAGAAAAGCATGGGAGCTTTGTTTTTTAAGATAGAGGTATAAAACTTCCTATATAGACATGGGTTTTTGGGAGAAACCGATAATTGTTATACTTTCGCAGGCTAAAAATTGCAGCCCTAAAGCTTTATTCAAAGCTTTTTCACACAGACTTATGCGTAATAATGGGATCAGTTTATGTGACCATTAAAAATTAATTAGATATAGATGAACTATAAAATGCTAGTGCTTGATCTTGATGATACGCTTTTGCGTGATGATCACAGCATATCAGATAGAAACAAAGAGATGCTGATGAAGGCACAGGAGCAAGGTGTATATGTTGTTTTAGCATCGGGTCGTCCAACTCCCGCAATGCTTCAATATGCCGAGCAACTTGATTTGAAAAAGTACGGCTCGTATATTATTTCATACAATGGGGCGGTTATCACTGATCTGACCAAGCAGGCAACTATTTTTGAGCAGAGTCTTACTAAAGAGCAAATTCACAGTTTGCACGATTTTAGTATGGCGAATAATGTGGATATCATTACCTACACGTCTGATAGTATCATCAGTGAATCTTGCTCAGAATATATCGATGTAGAGATTGAGCTAACTCAGATGAAGTTTAATAAAGTGAGTTGCTTTAAAACTGCTGTAACAGAATCGGCTGTAAAATGTCTCCTTTTGCAGGAGCCTGAATACCTAAAAAAGGTTGAAGCTAAATTGAAGAAAGAGAAACCTAATAAAAGCGTTTCCCTTTCGAAACCCTTTTTTCTTGAGGTGATGCCACATGGAATCGACAAGGCAGCAAGTATAGCCCGTTTGGCAGAGAAACTGGGAATTTGTCAAGAAGAGATTATTGCAGTTGGCAATGCAGGAAACGACTTAACAATGGTGGAATATGCTGGTTTGGGCGTTTGGGTGGATAACGTAACACCAGAACTTCGAGACCGTGCTGATGTAATAGTTGCTTCGAATAATGATCATGGTGTTGCCGAAGTTGTAGAAAAATATATCATGAATTAATGGGAATGATTCATAAAAGAAATACAAAAGCAAAGCCTTATAGGTTTCGCTTTTTTTTGCTTGTGTAAGAAGAAATTATCATGGTCTAATTAAAGGAACAAGCTATGGTCAATGGGCTGCACCTTTTTTGATGAATTAAGGTTCTGATTGCATGTTTTGAGAGTCATATGAATTTTCCTTAACTTCATTGTTAAAAATAGGAGGCATGTATGTTCAGAATGTGTTATAATCATATCAGACTTTTACTAATCTTATTTCTACTACTTCCTGCTGAAATATTTTCGCAGCAGCAGGAATGCTTTCTTCTGATGGTTGGAAAAGATGCTTCAGCAAATGGGCAAGTCTTACTGGCTCATAATAATGATTTGTCTGGTATCGAAGCATCCATGCTCAGAAGAGTTCCTGCAGATGAAAAGATAAATATCCTGCCAGACGGTTCAGTATCCTTTAAGCAGAACTACGAAATGCTGGTGCTCCAAACGAACATCGGTTTTGACGAAGGCGATGCTGTGGCTATTAATATGCATGGTGTTGCTATTGCCGGCGGTTTAGCTTTAAAACGTGATAGAAATCGTCAGGCAGAAAAGCTTGATCCTCTTGTCCCATCTGGTTTAGGTGGCGGCGTCAGGTATTTTGCTTTACAGCATGCCAAAACCGCGCGCGAATGTGTAAAAATCATAGGTGAGCTTTATAATGAATATGGCATAAGCTATCCAAGTGGAGTAGGGATTGCCGACACAAGTGAAGTCTGGTATATGGAAGCTGGAGGAGGACATGCTTGGGCTGCGGTTCGCATACCCGACGACGCATACCTGGTAGCAGCTAACAGTTATCGGATTGGAGAAATAAATCACAAAGACACAATTAACTTTATCTGCTCTCCCCAATTGATAGATTTTTGCAAGGCTTATGAATTAGGGGATAAATTTAAGCGGGTTTTAAACTTTCGTGATTTCTTTGGTAATGGCTTTAAAGAAAAATTGGGCAACAACTATTATAATACAAGAAGACTCTGGAGAGCTATCGATATCCTGAATCCTTCTATGCATCTTTCTTCTGAGGAAGAGGTTTATCCTCTTTTTATCAAGCCAGAAGCTAAGATCGAATTACAAGAATGTTTTACGATCATGCGGGATTGTTATTCCAGAACCTCATTCGATATCTTTAAGAATGATAATTTGGATAATCCTGAAAGATCAATTGCTGTATGGAATTGTGTGCATACCGATGTGATTACACTTTCACCAGGGAAACCTACAGACTATGGCTGTGTGCTCTGGACAGGATTAAGTTCGCCTTTCACAGCGATTTACACTCCTGTGTATTTTGGTAGTGGAACAATTCCATCAGGTTTTGATTTAGCACCAACAGATTTTGATCATCACTCAGCATTTTGGATTTTCAAAAAGCTCGGAGATCTAAGCAAGTCAGAATATCCAAATCAAATGAAAGACTGGGTAAATCTTCGGAATCAGTTTGAGGCAATGGAAATTAAAGCACAGTCAGAAATAATTCGTGAAGCTGAATTTATTGGGCATAATCATCCCAAACAGCTAAGTTCGTATTTGGATAAGCGAAGTGCAGAATCTGCCGCCAAGGCTATGAAGTTAGCTTCAGATATGATTGATTCGCTTGAATTTAAGAATGAAAACGAAGTTTCGAGCGAATAAAATCGATATAGTTGGCTGTCTATGTAAATGTAGAAACTCCACTACTTCTGTTTCCTGAGTGGAGTAGAAGGAGGAGGAGAAAATATTGGTTAGTAATAGTTTTCCATCCAAAATCGATTAATTTATTTTAGCTCTTTTATCTAAACTTAATTGGGCATTGACTTTAGTAGCCTAATTGCTTAACTTACTGTTTATTCACTAAAATGGAGGAGAAAGATGAGTGAATCGTTGTACGAAAGGTTAGGAGGAACTGAGGGGATTACAAAGATTGCAAGTGTTGCTGTTGATTTACATTTTGTCAATAAAGGTATTGCAACTCGATTTGAGAACTCGAAGATGAGTATTGATCAATTGAAAAATGGGGCTGCTACTTTTTTTATTGCAGGAACAGGTGGTCCATCGGTATATGAGGGAAAGGATATGCTAGCTGCTCACAAGGGAATGAATACCAGTGATACGGAATTTGTGGAAGTCATCTCGGATATTATGCAATCCTTAGATAAAAATAATATAGGCCAACGAGAAAAGGAGGAGGTGCTCTTTGTCCTCTTTGGAATGAGAAAAGATATTGTTGCCGTTTAGAAGCGCACATATAAGATATCCCAAGCCATATTATGGTTTGGGATTATTACATTAAAATAAAAAGCCAGTAAGAGAAAGACGGTAGTGTAGAATTATAACAAAAATGTGGGATACATATAAGTTTCTTACAATTTAGTTTAGGGTGAAAGAGTATTACTGATCATTTTAATATTTATTTGAATCTCAATTTCTATGTGACGATGAATAAAAAAAAAGCGTAAATTACTATTGCTTAAACATTCACCATAAAATAGCATATGAATTTTCGAATCCTGATAGTACTCCTTAACTGTGTTTTATTCTTGTTTTATGCTTTAAATGCCAAGGCTCAATTGATGACTTTTAAGCATTACGGCGTAGAAGATGGTGTCTCTCAAAGTGAAATCAAATCTATTTTTCAGGATTCAGAAGGCTATCTGTGGTTTGCAACCCAGAATGGCTTAAATAAATTTGATGGTTATAGTTTTGAGAATTTTTTTTACGATCCAACCGATAGTACTTCGCTTTCAAACAATTGGGTTTTCGATATTACTGAAGATTCCAAAGGGAATATTTGGATGGGCACAAAGGAGGGCTTGAATCGCTATGATAAGACAACAGGTGAGTTTACACTTGTTCCTCACAAATTGAATGACTCCATTGTTCCCGATAAATTTGTATATGGTACAGTGGCTGATAATCAATTTGTTTATATCAGTTTTCCTCCAGTTTTATCTAGATATAATTATTTAACGGATAGTCTTGAGAGTTTCACCAACAACCTACAATATGATGGAGCTCTCCATGATATTGGCTTTCCATTACTCAGATCACGATCGGGAATGATTTGGATAGGCTCTTCAGACGGTCTGAGTATTTTCGATCCTGAGAAGAAAAGTTTTATCAATTATCGTCATGATGAATCTCAGTCAAATTCCATTTCAAACAACCATATTACGGCTCTTTATGAGGATAGATTAGGACATATCCTTATAGGTACTGAAGATGGTCTTAATTTCTATAATCAAAAAACAAAGCAATTCAAGCGTTTTGACAATGAAGAAGGGCAGTCTTTGAGTACCAACTATATCCGTTCAATTTTACAAGATAGCAATGGTGTGTATTGGATTGGAACCGAAGAAGGTGGCTTGAACAGTATGGTTTGGAGTTGGGAAAGGGGTCATTTTGAAATGAGTCAATACCACAGTGGACCTAATAATATAAACTACATTGGTCATGATATTGTATATTCTCTATTTGAAGACAAATCCAAGAACCTATGGATAGGTACGATTGCTGGTATTGATAGAGCGGATCTGAAAACAAAGAAATTTCGCAATTATAAGAAAACTGACGATCCAAACTCACTGAATTTATTGGATAATATCATTGGATCAATTTATATCGATAAGGATAAACGACTCTGGGTAGGGAATTGGGCTAAAGGCTTGAATATCTATAACCCTGAATCCAAAGAAATGGTCCATTATTCTTCCGAATTTGAGGGTGATAGGAACATCTCAAATAATCATATTCATGTTCTCTTCGAGGATAGTGAATCACGAATTTGGATGGGAACTCGCAATGGAGTTAGTCTCTTTGATCCAGATCGGCAACGTTTTATCCCTTTTAATACCTATTTCGGGTTAGATACAATGGATTTCTTTGTCAATAATCGAGTCTATTGTATTACTGAGAATTCAAATGGTAAGATATGGATGGGAACTGGGAATGGGATTATAACTTTTGATCCACAGACAAAAGAAAGGTCATTTTATCGTTCGGGGGCAGAAGAACCTTATACGATTAGTAGTAATCTAGTTTATTCCATATTTGAGGACAGTGAAGGACTTGTCTGGATTGCAACACTGGATGGTATGGATTGTTATAAGCCTCGCGAAAATAAGATGTTGCACTTCTCGCATCAAAATGGACAGACTAATACCCTTTGCGATAATTTTACAATCTCTCTTTGCGAGGATCAACAAGGAGATATTTGGATTGGCACTAGTACAGGAGTCAATCGGTTTCATAAAAAGGATTCTCTTTTCACCTACTATTCTATGAAAGATGGCTTGCCTAGTAACATCGTCTACGATATTATTGAGGATAAGAATCGTAATCTTTGGCTCTCAACGGGTAGTGGTTTGGCAATGTTTGATATGAATACGAAGGAGATTAAATCCTATTCTATAAATGAAGGTTTACAAGGAGGTGAGTTTAATTTAAAAGCGGTTTATCAAGATGAAAAAGGGAATGTATTTTTTGGAGGTATGGATGGTTTGATTGCTTTTCACCCCGATTCACTTCAAGACAATACCTTTATTCCACCTGTTGTGATTACTTCTTTTGATAAGGAAAGAGGAGCACAAAAAGAAAAACTCAATGTGTATACCAATAAGTTAGAGCTTTCCTATAAGGACTATTCATTTACGATTGCTTATGCTGCATTAGATTACACCAAACCCTTTAAAAACCGCTACGCTTATAAAATGGAAGGCTTAAGTGATGAGTGGATAGAGGTGGGGAATCGTCATTTTGTTCACTTTACCAATCTACCAAGTGGGCAATACACTTTCCTTGTAAAAGGAACTAATAATGATGGTATCTGGAATGAGGTTCCTACTAAGATTGAGATAAGAATTTCACCACCTTGGTGGCGCAGTGCCTATGCATATGTTGCTTATATTCTATTGGGGTTTTTATTGATTTTTGGAATTTTCAGGTGGAGAGTTAGAAATCTGAAACGAGAAAAACGTGTTTTGGAAGAAGGTATACGTGAACGAACGGCCGAAATAGCCTTGCAAAAAGAAAGAGTTGAGGAAAGTGAAGAAAAATTGAAATCGACTATTTCCTCATTAAACGACTTGGTCTTTGTTTTAGACCGTGATGGTGTGTTTCAGGAATTCTATAATCCAGGTAATCAAGATCCACTTTATGAGAATCCTGACTTTTTTCTACACAAACACTATAAGCAGGTTGGTTTTCCTCTTTTGGTTGTGGAGAAATTACAGTTGGCTTTCGAACAGTTACAGAAAAGTGATCTTGTTCAAGAGTTCGATTATTGTGTCAATCAGAAAGGCATGTGTTGGTTTAATGCAAAGATAAGTCCTCGTCGTAATGCTCAGGGTATTCTTACAGGCATAACTATTGTTTCACGACATATTACCGAGCGTAAGGAAGCAGAGCAGCGCTTACGTCAGCAAAAAGAAGAGTTGAATGAGCTGAATGCAACCAAGGACAAGTTTTTCTCTATTCTTGCTCACGACCTAAAGAATCCTTTTGCTAGTCTCTATTCATTGAGTCAGGTTATAGATGAGAATTACAGTAATCTGGATGAAGAGGATAAGCTTGTTGCGTTGAAACGAATTCACCATTCAGCTGAATTGATTTACAATTTATTGGAAAATCTACTTACCTGGTCCAAATCCCAAAGAGGTTTTATTGATTATTCGCCTACAGAATTTGATTTATCCATTCAGGTTGATGAGAATATCAATTTACACCGTATTCCTGCAGAAAAGAAAGGTGTCCTATTGAGAACAAATGTGAAAGAAACTTATATAGCTTATGCAGATCGGCAGATGATTAGTACCGTTTTACGAAATTTGGTTAATAATGCAGTTAAATTCACAGAATCTGGCAAAATAGTTGAGGTGAATGTAAGAAAGGAGAACAAGTTTCTGGAGATTGAAGTTAAGGATGAAGGAGTAGGTATCACCTCAGAGAATATGGAGAAGCTTTTCCGAATTGATGTGAAATATAAAACAATAGGAACATCGGGAGAAAAAGGAACAGGATTGGGTTTAATCCTTTGCCATGAGTTTGTCCAAAAGAACTTTGGTGCTATTTGGTGCGAGAGTGAAATAGGTAAAGGAACGAGTTTCTTTTTTACCATTCCTTGCGAGGAAAGGAAGTCTGATTTAAAGGATAATCATTGATGTTTTTTGTACGAAGGTTTCAAATATTGTGAACTAAAAAATCTATCCCAAGCCATAAAGGTTTGGGATTTTTCTTTTCACCGATTTTATAAGCCCAAAAACATTGAGAGCGCAATAATCCCTGCAATGGCAAGAATAAATACATAGGCATAAGGGCTTGCAAAGTTTAAAGTCCAGCCTCGCATGGGATCTTGTTTTGGAACTCGAATTCGAGGATCTTTGGGATTGTAATAAAAAACACCTCTCCAGTTAGCTGGATTCCTATCCATTGGATCGTTAAAATTATTCTTTGCTTTCATGATTTTTGAGTTTGAATCTGATATCTAATTTAATCAATTTTTAATTAAGATTATAATTAGTAAGATTCAAATATAGAAAGGGTTGTTGCAAAATATTTTACAAAAAAAGCGACTCCCTAAAGAGTCGCTTTCTAATATATTATAGTTTGGTGTTCTTTCTAGAACATACCCGGTATACCTGGTAATTGACCAACTAAAGCTAGTGATACCACACATACAATAAACATAGCACCTGGAATAATCAATTTCTCTTTCCAAGATAATCCTTTAGCACGATCGCGGTCACCAATTAGTCCCATATTGTCGAGAAGCATAGTGAATGCCCATCCGAATACTGGATTAACAAAAGCACATGCGAAAATACATGTTCCAGCACTTAGAGAATCCTTGTGCTTGTGAACCATTTGCATACCTGCTTCAAGTAATGGTAAGAATACACCTACTATTAGAGCTACACGTAATACAGGTTCCCACATAGCTAAATCCATAGGGTAACCTAAAACAGAAGCTAATACACAAAGAATAGCTGTTAGGATAGCACCACCTGGAATAGGACGTTTAGCAATCGCAGCAGGAATCATATATGTTCCCCATGAAGAAGCGATATTACCACCACCTAATGCAACACCAATCACCTGACGAATAGATGCTACAGTCATAGTATCATCAACATCCATAAGAACGCTCTTAGCTTTTTTAGGGTAATTCAACTCTTGGAAAACGCGGTGTCCTAAATAATCAGGAGACCACATGGCAACAGCAAGAATAGCGAAAGGAATAACAGCGATAAAGTGACCTAGGTTAGGCAAACCAAGTTTCCATCCTGTGTCTTCGCCCCACCACCACATTGGATTAAAATGAGGAAGTCCAGGCTCAGTCGTAAATGCAAAATCAGCACCCATTGTAAAGGCTACAACTCCTGCAATTGCAGAACATAGAGGAATTGCTAACCAACGCTTGTTAACACGAGCTAAGTAGGCATAGATAAGAATTGTAATACCGATAACGGCAAAAGATAAGGCGTTTATACCTGTACCAGACGACCAAAGTTCTAGTTTACTAATCTGGCCGATAAGTCCAACTGCACCTAAGTAGATAAGTAGACCACCACGAACGCCGACACCTGTTAAAGTCATTAGTTTAGATCCACCTTTAGTAATACTAAGAGCTAGTCCGAATACCCCAATTAAAATACCTAAAGCTAATGGGTGTCCACCGGCTGCAGCAATAATAGGAATAAGCGGAATCATAGGACCGTGAGTTCCTGCTAGATTGGCTGTAGGGTTAAGAATTGCAGAGAAAAGTAATACAAAAATACCACCTGCAATTAAAAGCTCGTAACGAACGTTTTCTGCAACGAATTCAGGAGAAAGTCCGAATTGTACAGCAAAAACTGCAACCATGGCAGTTACCATTACTACTTTACCAATAGTTGCTGCAAGTGCAGGAACTAAGTCTTCTAGCTCAACGTTGAAATCTCTAAATGGTAAGTGAATTCGCCATCGTCTGAATTTCATAATCGTTAATTCGTGGTTAAGATAATCTTCACGACTCTCGAACTCACTCGCTTTTTTGCGTTTTTGTTTGTAGGATTGCTGATCGTCCTTCATAATTTTGTTCTATTAGGTTTGTTGCCTATAGGCCTGTTTCGCAGATTTTTAGCTGATCCACATCAGTGAGATCATCCTATGGGTAAATTTATTAGCGCGGTAAAACTACTAAATCTGTATGACTGTTCAAATGAAAACCTTTTACGGGACAGTTAGAAGGGGAGTTAAGTAAAGCAGAAACATGTAGTAGCCTGTTAAGAAAAGTTTTAAGTTCAGCTATTTTGTTAAAAAAACAAGAGGTGGAGATGACTGCAAAACTTGTTTTTAACGAAGTTGTTTTCGATTAAAAGTCTGAATCATACTTCGTAATGCAATTGGTAGGAGCAGTGAGTTGTGATCTTTAGTGAGTTGGGTGGTTAAGAATATAACGATGCCCTTTTATCAAGAATGTCGTTTTTAGATTGAGGGAAGCATGATCTATCTAAAATGACATCTGTTATCCGTTGTTATTATGTCATGTAATAGGATGCTGCTTGAAATCAATACAAATAAGCATTAACAGATTTCATATAAAACAAGAGTACGACTCATCAGTTTATTAGTTGCAAAAAACAAATCCTCCCAAGTATAACACTTAGGAGGACCTAGCTTGTAGTCCCAATAGAACCTAAACAAAAAGAATTTAAGTTCTGTTTATTAATAGCTTACGGGATTAGAAACATTGAAGTGTCCCCTTATTTGTCCCCACTTAAAAATTTTCATTGATTATTGAAAGCAGTGTGTTAGGTGCTGTTATTTTTCTTCCTTCTTTATTTGTTTTACAACATTATCAAAAATTTCTCTGCAACAATAACCTGTTGGATTTAAAATTTCACATTTTTCAATAGCTTTTGAACGGTATTTTGAAACAACTTGTTCCCAAGTAGTCAAGCCGTATTCATTTACCGCTTTTTCAATCTGTTCTACATCTATGTTGTTACAGTAACAAATAATTTTTCTTTCTGTACCTTTTTTAAACCACAATTCCCTTTTCAATTCGGTTTTGCTTATAGTAAGTTTATTTTTTTCACTATAATAGGCAACTGAACATGTTGGATTAAGACAGATATAATTTTTTGCTTCAAGATTAATTTTATTAATGCCACCCTGTTTCAAGTTTAATTTAAAAACGCTGTTTGGCACAAGTTGCCCTGATTCTTTGCAAACAGGACACTTAGTAATTTCAATTTGATATTGTAAATTTTCTTTTTCCGCTATATCAACTTTATAATGCCCATCATTAATCCTTTTTATCAATTCTTCTTCAGTCAATAAATTTTCATCTATTACAAAATCACCGCTATCTGTTTCGTGTGATATCTTTTGTGATTTTAAACCTTCTAAATCATTAATAAGTCTTTCGACCGATGCTGAACAACTTGAACAAGTCATCCCTTTGATTTTCAATTTGATTACTTTCATTTTGCTATTTAATTTTCAGCAACTTTCTTTCTGTTGTATTGATGGACATTTTACTGTTCCATAGCTGCAATAAACACAACAATCACCCTCCAATGGTTTTAAAACTGTCTTGCAGTTTTCACATTCATAGAAGTATTGGCAAGCGTCAGTTGGCATTTCCTCTTCCTTACTATATCCACATTCTGGACAAGTTATTGTAGATTTCAATTCTATTTTCATTTCTTTTTTATATTAGTTATTGTATAGCCTGTTTTATTTATTGCCTCTTCAATTTCTTCAATAGTAGTTTTTGAATTGTCAAATTCAATTTCTGAATTTCCTTTTTCATATGAAGAATTGATATTTATAATTCCATTTAATTCATTTACAGAATGATTGATATGTTCTTCGCACGAAGTACAAGTCATCCCATTTACATCTACATTAATTTTTTTAACACTAGAGTTCTCGACAACAATTATTTCCTTTTTATTGTCACTATAAAACAAAGATGAATAATAAGGAAATGCAGTCATTACAATGGCAAATAGAGTAACAATTGCAAGAAAAAAATTTGATTGAATGAATTTTGGTTTTTCGTAAGTTTCGCAATCACAATCAATCTCTTTTTTAGGTTTTAGTTTTTGATACCAAGCAAATGCTAGGACTAAAACAGTAAGTCCAATTAAATAAGGTCTATATGGCTCCATCCAAGAAAATGTAGATGCTATGCCTGAAGTTCCTGAGATTAGTGCCAATACAGGTGTAATACAACATAAAGATGATGCAAGTGCAGTCAACAAACCTGCTCCGATTAATTTTTTATCTTTTTTCATATCGTTTTTAATATTTTATTGTCTTTAATTAATTCAAAAAATGGTAAGAATATCGTTTTGTATTCTGCTGATAATGAATAGAATATAGTTTGTGCTTTTCTTTCAGTTTTAACTATATTTCTATCTTTCAGTTTTCTCAAGTGCTGAGAAATTGCTGATACCTTCATTTCAAGTATGTCGCTTAAATCACAGACACAAAGTTCTTGTTCTCGTGACAGTAAAAATAATATTTTCAATCGGACATTATTTCCTGCTAAACTTAATGCATTTGATAATAAGTCAAAAGACCTATCCAACTCACTTACAATCTGCTTGCAATTAGAAATCTGTTCTATATCTGCTTCAATTCTTATACAACTATTATTTTCCATATAGTAAAAGTAGTTGTATTGTCGTACTTAAGCAAATGCTAAAATACAAAACAACTAATTTTAACTTTTGTGGTAGGAAGATTTTACTCTTTTATTTTCTTAAGGGTTGGGTTTGTGAAGTGGTAAAAAATAAATGTGTAAAATGTATGGTTGCCGTTAGTTATGGTATGAAACACATATAGTTTAAAACAACAATATGGTTGTTATTTCTTATATCCTTTTGAAAAGGTGTTGTTATCCTGCCTTATTGAAAGGATAACAACACCTAATAATGGAGCTATAATAAAGGGTTCTTAAAGGAGCTTTATCCCGTTCTTATATCGATTCTATCCAGATCTCACCTAGTTTCTAACTAGATCACTTATCCTACTTAATCGATCTTTCAGAGAGCAAGGCGGGTCTATTGAGTGAGAATACGTATTTTACTAGGAAAATCAGCCAATACAGGGAGTTTATAGGCATAATAGAGCTATTACAAAGGGGGCTTAAGGGGTATTTATCCCGTTCTTATCTAGATCATACCCCGACCCCGATCGTATCTAGATCGCTTACCTAGATCTTATGTCATTTCTACATCCATCACTTTTTTTTCTCTTTGGGGCTTCTGTTTTGGGTATGGCTTTAAAAAAACATCTTGAATTTGATCGGAAAGTTTAAACGCAGTCAGGACCTGAAAAAGGACTCTGACAGGTTTCTTTTATAATTGAGGTGAATATTTAGGAAAATAGAAGTCACTTGCAGCAATGTGAATGGCTTATTTCTTATAAAACCCGACAGAGTCGCAGACCTGTTGGCGTTAAATGCATTTCTAATAAAACAAACACTGTCAGCTGCGAGCAGGCTTATAGGTTTAGCATAACCACAAACCATACAGCTTTCTTTTATAATTGAGTTGAATCTTTAGGCAATGGGAGAGCTGTCATTTTAATTTGCAGTTTTACAGGTTCCACTGCATATCGTCGAATAGGAAGCCAGAGTGTTTCATAGCCATAATTCTCTATTTTCAATACAACCTCACCTTCTGGCAATGTGAGGAATCTAAAATGACCTTTCGCTGTTACCTTGGTGCTTAGTCGCAGTTCTTCAATACTTACCTTTCCGTAGGGGATAGGCTCACCTGTAGCCTCATCAGTCACATAAGCCAATACATCTATATGTCGATAAATGGGTTTCCCTATTGCTCTTGCCGCAAAATAATGATTTACAAAAGCAGGTGCCATTTCTCTGTATCCTTCAATAAAAAAGTCTAGCTTCTCTTTTAAATAAACATTTAAAACTTGCTTGTTTTTATTAAACTCAGAACCCGCTTTTCTTTTATCTACCAAATACATCTTCAATTGGCTGCGTTTCGATTCAAAATCATTCAAACTTTGCTCCAAACTAATAATACAATCAGGATCTACTGCGATATAGGCAGGTGCATTAAGCGTTCTTTGGGCCCTAGCAATTAGCAGCCTCACAAATGTTATCAAATTTATCTCGTTGATATAATACAAATTACTCTTTGTCATATTAACTTCCGATCGCAATTGACTATCGTGTTTATAATTGGCATAACGTACCATAGCATTTATCATCGGGAGTGTATTCAAAAGCAGATTAGCTTTACGCTTCTTTTTCTGGTCCTGCAACCAAGCGTGAGGGGCATCCTTAATCTCGATTAATCTACGTAATTTGTACAGGTAGTCTTTAAAAATATCAATAGCCTTTATTGTAAAGCTATCGTTTTTATAAACAGGTACATTAGCGGCCAATATCTTTTCTATTTCGCTATAAGCATTCAGTTTTGCACTGTCATCTTTATCCATATGTCTTTCTTTATGTAATCTGGATATTAAAGTTCTTATATCATGCAAAATATAATTAGTATAAAGCAGATGATCTTATTTTATCCATAATAAAGTTATCAATAAAGAACTGAATTGCAATCTTATTGTAAAATAAACGCATGCTAAATCGAATTTGCCTACATCACATATAATAATGAAACCATTTTCAATAGCACAGCTCTTGTCTATCTTAATTATTACCACAGCTAGTGGATAATAATCCCATATGGCACGCAACACGCGTTGTAATATTGAATTTAGGTCTTAAAATATTCAAAAGTTATGCTTTCGGGATTCAAATAGTCCAGATCTGAACGTGTATAGCACCCCTTATTTTAGATTCACTTGATATTATTGACAGAAGTTATGCTCTCGGAAATAGAAAAGAGCTCATCTTAATGGAATCAGCTCACTTCGTAAGCTAATAAGGTCTTATAAGTATTGAAAGTTATCGTTTCGGAATGAGAAGTGATGCATTCGGAAATGAAAAAGCGTTCATTTTAATGCGCTTATCTCTCTTCAGAAGGAGTAAAGCTTTTAAATATTCCAAAGTCATCTCTTCGGAAACAAAGAAGATAGCATCATAACTTGCTAACTTGTATCCATTTAAGAGACACAAGCATTATTAACTTAAAAGGACCTGATTTTTAGCTTCGAAGGCGTCTTGTTTACAAAAAAAAGACGCCCCATGTGAGGCGTCTTTATATTCTAGATTACTTATTTGTCTATTTAATTCAGACAAGGATCGGTTTCTTTGTTTTCTTGAACCAACTTATCCTTTTTGCCTAGCTCTGATACAATGATGTTGTTTTTGACTGTTGTAAAAACAATATCTTGCGCTTCTGCATATGAAATATCATACTTACGATCAACTTGTTGGTATTCTTCAGGATACTTAGCTAGCAGCTTGTCGTAAAAGCCATCAAGTAACTCATTGCTTGGGTTTCTGAATTCCAATTTTAGCTCGAAACGACGAAGTAGGGCGCTGTCAATCATCTCGATTTGATTGGTCGCCGCAATGATAATGGAATGCTTAGGTAACGAATCGATAAGTTGAAGCATGGTGTTAACCACACGTTTCATTTCGCCACTATCGCTGTTATCATAGTCGCGTTCTTTTCCTAAAGAATCGAATTCGTCGAAGAAAAGAACAGCCTCTTGAGACTCTACCAAACGAAAAGAAGAAGCAATATTGGCAGAGGTTTCTCCTAGTTTTGAGGATACAATGCCTCCTAGGTTTATAACTTTGATTTTCTTGCCTAGTTTGCGAGCAATTGCGCGTGCAGTCATGGTTTTACCACAACCACTTTTACCGTGAAGTAGGAGTTTATTACTTAAAGGGAGATTGTATTTTGAAAGAATATCGCAATGTTCGTATTCACGTAAAAACTGATTGATTTCAGCTCCTAGCTTTTCATCAAAAACGATATCTTCGAAAACGACATGACCCCTGTTGGGAACATATAATTTTTCCATCTCTTATAATTTTGTGTTGTTGTGTTTAGACTGCAAACCTACAGATTTTTCCTAATAGATTCTCAGTTCAACAACATACTTTAACTAAAGTCGATTAGGAGTCAGAATATCTTAAGAGTTTAAAGGTCGAATAGAGGAGAGAAATCAACTTCAGGAGATTCTCCAATCTTGAATTCAGGAATTTCAACGACGGGACAATCGTAACCATACTTTTTTAAATAGGTTTTAAAGACATGGATTGAATCTTCAAGAATAACATCACTATTGTTAGGGTAATGGTTATATATAAGACCATGGATAGGAAGCTTACGATTTGCAGCTAGTTCCAAGGTCATTAGAGTATGGTTAATGCTACCCAGTTTTGATGATGTAATTATAATAAGAGGATGCTTCGTTTCTTCAAGATAATCCAAAAGAGAATAATCTAATGTGATAGGTACATGTAAACCTCCAACACCTTCGATTAAAAGGGTATCGAAGTCTGCTTGCAATTTAGCCGTTGATGCATTAATGACCTTGATATCGATTTCTGAACCATCTATCTTTGCGGCTAAATGCGGTGAAGCTGGATAAGTGAACACATAAGGACAAGTGGTGCCATCTTTGTCAACCGTAAAGGGTTCTACACCCATAATTTTTCTATGAGCTAGAATATCTTCAGAAATACCCACACAACCTGTTTGAGCAAACTTCTGTGTCATCACGTTTACCTTTCTGTCATAAAGGTATTTTGCCATTAAGCCAGTTGCGAAAGTTTTTCCGGCATCTGTGTCAATTCCTGTTATAAAGTAGGTGCTCATATATGATTAATAAATTACGATTGAATTAGAAACTGTAAGTATCAAATTCGTCGATATTGATTAAAATGTTGTTTTTCATTTGTACATCAATATATATGATGTGTTCTGTATCTTGAAATTCAATATCTAGTTTCTTAAAATAATGTTTCTCTCTAATTCTAAAGCTTGAAAGTAGTCCAGTGGTTACAAACATCCCCGGAATAAATGGTACTCTATACTTGAGCTTTTCAGTAAATGAAAGATTTGATATTTCACAGACTTGCATTTCGTCTGAAGTATAATGTTCTTTTAAGAGTCTAACTACATTTCGTTCATTAATATAATTGGTGTATAGGAGGACACCTAATATAAGTATTGCGAGAACTATTGTAATTATTTCAAAAGCCATAACTAATCAAGTTTAGTTTTTGGTTTTGCAATAAAGTAAATAGGCTGATAGCTTAAGGGTACACCAAGTTCAGTTCCATATAAATCTTTATAGCGATCTTCAAAATTCTTTAAATCAGATTTCGTCCAAACCTTTCCCGGTAAACCATTCACTCCAGTTTGTTTCATATGATGTAAGACCCCAATTGGCTCAGGAAAATGTCGTGTTATCATTTCTTTTTCACTCCAAATAACATCGAAGTGTTTATCTAGAAGTCTTAAGTGTTCATTAAAAGTCAAGTAATTTAAGCCACCGCCATTAACAGAGCGAATCTCACGATAGTTTTCAGGACCAAAACTGCTGAAGGCAAGGTAACCGTTTGGAGATAGAGCTTTTGCGCATTTTTCAAGAAAGGCATCTAGTTGATTAAACCATTGAAAGGTTGAGCCTGACAGAATCAAATCTAGGTTTTGTGGTAATTCGCTAGTTTCGATATCACCAGCCATGAATTTTATTTTTGGATTGAAAGTTTCCAATAAGCTTGAATACTCTTCTACAATATCATTGGCTGTATAGGTGTTAGCATCGAAAAATTGAAAGAATTTTTCAGTAAGAACAGCAGGACCACAGCCAATTTCTAAAACAGAATTGTGATGTTCAGGACAACGCCATCGCATTTCAGCAATCAGTCGAGAAGCAATGGCTTCTTGAACAATAGCATGCTTGCGATAAGTGGTGATGCTTTTCACAAAACCTTTTTGCACTTTATCCTTATTTATCTTCTGTTGATTCACAATCTGCTTGTGTTTATGTGTCTGCGATACAGTTTTTTAATTCAAGGTATCTAAACTTCTAATATACTATCCCATTTATTCCATTCAGAGAAACAGAAATGGGGTAGGTCCAATACATTTTTTTGAGATTTGCTCTCCCAAGCTTTTTCCAAGTTCTTAAAAGGGAAAATCATATCTCGAGACGAAAGTAATACCTTATCGAAGATATCCCAAGTAATGCTTCTATCCAAAATCATGTTTTGCAAACAGATTAATTCTTCTTTTTGATCTTCAACAGCACGTTGTGGTTGATGTTTGGCAAAATCAGCATAGCCTGAGCGTCCGCCACACATACGCATAAAGAATTTATCTCGACCTCTTTCGTTTAGACCATCAATGGTGCCTTGGAATATGGCAGAAGGAATTCCTTTTTCATCGCTGATAGGCGATAAACTGCCATTAATAGCAATACGGCTTGTAAATAGATCACTATGATCTTTGAAAAGTAAAGAGCTGATATAGACTCCCAATGACCAGGTTATCAAATGCCGTTCCTGATAGTGTTTCAGTTCATCTAGAATGTCTGTGATATTGCTTAAATCTCTATAATCGTAACATAACAGTACATCGTAATCTTTCGAATCGATTTTGCTGAAAGGGATTTCGTCGCAAGCCCATCCACTCATAAAGAGGATTAGTTTGGACTTGTTTGATTTGTGTAGGTATTTTAGCTTCATTTCTGTAATTAGCTACGAGTTGTTTGAAGTAAATTCTTAATTATTGCAGGTAGTTCCTTTAAATCATCCCATTTCATATCAGCAGAAAGAGATAACCTTAGTCTTGCTGTATTGGGTGGAACTGAAGGTGGACGAATTGGAAAAACCAGAAAGCCTAGTTTTTGCATCTGCTCAGCTACTTGTTTGCAATGCTCACTATCGTCAATCATTATTGGAATGATATTAGAGTCGCCTCCAGTTTCTATTCCTAATTTTTGTAATGCTGTTCTGAATTGGTTCGATAGATTTTTTAAATGCTCTCTTTCCTTTTGCATGCATAGGCTTTGCTTCAGAATTTGTAGATTCCAAGCAATACTTATAGGAGGCAGTGCTGTTGTAAATATGAGCGAACGCATCTTGTTAATCAGGTAATCTTTGATAATCGCATTACATATGAGATAAGCACCTACTGAATTCATGGCTTTACCAAAGGTTCCAACTAAAAGATCTATTTGTGAAAGACAGTTCTGTTCTTCGGCAATACCAAGTCCTTTTGCACCTCGTGTACCCAAGGCATGTGCTTCATCTATATAGAGTAAGCATTCGTATTTTTCTTTGATTTGAATGAGCTTAAGCAAATCGGCCACATCACCATCCATACTGAAAATAGACTCGCTTACAATAAAGACACGCTTGTAATTACCTCGGTATTTTTCAAGTAATCGTTCCAGATGTGCATAATCCAGATGCTTATAACGGTGATAATCCGCATCACTAAGTTTAATACCATCAATAATACTGGCATGGTTAAGCTTATCAGATAGAATTAGGTCTCCTTTTGAAGCTAAAGCCGGTAAGATTCCAATATTGGCATGATAACCCGAATTGAAAAAGAGAGCAGGAGAACCAAATTGGTTTTCAAGTTCATCTTCTAAATTTTTATAGGCGATAAAATTTCCTGTTAGTAGGCGAGAAGAGCCCGAACCCATTCCTTTTTCCTCTGGAATAGAAAGTCCTAGCTTGGCTATGCCCATATAGTCATTCGAAGACAGATTCAGCTTAAACTGTTTCTCATCAATCTGTTTTAAAGAACGAAGGTTTCCAGTCTCGTTTAGCTTGTCTAACTCGTCTTGATAGGATTTTAAGATATCACTCATAGTTTGAAGATTAATCACAGATTATTGCAAAGAAACAACCTCAATCATACTCTGACATAAAGTTCGTAAATCCTTTTCAGAAATAACAAAAGGTGGCATGATATATACAAGTTTTCCAAATGGGCGTACCCAAATGCCTGAATCCACAAACTGTTTTTGAATGCTAGCCATATTAACCGCTTCCTTCATTTCAATGACACCAATAGCACCAAGAATTCTAATATCGGTAATCTGAGACAGATTTTCCGCAGCTTTCAATTCTTCAATAAGAATACTTTCAATCGTATCGACTTTGGTTTTCCAGTCTGATTCTAACAATAAATTGATGCTGGCAACTCCAACAGCACAAGCTAAAGGATTTCCCATAAAAGTTGGTCCATGCATAAAGCAACCAGGAGCGCCTTGAGAAATGCCATCACTTACTTTTTGATTGGCAAGTGTTGCTGCAAAACTCATATAACCACCTGTAATGGCTTTTCCTACACACATGATATCGGGTGAGATACCTGCATGTTCGCAAGCAAATAATTTGCCTGATCGACCAAAACCTGTTGCAATTTCATCGACTATTAGTAGAATGTCATGCTTATTGCAAAGCTGACGAACTTCTTTTAGATATTGTGGATGGTAGAAACGCATGCCACCTGCACCTTGTACTATAGGTTCAAGAATGATAGCAGCTAATTCATGCTGATGATCTTCAATCGCTTCTTTCATTGGAAGGATATCCTTTTCATTCCATTCTTCATAGAAACCACATTGTGGTGCAGTTACAAAATGATTGATAGGCAAAACGCCAGTGAATATTTCGTGCATACCAGTCACAGGATCGCAAACCGACATGGCATTGAAAGTGTCGCCATGATAGCCTGATCGAATACTTAAAAACTTGTTCTTTTTTTGTTCTTCCTTGGTAAACCAATACTGCATGGCCATTTTCATAGCTACTTCAACCGAGACTGAGCCTGAATCAGCAAAGAAAACCTTATCTAATCCTTCAGGACTAAGTTCAACTAAAAGTTTGGCTAGTTCAATAGCGGGTTTGTGGCTGATACCACCGAACATGACATGAGACATGTTCTTAATTTGTGACTCAACTGCTTTATTAAGCACAGGATGATTATAACCATGTACGGCACACCACCACGATGACATGCCATCGATAATCTCTCGACCATCGCTCAGTTTCAAACGGACACCGCTTGCTGATTCTACTGGGTATACAGGTAAAGGGTTCTTCATTGAGGTATAAGGATGCCAAATATGCTCCCTATCAAATTTAAGATCGTCCTGTGTGATTGTGTTCATTTCTATCGTTCAATAATTACGGCATAAAGCTAGGATTAATAGCCCTATTTTGTAGCAAATAGAAGCATGTTTTTTGAGTAGTTTATTGCTATGAGTTTATTCCTCAGTTTTGGATGAATCCCATTGTTCAACGACTGCCGCTCCAACACTATCGCCCCAAACATTAATGCTTGTTCTAAAGCGGTCGAGAAGCCAGTCGATGCTGAGAAGGAGTCCAATGCCCTCGATAGGTAAGTTAACGGCTCGTAATACGATAACCATGGTGACCAATCCGGCCTCGGGAATACCTGCAGCACCAATGGCAGCCAATGTTGCCGTTAGAATGACAATGATTTGTTGTACCCAGCTTAACTCAATACCATAAAGCTGTGCAATGAATATGGCTGCAACCGCTTCGTATAGTGCAGTTCCATCCATATTAATGGTGGCTCCAAGAGGTAAAACAAAGTTGCTGATTTTTTCAGAGACCTTGTTCTCTTCGTGCACGCCTTGAAGGGTTAGTGGAAGTGTTGCCGTGCTCGACGCTGTGGAAAAGGCATTAAGAAGAGCTGTAGCCATGCCTTTTAGGTAGCTTGTTATAGATCGCTTTCCTACGACTCTGAGTAGAAAGCTTAAAAAGAGGAAGCCATGTAAAGCTAAACCGAGTAATACCGTTAAAGCATATAAGCCTAAAGAAAGTAATTCGGGAATGAAAGCTTTGAAACCTCCAGAATGGGCAATACGAGCAGCAACCAAACCTAAAATCCCCAAAGGAGCCAAATACATCACCCAATGCACCAATTTGAGAATGGCATCGTTCATCACAGAAAGGATGTGAATACTTTTCTTAGCTTTCTCGCCTAAGGATGAAAGGGCAGCACCAAAAAAGATAGAGAATAAGATGAGAGGGAGAATATCCATTTTTTCCATTGCTAGAAAGAGGTTGTAGCCAATCAAACCTTGTTGCTCTTTTTCTGGATTACCTATGAGCAGCTCTTTCAGTGCTGTAGAGATATCGACCGGAAGAAATTCTGTTTTTGTTGGTAGCTCAGCAAGAGCAATGCTTTGATTGACACCTGGCTGGATGATGTTTACGAGGATAATTCCTATTGTTGCTGCTACAGCTGTTGTGGTCAAATAGAAAACCAAGGTTTTGCTTCCTAGCGTTCCCAATCGACTTAAATTCTGGATGCGTGATATACCTACAATCATCGATAAGACAACTATAGGAACAACAAGTAACATCAGGATATTGAGGAACATTTGTCCGAATATTTCCAACTTAATTCCAATGGCAGGGAAGAAGCCGCCTAAGATGAAACCCAATACGATTGCCGATATAATAGCAATAAGTAAAAGCAAACTTTCTTTTGAAGCTTTGGGTTTTTCTAAAGGCTTAATCATTGATTTACAAGGATTGGTTCCTTTAGAAGTTACGATTTTTATGCTGAGGAGAGAAAGAAATCTTGATGACCTTATTTGATAGGAAAATGAAAAACCTGATAAATGAAGTCTTAAATAGATCCTATTATCAGGTTTCATATGCTATATATACTAGTGCTTTACAAAGAAGCTTCTTCAGTTTTACTTGAATCTTCGATGAGTGCTTTTAGTTCACTTAGCTCAGATCCGGAGAATGAACGGTATTTACCGCGTTTCAAACTACCAAGTTTAATATTCATAATGCGAACACGTTGCAGCTCTGTTACTACATAACCAAGGTAATCGCACATGCGACGAATCTGACGATTTAAGCCTTGTGTTAATACGATATTGAATGTGTAGGCATCAATCTGTTCCACCTTACATTCTTCAGTCACTGTGTCTAAGATCTTAACACCATCAGACATTAGCCTAATAAAATCAGGCGTAATTCTTTTATCAACCTTAACGATATATTCCTTTTCGTGATTGTTCTTCGCGCGAAGAATCTTGTTCACAATATCGCCATCATTGGTCAAGAATATTAGACCTTCACTGGGTTTATCGATGCGACCTATTGGGAAAATACGCTCAGGATAATCAATGAAATCTATAATATTGCCACTAATATCTGTGTCGGTTGTGCAGGTAATACCTACGGGCTTATTGAATATCAAATAGATATTGCCCACCTCTTTGGTAATGACTTTTCCATCAACAGTGATTTGATCTTCAGCTGTAATCTTTTGTCCCATTTCTACAGGCTGTCCGTTTACCAGAACTTTACCTTCTTCAATCAGCCTGTCTGCAGCTCTTCGAGAACAATAACCAGTTTCTGATATGGCTTTATTTAATCGTTTTAATTCCATCCTTATTGTTTTCCCAGTAATTTTTCTACAAAAAACGGACTATTGTGGCTTCTTTGCAATTTATTCGGCTATTATTTTAGTCTTACATGATATAATAGAAAAAGAGTTTAAACCTGATTTAACAATTGTAGCCGCTGGTTCTGCACAGTTCGATTTAGGAGACCTTCTTCTAATGAATCCTAACGATGTGTTGAAGTTTATCCAAAATTCTCCGAATAAAGTATATGCTAACCATATGGAGGCAGTCAACCATTGTCCTACTACAAGAGAAAAACTTAGAAATTCACTTAAAACAAATCAGCTCTCAGATAAGGTCTTTATACCTGAAGATGGTGAAGCATTTGAGATGGATTAATTAATGGAGACTGGGCGTAGTCGAAGTCGTAGTGGAATTGAAGCCCATATTCAAAGATTAATTCTTATTTTTGATGCAGCAGGCTACTAGCAGTAGTTGCATATAAAATCTAAGAAGCTATCATGAGAAGACTCCTAACATTATTCATAATTACTTTACTTTCAATTAGCGCTATGGGACAAAATAAACATCCAATGAAAATTGCTATGGTTAGTGTTTTTGTTGAAGATCCGGTTAAGGCATTTAAATATTATACCAAGGTATTGGGTTTTGAAGAGGTGATGTATTCGCCTGAGAATTACCTGGCTATCGTTAAGTCGCCACTGGATACCAATGGTGTGTCATTGCTATTGGAACCTCTTGAGCCAGGTGGTCTTGAGATTGCTAAAAAGTACAAGCACGAATTGTATAAGATAGGTATGCCAGTCATTTCTTTTAGTGCCGTTGATATTCAGAAAACCTTTGAAGAGTTGAAGGCCAAAGGCGTTAAGTTTAAGAAAGAGCCTACCAAGACAGATTATGGCTTCGAGGCTGTTTTCGACGATGATAATGGCAACTATATTCAGTTGTATCAACTTAACCAATAGGCACATCATTCTCTCTCAAGGTTTCTGAGCGAAGCCGAAGGACAGAGTGGTTAAATTAAACAACACGCCCCACATAGTTTAATATGTGGGGCTTGTTGTTTCTCACTCTCATCTTGATTATTCTGTAGGGCTTAGCACCAAACGAACAACTTCCGATTGCTTACCAACCTTTTTATTATCGAATATATAATAGGCATAGTATTCTCTAATCTCGGTTACTTTAGCGTTTCTACGCGGACGCGTGTCGTCGAAGCCCGATGTTTTAATCGTGGTTTGGAAATCGTATTCCTCATCATTGATTTTCCCATATAGAATAATGCCATCCAAAGGGTGTTTCGTGTAGGTAATGTGGGGGATACCACCCACTTCTTTCACTTTCAAATCGGGTTTCTTATTGTTAGTTGTCTCAGATTTACTTTCGTTAACCAAGCCCAAGTCCAGTTTTGTTTCAGAATTAACTGTTGGCGTTTCATCAATCAGTTTTTTGTAGTCTCTCAAAGCTTTTTCGACAGGGGAATGCCCCTTAGTATAGATGATTCGAGAATCACGAGAGGCTTTCTGATCCATGTTCTTCTGATCGAAGCGCGCCTTATCTTCCTGCAGCTGTAGAATTAAGTTATCTGTAGCTTCTTTGGGTAATATCGTATCGGTTACTAATTGAGGCGCTTTTTCAAGAAAATTATCTCTCTTTCTAGCAAAGCCATTTTCATTGGTTTCAATAAAACTCTTTTTTACAAGTATTTGTGCCATTTTTTTTAGTTTGATTAAACGTAATATTCAAAATCATATAATAAAACTATGAAACATTATTTTTAGTTATGTATCAATGGCAAACAAATTATTCTTAAAAATACTTAAGGTCGCAATTTTACTGGTCTTGCAGAATGAAAATTTATTTGTCTGATAGCAGAATTTTGGATTCATTTTAAGCATTTTTTTATTTTGCGTTTTGCTGTGGCGTATTTTGTTAAATTCTGAAAGGTGCGAAAACAGGAAAAATGCCAAGGAATTCAAAAGGAGAATAGGGTGCTTGTATGTCTTTATATTTGGACTGTTGAATGCTTTTGTAAGCAATCCTCTGAAAAATGACTTTTTGTCTGTTTAAAACATTTTGTTAATTAATTAGCCATGATGAGTATTTCTGATTCGTTTAATTTCATTGACTTGTAGCTCTGTTTTGTAGACCAGATTAAGAATCATATCAGAAAGCCATTTTTTGCAGAATTCGATTTGTTTACAATTTGTCGTATGCTGTTTGTAAATTGTCGTGGGCAGTTTAGGATGTGCAGAACGCCATTTACAAACCAATATAGGCTATTTAGGAGAGACAAATGAGCTAAATTCATTCGATATTAGCTCAGGACAATTTGTCGCAAGCTGTTTGAAAATTGCCGTGGAGCCAAAATGAATGCTAACACCCACTTTGTTTTCTGATTTCCCTTATCTCAATTTGAAAAAAAATACATTTATTATGAAGAGTGATTCTATTTTACAAGAGATTATAATTTTACTTATGCCTTGAATACTGTTTCCTGCGATAAATTCTTATTTTTAATGTTCTGAATTTAAAGGTGTTGTTACCCACCCAATATGGAGTGATAACATTACCTTCTGAAGAAAATATAAGAGATATGACAGCCATATGGTTGTTATAAACTAGTTATGGCTCATAAAATTATAGAAATACTAACAAAAAAATAAAGCAGATGTACTCTAGAATATTGAATTGTAGGTTGATTTTGATTTTATCTATTTTCATTTTGTCATGCGAGAAAGAATCAAATTTCATACCCGTTACAGAAATAGAATTATCGAAAACTTCATTAATCTTAATAGTGGATTCTACAGCTACAATAAGTGCACAATTAAGACCATTAGATGCAAGTAACAAGAGTGTAATATGGGAATCAAGTAATCTGGCTATTGCAAATGTTGATCAGAATGGAATGTTGCAAGGAGTTAATCCAGGTACGATAACAATTACTGTAACCGATAAAGAAAGTAACATATCAGCTCAATGTGAAGTGAAAGTTGTAAAGTGGACAATATTTAATGAAATCAATGGTCTAGTTGAGAATAAAATAAACTACATGGCAATTGATTCTAAAGGTGACTTATGGTGTTGCGGAGATAATATATCTAAATTTAATGGTTCTGTTTCTGTGATGTATAAAAGGAATGCAAATCCGAGTGCAATTACAGTCACAAAAAGTGATGAAGTTTGGTTTGGTACAAATGGAAACGGAGCGTTAAAATTTAATGGTATCGAATGGGAAGAATATGATTCTAACAATTCTGGCTTAACAGATAATTCAATAATTTCTATTTACAGTGATTTTAATAGTGAAATTTTGTTTAGCCATTATAATCGTCAGACATTGCAGGGAACCGGAATATCTGAATTTGATGGTATTAATTGGAAAAACTACAATTCAGATAATGGGTTAATCTATAATAATGTTTACTCAATAGGAATTGATGCCGAAGATGTCAAATGGTTTGTAACCTCAAAAGGAGTATCATCGGTTAAAGATGAAAAGTGGACTTCATATACAAGTAGTAATACAGGCAACGATTTGGTAGATTTTGCATATTTGGTTTCAATAGATAAAAGTGGGACTAAATGGTTTGGAACAAACCTTGGATTACTAAAATTTGACGGTAAAAGTTGGATATCTTATACTAGTTCAAATAGTGAAATAATTGATGGAGAAATATCAGCAATAACATTTGATAAAAACAATAATGTATGGGTTGGTACAGTTTCTGGAATTTCCTGTTTTGATGGTACAAATTGGACCAATTTCAAATATGATAATCATCCACTTATTGATGTCAATGCTTTGGTTATAGACTCCGAAAATAGAAAATGGATTGGTACAAGCAAAGGATTACTATTACTAGAAGATTAAAATAAATGAATAACGAACCATAACAAAAGCTAAATTTCATGGGCGTTGACGAGTCGTTTGAAAGTTTTGTGCAATTAAGAAACACTAGCAAGCCAAATAAATGGGTTTGCTTGAAATATAAATTTATTCGGCTTGCTTATTTGGCGCGTTACTCACTTCGTTTCGTGATCTCCCTCTGGTCGGTAGGTAAGGCAACTGTTTTAATCGCCCAAGAAACTTAGCAAGACCGTTACCATTAATTACACAAACACGTGTCGAGCGCTAAAGAGTTGATTATTAACCAAAAACATAATATAAATAATATGAAAAGGACAATTTTACTTCTATCAGTACTAATATTCACTTGTTCTGCATTTGCTCAAGATTCACCTAAAGAATTAATTGCAGAATTCTTTACTACCTATAAAAACGATGCTGGTAAGGCAGTTAGAGATTTATATAAAACGAATAAATGGACAGAAAGAATACAAGATGATATTGAAAATATTGGTAATAAGGTTGATGGTTTTAATGAAAACTTAATGGGTAAATATTATGGTTCTGAATTAATAACTTCGAAAAAATTTGCAGAAAGTTTCGTTTTATATTCATACCTAGTTAAATATGATAGACAACCTTTGAGATTTACTTTTAAGTTTTATAAACCTAATGATAAATGGGTATTATATGCTTTTCAATATGACGATTCTCTTGATGATGAAATTGAAGAAGCTGCTAAATTATATCATTTAAATTTAGATAATAATTAATGCTATAAAAGCTAAATTTCATGGGCGTTGAAGATAAGTCTAGAAGGCTATTGGATGAGCTCGAAACTTAGCAAAACCCTTATATTGAAAAAGGCAAGAAAAAAAAGGAAAACAGATGTTCAAGAAAGCTATAGTAAGAAAGCCCGGTAAAAGCATGTTAAAAGGATTGACCACAGCTGAATTAGGATTACCTGATTATGAAAAAGCACTTGTGCAACATGCAGAATACGTAAAAGTGCTGAAAGAATGCGGATTAGAAGTCACTGTTTTAGAAGCAGACGAAAAATATCCCGATTCTACATTTGTAGAAGATGTTGCATTACTAACAAGTGAATGTGCAATCATAACAAATCCTGGAGCCTTGTCACGAAGGGGAGAGATCGTAGAAATAAAGAATGTACTGAAAGAGCATTATAGTAATATTGAAGAAGTAAAAGAACCGGGAAGGGTAGAAGCAGGAGATATCATGATGGTAGGATCGCATTTTTACATCGGATTATCAGAGAGAACAAATAAAAAGGGTGCTGAGCAAGTCATTGAATATCTGGAGAAATATGGCATGAAAGGGATGACAGTGAGCCTGGAAGAAGTATTGCATTTGAAGACAGGCTTAGCATATTTGGAGCGAAATAACTTAGTCGCATGTGGTGAATTTTTATCCAAGGAAGAGTTTCAAGGATTCAATATTCTGGAGATTGACGAAGATGAAAGTTATGCGGCCAATTGTATATGGGTGAATGATACGGTGATAATGCCTAAAGGATACCCCAAAGCGAAAGAGGTAATTAAGAGTGCTGGATATGTGGTAAAAGAAGTAGATGTTTCTGAATTCAAAAAACTTGATGGTGGTTTGAGTTGTCTTTCATTGAGATTTTAGGAATGAGCACCTTAAAACAAAAAATATTTCTAAATTGTTATACTTTTTAAAATTACTGCAGAACCCTTCGTAAACATTTAATTAAATGACAAACACCTCTCTAACCAATAAAATAGTAGGACTAATTAGTGTAAGCATCTTATTGTTAGGGTTTGTTTTTATAATCCTTTTTACAAGAAATGAAGCTAAAAGTTTAGAAGAAAGTACGAAACAAAAGATACAGATATTAGCAGAGATGGAAGTTGCTAAAATAGCAGTAGATTTTCATCTTATAATTGATAAAGCGAGAAGTCAGGCTACATATTTCGAAAACTTAGTTGAAACAAATCAGGCTAATCGCAAAGCAGCTAGTAACATGATTAGGAAAATAGTCCTTCATGATTCATTACTTTTTAGCGCATCTGTCGTATTTGAAAAAAATAATTTTGATGCAAAGGATACAAAATATGTAAACACATTTGAATATGGAGAAACCGGCAGATTTACAGCTTGGTGGTATGGCTTTGGAGACTCATTAACCTCTCAGCCTTTGCCAATATTTGAGAAAGAAGATTGGTATATTAATATTGCTAAAGAAAAAGGCTCATCCTTACTTGATCCCTACGTTTATCCACTCAAAAATGGAGAACCCCAATTGTTTCTAACAGCAGGTTATCCTATAGTCGTTGGTGATAAGTTGCTAGGTGTAACGGCAAGCGATATGAGTATGGAACATATTCAGAAAACAATTGCGGGCGTAAGTGTTTTCGATGGAGACTATGCCTGTCTTATTTCGCCAGGTGGTATATATGCCGCACACCCTATTAAAGGCAAAATTGGAAAACCTATTGAATTTGAACGCTTAAACGAAAACATAAAAGAAGCCTTTTCAAAAAAGGAGACAATTCACGACAAACATATTTCTGATTATATAAACAAGGAAGTATTTGATTTTTATATTCCCTTAAAAATAAATAACATAAATAAATCATGGTATTTAAGAGTTTCTGTTCCTACCGAAATTCTAAGATTGCAAATTACTCGTTTGCGAAACAATCTGGTACTTTCACTTTTGGGAATCGTATTGTTAATACTCATTATACTTTATTTTATTATCGACTATGCCATCCGTCCAGTAAGTAAAATAACCCATTTAATTACACAACTATCATCAATAGGTATTAATGGGGCTATCTCAATAAAAGTAAAAACGAAGGATGAAATAGGTCAGCTTGGTATCAGTTACAACAAGCTATTAGACAGTTTAACCGAAAAAAGAAGAGATGAAATTGAACTCGAAAAACATAGAACCCATCTTGAACTTTTGGTAAAAGATCGTACTGAAGAATACATGGCCATAAACGAAGAACTAAATTCTATGAATGTAGAATTCCACCTGTCTAATAAAAAATTGAATTTACAAAAGGAGGAACTTGAAGCATCCTTAAGAAAATTAAAAGAAACACAATCACAACTTTTACAGGCTGAGAAGATGGCATCATTAGGTGTCTTAACTGCTGGTGTTGCACATGAAATAAACAACCCATTAAATTACATACTAGGAAGTTATGTGGGCTTAAATAATTATTTCAAGGCAAATAAAGCTCCAGAGAAAGAAATACAATTTCTTTTGTCAAGTTTAAAAATAGGTGTTGATAGAGCAGCCGATATTGTTAAAGGACTAAACCAATTTAGTAGAAATAGCGAAGATTACAATGAGGATTGTGATGTGCATACGATAATAAACAATTGCTTATTAATGCTGAATAATCAATTAAAAGGCCGAATTGAGATTGACAAGAAGTTCTGCCTTGAAACGATTTTTGTGACTGGCAACATGGGGAAGCTGCATCAAGTCTATCTTAATATTTTAACAAATGCCATGCAGGCAATAGAAAATGAAGGGACAATTTCTATAAAAAGCGAAAGGATAGGAAAAAACGTTGTAATAGAAATTATTGATTCAGGTTGTGGAATTAGCAAAGAAAATTTATCGAAAGTTATGGACCCCTTCTTTACGACTAAAGAGCCAGGAAAAGGAACAGGCCTTGGTCTATCAATTACTTTTTCGATAGTTGAAGAGCACAAAGGGAAATTAGAACTTGAATCGGAACAAAATAAAGGCACAAAAGTTATAAGCACTCTGCCATTAAAAAATTGAAACAAATGGAAAAAATGAAAATTTTATATGTTGATGACGAGTTCATAAACCTCCAGCTTTTTGAAATAAATTTAGGCGGAAAATATCATGTTTTTACTGCCGATAGTGCTATGAATGGTTTACAAATATTAGAGGAAAATTCGGATATAGAACTCGTTTTAAGTGATATGAAGATGCCACAAATGAACGGAATAGAATTCATAAAAATTGCAAAAGAAAAATACCCAACAAAAACGTATTGCATGATAACTGGTTATGATGTAACAACAGAAATACAGAACGCCCTAAACGAAGGACTAATTTTAAATTATTTCAGAAAACCTTTTAACATGGATGAACTTGAATACGAATTTGAAAAACTAATATAATGTTCTTGTTCATTATCCTCAGGCAACTTTAAATGTTTCATGTGTTCAAATGTGTATTTCAGTTGTTCCATAGCGGTTCTATTCGTACTGGTTCATGTTTTTAATGTACTAAGGCATTTTCACAATTTAAAACTGAAAAGAATAAATATAAACGTGCCCTAACAAAAGCTAAATTCATGGGGGCGATTTTAGCACAGGAATAAACAGCAGTAAGTTGAATATTAATAAATGCAATCAATATGATCTTAGATTACCCTTCGATATTGCTTTTTTTAGCAATGAATAACTTATTTATTATTGCATTGTTCACCTATCAATATTTTTATCATCATAAAAGATGGTACTTATCTGTATTTATTTTGGGTGTTTTATTTCAAATAATTGCCCTTGTTCTAGTAGCTAACAGAACTATTTTGCCTTTTTTCTACACGGTGCAAATAAGTAATTTACTTTTGATTTCCAGTTTTGCATTAACATCCTTTGGTTTGATGTCCTTTGATGGCAAAATTCGAAAAAATATTTTGTGGCTTTTCTTCGTTTTTACGATTCTATTTTATTGTTCTTTTCTAGCGGTTGCCCATAATAACACAAATCGGATTATTATTCAGATTATTGCCAGTTCATTTTTCTATGGCATAGGTGCATTTCATCTTTTTATCAATAAAAATGAATACAAATTTCCTGTAATTATAAGTAGTGTGCTTTTAATCTATGCTGTATTTCAGTTCTTTCGTGCATTTGTTATATATGATATAGGTGAGTCATACGATTTTATGAAAGGTTCTACGATTGATAATTGGTACCTTATAATTTCTATGTTTACAAAGAGTGTTACCAGTATAGGCCTCATCATGCTTTTAAAGGAAATTGATCAGAAAACGATATTTCTAAACAATACGAGAATTCAGGAAGATAAGCTTAAGCTGGAAGAGTTAAACCTAACTAAAGACAAGCTATTTTCAATTGTTGCACATGATTTAAGAAGTCCGTTTAATAGTATTTTGGGATTTTCTAAACTGTTAATTGAAAACCTAAAAGATTTTGAACTTGCAGAATCTGAGAAGTATGTAGGCTTTATTAATTCATCAGCCCAAAACACGCTTGTTTTACTTGAAAATTTATTGAGTTGGGCAAAATCGCAAACGGGACAGATTACGTTCAATCCCCAAAAAATAGTTTTGTCATCAATTATCAGCGAAGTAATAGAACAATCAAATTCAGCTGCAATAGCTAAGGACATATCATTAATTCACAAACAAGCAGATGAGATTGAAGCTTATGCCGATGAAGATATTCTAAAAACTGTTTTACGAAATCTGATTAGCAATGCAATCAAATTCACAAAAACAGGGGGATGCATTAATATGGTGGTAATTACTAAACAAAAGCATGTTGAAATTTCAATTGCCGATAATGGGATAGGGATAAATGAAGAAAAGCTTAAAACACTATTTAATATAGCTTCAAATACAAGTTCACCAGGCACTGCCAACGAAAAAGGTTCTGGATTAGGATTAGTTCTTTGCAAAGAATTTGTAGAGAAATTAGGTGGGTCTATCTGGGTTGAGAGCGAGTTAGGCAAGGGAAGTGTTTTTAAATTTATCTTACCTATGAATAAATCAGATGAGTGAAAACCAAAATACCATGATTTATAAAACAAGCCCCAACCTTAGTTGATGTGCGGCTTGTTTTTGTTACCAATTATAAAGAGTCGTTCTATTTTATATAGAATATTTGTTTTACTAAATACTGTTTAGTCGAATTGATTTCTAATTTTGGTTCTCTCAAGCTTTTATTGTTGTCATACCACCAAATAAGGGGGGACGACTATAAAACAGGGAAGATAAAAGAAATAACATCAATATTGATGTTATACATACGTTGTATGCAAGTGTGTCAGAGCGAACATTAAGCATGTAACTTTGACTCTTTTAATAAACGACAAGCATTTTAGATTAGGTACTTTGAAGATAGTTCGGTGCTTACTTGATGGGAATTTTTTTTGTTTTATTCTCTTCCTCGCAGAAAGAAAAACCAACGAACAAAACAGCACAATTGCAAATTGCACAGGTCACCACCCCACCTAAAATTTGCAAAATAGCTGTTTACCCATAGCTCGTAACATGTTAATAATCTTGAAACTTACCTAATATTCATAAAAAATCACTACCTATAGAGATACGTGCAATTTTAAAATAAGTTTTTTTTGTACTAAAATCATTATAACAACATGGACAAACATAAGCATGAAAGTAAAACAATGTGGGTAGTACTTCTTACTGCCGTTACTATGGTTGTTGAGATAATATTTGGTATAACTACAAAATCGATGGCTTTGTTAGCAGATGGAATTCACATGGGGTCTCATGTATTAGCCATTGGTTTAAGTTGGGTTGCCTACATCATAGTTCGTAAAGTATCAAAAAGTGATAAGTTTAAAGGGAATTCAGATAAGATACTTTCTTTATCAGGTTATAGTAGCGGTTTAATGCTGTTGATTTTTGCGGTTGTAATAATAGTTGAAGCTGTTCAACGTTTTTACAATCCTGTAACCATCGTCTATAAAGAAGCCATATTAGTTGCAATAATTGGTTTGGTTGTGAACATTGCTAGTGCCTTTTTATTACATCACGACCACGAGCACTCTGACCATAATATAAAAGCTGCTTATCTACATGTTATCGCTGATACGCTTACTAGCTTGTCTGCTATATTGGGGTTAATTGCAGCAATGATTTGGGATATTCCGTTTATTGATACCCTTGCTGCACTACTAAGTTCTTTTGTAATCATAAAATGGTCGATAGGTTTATTAAAAGATACAGGTAAATCATTACTTGACATGGAGGATTCTCATGGTGGCCACAGTCATGGACATCATCATCATCATTAGTTAAGCTATATATCTCATGTAATAAATACAAATTCCATTCGTTATACCTGTGGTTATTAACCATGTAGTCAACTGTTTATACAGATGGGAAGTATCTGTTTTTTGTAGGAAAGAAAACAATGAAAGAGATATTTACGGGGTTAAATTTGATATTGAAAAATATAAGAACTGATCTTACAGTAATATACTGCAACTAACAATGTATTATACGCCATAAGGGGCTAGTACTAAATCGTCAATCATGTTAGGTTTGATAATAACTCGCATTTAAACCCACACGGCGCATGCACGAGCCCTTATCTTTTATAGTATAACACAAGTAACTCCATAATCCTAATCAGAGGATAGAAGCCCAACAAAGCGCCCCAAACGTATTACGTTTGGGGCATTTTCATTTTAAGATATCTAAGCAAGCCCAAGTCTCATCTTACTTAATTATAAAAAGCCGTTCTATTTTATGCAGAGTGCTTGTTTTACAGGCTTTTAAAATTGCGTTTATTCGAATTTATCTTTAATTTTAGTAGTCTCAAGCTTCTATAGTTGTCATTATACCCAATAGGGGATACCAACTATTAAATAAATGCGATAAAAAGAAATAACATCAATATTGACCTTATATATACGTTGCAAACCATTAAAAGCTAAGATATTATATTCAATAATTTAATAGAATTTAAAATTATGAAAAATAAACTGATTTATTTCTATCCATTATTAGTATTAATAATCTTATTTTCTTCATGCGATACAAAAACTATAGATGTCGAGAAAGAAAAACAAATTGCTGTTGACGAGGCAATGAAAAAAATGGAATCTGACAGACAACAAAAGTTGAATGTGATTCAGAAATTTTATGCTGTCTTTGAAAATGGTGATATGTCAGTTTTAGCAGATATTTTAGCTCCAAATTACACTCAATTCCCGTCAGACCCTGGACAAACACATGATATTGAAGGATTCATTAAACACGCTCAAATGTTTGGAAGTATGTTTTCAAATCTAAAAGGAACTCAAACCCATATTCTTGTTGATAAAGACTTGGTTCATGTACGAAGTGAATTGGAAGTAACTCATACAGGAGATGCATTCGGAATACCGAAGACTGATAAGCGAATCAAGTTGGTGGCTTTTGATTTACATCATTTTAATAAAGATGGTAAAATTGATAAGACTTGGCATTTAGAAGATTTCTGGGGAGTGTATTCTCAAATAAATTCTAAGTGAATCTACAAATAACAGTTTACAACAACTAATATAGCAAATATGGCGTTCAGATATAAATTGAACGTTCAGTGCTTTGTATTACCCTACTTGGCATATACTAAACTGTTAATACAACCCATAATCCTCCACCAACGAGAAAGCCCAATAAAGCGCCCCAAACGTATATTCGTTTTGGGCGTTTATGTTTTAAACCTGACAGGTTTACTTACATCTTCTAGATTAACCTGTCAGGTTGGATAAGCATGTGCTTTATCCTGTCTTATTTTCGTTCAACAAGAAAAGTTGATCACATATAGAATAGAATTGATAGGATGAGAGAAATATCTTAAATTGCTTTCTTTTTATCGTTAAGTAAATAATTCATTAAGAATAATCTATAAACCAAAATTGAATCATATGAATCACAATTATTTTAAGAAGCTAAGTCTACTTCTTGTTTGTATTGTATCCTTATCGGCTTTTGTTCAAGCGCAAGGAACGCGCCTTTTGAGACAGCCCACACTATCTGATACACATATTGCTTTTGTTTATGCAGGCGATTTATGGGTGTCGAATATCAATGGAGAACAAACGCTACGTTTAACCAGCACACCTGCTGTCGAGAGTGCTCCACATTTTTCTCCCGATGGAAAAACCATTGCTTTTAGTTCGAATCGAGCGGGTGTGAATGCTGTTTACACGGTTCCTTTTACAGGTGGAGAAGTAACGCGTTTAACCTGGTATCCGGCAAGTGCTGATGTGCGCGGCTGGACACCTGATGGCAAAAAAGTGTTGTATGCCTCAACGCGTGAAACTGCGCCAACTTCTTTCGATCGCTTATGGACTGTATCACGTGATGGTGGCGTGTCGACTATGCTGAATGCACAGTGGGGAACAAAAGCTTCTTTCGCAGCAAATGGCAAGCAGATTGTTATCGATAAAGTTCGTCGTTGGGATAGGGAATGGCGTGCTTACCGTGGTGGACAAAATACTCCACTTATTATTCTGAATCTTGAAGATTCGAGTGAGAAGTTACTTCCTAACGAATCAACTGTCGATGTTCAGCCAGTTTGGCTAGGCGATAAAATCTATTTCCTTTCGGATAGAGATTGGGCAATGAATATTTGGATGTACGACACGAAGACGAGTGCATTAAAGCAAATCACAAAATTCAAGGATGTTGATATTAAATCCCTTTCAGGTCATAAAGAAAAGCTTGCCTTCGAAAGAGATGGTTATTTACATACCTACGATCTTGCTTCAGGAAAATCAACTCAGCTAGAGCTAGATCTTCGTGGAGATTTCCCTTGGGCAAGAACCAAGTGGGAGGATATAAGCTCAAGCGTTAGTTCTGCTTCTTTATCACCAACAGGTAAGAGAGCAATTATGTCGGCTCGTGGCGAAGTATTTACAATTCCTGTAGAGCATGGCGATGCAAGAAACATCACGAATAATTCAGCAGCAGCCGAACGTGCTCCTCTATGGTCACCTAAGGGCGATAAGATTGCATGGTTCTCCGATGTTAATGGAAAAGGTTATCAGTTGATGATTGCTGATCAGGACGGCTTATCAGAGCCTGAAGCGATATCTATAGAAGAATCTAAAATGGCATGGGAGCCAGCTTGGTCACCCGATGGTAAGTTTATTGTTTTCACCGATGATGATGTACGTATCCGATTAATCGATATTGAAGCGAAGACGATTAAGACCATCGATGTAGGTGGTAATAATTTCGAGCGTGGCGATCTTGGCCTAACATGGTCTAAGGATTCTAAACGCATAGCTTATGCAAAATCAGGAGCTAACAATTTTAGACGTATTTGCATCTGGTCTATGGCTGATGATAGGGTTAGACCAGTAACCAACGAAATGGCAGATGCCTTTTCACCTGCTTGGGATGCCGATCAGCATCACCTATACTTTCTAGCAAGTACCGATTTGGCATTGCTTTCAAATTATGTGAACACCTCTGTTATGTCTGCAAAGTCTGCTAACTATGGTGCTTATGTGATTAACCTTCTTAAAAAAGATCCTTCACCATTCGAGCCAAGAAGCGACGAAGAAAAAGTGGCTAAAGAAGTGGATAAGAAAGATGCAAAGAAAGAAGATAAGGATAAGAAGAAAGACGATAAGTCGAAGAAATCTAAGGAAAAGCTTGATAGCCTGATGAAGATTGATTTTGACGGAATTGATCGTCGAATAATTCCTTTACCAATGGATAAGGCTAAATTCAATTATATTCTAACTGCTACTAAAGGTATTGTGTTTATTGCTGAAGCAAGTCCTAAAGGGAGAACGTCTACTCTTCATAAATTCGACCTAAAAGAGAGAGAAGCCAAAGAGTTTGTTTCTGGCGTAAGTGGGGTTTCCATTTCGTCTGACGGAAATAAAATATTGGCTAAGATGGGATCAACATGGAAAGTGATTGGTACCAAAGGTGCTGATGGAAAGAGTGCGAAGCCTTTAAAAATTAAGTTGAAGACTCAATTGGATCGTATGGCTGAATGGAACCAGATGTTTGAAGAAGCATGGCGTTACCAACGCGACTATTTCTACGATCCCAATATGCACGGACGTGATTGGAATGAAGTTTACGATCGCTATTCTCCATTAGTTTCTCACATCAAGCACCGTAGCGATTTAAACTATGTACTCGATCAGGTAAATGGTGAACTTTCTGTTGGTCACTCTTTCGTATCAGGTGGAGATTTCCCTAAAACGGATCGTTCTTCGGTAGGTGTACTGGGTGCTGATTTAAAAGCTGATGGTAAACATTGGAAAATTGATCGTATTTATACTTCAGAGAGTTGGAATCCTAACTTGTCTAGTCCTCTAGATCGTCCAGGAATGAAAGTTGAAGAGGGGAATTACATTGTAGGTATCAACGGTAAGGAGCTTAGCAATAAGCAAGATCTTTATATGGCCTTAGATGGAACTGCAGGACAACAAACCGTTCTTCATATCAACACTAAATCTGATTTTAAAGGTGCATGGCAAATTACTGTGAAGCCTATTCGTAGAGAGAATTCACTTCGCCAAAGAGCGTGGGTAGAAGATAACCGTCGTTTGGTTGACAAGCTTTCTGGCGGACGATTAGCCTACATTTGGGTTCCGAATACTTCAGGTAGCGGTTTTGTATCCTTTAATCGCTACTATTTTGCTCAGCAGAATAAAGAAGGTGCTATTGTCGATGAGCGATTTAATGGTGGAGGCTTATTAGACGACTATATGGTCGATTTGATGAAGCGTGAAACCAGAGCTTGTTTAACCAATGAGGTTCCTAATGGCGATCCTATTCGTTTACCGGGAGGCATTGTTGGACCAAAGGTTCTAATCATCAACGAGCTTGCCGGATCAGGTGGAGATTTCTTCCCATGGGTATTCAAGCACCAGAAGATTGGTCCTGTAGTAGGAGCAAGAACTTGGGGTGGACTAGTTAAGTCATCGGTTCACTACCGCTTAGTTGATGGAGGTAGAGTAACTGCTCCAGATAATGCTGTTTTTGATCCAGATACAAATGAATGGGTTGGAGAAAACAAAGGTATTAAACCAACTATTGCTGTTCGTCAGGATGCAAAATCTCTGAATAAAGGGATTGATCCACAACTGCAGCGTGCTGTTAAGAAGGCAATTTCTCTATTACCTAAAACAAAGAGAAAGATTACACCACCGCCTTTCTCAACACCTGCACTTAAGAAGTAATAAGCGTAGAGAATGCAAATAGATATATAGCCGAATTTGAAGCACTTGTTTCAGATTCGGCTTATTATTTCTAATGGTTTAGAGTAATATTTGTTAACACTTTATCAGATAAAGACTGAGATAATAGATTTATGAAATGAAAGCTCCACAATTTGTGAGGCTTTTTTTGTTTACTTATTCTACTAAGTTAATTTTTGATAGGCTATTGGCTAATTATTTTCTTATGGGATATTCATTTTCTAGTTTCATGAATTATCTGTTCATGCTGTCATTATAAATAGGGTATTCTTCTTTGTATTTAGTCTAAATAAATTGTTATTGTGCTCATTTAATGGTATTTTATATCACTGCCTATTCTCAGTTCTGAGAAGCCTATATCCAATAGTTTCAAATTTAAATCCATCTAATATGCGCTTTATAACTTATAATGCTAAAAATTTTAGGAAAATTGAATACATGAAATATTTGCCAGAGGAGGTGAAGAAGGAGATTGAAATTGTAGCCAAAATCATACCTTTTAAGACCAATAACTATGTGGTAGATTATTTGATAGACTGGGATAATTATGAGACTGACCCCATCTATATTCTCAATTTCCCTAATAGGCATATGCTAAGGAAAGAGCAATATGAGAAAGTAAAGAGAGGCGTTGAACAGAACCTTCCTAAAAAAGAGCTCTCTAAGATTATCAATGGCATTAGAATGGAATTGAATCCTCATCCTGCACAGCAAATGACGAATGTGCCTGAGCTGAATGGGGAGAGATTGAATGGAATCCAACATAAATACAGAGACATTGTCTTGTTTTTCCCTACACAGGGACAATCCTGTCACGCACACTGTACTTTCTGTTTTCGTTGGCCACAGTTTACCAAAGAGCTGGATATGCAGTTCTCGATGCGCGAGATTGAAAAGGTGATAGAATATATCCGCCAAAACGAACATGTACACGAGTTGTTGTTCACGGGGGGCGATCCCATGATTATGAGCCCAGCAACTTTGGGTCAATATATAGATGCAATTCTAGATGCAAAACTGGAAAATTTAGAAGTGATTCGTTTTGGTACAAAAGCTTTAAGTTATTGGCCTTTTACTTTCTTACCTGACTTTAACGATGAGGCAGAGGAAATGTTGAATATTTTTAAGCGAATTACAGATAGTGGAATGCATTTGTCATTTATGGCTCATTTTAATCATCATGTGGAGTTAGATAATGAGGTGGTTCAGGAGGCTATGGTAAATATTCGAGCTACAGGAGCACAAATTAGAACTCAAGCTCCAATCCTGAAACATATTAATGACAGTAGTGAGGTATGGGCTGAAATGTTGAAAAAACAAGTTAATCAGGGCTTGGTGCCCTATTACATGTTTATCGAAAGAGAAACAGGTCCCTATGAATATTTTCAGATTCCTTTGAGTAGAGCTTATCAGATTTACACCGAAGCTATTCGTCAGACTGGTAGTTTGGGTAAAACGATAACAGGACCTGTTATGTCAGCAGCAAAAGGGAAGGTGCAAGTTATGGGAATAATAGAGAATCCTTTGGATGGGATGAAGTCTTTTGTCTTGCAATACGTTCGCCATCGCGATTACAGAGAAACCTATAAGCCTTTTTACGTGAGTTACGATGAGACTGCTACTTGGGTAGATCAGTTGAAAGTAGAGGCATAGCTTAAATTGTGAAGATTTAAGGTTTAAACGGATAAATTGAAACAAAAAAAGAATGGAGGATACGCTCTATATCATTTATGGAAGCAGAACGGGTAATTCACGGTCAATAGCCGAGACGACGCAGCGGTATGCTAAACATGTGGGTTTGAAACCTTGCTTATTGGAGATGAAGGAGATGGATTTTAATATTATCCATAAGCTAAAATATGTGTTGTTGATTGTAAGTACGCATGGAGAAGGTGATCCTCCTGCTGTTGCTATGGAATTCTACAACTACATGCATCAAAGAGAAAGAAAGAATTTAGACGGAGTGAGGTTTTCCACTCTGGCACTGGGGGATAGTAGTTATAAGGATTATTGCAAGACTGGAAAAGATTTTGAAGCTCGTATGCTTCAGTTGGGAGCCTCAAAACTATGTCCTTTGAGGGAATGTGATGTTGATTTTGAGGAGACCGCTCGAAAATGGATTGAAGATATGGTTGGAATATTCTACTTGGAAATAACAGGAAGAGAAGTCAATAAAGAAGTAGATTTCTCATTCGATTTTTATGCTGATGCACTTTCTCTTAATGGTGATTTTCAGGTTGAGGTAAAAGAGAAACGAAATTTGTGCTCTGATGAATCAACAAAAAGAACCCTACATCTTGTTCTTTCTTCAGGAGATGTTAAGAAAGAGTATCTACCAGGAGATTCAATAGCTGTAAAATGCACCAATTCTCGCCTTTATGTCGATCGTTTGTTAAAAGAACTAAAGTTCGATGGAACGCATCCAATTCGTAATAAGGATCGTCTAGAATTATTGAAACAGGTATTAATCAGTAAGTATGAATTAAGCTTGATTACACCAGTTGTCCTTAAGAAATATGCCGACTTGGTACATGTAGAATCTCTGAATGCGATTGTCGGGAATAAGACAAAAACAGATAAATACTGTGCTCAGCATGATGTTTTAGATATGGTCAGCGATTTTCCAGCTGATATTCGTCCAGAGGATCTGCTTTCTGTCTTGCGAAAGCTGAAACCCAGACTATACTCAGTAGCTTCAAGTTCTAAAGCTTATCCCAAGGAGCTACATCTAACGATGGGAGTGATGGAATTCAATCTAAAAGACCGATCACGGATTGGTATCACCTCATCCTACTTATCGGATCGGACTGAAGTGGGAGAAAGACTCTCTATCCACCTTGAAAATAACGATAGTTTTCGTTTGCCTAAAGATGGAAACACCCCGATTATTCTGATTGGAAGTGGAACAGGAATCGCAGCCTACCGTTCATTCCTGCAGGAAAGAGAGGCTTCTAATGCAAAAGGGGACAATTGGCTTCTATTTGGTGAGAGAAATTCAAAAACCGATTTTCTTTATCGAGATGAATTAATGGCTTATAAAAAAAGAGGCCTGCTTACTCGTTTGGATACCGCTTTCTCACGCGATCAGGAAGAAAAGATCTATGTGCAGGATAGAATAAGAGAACAAGCCGCTGAGATTTACGATTGGCTTATCAGTAGAGGAGCAAATATCTACATTTGTGGGAACAAAAGAACCATGGCTGTTGGTGTTCGGGCAGCCTTAAAGGAGTTGTTATTTACAGAAGGAAAAATGAATGAGGCAGAGGTTAATGATTTTATAAAGAAATTAAAATTGGAACAGCGCTGGCAAGAAGATGTTTATTAAATTTTTGATACAGAAGTATTCTATTAATGAGATCTAATATTTCATTTTTTTAATCCCTTAATCACAACATTTCCTGTACCACGAGGATTGCAAGGGTATTGAAAAGCATTTGCCGCTTTCTTTGGATTATTTATTGTTTTATAGAATTCATCCATATATTTAAGGGTTTGCTTAATATAGCTTTCCTCAATATATATATTGTTTTCGTAGAGGGCGTAGATTTCAGGTTTTAGACGATTGAAGAGATCAAATGTCGCCTGAAATACTTGCATGTCCTCGATACAATAGCCTCTATACCTTCTTTCTCTTACCGATGATAGTTTTAGTTCTTCAGCTGGTTTGGCATAAGGGGCATAAACCAAACCAGCAAGATCAAAATCGTAAGGAACGGCTACAAGACCTGGCTTGTTATCAGCACTAATTAGTTTCATGTTTTGAAGAAACTGTATAGACCAATCTGTGTTAGCAATTAGATATTGAAAAACAGTCATTTTTAAGTACTCGGCTCTTAGAATTTTTTTAGGTGTTACATGTTGTTTTTTGTACATACTCGCTACAACACGATTTGCCATATTGCTCTGATGTTCAAGAAGAATAGCATATTGTAAGTCGCTTACTTTATTCTTTATGGTATCTCTAAAACAAAGCTTAATTAATCTAGCGCGGAAACTGTTCTCAGTGACTAAATTAAAAATGCGATAGAGGAGATATTCTCGAACCACGTATTTGTCGTTCACACACGGACTTACCAATTTAATCTTCTTCTGTCCAAAAAAAAGTTTATCATTTTGACATTGAAGGGAATCTAATTGAAGGAGTAGAGGTGGTATTCTGCAATTTTCACGTAACCTGCGGAAGCGCCCTCTTGTTTTGGCTCGAATTCTTAAGCTATCCTGTTCGCCACTGGGGAGTTTGTAAGTCAAAATAATAGGATGGTACCTAGCATCATCATAACGATCTCTAAGGAGTTCACGCGTATTTCCACTTAAGCATACCTTAAACAATTCATCTGATTCAAAAAGACCATTCGCGAAGCATGTAGCCTTTAAAGAATCAAATGGCATTTGCACAAGGCTATCCTGAGCACAAAGCGGCAAGTGCAAGCTAAGGATCAAGAATATGCCGAGTGTGAGTTTCATCTTATAGAATTGTGTTTACTTTCTTAGCCAATATTCATCAATTAATCCAAGCGTGTCTGGATTTTTAACACGTACCTTAATATGTTTCCCATCCACATCGATAAGCACAATAGCGTTCTGAGTAGAGAAATTACGTAGATTTTTCATCCAAGGTGTTTTTTCTTGTGCGTAATAAGGTGCACCAGCAGCTCCATTATTAATCTGATAGAAAGTTCGGTTTAGTTTAAGCTTTTTATGTCTGTAATTGGCTGGGTATCGATCCATTTCTTCGTTTATAGTCAGCATATTATAATTGTGCTCATCTCCAGTAAGGGCAGCTACAGTTTTGGTGCTCTTGTTCACAATAATATCTAAAAGTTCATCTCTGCGCTGAATAATACCTTCAATATAGTCTTGCTCGTTTACCATTGCTCTGTATCGATTATCTCCTTTGTACCACATGTCATCTTTTACATGACCGCCATTTGGGAAAAATGGTGTGTGTAGACTAATAAAGACATAATCAATATCCTCATTCTTCTCAAGTTGCTTAAGTGTCTTTGCTAACCACTTTTTCTGATTATCCATGATAAAGGCATGCAAATTACCACTGGTGTAGTGTAAACCTTGTGGCGCATAAAAATAATCTGAATTGAGTACGACCATAGCTACATTAGCATAGCTATACCAATAAACCGATTCCTTATAGGATGGGAAGTCCATAAAAGAAGGATTGGGGTCGTAAATAGAACCATCTTCACTTTTTGGGCCATTCTCTGGTAATACAAAGTTATCTTGAAAAAGAGATTCACCAGAATCATCAGCAAATGGAAAATGATCGATCATATAACTATAATTGTCCTCAGAATCTTTAAAGAGGTAGGAATAGGCTTCGTGATTACCAAAGCCAGGGTAGAATGGTATATAATGCCAATAGGGTTCAACTACGTGCTTCCAGTTGGCGTATTGTAAGTTCATTCGTTCACGACTCACCTCATAACCATCAATTAAATCGCCTGTGAATTGCACGAATTTAACGTCTTCAGCCTTTGCTAATGAGGCAATACGCTTCATGATATAGGCATTGGTGCCAAAAATGTTTCTCTCACCACCACCTTGCCCAGCTCTTGAATCGCTACCATAAGCGAAAGTGAATTTTTGATGAGTACCCGGAGTCGGAGCTGTTTCAAAACTATAACTAAAGCTAAATTCATCAACTTTCAAAGTATAATCATACTTTGTTCCTGATTCGAGTCTATTAATCGATATTTCGTGTTTTAAACCTGCATTTCGATCTTTGTAGGTTTTACCATTGATCTCAATATTGGCTTCTATTTCTTGTGAAGTCGTGAATGAAATGACTACTCCTTTTTCAGTAAGCTTATTAATGAAAGGTCCTTCTATAACAGTTGGAGCAGAGGAGAATAATTTATTTTTATGAATAAAAGCAGCTTTCCCATCATATAGGATAGTTCCATCCTTATCGGCAATTCGATACCCCAAAACACCTTGACCCGATTTCTCCCAACCGATCATATCGTATCTGCCCGATAGTTTAGCTGCAATAGGAATATTTGTTTTACCATTAATGATAGAAGCACTTTCTCTGAAATAAACGGGTTGTGGAAAACTACCATCCTTATAATTGATAAAACCATAGAATAGAGTCCCATTGAGTTCGGGAAATTTAAAATCAAGATCTAAACCTTTTTCCGTACCTGTAATATTTGAATAAAGATCGTTAAAACGAAAGCTATCGCCAGCAGGAACTGCATAAATACGTTTATTTTCTAATTGTAGATAGAGCCCATTTTCATCTGAGCCCAAATTGGAATATACTGCTGGTATTTCTTGTGCTTTAGTTGGTATAACTAGGAGAGAGAGGCATAGCCAGGTAAATAGTTTTCTCATTACATCTTTATTTTTGTGGTTTCAATGTTTCAAATGCTATTAAAGATACAATAAGAGAAGGAGGGTGATATTATTTTTAGATGATTTTTTTCTTATTAAGCTCTTAATAAGTGAGTTTTATCTAGAAATAAGAACACAGTTTAGCTAATTACCAATAAGACCCATAAGGCAATTAACTGAACTGTGAACTAAAAGCACTTATCCTATTTTAAAATGATGTGAATCGATATGCTTTAGCTTTTCCATTTATAATAACACCTAAAACTCTTTCTTTGGCATGCAACCTATTATCATCAAAATTGACGGAAAACATGATAGACGAATTGACCGGATAGTTTCCATATGGATTTTGAGTATAATTACGACTATAGCCTGTATCGGTAGTCATTTGTTGAAAATCACTACTAATATTTCGAGCGGTTGCATAGGTGGTTTCTATGGCAAATATATTTTTTGAATTGGTACCCTCTAAGCTGCCATTTACAGATTTAAGTAGCATTTGTGACCAATTTGAGCCACTAGTTCTATCGTAAGGCACCACGTTGCTATTGTAAAGAAATCCTGATACACCGAATGTTGAGTTACTTCCATTAATGTTTCTATCCCAAACGGTAGATGTACCTGTTAAAGGACAAAATACTAAAGCAAACTTGGAGTCATCTATTTCGTCATTAACTATTTCATGCCAATTTAGAATGTTATGAGGGTAAACATGCGAAGTACCATTAATCATGACGAGTACGACAAATTCAGCATCGTCAATAAAATTATCAGGATCACCTGCTTTAGTTGTTTTAACTCTAACGAAGTTCGGATTGTCTATAGATGGAATAGCTTCTTTTGGTGCTCCTATATAAACTTCGTCTCGAGGAATTGACCAGCCATCTGATCCGCTAACTGTTGCGCCTAGGTTAGGTGGATTAGCGGTATGGTCATAAATTTCTAATCCAGGGTAAAAAGCTCCCCATGAAAACCAATAGCCCATAAAAGAAGAAGGCGATTCGAGTTGCTTACCTTGATTTGGTCCGTCAGTTGCTTGTCCAAAAATATTCCAATAACTTCCTGCATCATCTTGCATAATGATTGGAAGTGAATCTTGTACTACTGTGAAATTCAAGCTTTCGCCTTCAAGAGCACGATCGAATGCTACTAATAAATTTTGAACCGAACTGCCAACTATTGCCAAAGAACTGCCCTGGAACTCATCGTAAACGATTTTAAGCTTTGTAGAGCCAGAAGGAGGAGGATTGGGTGTAGGTGATGGATTTGAATTCATGTCATCATCTGAATCGGAGCTACTACAAGCCATTCCAATTAGGAGAAAAACTAGAGTCCATATTTTAAAGTGCTTTTTCATGATACAAAAATTTTAATGAATGCCTATTTGTTATCTTTTAACTTAAAGGCTTTATCTCTTTTAAAATTGATAGGATACGTAATGCCAATTTGCCATTTTTGGCTAGTTACGAGTTGCGTACCCGTTACCTTTGTGCGGATTGGAACTTCAATTGAACTATGAATTATTAATCCTTTGGCAGATTTGAGTTCGAGACTTGGAACTAGATACATCCATTCTCCACCCGTGTTGGGAAAATTAAAACCATCGTTTTCGTCAGCTTCACTTTTTCTGTAACGATAATGTAGACTTGGACTCAAACTCCATTTTTTAAGAGGAATAGTATGTGCTAGTCCAATGTTAAGGGCAAGTTCGTTTCCAAATCGATATTTCTCTTGTCCAGAATTTCGATTTTGAGCAAAACTATATCTATAGGTAGCTAAAACAAAGGCGCTGCTCGTTTGTGTGATAATTCCAAAGCGAGAATAGGATATTGCGGCAATGCCATCAAGAGAACCTGTACCTGGTTGCATGTCGGGTGCGAGAGGAATATTAAATTCATTATCCTTTTCCGAGATACTACCTGTTCGAAGTTTAGGACCGGCTGCGATAAGTAATTGCTGTTTATGATTGTTTATTAAACTGCGTTGAGCTAAAATCACTAGATCGCCAATTCCTTCAGAACTTTGAGTTGAACGACCAAAGTCGGAACGTACTATTTGTTCTTGCCATAGGTAAGGTAGAATAACTGAAAAGGACCAATTGTCATTTATGGCATAGCTAGTCCTTAAAAAAAGAGTTTTAATATCTCTCGTTCGGCGGCTATCATGAAGGTTACGACTTGCAGCATATAAATCCCTTAGACTATTGTAATCGTAGCTTAAATCAATTGACAATTGCCCTGAAGAGTAGCTTTGAACTCCTAGATTACTTGAGATAGGAGCACCTCCAGTGCAACAGGCTTGAGCAAAGAGTTTTGTTTGTCCTATTAGAAGTAATATAAGAATCAGAAAAATGCATAAGTACCTCATTTCTGTCAGCTTAGATGTTTAAAAAGGTTTCCAACTATTAAGCCTAAGTTGAAACATTGATGAGTTTCAAATGAATAGTCGTAGAAATCTTAATTCCTGACAGCAGAACAGAAATATTTTTTAGATAAAACTTGATAAGAGTTAGAAATGAACTATTCTAACCCGAAGTATTTGGAGAATATTTGATAAAAATGGAATAATTGGAAAGTAATTTCTAAGCGTTTTTTAAATTTAGAATGATGCGTTCTTCTAGTTTTTTAAAATCAACTGAGATAGCTTCTGTTTTATGCAAATCGCGTATGCCTTTTTCAATAGTCGCAGACTGTTTACTGTAGCGATTACATGTATTACACATAGTTTTGTGTAGCTTAAGTTGAAGTTTTTCTTTAGATGATAATTTTATATGAAAATCCTTCTCAATCAGCTCACTTGCTTTGAGGCACGACAAAAAAAGTAGGTGCATTATCTTTTTCATCAATTTAATTTTTTAACCAGTTGGTTTCAATACAATCTCTTAGTTTTAATTTGGCTCTATGAACAATCTGCCAAAAATTAGTCGTTGATATTCCTACTTCCTGACAAATTTCTTCACCGTTTTTTTCAGAAAGATATTTGAGCTTTACACAAGCGTTCCATTTCTCAGGTAAGAAGTCTAAACATTTTTTAAGAATTTCCTGAAATTCTTTATCATCTAAAAGATGCTTTTCATTTTCTTTCCAGCTCTGTGGTTTTTTAGACGTTCTCCAATCCATGTGTTCATTAAAATAGGCAGATAAGTCTTTGTCATCAAGCCTTTGGTCTTGATTTACTTTTTTCCGATAGAAGTCGATGATCTTATGGTTTAAAATTGAAAACAGCCAAGTTTTTGGCGAACTCTGTTCTTTAAAGCTGCTTAGTTTCTCAGTAGCAGCAAGAAAAGTCTCTTGCACAAGGTCTTCAGCAATTTCAGCTCGAGAGGTTTTATGAAATGCCCAGTTGTATAGTTCCTTAGTATGCTTATAAACAAGTGATTCTAAAAAATCCTTTTCCATAGTAGAGTTTAAATACATCTTATTCAAATGCTCTTCAAGATAATAATAAAATACTAGATTCTCTTTTGTTTTTGTGTTATGATATATCAGGACGAGACAAAAACTTATAAAAAGAAAGGAGTCCATTTGGACTCCTTTTTCTCTATTAAGTATAAAAGTACTTATTCTGTTAGACTAATTACTTCGTTAAACAGTTTCGCATTTTCTTCTATTTTTTCCTCATTCCCATACACGAAAATGGCATTATGAGACAAGATGTCGACAATCATTTTCTTCATTCCCTTAATGTCTTCAGAAGTTGTAGATAGCACGGCTTCTCGTTCAGCTTTTAATGCTTCAGGAGTAGTTTTCTCAAAGTAATATCTAATAGCACGCTTTCCTTTTTGTGATGCAGTCATAGGGCCATCCATTCTAGAGATGGTTCCAATGATATAACGTGTCATTTCTTTAGCATCAGCATCAAATTTATCTAAATAGCTAGGAGTGTTGTTATAGTTCTCAAAGGTTTCAGATAGATTAGGGTCACGGTAGGAAGCAAAATAAACATTACCACTTTCCGATATCCCAGCAAAACCACCATATGCACCACCTATAACACGTACTTGCTTTTGAAGCCAATCTGTTGAAAGAACTTGATTAAGAACTCTCATTTTCCCATCATATTTATAACCTAGTTTTTTAAAGTCGTAACCTTTAACAACATATTGAACTTTCGATGCAGTTTTTAAACCTTCATTTTTCTTTTTGAAATCAAACTTCCAGTCGTTTAGGGTCACAGGCCCTTCTTTTAGAGTTTCTGCAAAGACTTTAATTCCTTTTTCGTAAGCTATGAAATCGTTCTCATTGCAAGTAACAGAGCCAATCATATTTTCTTTAGTAAAAAGTAATGCAGCTGTTTTTTCAAGTTTTGTAATAAGTTCTTCGCTTTTAGCATCAAAGTTTTCTGACAAATTGGTGACAAAACGATAGTAATCCAATCCGCTAGTTTCTTCGCTGTATGCGCCGAATTTTGAATAATACGATCTAAGGCGAGTCCTTGCGTAATTTAAACCGTTGTTTTTAATATCAGAATCAACTCTCGATTGATGACGAGTAAGAAGTTCTTTCAAGCGATCCTTATCGTTTAACTTCGAATGGTTAATAACTTCGCCAGCTAATTCAAACATACTACTAGCCTTATCAGTTGTAGCTTTGGTGTAAACTGCGAACTTTGGAATCATCTTATCATCAGAATGCTCCTCAAGGAAGGTCTTTGTGTAAGTACCGAAACCTCCTGTTTGGATATTCAACGCGTTATCCAGTTCTCCATAAGTATAGTTCTCAGTATTCAATTTCCCTAAGAAAGACGATAGTAATTCTGCATATGGAATAAGATCTTGAGGTAGGGCACGGATATCGAAAAACAAATTACTATAAAGGATGTTGTTCGTAAACGTATTGTGATGTAATACGTCAATTTCTGAGATGTTTTTCTTATCTATTCCAAACCACTCAATATCGCTATTGATATCTGCTAGTTCGAGCATAGGAACACTAGCCATTGCTTCTGGCGTATCTTCTCTTTTCTGATAAGCAATTAACTCCTTGGTTGAAGCAACTAGCTTTTCCTTATCATCATCACTTAAACTCGCTTTAAATGCTTTTAATTCAGCTTTTGTTTCTTTTGCTAGCTTCGCTTGTAATCCTGGTTCAGGTTTTAAAACCATTAAGACTGCATGTGGATTGTTAGCTAAATACTTTGTAAGAGTTGTTTCAAGAAGATTTGTTGTTAAAGCTTTTTTAACTTCTTCCAATGGTTTATTATATTCCAGACCTATGAATGGATCATTCGCAAACATCCAGCTTTGATACGATTGGAATAAATACATCATACCTTTTTGTGGTGTATTGCCTTCTTTCATATTGAATTCCAAACGGTTTAGGATTCCTTCAATCATTTTTTTATCAAAACCCTTTTCAGCAACCTCTTTCATAGTGGTATAAACAATTTCTTTAAATCGATCCTTATCCTCTGGGTTAGCATTTTCTATTGTAATTTCGAAAACACCTTGTTTTGATGAGTTATAATAGGCACTTATGTCTCTACCAATACCAGCTTCTTGTATTGCTAAGCGTAGTGGAGCAGACTCGTGATTGACTAGAGCATCAGATAAGACATCAAAAGTTAATCCTAAAGCTACATCAGCACCTTTACCAGCTACAATACTTAAATCTAAGAAAGTCTTGTCTTTCGTAGAAGCACCTTCTGCCACAGCATAGCTTTTCTCTAATTCCTTCATTTTATCAAAAGGCTTTTGAAGAGGTATTTCTATTTTTTCTGTTGATAAATCATACTTAGATAAATATTCTTTATCGATAAACTGAAGTTCTTCATCTAAATCAGCAGAACCATAAAGCAATATGTAGCTATTACCAGGATGGTAGTACTTTTTGTGGAAATTCACAAAAGCTTCCTGAGTAAGTTGTGGAATAGCTTTTGGATAACCTCCTGAAGAAACACCGTAGGTATTATCAGGGAATAGTACTTTATTTATTTGGTAACCTAATTCTCTGCCTGGGTTAGAGAAAGAACCTTTCATTTCATTATAAACCACACCTTTATAAACGACTTCATCGTCTTTGCTTGCTAACTCATGATGCCAGCCTTCTTGTTGAAGAATTTTAGGATCAGTATAAAGATTTGGATTAAATACTGCATCAAGATAAACATGCATCAAGTTGAAGTAATCCTTATCGTTCATACTTGCAACAGGGTAGGTGGTAAAATCAGAACCCGTCATTGCATTTAAAAAAGTATTTAAAGAACCTTTTATTAATATATCGAAAGGACTCTTAACAGGGAAGTTTTTTGAACCATTCAATACAGAATGTTCCATAATGTGAGGTGTACCACAATCGTTTTGAGGTGTTGTTTTAAACGCGATGTTAAACATCTTGTTTTGATCGGGTGTCGCAATTTTAAGTAATCTAGCACCACTCTTGTCGTGTTGAAATAATAAACAGTTGGCATCTACCTCTTTAACAAATCTTTTCTCAACCAAAGTAAACCCATGGTATTGTTCTCCAGATTGAAATTTCTCTTTGGGTGTGCAAGCAGTTAAAATCGCTAATGCAGCCATAAAAAAGAAATGTACTTTTTTTCTTCTCATGTTAATTGTTTTTGATGATTGTTATTTTGATTAGTCTGTAAACTATAGAATGTGTGATTTTATAATCGGTAATAAATATAATAAAATGCAATGAAGCTTTTGGTTTAAATTATGATGATTAATAGGTTGTTTGTTGTTTGGAATTATCAACTGGCTGTATCCTCCTTTGTTTCTAGGCTTTGTGGTGAGTTGTTAAAAAACCTTAAGGCGAGTTTGTTGTTGTTTTTTATAATGAGTGTGTTGTCTTATTTAGATTGTTTGTTTCAAGTAGCCATAAAAGTACATGTATATTATGTCATTAATAGATATATTCTTTTATCTAAGAATATTGTGATATTGAAGAATACTGAAGTGGTTTTTGTTCGATTAAAATCAAGTGAAATAGGGGATGAGCAGATGTAAGTTGGATTAGTATAAGCTTTAATTGCTTAAATAAACTAGTTGTTCTTAACAAATATGTGACTTTATGAATAGAGTCTATGTTTGGGAACATTCATCTATTTATTGTATATTAATCAGCATATTAACCAACGATTAACCACCAATCTATGTACACTCCTAAGAACAAAATTCGAATTGTGACCACAGCCTCTCTTTTTGATGGTCATGATGCTTCAATAAATATTATGAGACGAATTCTTCAGGCTTCCGGAGCCGAAGTTATTCATTTAGGGCACAATCGTTCCGTACAAGAGATAGTCGATTGTGCTATTCAAGAAGATGTTCAAGCAATTGCCATAACTTCTTATCAAGGAGGACATAATGAGTTTTTTAAATACATGTATGATCTTCTTGTAGAACGGAAATCTGAGCATATTAGAATCTTTGGAGGTGGCGGTGGCGTCATTTTGCCTACTGAAATTGAAGCATTAGAATCTTACGGTATTTCTAAGATATATTCTCCTGATGATGGTCGAGTTTTAGGTTTACAAGGTATGATTGATCATTTACTTGAGAATTGTGATTTTCCAACTGGAAACGCAGTGAACTTGAAATATGATGAGATAAATAGAAATAATCATTCTGCTTTAGCTAAGATGATATCGGCCGTAGAGAATTACCCTGATACTGTTTCTGATTTAATGAAGGTATTAAGAGATAAGGAAAAGAATTGCAATGCTGTTACGTTGGGAATTACTGGAACAGGTGGGGCAGGGAAGTCTTCTTTGATAGATGAGATAATACGCCGTTTCCTAGATGTTTATCCTGATTTACAGATGGCAGTTATCTCGGTTGATCCTTCTCGACGTCGCACAGGTGGTGCATTATTGGGAGATCGTATTCGTATGAATTCGATACACTCGCCTCGTATTTATATGCGCTCTTTAAGTACACGTCAGGCAAACTTAGCTCTATCTAAGCATATTAAAGATGTTTTGTGCATTACAAAGAATGCGGGCTTCGATTTGATTATACTTGAAACCTCGGGTATTGGGCAATCTGATACTGAAATTATTGATCATTCTGATTGTTCTCTTTATGTAATGACTCCTGAGTTTGGTGCTGCCACTCAGCTTGAGAAGATTGATATGTTAGATTTCGCTGATATTATAGCAATAAACAAGTCGGATAAGCGAGGTGCTTTAGATGCTTTGAGAGATGTGAGAAAACAATATCAACGCAATCACCTGTTATGGGAAAATAAGCTTGAAGATATGCCAGTTTTTGGAACTGTTGCCTCACAATTTAATGACCCTGGTGTGAATGCCCTTTTCAATTCGATAGGTGATAAATTAAATGAAATTCGTGCAGGTGTTTTTGATAGGGATAAAGCAGTAAAGCTTGAGGTGAGTGAAAAGATTCAAGTGATTCCTCCAGCACGTGTTCGTTACCTTTCGGAGATTACAGAATGTGTAAGAAAGTACAATAAAGACAGCGAAGAACAAGCCGATAGTGCAGAGATGCTTTATTCGCTACGAAATACACAAGAAAAACTCAAATCTTTAGTAAAAGCTGATGACGCAACGATTCGCAAACTTGAGGATTTGATTGCAGAAACGGAAGAAATAATTGACAAAGAGAATCTGAAAATCCTCAAGGATTGGCCAGAAAAAAAGAAGCGATTTTCGGATAATTATTATACATATCAAGTAAGAGGCAAAGAGTTTAAAATTGAAACCAAAGGAGAGACCTTATCGCACAATAAAATTTCAAAAATAGCCTTGCCTAAATACAGATCTTGGGGAGATATTTTGAAATGGAATTTGAGAGAGAATGTTCCAGGTGAGTTTCCTTATGCAGCAGGTGTTTTTCCGTTCAAGCGAGAGGATGAGGACCCAACACGAATGTTTGCAGGGGAAGGTGGGCCAGAACGAACGAATAAGCGTTTTCATTACTTGTCTAAAGGTATGCCAGCTGCTCGTCTTTCAACAGCTTTCGATTCTGTAACGTTATATGGTGAAGATCCGCATGCTCGTCCTGATATTTATGGGAAAATTGGGAATGCAGGTGTTTCCATAGCCTGCTTGGATGATGCTAAGAAGTTATATTCTGGTTTTGATCTCATGTCGCCTAAGACGTCAGTATCAATGACCATTAATGGGCCTTCAGCCGCTATGGTAGCTTATTTTATGAACGCTGCTATTGATCAGCAGTGTGAGCTATATATTCGCAAGAATCGACTTGAAGAAGATGTTGAGAAAAAGATTAGTACTTTCTTCAAACAAAGGGAGATTGATAGACCAACTTATCAAGGTCGGTTGCCAGATGAGAATGATGGCCTTGGTTTAATGCTGCTTGGTGTAACTGGCGATGTGGTATTACCTGATGATGTTTATCAGAAAATTAAGGTAGAGACGATTTGTAGAGTGCGGGGTACAGTTCAAGCTGATATTCTTAAGGAAGATCAAGCTCAAAATACGTGTATCTTTTCTACTGATTTCTCTTTGAAATTGATGGGTGATATTCAATCTTATTTCATTGATCATGAGGTGAGAAATTTTTATTCCGTATCTATTTCAGGCTATCATATAGCAGAAGCAGGCGCTAATCCTATCAGTCAATTGGCATTTACCTTATCCAATGGTTTTACTTATGTTGAGTATTATCTTTCACGAGGTATGGATATAAATGATTTTGCTCCAAACCTTTCTTTCTTCTTTTCGAATGGTGTAGATGCAGAATACGCCGTTTTAGGACGTGTTGCTCGTTTGATTTGGGCAAAGGCGATGAAATATAAGTATGGTGCTGACGAACGCTCTCAGAAGCTTAAATACCATATTCAAACTTCGGGTAGATCACTGCATGCACAGGAAATGGATTTTAACGATATTAGAACAACTTTGCAAGCGCTTTACGCCATTTATGACAATTGTAATTCCCTTCATACCAATGCCTACGATGAAGCATTAACAACACCTACAGAGGAATCGGTTCGTCGTGCTATGGCCATTCAGTTGATTATAAATCGTGAATTAGGTCTGGCTATCAACCAAAATCCAATGCAGGGTTCGTTCATTATCGAGGAGTTAACAGATTTAGTTGAAGAGGCCGTTTTGCTTGAATTCGATAGAATTACAGAGCGGGGTGGTGTTCTAGGTGCAATGGAAACCATGTATCAACGAAATAAAATACAGGAAGAGTCACTTTATTACGAGAGACTTAAGAACTCTGGAGGTTTACCAATTATTGGTGTCAACACATTCCTTTCAAGTACTGGGTCGCCAACCATTATTCCAGAAGAGGTGATTCGTGCTACCGAAGAGGAGAAGAAGTATCAAATTAGAACTGTTGAAGACTTACATAAGACCTATTATACTGAATCTTTAAGCATTCTTAAAAACCTAAAAGAGAAAGCATTAGGTAATGACAACTTATTTGAAACTTTAATGGATGCTGCGAAGTGTTGCTCCATAGGACAAATCACACATGCTCTGTTTGAAGTAGGTGGTAAGTACCGCCGAAACATGTAATGTTGAATGTTTTCAAGAATTAAAAAATCCCAACTGGCTGATTTGCTGGTTGGGATTAATTATACAATCTAATTCTTTTTAGAAGACATATCGAACTGAAAGAGCGAAACCATCGCCCCAAAGTCCTGAGTATCCAATCAGGTTTAATGCAGGCTTCCAATCTACACTTAGGTTGATAGGAATTTCTCTAATGTTATATTCTATGCCTAGAATACCATCTATTCCTAAAATAGTGTAGTCTTTATCATCATCACCCCAATGGGCGTCATTCCCATCCCAAAAGCCAATGTGAGCACCAAAGCCATAATACCAATTGAAACCAGGTTCATTGAATGCATTAGCATGAATTTCGTATAGACCTGTAAGGTTTAAACCTTGCCACCTTGTAGATACAATACCTTCCAATGCAACATTGCTCTTTATAAAGTGCTTGATAGTCAATCCATTTGCTGAACCCCCTCTAATTCCAATTCCCGTACCGTAATCTTGTGCCTGAGCCAAAGTTCCAATACAGAACAGACAAACTATTAATAACAGTTTTTTCATAATTTCCAGTTAAATGTATTTTGTAATGTGTAAATACAAAAATAAACAATTTTAGATCTCAATGCATAAACTATTTGATGACTGAAATATTGTTGGGCGTCCCTTCTTTTTCTTGAATAATAATTTACAAGGCTATTAAATTATAAATCCCGATCTGCATGAAGCAAATCGGGATTAAAATATTCTAAATGTGTTACCTAAATTTTAATTCTGCAATAGGTGTGGGTATTGTTTATTCCTGTTCTGGAATGACAGTATTTTCGAATTTTGGATGACTCCTTTTTTTATTTCAATCGCCTTTGAAATTGGATCGTTTTGGTCCCAAACTTTCGATCCTCCAATAATAATGGGTAGAAATGGGAGTATGGCTTCTGAAATTTCCCACGATGCAGATTGCCAATAATAACTAGGGCTATGATCGACTGAATAATAGAATTTGCCTTCTGACTCAAACATCGGGTGCTCAAAACTTGTTGGTTTAGCACACCAAAAACCCATGTCTTCATCACAACTGATATCGATAATAAGGGTGCCGTTCATTAATTTGTCTGAATCCTCTTTTGAGACAAACATGATAGGATGTTCCGTATTCTGAAGAATACCATTAACAATAATATCTACATCTGACAGAACTTCAGAAAAAGGAAGCTTACTACCGTCAGGTTCAATTGAAAGTAGTTGACCAGAGTCGTCATTCTTCATTTGTTTGAATATTATACCTGGTAGTTGATCACTCACATCTGTTGATATTCTATTGGTATAAACAGTTATGTCCTGAATACCTTGGCCTTGCAAAGCATACACAGCACCTCGACTAACCGAGCCAAAACTCAATACGACTGCCTTTCGAGCTTTACCATAGTTGCCAGCAATTCCCATAAGACTTAATGCGTGATTGACTCCGGCATAGCCTGCCATTTCATTGTTTTTATAAAAAACATGCATGTTCTTGTCACCTGAACTGCTCCAAGTAAACATTTCTTCCCAAGCGATGAGGGTTAATTTTCGATCGATTGCAATCTGAGTATTTTCTTTTTGTTGCACACAATGTGGCCAACCCCATACAACAGCACCTTCTCGTACTTGAGATAAATCTTCTGCCAATGGTTTAGGCATAAGAACACAATCAAAATCGTTCAATATTTCTTTTCTTGATGCAACTCTTCCTGATGTGAGTTGTGCAATAGTTTGATCATCTACGCCAAATTTTAAGCCATAGCTTTTTTCAAAAGTCATTTGTTTTCTTAATTCTGGAGGAATACGTTCAATGTGTTCTGGATGAATTGCAACTCGTTCTTCATTTTCTTTCATTGAGCTGCCGACAATGCCGACAGTTAAAAGTTCTGACATATTGGGTTTTTTGATTACAGATATAAAAAATTTAAATCTGCTTCATATGGTATATTAAATACCACACACTTTCATACATTGTGTTGACGTATATGCATTGTGCATAGGATAGAGGCTTGTTGGAGGTTTACTATATAATTTGCTCTATCTGTCTTGTTGAGGTGATGATTAGATGTAGAAGTTTCAAAAGTAATCATTTTATTACATTTTGTTTAATAAATTTCGACCTAAATTAATTATTATTAGGAGATTATAATCAAATATGAAATCCTATTGATCAAAATTTATATCCTTTTTAGAGAATTAGGAAATATTAATATAGTTGCATCAAAAATAAAAATCCCAACCTGCATGAAGCAAATCGGGATTAGAATTTTCTTTTAGAAGTATGTTACTATTTACGAGGCTTATCTTTTTGCATTTCTACGTAATCTGCTGAAGGTCTGAAATCACCTAGTAAATATTTACAGAAGTATTCACCACGTAACCAGAAAGAGTATTCACTCATGTTTCCGAAACCATGACGCTGACCAGGGTACATAAAGAAATCGAATCGCTTATTAGCTTTAATTAAGGCATTAGCCATTCTAATACTGTTACCTGGGTGTACATTGTTATCAATATCTCCAGTAACAATCATTAGCTTTCCCCTTAGGTTCTTAGCTAGGCTAGGATTGGTGTCAATTTTATATTGGAATGTTGTATCTCCTTTTTCACTTACAACTTCTTTCACACCATGGTGAGTTTCACTCCACCAACGGTTGTAAATAGTGTTGTCGTGGTTACCCGCTGCTGATACTGCAACTTTAAAGAAATCAGGATAAACTAACATTGCTGCTGTAGACATGAATCCCCCACCTGAGTGTCCGTAGATACCAACTTTGTTTACATCGATGAAACTGTGTCTGTCAGCTAATTGCTCAATACCAACTTTTTTATCCTCTAAACCGTAGTCTCTTAGGTTGCCATAACCGTAGTTGTGATACCACTTAGAACGAGCTGGATGACCACCTCTATTACCCATCGTAACAACAATAAAACCTAGTTGAGCCATTCGGTCAGCTCTATCCATACGAATGGAGAAACTCTTATATACAGCCTCTGTTTGAGGACCTGGATAAACGTAAGTTAAAATTGGGTACTTCTTATTAGGATCAAAATCGAATGGCTTATACATCACGCCATAGATGTCTGTAACGCCGTCGCCAGCTTTTACTTTAAATGTTTCAGGGAATTTATATCCAGTTTCGAATAAACGTGTCAAATCTGTTTCTTCAAGTTTCATCAACTTAGTTCCTCTTGAATTGTAAAGCTCAGATACAGGAGCAGCATCAACTCTGGACGAATTATTTACAAAGTAATGAGTTTGATCATTCAAGTTTACTTTGTGATCTAAGTCACCTCTATTAAGAAGTTTTAGACCTGTACCATCAAAGTTTACACGATAAAGATGTGAGTAATATGGGTCTTCTCCTTTTTCACGAGCATTACCAGTGAAATATAGCACTCTGTTCTTTTCATCTACACCTTGAATTTTATCGCAATGCCAAGCGCCAGAAGTCAATTGTTTCTTAAGCTTTCCAGCTTTGTCATAAAGATAGAAATGTGCCCAACCATCACGCTCAGACCAATGAATCATTTCATTGCTATTATTTACAAGTGCAAATGGACTTCTTCCGATATACGTATTCAAACGCTCTTCGATAAGCACATTAACTTCGCCTGTCGTAGTATTTGCAGTGCAAAAATCTACACGTTTCATATCACGACTTGTACGCTTGAAGTAAAGTAAATCACTTCCTTTATTTATCCATTTAGAAAATTTCACGTCATCAGCTGCATCAAGTTTCTTTCTTGGAGCTCTTAGTATAGAAATTGTCTGATCTTTAAAAGTATCGGCTTTAATCTTAAGCGTTTCCTTTGATTCCCAATCGAAAACGATAAGCTCTGTTTGTGGTGCTTCTTTTTCACCAGGCATATGGTATTTATAACTTTCAAGAGTAGGACGACCTTTTGCTACTGAATTAATTACCCATAGTTCTTTCACTTCACGTTCGTCTTCACGAGTCAATGCAAATTTCTTAGAGTCAGAAGAGAAAATAACGTGAGCTTCTTTTCTTTTGTCTTTATTTTTTAGCTTATCTCTATTAGTTTCGCCATATGAGTTATCGCCATAGCAATAGTGCTCAACACCATCAGTAGTTAATTGACTCTCAACAATAGTAGAATCTTTTTCATTTTTCTGAGCTTTCTTATAATTCTCAGCATCCATCCACCATAGGTTATGCTGCTTCGCAAAAATTACGTACTCTTGGTTAGGTGCAACTGATGCCCATTTCTTTTGCTCTAATGGCTTTTTGAAGTCATCTACTAGACTAAGTTTCTTTGAAGCTATTGCATACTCAAAATGCCACACCTTAGCCACCATTTTCTTTTTAGCCTTCTTTTCCTTTTCGTCATCTTTCTTTTCTTCCTGGCTGTCGCCATCTTCATCCTTTTCTTCTTCTTCCTCTATAAGCTTACTTTTTACCTGAAATTGAAGAGATTTTTCGTTATTAATGAATTTAAGCTTACTGATATATAGGTGTTGTGCATCGAATGGATCTCCAGTAAGAAGACTCATGTCAGATGACATTTTAACAACATCAAACAATTTACTTTTAGTGTTTTTTACAGGATCCACTAGGTAATAGAATGTTCCTTCTGAAGTACGATATGTGTACCAGAACTTTTCACCGCTTTTTAACCAGTTTGGTCGGACTCCTGTTGAGAAGACCATTTTTTTTAGTCGATTAGGCGAAAATTTAGCTGCCAATTCAAAGTTTGCTTTTGTTACAGGCGCTTCCTGTGCAAATACACCAAATCCTATCATTATCAATAGGAGTGTGAGTAGGTTTCTTTTCATGTTTGTTGGTTTATTGAGTTGTCCAATCTCTCGTAATTAAGAGATTCTCATTTAAGACAACTAAAATAAGCAACAGGTCTACATAAGCATCAATAAAAATTCAATTTTCGATAAAAAATAGAATTGGCGGGATGTAATTGAATTAATTTACGAATTGAATCATAGTTTTGAAGTCCATAAAAGATATTCCTCGCTAAGCGATTATACTTAGCGAGAATCTTTTTGAATTAATTCAGTTGCCACATAATGAGTGTGGACAAGAATATACTCGAATATATTAAGACAACAAGAATAGAAATTCCTTTAGATAATTGATTAGAAAAATTCTGTTTACTTATGACATAAAATGATAAAACTAGGCCTAGTAATGGAATTAGTATAGAAAGAACGTTAATGATTAAAGAAAATGTTGGTAAAGCTGCATAGTTCTTTAAAACATCATGGTTCTGCATAATTATTTTTGCTGATTCAACACCATTAGGATCCTTAAGAGCGAAATCCCAATAGGGAAGTCGTGATGTTGTTTTTAGTATAGCCTTTAGTAAGTGCATGCTTGCTGCAATTGGCAATATCGATAAAACAAATTGGCTTATTGATTGCTTTAAACTTTCTTTTGATATTAACTTCTTAATAAAAGCAAAAGCGAAATAAAAAATAAAAGGACAAATAACGTATAAGGTTAACGCTTTAACTGTTCCTGTATATTGAGATGGTATATTGAAGAGTTCGTTTATGTAATTGGGTAGAATTAAAAGTAAATCCAAGCTCGTTGACCAATTTGAAAGGATCTCATAAACGACAAATCCACTTACTATCATGAAAAAGGTAATTTCAGCCCACGAAAGTTTAAGGTTTTGAATCAGTTTTGCTCCAACCTTTTGTTTTTGAATTAAAATATTGTCGTGAGGACAAGCCTTATAACACTGTCCGCATAATATGCAATCCTTACCATCGGCAATTTTGGCTGGATATAATTCGGAAGTACATGAGCGTCCAATAAATTTGTAATGATTGTTTTTACTAATGCAATCTTTTGTTTTACAGCTTTCACAAGTTTTCTGACTCAAAACGCCTAGCTTTCTTCTTGAAACTAATGAATATAGCCCAAGTAAATAACCAATAGGACAAACGTAGGAGCAGAAAGTTCTTTTTTCGTATAAAAGCCCAATGAGTACGGCTATTGCAAAAAGAGATAGCATATAAAGAGCCATATAATGAGGTATGCGATGTATGGCTAATGTGTTTATCCCAAGAATTAATATAATTGCGTAAAAAAGAGTCACAAACCATCCTGATTTCATGAACTTATTAGGCTTTTGTTTAAGTCCAATTCGACCGAAGAAGGAAGTAATTAATTCGATGGGACAGATGCTGCACCAAAATCGTCCAAAAAGTATTGCTGTTGCAACAATTAATGGCCACCAGTACGACCAAACAATAAGATTTGAGAGATTTGTATTCCTTAGAATCTTCGCAAATTTTGGATCAGTTGTGGAAATACCCCAAGCACCGTAAATAAGTAAAATGAAAATTATAAATGTGAAAAATTGGATACTAGTTAAAAGATATTTGTTTTTAAATATTCTGTTGATCATAGAGTTGAAGTTTAATTAAACGCACGAATTTAGCTTTACTGTAGACAGTAAAATTGATGTTTAATTAAAAAGAGGGAGGAGCCTTTGAAGCGTGTATATGAATAATAAAGAGGATGCTATTCAGAACTTTAGGGAAAATATTATAATCTGAATAACAGATTTTAAAAGTAGTTTCTGATATAGATTGTTTGTACGTAAACAATTGAATATAAAACTGATTGTCAAGATATAAGTCGACAGAATTTAATTGATGAAAAGTGCTGTGGAGCTTTTCAGAATTTTCGTGTTCATGATCAGAATGATCTTTTTCATCTGAAAAATTAAGTGTGATAATACCTTCATTTTCGTGATGACTATGTGGTATAGCTTTTTCAACAACTTGTCCTAAATAAAGAAACAAGAATAGGATAGAGCTATATTTTAATATCTTATTCAAATAGATGTTGTCAATTTCTGAAATCAAAAGTAATCTTTTACTGTATAAAAAACGTTGAAGAGCGTTATAAATAAGTGTTTTATAGACTATTTAAAATTATTAGCAATAGACCTTTAATCATGACAAAAGCCATAGAGATCTATGGCTTTTTAGTAATACTATTATGTAGGATATTTCTTTTATATCGAATGTGTTAGAATATCAATTCCCCATTTAGATAAAGTTGGTATTTAATATCAACTGATTTTTGCAGAGTTATTGATACCGAGCAGTATTTTTCAAAACTCAAAGCCGCTGCACGTATTACTTTTTCTGCAGGAATGTTACCTTTCAGATAGATTTTTAGGTCCATTGCTTTAAAGGGTTTAGCATCTTGTAGAGCTAGTGTCTCGCCTTCGATTTCTACAGAATAAGAATCAATGGTTTGGCGTTGTTTCTTAAGAATATGGATGATGTCAATAGCAGAACATCCACCAACGCCCATTAATAACAATTCCATAGGACTTGTCCCTTGAACGTTTTCAACACTTGTGTTATCCATTAATACAGGAACGCCACTTGCTCCTGTAGCCTCCATCAAAAAATTATCGTCTATTCTTTCAATATTTACTTTCATATCTTATTGTATATTAAACTGTTTTAAGCAGTTGTGCTGTATTTATGATTGTTGCGAATTCATCCTTTAAATTGCAAAGTGAAATTTGATGAACCATTTCAGACGGGTATTTTTCTCCATGTAAACCGATACGATCAAAAGTTGCAGTGGCGTCTTCAATCAGAATTGTTTCAAAGCCGTAGTTGCCAGCCATCCGCGTGGTTGTAGATATGCAATGGTTTGTTGTTAGACCAACAATGACTAGGTGGGTAATGCCTGCATTATCTAATCTTTCTTTCAAATCAGTACCAATAAAACCGCTGTTAACATTCTTAATGATAACAGGTTCATCATCTATAGGTTTAACTTGATCGCATATTTCGAAACCAGCTTGAGATTGATGTAGTAAAGAATTTGGGTCTTGTGAACCATGAATAATATGGTAGATCGGCAGATTTAAACTTCGCCATTCTTTAAGAATTTGTGCCGCTTTTTCTTCTGCATCCTTATTATTTCTATTTCCACCCCAATAGGCTTCATCTTCGAAGCCTTTCTGGAGATCGATTAATAAAAGGGCTGGTTTGTTTTCTCTTAACTTCATGTGGTCGGTTTAAGGGTTGAAACTTCAACTAATTCTTCTCAGGAACAAGTGTATTGATCAGATTATCAAGTACTGGGTTTGTATTCATATTATTCCAAACCATTCGTAGGGTTGTTCGTTGAGGAATATTATTCAATTCGATAAATTTGATATCCATATCGTATCCCAATTTAAGTGATGTAGGAACAATAGCTACACCAAATTCTTTCTCTACTAAGCGAAATATTGAACTCGCATTAACCGTTTGGTGTGATATGATAGGTGAGAAATTACTATGATCGAAAATTTGCATAACCTTCTCATGATATGATTCACTATATGAAGATTCGAAAAGAATGAATGCTTCATCTTTAAATTGTGATAGATCTTCAAAATTACTCTCATTCAAAGGATGACCTTTGGGTAGAACAAGAGAGAAGGTGTCTTCAAAAATAGGATGTAAATTGATTCCACGAGGTACACGTTCCATTCTAACAAATCCGACATCGATTTCCCTATTAAGTAGAGCTTGAATTTGTTTCTCATTGTCCATTTCGTTTAAGCTAAAAAGAACATGAGGGTGTTTGTTTTTATATTTTAAAAGCAGATCTGGAATTACTATCTGCATTGCAGATCCTACATAGCCAAGCTTTAAATTACCATCTAAGCCATCATTTACAAGCTTAGCGTGTTCGAGAATATCATCTAATTGTTTAAATGTATTTTTAAGTTCTTTCTGGAGATATAAGCCTGCTTTAGTTAATTCTACTTTCCTGTTGTGACGTTCGAAAAGACTAAAACCTAAATCTTCTTCCATCTGTTTAATCTGACGACTTAGGCCTGGTTGCGAAATATATAAACGTTCTGCGGCTTTTCTAAAATGTAGATCTTTGGCCAGGGCAAGGAAGTATTTATAATGTCTTAACTCTATTTGATTACTCATAGTTATTAAATCTTGACAAAACTAGTCTTGTTAGGTATCAAAACTAGCGATATCTTTGCTAAAAATAAAATTATTTAAGAGTAGCCTTTAAAAGTTAATCACTTTTTAGGGAAAAGATATATAGTTTGAATCATTAAGTCAAAAAGGTATGACATTTCAAGAACAAATTTTACAAGGAATTCCATCTGAGTTACCTGCAAAAAAGGTTTATCCTAAGGATGCCAATAGAGCTCCAAAAAGAAAAGATATTCTATCAGTTGAGGAGAAGCAATTAGCAATTCGCAATGCGCTTCGTTATTTCCCAAAGCCGTGGCATAAGGAGTTAGCAACTGAATTTGCTCAGGAATTATTAGATTTTGGTCGTATTTATATGTACCGTTTTAAGCCTGAATATAAAATTTACGCTCGTCCAATTCAAGAGTATCCGGCTAAATCTCAACAAGCGGCAGGTATCATGATGATGATGCAGAATAACCTTGATCCAGCTGTAGCTCAACACCCTGAAGAGTTGATTACTTACGGTGGTAACGGTGCTGTATTCCAAAACTGGGCGCAATACTTGATTACTATGGCGTATTTAGCGACAATGACTAATGAGCAAACATTGCATATGTACTCAGGTCACCCAATGGGTCTTTTCCCATCTTCTACAGGTGCTCCAAGAGTAATTGTTACTAATGGTTTAGTTGTACCTAACTACTCGTCGCCTGATCATTGGGAGAAATTTAATGCATTAGGTGTTTCTCAGTATGGTCAAATGACTGCAGGTTCTTTCATGTACATTGGCCCACAAGGTATCGTTCATGGAACAACTATTACTGTGATGAATGCATTCCGTAAAATCTTGAAAAAAGGAGAGACACCTGCTGGAAAGATTTTCTTAACTGCTGGTTTAGGTGGTATGAGTGGTGCTCAGCCAAAAGCTGGTAATATTGCAGGATGTATAACTATTGCAGCAGAGGTGAATGCTAAGGCCGCTACTAAGCGTCATGAGCAAGGTTGGGTTGACGTATTGGTTGATAATATGAATGATCTAATTGCTCGTGTAAAAAAAGCCCAAGAAACTAAAGAAGTTGTTTCGATTGCCTTTATTGGTAATATCGTTGATGTTTGGGAGCGTTTCGATCAAGAGAATATCTTTATCCACATTGGTTCTGACCAGACTTCGCTACATATTCCATGGACAGGCGGTTACTATCCAGCTGATACATCTTACGAAGAGTCGAATCGTTTGATCCGTGAAGAGCCAGAAGAATTCAAAGAGAAAGTACAAGCAACATTGCGTCGTCATGGAGCTTCGGTGAATAATCACACAGCTAAAGGAACTTACTTCTTCGATTACGGAAATGCATTCCTATTGGAAGCTTCTCGTGCTGGTGCTGATATTATGGCCGAGAATGGTATCGATTTCAGATACAAATCATACGTTCAAGATATTTTAGGACCTATGTGTTTCGATTATGGTTTCGGACCATTCCGTTGGGTATGTGCATCGGGTAAACCAGAAGATTTGGATATGACTGATGAGATTGCAATGCAAGTTCTTACGGAGATTAAAGAGAATTCTCCAGAAGAGATTCAATTGCAAATGCAAGATAACATCACTTGGATTAAAGAAGCAAAACAAAATAAGATGGTAGTTGGTTCTCAGGCTCGTATTTTATATGCTGATGCTGAAGGACGTTCTAAGATTGCCGAAGCTTTCAATAACGCGATTGCTGCGGGTAAGATTGGACCCGTTGTACTTGGTCGTGACCATCACGATGTGAGTGGAACAGATTCACCTTATAGAGAAACATCAAATATTTACGATGGATCTAAGTTTACTGCTGATATGTCTATTCACAATGTAATTGGTGATAGTTTTAGAGGTGCGACTTGGGTTTCTATCCACAATGGTGGTGGTGTAGGATGGGGTGAAGTAATGAACGGCGGTTTCGGTATGTTCTTAGACGGAACTCCAGAAGCTGATACTCGTTTAAAAAGTATGCTGTTCTACGATGTAAACAATGGTATTGCACGTCGCTCATGGGCTAGAAATGGTGAAGCCATGTTTGCAATCAAACGTGAAATGGAACGTCGACCAGACTTAAAGGTTACGTTACCTAACCTTGTTGAAGATAATTTGTTGACTGATCTTTTTTAAAGGTTAGTTTTTGTGTAAAAGAGGGAAATGGGTTCAGGTACGTTCTGAACCCATTTTTTATTTTTATCTGTTCTAGTGAATACTTTTTTAGTTGTAGAATTTGTTCAAGTATTCACCTAATATTTTCAGAATTTCAGGAAAGTATTCGCGACCAAATCCAATTCGTATGTATTTGCCATCGTATTCAAACATTTCTGCAGGAACTGTCATGATCCCAGTTTCTTTTACCAGATGATCGCTGAATTCAATTGCAGAACAATTAATATTTAATTTTATAAATGATGTTGTTCCCGCTTTTGGAGGAATAAAACTCTCTATCACTTTCTGATTTTTTGCAAATTCCGAAAATAAGGCAATGTTTCGTTTTACCTTCTTTAAATTTGGAAGTAGAAAACGATCCATATTGTTTAATGCCATAATTGTTAATATCTCACTGGGCGCACTATTACAAATGCTCAAGTAATCCTTATAGGAAACAACACTTTTTAAAAATTCTTTATCCTGGCTTACCAACCATCCAGTTCGCAATCCTGCTAAACCAAATGTTTTAGACATACCCCAAAGGCTTATTCCTTTTTCATATAAATCGCATAGAGGAGGTAATTCAGGCATATCACTTACCACTAATTTGTGATACATTTCATCCGAAAAAATGTAAATGTTGTTTTTTCTGGCAATCCTAACAATTTCATTCAGATGTTCGAGTGTTAAATAACTTCCAGTAGGGTTATGAGGGAAATTTAGTATAATAAGTTTAGTATTCGGTTTTATTAGTTTTTCCAATTCATTGGTGTCAAATGTCCAATTATCTGGTTTTGGGTTCCAGTTAGAAAGCTCACAGCCAATCGACTTTACAACCTCATATAATGATTGATAACAAGGAGCTACAGAAACTACATGATCTGAAGAATTCAGAAGAACATTCATGCTAATGAAGTTTAGCTCTCCTGGGCTTGCAACAACTATATTATCAATTGTTTGGTTTTTGTAATTTTTGCTAATTGCTTCTCTTAAAAGTGGATTTCCTTCACTTTCAGTATAGCCCAATTTCATGTTTTCCCACAAAGCAAGTTCTTCCTTCGAGGCACCTTCAAGCACATGTTTCATTTCGTATCCGTCACAGTCAGAGCTGGATAATAAATACTTTGCAGTAAATTCATGTTTGGCAAAATACCTTTCAAGTATAAAATGATTAATTTTCATAGAGCTAGTTTTATTTTGAATTGGCAATATATATAATAACTAGGATTGGATGACTATGTTTGATGTGTTCTGTAGATATATAAATAGCGATTTTATCATTTTTGTGTAGAAGAGAGAAATGGGTTCAGGTACGTTCTGGACCCATTTTTTATGCCCAAGCTCAGAGCTAGATATAAGATTGAATTGAATCCTGTCCAAAATATTGGATAGGATTTTTTTATTGAGGATGGATCTAAATAGTTGAGTGTGGCGTTCTTAAAGTAGTCAGATTGAGTTATTTATTATTGAAATAGCCGTAAATTTATAGTTGTATAGATTGAGATGAAACGATGAAATAAAAATGATACTCAGCCAATATTTAAAACAATGTTTATGAAAAGACAAAATGTAATTAAATGGCTGACTTTGGCATTGATGATATGCCTAATGTGTGGCGTGAGTTCTTGTAGAAGTGATGGAGACGATGATGATCCTTTATTGCCTTATATAGGAACATGGGAGAGAACTGAGAGTTCAGAGGAGGGGAGCATAAATCAAGAGCTTGTTATTACGGAAACGACTTTTACTGTAACAATGAGTATGACTGTTGATGAGGAATGGGTTGATCTGATGTTTATAAAAGGCACTTATTCTGTGAGTAACAACATTTTTATGCTCACGATTACCCAGTTTGGAATCATAATGGAAGAAGGTGGAGGAATGGTTTATTTTACACCTGACGATCTTGAATGGGATGAGCTTTTGGAAGATGAACTTGAAATAGAGGATAGTTTTGAAGCTAAGTTTGTAGTTACTGGCAACCAGCTCAATCTTATTATCGATGAGAATGGCGATGGTTTGTTTGATCCAATTATGGAGGGTGAAACTTTTACAAAGAAGTAGACACAACAAATAAGGTGCAGGTCATTATTAGGAAATGTAGCCAAAGAAAAAAAGGACTCAGGATGGATTTGAGTCCTTTACTTATTTTAGAATTTCTGAATCAGTACGATACCTGCAAAAATCAAAAGGACACCCATAATTCGTCCCCAGTTGACAGGCTGCACAGTCACACCAAAGAATCCAAAGTGATCTAAAGCCAAAGAGAAAACCATCTGTCCTGCTATTATCAGGCCAAAACTAAGAGCAGCTCCCAATCGAGGAACCAGAAAAATGATGGATGTCACATAAATAGACCCCATTAAACCACCTACCCATGCGTATGCAGGAGCTTCTTTAATGGCCAGCAATATATTATTGGGAGTACGTGTTCCTATGATCACTATTAGTAAAATAAAGCCACCCACAATAAAGTTAACTAGTGCCGCCATAATTGGAGCCTTTAGGAAAGTCCCCAATTTTGCGTTAATACTTGCTTGAATAGGTAATAAACAGCCAACAGTAATGGCCAATAACATTAGAAAGTATCTCATAGCTTATTTAAATTTGGCTACAAAAGTATAAGAATATTGTCTGGTTGAACAAAAAAATCCGATCAATTGATCGGACTTATATGATAGACTTTGTGCTTTGTAATCTTACAGAGCCATTACTAAATATAATCTTTATGAATTTCTAAGCCTTTTTCTCTGAGTTCCTGACTGACTCTTTTTAAAAGCTTTACCTTTTGATTTAAAGGAAGGAACGCTGACTTAAAACCATTTGTAATCAGATACTTGATGTCTTTAGGACTAAAATTAAACTCTTTGATTGCCAAGAGGTATTCGTCTGTCAGAGTGGTTTTTGATATTAATCTGTTGTCGGTATTGATAGTTACTCTTAAACCCATATCAAAATAGAACCTAATAGGGTGTCGGGAATAGGATTCAACAGCCTTAGTTTGAAGGTTTGAGGTAATACACATTTCAAGTGGAATACGATGATCGTTGACATAGTTAAGCAAATCTCCATCTTCCTTTAGTCTAGTACCATGTCCAATTCTATTAGCCCTAACGTGATGCAAAGCTTGATGAATAGATTCTGGTCCATAAGCTTCACCAGCATGCACTGTCGTGTTAATGTTGTTATTAATTATTAGATAAAAGGCTTCTTTATGATCTTTGGCAGGGAAATTTCGTTCTGCTCCAGCCAGGTCGAATCCTACAACACCATAATTTTTATAGGCAACGCAGAGTTCTGCTAGTATATTGCTTGTTTCAGGACTTAAATGACGCAGACCACAAATAATAATACCAATAGTGATATCGAAATCTTTTTCAGCTCTGCTTTTACCATCCAATACAGCATCAACAACCTTGCTTAAAGATAAGCCATCATTTATATGGAGAATTGGAGAAAAACGAATTTCTAAATACCTAATATTTTCTTCAACGCAATCTTCAGCTAATTCGTATGTGGCACGTTCTAAGGCTGATTTGGTTTGGAGAACAGAACAGGTAATATCAAATGGTCGTAAATAATCTGTTAAGCTCTTACAATTCTGACCAACTTCTAATATTTGTCTTAATTTTTCAGGATTTTCTTCGGGTAACTCAACCTTATTTTCCTTGGCAAGATCAATAATGGTTTCAACTCGCATTGATCCATCTAAATGGCAATGAAGTTCAGCTTTGGGTAAGCTTTTTATAAATTCTCGTGTCAGTTCCACTCTATATATATTTCGTTAAGAGATAATCGTAGTTCTTCTAAAATAAAATGGTTGTGGATTGGCTCAAAAGCTTATATCTATAGCAAAGATATCACTAAATTTTAAAATTCTAGAGTCATTCTAAATCAGATGGGATTTTTGCATTTCTTTTTTTGCAGAATCTTGTATAATTAAATAAAAGAGAGCAAATTGCAAGTACTAATCTTTACCTAAATAAAAATGTACCTAGTATGAAAACTTACCCTATTGTTTTATTCTTTGCTTGCTGTCTAATTTCCTGCTCAAAAGCAGATTACCCACTTATAGAAATTAAAACATCTCTAGGCTCAATAGAAATAGAGATTTATGAGGATAAAGCACCTATAACTGCGAAGCATTTTTTAGCAAATGTTGACAGTTTGATCTTTGAAAAAGCCTGCTTCTATAGAGTTGTTCATATGGATAATCAAGAAGGACGGGATATTAAGATTGAAGTTATACAAGGAGGTTTATTTCACGATTCAATTGTTGATAAGATGCCTTGCATTGAACACGAAAGAACCGATAAAACAGGCATTCTACATTTAGACGGCGTTATTTCAATGGCTAGGAATAAACCGGGAACGGCTTGTACCGAATTTTTCATTTGTGTAGGCGATCAGCCCCATTTAGACGCTGGTGGACTTCGTAATTCCGATAATGAAGGCTTTGCTGCTTTTGGAAAAGTGACAAAGGGAATGGATGTTGTTAGAAAGATTCAAAAGCAAAGTGAGAAAGGTCAAATGCTGATTAATCGTATCCCTATAAGTGTTATGAATAGAAAATAGCTATTCCGACTATTAGCTGCAGTATTAAATAGGGTGGGAGAGAATTAACGGTTTTGTTAGGTCCTTGCAGATTAATAAAAACCCTTATTCACATACCACTTTGATAGTTCTTTAAAAATTATTTGAAATAAACAATAAAATACTAATTAAACACATCAGATATAATGCGATACCTGCTATTGTCTCCTTATTAATTTTAAAATTTTTAGACATGCTGTTTATTTTGTGTGAACAGTTTTTTAACTTGATTTCGTCTATTCAATAACCACTTTAAGATTCCCCCAACAGGACAAAAGAATCGGCAAAAGAAGTTTGAAAAGAATAATGCTCCTATAAGTGAAGTAGGTAAAATATACCATTGAATTCCAGCTCCTTTTAAGGAAAATAGCATTGCAAAAGGTTCGTAAGATGACACAATTGGGTTTTTGGATATAAAAATCAGAATAAGAGATAACCAGATCAATAGGTTTGGAGTCTGAGATAAAACTTTTCCTAATGATTTATTCATGTTAATATTGATTCCTGAAATCTGATGCAAAAGCATTTGACTCGCTCTGAATGGGCAAATGGCTGTACAATAAACATTCTTTCCCCATACAATTACCAAACTAAGTGTGCCAGCAACTAGTAACCACCAGCTTAAGTGAGAATGAATATCAGGGAAGTATCCAAGTAGTATACGTCCAAAGTGTGTTAATGACAGCGATGCATTAAACAGAAAGCCGATGAATACCAAGCCAAGGAATAGATTTAGATAAATCAGCTTCTTTTGCTTTAGATAAATGGCTAAAAAACCAATCAATATAATTAAAGCTACAATGCCTTCTTTTAGAGTTAAATGCCATTTTACCTCAATTTGAGGTGTTTGAGTTTTAAAAACGCTTTTTGCAATTAGATAAGAGGCATCACGAACAGCAATGGCAATGGCCAATGAACTTACTGTTGCTCCCGATACGGCATCCACATCCTTTTTTAGTTGGAATTGATCGGTTAGTTTCTTCCCATTGTACTGCTGGTAATATCTTTTGTTTGAAAGTTTTGCTACAAATGAAGGTGTTTCAAAACTCTTCATTAACTCTGCTTTTATTATATTTCCTGTGGTATTGCTAAGAATAGCGACTTGCAAAGGCCCACCATATCCTTGTGATGATCCTGTTGCTAAATAACCCAATAAACTATCAGCCTGATAAATTGGATAGACAGCTTCTTTCGCTTCTCCCAAACTAATATCTGCAGCTTGTAATATTTTTAAATGCTCAAGTTGCTGAGAATTATCAGTAAAAATTACCCCATAGCAGAAAGCCATACCTAGAGTTATCCAGGCAAACCAATTGATATATTTCTTCATGTATTATTCTAAATCCTTATTAATAGAGATCGAAGTCACGACTAGGTGTGACTTCGATACTCAATAGAACAAAAAACTAGTTGCTTATTGCTTTTTTAAGAGCCAATCTTCTTCCTAATACCAAAAATATGATTGCAGGTATGACGAAAACAACGAGTCCCATACTTGCTGCTCGTGGTTCACCTTCAAGTATGGAACTAAAGCTCCATGCTATTCCGAAGATGAAAAGGAAAATACCAAGGCATATACTTGACCAGGTTCCCCAATTGAATTTGAATTTTGTGTTGTAGTAATAAGTTGTTCCCATAGCTAGAGTTGTGATAACGCCTAAGGAAAAAAATAGGATCTCTATTCCTGAAAATATCATAGTTTTATATTTATTAATGATTTCTATATTGATAATTTAAGAGTTGAAGAGAGGCCTAATGGCCATCGTAACTTTTACCATCAGGACTATAGAATTTCGTTATAGATGCCTTGTCTTCAACATTACCATATCCAAATAATTCATCCATTTCACGCATAAGGTCGTGCACAGGACCAGGCATTGCAGCAGTAATACTATCGACCAATCTATGGTGCCAAAAGTCTGGTTTGTTATAAGGACATGATGCGATACACATGCCACAATCATCGCCAAGTTCACCCCAAAGCTTGAAACACTTCTTCGCATCAACATGGTATTTTTTCACGCCCTTAATGTTGTACCAAGCTTTATCTTTATTTTCATGTGTTGGATCAAATGATGGTTCTTTATCGTAGGAAATAGCCTTGGTTGGACAAGCATCAGCACAGCGCATACAACTTTTGCAAAAATCCATCACACCAAATGACTTTGGTTTATCGTATTCTACAAATTCAAAATCGGTATATACTTTAGCTAATCGAACACGTGGGCCATATTTGTACGAAACCATTTGACCTAAACGTGAACTTTCACCTAAACCTGCGGCAATGCCATAAGGAACGCTTAAACCCATATCATTCCCTGCCGAAACAGCCTGATAACCCAGATTTTTTAAATAAACGGATAACTGGTATGGTGTTTCCGCCATTTTAGAGTATCCCGCACCTGCTGCAGCACTACCAACATAGGATGGAGAGGCAGAAATACCTTCGTAATCCATCTCGAATGCCATGACTATAACTGTTTTTGGAACAAAAGGGAAGTCACTCCAGTCGGTAACGAATTTGTCTGGACCCCAGTTTTTTAATTCTTCAAGTTGTTCGGGACTTGGCGGTCCTGCAAAGGCTTTACGTGCAATAGGAGGAATAGGGTTTAAGAATTTACGATAATCCCATCTTTCATCTCGTCGTGTAATACCAACAAGGTCGGCACCAAAAAGCCTAGCTGCTCTTTTAATTTGATTACTAGCTTCTTGTCTGCTTTCAAACTTAACTTTCTCTTTCACAACATAGTCATTGTCAAAAAGAGCATGAGGATTTTTATGTGTTTTCTGCTCCCAAGCATTTACACCAAAATCGGGAATAGCAGCCGGACTTGGTCCAGCAGCAAAATTATTCATAGCCCATGCACCTGCAAAGAGAGCTTTGTCAGCCTGAGTATATCCAACTTTGGAATTATCGTAAGCGAAGTTCATCTTTTGAACAAAGGCTTGTCCATCTGCGACTATTTCATCTTCAACATCTTCTCCAATAGCTTTTACGGCATCAACAAAAAACGAACGAGCTTGAACATGATCCCAGTTGCGTGGTGGTATATAATCATCACGTACTTCAACAGGAAAATCGTCGTGGGTTGTGACTAGCTTTTTAACAAGGTGCTCGTCTATTTTGTTTGCAGCAACTTTCTTAGGTAAGGCCGTAATTGCTGATACTCCAACAACAGCAGATATGCCTCCAATTTTGAAGAATTCTCTTCTGTTAAAATTTGATGATTTTTTGTTTGTGCTCATTGTGTCAATATTTTGTTACAGTTCAAAACTGCAGCTAAAACATTGATATATCGACAAAGCCAATAATTTCGGACGTATGCCAATTAATTAAGACGAGAGGTAAAGAGCCCTTTTAATGGTTTAATATTAAACTAGGAGCCTTTAATGAATTGAGAAGGCGTTATTCCAGTAATTTTTTTGAAGGCAGCGTTGAAAGTAGCCTTTGATTTAAAACCTGATTCGAATGCCATTGCTAGTATTGTAAAATTCCTATACTTCTCTTCTTGGGAGAGTCTTTTAAACTCTTCTACTCGGTAGTTATTAATGTAATCGTTGAAAGATTGGTTCATTAATCCATTTAGTGTTTCGGATATCACATGAGTAGGAATTTGGCATTCTTGAGAAAAGCTTGAAAGATTGAATTCAAAATCGAGGTATGGTCTTTTATTTTCCATGATTTGATTCATCTTAACAACATTTCCTTCAGCTAATTTTCGAGTCAATTTAGACTTGTCGTATTTCTTAAACCCTCCTAAACCAACTTTTTCGGTACTTAAGTGCAAAGTTTTTGGTTCACTAACAATTACATAACTTATGGCATATCCCAAGACAACAAGAAATCCTAGATTTATGATATCCATTATTGCTTCAGAGCCATCTATAAATAGGGGAAGGTTTATTTTAATTGCAAGGATAACGAAATGAGCTGTCATCATCAATACAAGCAGCCTGATGAGAACGGTTCTCTTTTTATTGTAGTTAAAGATGTTTAATGAAAATCCTTTAATCTGATAAAAGTTCCCTATCATCTTTAGAATTAGGAAAGGGTATATTAGATAAATGGAAACAACAATATTCTTACTAATAAATAACAAAAATGACTTACTCTCAGCAGAGTTAATGTAGAAAAGAAAAACAATTCCAGCCATTAAGTATGGGACAATATGGAGAAGACTAATTCTTGTAAACTTTAGTTTTCCATACAATACGGACATTACGTAATAATAAACGATAAGAGGTGCTATGGTAGCTATAGGAACAACTATAAATGGCCAGTTAGAATTTAATTCGATAAATCCTTTGTAAAAGAAATAGTAGTAAACGTAGTGAAGTATAATATTAATAAATATGATTTTAAGAATAAGATTAGGTAAAGTCCTAAACTTAGAACGTAGTAGGATAATTATCAGACCAATAATCTGAGCTCCACAAAAGAGTATTAGGTTTGGGATGTTCATAAAAAGAGTAGTGCTTTAGATTCTCGAAAAGTAAAGCATAAATATTATAAATACAAAACTAAGATAGTTTCAATTTGCTACTGTTGACCTTTTATTAAAATTGACTCAACCATTCAAGAGAAGCTCTTTTTGTTGAGAAAATATTAAATTCATATTTGCTGTTTTTTTCTAATTCTTTATAGAGCATTGATAGAGCTGTAGTGTTAGGATCGGTAACAATAATAGCATCAGTAATAGAATCATACTGCTCTAGAGATTTTTCATTTTCGATAACAATACTTTGTAGGTCGGTGAATGAGAAGTTGAAAACTGCCTGACTTGCATCAGTTATTATTTTTAGGTGACGAGGGTATGTTTTATTATTTTTTGTTGAAATAATATAGTCTAAAATTTCTTTCAAGTTTATATTACCTTCAAATTTAGATACCAGTATACCTGTTTGTTGGTTAAATTTTGACACAAGCATAGTGTTTATTTTTAATAAGTTATTGCTTAATTCTTCTTTAGAAACATGCTGTAAATACTAATGAGCTTATCTGCTTGATCATAAATATTAAACGCCTTCTCAACACCTTTTCGTGCATTGAGGGATAATTCTTGCAATTTATCTTCTTTATTTAATAGGTCTTGTAAAGTAATAGCTAGTTCTTCTGGACTGTTGTTCTCGTAAATGATACCACCATTCGATTTTTCAACAATTTCGGGAAATGCGCCTAGCTTTGGTTGCACTACAGGTACTCCAGAAGCCATGCTCTCCAATAAATATAAACCGAAGGCTTCTCCGTTTCTTACGGGTACAGATATCATTTTAACCTTAGCAAAGAAATCATGCCTTCCTTCACCATCAAAGTCTTCATGAAATTCAACCTGATTCGTAAGACCTTCAGCTTTTAGCTTCTGTTTTACTTGTTTAATTATAGGCTTGTCGTCTCCAGTTGATCCTCCTGTTAGAATCAGCTTTACATCTTCGAACGCACTATCTTTTTTAAGTAGGATATAAGCATCAACTATGATGTCGAAACCATTTGCCGCGCACATTCGTGATATATAACCAATGTTTCGTACTTTCTTACTTGATGATGCATATGTGTATTCGTCAGGATCGACACCTAAATGGTTTGTGAATACTTTATTAGGAGGGAGGTTCATTTTTTCTAAGGAAAGCTTGGCGTAAAAATCACTAACAGCAATAAAAGCATCAACATATTCTGATTTGGTACTCATTAGCTTCCATACCTTATCCCTAAAAGAATCTTTCATAGCATCTACCCAAACATCTTCATCTTGTAAAGAGCAAATGATTGCTGCATTGGGGAATTCTTTTTTTAGTTTTGGAGCTAAGCCTAACAGTAGGGCATTTGACAAATGAATAACATCTGGTTGAAGATATTCTGCCATCCAACTTACCATTCTATTCAGTTCATCTTTTTGTTTGCCTTCTTCGCCCATCAACATAGAGATGGTCATTTCTTCCAAACCTTCCGCGTTTGTTGAACCAGCCATACTCGCAGCCAATTTTAACATAGGGCCAGAGTTCAAAAGACGATCCATCCAAGCGGGTGCATGCCTGAAAATAGGATACAATTGCTTTAGATAGATACTAATGGCTCCATAAAATACAGGTATTTCATTTAGGTCGTGCTCATCAGAAAATAAAGGAAGGTACATGGGTAACTTTGTAACCTGATGGCCTTGCTTTTTCATAGCAAGGTGAAATTTATCATCGCGTAAACAATTACCGCAGTAGAAACTACCACCAGATCCAGGTATAATTTGTAGAATATCCATATGTGTACTTTGAACTCACAAGATAATAAAAAGGAGAGTTAGTTTGTGCTGCTACTGAGTCATTTTTAGAATAAAAACGAGGGTGTCCAGAAATATGTATATTCGTCATTCTGAACTTGTTTCAGAATCTGTACTCATTGATTATGAGATCCTGAAATTAATTCAGGATGACGATCAATGGTTGACATACATATTTTTGGACACCCTCGTCATTAAAAAGAGGGGTTTCCTTTTTTACTTGTGGGCCTTTAAATCGCCTCAAGAATAATTTTGACACTCTTTGAGCGTTGACCAACGATTTGACCTTTTTTCTTGAAATAGGCTGTGTATTCGCGGACCTCAGGTTCTTGAGGGTTTATTCTTGCACTGGTGTCGTTATAATAGTTTTGAGTGACAGTCTCCTCATATTTGTCTTCCCCTTTATTGATGTTACAAGTCAAACGAATGCTATCGTAAGGTGTTTTCTTATACTTAACCTGAGGTATTCCAGCCAATAATTTAACGCTTAAAACAGGATAATCTGTATCCATATCAACCACGCGTTTAGTGTTGTTCATACCCAAATCTTCAAGAACTGCCAGGGTGCAATTCGGACTCATTTCTGCATCCTTTTTTGTGCCTCTAATCTCACGGGTTAAGGGCTTGATCAATTCCTTACATTTTTGGGTTGCAGCACGAGCCTCAGCATGTAACGCATTTTTCTTATTACAGGCATCAAGATAAGCCGTTAGGTTAGCTTTAAGAGTAGTTAGTTTAGCCTCATCCAAACCGAGGATTGCGGTATAGTTATCAATCTTCGATTCAAAATTATGGACTTTACTGATAAAATCCTCTTCTTTTTTCGCTATGTAATCAACGAATTCTGTGGTTTGTGCCATTCTTACAGGTTTTAAGTTTAGATTAAAATTATTTAGGTGTTAATAGGTTCGCTTAACACTCTGTTTGCTAATTATTTTGTTTAATAAATTTAGACATAAAAATACTTAGCTTCCAAATGTTTTTAATATTTATTTCGTTGAAGTCTTAGACTGTTAATAAAATGGGCTAGTTGGGGCTGTTGTTTTTTTATAATTATTCTAAAAAAAGCTTACACTTAACAGTGTGTATTATTACTACAAAAAATATAAATTGCTTATGTTTATAATATTGCGTTTTTTTCTGTGAAAATTGCTAAGCATAGCATCTTTTTGACAGTCTGAAGTCCGCATGAAAAAAGCTTTTTGTGCTTTCTATTCAGTTTTTTTGTGCTTCAGTGTCAAAATTGACTTTTGAGTATATGGTTCAATAGTTTGCTTAATGATTAAACTACCTTATGCCTTTGTTCATAGCTTATTGAGGTGAAAATGGAGTGCTCTGTTTTTTGTCATTACAAATTCAGAATTTTTGCTGAATCTCAACTTCTGGAAGAAATAGTAGCCCTACTGTTTCTTCGAGGAGAACCTCCTCGGTCTTGTAGTAGTGCTAATATATTTCGTAATAGCCCTGCTGAGCCCTTTAGTAGCACTCCTACAAAGTGTAGAAGTTGCTGACAGACCATCGAGGGTGACTACTGGAACTTTCGGCGGTGCTACTATTTCTTTCAGCAGCCCTGATATTTTTTCGAGGGAAGCTCCCTCAGCCTTCTAGTAGTACTGATATTTCTTCCAGCAGGACTCCTACTTTTTTGTAGTAGGGCTAATATATTTTTCAGATGTGCTAATGGTTTATTGAAGAGAACTGCTTAACTGATATGCATGTGGCTTTATCCCAGAAACTCTGACTGTGTATTTATTATGTAGAGCCATTCTGTTTTACATGAGGTTATAGTTTTACTCGTCTCTTGGATATTGTTAATATATTTATTTTCATAAATTTAGGTTTTGATCTACTATAATAATCATGCAAAAAGTAAAACTCACTATATCGTCTGACACGCATCGCAAACAAAAGGTTGTGGCTATTCGTTTTAGCTATGAGGCTGGTCTTGTGGATTTATTAAAGCGAGAGTTTGCTGCCACTTGGAGCCAAACAAAGAAATATTGGTGGGTTGCTAGAGATAAGTTTGATTATAAGAAATTTAAGAAGGTTTTCTCTTTCACCTATGAGATTGTAGTACAAGACGGGAATACTGATGTAGAAGAAGTTATTCGACTGCCGAAAGGCTTTATAGAAAAACTTAAAAGAGTTAGATACAGTGACAGTACAATTAAGGTTTACAGTAAATATTTTAGAGATTTTCAGTCCGCTTTTCCTGATAAAGACTTAAATAAATTTACGCCTGAGGATATTAATGATTACATGCTCGGTTTAATAGAAAAGCAAAATATATCGACCAGCCAACAAAATCAAAGAATTAATGCGATTAAGTTTTATTATGAGAAGGTATTGGGCAGAGAGAAACTGTATTTTTCAATAGAACGACCTAAAAAAGAAAAATTACTACCTGATGTTTTGAGTAAAAATGAAATCTCAATAATGATAAATTCCACTCACAATTTAAAGCACAAATGCTTAATTGCATTACTTTATTCTTGTGGGTTAAGAAGAAGTGAAGCCATTAATATGGAGTTGAAGAATGTAGACTCTGACCGTATGCTTATTAAAATACGAGCAGGTAAAGGAAAAAAAGATAGATATGTACAACTAGCAAAACCAACATTATTACTTTTAAGAGCGTATTACAAGAAGTCTAAGCCTTTAAAATGGATTTTTGAAGGACCTAGTAACAAACCATACAGTGCGAAAAGCATATCGAATGTTGTAAAAACAGCAGCCCAAAGAGTTGGAATTAAAAAACGAGTGTTTCCACATATTTTGCGTCACAGTTTTGCTACTCACCATTTAGAACAGGGAACTGACTTAAGATATATTCAAGAATGGCTTGGGCATGGTAGCTCAAAAACAACTGAAAGGTATACCCATGTATCAAACAAGGATTTTATTAAATTTAAAAATCCTATTGACGATCTGATTGACGACACTTAAATATATTTATACACTTACACAGCCAAATTAGATGTGTAAGTGTATGTTTTAGAAGAGATAAAAGAGATATAAATGTATATACACATACACACTCGTTATAGCTCATGTTAACGTGAAGTAATCGAGAAAGAATAAAGAAACTAATTAGAATGAATAAAAAAGTATCCTTAATAATCATAGTAATTTTAATTACGACAGTATTGTTCTCATGCGCTGAAAAAGTCGAAACTTATCATCCAGATGGTTCAATTAAAAGTACAGGACAATTAAAAAACGGAAAAAAACATGGTGTCGCCACCCTTTTCTATGAGAATGGGAAAGTTAAAGAAAAAGGGAATTGGGATAATGACAAGCAACAGGGTGAATGGGTGTTTTATTATGCCAATGGCATTTTGAATTCAAAGGTGAATTTTGAAAATGACTTACAAAATGGAATTACCTCATTTTACGCACAAGATGGAAAACTGTATGAAGAATCCAATTGGAAAAATGGAGCTTTAGATGGTGTTTCGAAGACGTTTTATCCAAGTGGTCAATTAAAAGAACAATTTAATTGGTTACGAGGTGAGAAACATGGAGTAAGTAAAATTTATTACGATAATGTAGCAATTCAACAAGTTGGTTATTGGGAGAAAAACAAGCAAAACGGAAAATTTGAAACATACTACGAAAATGGAGACACTCTCCAAATCGGACTCTTTATAAGTGGATTAAAACATGGTACTTTTAAAACATATCATGAGAATGGACAATTAGCCAGTATTATAAATTATAAAGATAATTATCAAGAGGGTATTTGTACTTATTATCACAATAATGGACAAATCGAGCAAGAGGGTTGTTTTCAACAAAATAAACCAATTGGAATTTGGAAATTTTATGATCCTAAAGGAGAACTTATTGCAGAGAAAGCCATGAGTAAGTGAGGATCTAAACTGAAAAATCAATAATAACACGAGCTATAACAACTAAGCGTTCGTGTGGCAGGAACTGCCCAACATGAACGTTGGGTTGACGTAACCGTTACCTGAATTGCTACTTTATGGGGAATGATGTGATTAGCGGAACTTTCTGTAAAAGGGATATGGCAATAAGGAGTTGATTATAGTCGAGCCATTTCAAAAATATTTAAAGCTGTGGGGTAATCTGCAGCTTTTTTTGTGTTTTGTATTTAGGAGATTTCACAATTGGACATAGCTATCTGAGTAGTCTTGATTTACGACTTTATTTTCATGATAGCCTGAATGATTGATCCATCAAGAGGTTTAATGTTTTTCGGAGGCCCTCGGTTGTCGAAATATCGGATGGTAATGAGTTCTCCTTTTTGGCAGCTTGGGCAAATTCGATGTTTACTTTCCTGTTTAGGGCAAATAATAATCAGCCCCAATTGCTGATGCAAAATGGGCAATATGTCGGCTTTGAGCGAACTCGAAAGAATGCCATAGTGACGAATGCGTGTAAATCCCTTTGGTAAAATGTGTAAGGAGAACCTTCGTATAAATTCCGTATCTGTTAAGCTTACAGGTTGTTTCTTGCCACCATGCCTGTAATCTTTCGCCATAAAAGTGACTTTACCCTTCGAGGTGTCAACCAGTCTATGGTTGCTAATGGCAACCTTGTGCGTGTATCTGCCCAAGTATTCGATAACCTGTTTAGGCCCAAAGAAGGGACGTTTGCAATACACCACCCATTTCTTCTGAAACAGTTGTTTGTAGAGCTCTGATTCTAAATTAAAATGTAGTCGTACTTGCTCAATAAAACGTGCTCGAAAGACTTTGCTGATGGCTTTCACAGGAAAAAGATATTTATCCTTCCCCTTGGCCGTTTTCCATTTTTTATTGGGGTTAATTCCACCACCAGGCACAATGCAGTGCAGATGTGGATGAAAGGACAGGTTTTGCCCCCAGCTGTGAAGAATACTAATCATACCCGCTTTCCCACCTATAAATTTGGGATTGGCAGCAAAGTCTCTAACTACGCTCCAAGCCGTTTTAAAGAGAATGGTATAGACTATTTTCTGATTTGTAAATGTGAGTTTATTCAGCTCCGATGGCAAGGTAAAAACCATGTGATAGTAAGCGGTATTTATCAACTGGCTTTCGCGTGCGAGTATCCACTGCTGACGTTTGTGTCCCTGACATTTTGGGCAATGACGATTCCTGCAAGAGTTGTAACTGATGTGGGTTTGATGACAATCAGAGTTTAGGCATAAGTCAATATGTCCGCCCAAAGCAGCAGTTCTACAAATTTCGATGGCATATAGCGTTCTTCTCTTCCATCGATTGGGGACTATATGCTCCAAGTTATGGTGATTCCTTCTTAAGATATCAGCCACCTCATGTTTGGCCTTCATCACTATTTAGGCTTATAGATTTTATCCATAGGCGAAAAAGCCTTCCGTTTATCCAGATTACAGGTATGCAAATAGAGCATGGTGGTTTTGATATCAATATGTCCCAGTAGATCTTTTAAGGTCATGATATCGGTGCCCATTTCCAGAAGATGTGTGGCGTAGGTATGCCGAAGAATATGGGAGCTGATCTGTTTCTGGATTCCCGATTTCTTTCGAGCTTCATTAATAACCCATCGAACTCCATTTGCCGAAAAGTGTCGGAGTGTACCATCTGGACCATTCCCATTAAAAAGCCAAATGTAAGGACTTACAGTTGCAAGGTATTTTCCTATGCCGTAGGACAGATTATCACCCAAAGGAACATACCTATCCTTTCGACCTTTCCCTTCTCTGATGTGTAACATTTTCCTGTCCAAATCGGCATCCGTAATCTTAAGATTCATCAATTCTGAACGACGTAAACCACACCCATACATTAAGGCAATCAGCATTCTGTGTTTTAGGAGTTTTGGGGCTGCAATCAACCGTCTGATTTCCGGAACACTTAAAATAACAGGGAGTTTGTGGACTTTTTTAAGAGAAGGTAAGCTGTGAAGTAAAGGTTCCTTCTTATAGAGTTTATAAACAAATCGTAAGCCATAAAGAGTATGCTTAAAATAGGAAGAGGATGGTGTTTTCTTTTGCGACTGTAGATAATGAAGGTAATCCAGTACTTGTTCTGAGTCTAGATCAAGAGGTGAACACTTAAAATAAAGCGTCATTGTTGCCAAACAACGGGCATAATTGGTAAGCGTGCTCAAACTTTTACCAGAAAGCTCAATCGAGCGTTTCATCTTTCGGTAAATATTGTTAAATTCATCGCATGAACTGCAAGCCCGTTCGATTAAAGTGCTTTTTTTTCATAATACGAAGTTTTAATGAATACACACTAAAGGTACTTAAGTTTAGACTTTAGCTACCTTTAGGTTTCGTTCAACAACGTTTATAAAACATAGCTAGTAATTGCTAAACCAAGAGGTTTGTGATTATTTACAAAGACCGCCAAATTTTTAAATTTAACTTTTAGAATAGAAAAATTAAAAACAAAACGTAAAAATTCGGCTCTGTGTTAATCCGAAAAGTTAGAATCTTTTTAAACGCTACGTTTCATACACAAGACCGTTATAAACAAGTCGCTAAAAATCAGAAAATAGAACAATTTTACTCTTTTTGACAAGTAGCTAATTTAAGGGTTGTTTTTCACATTCTGACAGCTTTTGTATTTTAGAAAGGCAATTTACTTTCTGACGTGAAAGTATAATTTATTTGTGCTGTATGATACTGAATTTATCGAGATAGTTTCAGTACGTGTGATAAAAAATGGTTTAGTTTTTCCAACGCACTTTTTTTCTGGCAAACAAATTGAAATTTTATAATATAACTATCGATTTAATAAAAATAAACGTAAGTGAATATCAGTATTTTAATATATTTATAATAAAAAAATAATTATGAGAATATTAGCTTTTTTGCTTTTGATAATTACAATTGGTATTATATCCTGTGATGAAGATGATCCAAAATCTGTTGAATTAACTAGCATTTCGATAAAAACAGCACCCATAAAAATTGATTATTATGAAGGTGACATTTTAGATTTTTCGGGACTTGTGGTATCATTTAATATGGATAATGGCGAGACAGAAGATATCGTATTTTCTGATTTCGCAAGCAAAGGGATAACTTGCTCCCCTGAAAATGGAACAGAGCTCACCACAGAATCTACTGTAGCAATTATTACGGACACCATAACAGAAAAGACTGCAAGCCAGGCTATTATGGTTAATAATGTAATAGTAGATACTATTTCGATAAAAAAGGCTCTTACAAAAGTAAATTATTATTTAGGTGAAGTTTTAGATCTATCGGAACTTGTTGTAACCCTTTCCATGAATAATAACGAGACTAAAGATGTAGTATTTTCTGATTTTGCAAGTAACGGGATAACTTGTTCTCCAGATAATGGGATAGAGCTTACGAAAGAATCGACGGCGGTAATAATTTCGCATACGAAATCTGGAAATATTATTAGTCAAGCTATTACAGTTAGTGATATAGTTGCCGCTATTTCAATAAAAACAGCATTCACAAAAGTTGATTATTATATGGGCGAATTTCTTGATCTTTCGGGACTTTTGTTAACCCTTACAATGGACAATGGTGCGACCGAAGATATTACCCTTTCAGATTTTACAAGTAACGGGGTAAATTGCTTACCTGTAAATGGAGCAGAACTTACAGAAGTATTAACAGGCGTAACAATTACACATTCTGCTTCTGGCAAGAACATAAGTCAGTCTATAACAATTAGCACTGTTACAGGTGTAAATGTAAAAACACCTCCCACAAAAGTAGATTATTATAAGGGCGAGAATTTAGACCTTTCAGGTCTTGCGGTAGAGCTCACTTTAGATAATGGCACCACGAGAGACTTAGCATTTTCTGATTTTGCAAGTGGTGGTGTAAATACTACTCCTGAAAATGGAGCAATGTTAAACAATGAATCAACTGATATAATAATTAGGCATACCATAACAGGTGAAACAATAATTCATACTATTATGTCTATTACCTTAGCGGACATAGACGGCAATATCTATTCTCTTATTAAAATAGGCAATCAAGTATGGATGCAAGAGAATATAAAAACTACTAGATATCAAAACGGAGATGATATTGGAACAACAAGCCCTGCTACATTAGATATATCAGCAGAAATAACACCTAAGTACCAGTGGGCTTATAATGGCGATGAAAATAATGTAGCTACTTTTGGAAGGTTATATACTCAGTTTGTAACAACGGATAATCGCAATGTATGCCCTGTTGATTGGCACGTACCTGCGGAAGATGAATTTCAAGAATTACAATCCTATTTAATTACTAATGGTCACAACTACGATGGAACAAACTCAGGTAATAAATTAGGAAAATCTGTGGCTGCCACTACAAATTGGGATTCATATACATATGTAACGGGTGTTCCCGGGAATAATTCTATAACCAACAATAGTAGTGGTTTCACAGGCCTCCCAAGTGGTGTACGTGTTAATTTTGCAAATATATTTTCGAGTCAAGGCATTTATACATATTGGTGGAGCACTACTACAAATAGTGATGGTTTAGGAAAATCTTTTCGTATACAAAATTTCATGGTGGAGGCTGATGTTAGTACAATAGGTGACATAAATACAGGTGCACCAATTCGTTGCATAAAAGATTAGGTGTGTCAAGAAAACAGAGTGTAATTTTAAATATTAATTTGTGATTTCAAATTGATAATTCTAATACATATTTATAGAAGTATCCTCATTCATCTTCATACATTAGGATACTTTTTTCAATGTGTTTTTATAAAGGTTTTATCCATCTTGACTACAAATACATTCTTCTGTAAACATATGAGTAGGCTGCCGCTAGGCTAATAACCTAGCGGAGAATACTACGACAAGCTCAGTAAACGCCTCTCGCACGTATGGCTCTGTGAGAGGTTTAGAGGGAATTTATTTTTAATGACCTTAAATTTTTATTGTTGTTATACCAAATTAGGGGCAACAATAAAACGCAGGGCATATAAGAAATAACATCAATATTGATGTTATATATGTTGGCATTCATTACAAAGACAAGACAGTTGACATCTTTCTGCAACAGAAAAACAAAAGAATTAGGAGAGAAAAGAAATGAATTTCTAGTATTAGTGATTCCAGAATTCTTCCCAGAAAAACCTAGAAATGCTTTATCTTTATACTACTGTTTAACTTGTAATATTTAAGTTATGGCTACAATAACCCGCGAACTCGACCGCATTGCAATCACCGTAAAATCACATATGCTCCTTAGGCAATTGCTCAAAGAAAACCCCACGCTTGAAGAAATTATGCGAAATGCCAGAAATGAAACTGAGGCATTGATTGGTGTGAGAAACTGGGTGCTGGATAAAATTAAAAAAAATCAAGATGCACATAATTTTTATAAAAGGGAAACCCATGGAAGGATAGCATTTGAGAAACTGACCTGGAAGGATTTTGCTGCGATCCGTATTTTGGATTATATTGACAATGCAGGCCGGAAATTTGATGATCAGAACCTTCGAGGAGAGAAGGCCATAAGCAATCCTATTCAACTTATCTGGCTTGCAGTAACACATGGTACCGGAGGAGCAAAGCCATATTTTTTTAAGGATATGTTAATGCTTTTCAGACAATTCACCGGTGAATATAAAAGGAATATCCCATCGCAGGAAAAAGTTGAAGAATGGATGGATAGATGGTGTTCTGGCCTTGACCCAAGGATTATTAAACTGAGAGAAGAAAACCGGGAACGGATTCTAAAGATCATCATCAGTAAAATTGATAGAGGAGAAATAAGTGATACTAAATTCTGTTTCTTCAAAGAAATGTCACAAGAGCAAAAATATCTGAAAGCTCTTGAATGGTGGGATGATCGATTATTTCATTTACGCTTTGCTGTACGGTCGCCTGACTTATTAAATGAATTGCTCGACAACTCCCTCGATCCGGATACAATGAAGGTTTTGTATGAAGCAGAGGCAAAAGGAATTCCCTTTTTTGTAAATCCTTATTATCTTTCCTTATTGCATGTGAGGGTACCCTATTTTGCTGTTGGTGCTGACTTGGCTATTAGGTATTACGTAATTTACAGCCAGCAATTGATAAATGAATACGGAAATATAGTAGCTTGGGAAAAAGAAGATATAGTAAAACCCGGAGAGCCCAATGCAGCTGGTTGGTATTTACCAAACGAGCATAATATTCACAGGCGTTACCCCGAAGTGGCAATTTTAATCCCTGATACCATGGGTCGGGCATGCGGTGGTTTGTGTGCATCATGTCAACGAATGTTTGATTTCCAGAGAGGAAACCTGAATTTTAATTTGGATAAATTAAAACCCAAGCAAAGCTGGGACGAAAAGCTGGATACCTTGTTAGATTATTTTGAAAAGGATTCTCAATTACGCGATATTTTAATCACAGGTGGTGATGCTTTGATGAGTTCTGATAAGTCTCTTGAAAAAATTCTGGACAAAGTTTACAAGATGGCTGCAAATAAAGTGGAGGCAAATAAGAAAAGACCCATCGGTGAAAAATATGCACATTTCTTACGGGTCAGACTGGGTAGCCGTTTACCGGTATATCTACCACAAAGGATTACGCCTGAACTCGTAAAAATATTGGGGGACTTTAAAAAGAAAGCAGCCAAAATTGGAATAAAACAATTTTTTATACAAACCCATTTTGAGTCTCCTATGGAAGTAACACCTGAAGCACGTGATGCGATTAAACTTCTAAATACAGCCGGATGGACCATAACCAACCAGCATGTATTTATTACTGCGGCTTCGAGAAGAGGCCATGCCGCAAAGCTTCGGAAAGTATTAAACGAAATAGGGATTATCAATTATTATACTTTTAGTGTAAAAGGGTATATGGAGAATAATTTCAATTTTGCTACCAACGAAAGAGCAGTTCAGGAACAGATGGAAGAAAAGGTGATAGGTGAAATTCCTGAAAAGTATTATTCAATTATTAAAGATTTTCCAAACAATGCTGGTTCAATTGTAGAAGATATGGCAGAATTGATGAAAAAAAGTGGTTTGCCATTTTTAGGCACCGACAGAAATGTGCTTAATTTACCAGGAGTTGGGAAAAGTCTTACATTTCGCACCATCGGTATTACCCGTTATGGGCGAAGGATTCTAGAGTTTGAACTGGATCACACCAGGGACCATAGTCCTTTGATGAAAAAAATGGACAAAGTGATTATTATTGAATCCAAATCTGTTGGTGAATATCTCCGCCAGCTTGAAGACATTGGGGAAGATATAATAGATTATGAAAGCATCTGGGGTTATTCAATTGGTGAAACAGAACAACGGATTCCTATATATGATTATCCGGATTATAATTATAAAGTCACTGAAAATTACACAAACCTTAAATTGGATGCTAATTCTGAAATATAATTGGATAATAGTATGAGAACAAAATAAGAAATAACGAAATGCCAATCGAGTAGCCTAGCGGAGAACCTCTCACACTACTGTACGTGAGGTCTCGTATACGGCGGTTCATTAAGTTATGGGAATAGTGAATCACGTCTTATAGGCGTGATTTGTTTGTAAATGTCAAGCATCTATTCGTAGCCTTTTTCTTCAAACGAGCCAAAGTAATAGTCGTTATCAGAATCGGACTCTGAGCAATGACTCATAAAATAATTCTACATTAAGGTATTCGAGTGGGCTTCGCCGGAGCCCATCCTCCCATTCGTGAACGATTCCATGTATAAGCCTGACTTTTGCTTAATATCTTAGGGGTGACAATGCCTTAGAACTCCACAAATAGGATAATAAATCCAACTTTTAATAATTAATAACATTAAGCTGGACGTAATAATACGTCATTAAAATATTTGACGTATATTTGCGTCAAACGAAACGGCAATGGCACAAGCAAAATCAGAATTATTTAAAGAAGAACTAAGCGTAAATGCTAAGTATTTTAAGGCATTGGCACATCCTGCACGTTTGCAAATTTTGCAATTTCTGGCAAGATCAAAATCATGTATTACCGGCGATATTTCAGACGAATTACCGCTTGGCAGAACCACCGTGAATCAACACATTAAAGAGTTGAAGCAAATGGGCTTGATTCAAGGGCACACAGAAGGGGTTAAAACCAAATATTGTCTAAATCAGGAAGGAGTGGCATTATTAAAGAGTGCACTTCAATTATTTCTAGATGAATTAGATGTAGAAGATTATTGTTGCGATTAGATTGTTACACAGAAAAATTAAGATATGATATTAGAAATTTTTGAACCGACATTATGCTGTGAAAGCGGTGTTTGTGGTCCAGCTCCAGATAAGGCTTTGTTAGATTTACAACACACACTCCATTTGGTGAAAAAGGTAGGTTTTGATGTGAAACGCTATGCCATTAATCAGGTACCTATGGTTTTTGTTCAAAACAAAATTGTAAGTGATTTTATCCAAAACGAAGGCTTAGATCAATTGCCTTTGATTCTGCTCGATAAGAAAATCATTATGGCAGGAAAATATCCGAATTTAGAGGAACTGGAGCAATATATTCCAGCTTTGAAAGGATTAGACAAGGAAATCAATATTGTGGGTTTGTTTAAGGAATAATACCCTCCACATTAATCAAATAATATAGCAGCATGCCTTTAGGCGTACTCTAAATCTGATAATAACAATAGAATGCCACAATATATATTTTTCTCTGGTAAGGGTGGAGTCGGTAAAACAACCATGGCTGCAACGACAGCACTATATCAATCAAGCAAAGGAAAAAAAACACTTTTGGTTTCCACCGATCCTGCAGGTAATCTGGGTGATATTTTTGATGTTAAAGTCGGTATAGAACCGGTTTTTGTAAGCGAGCATTTATCGCTGATTCAAATGAATTCAGATGCCATTACAGATGCCTACAAAAAAAGAATGCTGGAGCCTCTTGCTGCTATATTGGATGATTTGGCTCTGGAACAGCTCAAAGAAGAATTTAATGGAGGCTGCACAGTTGAGATTGCTACCTTCGATAAATTTACAGATTTCTTGAGTGATGAAACCTATGAGCTAATTATATTTGATACGGCACCAACAGGACACACGCTTCGTTTGATGACTTTGCCCAACGAATGGGACAAATATATTCAGAAAAGTTCGGAAGGAAGTGGTCAAACTTGTATTGGACCGGTTTCACAAATTGAAAACTCCAAGCAGAAATATGCTCACGCAGTTGAAGTGATGCAGGATGCAGAAAAAACACAGGTTTGTTTGGTGTGTCGTCCTGAAAAAACATCCGTTTACGAAACGCTTCGGGCAAAAGCAGAGCTTAGCAGAACAGGAATTCATAATTTTCATCTGATTATTAACGGAGTATATCCTAAGGATGTGGTAAGTAGTGGTAAATTTAAGGTGATTGCCGACAATCAAAGTGCCTACATCCATAGACTAAAAGAGGAGGATTTTGTAAATATTTCTGAAGTTCCCTTGCAAGCTTCCGAGATAAAGGGAATAGAAAACATTAAACTTTTGGGGAGGATTACTTTTGAGCATCATGATGCTGTCGTTCAAAAGGAATTTGCATATCAAGGCGTATTTGAGGACTTTTCGTCGCCTAATGTATTAAATGATTTATTACACATAAAAAACCACAAGAGAGTTACGGTTCTTACCGGTAAAGGTGGGGTTGGAAAAACAGTTGCTGCTTGTTCTATTGCCATGCATTTATCCAAAAAAGGAAAAACGTTACTCTTTACGACTGATCCCGCAGCACATATCGGTCAGGTTTTGGATTGCCAGGTCAATCATATTCCAGCTGAGATAAGCAATAATTTATGGGCGGTGAATGTCGATCAAAAGGAAGCCGTGGAAGAATACCGTAAAAAAATCATGGATGATGCTAGAACGAATGATTACAGCATCGACGTATTGGCCTCCTTAGAGGAAGAGCTAGAGTCACCATGTACCGAGGAGATAGCAATTTTTGAGAAATTCGCTTCCATTTTAAATCAAGAAGAATGGGATTATTTCGTTTTGGATACCGCACCAACCGGTCATACATTACGCCTTTTAGAATTACCATTTGATTATAAAAAACAACTCGATCAGAAAATAGAGAAAGACACTTATGGTGTTAATAGCAGTATGGATACGCAGGGCAAATCTTCAATTGAAAATCTAATTCAAAGACTCAAAGATCCGGAGGAAACCACCTTCCTGCTAATTGCCTATCCAGAGTTCACCCCGTTAAATGAAGGATTCCGTGCTATGAAGGATTTGGAAAGAGTTGGTATTCCAGTTCAGGGTATTTTACTCAACCATATTTTTAATTCAGAGGATTGTAACAACAATTCATTTGCATTGCAGCGTTGGGAATTGCAACAAAATTATCTGAATAAAGCCAAGGATCTATTTCAAAACAAGCCCCTTTTCCGTGTTGAAATGCAGGCCAATGAAATTATAGGTATTAATACAATTAATGAATTAACAAATAAAATATTTAACAATTAAAATACGAAAGTTTTAATCTTAGGTACTGGTAATAACTGCTGTAGTCAAATGGATTTTTACAGTCTTTATATGCCAACATTACCATTTGTTCAGTAGGAACTGAGGCATCAGGCAAATTAAATGCCAATGCGTTGATAGCAATAATTTTGAATTAGCTATTGCGGTGGCAATTGCTATTTTTGGTATGAACTGAGGAGAAGCTTTTGCGGCTGTAATTGAATCATTGGTTGAAGTTCTGGTGATGATTGCTTTAGTGAACGTGGTCTTTAAGTTTAAAACAAAATATTTTTGTGCTTAAAATTAAAGGCATCCAGAATATATAAAAGAGAATCTTTCGGGATTCTCTTTTTTTATGATTTTGTCTAGCCCTAGAATAGCCTTACACTCAAAGTCATGTTATGGATAAAGAGGTTAAAGGTGAGTACGTTAAGCGAACTCAAAAAGACTACAGTATGTCTTTTAAATTGCAAATCGTTCAAGAAATTGAGCAATCAAGAGTTGAGGGAAGGAAAATGCTCTTGTCAGGGGAGATCTTGTCAACCACGAGTTGGTTATGGCAAGAAGTCAGCAGATATCATAGTAGTTACGGTAAACGAGCCACAAATAGAACCTGTGGAGGTCTCACAAAGTAACGAAGGGTTGAACGTTAGGTTGTCTTAAATTCAATAAGGAAGCTCTCATTTATTTGAGTCTAACCTTATTTTAAATATGCCCAGGGAATATGACTTTGAAGTTAATGAAGGATCACTTCTCAACATTCAATATTGGTGAGTTAACTAAATTTAAAATATAGCAGTTTAAACACCTTACTTGATGACTATTCTGGTTCGTCTCCGCATTTAGGATGAAGGCCTATGTGTTGATATTCGTTTATTTAATTAGTTGTTTGAAATAGGTAGGCGTATTCGCTTCAAAGGTCATTTCTTTATTCGTATGAGGATGTCTTATGCTTAATTTTGCTGAATGAAGGGCGAGGCGTTTGATTCCTACGCTCTTTTCGCCATAAACCTTGTCTCCAGCTACAGGACAACCGTGCTCATAAAAATGCACACGAATCTGGTTTTTTCGACCGGTATACAAATGAATATCAATTAAACTGAATCGTTCAGATTCTTTAATAACCTTATAGCCGGTTTTTGCAAACTTACCCTTTTCAGAATTTCTAACCGAGAATACGCGATGAATACTATTCTCTGCCAAATAGGAAGTTATAATGCCTTCTTTCTCGCGCATTTTACCTTCTACTACTGCTACATATTTTTTGCTAAAGCTTTGCCATTCATCCTGAAGGAAAAATTTTGCTTTCTCAGTCTTTGCAAAAACCAGGACGCCAGATGTGTCTTTATCTAAACGATGTACAATAAAGACTCTGTTTTTAGATTTAGCACTTCCTTTTTTCACGTACTGAGTCAATATGAAATAGGCTGTTTTTTCTCTTTCACGGGCACTAGCCATGGTCAAAAGTCCACTAACCTTATTTACGACAATAATATCCTGATCTTCGTAAAGAATAGTTAATCCTTTGGGTTGGTATTTACTCGATGGTTTTTTATTTTTCTTCTGAATCTCTTCCATATATATAAATATAAGCACCCTGTTCGCATGTTTTGTCTCTTAAAAGAAGCAAGGGTGATTGGCTCGGATTGCTGTACTGTAGCAATTGATTTTGCTTCGTTAATTATTTTGCAAAGATTGCTCTTTCATTTTGTTTTTACTCAAAAGGATTTCAAATAGTGTAAAAAAAAATGAGGAGAGGGAGGAAATGGAACTATTGGATCTTGCGAATAAGCATTTTAAGTTCAAATGTGTTTGATTTAGAGGAGGAGAACCTTTCTTGGTTTATACTAGACTTGTTGAATTGCTAAAAAACTGATAAAAAATGCTGCCCCTATTTGTATATCTGGTTTTATATCAATGGGTTTTTGGTAAAATATTTGAAGGAATTGGCTTCGGACGATACAAATGAAATTAAAGTCATAAAGTTATATGAACTTATTCTACAGAAGATTAAATCTAAATTGTCATTTTGGTATGAGATTTGCTAGTATACATAAAATATTTAATATGTTTGTAAATCTAATCTACTGATACCTAACTAACACACTTGAGATGGAAAAAATGAAAATCTTGTTATCCGTACTATTTGTTTTAATTGGTTTTACTAGTGCAGTTGCACAAGAAAAGGCTAAAGTTTTACAACCAAATTTAGCTAAAATCTATCAAGGGGAAACTAAAAAAGGTTTGGCCCATGGTGAAGGTGAAGCTCAAGGGATTGACTCTTATATAGGAAACTTTAAAAAAGGTTACCCTCAGGGGAAAGGAACTTATACATGGAATAATGGTGATTTTTATATTGGTAATTGGTACAAAGGACAACGCAATGGCGAAGGCGAATATCATACTAAGTTTGAAAATCGAGATACAATTTATGCGGGAATATGGAAAAAAGATAAGTATATAGGTAAGAGGACGATTTTGCCTATGGTTACCTATAAATCAAGCGTTGATCGTTATCTTTTCAGAAGAATAGGAGAAGGTGAATTAATCACGATACATTTTAAGCAGAATGGCGGAACCAATACTTCTATTACAAGTTTAATAGTTGATGGAGATAGTGGGATAGAAGTAACGAAAGATAACTGTATTTGTTTTGAAAATTTTGTGGTTCCATTTAAATGCAGTCTTCGTTACACAACGGATAACAAGTTACAGGAAACATCTTACGAGGTTAGGTTTGATTTTGAAATAACCCAAATGGGAAACTGGGATTTAGTTTTAAACAATTAGGCAAGACTATTATTAATTAATATATTTCAGGCACGACATCTGGATTAAGTGTTAATAAAGCCTTAATAATAGACCAAAAACTCTTTTTTTTATTTGTGATGCCAAATAAAAAGCTTTTCTTTGTGCAAAATTTATCAATTATTAAAAGATTTAAGTTATGACTATTGCTAAAGATAAGGTTGTATCAGTTATATATGAGCTAAGAACTGAGCTTGAAGGTGAGATCGTTGAAAAAGCAGCTGCTGAAACTCCACTAGTTTTCCATTGTGGTGCAGGACAAATGTTAGAGAAATTTGAAGCTAACCTAATGGGATTATCTGTAGGTGCTGGTTTCGATTTCAAATTAGCTACTGAAGAGGCTTATGGTCTTGCTTCAGAAGAGGCTGTTATCGAATTGCCAAAGAACATTTTTGAAGTAAACGGTGAGTTTGATTCTGAAATGATCAAAGAAGGTAATGTTGTACCTATGCAAGATAGCTCAGGACGTCGTATGAACGGTATCGTTCTTGAACTTGGTGAAGCTACAATCAAGATGGACTTTAATCACCCATTAGCTGGTGACGATTTGTTCTTCAAAGGTGAAGTTATCGAGGTTCGTGAAGCGACTTCAGAAGAAATGGATGCTATTAAAGCTGAAGCTAACGGATGTGCTCCTGGTGGATGTGGCGGCGGATGTTCTTGCTAATTCTTAAGAAAAAGAATAGAGTTTTTACTCTGTAAAGATATAACCCGGAAGTCTATGACTTTCGGGTTTCCTTTTGTCCCAAAATCAATTGCCACTAATCTGAACTAGCAATTTATTGTATATTTAGACTTTATTTAAAAAAAGTAGGATATGACGAAGAAGAAAATGCCGCTATATGTAAAGATTTTAATTGGCATGGGACTTGGCGCAATTGCTGGTCTTTTGGCAGTTAAGCTTGGTTGGGATGAGTTTACTATGAATTGGATAAAACCTTGGGGAGCCATCTTTCTTAATCTTCTTAAATTGATTGCTGTGCCCTTGATTTTTGTCTCATTGGTTAAAGGTATCTCTAGCCTCTCAAATATATCTAAGCTTTCTCGAATTGGTTTTAAAACGATCTCTCTTTATGTGCTCTCAACTGTAATTGCTGTGAGTTCGGGATTGATCTTGGTCAACACCATTCAGCCTGGGAATACATTCCCTGAGGAGAAAAAAATTGAACTTCAAGAAAAATTCCATAGTACAGTTGATTTAAAAAAGGATCAGGCAGCTAAAGTTAAAGACGAATCGCCGCTTCAATTTTTTGTTGATATGGTTCCCTCCAACTTCTTCAAAGCAGCAAGTGATAATACTAAGATGTTACAGATAATCTTCTTTGCTATTCTTTTTGGCATTGCTATGGTCTTATTAGAAAAGAAGCAAGTCGCTGTGGTTAAAGATTTTTTCGATGGGATAGATGCTATTATTCTTAAAGTGATTGATTTGATTATGGCTTTTGCGCCTTATGGTGTGTTTGCACTTATAGCAGGTTTGATTGTCGATTTCTCGGGAGATATTGATTTATTCGCAGCATTAGGTTTATATGCTGTAACAGTGATTCTAGGTTTATTGGTAATGATCTTTATCATTTATCCTCTTTTTTTACATTTGTTTACACCTATCTCTTACCGCGACTTTTATAGAAAAATTAGTCCAGCTCAATTACTCGCTTTCTCAACCTCTTCTTCAGCAGCGACTCTTCCTGTTACGCTTGATAGAGCTGAGAACCATTTAGGCGTTGCCAACGAAGTAGCAAGCTTTGTTTTACCTGTAGGGGTAACCATTAATATGGATGGAACAAGTTGTTATCAAGCCATAGCAGCAGTGTTTATCGCGCAAGTTTTTGGAGTGCCTTTAGATATTTACGACCAACTATTGATTGTGATGACTGCCACTTTGGCTTCTATAGGAACACCAGGAATACCAGGTGGAAGTATCGTGATGTTGATCATTGTTCTCTCTTCGGTAGGTATACCTGTTGAAGGGCTTGCATTGATATTAGGTATAGATAGACCACTGGATATGTTGCGAACCGTTGTGAATGTAACAGGTGATACAACCGTCGCTGCAATCGTTGCTCAATCTGAAGGAAAATTGAACTACAATCCTAAATTGGTGCCACAAACTGTTGAGGTCAAAAAGTAAGAAACGACCTATAAAAAGTCTAAATTCAGGACTTTAAAAGTATAAACCTGACAGAAGTGATCTACATTAAAGTAGGCAAATCTGTCAGGTTTTATATTACTTGTGTCTTTGCGTTAAAAGCTCAACTACCTCTTCGAGCTTATAACCTTTAGCGGCTAAAAGAACGATGTAGTGGAACATTAAGTCAGCTGCCTCACCCATGAATAAATCTTTATTGTCGTCTTTGGCTTCAATGACTAATTCAACGGCTTCCTCTCCAACTTTCTGAGCAACTTTATTTATCCCCTTTTTAAACAAGCTTGCTGTGTATGATTTTTCGGATAGGTTATTCTTTCTTTCCTCAATAACATCCTGTAGTTGTAATAGGAAGTCAATATTCGCTCTTGAATTCTTCTCATCCCAGCACGTATCAGCACCTGTGTGACAAACTGGTCCAACAGGATTAACCTTGATTAGTAAACTGTCCTGATCGCAATCTAAACTCATGCTGATGAAGTTTAGAAAGTTGCCACTGCTTTCTCCCTTTGTCCACAACCGTTCCTTACTACGTGAATAATAGCAAACACGTTTTTCTTCAAGAGTTTTTTCTAGCGATTCCTTGTTCATATAACCTAGCATCAAAACCTTTTGAGTCTGAACATCCTGAATAATGGCTGGAACTAGTCCATTGCTTTTTTTGAAATTTATTTGGTTGATTAATTCTGTATAATTCATAATTGGTTTTGTATAATTTCCTTTTTTTGTATAAATGTGTTGTTGATAATTTTTATCAAAACAATCATGTTTCTCAAACGATCCCGATTGGCCTCTTTTTAAATTACTTTTGTTTTATTTAGAGCTTTAGTAAGACCGGGAAGTTGAGAACTTGTTCGAAAATCACCCGGCCGCACTTAAACTTTAGGTAAATAAGAAGGTTATTTTAAAAGCTGCCTTGATCTTTTTTGCTTCGTTTTTTGGATTAAGCCAAAAAATGAAGTGGGGTTTGGGGCAAGCCCCATTTTTAAAAATCTAGGATTCAAGTTTCAAATGAACTCCAGACGTTTGAGTTTTAATTTATAATCTGACAGGAATATTTTTTTCCTTTAAAAATTGCTTGAGTTCAGGGATTTCAATTTCCTTATAGTGAAAGACACTAGCTGCTAATGCCGCATCAGCTTTCCCTTTAACGAATGTGTCTGCAAAATCTTTCATACTTCCAGCACCACCCGAAGCAATTAGAGGAATGCTAATCATTTGCGAAATTTCAGCAAGTGCTTCATTTGCAAAACCATTCTTTGTTCCATCGTGATTCATCGATGTAAATAGGATTTCGCCAGCACCACGTCTTTCAGCTTCCTTTAACCAATCGAAAAGCATAATACCTGTTGGAATTCGTCCACCGTTTAAATAAACTTCCCAACCTTTTTCAGTTTCTCGAGCATCTACGGCTAAAACCACACATTGCGAGCCAAAACGATTGGCAAGTTCTGTAATCAATTCTGGATTTCTCACAGCAGATGAGTTAATAGCAATCTTATCGGCCCCAGCTTTTAGAACTTCGGCTACATCCTCGCAGCTACTGATTCCACCACCTACAGTAAAAGGAATATTGAGAACTTGAGCCACTTTCCCAACCATATCAAGCAGGGTTTTACGTTTTTCGTGAGTAGCCGTAATATCTAAAAACACCAATTCGTCAGCGCCTTGTTCTGCATATGCTTTAGCTAGCTCAACAGGATCGCCCGCATCTTTCAAGTCGACAAAATTGATGCCTTTTACGGTGCGCCCATCTTTAATATCCAAACAGGGGATTATACGTTTTGCTAGCATGACTATCTTATAAATTCGTTAACTAAATCTTCAATCTTAATTCTGTCTTCGTAGATAGCCTTTCCAATGATAACCCCTGTACAATCAGTTTGATTTAGAGCTCTAACATCTTCGATACATGATACGCCACCACTGGCAATAAGCTCAATTTCTGGGAATTGTTTTAGGATAGATTGATAAAGTTCAATTGCAGGTCCTTGTAACATCCCATCTTTAGAGATATCTGTGCAAATCACTCTTCTAATACCTTTTTTCAGATACTTTTCAAGAAAATCGAAGAGTTCAATACCTGAATCCTTTTCCCATCCTGATGTAGCAATAAAACCATTCTTAACATCGGCACCTAAGATGATTCGTTCTGGACCATATTTCTCAAGGCAAATGTCAAAAAGTTCAGGATTTGTAACGGCTAGACTTCCTAGTGTAATTTGGTCAGCTCCCGATTTAAACGCTAAATCAATATCGACCTTTGATTTTAATCCACCACCAAAATCAATTTTCAGATTCGTGTTTTCACTTATTTTATTCAGAACAGGTGCATTACAAATGTGTTTTGATCTGGCCCCTTCCAAATCAACCAAGTGTAATAGTTTGATTCCAGCTTCTTCAAATGCTTTCGCCACTTTTAAAGGATTGGAATCGTATATAATTTTTGTATCGTAATCTCCTTTGCTTAATCGCACACATTGTCCTTCAATAGTATCGATAGCCGGAATGATTTCTATATTTTTCATCTTTATAGATTTATAAAATTGCTTAAGATTTCTTGACCAATTGTTCCCGATTTTTCTGGGTGAAACTGGCATGCATAAAAATTGTTCTTCTGAAGACTGGCTGAGAATGGTCTGATATAATTGGTCTTAGAAGTTGTGTATTCGTTTACAGGAACATAGTATGAGTGGACAAAATAGACGAAGTCATCGTTTTTAACGCCTTTAAATAATTCACTTTTTTGTTGACTTAACTGATTCCATCCCATATGAGGTACCTTATTTTCAGCTGGAAATTTTAGAGTTTCGACAGGAAAAATGCCTAAGCCTTTAGTATTGCTTTCTTCTGAACTGGCACACATCAACTGCATGCCTAAGCAAACACCTAATACAGGCTGCTTTAATTGAGGGATGAGTTTGTCCAATCCATTCTTCTTAAGCGCATTCATTGCCCAAGCAGCTTCACCAACGCCTGGGAATATTACTTTGTCTGCTTTTCTGATTGTAGCCTCACAATTTGAAATTTCAGCAGATACTCCAAGTCTCTCAAGCGCATATTTCACAGACTGAATGTTACCAGCTTCGTAGTCGATGATAACTATATTTTGTTTGTTCATGTCTTCTCTCTTATAAAAGTCCCTTGGTTGAGGGCAGTTGTAAATTGTTCACATCACGCTTGATGGCCATACGAATGGCTCTAGCAAAGGCTTTAAATATGCCTTCAATTTTGTGATGTTCATTAGTACCTTCTGCCTTAATATTCAAATTACACAAGGCTCCATTACTAAATGATTTGAAAAAGTGAGAGAACATTTCAGTTGGCATATCTCCAGCCATTTCTCGTTTGAAATCAGTTTGCCAAACCAATTCGTTTCTACCTCCAAAATCGAGAGCAACCTGTGCAAGACAATCATCCATAGGTAAACAGAATCCGTAACGCTCTAATCCAAGTTTATTTCCCAATGCTATTTTGAAAGCTTCTCCCAAGGCAATACCTGTATCTTCAATGCAGTGGTGTTCATCAACGTTTAAATCAGCTATTGTGGTTATCGATAAATCAATACCAGAGTGTTTTAAAATCTGCTCAAGCATGTGATCAAAAAAGCTCAATCCTGTATTGATTTCCCCTTGGCTACTACCATCTAAATCCAATTCAATTCTGATTTGTGTTTCTAGGGTGTTGCGTTCTACCAAAGCTGTTCGTTCACTTAGGCGTAAAAATTCATAGATTTTTGACCATGATGTTGTTCTAATGGCAATTCGATTAATTAATTCCTTTTCATCGTCTAATGAACTAGCATCTCCATTGATAAAAATAGCTTTGGCATTTAAATTTTTCGCTAACTCAACATCTGTCCATCTATCACCAATAACAAATGAGTTTTCTAAATCGTATTCATCAGAAAAGTATTGTTCTAAAAGGGCTGTACCTGGTTTACGTGTGGGAGCATTGTCCTCAGGAAAGCTTCTGTCTATAATAACGTCACTAAATGTGATCCCCTCATTCTCTAGGCTTTGCATCATTTTGTTTTGGGCAGGCCAAAAGTCAGCTTCAGGGAAAGAGTCTGTACCCAAACCGTCTTGATTGGTAACCATGACCAATTCAAAATTGAGTTGAGAAGCAATTTTGCTTAGGTTTTGAAAAACACTAGGGTAAAACTCCAGCTTTTCTAAACTATCCACTTGGAAATCGACTGGTGGCTCTATAATGAGAGTACCATCTCTATCGATAAAAAGCACTTTCTTTTTTTGTGATGTATTTTGCATGAGGTGATTTATTTTTGGTTGAATAGTTAGAGTCTTATTAATCTTGGAATTCTCTGAGAAGTTTGAACAGTTGTTGATTTTCTTCAGGGGTTCCTATACTTATTCTTAAACAATTTTCAAGAAGAGTAAGCGTCGTTCTGTTTCGAATCACAATGCCATTGTCAATAAGAAAATCATAAAGAATATTGGCATTTTCAACTCGAACAAGAATGAAATTCGCTTGAGAAGGGAATACTTTTTTTACGAAGGAAAGACCTTTAAGTTCATTCAAAATAGATTTTCTTTCTTCAAGCAGAATGTTTATCTTTTCTTGATAAGTCTCTTCAAATCTCAATAGTTCAAGTGCCTTGTTTTGAGTAAGTATGTTGACATTATAAGGAGACTTAATTTTTTTTAAGATCTCGACAATCTCCACAGATGCTAACCCAATACCTAGACGAATACCAGCCATACCCCAGGCTTTTGAGAGGGTTTGCAGGATAACCAAATTTGGATACCTGTTAAGCTCTTTTACCATACTAGCATCGCTCGCAAAATCGATATAGGCTTCATCTAAAACAATAACACCCTTAAATTCTGACAATAGTCTTAATAATACTTTTTTGTCAATTAGATTGCCGGTTGGATTATTAGGCGAACAAAGAAAAAGTAGCTTACTATCATTGTTTTGCAAAATCAATTCAATATTGGGTTGAAAATTGGAATCCAATTCAAGTTCGGCTATTCTTAAATCATTTATCTGTGCTGCTACCTTATACATACCATAACTCGGTTTGCAAAAAATAACTTTATCCTCACATGGCTGACAAAAAGCTCGCATCAATAAATCAATAATTTCATCACTACCATTACCCAAAATCATTTGCTTGGCAGATATGTTTTTAATTTCAGACAAACGATCTTTGAGCTCCCATTGCTGGGGATCTGGGTAACGATTGACACCATTGTCAAAAGGATTTTCGTTAGCATCTAGAAAAACTGAACTTGTACCTGAAAACTCATCCCTAGCAGAAGAGTAGGGAGTGAGTGTTTTCAAGTTCTTTCTAATTAGATTTTCTAGTTTAAAATTCGAATTCATCTTGTTTTAATTTTAAGCTTGTTCTTGACAATTTTTATTTAGACGAACACTAACGGCATTTTTGTGAGCTTCTAATTGTTCAGCCTCTGCCATAATTTCAATGCTAGGTCCTAAGTTTTGTAAACCTTTACGAGTAATCTTCTGAAAAGTTATACTCTTCATAAATGAGCCAAGTCCCACACCTGAAAACGATTTGGCGTATCCATTAGTTGGCAGTGTGTGATTGGTTCCAGAGGCATAATCTCCAGCACTTTCTGGTGTGTAGTTGCCAATAAAGACTGAACCTGCATTTTGAATGCCATTTAAAATCTCATTTTCATTCTTAACAGAAACAATTAAGTGTTCTGGACCATATATATTGCTGATTTCAAGTGCTTCTTTTGATGATTCAACCAATATCATTTTGGAATTGTTTAAGGCTCTTGTTGCAATAGCCTCTCTAGAAAGATTCTTAAGTTGTTTGGCTAATTCAATCTGCACTGAATCTAAAAGTTGCTCACTCCAGCTAAGCAATACAACTTGGCTATCAGGACCGTGTTCAGCTTGTGATAAAAGATCGGCTGCGACAAATTCAGGTATTGCACTTTCATCAGCCATAACAAGAACCTCAGAGGGACCTGCTGGCATATCAATGGCAACACCAAGTTTGCTTGCAGTTTGCTTAGCAGCAGTCACAAATTGATTTCCTGGACCAAAGATCTTATACACTTTAGGTACTGATTCTGTTCCTAAAGCCATAGCACCTATAGCTTGAATACCACCCAATTTGAATACTGTTTTAATGCCAACCAATTTGCAGACATAAAGAATTGCAGGATTAATCTTACCATCTTTATTTGGAGGCGTGCACAATACGACTTCTTTACAGTTGGCAATTCTGGCAGGAATACCTAACATGAGAACTGTAGAAAATAGGGGAGCAGATCCGCCAGGAATATACAAGCCTACTTTATCAATTGGCGTAAATTTCCTCCAACAAGTAACGCCTTCAGTAGTTTCAATAATCTTTGATTCTATTTCTTGAGCTTTGTGAAATTTCTCAATGTTATCAGCAGCAAATTGTATTGCATTCTTTAGTTCATCAGAAATCAATTGTTCCGAATTATCTATTTCAGATTGGCTTACAGCTAATTCATCAATTTTAATTCTGTCGTAAAACCAAGTGTATTTTCTTAGTGCAGCATCACCGTCGGTTTTAACTTCTTTGAAAATTTGGTTTACAACTTCGTCCATTTCCTCTAATTCAATAGTTGGGCGAGCTAAAATTGTATTCCAATCGTTTTTCTGTGGGTATTTTATTGTTTGCATTGTCTTGAGATTAAAAATTAAAGAATCATTTTTCCGATTGGAATCGTTAAAATACCTTCAGCACCGTTGGCTTTCAATTGGTCAATAACTTCCCAAAAATCTTTATCATTAATAACGGTGTGTATAGAACTCCAACCTTTATCCATTAGAGGCATTACCGTTGGGCTTTTCATTCCTGGTAGAATGTTATTGATAGCTTCAATTTTGTCGTTAGGCGCGTTTAGTAGCAAATACTTGTTATTTTTTGCAGCTAAAACAGCACTCATTCTGAATAGTAAGTCAGATAGAAGAGTATTCTTTTCCTCTGAGATATCTACGTTTTTCACTAAACAGGCCTCTGATGAAAGGATTTCTTCAACTTCCTTAAGTCCATTTTTGAATAGGGTACTTCCAGAGCTTACGATATCGCAAATAGCATCAGAGAGCCCAATGTTTGGAGCAATTTCTACCGAGCCTGATATTACGTGAATTTCTGAATCTAGATTGTTAGCATCTAAAAAGGCTTGTAATGAATTAGGATAGGAGGTTGCAATTTTTTTACCATTGAAATAATCTAACCCTGTATATTCTTCATCTTTTGGAATGGCCATTTTTAATCGACACTTTGAGAAACCAAGCTTCTGTAAAACTTCAACTTTTTTTTGTTTTTCAATAACCACATTTTCACCAACAATGGCTATGTCAGCAACACCGTCTTGTACATATTGTGGAATGTCTGAATTTCTCAAATAAAGAACCTCTAAGGGGAAGTTTCGCGCTTGTGCTCTTAACTGGTCTTTCCCGTTATCTATTGATATGCCACATTCTTTTAGAATTTGAAGAGAATCACTTTGAAGTCTTCCTGACTTTTGAATGGCAATTTTTAGTCTTGTACTCATTTTGTTTTTTTGTTATAAAACCTGAAACCAGAAATGGGTACAAACAAGAACGCCAACCTGGAATCAGGTTGGCGTTAATAGTTATGAATTTATTATTTAAAATTTTCACATAACAGTATCAGCTTACCTGAAGTAAGAATAAATGATGATGCTGATGATGTTGTGTTATGAAAGTCATTGTTGTGTGTATTGAATCTTGTGCTTGTTTTTTAAATTAAACTCTAAAAATGGGTAAAACAAAAACGCCAACCTGATTTCAGGTTGGCGTTGATAGTTATGAATTTATTACTTGAGATCTTCACATAACATCATCGGCTCACCTGAGGTAAGTTAAAATGATGATGATGTAGTGTTGTAAAAATCATAGTTTTTGCGTTTTTATCTGAGACAAAGATTAGAATAAAATCTACAAAAACAAGAGGAGGTAGTGAATTTGACTTTTGTTTAGAATTGCCATTGCTCTTGTAGCCCTTTAAACATAGTGTGTTTGTTGGGTGTTCTTTTTTTGAATAAAAATAATAAGCCTCATAGAATCTATATTCATATAGCTTATTCATGTGGTGAATATTTTATCATTTTTAGTATATTTGCAAAGTATTTAGAATAAGAACTATTAATAATAAGAAGCTATGGCGAGTAGAAGAAAATTAAAAAAAGATATTGACTTTTTGACTTTTGAAGTTATTTCTGATTGCTACAATTATATTTACCTGCACCCAGGAAACGAAGAAAAAGTAATGGATATCATTAAAGAGACTGTTGCAAATCGTAACAACCTTGTTGCTCGTAGCAACCACCCTGATGGTAAGGATAACGCGAAATTAGTAAAGGCACATTACAAAGCAGTCTTTAGTGATTTGATGGTTAATATCGACACTTCATTCACAAAATTGAGTGAACTGATTAAAGCATAAGTTTTTCTTAAAACGAAATAATTCTAATAGCTTTGCCTTTCTGGTGAAGCTATTTTTTTTTTAAGTATGAAAATTGAAAAGAAAATTCAAATAGAAGGATTAGGCGAATTAAGCCTTAAAAAGGATACGCGATTTAAGCGTTTATCTCTTAGGATGGCGCCTAATAAAGGGATTTGGCTTAATGTTCCTCCTCAGTTTGATTGGCAAATGGCCATAGATTTTGCACTCAAACACAAAGAATGGATAGCGAAGCAAAGTTTAAAAATTCAAGCAAAAGAGAACCAAAATCTATTCTTCGATTCCGATATAGTTTTTAAGACAAAGTATCACGAATTAAAGATGAATCCGTGTCAGGTAAATGGAGTGAAAGCAAGTGTAAAGCAAGGCTTAATTCAGATTAACTATCCTGAGGGTTTTGATATGAAAACGAAAGGTTTTCAGGAGTTTATTAAGAAAATGATAATTGAGACTTTACGAAAGGAAGCGAAGCATGATTTGCCGAAACGATTAGAAGAGTTGGCACAGCGATGTGGGTTTAAATATAATAAAGTGACGATCCGAAATGCGAGTACACGTTGGGGCTCATGTTCTGGAGAAAATAATATTAGCTTAAACCTACATTTAATGCGATTACCTGAACATTTAATTGATATGGTACTACTTCATGAATTATGCCATACCATTGAGAAAAACCATTCGAAATCCTTTTGGAATCTATTGGATAAGGTTTGTGATAATGTACCTGCTAAGAAGAAAGAAATGAAGGCTTATTCAACACAATTTTAAAAGAGATAAGTTAAAATAAATAAAGAATGAATAAAGAAATTTATATAGTAGTTGGATTGAGTATTTTCGCTTTTTTGTTAGGAATAAAGTTAAAAAAGAGGTTTTCTAAAAAAGTTATAGAAGCACCTCAAATACACAAATCACAACGATCTAAGCTTGCTAAACAAGCACCAGAGTCACCTAAAGGAAAACAGTCTAAACATCCAAAACTAAAAAGTTTTTTTCTTTGGCTACAGGTTGTGGTTTTATTCTTTATAATCATATTTATGATGCCTGCATTATCGCGTGATATCATGGTAGCCGATGGCAATTACGATCAGAAATTAATATTAAGGATGTTGATAGTTGCTTTTGCCGCTTACACCTTGTTCGTAGGCTTAAATAAACTTTTTAAGAAGAAAGGTAAGTGGTAAACTGATTTATAACATCTATTTTGACACTGCAAAGAAGGAGTTTATTCATCATTTAAGATGGGTAAACTTTTTTTTTGATATAAATAAGCAAAAAAAAGAGAATTATTCTTCACGATTAAATCGTTTTCGATGAACCCTCTTTTATTATAATGAAAAATATTGGATTTTTAAATGATAAACAGCATGTAAGAGTCTTTATAGGCATTTTATTAAAGCTTAAATTTCTGTAAATTTGGTACGGACACAAGATTTTAAAAGCTATTAAAATTCAAGATATGGAGAATATTAAGACAACTTATCGTGAAATTCAATCTCAAAATGGAGAGGGAAATCAAAAAGATTTGATTCGTTACATTAATCTGCAATTGGCAGCAATGGGACAACCAATCTTTAATGAAAACAATGAAGAATGGTGCGATGATAATTTTATTGAATTAACAAATAGTTTGATTCAAAGTTATCGTGCGAAATCACGCCTGCTTTCAGATCATTATTGCCCTTCAGATCAGAGAATTCAGAATTTTTTGAATAACTATTTTGAGGAAACAGAACAGGAAGTTCCACAGATCCCAACATCAACTTTTACATTAGATAAAGAGGGAATTGCTCGCGAGCTAAGTTTGCCACCTAACAAGAATGATTATATAACTGAGTATTTAAGCTCATACAGAATAAAACAAGGTGTATTGCACAATCCAAAGCATGATAGAAGAACAACTAAAGGTTCTTTTCATATTGTAGAGGGGAATTTGCCTGCACCATTAGATAAAATTGAATTACCTAAGATAGCATTCATTAAGTTCTTAGAATCTGCATTTAACCCATCAGATGAATTAAACACACTTCCTTTTACAGCAACACAGAATGAGAAAGCCAAAATGATGGTTTCTCTTTTATTACGTCCTGTAGTTTGTCCTGAAGTTAAGGGTGTAATCTCTGAGAAGGCAATGGAAGTTCGTTTCTTTGCTCCTGGAGCATTCGTTAGTAATCTTGACTTTGTTGAATCAATTTTTGGTAACGCTGGTGATCCTGGTCTACCATCAAATGATGCTGGTTTAGATGTTGAGCATTGGACAGGTCATTCAGGATGTGTCGTTTTAGCACCTCAACTTTTAGAACTAACTAAAAAAGAGATTGGTTTACCTCATTATGACGATGCTACAGAGCGTCAACGTAACGATGGTGTTTGTTGGAAAGAAGAAGGTGAACTATATAATGGAGGACAACCTTTTAAAGTTACGTGTAGGAGCGAAGAGGGTGTTGTTATTACACTTATTGCTGATAATTACTTTGGGTACTCTAAGAAAGAGATCAAAACACAAATTAGTTTCTCTGCAAATCTTTATGGTTTGGCAGAAGAGGAGCATTCTGGTGGAGCAATTGCTTTTCCACGTAAGAACTTAGGAGACAACTTCGATGGAACACTTTTTATGAAGAATATTCTTAAAAAAGAGTTTGTTTTCGATGAAGTAATGAAACAATTAGGTGATACCGTTGATGTAAAACCTGAAGGATATGCTATCGATAAAGAGTATAGTAATATTATCTATATCGATGGAAATGCTAAAATTGATTTATATAAGAGTACTGTAAGTTGGACGAAAGATGGCAAAGATCAGTCGATTCGATTAATGCCTGAGCATCATTACGTACATCCATCAGGCTATAAATTGCTTATGGAGAAGCATCCATCGGCACCATCGTGGCGCTTGGTTAGTACATATGCTGAGGGAACATTCTGTCACAAACCTTGTACGGTTTCTGGTGGTGGGAAATCAGAAATCTCTAAATCTTTACTGAATGCTATTATTTATAGTTCATTCTATATTCAAGATATGGATAAGGATTTTGATATGGCTGATCAGGTTTTTGACCATGATTACTCAAATAGATGGCTAAATCACCCTGAGCGTTCTCAACCATCACGTTCATTGTTAAATTCAAAAAGATCTTTAGGTTCTGTTGTGAAGCTCTTAACACCATCTATATACTATACTGAAGATTACAATGCTTATTTAGCATCTATTCCTGATCATGTAAAAGGATTAGTTCTTTTCATTAAGCGTTTCTATCGTGAAGGCCGTACTGGACGCGATTGGAGAAATTATTTCTCTGTTGATATGGTTAATGGCAAGAAAGGTCATGAATTGCTTTATAATAATCGTAAGATTATTGCAAGTTACTTACGTGTAGGTTTTGCAACTGATAATTCATGGTTTTTGCATAAGCTACGTCAAGACTTTATTGCTTCGGCAAAAATTCAGATGGAAGATGATATTACAGCTTCTATAGTTTTACCTACAAGCAGTCTTTCATATTTGAATGAGGCTTACGATAATAAGTCGGTTAAGATTACAACCAATTGTGAACGTCGTTTTTTCCAGCGTCCTGATGAAGCTGTTCATAGAGGATACGATAAGGAAGCAGAGGCAGATCTTTCGATGAGAGGTAACTTTACTTCAAATTACCAGCCAATGACTACAGAAGATGGTCAGGAGTTAATGGCTGACGCTATTGGTTTCGATTTATATACCAAGCCAATTCAGGAGTTAATAAAAGAAGGAGCATCAAGCGAGAAGGATAATTATTTCATTACCCCATCGCATACACGAATTGTGAACGGAAAACCGTCACAAAACCCTCGTTACTTACAGATTCGACCTGATTTGGTAAATCCTATCGACGATAAGTTGGCAGAAGTTGGTGTTCGTTTAGCAAGAAAGATTCCAATGGATCAGCCGGTTCATCATCCTGTAAATGCGGTATTGCCAGGGCGTCGTAATAACCCTGCTGATAAAGCAGCTGGAATACGTGCATTGAGTGTTTACAACCCAATTCATTACCAAGAATTACCAGAGCTGTTTATGGACTTTATTTGTTCTCTAACAGGTAAATCACCATCAACTACAGGAGCTGGAACTGAAGGTGCATTGACCAAAGGGCCTTTCAATATGTTGAGTCCAACAACCGACTTGAATAACGCTTTACTTTCATATATCATTACAGGATATCAAGGTTTTTCATCAGCAGCAGGACATGTAGGATCTGAAAATCGTTTCGATCATGATGTTTCTCTATTAATTCCAGAGTTGTGGTGCCGATTGAGTGAAGAAAGCAGAGACCCAAAGCATTTAATTGAAGAAGGTTCTCTTGAGAAGATGGACGATTTTGAATATAAAGGCGAAAAGATTCATGCTAGTCGTTTAGGTTATCGTATCACCGAAGGGTTCTTATTCCGCTACCTTAATAGAATTTTTGATGAGCCTCAGAATGTTTTCAACGAAAGAATGTTGAAGCCAGAACTTCAGGATATGGAAGATTTTGCTGACGGTATCAAAAATATTGTTGAAGCTCAAGAAAAAGTGGCTATCAACTACTTTAAGGATGATAGTGTTTCTGCAGCAATTCCACCATTAAAAGTCTTATTAAGCATTATGGCTTTTGGTCAGTACGATGGTAAGGATATTAGTGATCCTGAATTGCGTAAGATGTTCGATCGCGATGTCGTTATCAATTCGGATTGGTATAAATCTCGATTAAAACGTAAGCAGGAAATCGATATTAAGTATTATACGAATCAAATTGAGTATTTGAAGCAGTTTATTGCTGATAAAAATAATTCTGATTGGAATGAAAGTATGAGTCTTAACGACCGTGTGAGTAAAGCAAAATCAAACCTAGAGCATGTGAAATCAGAAACTTATCTTAAAAGTTTGATTGGTACAATTGGAGCTGATCCTTTATTTAAGAAATAAGAATAATCTACTTATAGAGAAGGGGATAAACTGTATAGTTTATCCCCTTTTTATATATGCGTTTTTTATGTCTTATTATTTACGTACTAACAAATACAAGCCAATAATAACTGATATAGCACCAGCAACTATACTACCTACTGCATTATTATCCTTTTGTCCTAAAGCACGCGTAAACTGCGATTCTATGCTGTTGAATTCAGTTATTCCATATGTGATAAGGATGATACCTAAAATAACAAGAACAATAGCTAATATCTTCTTTAAATTCATATTAGATTTTTTTAATTTGATCCAAAAATACGTTTTACTCCAGAGTAATTAATCTCTTTTTCATTTTTAAGAAAATCAATTAAGCAATTGGCACTGGTCTCAAATGAATTTTGGCCATCATCAGTATGATCGAAAGTGTAGGCACTTGCAATATAAGAATTGAGTCCAACTTTGTAGGTTTTACTTTCATCCAGTTCGCTTCCATTATAGTTTTCAAGTTGAATGCCATCTTGTCCCAAATATCGATATTGGATACCAGCAACTTTTAGATCACCATTCCCCGAGCTATTGATAAGAGAACGAATTTCATCGCAAGTCATTTCAAATATAATAACTTCATTATTGAATGGATCTAATTCGTAAATGTGCTTTATTTTGATATCTCCAAGAGGTAGCCATGATCTAATTCCACCTGAATTTTGAAAGGCAATATCAGTCTTCAATTTCCAATTAATAGCATCAGTCATTAGTGAACCTAACTCATCTTTATTACTGAATTCTGCCAAGTTTTGAGCGATTACTTTGTCTAGAACAGGATTACTATTGTATTCGCTAACTTTTGAGGCAATTTCTGTATCAATTTTGCTTAATGTCTCGACTTTAATGAGTTTAGCAGATTTTGAAAGCACAAGTCCATCTTCAATTTTAATATCTATACGACCAATATACCTTCCTTTAGAACCAGCTTGGCAGATTAAAGCATTGTTTTCTTCTTCAGGATTTTGAATAACCGTATGCGAATGCCCACCAATAATAAGATCAATTTCATTGTATTCAATGGCCAATTTTCTATCCGAATTTTCACCTAAATGCGATAACACAACAAATAGATTGTCATTCTTTTTAAGATTAGTATAATTTTCAGCTTCAGTTATATAATAAGGAAAATCTATTCCTACAACTTTATCTGGATGTGTAGAAGGTATATAGCGACCATCTATGTTAGTTCCCGTTTCAATAAGGCCTAATACAATAATCTGGAATCCTTCACTACTCGTAATAGTTGTGTACGGATCTGGTTGATTTAGAATAGCATTTTCAGCATCTATATTGGCACAGATAAAAGGGAAATCAGCCTCGTTTATGCGTTTATTTAAATTTTCTTGGCCATAGTCAAACTCATGATTCCCAATTACTGCAGCATCAAATTTTAACGCGTTCATTAAATCTATCATCGGATAACCGGGTTCGTCGTGCTGGTCTACAAAAGGATTACCACTAAATAAGTCTCCAGCAGAAAACAAGAAAACATTATCATTGGTTTCTCTAAGGTCGTTGATATAAGCTGCAATTTTTGGGAAATTATTAATGTCAGCGTGAATATCGTTCATGTGAAGAATGACGATATCTTCACTCTTATTCTCAACTACAATAGTATTGGATGAGTCCTTACTACAGGCTCCCAGAATCAGTAGGAGTGAGAGGAAGAATAAGGATTTAATTGTTTTGATCATTTTGCTTTGTATTTAATAAAGAGTTGAATGCCTTCCCAAAGTCGTCCATCAGCATCCATTGAGTTACCACGTTCATCTTCAAGCCAAATTTGATGATTCATTAAAAGCTTATGGCTTTCTTTTGAATACTTCAAGACTGCATCCGATAGACGTGCGCCCTTAAAAATATCGATAGGTGTTTGGTTGATAAAAACTTCCATAGACAATTAAGTATACGTTTCAGAAATGCAGATACACAAAGTTAATTTTTTTTCAGAAAATAGAGAACATGACTTGTTTTCCATAAGCACAACGTAGAGACGCGATTTATCGCGTCTCTAGGTAATTCACCACGTCTCTAGTCACAATGATTGTAAAAAGAACATATGTAAATAAACAACAGTTCTAATAAGTAAGAATTTCCCCTCCTTATTTCGAGGAGGGGTGTCAAGCACCGTGAGAGACATGCACTAAGGCGTAATTTAAGATAATTAAGCAAGAAGTCCGTTTTTTATGTAGAGACTTTCTATTTAATAATGGCTTTAGTATTTGCTTACATAATGGCAGTGTTGAGATAATTTAATTATTAATTTTATTGATCAGAATAATGAGGGTGTTGTTATCCCTCCAATTTGGTGGTGTAACAACACCTTTTATCACGATATATAAGAAATAACAATCATATGGTTGTTTTAAACTAGTTAGGTGCAATTTCCCTTATAATAAAATCATTGTTTGCTCATGTTAACGTGGAAAATTTAAGGGATATTGTAAATTAAAAATCTACCGTTAGTCAGAATTACAGAATAAATAACTTATCAAATTGAAAACAAAAAGAGACATATCAATTTCCGTAATAATTATCTTACTTGGGCTATCCCTTTTTTTGCCAGCTGCTTTATCAGTATCGTTCTCACAAATTCTTGTTGGAAAAATATGGATGACTGTAACTCTTCTACTAATCTTTTTGGGACTTCTGAAAATTGAACAAATTCAAATTATTGGAAATAACTTAACCAAATCGAATTTCATATTCAGAAGATCAATTGAACTAAATAGAATTACGCAGTTTAAAATTAAAGTAAATGACATGAATACCTATTCGAGATATAATATCGCAGCTATTCTTAAGATATTCAAAAATGGAGAAAGATATTCTAATTTTAGAGTTTTGACAATACATACTGATGGAAAACGAAGTATGAAAATAGATGAAAGAACAATGCCGACTTCTGACTTCAAGAAAATATTATCCGAAATAAAAAAAGGGAAAAAGCACCTAACAACTAAGCGTTCGTGTGGCAGGAACTGCCCAACATGAACGTTGGGTTGACGTAACCGTTACCTGAATTGCTACTTTATGGGGAATGATGTGATTAGCGGAACTTTCTGTAAAAGGGATATGGCAATAAGGAGTTGATTATAGTCGAGCCATTTCAAAAATATTTAAAGCTGTGGGGTAATCTGCAGCTTTTTTTGTGTTTTGTATTTAGGAGATTTCACAATTGGACATAGCTATCTGAGTAGTCTTGATTTACGACTTTATTTTCATGATAGCCTGAATGATTGATCCATTAAGAGGTTTGATGTTTTTCGGAGGCCCTCGGTTGTCGAAATACCTGATGGTGATGAGTTCCCCCCGCTAGCGCGAGCTTGTAGCTCGTGTTCTGTGTAGCAGAAATAAGAACAAGTACAACCCACTTGCAGTAATGTGAGTGGGTTGTTTATATATCGCACATTCTAGTTTACTCGTTTTTTATTAGCAGAGTTCAACTTACTCACTAATTTCACGGTTGGCATGTGGATATAATGCAGATGCACCGCGGATGGATGAGAGATCTGAACGTGACAGACTTGATTATTAAATTTGGTTAGATATTGAATTTATAAAATACTTTAGAACATTGCATCCTTTAATAACCCTCCCCAAGGAGAGTAACAAAATAGAAGCGCCCCAAACGTATTTACGTTTGGGGCGTTTCTATTTTATATCTAATAAATGTTAAAATGAGTATAAATATTTTGTAAAATGAGCTATTGTTCGAATCATTTTCGCTAGATTTAACATTGTTTTAAAATTATGAGACAATAAATCAGGTGTAAAAGTCCAAGTAGTAGCCATGTAAGCTGTAGGGATTGAAATGCAAGTCGAAGGAGTAGAGATGTAAGCCGTAGGGATTGAAATGTAAGTCTTAGGAGTAGAGATGTAAGCCGTAGGAACTGAAATGTAAGTCTTAGGAGTAGAGATGTAAGCCGTAGGAACTGAAATGTAAGTCTTAGGAGTAGAGATGTAAGTGGGGAAAAGGCAATTGTAAGTCTGGAAAATAGAATTGTAACTAATAATTGATCAATTGTAATTAATAAATAACCCTAAAATTAAAATTATGGCATCTCATTCAAATTTTTCAGAATCAGAAACACTAGAACATTACCGAATCGCATTAGACAATGCCGAAAGACAAGCCCGAATAGCCGCAATATTGGCCAACTTAGGTTTCACCTCAGAGGTAATCATGCAAGGCAAACAGCTTTTGGCAGCAACCCGCCAAGCCTACGATGGTAACCAAACCGAAGACGATGAAACCACTGCGGCCTATGCAGCTTTCGACAACAAGAAAGTATTGCTTGAGGATATCTTCGATATGCATCGCAAAAAAGCAAAAGTTGTATTCCGCAAGGATTCATTAACAGCCGATAAATTAGCCATTTCAGGAACTATGCCACGCACATACATCAAATGGGTTGAGTCTGCTAAGAAATTCTATAGCGTTGCATCAACCGATGCTGACATTCAAGGCAAACTGGCTCGTTTAAAAATCTCTCTTGAAGATTTAACCGCAGCCACCAGCCTTATTACCGATTTGGAAGCCGCTCGCTCGCTCTACCTAATCGAAAAAGGAGAATCGCAAGACGCCACAAAAGCAAAAGATGCCGCTTTCTACAAAATTGACGATTGGATGAGCGAATTCTTCGCCGTTGCCAAAATCGGTTTGGAAGATAACCCACAACTTCTCGAAGCATTAGGCAAAATCGTAAGAAACTAAACCATGCTGGTGCGCTATTCCATCGCGTTCCTCTATTATCCTTAAAGAACTCCCCAATCGTATTCTAGTTTGGGGAGTTTTCGATTTTATTAAATCTGTCTAGTTTGTAATAAAAACCTGTTAGAGTCTGTCGGAGACAGTCCTGACAGAGTTTGAATGGATGAATTTCAATCCAGACTGGATTGTATGTCTATAGCACTGTGATTCATCTTATTTGTCCGACTCAAAGGAGTCGTATGCTTTGTTTCTTATATCGGTATCAAATACCCTTAGAAAGTATCTCTTTATTTATGGCTTTAACCAAGGCTGGGCCTTCGTATATAAAACCTGTGTAGAGTTGAATAAGAGAAGCACCAGCATCTAGCTTTTCTAAAGCATCTTCCTTGCTCATTATACCACCTACACCGATAATAGGAATACTACCATTCGATTTCTCATGAATGTATCGAATCACCTCTGTGGATTTGTCTTTAAGAGGTTGACCGCTCAAACCACCAGCACCTACTTTTTTAATCTGCTCATCAGAATAGGATAAACCATCTCTCGAAATCGTTGTGTTAGTCGCAACAATGCCATCAATCTTTGTTTCTTTTACAATGTCAATAATATCATCAAGCTGAGATTTATTAAGGTCTGGCGCTATTTTAAGAAGAATCGGTTTGATTTTTCCTTTGGAACAATTTATATACATCAAGTCACTCAAGAGCTTTTTTAGAGGTTCTTTATCTTGCAGTTCTCTTAAGTTTGGCGTGTTTGGCGAGCTCACATTTACTACAAAGTAGTCGACAAGCGGGTAGAGGGCATCAAAACATTTGATATAATCACTTGTTGCATCTTCATTTGGGGTGAGTTTATTCTTACCAATGTTCCCACCAATGAGAATTTGAGTTCTTTTTTTACGTAAACGCTGAACAACTTCTTCTACGCCTTCGTTATTAAATCCCATGCGATTTACCAAGGCCTTATCGTTTACAAAGCGGAAAAGGCGTGGAAGAGGGTTTCCTGCTTGTGCTTTGGGTGTAACCGTACCAATTTCAATAAAACCAAAGCCCATACTTCCTAGAAAATCGAATGCTTCAGCATTTTTATCTAAACCAGCTGCTAATCCAACAGGATTTTGAAATGTTAAACCAAATAAATTTCTCACAAGTCTAGGATCTTTAACGCTAAACTGTGCTGAAACTATTGAGCGAATAAGCGCTGATCTTTGAAATAGCTTAAAGCATTTAAAAGTAAACTTATGAACGGTTTCTGGGTCGAACTGTAGAAGCACAGGACGGATAAATAATCGGTATAAACTCATCTATCTTAATTTTTTTATAAAGATAATAGGAATTTCATAATAAAAGAGGAGTGGGTCTTATTTGTGGGTGCGGGCATAAAAAAAGAGATTGCTATAAAACAATCTCTATCTAAGTGATCCCTCTGGGGTTCGAACCCAGGACCCCATCATTAAAAGTGATGTGCTCTA
>CAXBPC010000012.1:0-128562 GCA_963977525.1 uncultured Marinifilaceae bacterium
ATCAAAAGAGAGCAGCATGACTTAACTTACTGTCCACATTTTTGTTGCAACTCCACGAAGTCGTTCCTGACAGAGTTGAAAACTTTAAAAGTTTAAAGTGACCTATTCTCCCTTCTAGGGGAGATGTCCGGAGGACAGAGGGGTGTTTGAAAAGATCAATTAGTCATTAAGTCAAAAATTTATTAAGATGAAAGAGTATACAATAACCATATTTTCAGAGAATGAAATAGGATTGCTTAATGAAGTGAGTATCGTTTTTTCAAGAAGAAAAATAAATATTGAAAGTATAACAGCCTCAGAATCGGAAGTGAAAGGCGTTTTTCGTTATACGATAGTGGCTTTTGTAGAGGAGTCAAAAATTGAAAATACGGTGCTCCAGCTTGAAAAGATTATCGGCGTATTTAAAGCACTTTACTTTGAGGCCGAAGAGATTGTTCATCAAGAGGTCGCTTTGTATAAGATTGCTAACACAACTAAGTTGAATGGAAATCTGGAATCTTTAGTAAGAAATAATGGAGCTAAAATTCTAACTGTAAGTCCTGATTTTCTTGTAATCGAGAGAGTTGGTTATAAGGCTGATAATCAAGAATTGTTTCATGAATTGGAGCAATATGGGGTTCTACAATTTGCACGATCAGGTCGTGTAGCAGTTTCGACCTTACAGAAAGATTTTACATCATATTTAAAGGAATTGGTGGAAGTAAGCTAATACAGAATTAAGAATTATGAGTTACGAATTATGAATTACGAGTGAAACTCGGGAGGAATAATAAGTGTATATAACAAGCCTGAAGGGCTTGAACAAGAAATAAATAAATAATAATAAAGATTTAGAGTTTAGTGTGTGAGATGATAAATCTCATTCCGAAAGCTTTCGGAACTAAGATCTCGAATCTCAAATCTAAAAGAAAGATGGCAACAATAAATTTTGGTGGAACAGACGAACAAGTAGTAACACGTGAAGAATTCTCATTGGAAAAAGCACGTGAGGTAATGAAGGACGAAACCATTGCTGTAATTGGTTATGGCGTTCAAGGTCCAGGTCAGTCGCTAAATCTTAAAGACAATGGCTTTAACGTAATTGTTGGTCAGCGTAAAGAATCTAAAACTTGGGATAAAGCTGTTGCTGATGGTTGGGTTCCTGGTAAAGATCTTTTCGAGATTGAGGAAGCTTTAGATAGAGCAACTGTAATTCAATACCTATTATCAGATGCGGGTCAGATAGCTGTTTGGCCAACTGTTCAGAAATATTTGAAGCCGGGTAAGGCTCTTTATTTCTCACACGGTTTTGGTATCACTTACAAAGAACGAACTAATATTATACCTCCAGCAGATGTTGATGTAATCCTTGTTGCGCCTAAGGGATCAGGAACAAGTTTGCGTCGTATGTTCCTTGAGGGACGTGGATTGAATTCTTCATACGCTATCTTCCAAGATGCAACAGGTCGTGCTTTTGATCGTGTAGTTGCTTTGGGAGTTGGTGTAGGATCGGGTTACCTTTTCGAAACTACCTTCAAACGTGAGGTTTATTCTGATCTTACTGGTGAGCGTGGAACTTTGATGGGATGTATCCAAGGAATATTTGCAGCTCAGTACGATGTATTACGTGCTAATGGTCATTCTCCATCAGAGGCTTTCAACGAAACTGTTGAGGAATTAACTCAAAGTTTGATGCCTTTGGTTGCTGAAAATGGAATGGATTGGATGTATGCGAATACGTCAACTACTGCACAGCGTGGTGCACTAGATTGGTGGAAGCCTTTCCGAGATGCGACTAAGCCAGTTTTCGAAAAGCTATACAAGGAAGTAGAAGCAGGTAAAGAAGCGCAACGTTCAATTGATTCTAACTCTCAGGATGATTACCGTGTGAAGTTAGATGCTGAATTGGAAGAATTACGCGAAAGCGAAATGTGGCAAGCTGGAACAGCCGTTCGTAAGCTTCGTCCAGAAAATAACTAGAGGCTAAAATCTAGTTGTGATGTGTGAACGAAAGTCCACTCAATTGTTAATTTGCAACCAACTGTTAGTGCCCCAAATTCATTTGGGGTACTAATAGTACACCAAGCTACCATGTAAACAGCTATTGTTTATATTGAAGAATGTAGGATAAGTGGTTCGAATTCTTTGAATTTAAAAAAAGGAAATTGTGTCAGAAAATACGAAAGAATATTATCCGAAAATGTCGGAGATAGTCAAGGCGAATCAGAAGGTTCAGGATGTCTCTGTGACAACTCCTCTACTCAAGAATCTAAATTTATCTGAACGATATCAGGCAAACATCCATCTGAAAAGGGAAGATTTGCAGCTTGTTCGTTCTTATAAGATTAGAGGAGCTTACAACAAAATATCAAGCCTGACTAAGGCGAATTTAGACAGGGGAATTGTTTGTGCTAGTGCAGGTAATCATGCTCAAGGTGTGGCCTATTCTTGTCAGAAGTTGAAATGCTTCGGAAGTATTTACATGCCTGAAACGACACCTAGCCAGAAAATTAAGCAAGTGAAAATGTTTGGAGGTGAGTATGTTGAAGTTTTCCTAACGGGAGATACTTTCGATGATGCTTCATTTAAGGCAATTGCTGATGCCAAAGAGTCTGGTAAAACCTTTATTCACCCATTTGATGATCCTAAAACTATTGAAGGACAGGGAACTATTGGCTTAGAAATATTGCAACAATTTACTGATCCCATTGATTATTTAATTCTGCCTATTGGTGGTGGTGGTTTGGCTTCAGGGGTAGGTGCTTGGTTTAAAGAATTTAGTCCTGATACTAAGATTATTGGTGTTGAGCCAGAAGGTGCACCATCCATGAAGTTGGCTTTGGATAATAAGTGTAATCTTGCTCTTGAAAAAATTGATCGCTTTGTAGATGGTGCCGCTGTTCAAAAAGTAGGTAATTATACGTGGAAGATTTGCGAAAAGGTTCTGGATGATGTTCTCGTTGTTCCAGAAGGTTTAATCTGCTCGACCATATTACGTTTGTACAACGAAGATGCTATTGTTGCCGAACCTGCTGGCGTGATGTCTATTGCTGCCTTGGAATTGTTGGGCGATAAAATTGAAGGTAAAAACGTTGTTTGTGTCCTTAGTGGAAGCAATAACGATATTACTCGCATGGAAGAAATAAAAGAGCGAAGTCTTCTATATGAAGGTTTGAAGCATTATTTCATTGTCCGTTTCCCACAAAGATCAGGAGCTCTAAAAGAATTTGTGACCGATGTACTTGATACTGGAGATGACATTACCCACTTTGAATATTACAAGAAAAGTAGTCGTGAAAAAGGACCTGCTGTAATTGGAATTGAAGTTCAAAAGCCAGAAGGTTTACAGCGCCTACAAGAAAGAATGAGAGATCGAAATTTCATTTTCGAATATCTTAACGACAAAACTGATTTGTTTCAGTTTATCGTTTAACTATTGACCAATAAGCATGAATTGTGAAAATAGGAGATCGCTTTATAGCTGATCTCCTATTTTTTTTGCTCAGTTTAAATGAAAATATAAGTTGTTGTATCAATTAAATATCAAAACACTTCATATTCAATTTTAACATCTAAGAGAGTTTCATTTAAGCAGAATAGAGTCAATCTGATGGAGTTTATGCGCCTACTTTTTCATTCGGCAGCTACCTGATAGAGTTTATATGGTTGCTTTTTCATCCGGCAGTTACCTGATGGAGTTTATACGGTCTATTTTTCACTCGGCGGCTACCTGATGGAGTTTATGCAGTCAATTTTTTACACGGCAGCTATCTGATGGAGTTTATACGGTTGCTTTTCATCCGGCAGCTACCTGATGGAGTTTATGCGGTTGATTTTTCACTCGGCGGCTACCTGATGGAGTTTATATGGTCCATTTTTCATATGGTTACCTGATGGAGTTTATACGACTGCTTTTGATGCTGCCTCGTATTTTGTGTAAAGATTATTTTGAAATTTAATTGGTGTTAGTTGTAAAAATATTGTTGGGTTACCCATGTTTTTAGAAATGATGTTTGTCTTGCATGTGCTTACCTTTAAGCTTATTAGTGTATTGTGTGCTTGGAGGCTTGTGTTGTTATAATGATTTGAAGATCGTAGTTATATGGAATTATTTGTTTTCACTCAGCCTGTTTAATTTTTAGGTTTGTTCAGCAATTGAGAAGATCTCTCGATTCTAAAGTATCACAGAAAAGAAAAAATATCATGAATACAAATACTATTCTTATTGATTTAATTCTCAGTCTCGACCTTACTCTTAAGGGATCGACAGGGAAGACTGTGCTATAATTTGAATCAAGATTCTTGATAATTATACGAAGTTCTTCCCACAAGGAAGGATTTTTTTTTGCTATTAATCGAATAATACTTAAACCACAAATATTAAAAAAGATGAGTGATAGAATATATGTTTTCGACACGACTTTGCGCGATGGGGAACAAGTTCCAGGTTGCCAATTAAATACTATTGAAAAGATTGAAGTCGCAAGAACACTTGAAGCTTTGGGCGTTGATGTGATTGAAGCAGGTTTTCCTGTTTCGAGTCCAGGAGATTTTCAATCGGTGGTCGAAATAGCTAAAGCTGTAAGTAATCCTATTGTGTGTGCATTGACTCGTGCAGTAGAAAAAGATATTGATGTTGCAGCTCAGGCACTTAAATTTGCTAAAAGAGGTCGTATCCATACGGGTATTGGAACATCGCCTTATCATATTTTTAATAAGCTTAATTCTAATCCTGAAGAAATTATAGAAAGAGCTGTTAGAGCTGTGAAATATGCGAAACGCTATGTTGAAGATGTTGAGTTTTATGCTGAAGATGCAGGTCGCTCGGATAATGAATACTTAGCTAGAGTTGTTGAGGCTGTTATAAAAGCTGGAGCAACAGTAATAAATATTCCAGATACAACAGGATATTGTTTGCCTAGTGAGTATGGTGAGAAAATTAAATACTTGATGGAGAATGTGTCGAATGTACACAAGGCAATTTTGTCAACGCATTGTCATAACGATTTGGGAATGGCTACAGCCAACTCTTTGAGTGGAGCACTTAATGGAGCACGTCAGGTTGAGGTGACTTTGAATGGTATTGGCGAGCGAGCTGGGAATACGTCTCTTGAAGAGGTTGTGATGGCTATTAAAACGCATCATGGTTTGCCATTCCATACCGAAATTAATTCTAAAGGGATTTATGAGGCTAGTCGTTTGGTTTCTTCATTGATGAATATGCCAGTTCAAGCGAATAAAGCTATTGTTGGACGTAATGCTTTTGCACACTCATCTGGTATCCATCAGGATGGTGTGTTGAAGAATCGCGAGAATTATGAGATTATCGATCCAGCTGATGTGGGAATTAAGGAATCAGCAATCATCTTGTCTGCAAGAAGTGGACGAGCAGCTTTGAATCATCATCTTGAAGAGATGGGCTATAAGTTGAATAAGGAAGAGTTGGATGATGCCTATAATAGATTCTTGGTGATGGCTGATGAGAGAAAGAATATTAATGAGCACGATTTGTCTGAGTTAATGGGAGATCATGAATCAGAGACAAAATCAGTAGAGCTGGAATTGTTGCAAGTAGTAGCTGGTAAATCGACTATTCCTATGGCAACTGTTCATCTTAAAATTAGAGGAGAATCTTGCGCAGCAACTGCCGAAGGGAATGGACCTATTGACGCCTGTTTTAATGCAGTGAAGAAGTTGATCAAACAGAATTTTTCTTTGGAGGAATTTCTTGTTCAAGCTTTGACTAGAGGTAGTGATGATCTTGGGAAAGTACATGTTCAATTGGATCATAAAGGGAAAATGTATTATGGATTCGGAGCCAATATCGACATTGTAACAGCTTCGGTTGAGGCATTGGTTGATGCCTTAGCTAAGGTGGTGTAAGGATAAAGATATTAAAGGTTAAAGGATAGAGCTTGCTGAGCGGAGTCGAAGCAAATTTTAAAAATTAACTACTCACATACAAAATTAAACAAGTTGAAAGCAACAACATTATTTGATAAGGTCTGGGATGCACACGTGGTAGAGCATGTTGCAGGTGGTCCTAATATCGTATATATCGACAAGCATTTGATTCATGAGGTAACGAGCCCTCAGGCTTTTTCGGGACTTGAAGCAAGAGGTTTAAAGGTCTTTAGACCAGAAAGAACGATTGCTACACCTGATCACAATGTACCAACGGTAAATCAGCATTTGCCCATAGCCGATGAACAGTCACGCATTCAGGTTGAGACTTTGCAAGCTAATTGCGAGAAGAATAATATTGAAATGTATGGATTGAATCATCCAAACAATGGTATTGTTCATGTGGTTGGACCAGAGATGGGACATACGCAACCTGGCATGACCATGGTTTGTGGCGATAGTCATACTTCTACTCATGGTGCTTTTGGAGCTGTAGCTTTCGGAATCGGAACATCTGAGGTTGAGATGGTATTTGCAACGCAATGCATTATGCAATCGAAGCCAAAAAAGATGAAAATTACGCTTGGTGGCGAGCTTGGTAAAGGCGTTTCGGCAAAGGACTTGACACTTTATGTTATTGCCCAATTGGGAACAGGTGGAGCTACTGGCTATTTCGTTGAATATGCAGGTTCGGCAGTTCGTTCTTTGACTATGGAAGGCAGAATGACCGTTTGTAATATGAGTATCGAAATGGGTGCTCGTGGTGGTATGATTGCTCCTGATGAAACCACTTTTGAATATATGAAAGGTAGAGCTCATGCGCCTAAAGGCGGGGCATGGGACGAGAAACTTGCCTATTGGAAAACGCTGAAGTCCGATGATGGTGCTGAGTTTGATAAGGAATATAGCTTTAAAGCTGAAGATATTGAACCTATGATTACCTATGGAACGAATCCAGGTATGGGAATGGGAATTACTCAAAGTATTCCTGCTGAAGCTGATATTCCAGTTTCAGAACTTCCATCTATAAAGCAGTCATTGGCTTATATGGATTATCAGTTGGGAACTAAGATTCTTGGAAAGAAGATAGATTACGTTTTTTTAGGTTCTTGTACTAATGGTAGAATTGAAGATATTCGAGCGTTTGCTTCTTTGGTAAAAGGACATAAGAAGGTTGATTCAGTTACAGCGTGGATTGTGCCTGGTTCTAAAAAGGTCGAAAAACAAGCCATTGAAGAGGGATTAGTTGAGGTATTGAAGGCTTCAGGTTTTGAATTTAGACAACCAGGTTGTTCGGCTTGTTTGGCTATGAATGATGATAAAGTACCTGCTGGTAAATACAGTGTGTCAACATCGAATAGAAACTTTGAAGGTAGACAAGGACCAGGATCTCGTACGTTATTGGCAAGTCCTCTTACAGCCGCAGCCGCCGCAATAACGGGAGTTGTAACCGATCCGAGGGATTTCTTATAGTATTAAAATAATTAATGACTAAAGTACTTAGAGTGCCTTGAGTATTTACAAATAATACAACTCATTAACTCTAAGTATTCATAAATACTTTAAGTACTTATACACAGTTTACCAACTAAAAAAACATCATGTCTGTAGATAAATTTATATTAATAGAAGCATCATGTGTGCCACTTCCCAACGAGAATGTGGATACAGATCAAATTATACCTGCTCGTTTTCTTAAAGCAACTAGCCGTGACGGATTCGGGGAGAACCTATTTCGTGATTGGCGTTTTTCACCTTCTGGCGAGCCAATTAAAGGTTTCGTATTAAATCAAGCTGAGTATTCAGGGAAGGTTCTTGTAGCTGGAAAGAATTTTGGTTGTGGATCATCAAGAGAGCATGCAGCTTGGGCAATTGCAGATTATGGCTTCAAAGTTGTAATCAGTAGTTTCTTTGCAGATATTTTTAGAAATAATGCGTTGAATAATGGCGTGTTGCCAATTCAGGTAAGTCCCGAATTTCTTGAGAAACTATTCAAAGCTATAGAAACAGATAATTCTCAAAAGGTTTTAGTTAACCTAGAGAAACAAGAGTTGACCTATAATAATGAATCGTGCGGTTTCGAAATCAATCCGTATAAAAAAGATTGTCTCTTAAATGGTTTTGATGATATCGATTATTTGATCAATAAAAAGGAAAAGATTCAGGACTTTGAAGTTCAATAAGGTTAAAGGTCGTGTTGATTCGTCATTATTGGAATTCAGGACTTTTTGACCTTAAGACTTTTCGACTTGACAGCACATTCATAAAACAAAAAATAACAAAACATGTCACATAAAATTGCAGTATTAGCCGGTGATGGAATCGGTCCAGAAATCATTGAACAGGCTCGTAAAGTTATTGATGCTGTAGCAGCAAAATTCAATCACCAATTTGATTATACAGAGGCTCTTATTGGCGCTTCAGCAATCGATGCGGTAGGAAATCCTTATCCAGATGAAACTCACGAACTTTGTATGAATTCAGATGCTGTTTTGTTCGGGGCTATTGGAGACCCGAAATATGATAACGATCCGAATGCAAAAGTGCGCCCAGAACAAGGTTTGTTAAAGATGCGTCAGAAGTTAGGCTTGTATGCCAACCTTAGACCATTGGAGCCTTTTAAGTCTCTATTGCACAAGTCACCATTGAAAACAGAATTGCTTGAAGGAGTTAACTTCTTATGTATTCGTGAATTGACAGGTGGTATTTATTTTGGTCGTCCACAAGGTCGTTCGGAAGATGGCAAAACGGCTTATGATACTTGTGTTTACACAGCCGAAGAAGTAGAACGTATTCTTCGTTTGGGATTTGAATTTGCAGGCAAGCGTAGAAAGAAATTGACTGTAGTTGATAAAGCTAATGTATTAGCGACATCACGTTTGTGGAGAGAAATTGCTCAGAAAATGGAACCTGAATATCCTGAAATTGAAGTGGAATATATGTTCGTTGATAACGCAGCCATGCAGATTATCACTTGGCCAAAGCGTTTCGATGTGATGGTTACAGAGAATATGTTTGGTGATATCTTAACTGATGAGGCTAGCGTTATTTCTGGCTCATTGGGAATGTTGCCTTCAGCGTCTATAGGTGTACATACTTCCGTTTTTGAGCCTATCCATGGTTCTTATCCTCAGGTGGCAGGGCAAAATATTGCGAATCCAGGCGCTACGGTTCTTTCTGCCGCTATGATGTTGGATCATGCTTTTGGAATGAAACAGGAAGCTGAATTGATTCGTACGGCAGTAGAAAAATCGATAGATGAAAATATAGTCACCGAAGATCTAGCTGAAGGAGGGAAAGCATATTCTACTTCGGAAGTTGGAGATTGGTTAGCTGATTTTGTAAAAAAATATAGTTTGTAGTTAGTCTTGCTCAGAGGGTGTGATTCTACCGAATTAACATCAGAATCTATCTTCAAAAATGTAGAAACTACTAACATGTTAATGAGCTTGCGATTAAATTTCTCAGATTAATGCAAATTAAATTTGTGCTAATTTGAGAAATTTGTGTTTAAATATATTCCATCAATGAATTTTAATGCAAATGAGCTGAAACCGCCTGTAATCCTATCGGGCGGGGAATATACAAGATCAGAATAGGATGTAAAGAAGTAGCGCATAGCTCGCCCAAAACTTTAGCTTTCCGCCGCTTTCGGAAATTGCCCGCCCGAGTTCGAGGAACCTCCGCCCAAGTTCGAGGAACCTCCGCCCGATTTGGAAATTGCCCGCCCATTTTCGCTGATTGCTAAGCTGAATAAATTAGGTGTTCGCCGTAAAAAAATGAATGTCATCTGCCTTAATTATTCTATTTTTATGCTTTCCTATATTCATTATTATATTGAATTCAATATGCCAAGAGTATTTATTTTATTAATATCTTTTTTATTTGTTCTAAGTCAGGAGAGCCTTGCGCAATCAACTTATGAGGAGCAGTTAGATGATTATATATTAGAACGAACGGAAATTGATTCTCTTAAAAAGGAGAGAATTAAAGCTCTAAGTATAGATTTGAAGAGGATTAGAGAAAAAAACGATTCCAATCTGGAATTCAAATCACTCATTAATAATGTGAAAGCCTACGAGTATTTCGTTTACGATTCGGCCTTTAAATATGCTCAAGCTGCCAATCGAATGGCTTATGAGTTGAAAGATCTAGAGAAGATTGCTGAATCTAAATCGAAGCTCAGTTTAATTATGCTCCTAAAAGGCTTGTATACTTCCTCAATAGATACAATCAATTCAGTTCAATCTCAATATTTATCTAAGGAAAAAAGAAGGAAATTCTACAGTACTGCCTATCGTGCTTATTACGATTTGTCGGGCTATTCACGAGATAAACACTACAGCGAAGCTTATAAGAAATTAGGACACTTTTATAGTCAGAAGCTGATTGACGAATTTCAAGAACCATCTTTTGAAAAGTTATTGGGCTTGGCTCTACAGAGTATGGTAAATGACAAATTGTATCAGGCTGAAGACTATTATCTTGATTTATTGAACCGATTCAAGCTGAATAATCACGAAACGGCGATTGTAACATCAGGATTGGGATTTATATATTCTGATAGAGGTGAGATTGAAAAGGCTAAAGCGTATTTGATGCAAGCGAGTATTGCTGATATAAAATCTGCAACCAAGGAAACAACAGCTTGTCGTTCCTTGGCAGAACTGTTCTACAAAGAGGGGAATATTGACAAGGCTTATCAGTACATTCTTTTGGCTAAAGCCGATGCTGATTTTTATGGATCGGAGCAGCGAAAGTTTGAAATTTCTTACACTTTGCCTTTAATTGAATCCGCTCGTTTTCAGAAGTTGAATAAGGAAAAAAAGATGATTACAATGACAATTCTTATTGTTGGAATCATCAGTTTACTTGTTTTGGTTTTCCTAATAGTTATTCTTCGTCAGTTGAAGAAACTTCGTCAGGCTCGTTTGGAAATTGAGTTGAGTAATAAAAACCTGACTCATTTGAATGAATTACTTCGAGAAGCTAGCCGTATTAAAGAAGAGTATATTGGTTATTATTTCAACTTTAGTTCGCAATACATCGATAAGCTTGAAGATTTTAAGAAGAGTATATCACGACAGTTGATCACCAAATCGTATGATAATATTGAGCAGGAGCTGAAGAAATACAATTCGAAGAATGAACGGAGACGTCTATTCGAAGATTTTGATAGAATCTTCTTAAAGCTATTCCCTGATTTTGTACAAGGCTTCAATTTACTTTTCGATGAAAAGGACGGCATACATTTAAAGGACAATTTATTTCTTAATACCGATCTTCGTATTTTTGCATTGATTCGAATAGGTGTAGCCGATAGTGAGAAGATCGCTAGCATATTAAATCTCTCAGTCAATACCATTTATACTTATAAAACTAAAATCAGAAATCGCTCCATCTATCCCAACGAGGAATTCGATTTAAAGGTGATGGCGATTAAGTCAGTTTAAATGAGAATTTAAAGAGTTTATATTTTATAGCAGAGCTAATATTTTAGACCTGCTATCATGATTAATTAAGTTGCTTCTATCGAGATATAGTTTCCTCAAAGCTTTTAATGAAATATCAAGGCAATGATCTCTATATTTTATAGCTTCCTCCGTAGAAATATCATTAACTCCATGAACCAATATACTTCTGGTGTTGTAATACTTAATGATTTCCTTTTGTATTTTAAGTCTTTCTTCTTCAGTTTTACCCAACAGTTTTGCTATTGAAATGGAAATTCTAAAACTTAGTTCAGCATTTCCTCCGAATAAATTTTCCCAAGCAATTATTGTATCAACAAATCCGTCAATAGGATTAGTTCTTTCATTTATAGCTGATAAAATGCGTCGTATAGCTATTCTGATTTTTGTATCATCAACATCTTTAAGCTTTTTACTCCACTTCATGATGCTTTCAGTGTTATTATCTAATATATAAGAGCTGACTGGTGAACGAGGATCAGGTCGCCATGATAGGTTGGTACCTATAGTTATTGGATCAAAAATCATAGTCCATGCCGAATGGAGACCAACGGGTGGGGTTCTTTCACAAGCAAGTGCAAAGCACAAGCAAATGTTCTCTTCAATTTTAGCTAGATTTTCTCTTGCACCATTTAATTCTTTAGGAAATTTATTATTATTGTCATTATTGCCACCAAACTTTACCTTGTATGGATAGGTTGTCTCCAACACAAAACCTAGTTTATGGTTTTTACCATCAACAGTTGTACTGGAGGTATTATTCGGTGATAAATCTGTTATTCCATCGTGATATGGACGAAGAGTTCCCCATTCTGTTTCTATTTTCTCTATATCTTTCAAATAGACGTTGTTAAAACCAATGAAAACTGGGACATTAACGACTTCTCCGTTTGCACATCTTCGTATTAAATTTAATGTGTATTCTGCAGCTTTTGCAAATTCATCTAACGAGAAAAAACCTCTCATTCTCATCAAGTCGAATGAGTTAGTAACAAGAATGGTTGGTAATGAATATAATTGTAAGCTTCCTCCACACCCTGAAGAAGCCATGTAATAACTGCCTGTTTTTTTATCGCTATCTTCAATCTGATCAAATATTTTTGATATTGCATGATCTTTTATCAGTTCAGAACGGAGTTCTTTAGCCTCAGGTAAAAAAGATATCATTGACCATATATGCATATTTTGGTGTTGATCAAAAGATCTGGATTTTCCTGACATTTTTATTAGAAGATGAGGATAGATTTTTATTGCAATTTTATAAGTAATTGCAAGTATTGGATCTTCATTATCAATGATCTTAATGCTACCTCCCATCTCTTCATGCCAGATAGTAAATGGATGTTTGTTATACCTTCCAATATCTTGGTAGTTGCTAATAATGTTATAGTCTGGATCATTTTGATCAATCCCTTCCATTCTGAGTTTTCTACAATAATCAATAAATTGACTTAAAACAATCAGCTCTTTCTTCGATAGATTGTATTTTGAGTTTAATACTTCTTGTGCATCTTCTTCTGATATATTAAGAATGTAGGAGATGATTCTATATCCCATACTTTTTACGAAAAATGGTATTCCCATATCTATTTCAGTTCAAATTAAAGCTTTCTAATCGGATGACTAAATTAACTTAATTATGGCTAATAAAACCATGTTAGGATTATTTCATTATATGCTAATAGTTCCCCTAATTGATCGATAACTTGACTTGAATATCGAATATTTCTTAAAAAACACTTTTATATCGTCTGTATTTTATAGAATTGTAAATTCTATTAATTCGCAAGTTATGAGGATTTTAATACTTTGTATTTTCAATTATCGTCTATATATTGGTTTATATTTTAGTTATTGGATATCGAATGTTCTTATTTTGATTATCGAAAACAATCAAAATCAAATTATAAACTCATGAACATCAAAAGACTTTTATTTGGCTTGGTCATTCTGACAGCTGCCATGGTTTCTTGTAATGGCAATATGCAAAAACAAGAGCTTAAATCACCTGATGGAAAAATTGCAATTACTGTCAATCTTGAAAGTGGTCAGCCAGCTTATCAGGTTAATTACAATGGAAAATCAGTTATTGATCCTTCAACATTGGGTTTCGATTTTACCAATATGCCTGCCATCAAGTCGGGCTGGGAAATTGTATCTGCAAAACAAACAAGCAGCAATTCGACATGGGAAATGCCTTGGGGAGAAAAGCGGGTGGTTGAAGATCACTTTAATCAACTTATTGTGGCTTTAGTTGAAAAAGAAGCTCCCAATAGAATAATGAATCTGGAGTTTAAAGCCTATAATGATGGGATAGGTTTTAGATATGACTTTCCTGAGCAAGAAGCTATGAAAGAGCTTTTGATTGCTGAGGAAAACACACAGTTTAATTTAACTGGCGATCATAAGGTTTGGTGGATTCCTGGAGACTGGGATATTTACGAACATCTTTATAATACAACAAAATTTTCTGAGATTGATGCGACTAAATTACGTGGTCATGCAAGTCTAGCTCAAACTTCTATTCCAAATAATGCCGTAAATACGCCTGTTAGTATGAAAACTAAGGACGGAATTTATTTGAGTTTTCATGAAGCTAACCTAACTGACTATGCAGGTATGACTCTTAAGGTTGATACGGCAAATATGAATATGGTTTCTACTTTGGTAGGATCAGAGAGAACAAAGTATAAGGTGAAACGATCTTTGCCATTCCAGACACCTTGGAGAACTATTCAAATTGCTGAGAAAGCTGGAGATTTAATTGAATCAGATTTAATTATAAACCTGAATGAGCCCAACAAGATTGGTGATGTTTCTTATTTCACACCGATGAAGTATGTTGGTATATGGTGGGATATGCATCTTGGAACCAAAACTTGGGATAAAGCGAGTGGTAATCATGGCGCGACTACTGAGTATGCAAAAGAATTGATCGATTTTGCATCAGAAAATAATATTGGAGGTATTCTGGTTGAAGGCTGGAATACGGGTTGGGAACACTGGATTGGTTTTGAAGATCGCGAAGGCGTATTCGATTTTGTGACTTCATACGATGATTATGACCTACCTGAAGTTGTTCGATATGGTAAAGAAAAAGGTGTGGAACTGATTATGCATCATGAGACGTCTGCTGCACCTCGAACTTACGATCAACAACTGGATACAGCTTACCATTTGATGAACTCATTGGGCATCCATTCTGTTAAGACAGGCTATGTGGGTAAGCTAATCCCTAAAGGAGAATATCACCACGGACAATGGATGGTGAATCACTACCGTCGTGCGTTGGAAATGGGTGCCAAATATAAGGTTGCAGTTAATGCACACGAACCGATTAAGGCAACAGGTTTACGTCGAACTTACCCTAATGCTATTTCTCGTGAAGGATTACGCGGACAAGAATTTAACGCATGGTCTAACGATGGGGGTAACCCAGCAGAACACCTTCCAATCGTAGCTTTTACACGTATGCTTGCAGGACCTATTGATTACACGCCAGGAATTTTTAATATCAAATTGAAACCTCATAAAGCCAATAACCAGGTGAATACAACTTTGGCTCACCAATTAGCTTTGTATGTGGTATTGAATAGCCCAATTCAGATGGTTCCCGATTTAATTGAGAATTATAAAGGACATCCTGCTTTTCAGTTTATACGAGATGTTGTGGTTAATTGGGAGAAGACAAAAGTGTTGAATGGTGAAATAGGAGAGTTTGTAACCATTGCTCGACAAGACAGAGCATCGAATAATTGGTTTGTAGGTGCTATTAGTGATGAGAATGCCAGAGATTTAAACATTAAATTTGATTTTCTTCCAAAAGGCAAAAAGTATCAAGCTATTTTATATTTAGATGGTGATAAAGCACATTGGAGTGATAACCCAACCGATTATAAAATTGAAAAGACAAGTGTAGATTCTCAGTCATCATTAGACTTACATCTTGCAGCTGGTGGTGGTGCAGCAATCAGTTTGATTGAAATTAAATGATAGATCTTTAAAAATTCGTTCATTTTTAATCCCAATAGTATGTGATGTACTGTTGGGATTTTTTCATTCAAAAAAACGCCTCCGATTTCTCGAAGGCGTTGATTCTATATTTAAGCAGTAATCTCTTACTGATTATCGCTATATAATTCTTTCAAACGATTCGCCATGCTTTCAGCAATTACTTCGCATTGGTCGTAGTCTTTTCCAGCAGGTGCACAAAGTGCCTCAGCAGGATCAGCAACAACTTCCCACTTAATAGCTTCAGCAAATTTGCTTAGTGTACGAACTCCTCCGCCACCCCAGGCTTTCGATCCAAAAATACCTAGTATGTGGTTTTTAACTGCCATGTTTTGCAATTCGTGAACTAGAGTTTCCATAGCTGGGAAAAGTCCACCATTGTAGGCACAAGAGCCTAATATAACACCACGGAAACGAAAAATATCGTTGATGATATATGAAGGATGTGTCTTAGAAGCATCGTGAATTCTAATTTTCTTAATGCCACGCTTAACCAATTGACGAGCAATATTGTCAGCCATCTTTTCAGTATTACCATACATCGATGAGAAAACGATTACAACACCTTCGTCAGTTTCGTACTTACTCCATTTGTCATATTTAGCAATGATCTCAGCAATATGAGTTCTCCAAATAGGACCATGGGTTGCGCAAATCATTTTAATATCTAAACCAGCTAATTTCTTAAGAGCTTGCTGAGTTGGACTACCATATTTACCTACAATATTTGAGTAGTAACGGCTGATTTCTTCTTCAAGATATTCAAGATCCAATTCGTCATCGAAAATGCTACCATCTAAAGTACCAAAAGCACCAAAAGCATCACCAGAGAAAAGAATACCTTTTGTCGATTCAAATGTTACCATAGTTTCAGGCCAGTGTAACATAGGTACCATAGCAAAGTTTAGCTTGTGCTCACCTAAATCGATAGAGTCACCTTCTTTTACTTCAAGCAAGTTTTGAGAGATACCATAAAAACCTTTCAACATTGGGAATGTCTTTTTGTTCCCAACAATCTGCATATTAGGGTAACGCTCAGTTAGTGAACGAATCGATCCTGAATGATCAGGCTCCATATGGTTCACAATTAGGTAATCAGCCTGACGACCATCTAATACCGCTTCGATATTATCAAGGTACTCATCCATAGCCCCCTTTTCAACGGTATCAACAATCGCTATTTTTTCGTCAACAATAACATACGAATTGTAAGCGACTCCCTTAGGGATAGGCCAGTAATTTTCGAAAAGATGAGTTCTTCTGTCGTTACATCCTACCCAATAAATTTTATCGCTAATGTTAACTCTATTGTGCATGCTTAAAGATTTATATTTTTTGAATATTGTTTTTCGTTTCTCACTTGAAATTGAGCATGAATGATGTGATTATAAGACCACTTAATCATACTTGTTCCAAAGCACAAAAGTAATATTATTTTTTTTTCTGAAAAGGATAAAAATGTCTTTTATAAAGACGTTTCGGAATTTGAGTGAATGTAAGTCCTTATTAATCAGCTTGAGTTTGTGTTCAGTTTCTTTGCCGGCCTTATTTATAAACTTAATGAATAAGATTATTGCTGCATCAGTCGCATTAAGTCCTGTCTATTTAAGATTTTAATCTCACGACGGTTGACTTCAATCATGCCTTCCTGTTCCATTTCCTTAAGACTACGAGCAAACGAAGGGCGAGTAACACCAAAGAATTGTGCCATCTCAGCTTGAGATTTTGGAAGATCAATTTTCTCTTTATCTGGTGCTGCTTGCTTTAATATGAAATTAGCTAGCTTTCCCTTTATGGTTTTAAAGCTTAAAAACAGAAGCTTTTGTGCTAGAAACTGAGAACGGTTCGAAATAGAGTTTAAGTAATTGACGAGGAATGTTTTGTTGTCCTGAAAAAGATCTATGACAGACTGTTTATCAAGAAAAAAGATTTCAACATCAGCATTGGCAGTCACGTTTACAGGGAACTGATTTTTTTGTCCAAAAAGAAAAGCTGAAGCAATAGGGTAGGGTGCCATTATGTCTTCAATCTTAATCGTTTTCCCAGAAGGATCGAGCATCTCACCTTTAACACTTCCTTTAAGAACGATCATCAAGTTTTCGCAACGATCTTCGCGAAAAGCCACCATATCGCCTTTTTTATATTTACGAATACGGTATTGTATCTTTTCGATAATAAGCTCCATTTCTTCAGCTTCTATGCCTCTAAAAACGGGTGATTCTATAAGTTGTTGACTAAGCATCTTCAATTTTTGTAAATTCAAGACTAAGATATCTTTATTTTTTTATTCGTAGGCCTGAGGAAATAAAAAAAGCGACTCATAATTAAATGAATCGCTTTGTATATCTAGTTTCGAGTAGAATTCTAGTTTGAATATTGGTCGATAATCAATTTAATTGCTCTCTGACAAGCAGGACAAAATTCATCGTGACGTGTAAACATGATACAGTTTGATGCACTACGGTATAAACCTTTCGCTTTGTATTGTGCTCCTTCAAAAGCACCAACTTTACCACTGTGCTTCATATTAGATAGGAGTTCATTATCCCAAGTTCTTTTCTTGATGAAGAATTCTTCCATCACGTTTTCGTCAACCTTGGCTTTACGCATTTCTACACGCTTTTTCTGAACTGCAATACTATGCTTGTCATATTTTTCTTTCTCCCATGGAGTAGGAACAGGTGTATCAGGTGTAAGAATATCTTTCCACTTGATTGTTTCAGGATCGGTATTGGCTGTTACATTCAACTCCCAAGGTTCAAGATGTTCTGCGTCCATTTCGTAAGCCGTAGCCGAGGTGTAATATTCATCAGCTAAGTCAGCAAAATGGTGACCGAACTCGTGTACAAATAGGTATTCTTGGAAAGCATTATCGACAGCAGCAGTAATATACAAGTTATAAATACCTCCGCCACCATAAATGGAATCGTTCATTAAAATAGCAGTGAATTCGTAAGGAACGGCAGCAGCTGCATTACGAATCGTTTTGTTGTCATAGCCTAATGCATATCTCTCAGAATTGAATGCACCATAAGTAACTGAAAGTGCAGAACGCGTATGAATATCCTGATGAGGATGATTTACCCCTGAATCTGGAGATGGAGTTTCAACTGCTCTAATTGAGAATTTATCTTTGAACGAAGCATATGGCTCAGTATTTAAAAGAACCTCTGCAAAACGCTGAGCATCTTTCTTGAATTTAGCCATATCTTCCTTAGCATATCCTTCACCCAATACCACAATGTCAACTTGCTTTTCAGGTTTCCCATTGACAACAATATCAATTGTATTGTAATGATTTGTTACTGGATTGGTAAATGCACGGTGATGCTTAGGATTTACCTTATAAGTCCAAACTGGATCAAATCCATTTTTGATATTTCTTTTTAAAATAGTAACATTTACTTCATTTTTAGGCCATGGAAAACGAAGTGATTCGTGGAAACTGCCCCATTCCTTATCAGCATCAGGAGTTGTTTCCCATTCGCCATAAATACTCGCAAAACCTCTTGAATAAAGTAGTTTCCCAGTTTTGATGTCTTTTACCTCGAAAAAATATTTACCTAATTTTAGTTCATCTATCAATATGGTCTTACTTCCAGCCCATTCGCCATCATTCACCATTTGGTCGAAAGCAAAGTGTTCTTCTCCTGAATTTCCAACATGATTGTAATCCAATCGCATAGTTGCAGAAGTAAAATAATCAGCATATTGTGCCTGAGCGTAAATGGAAAATCCCACTAGCATTAAGGCAAATACAAAAATCTTTTTCATAGTATTAGTGTTTAGCTTTGTTTTTCTTTAAGTCCACAATATAAGGAATATCTCGGTTTGGAAATATGCTTAATGTCATAATTCAATTCGTTCTAAACTTTCAATTGAATAAGAATTTACTGAGAAGTAAAAGTGATATTTTCATAAATTATGATGGATATTATTGAGGATGTTATATTTTTGTCGGAATATAGAATTGATTCTTATAAAGGACTATACTTTCTAAGAGCAAATATATTATTGACCTATAAAAGCCACATTAAAAAATGAAATACATTTTATTCCCCTTTAAGCTGTTATACAAAATTTACTTTTTACTTTATTTTGTATTGACTTTAGTGCTATTTTATCCACTATTCAAGTTTTTTCTATCTAAGAAAGAACGCTTTCCTGCAGCTTTTAAAATAATTAGAGTGTATGCCAGAGTGTGGTTATATGGTTCAGGTATTTATTTAAGAGTTAAGGGGAAAGAGAATATTTTAAGAGACCAACCCTTCTTAATTTGTTCTAATCATACTTCATTTCTCGACCCTGCACCTTTGTATGCGATTTTCGATCAGCGTTTTGTGTTTACAGGTAAAAAGGAAATTGAAAAATGGCCTCTCTTCCATATCTTTTATACTTCAGGTATGAATATCTTAGTAGATAGACACAACAGGTTAGGTGCCTTAAAGAGTTTTAAAGCTATGATGGATGTGGTAAAGGATGGTCATCCTCTCGTTATATTACCTGAAGGAACTATACCTCCTAACGCACCCCAACTTGGTGAGTTTAAATCAGGAGCTGTATCTATTGCCATTAAAATGGGAATTCCAATTTTGCCAGTTACTCAAACTACCAATTGGAGAAGGTTACAACGAAGCAGTTTGTTTAAAGGAAATGCATGCCCTGGGGTAGCTGAGGTTGTTATTCACCCACCAATTTCAACAGAAGGATTAACAAAGGCAGATACGGAGGCTCTTCAAGAGAAACTTAAGGCAATAATTAATCAACCGTTGCATGAAAAATATGGCGTATAAGGCCATACTCTATTGATTGAAAAGAATACAAGAAGGCTTGCTCTGAAGTGAAAACTTTGGAGCAAGCTTTTTTTATAATTTGATGATTGATGTAATCAAGAGTAAGACCTAATTGATTTTGATAAGATTTATATCAAAAATAAGAACAGCCCCTCCAGGAATACGACTATTACCATAAGGACCATATGCTAAATGAGAAGGAATTAAAAGTTTGCCTTTACCACCTTCTTTAAAATAGGGAATTCCCTCCGTCCAACCAGCTATAACTCCATTTAAAGGAAAAGAAATCCCATCTGCATCACTTTCGTCAAACACAGAATTATTGGTGAAATATCCCTTATAAGCAACAGTTACATTAGAGCTTGCTGTAGGTTGCTCTCCAGTTCCAGCCTCTTCAATCATATAATATAATCCAGACGCACTTTTCTCTGCAACTAGGTCATTATCTTCGATATATTGTTTTATTTCAGCTTCATTCTCTACTGTGTAATCTTTGACTTTTATCTCTTTAATGTCTGAATCGCATGATGCAAAAAGTGCAATCACTAGAATTAATAGGGTATATCTCATTTTCTTTTTTATTTGTTTCGAAGCAAATATAGGAAAATATCATTGCTTTCAAAGTCGTACTCAAACAGTAAGAATGATCAAAATTATAACTATGTTTTTATAGAATAATATTTCGATTAGGCTTTCTAGTATTTTTAAAATACTTTCAAGAAAAATTAGAAAAGACATAAAGTTTTATGTGAATACAAATAATTTTAATGTCGGATAACAAAACCATAAACCATTATAAAATGAGTACTTCTCAAACTTCATTCAAGGGCTTTGTTTTGCCAATGATTATCATTGGAGCCTTATTCTTCATTTTTGGCTTTGTAACATGGCTGAATGGAATCCTAATCCCATACCTACAAATTGCATGTGACCTGACTGACTTTCAAGCGATGTTTGTAGCATTTGCATTTTATATCGCATATACTATAATGGCTCTTCCTTCGTCGTGGATTTTGAAGAAAACAGGCTTTAAAAATGGGATGATGGTTGGTTTATGGGTTATGGCGGTAGGAACATCGATTTTTATACCAGCGGCAATTACTAGAACTTATATGACATTCTTAATTGGCCTTTTTGTTATGGGGACAGGTCTGGCAATTTTGCAAACGGCTTCAAATCCATATGTAACGGTAATTGGACCAAAGGAGAGTGCTGCTCGTCGAATTAGCATTCTTGGAATCTGTAATAAATTTGCAGGAGCCATGGCTCCTCTGATTCTTGCTTATTACATTCTTAATGATGGAGATGCTTTTAAGCTAAGTCTTGAAACGATGGATGCTGTTGCACGTGCTTCAGCTCTAGATACATTAGCTGCTCGCGTAATTAACCCTTATATTGTAATGACTGTTGTTCTTTTACTTATGGGTTTTGGTGTTCGTATGGCTCCACTTCCAGAGGTTGATGTAACAAAAGTTGATGAGAATGAGGATGAAGTACTCTCAGAAAAAAAGACAATTTTTGGTTTTCCTCATTTGGTTTTGGGTGTAATAGCTTTATTCTTTTATGTAGGAGCTGAGGTTGTTGCTGGCGATACGATTATTCGTTATGGTATTTCATTAGGAATAGAAATGAATGTTGCTAAAGCTTTTACTTCATATACTATGGTTACTATGGTTGTTGGGTATTTATTAGGTGTTGCTTTAATTCCTCGATATATAAGTCAACGATTTGCTCTTCAAATGTCAGCGATCTTAGGTGTTGTTTTCTCGTTAGGAGTGGTACTAACATCGGGACTGACTTCAGTTATTTTTGTTGCCTTTTTCGGATTTGCTAACGCATTGGTTTGGCCAGCAATTTGGCCGCTTGCATTATCTAATCTAGGCCGTTTTATAAATACGGGTTCAGCTCTGCTTATTATGGCCATCTCAGGAGGTGCAATTATGCCTTTGGTTTGGGGTAGCTTATCAGATTCATTCGGAAGCCAACAAGCTTATTGGCTTATGATTCCTTGTTATCTATTTATCCTATTTTATGCGATTAAAGGTTACAAGATGAGATCGTGGAAATAGTTTGTAACTAGTAAAAAGAAGTATCTAGATTTACAAGCATTGAAAGAACTAATATGAAGATATATAGTGTAAAACAAATAGCCTCCAATGAATTAAAGCTCAATGGGAACTCAGAGAACCCAATTTGGGAGCAGGCGGGTATTATTAGCGATTTTTCGTTTCCATGGGAAAATCGAACAGCACCTAAAACTATATTTAGAGCTTTATACGACGACAAATATTTTTATTTCAGATTTGATGTAGAAGATGAGAATGTATTGACATTTGTGAAGGATAATCATAAAATGGAGGTGGTTCATTCTGATAGAGTTGAGATGTTTTTCAGACAAGATGAAAATCTCGATCCATATTATTGCTTAGAGATGGACGCCTTAGGGCGCGTACTAGATTATAAGACTCGATATTACCGTAATTTTGAATATGAATGGAGTTGGCCTGGCCCTGAAAGTATTGTTGTAAAAGCATCGGAAACTAGCAAAGGTTATATTGTTGAAGGAAAAATTACATTATCATCTTTAAAAGAGCTGGGCTTATTAAATGATAATATTCTGCAAGCAGGCCTATATCGAGGATACTGTATGAGACTTCCTAATCCTGAAGGAAAATTAAGATGGATATCTTGGATAAATCCAAAGGTTGACAAACCAGATTTTCATATTCCTTCTTCATTTGGGCTTTTAAAGTTTGAAATAGAATAAAATCATAAGTGATTTATAACGACTAGTTTATAAATTAATAAACCCCAATTTACGATTATTAGTAAATTGGGGTTTTTCGTAAATATATATCTATTTAGATCTAACTCAGTATACTTAATAAAGAGAATGTTCTTAATAAATAACTCCAATGAGTTAAACCATCTTATTTTGTTCAATTTTCATTAATAAGTCATAAATGATTGAAGTTCCTTGAGTTGAGTCAAGAAGTGAATCAGGAGTTATATTACCTAATTCTTCATTCTCAGTTTCAATCCAATTTATGAAATTAGCTTTATTACCAAAGATTGCAATGCCTTTTTCTAGGAGTTCTTTCATGTGAATATAATTTTGGTTTATTGTTATTTTGTTCAAATAGGACTAGTATTCTGATACCTCTCTTAAATGGTATACTCTACGATATTTACATTTAATTTTGTCATCTACACCCTTAAGTTTTAAAATAATCTCTATTTGATAGAAATTGTAGTCAACTAAGAGGAAATTTATATCTCACACTATATTACTAAAAAATGAGGACTTATTCATGTTAAATTATCAAAATATTCATTAAAATAAAGCATTATTTGTTTTCATTTTTTGATGATTAAGTATGATTGTTAATATTTCATTTATTTAGGAATGATAAGTTGTTTAGAACTAATCTAAAGAGTTAGAATGCCAGATGTTGCTTATTAGACTTATCAGTATATTTACTTGTAATTGTTTTATAAACTCTTCAAAGCACCAAAATATATAAGAATTTAGATTAATAGGTATTAACAATATTCCAATCTATTAAATCATGTTAAATCATGTTAATTTGTTAGTTTGTCCAGTCAGATATCATATTCATCAAATCGGATTGAAATATATTCTTCATAATTAAATAAAAGGTCATAATTTTAATAAACCAAAGCTATTGTAATTAATATGAGATAGTAGAAAGAGACCATATTAAATATGGACTTGATTAATTGCAATACGACCCTATACACTCTCACTCCTAAATAAAGGAATTATTATCGATCTTACTTTTTTTTTGAGAAAAGAATATGATGAGGCGAAGAAAAGAAAAAGTCTGGGAATCGGAACGAAACAAGATTGTTACTGATTTACAGGATAAATTTCATTATAGTGGTGACTTTAAGGTAAGTTTTGATACAGCTTATTTTATTATGAGTGCTATCGATTTAAATGTCGTTTGGGCTAGTAAAAAAAGCATCGAGATTTTAAATCTTCCTCCTGTAGTTCTTGAAAATTACACTTTTTTGGAACATATAGTTGAAAATACTCATCCTGATGATGTTTCTAAGATTGAAACATACCTTGATCTTGCCAAACAAGAAAAAGATTTCACTTTCTCTGAAATACTAAGCCTGAAACATTCTGACGGAAGTTGGAGAGATATTTTTATGAATATCGTTGTAGGTACTAAGTATCCTAATAATTTTCCTGAACAACTTTTTGGATGCATTGTTGATTTAACTAATCAGTTAAACAATCGGCATAATAATACGGCAGATTCTATTAGTTCAAAGTTAAACGATGAGTTAGAGTTAATTTCTACTCTAACAAAAAGGGAGGTAGAAATTCTCAAGTTGATTGTAACAGGATTTACCGACAAGGAAATCGGTATAGAGTTAAATATTAGTTACTACACTGCCGATACTCATAGAAAGAATATTATTAATAAATTACAAGTAAAGAATACCGCGTGCCTGGCATACACGGCCGGGAAATTAGGAATATTCTAGCTCCATTTTGGATTTAGAAACATTGGACCTTTATCTTATTTAGTCTAATTAAGATAACAACTCTCTTCGGAAACTCACGAGTTTTCATTTTATAAGTAAATATATTGTTCGGTACGAAGGGGCTTTATAAATAAGTACTCTAGGGCAATATCTATCAAAATACCCATTTTCGGGTATTGATGTTTATTTGAAAGCATAATAGATTTACTAAACGCAATCTTAAGTTTATTAATAAGCAATTACTAAGATTGCATACTATAGTAAGTTCCATTTTAGAATAATAAATGGGACTGAAAGAGCGAAGCTGTGCTGAGCTACTCCTATAAAGATCTGATTTTATCAGACTTTCCGGACTTTATCGACCCTTAAAAAACTAACCATTGAAAGTATTAAAAAGAACATATAGATGGTATGCCTTATATACACGATCTCGATCGGAGAAGAAGTTATATAGTGAGCTTGAGAAAAAAGGTATTGAAGCTTACTTGCCATTAAAAAAGGAACTTCGTGTTTGGAGTGATCGTAAGAAATGGGTTGAAACACCTTTATTTAATTCATACGTGTTCGTTAAGGTAAGTGATCGTGAGTATTATGATGCTGTTAACTCATATTGGGCTGTTCGCTACGTTTGTTTTGAAAGTGGTGCCGTTCCAATTCCAGATTCTCAGATTGAATCATTAAAGTTGTTTCTCGAAGATACGAAGCGTGATGTTGAGCTTACTCAAAGTAGTATGAAAAAAGGAGATCACCTTGAAGTAACTCTTGGCCCGTTAAAAGGTGTTCGTGGGGAACTTCTACAATTAAGAGGACAGCATAGAATTGTTCTCCGTTTCATAAGTTTGGGTTGCTGTGTTCATGCTGATATTTCAATGGATGAAGTCAAGCGTTTGAGGACTCCTGTAGAGGTAAATTATGGCAAAAATTAATTCGTTTTTTTTGTTTTTATATTCATACAAAGCTGGAACAAGGCTGTATATTCTTTGGAACAAGCTTGGATAAGGCCGTTTATGTTATAAAGTAGATAAGGGCTTATACTATTGATTGAGATTATTCTTTTAAATAGATCCTGATATTATGAGGCTATTATTCATATTGAAAAAATCGCCTATTAAGTATTAATAAAACGCTGAAAAAAAATAGATTCTTACCTAGATAATCACACTGTACTCTCTTTTAGAATTAGCAATGTTACAGACGTAGAAATTATACTGCCTCTGTTTATATCCCAAAAAACTATGGCAAGTATAAAAGATAAATTGATAGCTGGACTTGTAGGACCTGTGATTATTTCCCATCGTTATGGTAAAGCTTATATAAGGAGCAAGCCAAGTAGTGTTAAGAATCCACGGACTCCAGGTCAAGTAAATCAGCGTGGGAAATTTAAAGCTGCTACTCAGTTTGTAAGTCGGAATCTAGATGAATTAATTAGACCTTATTGGAATCCTGAAGCAAGAAGAAACGCGATGAGTGGTCAAAATTTATTTTGTAAACTTAATACCCATGCATTCGACTCCGATGGTTTTCCTGATATCACAAGATTAAAGCTGACCACTGGGAATTTAGGTGAGGTTAATAATTTAAGATTGGAAATGACTGACGATACGATCATTCGATTTATTTGGAATAATAACTCTCGGGACAAAAAGACAAGCGAAGAAAACCAATTCAAACTGTTTGGGATGAATTTAGATTTAGTAGTAAAAGAATTACCCTGCAATGCAGTTAGAAAGCATGAAGCATTTGTTCTGGATTTAAAGCAAAACACATTTTCTTATTTATTCTGTTTCTTTTGGAATCCTCAATTGCAATTAGCGTCAAATAGCGAGTGGATTGATTGTACGTAAGACTTAAAACCAAAACAGGGAAATATTAAGAAAGGAAGAATATTAATTCTAAAACTGATACCTACCATGGAAAACAACACATATCAAGTAGAAGTTAATAAACTTATTGAAGTTGGAAATTATATCTACAAACAACTTGGACATGGTTGCCAAGAAAAAGTTTATAAAGAGGTTATGGAGCTTGAGTTGGAGTTGAGAAACATTCCTTATTCAAGGAAAGCAAAACCAAATTCCAATACTCGAAATAATAGTGAGGAGTTTATATGTTTTGATAAAATAGTTGTTGGATTAGACACACATTCATTTTTATCAGAAGAGCAAGAGAATAAATTCATGGATAGCTTAAAAGATGTTGATTCACCGGTAGGCTTACTTTTTAATTTTGGCTATAAAAATCTACAATACATCAAAGTAGGTGGGCAATGCGTGTTGCAGTAGATTGAAATGAGAATCAATAATTTTATTTTGGTTCAGAGTCGTGACATAGGTTTAGACTGTACAAAGTTTAAATCGAGAGGGTTGATATTAAGATTGCCAATGAATTTATTTTTTTTATATAAATAATACGCGATGGACAACAATAAGGAGGTGAAGAAGAAAATTCTTCAATATATTCTAGAAGCAACAGCTTCAGATATAAATGATGTTAATGACAATACTTTACTTTTTGAGGAAGGTCTTTTTGATTCAATGGGACTCTTATTTCTTATTGATTTTATAAGAGATGAGTTTAATGTAGAAACTAAAGATGACGAGTTAGTTGTAGATAATTTTGCATCTATAAACAGTATTGCAACTTTTATCTTAAACAAATTTGAATTAATAAAGTCCAAGAAATTGATCAATACTTCTAAATAAAATGTGTGGAATAGCTGGCTTTTACCCTTGCTTTAAAAGGGACGATTCTTTAAATGTTTTGAAGAGTATGCTTACTCGTATAAAACATAGAGGTCCTGATCAAAGTGGTATTTTACTGACAAATGATATAGGTTTAGGGAGCGTTCGATTAAGTATTCTAGATCTTGATAATGGGCGTATGCCTTTATCAAATGAAAATGAATCTAAGTGGATTGTTTTTAATGGAGAGATTTTTAATCATTGGGAATTAAGAAAAGATCTAGAAAAGAAAGGTCATATTTTTAAGACAAACACTGACACAGAAGTTGTATTGCATTTGTATGAAGAATATGGAGTTAAATCTTTAAATAAATTGAATGGTCAGTTTGCTATTGCAATTTGGGATACACATAACAACGAGTTATTTCTTGCGCGAGATAGGGTTGGTATAAGACCTTTGTTCTATTCAAAAGTAAATGAAGGTATTGTGTTTGCTTCTGAAATGAAAGCGCTATTTGAACATCCTGATATAGAAGCACAAATTTTGCCTTTGGCTCTAACACAAATTTTCACTTTTTGGACAACCTTATCACCACTTACTATTTTTAAGGATATTCTTGAAGTTCAGCCAGGTCATTATATTTTAGCAAATGCAAAAGAGATTAATGAGGAGAAATATTGGGAATTACCTCTTTGTAAGCGAGATGAGTATCAAGATATCTCGTTGAAAGAGGCTATTGATGAATTTCGAGATCTTTTTTCTGATGCAGTTAAGATAAGATTGAGAGCCGATGTTCCTGTTGGGGCTTATTTGAGTGGAGGTCTTGATTCAAGTATTACCACCTCATTTATTAAAGAAAACAATCATGAAAAGTTGAAAACATTTTCTTTGGGCTTTGTCGATAAGGAATTTGATGAAACAGATTTTCAGAATAAAGCTGTACAGTTTTTTGAAACAGATCATAAAAGTATTAAATGTGGAAGTAATGATATCTCACAGATATTTTCTGATATAATTTGGCACTTAGAAACACCAATTTTGAGAAGCTCTCCATCTCCAATGGCTCTTTTATCAGAATTGGTGAAAAAGAATAATATAAAGGTCGTTATAACAGGAGAAGGAGCTGATGAATTATTAGGAGGATACAATATTTTTAAAGAGGCTCTAATTAGACAGTTTTGGGCTAAAGACCCAAAATCTAAATATAGACCTTTATTATTAAAGAGATTATATCCTTACATGTCTCAGCTGAATGGAGCAAAAGCTTTAAACCTTTTTTTTTCTTATAAACTTTCTGAAACAGACTCATTAGTTTATTCACATTTACTTAGATGGAATAACACTTCTCGAATTAAAAAATACTTTTCTAACGACTTGAAGACTGAACTCAATGATTATCATCCCATTCTAGAATTGGAAAATAAAATTGGAAACGAATTTAAGGATGTAGATCTTTTGTCGCGCGCACAATGGCTTGAAATAAAGTTATTTATGTCTGGGTATCTGTTGTCTTCTCAAGGAGATAGGATGGCAATGGCCAATTCAGTTGAAGGTAGATATCCATTTTTAGATCATCGGGTTATTGAATTCTGTATGAAACTCCCTTCAAAGTTTAAAATAAAGTGTTTGGACGAGAAATTTTTATTGAAAAAAATGATGGACGGTAAACTACCTGATGAAATAATCAATAGACCCAAACAAGCCTATAGAGCACCTACAATAAATAATTTTGATTCTGCTTACTTCAAGAATATGTTGTCGGAAAAACAAATTATATCAGCAGGTATATTTAATTACAAAATGGTTAAAAAACTTGTTTTGAAAATGAATTATAATAAGAACATTTCAGAAGTTGACAAGATGGCTTATATGGGAATTTTGTCAACTCAAATTATAGATGATTTGTTTGTGAAGAAGCATAGAGGCGATTTAAAAGAATCGGATATAATTGATTGTGAATTAACTATTTTGAATTAAATAAATTTGATATGGAGATAAAGACAAAAGCATTTTCTAAAGATATCTTGAATCTTGAAAATATCGAATTAGTTTGTGATGATATTTGTCAGAAACTGAGAAATAATATTAAGAAAAAACTAGGACGAAGAGGAGCTATTATAGGAATTAGTGGCGGAATTGATTCTTCAGTTGTACTCGCTCTTGCAGCTCGTGCATTAGGTAAGGGAAATGTAATTGGAGTTTTATTGCCAGAAAGAGATTCTAGTCCTGATAGTTTAATGTTGGCACAAAAATTGGCTGAAAAATTTGGTGTTAAAACCTTTGTTGAAGATATAACAAATGCACTCCATGGGTTTGGATGTTACGAACGCAGGGATGAAGCTGTATCAAATATTTTTCCAGATTTCAACCCTTTAAGGGATAAAGCGAAGATTGAAATTAAACAGAGTATTTCGCAGAACATTCCGAGTTTATTTTCATTAACAGTGGTTAGACCAGATGGATCTCAAGTAAGTAAACTTTTACCTGCTAAGGAATATTTGCAAATAGTTGCTTCCACTAATTTTAAACAACGTAGTAGAATGTCAATGTTGTATTATTATGCTGAAAGCTTTCATTATTCTGTTGTTGGTACACCTAATAAGCATGAGGTGGAACAAGGTTTTTTCGTAAAATATGGTGATGGAGGAGCTGATGTTATGCCAATAGGACATCTTTATAAAACTCAAGTTTATCAGTTAGCTGAATATTTGGGTGTACCTCAAGAGATTATTGACCGTACTCCAACAACAGACACATATAGTGCAGAGCAAACACAAGAAGAATTCTTTTACCAAATGCCTTTTCAGCAAATGGATCTTTTGTGGTATGCATGGGAAAATCGATATAATATTGAAGATGTCGCCAGTGTTTTCCAAAAACCGGTAGATGAAATTCATAATATTTTTAAAAATTTTGCTAGAAAACAGAAAACTACTGAATATCTACGCTTATCACCTATTTTTTGATTATTATTTATTTTAAGAAAGGCATAAAATGAATGTTGTTGACTATTTATTTTCAAACTCAAGTACCCTTGCAAAGGATCTTGTAATTGGACCAAAGGAAAGCATATCGTATAGGCAAATATATCAGGATAGTTTAAGGCTCGCCAATTATCTGAAAAATGAACAAGGAGAGGAACAGCATATCATATTAGCCAGTGAAAATTCTGTTTTTTTTATGACTGTATATTTGGGAATTCTTAAATCTGGTAATATTTGCATTCCAATCGATCCAACAATCGAGCAAGAGAATTTAAACTACATTATAAGGTCAACAGAAAGTAAATGTATTTTTTGTTCTGATATATTTAATAAGCTTGTTTCATCTTCAGAGATAAATCGAATAGATGCAAGTCAGCTTGATGATATAATTAGAAATCAAAGCATAATAGGATTGACTTTTTCTGATGCCTTTGATCAAAATAGGACAGCTGAAATTTTGTTTACATCAGGGTCGACAGGAACTCCCAAGGGTGTTATAATCAGTCATCAGAATATTATTGCAAATACCAAGTCCATTATTGGTTACCTGCATTTAGGGATACGGGATATTATGGGAGTGGTTTTACCTTTCTACTATTGTTATGGTTTGTCTTTATTGCACACGCATATTAAGGTTGGAGCTTCATTAGTACTCATTAATAATTTTATATTTCTAACTTCAGTTATCGCTGATCTTAAGAAGTACGGTTGTACTGGGTTTGCAGGTGTTCCAAGTCATTTTCAAATTCTTTTAAAAAAGTCTCAAACATTTAGGAAGACTAACTTTCCAAAACTTCGATATGTTACTCAGGCAGGTGGGAAGCTTCATGATATCTTTATTGAAGATTTCATTAATACTTTTCCAGACATAGATTTTTTTGTCATGTATGGACAAACAGAGGCTACAGCTCGATTGTCGTATTTACCACCTGATCAATTAAGAGCAAAAATGGGATCAATTGGTAAGGCTATTCCTGGTGTAATATTGAATGTACTCGATGAAAAAGGGAATAAAGTTGATGTAGGTCAGGTTGGAGAGATTGTCGCAAGTGGCGATAATATTATGCAAGGCTATTACAAGGATGATGAAGTTACAAGTTCTGTTTTAAGAAATGGATGTTTGTATACTGGGGATTTAGGTAGAGTCGATGAGGATGAATTTATTTTTCTAGAAAGTCGTAAAAAAGAAATTATAAAAGTTGGTGGGAAACGCGTAAGCCCTAAAGAGATTGAGAAAATTATTTTATCAGTTCATGAGGTTGTTGATTGTACAATTATTGGCGTTTGTGATGACTTATTGGGTGAGGCCATTAAAGCAATTATTGTTTTGAAAACTGGTGCTGAAGAGAGTGCAATTAAGAAGTCTATTTTACAAAGATGTCATGAGAAGCTCCAAATTTATAAGATACCTCAAATTATAAGTTTTGAAAGAGCTATGAAATTTAGTTCTACAGGAAAGAAAGTAAAATCTCGTTCTATCATTTGATTCGAATAAAAATAATTATAGATATAATTTCAAACGATATACTTATGAAAGTCAAGAAATTTTTAATTCTTCTATTATTATTATCTATCGTCTCATGTATTCCACAGAAAAAGACAATATATATGAGAGATGTGAGTGGTAAAAAAGAATATATCAATCTTTATACAAAGGCTGTTGAAATAACGGAAGCATATACCATTCAGGTAAGGGATTATATCTACATAAGAGTTTTAACACCTGATGAAGCTATTGCCGGTCTTTATAATCTTAATACAGGTCAGGAGGGTACGAATAATTTCGGAGATCCTGCAAGTTTGCGTTACCAGAGTTATCAAGTTAGTGACGAAGGCGAGATTGACTTCCCTTATATTGGAGAGATAAAGGTGGTCGATTTGACAATAAAGGAAGTGAAAGCAAAAATGCAAAGTATATTAAAAAATCACATTGATACTTTTACCCTTCAGGTTCAATTAACTAACACGCAATTCACAATATTGGGAGAAGTTAATGTTCCAGGTCAGTATAATATGAGTAAAGATCAAATAACTATTTTCGAGGCGATTTCGTTAGCTGGAGATCTAACTATTTATGGAAAGAGGAGAAAGGTGAAAATTGTACGTCCTTCGACAGATGGGACTAAAACTATTACTATTGATTTAACTGATTTAAACCTCGTTGATAGTCAAAACTATTATATCCAACCTAATGATCTGATCTATGTTGAACCTATTAAAGCTAAGATGTTTGGGTTCGGAGAAAGCTTCTCTTTAAGTTTAATTACAAGTTTGATTACTTTTTTCTTATTGGCTAATTCAATAAGATAATTTGTTTTTACCTCTTTCCTTAAAGCAGTTAATATAAGTATAGCATTTATTATTCTTTATTACCTTACACTTAAATTATGTATCATTCAAATAATAATAATTCTTTCATTAATGATGATATGTTCAGTTTTGAGAATGATTATAAAACAGAGAAGCCAAATATTCTAAAATGGATTTATTTATTTCTGAGTAAGTGGTATTGGTTTGTTGGTTTTATTTTCATAGGATTATTGGTTGCTTATTTTGTAAATAGATATACAATACCGATTTATAAAGTAGATGCTACGGTTCTGATAAAGAGTGAATCTCAAGGTAATATGTCAGAAGAGATGGCTATGATGAGTGGCTTTTCTACTCCTGATATGCAGAATTTTCAAAATCAAATAATTCTGTTGAAAACTGAATCTTTGATACTTAACACTTTAGAGAATCTTGATTTCAATGTTAGTTATTATTCTAAAGAAAAATTAAGCACTAAAGAAAGTAACTCAGTAAGAATTTTTCAAGTTCTAAATCAAACCTTTTTTTCAAAGGGTAAATATAGGGAAGAGGAATTATATTTAGATAAACCATTTAAGGTTATTCTAGATATGACTCATGTACAGCCTGTTGGAGTTAGGTTTTACCTTGAAAAAAATAATGATGGAAAATTACATATAGTTGCAAAAGGAGAGAACGTTATACTTCACGATTTTTTGAATAAACAAGATATAGGTCAGCTTTCATCTTTTCAAGTAAATGAGCCAGTAGAAATTGGGAAGAAAATAGTTGATGAGAATTATTCGTTTACGATTATATCAGAATATCTAAACTTGGATGATGAGTTAAGTAATAATGATATCTTTTTCTTTATTCGTAACAATGGGCGTATGGTGAATGAGTTTAAAGGGCTTGATGTCTTGTATGCAGCTCAAGGAGCATCCATCGCTAATATGTCAACAAGGGGTACTTGCCTAGAAAAAACGAAAGCTTTCTTAAATATGATGATGGAGGTTTGGATTCAGAACAGCTTAGATCAAAAAAATCAAATTGCCAATAATACTATTTCTTTTATCGATCAGCAACTTTATGGTTTGGGTGATACCTTGGGACGTATGGGGACAAAACTACAAAATTTTAGAACTTCAAATAATGTAGTTGTACCAACAGTTCAAGTAGAGGCAACTTATGCTAGATTACAGGAAATAGAAGCGAGAATTTTAGAATTCCAAACACAAGCATCATACTTAAAACGTTTAAGGGGATATTTAAATAAACGAGAAGATTATAATAGGTTGATATCGCCAGCTTCAGTAGGTTTAGAACAAACTGTTTTAAGTGAATATATAACACAATTAGGGGAAGTAAGATCTGCTCTTTTCCAATACAAGGGCAAAGAGAAATTGAATAATCCTTATTTGGAAAGACTTCAACGACAGGAAGCCACAATTCTTGCCTCACTTTATGAAAATATTAATTCTCAAGAAGAATATATTAATGATCAAGAAGAGGTTTTGAAAAAACAAAAAATAAGAATATCTAGGGAGCAAAATCTATTACCCGGTAAGGAGCAACAATTTATGAACATTCAGCGGAGTTATGATCTGACTAATGATCTATATACTTTACTTTTAGAGAGAAGGGTAGAGTCTCAAATTCAGAAGGCTTCGAATCTGGCTGACAATGAAATTATTGAGTCCGCATCTTTTGCCGCAATGCTTCAGCCTAAAAGTATGTTTGTATATATATTAGGGGGGCTATTTGGATTCTTGATCCCAGCATTTTTCTTGTTTTTGAAGGACTTGTTTAATTATAAGATACAAACTCAAGAAGATCTGGAACGAATAACTTCAGCACCTATCATCGGGAATATTGCCTTTAGTAAAGAGGATGACGATATTCTTACACAAAAACATCCGAGTTCGCCTATTACTGAGGCTTTTAGGTCTTTGAGGACTCGCCTTGACTATTTTAAAAATGGAAGTGATAAACAAACCATACTTATTACATCTTCCTCTTCGGGTGAAGGAAAATCATTTTGTGCCGTAAATATTGCTGGAATTCTAGCTCTTGCTGGACGCAAGACAATTGTATTAGGTTTTGATCTTAGAAAACCAAACTTAGGAAAATATATCGATATTTCTAATGAGAAAGGAATTACGACTTATTTAATTGGTAAAAATTCTTTAAATGAAGTCATTAATTCGACTAAATATAAAAATTTAGATTGTATTGTAGCTGGACCAATTCCTCCCAATCCTGCTGAGTTGGTAGATTCAAAAGCAACTCGCTCTTTATTCGAAGAATTGGAGAAAAGATATGATTGTATAGTAATAGATACGAGTCCTGTTGGGATGGTAACTGATGCTTTGCTATTAACACCATATTCGAATACAAACATCTTTGTTGTTAGACATCAGTATACTCATAAGTTATTCTTAGAGCAAAACATAAAAATGATGAGTGAGTCTAATTTAAAAAATGTGAGTATTGTTATGAATGGCATTAAAAATCAAAAATATGGATATGCGTATAAGTATGCATATGGCTATAATTATACTGCTGGCAAGGTGTAATCTTTCTAATTCGATTCATCAAAATTAGATGAATAAATAAAATCTTTTTTAATAATCATATCTAAATAATTCTGAATCATGGATATAATGAATCGTAAGATTGCTGTTATAGGTCTTGGCTATGTAGGGCTACCTCTTGCTGTAGAGTTTGGGAAGAAATATATAACTGCTGGGTTTGATATAAATGCAACTCGTATTTCGGAATTAGAATCAGGTAATGATAGAACCTTAGAAGTTGATAAGGGAGATCTAGCAGCATCGGAATTATTGGTTTTTACTAGTGTTGAAGAATTTCTTCAACAATTTGATGTATTTATAGTTACTGTTCCAACTCCAATTGATAAAAATAAGCGTCCGGATTTAAGGCCATTGCTTAAAGCCTCGGAAACTGTAGGGAAAGCTTTGAAGAAGGGTGATGTTGTTATTTATGAATCAACAGTTTATCCAGGAGCAACAGAAGAGGATTGTGTTCCTGTATTAGAAATGGTTAGTGGCCTGAAGTACAATGAAGATTTCTTTTGTGGATATTCTCCAGAAAGAATAAATCCTGGGGATAAAGTGCATACAGTAACTAAGATTCAAAAGGTAACATCGGGTTCTACTCCGGAAGTTGCAGATTTTGTTGATCGTTTATATTCTTCAATTATAACAGCAGGAACATATAAGGCATCTTCTATTAAAGTAGCTGAAGCTGCAAAAGTGATTGAGAATTCCCAACGTGATATTAATATAGCTTTTGTCAATGAGTTGTCAGTTATTTTTAGTCGTATAGGAATTGATACTCATGAAGTTCTTGAGGCAGCTGGAACTAAATGGAATTTCCTACCATTTAAACCAGGCTTAGTTGGAGGACATTGCATTGGTGTCGACCCCTATTACCTAACGCAGAAAGCACAGGAACTAGGATATAATCCTGAAATAATGTTAGCTGGTCGAAGATTAAATGATAGAATGCCAGTTTTTGTAGCTTCTATGGTGATAAAGGAGATGATTAAGAAAAAGCATCGGATTTCAGATTCAAAAATATTGGTTTTAGGCTTGACTTTTAAGGAGAATTGTCCAGATGTCCGGAATTCAAAGGTTATAGCTCTAATTCATGAATTCAATGAATTTGGATGTGAGGTTGATGTTTATGATCCTTGGGCTGATAAGCAAGACGTGATGGATAAATATGGAATAGAACTACTCAGTAGCATTAATGGAGATAAATATGATTCTATTGTTTTAGCAGTTGCTCACTCTGAGTTTAAAGATTTAGATTATGCGGCATTAAGGAATGGTGGGAATGCAGTGATTTACGATATAAAAGGTGTTCTTCCCAAAGAAGTTGTTGATTGTCGATTGTAGATTGCTTGAAATAAATTGTACAAAAGAGTTATTACGCGTTTACTTCATAATAATTTAATACTATTGGGTTTGGATTAAAACCCTTGCAAATACAACAGAAAGGTTGTTGGTAAAAAAAAATCGCATGGGGTATGATAATTACAGATCGGATTGTAAAACTTTAATAAATTATTTTTTATGAAAGGAATTATATTAGCTGGAGGAGCTGGTTCTCGTTTGTACCCAATAACACAAGGTGTATCAAAACAGTTATTACCAATATATGATAAACCTATGATTTATTATCCTTTGTCCGTATTAATGCTGGCAGGTATTCGTGAGATATTGATAATTACAACGGAAGAAGATCAATCAGCTTTTATACGACTTTTAGGTGATGGGTCACAATGGGGAATTTCTCTTTCATACAAAGTGCAGTTCACACCAGATGGTATTGCTAAGGCTTTTCTTATTGGGAAAGAGTTTATTGGTGAAGATGATGTTTGTTTAGTTCTTGGAGACAATATTTTTTATGGTGATGGATTAACTCCCTTGTTGAAAGATGCTTTAATTACAGTTTCTTTTGAAAAGAAAGCTTGTTTATTGGGCTACTATGTGAGTGATCCAGAACGTTATGGTGTAGCAGAATTTAATAAGGATGGGGAAGTTGTTAGTATCGAAGAAAAGCCAGAACATCCTAAGTCAAACTATGCAGTAGTAGGACTATACCTTTATCCCAATGATGTAATTCAAAAAGCTGAAAATATAAAACCTTCTCATAGGGGCGAATTGGAGATTACATGTTTAAATCAGGTTTACCTTAAAGAGAAAAGATTGAAACTTAATAGAATGGGACGTGGATTTGCTTGGCTAGATACAGGAACTCACGAATCATTACTTGAAGCAGGTAGTTTTATTCAAACGATAGAAGCTCGACAAGGTCTTAAAGTGGCATGTTTAGAAGAGATTGCTTATAAGAAACATTGGATAACTGTAGAGACGTTGAATGAAGCAATTGCTCGTTACGGTAGTAATGTTTACGGGAATTATTTAAAACAGATTGAGAAGGATATTAGTTATAATTATTTACTCTAAATTAAAACTATAACAGTAAGAAATTATTATATGATTTTTTAAAGTATTAATGTTTTGTATTTGAGGTTTAGGTTAATTTCCATTATAAACCAATAGGCATAATGTGAATCTAGCTTAAGTAAAAAATAACTATAGTAATTTAAATGAGTTCAGACGCAAGGAAATTTTTAAAAGGAGTAACATCTGGTTACCTTGTTATGATCATTAGTTTACTGGTGAATCTATGGCTTATTCCATTTGTTTTAAAATTTCTAACTAGACCTGAATATGGGATTTTTGCAATAGCTACTGATTTATTGGCTTGGCTTTCTTTAGCAAATTTAGGAATTAGTGCTGCATTTAATTCAAAAGGCGCTCATTTGCTTGGCTCTAAGGATGTTAAAGAGCTTAATATTGTTGCGAGTACCACTTTCTTTACTCAATTGGTAAGTGCAATTGTAATAATACTAGCAGGTGTGTTTGTTACAATTAATCCTGAATTACTATTTGGTAGTGATGTAAATGCAGATAATATAGAATTGGTTGTTGTTTTACTTGTAAGTGGTTATACTCTAAGTTTTATTTTTCAACCAATGAATTCAATGCTAATTGCTAGCAAACAAATTCATATTGATAATTATCTCAAGTTTGGTTTGTTGATTATTAAAACAAGCCTGACTGTAATTCTATTGATGAATGGCTTTAAGCTCCTATCACTTGCAATTAGTAGTTTTGTAGCAACTATTATCATTACAATAGTAACTTGGATTAGAGTTAAGAAATCTTTGCCATATGTTAAGATAAGTTTGAACTTATGGAAATATAATCGTTTTACATTTTTATTGAAAAAAGGAGTTTGGTTTAGTCTTGGAGGAATAGCTGGAATTCTAATTTTAAGAATGGATTCTTTTCTAATAGGTAAATATATTTCTTTATCTACTGTAGCGAGTTACGTAATAACAATAAAACTGTATCAAATAGCAGATACCTTTCATCAACAATTTTTTAACACAACTCGACCATTTTTTGCTCAGATGTTTGGAAGGAAGGATATGAAATCTCTTTCAAAGATGTATAATATTACCTTCTATTCGTCATTTGCAGCAGCTTTTGGAATAGGTATTTGTATTTATTTATTAAATAGATGGTTTGTTTATTTATGGGTTGGTTCAGATTTTTATCTTGGTGATACTATAAATATGTTGTTGTGTCTTAATTTCATACTACAGGCATCTGTACTTCCTAATAGAATTATTCTTGCAACAACATTTTTCAAAATTGCTTCACATAATATAATACGATTTTTGGAAGGGGTAGTAAAATTATTGGCGAGTATCGCCTTATTATACTATTGGGGAATCGAAGGGGTAATACTTGCCGGGTTAATAAGCTCACTTATTTTCTCGAATATTGTTTTAAATATTTTTACGGGGCAATTTTTTAAAGAAATAGCTTGGAATAAATTGACATTAATTCTATTTATTTCTATTATACCACTCATAATTATTTTTGTGACTAATAATCAGCTTAGGCTTGTCTTGTTTACCTTTTTAATAGCAAGCGTATTCGTATTTGTTTGGAGAAAAATAAGAAAGCAAAACATAAATTATTCATCTGTAGATTTGAACTTTGTAGGCCTTATAAAAAATATTTTACTTAAATGATTGTTGTTTTTCAATGGAATAGAAAGTAAATGGGAAGTTTAAAAGACAAAACCTTAAATGGATTATTTTGGAGTTTCTTCGATAGTTTTGGAAAGCAATCAATATCTTTTGTTATTGGAATTATTCTAGCTAGATTATTAGATCCCTCAGTTTATGGAATATTAGGAATGATCGTAATTTTCATGGCTATTTCCAATGTTTTTATAAGTTCAGGATTCGGTACAGCTTTAATTAGAAAGACAGATTTAAATGACGCGGACTGTAATACCACTTTCATTTTTAATTTAGGAGTTGCTTTACTTTTTTATTGCTTGTTATTTTTCACATCTCCTTTTATTGCTTCCTTTTTTGAAGAGCCTAGCCTGAAACTAATAATTCGAGTATTGGGAATAGGGCTTTTGATTAACGCAGCTTCTATTGTTCAGCATTCGTTAATGACAAAGCGGATAGATTTTAAGACGCAAAGTAAAATATCAATAACGAGAACAGTCTGTAGTGGTACAGTTGGTATAATAATGGCCTATAGAGGCTTTGGAATATGGAGTCTTGTTGCTCAACAGTTAGTTGGTGGATTTTTAGGAACGACTTTATTGTGGTATTACAATACATGGAAACCAAAGTGGGAATTTTCAGTACGAAGTTTTAAAGAACTATTTGGTTTTGGTTCTAAACTATTGGCTTCAGCACTTATTGATACGACTTTCAATAATCTGTATTATTTAGTAATTGGGAAGTATTTTGCAGCAGCTCAGTTAGGTTATTACACACGTGCGCAAGGTTATTCGAATTTGTTTTCGAGTAATTTAACAGGAATAATAGAACGAGTTAGTTACCCTGTACTTTCATCTATTCAGGATAAGCCTGATGCTTTGGCAAAGGGATATAAAAAAATATTAAAATCATCAATATTAATTTCATTTGTTGCAATGATGGGCTTGGCTGCGTGCTCCGAATCTCTTGTTGTTATTTTAATAGGAGAAAAATGGGCACCATGTATTCCTTATTTACAACTACTATGTTTTTCTCAAATGTTGTATCCTCTTCACGCAATTAACCTGAATATTTTAAAGGTAAAAGGGAGGTCAGATCTTTTCTTAAAATTAGAGATAATTAAAAAATGTATTTCTATACCAGTTATTATAATTGGAATTTACTTAGGTATAAAAGCGATGTTAATAGCGATGATCTTGAACGGATGCATTGCTTACATATTGAACAGTTATTATACCGCAAGACTAATTGAATATTCAACGATTCAACAACTAAAAGATATTACTCCTTCATTTTTAGTAGGTGCCGCAACTTGTTTGGTTATGTGGTCTGTTGAATTACTGATGCTTTCAGTCGTACAACAGTTTTTAGTTCAATTGCTAGTGGGAGGTCTTTTTTTGATATTAATTTTAGAAATCTTTAAGCTCAATGAATACCTCGAGATTAAATCAATCTTTCATAAATACGTTAGAAAAGTCAGTTTTAAACGTACTTAGGAGTTAAACTACACTAGTAGTTAATAGCAAGTGACATCCTAATTAATTTATTGGGGTTGTTGACTTAATTATTCTCTCAATTACGCAACAATTTATAGTTCTGTTGCTATTCGATGGTTTTATATTACTCATTTTACTTGAAATTCCTTCTTTCAATGAATACCTCGAAATTAAATAAATCATACGAACATAATGGTGAAGATTCGGTAATTAAAGGACTCGGAAAAAGAGTAATTAATGTAACCTCACCTGTTCTTCCACCTTTAGAGGAATTTATTCCAATGCTGGAGGACATCTGGGAAAGTAAGTGGCTCACGAATAATGGAAAATACCACGGAGAATTTGAAGATGCATTGGCTAAATACCTAGGCGTTCCTTATATTTCGATATTTTCAAATGGTACTTTAGCACTGATAACAGCTTTACAGTGTTTTAAAATAACAGGAGAAGTTATTACAACACCTTACAGTTTTGTTGCCTCTTCGCATGCTTTACATTGGAATGGTATAGCACCTGTTTTTGCTGATATAGACCCTGTGACATTAAATCTAGATCCTCAAAAAATAGAGGCAGCTATTACGTCTAGAACTACAGCTATTATGCCTGTTCATGTGTATGGAAATCCATGTAATGTTCGGGCGATTCAAGATATTGCAGATACTTACGGTTTAAAAGTGATTTATGATGCAGCACATGCGTTTAGTGTTGATGTTGATGGACATTCAGTTTTGAATTATGGAGACGTGTCTATATTAAGTTTTCATGCTACAAAGGTTTTTAACACGATTGAAGGTGGAGCTATTATTTGTAGGGATGAAGCAACAAAAAAGCGTATCGATTATTTGAAAAATTTCGGATTTGCTGGTGAAACAAAGGTAATTGGTCCTGGAATTAATGGAAAGATGAATGAGCTGCAGTCAGCTTATGGTTTACTGCAATTAAAAAGAATAGATGACGCAATAAATAGTAGAAAACAAATTACTTATCTATACCGAGATTTACTAAAGGATGTAAAGGGGATCAGTTTTCTAAACGATATGAAGGGAGTAAAACACAACTATTCCTATTTCCCAATATTTGTTGATGAAGAGGAATATGGTGAATCGCGAGATGGTTTATATGAAAAGTTAAAAACACATAATATCTATGGACGTCGGTATTTTTACCCATTAATATCACAATTTCCAACTTATAGAGGCTTACCATCTGCATCAGCTAATAATTTGCAAGTAGCAGAATTTAAAACTAAGCAAGTTATCTGTTTGCCAATTTCCCCAGATATTGAGGTTGATATTATAAAATACATCGTAAGTATTATTAAAAGAGAAATATGAAATTAGCAATAATGCAACCCTATTTCTTCCCTTATCTAGGCTATATGCAATTGGTTAATTTAGTTGATAAGTTTGTGTTTTATGACGATGTGAATTTTATAAAGCGAGGCTGGATTGCAAGGAATAGAATAATCTCAAATACAGATTCTTATCTATATTTTGGAGTAGATTTGAATCACGCAAGTCAAAATAAACTGATAAACGAAATTTCAATAAGTGGTAATTCAATAAAGAAATTGAGAACCATTAAGCATATTTATTCGAAAGCACCATTTTTCGATGATGTTTATCCTTTAATTGAAGCATGTTTTATGAATCCCACTTCTACTATATCAGAAATGGCAGCAAATTCAGTTCTTCTGGTCTCGGATTATTTAGGTATTAAAACTGTTTTTGAATTTAGTTCAAAGAGTTATGCTGATTCTAAAAACCTATGTAAAGCTGAACGACTCATATCGATTTGCCAAAAAGAAAAAGCTTCGACCTACATAAACTCTATTGGTGGTGTTGAATTGTATTCCAAAGACTATTTTAAGCAGTTTGGGATAAACCTACAATTTCTTGATGCCAACAAAGTGACTTATAATCAGTTTGATAATCCATTTGAAAGTAATCTTTCGATTATTGATGTATTGATGTTTAACTCGATAGATAGGGTCAAGGAGTATTTGAATTTTTTTGAACTGAAATAGGAGTATCAATACTTAAAGTAAAGTGCAATTGTTTGTGATTGGCAATTGAGTCTAAATCAAACAAAGCTTAGGAGTTTCTTGTGAATCGAACTGAAATATTTCATTGTAAATTAATAATCATATGAACATCTTTTTTAGAGCATTCGAATTAGAAGATGCAGAATTTATTAATGCATTGAGAGATGATGAGATCATGGAGAGCAAAATTGGTGGTAACAAACGTTTTGTATCTCTGGCTCGAGAACGTAAATGGGTGGAAGATATTATTTATGGGGACTATAAGGAGCAAATTTATTTTGCTATTTGCGAAAATGGGAGTAAAGATATTATAGGCTATTCTTCAATTTCTGATATAGATCACTTTAATAAATCTTGCTCTTTAAGTGGGATTAAACTTGAACCTGAGTTTTCAAAAAAAGGTTATGGTATTCAAGTTATAATCTTAATGTTAAGGTATGCGTTTGAAGAGTTAGGAATGGAAAGATGTACATCTATATGTCTAGAAAATCATGTTGTAATGTCAAAAGTATTAGAGCGAGTTGGTTTTCATACCGAAGGATTACTAAGACATTCGTTATTTAAGAATGGATCTTATCAGAATCAATATTTATTTAGCATTATAAAAGCTGATTATGTTGAAAGAAAAATAAAATTTCAATAGAGCCAATTATTATATTGACATGACTAAACCTCTTGTGAGCATTAATTGTATTACGTATAATCATGAGAATTATATTGCTAAGACCATAGAAGGCTTTCTAATTCAAAAAACAACTTTCCCTATAGAAATTGTTATCTGTGAGGATGCTTCTACAGATAATACGGCGAAGATTATACAAGAATATGTAGATAAATATCCTGACTTGATTATTCCTTTATTTCAAGAAACAAATCAATATTCAAAGGGTAAGAACCCTGGGTTTGAAATTGCAATGCCCAAGTGTCGGGGGAAATATATAGCTCATTGCGAAGGTGATGATTATTGGACTGATCCCTATAAGCTACAGAAGCAAGTTGATTTTATGGAATCTAATACTGAATATTCATTTATTTTTCATGATTGTGAAATCTTTGATCAGAAGACAGGAGAAAAGAACTTACGTGTTGGAAATCGTCAAATTGATGAGGTCGTAAACCTAGAATCTATTATTCTAGAAAACAATGTGCCGACAGCTTCAATAATGCATCGAAATATTTTGGATTTTAGATTGTTACCTCAATGGTATTTGACTATCAGTAAAGGAGATTATGCTTTAGTTATTCTTTTATCCGAACGTGGATTAGGAAAATATTTACCTGATGTGATGTCAGTTTATAGAGTTCATAGTGGAGGCGTATGGTCGGGTACTAATATTGCTTATCGTAACAATGAAGATATTAAGTTTTTTAATTTTTTGTATGAACAATTTTCTGATCAAGAAGTGAGAGAAGCTATAAAAAGGAGACTGAACCATTGTTTGTTAGAAAAGGCATTTGTTAAAATAAAACGGGGGGAATTGTTAAGTGGTTTTTGTTTATACCTTCTGAATGTAAATTCAAACAAAGAGAAGAAAAACCAAAATGGAATAAAAAAAATTCTCGGAGCTTTTAAGATAGGTATACGGCACCTTTTTCGTAAACCCTTATCTTACGTGAAATTAGAGGCTGATAATTCTTCTGTATTATAATGAACTAGGATTCTTATTAGTTCATTGATTTATCAATTATCATAACTTAGTTTGATTAAAATGAATAAAATTTTTGTTATTGGACCTTCCAAATACATCAGGAGACATTTTAAATCTGTAGAAAACTCCTTAGGAGCAAACTTCGTTTATTTCGAGAATTATCAGCCGAATAAGATAATTGAAGCGAAGCCTGATTTGGTAATTGTCCCAGATGAACATTGGTGTGAATTGGGCAATATAGTTGCTACATGTAAAGCTCATGGTATTCTTACTTTACAATTGATGGATGGTATTTTAGAGTGGAGAAGAACCTGGGATTACGGAGCAAATGGGCATCGAGTAAATGGAATTTTGAATCCTTTGAATCAGCCAGCCTTTGCAGATAAAATTGCATGTTTAGGGTATAAAGATTTTAGAATACTAGAAAGTTGGGGGAATCATGGCAAATGTGAGATTGTTGGCATGCCACGTTTGAAAAATATTCAAGGTCTTAGAGCTGATTTTTCTCATCTGGATAAAAAGAAAGGTAAGATTTTGGTTTGTACTGCAAAAACGCCTGCCTTTACAAAAGAGCAAGAAAGAATAACAATTGAATCATTAAAAGATTTAAGAGATTTTTTCAAAGAAAGAGATGATGTTGAAGTTGTTTGGCGCTTGTCAGGAGATTTATCTGAAACATTGAATATTAAAAACACATTAACCGATCTGAATGGCTTGGAAATTCATAGGATAATTCAAGAGGTGGATTCAGTAATTACAACACCATCAACAACTTTATTAGAGTCAATGGTACTAAAAACACCAGTAGCATTACTTGATTACCACAATGTGCCTCACTATTTCGAATCTGCTTGGATTATATCTTCACAAAATCAAATCCCAAATGTTTTTGAGGAATTAATGAATCCTCCAGTTGTGAAATTGGATTATCAGGAATTTTTATTGAATGATCAGTTATTTCATCATGAGGATGCAACAAAAAGACTTCTGGATCTGATTGGAAGTATGATGAACTATAAAAATGAACTAGAGAATCTACCTACAGGACTTTTAGACAATAGTTATACACCAACTTATCAAATATCATCAGATATTGGTACTTACTACCCCGAATTATCTTGGTTAGAAAAATTGGAAAAGAGGGAACTAGAATTAAAATTATCCGCTGCAGAAGGTGCCATAGGTGTGTTAGAAAACAAAGTGAGCAATTTAGAGAGACGTTTAAACTCCATACCATTTTATACTTTCCTGAAAAAACTAAAACATAGCGTTCCATTTTTATGAAAATACTAATAGTTCATACACGAAATGATATTATAAGCGGTGCTGAATATGCAATTACTGATATGTTGAGTGATATTCCATCTGATCTTGAATTTGAAATGATGACCCCTGGATATGGAGTATTGTCAGAGTTTTTAGAGGCTAAAGGTTTTAAGGTACATGTAAATATATATAGCGGTCCTCGAAGAAAATATCCAGGTCTTTATCAATTTAGTTCTTATTTGTTGATGCGTTGGCTAAAAAAGCAAAAGTTCGATTTAATTTTGTGCAATACATTCGCAGCCAGTTTTCGAGTATCCTTGGGTGCTAAATGGGCAGGAATTAAAGTCGCCATTTATACAAGAGAGTACTTTTCGAAAAAGAAACGAGTTAATTTAAACCAAGTTAGTCGGGCAAATTCTATAATTGCTGTTTCTGAAGATGTTAAAGAGTATTATGGGAATATGCATCCCAATATTAGTGTTTGTCATGATACTATTGATATTAATTTGATAAATGAACGTGTGAACAATCACAAGGATTTTTCACTTAATAAATCTGCTTTTAATATTGGTTTTATTGGTCGAATAACCAGGTATAAGCAACCTGATTTAGTTATTCGTGCAATTCCTGACATTATTAAGAAAATTCCCAATGCTCATATTCATATTGTAGGAAAGGCAGTTAGCCAAGAGTATGATTATGAGATTGGTTTAAAACAATTGGCAAAGGAGTTACAGGTAGATTCTTATGTTACTTTTTGGGGATTTAGGAAAGACTCGATAGAGCTTATGAAAGATTTTGATGTTTTGTGTTTAACATCTGATAGAGAACCTTTCCCACGGACAATCCTTGAATCTATGCTAGCTGGAACTCCTGTTGTATGTTCAAATACTGGAGGCTGTAAGGAAATGGTTCAAGACAATATAACTGGACTTTATTTTGATGTTTGTGATAATGATAATTCTTTAAGTCTTGCAAAAGAGATTATTAGGTTGTTTGTTGATCAGAAGTTACATAAAGAAATAGTGACGAATAGCCTTAACTTTATTGAAGAAAAATTTGGTCCGAAAAATCAAATAAAACATTTTTTTGAAACTCTTAGATTGATCTCATAATATAAAAAATCATAATGAAAGTAGCAATTATTTACGATTTAACTGAGGCAGGGGGAGTTCAAACTTGTGTCTTGTCTCTTATTAAGGGATTGAATAAAAAAGGCATTAAACCAATAATTTTTTGGGATGAGGCACCTAATAGTGAGTTGTTAATTGAAGCAGGAGTATCTGTAGATTATGTCCAAATTAAATTCCCTATTGCCCCATCTCGAATCAAAACTATACCTAATTTGTTTCGGTACTTATTGTGGCCATTTAATATGATCAAAATTAGTAAGATCCCTTCTGATTTTGACTATGTCTATTCATTTACTGTTAATATTCTAATAGATAAGATTCGTCCACATTTGTTTTATCTCTCAGGGCCACCTTTGTTGCCCCAGTTAGAATCTAAATCTATTCGATTTAAAATTGCAAAATTTCTTTATAAACTGATGATTCGTCCATTTTATCCTGCATATGAACCACAGAGAAAGGCCAATTATGTTATAAATTCACAATATACAGCTAAATTATTCGAAGAAGCTCACAATAGAAAACTTGAGGTTGTTTATCCTTCGAATCAATTAAAAATTGAAAACCTCCAGGAAGAGGACCTACCATTTAGAGATACTGTAACATTTTTCAGTCGAATCGTGGACTATAAAAGACCAGAGTTCTTGATGATTTTAGCTAAACAGTATCCTGATTTGAAATTTGCAATAATGGGCGGTGTTTCAAAAAATAGAATAGATTATTTAGATAGCTTAAAGAATATGGCTAGTGATCAAAATCTAACGAACCTCTCTTTTTATCCCAATGCTTCTCGGAATGACATAGATCAAATTTTAAAAAAGACATTGTTTTACGTATTTCCAGCAATTAATGAGCATTTTGGAATTACGACGGTAGAAGCAGTTTTGAAAGGTTGCATTCCTTTTGTTCACGATTCTGGAGGACAAAAAGAAATTGTGCCCTTTAGCCATTTGAGATTTAGTGATGAGGATTTTACAACTAAATTCACAGAATTATTGAGTCTGAAAAATGAAGATAAGAACAAGTATCGGCAAAAAATGCATAAGCATATATTACTTTTTACAGAAGAGTCATTTATAGACAGAATGATAAATATTTGTATTAATGAGGAACAAGTTGCAGTCTAGAGGATTTAGTCCTTTCATATATTTCTATATAATAACAGTAGGAGCATTAGTTGGTTTAATACTGAGTAATCAAATTGCTTTTGCTGGCTATGTATTGACATTGACTATTGGGATTGCATTCTTGTACAGTATCTTTCAAAAAGATACAGCTCCTTTTTTTTCAATGGTGATTTTCATTTATGCTCCTTTTCTGGCTTTTTTAAGACAATATGTAATCTCCTATAATGGTATTTCTTTAATACTGTTTGCAGCATTAATCTTATGGTTTATAAACAATAGGCAAATATTTTTGGAAATTATATTTTGTAAAGTTCGAATTGGTATTATTCTGTTTGTTTTCCTTTTTGTTGCTTATGGTATGTTTTTAGGAATTCCTATTGAACGATTTATGAAATTTGTCGAGACAGTTTTAGCCCTTTTGCTATTTAGTATGGTTTTGAAATCTGTTCGTTATGTAAGAAAATACACCATTTATTTTATAGCAAGTTCTACGCTGATTATTATAAGTCTCCTACAACATATTGAAACTCGTTTTATAATTGAAGTGGGTGATGCCGTTCATAAAGCGGATCCTAGCGCTTATAGTATTGCTCTTGTTTTATCAGCATTCTTTATTATTGCAGATAAAAAATTGTGGATTTCTCAAATGAGTAAGGGATGGTTGCGGAAAATTAAATATCCACTTCTGGCTTTTATTCTTATAATGACAATATTGACAACATCTAGAATTGGATTTTTTACGTTTGCAGGAAGTTATCTTTTGTTTTTGATTTTAAGCAGGTTTAATATAAAGCAAACATACCCCATATTAATCGTTGTTGGTTTAAGTTTTGTTTTTATCAGTAATACGAGTTATTCTGAAATAGCTGAGCATTGGTTCAATAAAACATTTAATAATGCAAGGGGGATTTCAGCAGCAACAACTGGTCGCGCTGATCAGTGGAAGATGGCTGGAGTCTATTTAGTAAGTGCGCCTTCAGGCAAAATTTTAAGTGGTTTTGGTCCAGGGAAAGGGCCTGTTTTTAGTCAGAAATATTCTACAAGAATTAATGCGATTGAATCTATGGCTGGAGGATCGTATCAATTACATTCACTGTATCTTAATGTATTAATAGAGTTTGGTCTAATTGCATTTGTTTGCTTTCTAATATTTTTAGTACGGCGTTTCATGAAAGCTTATTTAATATTCACTAAGTTGAACTTTAAACTCCCCATTTTGGCTTTGTTTGCCTACATACTTTATATAAGTTCTACTTCTGGTTTAGGGGTTGTGCCGGGTATGTTTATTGCACTATTTCTATTGAGTGTAGATGATTTTAAACGTAGAAAACCTCTTGTTATAAAAGGAAAAATAACTTAACAATGATTGCCATTTTTTTTATAATAGAAAAGATCATCTTTTTAGAATTGTGAAGTTGGAGTAAAGATTGACGAGTTAATTATTTATGAGTACTGAGTGTAAAAGTTGTTTATATAAATTACAATCGAACTAAGAGAGCTATAATATAAAAAAAGACATGACTAAAAGAGATCGGTTAACACTAATCGCACACTTACCCCACATTTCAATTGATGGAAAATTTTATTCTTATGAACCATATGTAAGGGAGATGAATTTATGGTCTGAATTGTTTGAATCTATTGATTTATATACCGAAGTTGTATATGATAAGCCTTCATTTGCAGTTTCTCCAATGCCATCAAATATTACGATTTATGATTTAGGAATAACTGGTGGCGGAGATAAAAAATCACGTTTAAGGCGATTCTTTCAAACTACAATATTGCCAATACGCTTGTATCGAATTATACGTAAGGCAAAATATCTTCATTTCCGTTCTCCTGGTTATACAACTTTCTTTGCAAACGTTGTGAACTATTTTTTGAAAAGAAAAGTAGTTATTAAGTGGGCAACAAGTTTTCCTCCCCAAAGAGCTATGGGGAAGATTTCAAAGTGGGAGGCCAATTTAATCCTAAAATCAAGTGATAACACTCAAGTCATGTGTTATAATGATATATCAAAAAGGAATTTTCATTTTTTTTTTCCAGCATTATTCTCAAATAAAGAGTTAAATGAGATAAGTTCTTTGCAAGATAATACCAATTGGGAAGATGTTTCTCAATATCGATTTATATGTGTGGGTCGTTTGCATCCCGATAAAAATATTGAATTGATTGTTAGGGGGCTGAGAAGATATATTGATCAGACAGGAGATAATGATTTTCAGATTGAATTAATAGGGGATGGCCCCTCAAGATCTAATATTGAAGATTTAGCTCAACATTTAGGGATCTCTAAGAATTTGATACTAAGAGGAAGTTTGCCTTTTAAAGAAGTCTTGCATGAATTGAAGAATGCTAATTTTTTGATTATGCCTGGAGTTAATGAAGGCTGGGGAAAAGTTATTAATGAAGCTTTAGCTGCCAATTGTATTCCTATAGTTGTAAGTGAAGGAAATGGTGCCAGCGTTCTAAAGCAAATGGGATCTCCGGGTTTGTTTTTTGAAGCTCATGAGAATGGTTTTTCTCAAATTATACAGGAAGCTATAGCATTGAGCAAAGACAAAATTAATCGATTTATTAAAGTAGGAGCAGAAGCTAATTCTAGTATGACCTTAGAAAAATTTAAGGAGAAATTATCATTAGTTTTGGAAACTCTGGATAAATAAAACATATTATTAGAGGTAAACTCAAATTACAATAATTAATTAAGGTGTTGTATATGCGTATTCTTCAATTAATTGATAATCTGAATCCTGGAGGGGCCGAACGTATGGCTGTAAATATAGCTAACGTATTATGTGAGGCGGGGAATGATTCGTTTTTGTGCATAACTAGGAATACAGGTGGTTTAAGGAAGCACGTCGTAGATGGGATTAAATTACTTTTTTTAAATAAGAAAAGTAGGTTTGATGCTAAGGCGTTAATTCGTCTTGTGAGATTTGTGTATAAGTATGAAATTGAGGTTGTACATGCCCATTCTTCGTCAGTGTTTTTTGGTGTTTTAGTTAAGATTTTTAAACCTACAGTTAAGTTAATATGGCATGACCATTTTGGTAATAGAGAACATGATAGTGGTAAAAATTTATTCTATATCATGTTTTCTATATTATTTGATAGAGTTATTGTAGTAAATCATAATTTAGAAGCCTGGGCTAAAAATCATCTTTTCGTATCAGATAGGAAGATCGTGTATTTAAAAAACTTTCCTCACTTAAATTTAAATGGTCATCACATAAACAAATCAGGTTTAATTCAGATTATATATCTAGCAAACTTAAAGAGGCCCAAAAATCATCATTTGCTTGTGGAGTCAATTCATACCCTTCAATCTGAATTTGGAAGTAATAGAATAAATGTTGTTCTAGTAGGGGCGTACAAAAATGATGATTATTACACTAGTTTAATATCACTCATTGAGAAGTATAATTTAAAATCAGTTTTCACTTTTGTTGGTTCTGTATCAGATCCTACAGAGTATTTGTTGAAGGCAGATATAGGAGTTATTTGTTCATCTTTCGAAGGGTTACCAGTTAGTTTGTTGGAGTATGGTTTAGCAGAACTACCCGTTGTTTCAACCTCAGTTGGTCAGTGTCCAGAAGTTCTCGATTTTGGGAAAGCTGGATGGTTAGTTGAATCAGGAAATAGTGATAAATTTTCCAAGACCTTAATGCAGGTCCTATCTGATAATAAGACAGCAAAAGAAAGAGCTATAAGACTGAAAAAATGTGTAATTAGCAAGTATGGAGCAAATTCATTCTTAGAAGAATACTTGAAGCTTATTACTTAGCATAAGTAATAAGTATTGCTGAAAATGCTAAGCATTTAAGTGTTTTGCATGTATCAGAAAATTCCAATTGAAAATCATCTAAGTATTGTTCTTGGTATAAACGTGTCACCTATTTATGAGAAAATGTAAATTAGTTTATATTGGTAATCAACTTTCAAAATATGGTTTTACACCAACCTTAGTTGAAACTTTGGGTGAGCGTTTTAAAAGCGATTTTGAAGTAGTACAAGGGTCAAACAAACAAAATAAACTGTTTCGTTTATTACATATATGGTGGTTGGTGATTCGAAATAGAAAATCTGATTATTTACTGATTGACACATACAGTACTTCATCTTTTTTATATGCTTGGAGTTCTGCGATATTATCCAGATTATTTCATTTGAGATATATACCAATACTTCATGGTGGTAATTTGCCATTAAGAGCTAAACAGTCACCAAAACTAATGAAGCAATTTTTGAGTAAAGCATATGAGGTTGTTTGTCCTTCTGATTACTTAAAAGTTGAGATGGAGAAAGTTGTTGGAGGCAACTATAAGGTTATTCCGAATTTTATTGATTTGGAGAAGTATTCTTTTGAAATTAAGTCAATTGAAAAAGGTCAGGATATAAGGTTATTGTGGGTACGTTCATTTCATGCGATATATAATCCTCAATTAGCAATCAAAGTGCTACATCAATTACACGAGAATGGATCCGATAAGGCAAAGCTTTGTATGGTTGGCCCCAATAAAGATGGCTCCCTAGAAAGAACCAAACAGTTGGTTAAAGATTATGATCTAAGCGATTTTGTGAGTTTTACAGGAAAAGTATCACAAAAAGAATGGATTGCTTTGTCTAAAGATTATAATATCTTCTTAAATACGACAAACATTGATAATACCCCCGTAAGTGTAATGGAGGCTATGGCATTGGGTTTTCCTGTAATAACGACTAATGTTGGGGGTATACCATATTTGTTTCAAGATAAAATAGAAGGGATAATGGTAGATCCTAATAATAGTGAGAAGATAGTATCTGCTATTAAAGATTTAAAATATTATCCTGAAAAGACAAAGGGAATTAGTTTAGCAGCAAGAAAAAAAGCTTCCGAATGGGATTGGAAAATTGTGAGAATGCAATGGTTGAATTTATTAGATAATAAAGCATGTTGAATTTATCGAAAATTATTTTTCAGATTGGAACTAAATATAGAAATCCATCTTTGTGGCAGCATTATACTGAATTGAAACAAACAGAAAAATATTCCTTAAAAGAATTACAGTCCTACCAATATAGTCGATTAACGAATTTATTATCATTTGTAGGTGAAAATTCGCCGTATTATAAGAAGTTATTTAAAGGTTTAAACATTAATACTCAAACGATAACTATTGATGATTTCTTGAGTTTGCCTATTAATTCTAAGAAGGATTTACTGAATAGAAAAGAAGGTTTTTACGAGAAGGGAATGTTCAAAAAGGAGTTTTTATGCGAAACTTCTGGTACAAGTGGTGAGGTATTAACCTTTAAGCGAAATGAGTCTTGGGATTCTTTCAATCGAGCTTCAATGCTAAGGGGGTATTCCTGGCATGGAGTCAAACCATGGGATTCTAATTTATATTTCTGGGGTTATAATACAGATATTTTACAGCGAAGAAGAATTCGTTTTTTAGATTTCTTATTAAATCGGTACCGTGTGTTTGATTATAATGAGGAAAGTTTATTGAAACTGTGTAAAAAACTCCCGAATGTAAAATATATAGAAGGTTATAGTTCTGTGATTTATGAGTTAGCTAAACTGATGGAGACGAAAGGTGTAAAGCCTAAAAAAATGAAAATGATAAAAGGAACTTCTGAAAAGATTTATCCTCATTATCAAGATGTCGTAGAAAAAGTGTTTGGCCAAAAAATAATTAGTGAATATGGAGCTGCAGAAAGTGGTGTGATTGCTTTTGAATGTACTGAAGGTAATATGCATATAAATATGGAGGGGGTGTATGTTGAGACCGATGAGAATAACGAAATTGTTGTGACTAATCTACATTCTTATTCTTATCCAATCATTCGGTATAGATTAGGAGATTCCATCAGATTAGCGCCTAAAGATAAAATATGTAAGTGTGGAAAGCATCACCCAATTATTGAAGAAGTTAATGGAAGAGTTGGGAAAAGTATTATAGGAGAGATTAAAAAATATCCGAGTTTGACACTTTATTATATTTTTAAGAATATCTATATGAAACATAAAACTCAAATCAATTATCAAGCTCATCAGACTCAAAAAGGAAGATTAGATATTTGGTTAAAAGAGAAAACTTCTGAAGAAATGAAAGCCTTGATATTTTCAGAAGCTAAAAAATATTTCAACACAGACTTAGAATTAAGACTATTCCATAAAACCAATTTTAGACAACAATCAGGGAAGCTTCGTGATTTTATTTCTACAATAGATTAAATTTATTATGAACAAGCCTTTGGTTTCCATAATTACACCAGTTTATAATTCTGTTTTTTTTTTAGTAGATACGGCGGAGAGTGTATTCTCCCAAAGCTATGAGAATTGGGAATGGATACTTATTGATGATAGTTCTACAGACAACTCTTGGGAACTACTTGAGCAATTAAGAATTAAAGATGCACGAGTTAAAATATTAAGAAATGAATCTAATTCTGGCTCCGGTATTACTAGAAATAAAGCGATAAAAGAGGCAAGAGGTAAATACATAGCATTTTTGGATAGTGATGATATTTGGCACAGTCAAAAACTTGAAAAACATGTAAATTTTATGTTGAGAAGAAATATTGGCTTTTCTCATACTTCATATGGCTATTTAGATGAAAAGGGAAATGTAATTAAAAGTACTTTCCATGTGAGTAAGAATCCTGTAGAATACAAAGATCTATTAAAGCGTACAGAAATAAGTTGTTTGACAGCAATGTATGATGTAGAAATAATAGGTAAGTTTTATATGTCTGAACATCGAAGAAAACAAGATTATGCCTTATGGCTTTCAATATTGAAAACTGGTGCGAAATCTTTTGGATTAGATGAAGAGTTAGCCTACTACAGACAAAGGAATAATTCAGCAACTAGTAATAAATTTAATTTGATTGGTAAACATTTTTCATTTCTAAGAGAAACTCAAGAAATGAATACAATTCAAGCTGCTAAGTATACAATTCTCTGGATGGTAAATGGCTTGGTAAGGTATTATTTATAATAAAATAATGGCCTATTCTAATTGAATTGTAATTCTCCTCGTAGTACTTATTGTTAATGTGTTAAAGGATTAACTGACTTGTTTATTAGGAGTCTTTTTTTTGAGAATACTTATCATTAAATCTAATTTTTGTATAGTATGTTTTTATATGTTCTATATTTTATTTTACTGGTAGGAGGAATTCAAATCTATTTTGTAATTGCTGAAAAATATGACGTAGTAGATAAACCAAATCATAGAAGCTCTCACACTGATACGATTATAAGGGGAGGGGGTATTATCTTTTATTTAGGAGCTTTGCTTTGGTTTTTTCGATCAGGATTTGAATACCCTTGGTTTTACCTAGGTTTAACTCTTATAAGTATAATTAGTCTATTAGATGATATTTTTTCACTTTCGAATTGGATTCGATTGATTGCACATTTAATAGCAATATTATTGGTGTTCCACGAACTGAACTTGTATTCTGCAACAATACCTTATATAGTAATTTCAGTTGTAGTAAGTATTGGAATTATTAATTTCTACAATTTCATGGACGGAATTAATGGTATAACTGGCTTGTACAGTCTTGCTACTATATCTTGTTTTTGGTATATCAATAATTACCTTATAAATTTTATTCAAAATGATTTTATTTATTTAGTAGGATTAGCATTATTGGTGTTCGTTTTTTATAATACACGTGTTCGAGCTAAGTGTTTTTCTGGAGATGTTGGAGCAATTAGTATAGTCTTTATCTTGCTCTTTTTACTTTGGAAATTAGTTAATCAAAGTGGAAATATAAGTTTTTTTATTCTTCTATCTGTATATGGTATTGATTCTGTTCTAACAATTATTCATCGTTTAATATTAGGTGAAAATATATTTGTAGCTCACAGAAAGCATTTATATCAAATATTGGCCAATGAGTGCCAAATGTCTCATGTTATTGTAGCTGCTATTTACTCTCTCATACAAGTAATCATATTTATAGGTTATGTGTTTTTATATAACGCGAGTTATAAGATTCATCTAATCTATTTTATTACTGTTGCAATATGCTTATCGATAATCTATTTCTTTTTAAAAAAGAAGTTCTATCGTTTACATTTAGATAATGTAAACTAATTGTAAGAAATAGATTAATAGAACCAATGTGGTTGAATGAACTTACGCCCGTGAACATTTAATAAATGGATTTTTTATGTGTGGGTAGAGTTTATAAGTTGTAAGAGAACTCGTCTGATTCTCTTTGTTGTTATTTTTTCAGGTTACTCCTCAATTGTATTTGATATGTTGTTTACTAAAATGATCAAACTAATAAAAGCACGTTTATTGAAGCTTCTAAATGCGAGGATTTTATCTCCATGGTGGATTTTTCTGATTGATATCATTCTGACGTCAATTGCATTTATAATTGCTTATGTGGTTCGATTAAACTTCAAGCTGCCTTCAATAAGTGTCATGGAATTCCTTATTGCAGGAGGAATCTGTGTTGGAGTATATGCTGCTAGTTTCTTATTCTATAGTTCATATAAAGGAGTAATTCGTCATACCGAACTTAGAGAGTTGATACGATTGATTTATACAAACTTTACAGCGGTTGTTACCCTTTTTAGTCTTGATTTTCTGAATCAAACTTTAGATGGGGGAGTAATACATATACCATACCTTGTCTTGGTTCTTCAATTTGTATTCACTTTATTCTTCCTTACAGGATTTAGATTACTGGTAAGGGAAGTGTTTTCGTATTTATCAAAGGTTGAAAAGACTAAAAAAACTCTGATATATGGGGCTGGTGACTTAGGTCTTTTAGCTTTGGAAATATTAAATAAAGAGCGTAAAGAGAATTATCAGGTAGTTGGTTTTGTCGATGATGATAAGAAAAAGTGGGCAACAAACTTAAGAGATATTCAAGTAAGTGGATTTCCAAAGGCTCTGTCTACGGGGATGAAAAAAGGTGTTAGCATGGTGGTTCTTGCCATATCTAAAATGCGAAAGGAAAAAATTAGTGAAATCACTGAAATTTGTCTGGAAAATAATTGGGAAGTAAAAGTGTTACCTGCTTTTGATGATTGGATTGATGGAAAAATGCCTGCTAAAAGTGTTAGAGATGTTAAGATCGAAGACTTATTAGGTAGGGATGAAATAAGATTGAATTTACAACGAATTCATCAAAGTTTAGTTGGTAAAATAATTTTAGTGTCTGGAGCTGCTGGATCAATTGGTTCAGAGATTGTTCGTCAATTGCTAAAATTTCCAATAGGTAAATTGGTGCTTCTTGATCAAGCGGAGTCAGCTTTGTATGATTTACAGCAAGAAATTATTTCGAAATATAAAAAAGCTTCATTTGAACTAGTTATTGGTGATGTTTCGAACTCTGCAAGAATGCGAAAGGTGTTTGAACATTTTAACCCTGAAATAGTTTTTAATGCTGCTGCATACAAGCATGTTCCTTTAATGGAAGATAATCCGTATGAAGCTTTAAGAGTAAATGTTGGAGGTACAAGAATTTTAGCAGATTTATCTGTTGAATTTGGAGTTGAGAAATTTGTCATGATTTCGACAGATAAGGCCGTAAATCCAACTAATGTGATGGGTGCGTCCAAACGTATTTGTGAAATATATATTCAGTCATTGGCTCAAAGAGTAGATATAAATACTTCTTTTATAACGACTCGATTTGGAAATGTATTAGGCTCGAACGGTTCGGTTGTACCTCTGTTTAAAAAACAGATAGAAAAGGGCGGACCTGTAAAAGTGACTCATCCCGATATAACTCGATACTTTATGACCATTCCAGAGGCTTGCCAATTGGTTTTAGAAGCTGGTTGTATGGGGCAAGGTGGTGAGATTTTTGTTTTTGATATGGGAAAACCAGTTAAGATTCTTGATCTAGCGAAAAAGATGATCCAATTAGCAGGATTGAAATTGAATGTTGATATCCATATTATTTTTACTGGTCTGAGGCCTGGAGAAAAACTATATGAAGAACTGTTGGCAAGAAATGAGAATACTCTTCCGACTCATAATGAAAAAATTATGATTGGACAGGTTCGTTCTCATAATTTCGATGAGGTGAATACAGCTATTACAGAAATTATAAATTATCTGAACATAGAAAATAACGAAATGCTTGTAGCTAGAATGAAGAGTTTGGTCCCTGAATTTATATCGAAAAATTCAACATACGAACTATTGGATAATCATACTAAAAAAACAAATGATGAGTTATTGATGTTTCAAACTAAAAAAACAAGAGTCAGCTCTACAAATAAAATAGATAATCTTAAAATGAGTATAAAAGATAGGGATGAGAAATCAAAATTAGTAAAGGTTGAATTACCCAAAAATACAGTGAAAACATTTAACTCTCTTTAGTATTGTTAATGATCGGTAAATGAAAAGAAATTTGATCAGAATGACCAAGGTAAGTAGGTGTAGGTTAGTATTCTAGTGTTGTGGGAAAAGAGTGTGTTCTAGGCATATATGAAGTGTTTAAGGAGGTGGAGCATTTTATTTATTAAATAATTTTTATTGTTTTTGAAACCATTAGAATTTTTCCTCGTATAAACCCTTATGTATATATAAACAATATTTAGTCAGAATCTTTATAATTGACACACTCTCTAATTCAAAATTACTTGTAACTAACCGTTTCATTGTTTAAAGAAAATTGAAAATGAAGTCCATTATTATTATTATTTCAAATAGATTGTCTGGAGTATTCCAAACGATCATTAAATTACATTTCTTTTTGATATTTTTATTTTTCACATGCCATTCTTTTGCAACTGCTTTCCATGTTACGGTGGATGGTAGTGCAAATGGAGATGGAAGTGAATTTAGTCCATGGGACCTTAGAACTGCTCTTTCTCATCCTCCAAGTGTTACGCCAGGAGATACTATATGGTTACATGGGGGCACATACAAAGGGCATTTTTTTAGTGATTTAACAGGTTCTGAAGAATCAAATATAATAGTGCGTCAATTTCCTGGGGAAAGAGCTACGATTGATGGAGTAGGTCAGACGGGTTCTGGTATTTTGTCTATAAAAGGATCATATACAAGCTATTGGGGGTTTGTGATTACAGATTCTAATACTCAGCGTCTTTCACAGATACCTGGAAGTTTTCCATCAGATATTCCCAATGCTACAGGAGTAAATATTACAGGGCATCATATAAAACTTATCAATGTCATTGTACATGATGCGCCGGGTAATGGAATAGCAGCATGGATTCAATCTATAGATACTGAAATTTATGGATGCATAGTTTATCACAATGGATGGATGGGGCCCGATAGAGGTCATGGTCATGCATTTTATTCTCAAAATTTAAATGGGACTAAGGTGGTTATGGATAATCTCATGTTTAATAATTTTAGTATGGGAATTCATGTTTATACCGAGAATGGTTCAATTCAAGGTTTTCATATTGAAGGAAATTCAAGTTTTAACAATGGAATTATATCGGGAGATACTAGGTTAACTGCTAATGCACTTATTGGTGGCAGTCAACCCGCCGATCGAATAGTGTATAGAAATAATTATACTTTTCATAATTCATTGATAATTGCCGATAACGTTCGCTTTGGTTATGATGTTGCTAATGGAGATATTATTGTTAAGGATAATTATATGATGGGTGGTTTCCCCGTCCTAAGAATAAACAATTGGAATTCTGTTGAATTAACTGGAAATACAATTCTTGGATTTGGTAAATTAGTATATATGGAAGTACCTTCTGGGGTTCAGACTTCGTCTTATGATTGGGATAATAATGCCTATTATGCAGGAACCCATGATCAGCCTTATAATCATATTTCCCTTACTTTTGATCAGTGGAAACAAACCTACTCAATTGATGCAAATAGTCTATATACGACGGAAGCTCCGACTGGAACTAAAGTTTTTACTCGACCTAATAAGTATGAATCAGGACGTTCTTATATAACTGTTTATAATTGGGATTTAAGAGGCTCTGTTGATGTAGATTTATCAGATGTTATTGAGGAGGGAGCGAATTATGAGATTTTTGATATAGAATATTTAGATCAGGCACCGTTATTGGCTGGAAAATATGAAGGAGGTAGTATTAGTATCCCTATGAATTTAACACAAAAGTCTCAACCAATTGGAAATGTTCCAACAGCCTCTAAACATTCTGGCTTGGAATTTGGCGTATACTTATTAAAGAGTATTCCAATTTATCAAGAGAATAATAACTATTTAACTGACACTAAAAAATCTTTTATAAAAAAATAAATGTTGAAAGACAGAGCCTCGAATCCGATTATCTAGAGTATTAATAATGTTGAAATACTTATAAAAATTGCATAATGTATTTACGACTAACACTTCACTTATTAATCATGAAAAAATTACTCCCCATATTATTTTTAAGTTGTTTGATGTTCTGTTGTACTGAAAAAAATGGCAACGGCAATGGAAATGGAGAATTTCCAATTCTCCCTGAAGTACGAAACCCTGAAATATTTGATGTAGAAAATTTATTTTCAAGACCTTTAGTTGTTGTTGATGATATAGATTCTACTGTCATTATTCCAATGGATTTAGTATCAACCTCACCTCCAGTAAAGAGTGTTCCTAGTATTCCAGAACATACCAGTATGGAATTTGGTGTGTATATACAACAGGAAGGAGTAGTTAAAAGTGGCTCTACGAATAAAGAATAATAATCTTTGTAATTAAATCCATTCTATCAAGTTATTTCTCCGTTGCTATTCCTTTAAACAAAGCATCTGATATAATTCAAGTTTAGACGTCTAATTAAATGCGTCCTGATATTGGTTTGTAGTTCAATTGGTAATAATTCAGGTAATGCAACTGTTTGTGAGACAGTTGGATGTTGTTTGTTATTCCACTTTATCTATTCGTGTAAGATTATCTTAATAATATCAAAAATCTATTTTGCATTAGTTCATTCTGTAACTAATGTAAAATCTCTTATTTAAACACCCTGTTTAGATAATAACTGGTTGTTCGTGAGCTTGTTTTCCGTATGATTTGTCAAATAGTTTTTGATATGCTTTTTCCCTTTGATTAAATTAATACAATTAAAATATAGTAATCCTTTAAAATTTGTTGTTATGAGAAAAATAAAGTTTATACTCATTGCTTTGATATTCTTATCTGGAGTAATCATCTCATGTGAAAAAAGTGATTCTAAAAGTAAAGAAGAACCTGGGAATATCCCTGGTATGGGAGATGCTGGTGGAGAAATAGAAGTTGTAGAACCTTTTGTATTGCCTGAAGGAATTTCATTAGTTGGCGAAGTTAGAGGTGCGGGAGATTCTTCTGTATCTTTAATGGGAGATGAAATAATTAGGAACGAATCGAACCTAAAGTATTATGAAGGGGCTTATGGATCTGGGGGACAGTGGGTATTATTGAATCTAGTTTTTGAAAATTCAACATCTATTGATCAGGAAGTTGTTATTCCAGCTGGTTGTATATTTGAGTACAGTCACGATGATGATGAAACTGATGATAATAATTATCAAAATGGAATTTGTTTGCAAGAAATTCGTTTAACTGTTTTTGGAAGTACACGACTGAATGTTGTTCTCTTTTTATATTGTATAAATAAAGGTAAAGAGGGTAGTAGCAGCTTAGTATCATATATTATTAGAGGCGCATCAACATCTGAATTGATTTCTTTTATGGTAGATGCACTAAAGTATAAAAGGATTGATATTAGTGATTTTACTGAAGAAGAAATGGATGAATATAATAGTATAACTGAGAGAATTCAAGAGATTATTTGGGCTATTACTAACGGATCTGGTCTAACTCAGGAGGACAAAGACTTTATTGATGCGCTTAGTGATAGGGTTGGAGATAGTTAAATCAGTAATAGACATGATGATTGTGATATAAGCTTAATTTTAAAATGATAGCCATCTTAAAATATAACTCAATATACATAATCATTGTAGCATGCAATGGGAAAAAGTTCCTCGTTTGAAAATAGGGACTTCTGATTTAATTTTACCTAGATGTAAAACTATCTTAGATAGGTTTATATCAAATTAGAATTGGTGTTTAAATTTCTTTAAGCTGCTTCGCTATGCGTTGCAGCTTTTGTTTTGTTAGGTGACAAAGGGTGAATTTTGTTACACCTATATTACACCTGAGGAGAAATGAAATGAAAAAGCAGCATTGAAAAATGCTGCTTTGCTTGTAAATAGAGGTGGAGAGGAAGGGATTTCACTATACACTGCAAAGGCTTAATGCACAGTCATTTGTGAGTGCTTGAGAATTTGTGTTCACCTGATAGTTCACCGATGTTTTAGAAAATATAGTGAATTGTGTCGCATATCTCAAATATATGAAGAGTGTTAAGGGATATATAAAATGGGAATCCTATTCAGCAATATAATTGAGAGCAAAACTTATTATCTCATGGGCTCATCCGAATCATGGACCAATCACAATTGGAATTAAAAGATCTTTTAGATCTCAAGTTCGAAATCGAGAGAAAAGTGAGCTTATTTGAAGCCATTCAAACGGTGATACAACATCCCTTATATTTTATGTATGACTCGCCTAAGAAATTAGTTGAGGCTATTCACAAGAAAAGAGCTTTAGATGTTTCTCTCCAGTTTTAAACACCTTCCTGGTGTATGCTAACGACATGGCTAAGGAAATGCTAAATGCCAATCATCAGCTCGTTGAGAGTTTAGCACCACTATATCAAAACAGTCTCTCTAAAAGCCGAAGAAATAGGAGAGAGAGCTTTTGTAACATTCTGCATCAAATCGTCTACGAACAAGCCTATCTAGCAAACCTAACCAAAGAATGTCATCGCATTACAATGCCTTATCACTCTGCAATGCAAGAAAGAATATTCTTTTGAATTCATGCTTTCTACATTCAATCAAGAAATATGATTGTGGTTACCTATGTAATAAATGGTAAAATGTGCTGTTTTTTTTAAACATTGAATTTGCTAGATTTGACACTACGAATCTTAATTGAAATTTGATAGCTTTACTTAAAAGTTCGTGTATTTCAGAATAAGGACATATAAGATAATGTTTAGAAGATAAATATATAAGTCTCAATTATCCGTGTATATTCAGCTTTTATATAGATGTAAAAGAAATAATATCAATGTTCCTAATTAGTTAATTTATATTATACAATGACTCGTATAATTTGCATTAAAAACATGGTTTGCCCTCGCTGTATTGAAACCGTGAGAGAGATATTCAATAAGTTGAATATTGAAACGTCCTATATTAAACTAGGTGAAGTAAGCATCTCTGAAAATATAAATGATTCTCAAAAAACTCAATTAGAAGAAGAATTGGCAACCAGAGGATTTGAATTACTAGAAGACCATAGTTCAAAAACCATTGTTCAAATCAAAGCCATTGTGGTAGAACAAATACATTATAACAAAGAAAGCCTTACCGTCAATTTTTCTACCTTCTTATCGGAAAAGTTGAATCAAGACTATACTGCGCTGAGTAAACTTTTCTCATCTGTGGAAGGTGTCACCATCGAGAAATATATATTGAAACAAAAAATAGAGAAAGTAAAAGAGTTGATTGTGTACAATGAGCTTAACCTTTCTGAAATTGCATTTCAATTGGATTATAGCAGTGTGGCTCACCTATCATCCCAATTTAAGAAAGAAACAGGTATGACCCCATCCGCATTTAAAAAGCTTGAAAAAAGAGACCGCAACACATTGGATTCTATTTAAAAATTCAATAAAACTAGACTCTTACAAGTGCGAAACAGTTTTGTGAATTGCAAAATTGCTTCGGTATTAAATCTTACTGGTAAGCAAAATCTTATAAATGACATCCCGAATTGTGTAACAAATAACACCTCTTTCATATCCATCTTTGTATTATAAAATATAAAGTCATGAAAGAAGCCATTACATCAGATTATAATTCGAGCATAGTAAAAGATAGTCATAAAGTTTCAGGAATGACATGTGCCTCCTGTGCAGTTAGTCTTGAATCCTATCTTAAACCTGTTGAAGGAATCAAACAAGTAGCAGTTAATTACCCCAACCAATCAGTAGCATTGGAATATGATTCAGCAAAAGTTTCTCTAGAAACCCTTCAACAGAAAGCAAGAGAAATAGGTTACACCATTTTAATAGGTGAAGCGAAAGAAACACAAAAAGCATTCAATGAAATAGAGGAAAAGAGACTGAGAAATCTAAAATCAAAACTAATATTCTCAGCAGGTTTTTCTATCCCAGTATTCATTATAGCTATGTTCTTTATGGGGCAAATTCCCTATGAAAACTGGATAATGATGATGCTATCAGTTCCTGCCTTATTTTGGAGTGGTTCAGAATTCTTTGTAATTGCATGGAACAAACTGAAACACTTTTCAGCAAATATGGATACACTCGTTGCACTAAGTACAGGTACCGCTTTTGTATTTAGTGTATTCAACACCGTATATCCTGAGTACTTTTTAAGTCGAGGCGTAACCCCACATGTCTACTATGAATCCGCTGTTATTATAGTAACACTCATTTTATTAGGAAGATATTTAGAAGAAAAAGCAAAAAGCAAAACATCTTCAGCCATTAAAAAACTAATGGGCTTAAAACCAAAGGAAGTGGTCGTTATAAGAAACGGAGAAGAACAGACTATAGCCTATGATGAAATCTTGAAAGGTGAACTTATCATTATTAAACCAGGAGACAAAGTGCCTGTGGATGGCACAGTCAAAAAGGGGGAATCTTTCATTGATGAAAGCATGATTTCAGGAGAACCCATCCCTCTTGCAAAAACAAAAGGAAGCAAGGTATTTGCTGGTACAATCAATCAAAAAGGCTCACTGAGAATCATAGCTAATAAAGTGGGTGATGAAACGCTACTTTCTCAAATAATACAATTAGTAGAGCAAGCACAGGCCAGTAAACCAACCATTCAAAAACTGGTTGATAAAGTGGCGGGTATATTCGTTCCTGTAGTAATCGGAATTTCGATACTCACTTTTGCTATTTGGTACATGATTGGCCCAGAGCCATCATTCACATATGCCCTACTGACGCTCATTACTGTCTTAATAATTGCTTGTCCATGCGCATTAGGATTAGCCACTCCTACTGCATTAATGGTTGGTATTGGTAAAGGAGCGCAACAAGGGATATTAATAAAAGACGCACAATCATTAGAAACAGCCTATAAGGTTGATACACTTATCCTTGACAAGACTGGTACGATTACAGAGGGTAAACCCAAAGTAACAGATTTAATTTGGGAGGAGGAAGCAGATTCAACTCATTTGGGACAAGTTCTATTATCAATAGAATCTCAATCTGAGCATCCCATTGCAGAAGCAATAGTACAACATCTAAAAACCAACGATACAAAAGTCATTAGTACCGAATCGTTTGAAAGTATCACAGGTATGGGAGCTAAAGCTAGCTTTGAAAACAAGACTTATATAGCAGGTAATGAGAGACTCATGGTTACTCACCAAATAGAAATTCCACACCAACTAGCCCAACGTGCAGAAATGCTAAAGTCAGAAGCTAAAACGGTAGTATACTTTGGAGCTGATGATAAAGTCGTATCAATTATAGCAATTGCTGACCAGGTAAAACCAACTGCGCATTCCGCTATTCAACAGATTCACCAAATGGGTATTGATATATATATGCTTACAGGTGATAATGAGCAAACTGCATCCGTTATTGCCCATGAGGTTGGCATTAAAAACTACAGGGCAAACGTAATGCCAGCAGACAAAGGAAACTTTGTTAAGCAATTACAAGAACAGGGCAAAACTGTAGCAATGGCGGGTGATGGCATAAACGATTCTCATGCCCTTGCTCAATCGGATGTAGGTATTGCCATGGGAAGTGGAACAGATATAGCTATGGAAAGCGCAGGCATCACTTTGATGCATTCCGATTTAAAACAAATTGCAAAAGCCATAAAATTGTCCAAGGCTACTATGCAAACCATTCAGCAAAACTTGTTTTGGGCATTCATTTACAATTTGATAGCTATCCCTATTGCGGCAGGAGTATTATACCCACTCAATGGATTTCTTTTAAATCCAATGATAGCTGGAGCAGCCATGTCTATGAGTTCAATATCAGTATTGACTAATAGTCTACGATTAAGAAAACGCTCAATTAATTAAATACAGACCAACATACACAGAGTATTAAAGACAGCACATTAACAAATATAAATAGTAACAATTATGAAAACTAAAATTAATATCGGAATTAGAATCTTATTGGGTAGCGCTTTAATCCTTTTTGGGGCGGATAAATTTCTGGAATTTATTCCACATGGTCATACAATGACGGAAAATTTAATGAACGCTTTTATGGGATTAGTAGCAAATAAATTCATCCTTCCAACGGTAGGTATTGTAGAAATATTAGTTGGGGGTTCTTTGCTACTCAACAAATTTACAAACCTTTCTTTGTTGGCAATGGTACCTGTGAGTTACGGTATAGTGGCCTTTCATTTAGCAGTTGACATTCCAGGAGTTGTATTGGGCGCAGTAATAGCACTTTTAAATGTATATCTGCTTTTGCAGAAAAAAGACGAACTGATCGTTTTATTAAAATCATAATGCTTAATTCAATATTTTTCAAAAAAAATAAAAATATGAAGCCTATAAAATATAAAACGAACATTAATTGCGCAAGTTGCCTGCAATCAGTTATTCCTTTTTTAAATGATTTGGATAATGTTGACACTTGGAAAGTAGATACAGACAACCCTGATAAGATTTTAGAAGTCAACCTAGACGATGAAAATGAAGAAACAGTAATTGAAGCTGTTAAAAAAGCAGGTTTTACTATAGCAAAGATTAACTAATAGAATAGGGTACCCCAGCAAGATGTATAAACAATAGCGGTTTGTGTACTAACACAAACCGTTTTTGTATAAAATAAGTATTTTGATAGCCGAACAGTAATAGTTTTAAATCCGCTACTGCTCATACATAAATCATTAGAAATTATATATTTTCAACTGCCTATTTTTAGTTTCTTCTATGAGTAAACAAAAGAAAACTGCAATGCATAAAAACCACAAAGCTCCAACTTGTTGAGGATTGGGCTTTATGAATTTACTTAAAGGTCTCTGGCGCACTTTATTGATAAGCATATGAACAGAGATTATTAACTAGGGAACAGAATAGGGTACAGTAAAATGTTTTCAATCCCATAAATCATTAGTAAACAGTGTTTAAGTTCTTTTTGTCTGGGTTCTGCTGGGGTTACTTTATAAATCCATGAATGACTATAAGGCGTTCTCTCCTCGGGCTGCTACGAAAAGTTTATTAAGAGTTTCCATAATCCTCCCGACCACTATCGGGATGGCTGTTCCACTTTCTTTGAAGCTACAGATGGATATCAGACATGGTAAGTACACCTCATACTCCAATATATTTGTAATCTGAATATCCAATACTTACTCAATTCTCTTGATCAATCTTATATCTTTTAATGGCTGACATTAATTTCTATGTTGAGCTAATTATTAAAATTCCAGAAATTAGTTTAGTGATGTTATAATAGTTTTGTTTTTTTTATTGTTGTCATTTTGAACAGACTTATTCTAATTGCTGAATTGTGGGGATTTTCAAATTAATCATAGGGTAAATTCACATCAGTTCGGTATACATGTAATAGCTGCAATTAAAATATTGCATCAGAAATTACAGAAGGACCCTAAGCTGTTTTATATAAATCTTTTAAGTAAATTACGCTTGTACTTTTAATGATTTATTTTAAATCGAATTATTTTGACAGAGAAAGAATTTAAGCAGTTTTTTGATAAAAATTTTGAAGGGCTTCGTAGTTATTTATACTACAGGTCGGGTAATTTGGAATTGGCCACAGATTTGGCTCAGGACACATTGCTTGAACTCTGGAAGAAACAGACGAAGAACGAAGGGAAAAAAACGATTGGATTTGCCTATAAAATTGCCAATGATCTTTTTATTAGCCGATATAGAAAGAGTCTTGTTGAGGCCAAATACATCAACTCATTGGAATTTGAATTCATGGAAATATCTCCTGAAAAGGTCTTGGAATTTAAAGAACTGAAAGAGACATATGAGCAAACATTAGCCGAAATGGACGAAAGACAACGAGTGGTTTTTCTTATGAGCCGCTTAGAAGGTCTGAAATATCGAGAAATTGCTGAACGATTGGATATCAGTGTAAAAACCGTAGAGAAAAGGATGACTGGGGCACTTTTCACATTTAAAGAAGTTCTAAAAGTACTTTATTATTTTCTGGTTTTTTCAAGTTCTGTTGAAAGTCTAAAACTCGTTGGCAATTACATTAAAATGCACGTAGGATGAGAAAGAGCAATGCAAACTATAAAAATTTAGATAGCGATTCAAGTGAATTGTTTTCGATGCTTCGGGTACCTTGGTCTAAAGCCAAAAGTGAAGTATGGGAAGACACGCGTGTTAAAATGAAGCCCCGTTCAGTTATTGCTTTGAAACCTCGTTCTCTGTTTTGGCAAGTATCTGTTGCTGCTGCTGTTGTAATCACATTCGGACTTGGCTTATTTATGAAAACCTATACAACAACTGTTCAAACATTAACAGCACAACACTTAAGTACTCAATTACCCGATGGTTCAAGCGTTGATTTAAATGCAGGTAGCGAAATTTCATATCACCCCTATTGGTGGATGGTAAACCGAAAAGTGAATTTGAAAGGAGAAGCATTTTTTGAAGTAGAAAAAGGAAGTGAATTTAGTGTTGAATCTTCTGTTGGAATTACTGAAGTACTTGGAACAAGCTTTAATATCTTTGCTCGTAATGAACGTTATGAAGTCACGTGTTTTACCGGAGAAGTAAGAGTACAGGCTGTTTCAACTTCAAATAGCGTTATTTTGCATCCAAAAGAAAAAGCTATACTTAGAACAGGTCAACTTGAAGTTGATAAAGTGACTAATATTGAAGATACAAGGGCATGGTTGTCAAATAAAATTGTTTTTACTTCGGTTTTGTTAAAAGAGGTATTCCAGGAAATTGAACGCCAATATTCAGTAAAAATTAGTGTGCCCAAAGGGCTTACTCGAGTATATACAGGTAGCTTCGACAAAAATGAATCTTTAGACAATATTCTTAAAATAATTTGTCGCCCTTTTGAGCTTAGCGTTCAGAAGAGTTCTGCTACTGAATATCGAATCGATAAAAAGTAAAAGTTCAATTAATTCATAAATTTACCAAGTATCAAATTTAAACAGATAGGTAAACTTTTGTACTGCCGATTTAGATATGAATAAATGGACCTTTAATAAAATATCAGTTCTAAGGAAGAAATATTTGATCTTCCTTTTTTTCCTTTTTTGGGGTAGTGTTTCACATGCGCAAGAAATTGATATTCACGCAAACAACATGGCTTTAAATAAGTTGTTGATTGAAATTCGCGATATCTACAATTTGAATCTGTCCTTTAATGATCAGGAGCTTTCTAACTACAAAATCACCTTACACCAACATTTTGATACACCTGGTGATGCCTTTAATTTTTTAACAAGGAACTTACCCATCTCGTTTGAAAAAACAGGTAATGTATATCTCTTTTACCCCAGAAAGCCAGTAAAGCTTCCATCGGTGAATTATGGATTATCGGGTAGGATACATGATGAAGAAAGTGGAGAAAGTTTGCCTTATACCCATGTTGTTATCAATCAAATGGGAGGTCTTTCTGATGAACAAGGCAACTTTAACTTTACTTCTGCCATTGATAGTATGTTTCATTTGAATATTTCATATCTCGGTTACCAGAAACTCGACACAATAGTTTCGCATGGTAGCAATTATAGATTTGATCTTTCTGCTGGGAATGTCAATCTGAATGAGATTATTGTATCAGCTAATCCAATTTCCTATTCTCAACAAGTGGGGACTCAGGCCGGTCTTATGCGAATAAACCATAAAGTTGCCTTACTAATTCCTGGGAATGGTGACAACTCTGTTTTTAATTTACTACGACTGCAGCCAGGGATTATGGCAGCAGGTGATCAATCAAACGATTTAATTATATGGGGAAGTTATGCCGGGCAAAGTCAGGTGAATTTTGATGGGATGACCTTGTTTGGGCTCAAAAATTATAACGATAATATCAGTGCGGTAAACCCCTATATGGCCAAAGATATTCGGGTACACAAAGGAGGATTCGACGCCCAACTTGGCGAACGTGTTGGCGGTATTGTAGACATTACAGGAATAGATGGAAGTAAGCAAAGACCAGGAATGAATTTCAACTTGAATAACATGACGATGAACGTACTCGCAAAAACACCGATTGGGCCCAAAATATCTGTTGTTGCGGCTTACCGACAAACCTATTACAACCTTTATTCCCCTAACGATGTAAAATGGGAGGATGCTAATCAAACTCATTTTAATGGTAATAGCATTCTGACAAATCCGGATTATAATTTTCGTGATGGCAACCTGAAATTTTCAGGACAAACCGAAAAGGGCAATACCTATCACATCAGTAGTTTTTGGGGCCAGGATCGTTTCTCCTATTCCATAGAACAAGCACATCAAAATACAGTTATCGAACAAAAATTGGATGAAAAGAATCGACGCTATGGAATTGGTGCTAAGTATACCATGCTTTGGGAAGGAAAAGGAAGTTCATCTTTTAATATAGCTTATTCTGGTCTGCAAGCTGAAGTTAGTGATGTCCAAAATAGCTCTCAATCGTTGATGGGCCATAGTATGAACAGCAGAAATGAACAGACTCAAAACGATATCACCGAACTAAAGGCCCACCTCTCCGGAAATTTGAGGATATCGCCAAGGCAGGTAATTGATTATGGTGCTGGATTAATCAGAAATACAACTCTTCTTAAAGATAATACATTAGCTGAGAATCAGTTACAAAATAATGAGCATGGAGCACAAGTCATGGCTTATTTGCAAAATCGTTATTCTCCTACTAATCAAATCGATCTTAGCTATGGAATACGAACAGATTATTCATTAGAGCTTAAAAAAATATATCTGCAACCTCGCCTTAACATGTCGTTTAAGCCTTCTTCAGAAGTACAGTTTAACGCGTCGTGGGGACTTTACAATCAATTTATAGTTTACGATTCGGAGATTGATCAATATGACAATTACCAATATAGATGGATGATTAGTAATGGAGCAGATATTCCGGTTATTTCTTCCCAGCATTTAATTGTTGGAGGAGTCTATCGTCAAAATGGATTTAGTTTTAGTGTGGAAGGGTTTTATAAAAACACACAAGATATTTCACGCTTGGTTCAGAACGGAACTCTCAATACACGATACCAAGGGAAAAATAAAATAAAAGGAATCGATGTATTTCTGAAGAAAGACTATCAAGGTCATGCAGCATGGATATCCTATTCGCTTGCACAATCGTTAGAATGGTTTCCTTACTTTCAGGATACTCAATACCAAAATGCGCTTCAAGATCAACGTCATGAATTCAAAATTTCGGGTTTATTTAATTTATCACCCTTTTATTTATCGGCCAACTATGTTTATGGCTCAGGTTATTTACAAAACACCAATATATCATCAACTGATCATCCTTATAAAAGATTTGATGTTTCAGGAATTTACCGCTTTCCCTTAAAGAAGATAAAGCTTGAAACCGGTTTTTCGATACTAAACCTCTTCAATACTAAAAACATAAAATACTCCAACCTGACCCAAATTCCTGACGAAGGAGATGAGCTTGTCAGCATTTACTCAGAGGCGGTTCCATTTACGCCTTCTGTTTTTATAAATATTACCTTTTAATTTAAAAGTATAGATGCCTAAATTTGGGAGTTATAGCCATTCTGGTCTTTTTCTTTTAAATACTTCAAAAAAACCATAGGGTATATTCATTCGATTTCGGTATACAATCAAACAAGATAATCACGAAGAAACAAGTGATATAGATTTGAAAATAATTGTATAAAATAAAAACAAAAAAATGAAAAATTTAAAATTAATTTTGAGCTTAGCTGTAATGACAGTATTGGGATTTACTTCATGCGAGGATTCTGATATCTCTCCATCTAATTCAATTGAGGGAACATATGTTGGTACCCTTACAATCAATGATGGATTGAAAAGTACGTTTAATAATACATCTGATGCAAGCCAGGATGGAACAGCGGTTGTAAGCGATTTGGGTAATGGGCAGATCGAAATTCATTGTTTTGGAAGTGAATTGGATACAACATTCACTATGAATTATTATGAGAATAACGATAGTATCATGCTGTGTCATGATGACGCTGCTTTCGAAGAGATGTATGGTCATATGATGGGAAGTGGTAGTTCAAGCGATGGAATGATGGGAAGTGGTGGAATGATGAGTGGAGCAAGCTCTGGCCAGTCAGAATGGATGAACCACATGAATGAAGAACATTCTACTGATGACTTGCATTTTGGAGGTTTTGATATGAGAAACCAGACATTCGATTACACCATTAAAGGGAGAAACAGAGATTATCAATTCCTAGGATCAAGAGAGCAAGCAGACATGTAACTCAAGGGATTAATTTATAACAAGAAACCACTCTTAAATTTATTAAGGGTGGTTTTTTTTATCTAGATCCATAAATCAAATTTGGATCAGAATGGCAATTGATGAATCCAAAATTTTAATTTATCCTATTATCAATGTAAACTTCTACAAATAGTTTTCTTAATTTTGTTTCTTTTGAAATTCACAACGAAATATTTTTTTGTGAAAAATTTGTATATAAATAATACAATATAGTTTAAGTTTACTGAATGAAACAATTTAGAATTAATATTAAGAACATGGTTTGTCCAAGATGCATCATGGCTGTTAAGACTGTTCTGGAGAAACTAAACCTTCATTATACTGAAGTGGAATTAGGTTCTGTTATTTTAGAAAATGCAATAAACGAAGAAGAAACCTTGAAGCTTAAAATGGCATTAGAGGAGATTGGCTTTGAGCTCTTGAACGACAAAAAAGCGCAATTGATCGAACAAATAAAAAATGCGATTATCAAAATTGTTCATCATCAGGATCACCCTGAACAGATGGGACATTTGACGATGCATCTTCCTAAAATAATAGGACATAGTTATTCTTCATTAAGCAAACTATTTTCCGAAATTGAAGGAACAACAATCGAAAAGTATCTAATTCTTCAAAAAATAGAGAAAGCGAAGGAATTACTTTTCTACGAAGAATTAAGTATTAGTGAAATTGCCTATCAATTAAATTACAGTTCTAGTCAGCATTTTTCCAAACAATTTAAATCCATAACTGGATTGACACCTAGCGAGTTCAGTAATAATAAAAAAATAGGGAGAAATCCAATTAATGAAATTTAAAATTCTCCAACTCTTGAAATTGTGCACATTTTTTTAAATATTGTACACACCTCTTGTGTAAACTATTTTTAAATTTGTCTTATAAATTATCTCAAATGCTAAAAGGATTCAGTCATACATTATTAGCTCTGGTAATATTTGTTGTAACAACAGGTATGACCATCTCCACGCATTATTGCGGTGGTAATGTAAAAGATGTGTCTTTTTTATCCGCAGCAAAAGCTTGTTGTGAAATTCCTAACGGGTGCTGTCTTGATGATGCTTTTACTGTCAAAATTGAAGCTGATTTTTCAATATCTTCATATTCTTTTGATTTCAATCAATTGGTAGTTGTATTGCCAACTTTAATTGAACTAACTAAGGTAGAAGCTCCAATTAAGGCTAAAATATATTTTCTAAGGAACACTATTCGACCACCCAAAATTCAAGCCGTACTTTCTAGTTTGCAGACTTATTTACTGTGATTTAATCCTCGATAATATCTTTATGCTAGTTTGATTTTTCTATCTTGCTAGTATATTATATAACTTGTAGTGGAGTAATAAATCATAATTGAATAACTATGCTGAATAAATTTATCCGCTTTTTCCTAGAGAATAAGCTGGTCACTTTCCTTGTACTTACTATTTTCATTTCTTGGGGAATAGTTAATTCCCCTTTTGGCTGGGAAACAGGTATTTTACCAAGTGACCCTGTACCCGTTGATGCCATACCTGATATTGGTGAAAATCAACAAATCGTTTATACCGAGTGGCCTGGTCGTTCGCCACAAGATATTGAGGACCAGATTTCGTATCCTCTTACTACCGCCCTTTTAGGAATTCCAGGTGTTAAAACTATTCGTAGTAATTCCATTTTCGGATTGTCGAGTATCTATCTTATTTTCGACGAAGAAATTGAGTTTTATTGGAGTAGAACTCGAATTTTGGAAAAGCTAAATTCACTGGCAGCTGGTACTTTGCCTGCCGAGGTTTCGCCTGCTTTAGGTCCCGACGCAACTGCTTTGGGTCAAGTGTACTGGTACACATTGGAAGGACTCGATAAGGATGGTAATCCTGTTGGAGGCTGGGATCCTCACGAGCTACGTACTATTCAAGATTTTAATGTGGGATATGCTTTGACTTCTGCCAAAGGTGTGGCAGAAGTTGCATCAATTGGCGGTTTCGTAAAGGAGTATCAAATTGATATTGATCCTTTTGCCATGAAAGCTCATGGAGTGAATGTGGCTATGATTATGGCTGCCGTAAAAAATAGTAATCTCGATATTGGAGCTCGGACTATTGAATTTAATAGAGTTGAGTATTTGGTAAGAGCATTGGGTTATATAACCAAGCTCGAAGATTTGGAAAAGGCAGTTGTTTCGGTTCGTAACAATGTGCCTATTAGGTTAAAAGATGTTGCAAAAATAAGTTTTGGACCTGCTACTCGTCGAGGGGGGTTAGATAAAGGTGGTTCCGAGGCTGTAGGTGGCGTAGTAGTTGCTCGTTATGGTGCCAATCCGCTACAGACCATTGATAATTTAAAAGCGAAAATTGCTGAAATTACTCCAGGTTTACCATCCAGAGTATTGCCTGATGGTACTATTTCTAAAGTTACCATAGTTCCATTTTACGATAGATCTGGTTTAATTAAAGAAACACTCGGAACCTTGGAAGAGGCTATAACTCTCGAATTATTTATTAGTATTTTGGTTGTAATAGTTTTGGTGATGAATTTGCGTGCTGCATTTCTTATCTCAAGTCTTTTGCCTATAGGTGTGCTTATTACTTTTATTACTATGCGACAGTTTGGTGTCGATGCTAATATTGTTGCACTCTCGGGTATTGCTATTGCTATTGGAGTGATGATAGATGTGGGGGTAGTATTTACCGAAAATATAATAAGGCATATCGAAATGCCCCAAAACATTGGAGCTAGAGGCAAAGAACTTACCAGAATTGTGTATCAAGGAACCATTGAGGTTGCAGGTGCTGTAATCACAGCTTTGGCTACAACCATTGTTAGTTTTATGCCAGTGTTTGCGATGGAAGCTGCCGAGGGTAAACTGTTTAGACCTCTTGCTTTTACTAAAACTTTCACCATGCTTTCGGCATTGCTTATTGGTTTAATTATTATACCAACCCTGGCAAATGTAATTTTCGGAATTCGTTTCGATAAAAGTAAATATAAAAAAGTTTGGAGCTCGTTGTTGGCTGTTGCAGGTTTAGTCTTATCGGTATTTTCGGGTAATTATATTGCCTTGGCTCTTACTGCTTATGGTGTAAATTCGTTATTAGAATTCCGTTGGTCCGAGGCTCGTAAATGGTGGGTTAATACTATAAATATAGCTATTACGGTTGCTATTGTAGTGTTTTTCTTAACCCAAGTATGGATGCCATTGGGAGCTCAAAACTCATTATTCTCAAACTTCTTTTTTGTAATAGCTATTGTTTCTGCAGTGTTAGGTCTGCTATCATTGGTGGTGGTGTTTTATACTTCTATCCTGCGATGGTGTCTTAATAATAAGTGGAAGTTCTTAATGGCACCTATTTTAATTATAACATTTGGTATTTCTAGTTGGTTAGGTTTTGATAGCATGTTTGGGTTTGTGCCAAACTTTGTGAAGAAAACAAGTTTTTACCAAAGTATGGACGAATCTATGCCTGGTATTGGTAAAGAGTTTATGCCATCGCTTAACGAGGGGTCATTTTTATTGATGCCTACAACTATGCCTCATTCGGGTATAGCCGAAAATCTCGAAGTAATAGCAATATTAGATAAAAAACTAAACTTTATTCCCGAAGTAGAGTCAGTAGTCGGTAAATGGGGACGTGTAAATTCTGCTCTCGATCCTGCTCCAACTTCTATGTACGAGAATCAGATTAATTATAAATCGGAGTATGTATTAAACGAGTCGGGACACCGAATTCGTCTTAAAGTAAATGATGATGACCGTTTTGTATTGTCGCCTGTAAAAGGTATTGATTCTGACCTTGTTTACGATAACAAGGATAGAGAGCTTTTGATTTCGGTTGACGGACAATGGAAAAATGCTGAAGAAATAATAGGAGGAAAGCTATATACTCGTATTACAAGAAAACTGAAAAAGTACTTAATAAAAGACCGTGACGGTGACTATTTCAGACAGTGGCGAGACGAAATAAAGTCGGCTGACGATATCTGGAAAGCTATACTTGATATGGCAGCCGTTCCTGGTCTTACATCGGCTCCAAAATTACAACCTATAGAAACCAGATTGGTGATGCTAGCAACAGGTATGCGTGCGCCTATGGGATTAAAAGTGTTTGGACCCGATTTGGAAAGCATAGAGAAGGTAGGTTTCGAATTAGAAAACCTGCTTAAGCAGGTTGAAGGTATAGAGCCAATGGCCGTGTTTGCCGACCGTGTAGTTGGTAAGCCATATCTCGAAATGGAAATTGATAGAGATGCTATTGCTCGTTATGGTCTTTCGGTGCAGTCTTTACAAGATGTAATTGGTTCGGCTATCGGTGGTATGAAATTAACTACCACTGTTGAAGGACGAGAGCGTTTTCCTGTTCGTTTGCGTTATGCTCGTGCATTTAGAGATAACCCAGACAATTTAAAAACTATTTTGATTCCTACACCCAGTGGAGCTCAAATTCCTTTAGGTGAACTTGTAACGATGATTTATACTCGTGGACCACAATTGATTAAGGCAGAGGATACTTTCTTGGTAGGCTATGTGATATTCGATAAAAAAGGAGGATATGCCGAGGTTGATGTAGTTGAAAATGCTCAGGCATTTTTAAATGAGAAGCTAGCAAGCGGCGAGTTTGTATTGCCTGCTGGTGTAAATTATCGATTTACGGGTAATTACGAGAACCAAATTCGTGCTACTAAACGACTTATGGTTGTTGTGCCAATTTCTCTAATGATTATTTTCTTGATTTTGTATTTCCAGTTCCGATCTGTAGTTTCTACATCTCTTATTTTCTCAGGAATATTAGTAGCACTTTCGGGCGGATTTATAATGCTGTGGTGTTATGGTCAGCCTTGGTTTCTGGACGCAACAATCTCGGGAATAAACTTAAGAGATCTGTTTCAGGTGAAAACGATTAACTTGAGTGTCGCCGTTTGGGTAGGTTTTATTGCTTTGTTTGGAGTAGCTACCGACGATGGTGTTCTTATTAGCACATACATAATGCAATTGCAAAAAAAATATAAGCCAACTACAGTGCAAGGTGTCCGCGACTTGGTGCTCGAGGCTGGTTCAAAACGTGTGCGTCCTGCAATTATGACTTCGGCAACTACAATTATTGCTCTAGTACCAATTCTAACATCTACCGGAAAAGGGTCAGACATTATGATACCAATGGCAGTTCCACTGTTTGGAGGTATGCTAATTGCTGTGCTTACAATGTTTATGGTTCCTGTGTTACACAGTATGTGGCAAGAAGGGAAGATGAAGGAATAGTGGTATGAATCTGAAATATGCTAGAGATATGATGGGAATACTGTTGAAATAAAAAAATAGATACAGTAGAAATATGTCAATGTATAATTAATCATTTCTCTACATATTTTTAAAATACGAGGCAATCTCGATAAATACGAGATAAATTTTGGAATCTTTAATTTTCAAATTTTAATTTAAACACAATGAAAATAATATTGTATAGAGAGCGAATACAGCAGTATTCTATCTATTGCCTTTTTGTTTTGTTTATGCTGTTTGCCAATGTGGCGATGGCACAAACCGAGCTGAACGGATACGTAGAGTTTGCAGCTAAGAATAATCCTAGTTTGCAAGCTAAATTTAATGAATATATGGCTGCTTTAGAGGTAGCACCACAGGTGAGAGCATTGCCCGATCCTCAGATAGCATTTGCCTATTTCGTGCAGCCTGTTGAAACAAGAGTAGGGCCTCAGGAATTTAAGATTTCAGCATCGCAAATGTTTCCCTGGTTCGGAACATTAAAGGCAAAGGAGAATGTGGCAATTCAAGCAGCCAAAGCTAAGTACGAAATTTTTGAAGAGGCTAAGTCGAAACTCGCTCATGAGGTTCGAAGCACTTATTTCAATTTGTATTTTAATGACAAAGCGGTGTCTATTACACTCGAAAACATTGAGATACTTACTGTAATCAATAAGCTTTCGTATATAAAAGTAGAAGCAGGATTGGTTTCGGCAGTTGATGAGTATAGAATAGTTATGGAAATTAACGATTTAGAAAATCAGTTAGCTCTTTTAAAAGATAAACAAACAGTACTAAATGTAATGTTTAATAATTTATTGAATGCCGATACTGATAGTGCTATAGTTTTGCCAGATATGATTTGGGAAAACGATTTTACCTTAAGCAGAACTGCAGCATTAGACTCTATAAAACTAAAAAATCATAAGCTTATTAGCATATCGTTCCAGCAGCAGGCTTTGAGTTATAGAAAAGAAGTAGCACGCAAGTTAGGACGACCTAGTTTTAACATTGGGGTCGATTACACTATGGTAGGTAAAGGCGATAGCAATATGGCAGGTACCGATGCTTTTGTTTTTCCTAAAGTGGGTATAACTATACCTTTGTATCGTAGTAAATATAAGGCTATGATAAACGAAGTTGTGTATCTCGAAACTGCTAAAAGTTTAGAAAACGATAATCAGGTAAATGTGTTAGAAACCTTATTTGAAACAGTATGGAAAGATTATAGAGACGCAAACCGAAGGATAGATCTTTACGACATTCAATTAAATTTGGCTAGGAAATCCTTAAAACTTTTAGAAACAGACTACGCTACGGCAAATAAAAATTTCGAAGAGATTTTACGTATGGAGCGACGAGTTTTAAAATATAATTTGGAACTAGAAAAAGCGAAATCTGATAAGCAAGCCAACATCTCATTTATAGATTATCTCCTAGGTAGCTAGGTATGGTAAAAGAAAAACAAAGTGTTAATAGTAAAAATATAATACTATGAAGAATATAGTAAAAAATATAAAAGAAAATTACAAATTAGTAGTTATTATGCTATTTGTAGGCCTAGTTTTTGGATGGTTATTTTTCCACTCTTCGGGCGATGCAGTTTCTACTCAGCAAGGCATCGAAAATCACGAAGGCCATAATCATGGAGCTTCAGAGCCAGAAACTTGGACCTGTTCTATGCATCCGCAGATAAAACAAGACAAGCCAGGGAAGTGTCCTATTTGTGCAATGAATTTAATTCCGCTAGTAAAAATGCAGTCGGGGGGTGACGATGTTGACCCTAACGAAATTGTGATGACCGAGTCGGCAACTAGTTTGGCTAACGTACAAACTGTTATAGTTAAACGCGGACAGGCCATAAAATCTGTTTATTTGCAAGGTAAGGTGCATGCCGACGAGAGAAATATTGCTGAATTAACAGCCCGATTTGGAGGGCGAATAGAGAATCTCTTTGTAAACTATACAGGCCAGGAAGTTGAGAAGGGGCAGAAGTTGGCATCTATTTATTCTCCAAGACTGTTAACTGCACAACGCGAATTGCTCGAGGCCGTTGAGTTTAAACAATCGCGCCAATCAATTTACGATGCTGCAAAAGGAAAGTTAAAGTTGTGGGATTTAACCGAGGATCAAATTTCGAATATTGAAACTTCTGGCGAGGCTAATCCATATTTCGATATTCTTTCGCCAATTACGGGTACGGTAACTATGCGATTTATAGCAAGAGGCGATTATGTGAAAGAGGGTGAGTCATTGTTTAATGTGGTTAATCTAAGAAAATTGTGGGTTATGCTTGATGCCTACGAAAGCGATTTACCTTGGATAAAACTTAACGATGAGGTAGAGTATACATTAAAAGCCTTGCCAGGTAAAACTTTTACTGCTAAGGTTAGTTTTATAGACCCTGTAATAAACCCTAAAACAAGAGTGGCTAAAGTCCGACTAAACATAAGAAATCCTAAAATGTTGCTTAAGCCCGAAATGTTTGTTAATGCTCAGCTTCATTCTAAAATAGCTGAGAATTCTAACTCTATAATTATTCCAAAATCGGCTGTATTGTGGACTGGTAAAGAAGCTGTGGTTTACGTAAAGGTAGCTAATCGCGAAAATCCTTCGTTTTTGTTTCGTAGTATAGTACTAGGACCCGAAGCTGGTAACTCTTATGTAGTTGAAAAAGGATTGGAAGAGGGTGAAGAATTAGTAATGAATGGTGTATTTAAAATTGATGCTGCCGCTCAGTTGATTGGCTTGCAAAGTATGATGAACCCTGATGGAGGTAAAGTTTCCACTGGACACAATCATGGAGATATGGCAACTGATCACTCCAAGCATAAGATTGAGAGCTTTGATGTGGATAAAAAATTCAAAAAACAATTGACTGCTTTTTATAAGGCTTATTTACCATTAACCGAAGCTTTTGTAAAAACCGATTCTAAACAAGTGAAGAGTGTATCTGAGAACTTGTTGAAGGATTTAGGAACAATTGATATGGGACTTCTGAAAGGTGAAGCTCACATGGGGTGGATGAAAGATTTAAAAATGTTGGAATCCAACCTCAAGACTATGATTAAGCAGTCTGATATTCAGAAACAACGCGCTGCCTTTGCATCTTTTAATCTGGTATTATATAAAAGTATCAAATCATTTGGTTTGGATAAAGTGACCACCTACTACCAATTTTGTCCAATGGCAAATAATGACAAAGGCGCCTATTGGTTCAGTAACTCTAAGGATATCCAAAATCCTTATTTTGGAGAAGCCATGGTGGGTTGTGGTGAAGTAAAAGAAACCATTAAATAATTGTTGCCAATAAGGGAAGGAGGCAGTCCTCCTCCCTTAGTTTAAATCAAAAATAAATGGTTATGAGTAATAATATGGTAAATATCCAAATTCGAAATAAAGTATTACTAGTTCACTCATTGGTTGGTCTGTTAATTGGCTTTTTTGTATTGCATCCAATAAGTATGGTTATTTATTGGTTTGACACCCATGGAGTCGAGTACAGTTTGATAAGTTTAGGAAAAGTAATTTCTGACAGTTTATCTCATGCTTTTAGCTTGCATATGATTGGAATGGCAATAGCATTCTCGGTATTAGGAGGCTTAATAGGATTTGGATCAGGATTATATTATAGATCATTAAAAAGAAAAGATGGAATACTTTTTGGGAAAAGGAAACTTTTGGAACAAAGTATTCCATCTCTGATAAAAGAGGGCGAAAACGAATTTGTGGAATTCAAATCTTCTTTACGACATGATTACCATCAGGTTAAAATGAATAAGAACTTGGAAACGGTCATAATGAAGTCTATTGCGGGGTTTTTAAATGCCAAAGGAGGAACACTTCTTATTGGAATTGATGACTTTGGAGAAGTGTTGGGACTGGACAATGATTACTTCACACTAAAGAAGAATGATAAAGATGGTTTTCAGCAAAGACTTATTACTCTGGTTTCAAATACTTTCGGGAAGAATATATGCACATATTTGAACATTTCTTTTCATTTAATAAACAGAAGAGAAATATGTACAGTTGTAGTCCAATCATCTGATAGTCCAGTTTATGTAAATGAAAATAGTAGAACTATTTTTTACTTAAGAACAGGAAATGTCACCAATCCTCTCACCACTAGCGAAACAGTTAGGTATTTACAATCGAGTCAAATTCTAAAGAACTAAGATTATGAAAGCAACTGCAATAATAGTTTTATTAGTATTGTTTTTTTGTTTTACAGGATTTTCGCAAATAAAATATGAAGGTAAAATCGATTCGAAATATAAGTCTATTAAATTGGAAGATGGATCTTTTATGTATGTGAAGTATGATAAAAAGAATCAAACGGTTTTTATATATAATCTGGATAACACTCTTTGGAAAGAAGTGAAGCTTCCAATACCTAAAAATCATCTTTTAGATGAAGTCAAATACATCTCCAAAAAAACATTCAACAAGGATGATCAAGTTGAGCTTGTATATTCTTGCGTTGAATATACTGTGCCAGATAATTATGAAGATCCTACTGAAGGCTTTGTGAAAATCAATTTTACACTCAATGTAATCAGTGAGAGTGGTGAGTCTTTGTTAAGAGTCGAAAATAGCAATGAGATGGAGATAATTGAGACTGATGGGGTAATTAAGATGTTGGTGTACAAACATATTAGTCAGGGTTTCGATACTAGTGATGAAACACTAATTTACAACTTACCTTAATTATAAAATTATGGAAGATGATGTAAAAATGATTGAATTCATAGCAGAAAGCGATTTGACTGCATTTGAGATAACATCACTATACATTCTTTTTTTTGGTATAGATGGAGTCGTTGATATGTTTTGCTATCAAAATATAATAGAACTAAAATATAATTGCACAAAGATAAGTAAAGTTGAGATGTTCCAATTTATTGTGGATCTAGGGATTAATCAAGAAAAAATTAAACCAAGAAAATTACAGGAGAACTTTTTTTTAACTCTAAAATCTTCGGTGTCAAATTTCTATTAAAATGTTTTGTTTGGGTGCTAGTTTACTATAGCTAGCAAAGGTTAGGTTAGTATTTGAAAGGGGGCCATTATGGTTTGAAAAAAATGGTCCCCTAATTTTCTCTATTTAAACTTCAAACCAATTGATCCTGATGAGTGATTTAGGAGAATATTTTTTTATTGAATCAATATTAATTTTATTTATTTCCTTTTTGAGGCATCCAAGGGATTGACAATATAGTTTGTTGGAAACTAAACTGGGAAATTGTCTTTGAAATAACAGCTAACAAATTTAGTAAACCAATATGCATATTGCGAGGAGAAATCTATTGGTAATCAAATTAAGATTCATTGTTGTGGGGTTGTCAGTTTTATGGTTCTAATAATGGTTGAATACCTCTTGACTTGATTGAAAATTACTAAAATTCGCGCTATGAATAAAGAAATCAAGAAAAATCATGATAATCACAATCATTGAAAAGGGAGGATGAACCATGAAAAAATTAAATTGTAAAAAACAAGAAAAAAATACGGCCCCAAAAAAGAGCGAAATAAAAGGCTTAATAATCCTAGGTTTAATAGTATTTCTTGCTGCCATAATTGTATACGCTCCGGTGTTGAATAATTCTAATAATGATGACCAAATTATTTATGCCTCATTTGAAGGGGAAATTATTCCGGATAGTTTGGTTTGTATGCTAGGAGGAGATATAAAGAGCAGCCCAACATTGTCGATTGAAATTAACAGTAAAACCTATTGGGGATGTTGTCAAAATTGTTTGGGCAAACTACAAAGAAACGAGAACAATGCCTTATACGCATTAGACCCCCTTTCTGGGGAAAGTGTAAACAAAGCTGATGCCATTATTCGACAGGATCCTCAGGATAACAAAAGAGTATTTTTCTTTAAGTCAAATGAAACTTATAATCAATATTTAAAAACAATTATTAAAAAGTAAAAGTTATGTACAGAAAAATGTTAAGTGTAATCTGTTTTTCCTTATTAGGAATAACGTTAAGTGTAGCTCAAGATGTAACTGAATCTTTTATGGTTTCAGGGAATTGTGGAATGTGTGAAAACCGAATTGAACAAGCTGTTGAATCAGTAGATGGTGTAACAAGTGTGAATTGGAATAAAGACTCCAAGGAAATTCAAGTAGCCTTCGATGCTTCGAAAACAAACGTCATGAAAGTACATATGGCTATTGCAAAAGCAGGTCATGATACTGAAATGCACAAAGCAAAGAATGAGGTGTATAACGAACTTCCTGGTTGTTGTAAATATAGTCGGGTTGAACTTCCTCAAGATGATAAAGATAAAGGGCATAAACATTCTGGGAATTCAAAAAAAGGAGGAAAATCACATGATTCTCATTCTGGTTGTGGTCATTCTAGCGATCAAAAGAGTGGTTCAGGGTGCTAGTATTTTTAAATAATTATTAACAATAAAAGTAAACATTATGAAATTAAAATTATTAAGTTTAATGGGCTTGTTTTTAGTGGGTGGTCTTAGTTTATCTGCTCAAGAAATAAACAAAAAATTTAAAGTATTCGGTAATTGTGGAATGTGCGAGAGCCGAATTGAAAAAGCTACCTTAGCAGTAGAAGGGGTTACATTAGCAGACTGGAATAAAGAGACGAAAATGATCGAAGTTGCTTTTGATAGTTCTAAAACAGACATTCATAAAGTACATATGGCTATTGCCAAAGCAGGTCATGATACCGAAATGCATAAAGCTACGGATGAGTCTTATAATAAGTTAGCAGGATGTTGTCAATACGATCGTTCTATGCCTAAAATGAAAGGACACGAAGGTCATCAACATTAGAATTTAATCTTAGGGTTCGTCAGGGGATTGACGAACCTTAAGGTGAAATATTGCTGTGTAGGTGCTTAAGTCAATTGATTTAGGGAGATGAAATTTTGAAGATTCTCAGCTTTCAAGACTTCCGATATGTAGCAATTCAAGATTTTTGAAGTGCAGGAAATGAATGAATAAAATGATTTGAGTTTTTATGTTTTTCATAATATGAAAAAAGATATCTTTCTTAAATCTAATAATCACAAGTTTACTTTACATTATGCTTCTCTTCTAATATTTCTGATAAATTTATAGTTCCTGAAAATCAGATGTTTATATGAACAATCTTATGGTTCTTCAATATTGAGAATTATTAAAACAAGAATTTGCCTTAAAATGGGAAAAGTAAGAAGAGATTTGGGGATACAGATTAGGAAATTAAGGATGTCAAAAAAGTTGACACAATCTAAATTTGCTGAACTTTTGGGTTGTAATCAAGAATACATATCTAAACTAGAAAATGGATTAGTGAATACTACAATTGAGTACCTTATTCACATTGCTAGTGTACTAGATCAAGATTTGAATTGTTATTTTATAACGAGGAGCGATGATCTGTGGACCACAAAATAAGACGTTCTCTCTTTGAGCTGCTGCAAAAAAAGATCTGCTAGGCTTAATGAAAAGCCACCTAAAGATTCTATCCATTTTTAATTGATCACTCTCCCTCCTAATACTTTACTCGATACCTTGAAGACCTAGATCAGTATTTGCTATAATATTGATATTTACGATGAGCTAATTCATATCTGTATTCTCCATTACGGCGATCACAGTTCCACTTTAATTCTCTACTTATTACTGGTTTATCTTTTCCGATGGCTTTTGCTATATCGATTTGATTATAGCAGCTTATTTTCACCACGGAAATAGTATAGCTTTGTTCTCTGGTCAATTGTTCCTTTTACAACTTAAGTTTGGCTATTTTTAGGTAAATAGAAGATTTTATTTCCATCAAGCCAATGGGGGAGATTCCTTCTTTCCTTTATCTTGTAAAATATTACTTCTTTGCTCCTCCAAAAATCAGATAAGTTGCATTTGTCACTATAATCTAAGAATTTAATAACGGGACTTTTAAAGTTGTGTACATTTTCTTTAAAATTATACACATAGCTCGACTAAACATTTTCTAGTTTTGTGTATAAATTATTCTAATGTTAAAAAAAAGCACGTATACATTATTAACTTTGGTAATATTTGTTCTTATAACAGGTATGACTATTTCCGCACATTATTGTGGAAGTAATGTAAAAGATGTGTCTTTTTTATCAGCAACTCAATCTTGTTGTGAAAATCCTGAAGGATGTTGCCATTACGAGGCTTGTACGATTAAAATTGGAAATGATTTTTTAATTTCATCATATTCTTTTGATTTTACTCAATTGAAAGTTGTATTGCCAATTTTAATTGAGCTAACTAAGGTCGAAGATCCAATTAAGGTTAAAGTGTATTCTTTGAGAAACACTATTCCACCACCCAAAATTCAAACCATACTTTCAAGTTTGCAGACTTATTTGTTGTGATTTATCATTCAACTTCATTCATATATTAACTAGACTTATTTGTCTTGTTAATATGTAATGTAATTTATAGTTGAGTAATAAAATCATAATAAAATAACTATGCTGAATAAACTTAACCGTTTTCTTTCTCGAGAATAAACGGGTCACATTTCGGGTACTTACTATTTCTTGGGGTATTGTGACATCTCCATTTTGGGGATACAGGTATGGTGCGGTCATTCTGGCTATCAAAAGAGTAGTTGAGGGATCTAGTGTTTTAAATAATTATTAACGATAAAAATTCAAATTATGAAATTAAAATTAGTAGGATTAATCGGGTTGTTTTTTGTTAGTGCTTTGAGTTTATCTGCTCAAGCAAAGAACGTTAAATTTAAAGTTTTTGGTAATTGCGGTTTGTGCGAAAAGCGAATAGAAAAAGCTGCTCTAGCTGTAGATGGTGTGACTTTAGCAGATTGGGATAAAGAGACTAAGTTGATAGAAGTCTCTTTTGAAAGTTCTAAAACTGATATTCACAAAGTGCATATGGCTATTGCCAAAGCAGGTCATGATACCGAAATGCATAAAGCTAAGGATGAGGTTTATAATAAGTTATCAGGATGTTGTCAATACGATCGTTCTGTGCCTAAAATGAAGGGACACGAAGGTCATCAACATTAGAATTTAATCTTAGGGTTCGTCATGGTATTGACGAACCTTAAGATAAGATATCGCTGTGTAGGTAACTAAGTCAGTTGGATGAGGATGAGTAGATTATGAGAATTTTTAACTTTCAAGACTTCCGAGAAGTAGCAAATCAAAATATTTGAAGTGCAGGTAATGAATGAATAAAGAAAATAATTATTTATGTTCTTTATAATATGAAAAACATTATCCTTCTTTTAAGTCTAATAAGCACAAGTTTACTTCACATTATGCTGCTCTTTTCATAATTCTGATAAATTCAAAATGTTCTGCAGATCAATCATTTAAACAATCACTTTCATGGTTCTTCAATTTTGAAAGTTATTAAAACAAGAATTTGCCTTAAAATGGGAAAAGTAAGAAGAGATTTGGGGATACAGATTAGGAAACTAAGGTTGTCAAAAAAGTTGACACAATCTAAATTAGCTGAACTTTTGGGATGTAATTAAGAATACATTTCAAAGCTAGAAAATGGATTAGTGAATACTACAATTGAGTACCTTATTCACATAGCCAATGCACTAGATCAAGATTTGAATTGCCATTTTTTAAAGAAGAGCGAAGTATAATGGGATGAAAGTAATGGGATCTTTTCATGGTCAGATATAAAATAAAGTTTGTATGGTCTAACTAAAAGCCTCCTAAAGATTCTATCCATTTTTAATTGATCGTTCTCCCTCTTAATAAATTACCCGATACCTTGAAGACCTAGATTAGTATTTGCTATAATATTGATATTTCTGTGTTATCATATCATCTTAATTTAGAATTGTTTTTGGTAGGGTGTGAGTGGAGTGATTAAAATACAATACATTTTAATTGAAGCTAGTAGCTATTAATGCTTAAGTAAACGAAATTGTAATAGTATGACTTGGCCTGTTAGGAAAATAATCCATGGTAAATGGGGATCGACTGAAGAAACATTAAAAGATGTTCTGCAAAAAGAGGGTTTCACCATTCAAAAGCGATTATTGATTTCAAAAGAATCAACTGAAAAATTTGGGATACAAGCAGAAATGTGGATGCTTGCTTCCCATGATTATTCTCAGAATTATTTGGATATATCTCATAATAATCAGGGTGTTTGGAAACTAAAGATGCTTCAACTGAAAAATAATATAATTGTTATAGAGGCAGATAAGTCAGATGTCTCAATTTATATAGATACGAATCCTTACCTAAAGGATTTACACAAAAATATCGACGAAAGATTAATTAAAATCGTATTAAGAGTATAATATCATATTCATACATCAATTTCATATCTAAATCAAAATTGTCTACTGAGGAAATATGGCGTGTCTTGTGTGGCTCTTGGCAAGTCCTACGCAAACCAAAAGATTACTTTAAGCTCTATAAACGTTAAAGGTTGGCAATGTTCAGGTATTCTCATAATTTGTAGGTAATCAGATAAATTATGAAAGCAAAGTCGTTTAATAAATTGCTAGACAGTTTTCGAATCCTTAATAGTATTCAGTATCGAAGATTAAGAAATGATCTAAATGCAATCTAAATCTAAAAGGTTGTTCCTATTGATATTATAAGTATAGATAAAAATATATTTCTTTCACTTTGTTGAACTAAGTGAGCCGTTTGAGTCTATATAGTTGCTCTAATGTTAAAATAATATTAAATTATTAAGAATCCATTATGAATAATATTAAAAAACGAACGGGAACTCTTATCTCAATTCAAGATTCCCTAGTTAAAGCACGTTTCTATGAAGATGTGATCATGGGAGAAACATCCGAAATTTCGGTAGATGGCAAATTACTGCAAGCAGAGGTATTACGGATTTCATCAGATCCAAAAAACACAAATGCAGGTATAGTTGAAATGCAAGTGTTTGAAGATTTAACTGGGGCGCAAATTGGCGATTTAGTGGAATTTAAAGGTACCGCCTTATCCGTTCTTTTAGGGCCAGGACTTTTAACCAGTGTTTGGGATGGTTTACAAAATGCATTATATCCGCTTAGTAAGCAGGATCCCTATCTTAAACCAGGCATGAAAGCTCCCGCACTTGACGAAGAGAAATTATGGGATTTTACACCATCGGTAAAAGTTGGGGATATATTCTCTGGAGGCGATGCAATTGGATCGGTACCTGAAGGCCGATTTGAGCATAAAATACTTGTACCTTTCAATTTTGGGAAGTGTAGACTAAAGTCGATTATTGATAAAAGTTCAGTCAACATAAAAGAAGTTGTTGCTGTGATAGTTGATGAACAGGGATATATTCACGACTTAAAACTTGTTTTTAGCCAAGCTGTAAAAACCCCTATTCCATTTAAATATAGAGTTATTCCTGACAAAACAATTTCAACTGGTGTGCGTGTAATTGACTTATTAGCTCCAGTAAGTTATGGTGGTACAGTTGGTAATCCCGGACCATTTGGTGCGGGCAAAACAGTAATGCAACACTCTTTATGTAAATACGCCCTTGCTGATATAATTATCATGGCAGCTTGTGGTGAGCGCGCAGGTGAAGCGGTTGAAGTTTTTAAAGATTTCGCTGAACTTTCCGATCCATCAACAGGTGAATCTTTAATGAATAGAATGTGCATTTTTGGAAATACAAGCTCTATGCCGGTTGCAGCACGTGAGGCCAGTGTTTTTATTGCACTAACAGTTGGAGAATATTACCGCTACCAAGGCTATAATGTTATTCTATTAGCTGATTCCACATCACGATGGGCACAGGCACTTCGAGAACGAAGTGGACGACAAGGAGATATTCCTGGTCCAGAGGCTTTCCCTATGGATATTCCTGATCAAATAAAAGGGATGTATCAACGTGCAGGATCTGATTCTGCTACCGGAGGATCTCTAACATTTATAGGTACTGTTTCTCCAGCAGGCGGAAATTTTCAAGAGCCTGTAACGCAAGCTACAATGGATTCAACAGGTGGTTTCTGGGGTTTGTCACAAGATCGTGCCGATGCTAAAAAATATCCAGCTATCGACCCATTGGTTTATACCACCTCCATTTACGATAGTTTTATTTCATGGCATGATCGTGATAAAATATTGCAGATATTAAAAGAAACAAACGGTATCGATCAAACAATTAGCACAATTGGATTGAAAAAAGTACCAATTGAAAAGTATGAACTTTACCAAAAAGGACAAACAATCGATTTTTGCGTACTACAACAAGATGCTTTTCATGATTTAGATGCTTGTACACGGCCAGAACGTTTAAAAATTATCAATCAAGCTATTCAAAAATTAATCGATAATCCAATCCAATTTTCAGATAATAATATGGACGATGAAGATTTGAAAGAACTGATAAAAACAAAGTTTGACAATCTGCGTCAATGGTGGAAAGATTGGAATAGTAATGCTCAAAGCAATGAACAATTAGTCAATCTACCTATAAAGATCGAACAATTTATATTACAAGATGAAGACACATTATGATACGAAAAGAGATAACTAAAATTAGTGAAGTTGGAAAAGCTTTAATTTCAGTAGAAGGAAACCCAGGTGTTGCACTAAATCATGTTGTTGAACTTTTGAATGCAGATACCAATCAGATTATTTCATTTGCAAAAGCAATCAATATCACTGAAGATTCAACACGTTTCCAGGTTTTTAATGGAACTCAGGGATTAAGTACAAAAACAAAAATCAGAATGCACGAACGTCCTTTAACTGCAGGCTTTTCTCAAAATATGCTTGGTCGAAGTTTTGACGGTATTGGAGAAATAAACGATGGAGGACCTGAGATAATTTTCGAGAAGCAATTGTTAACTCGTTTAGATACTCTAAATCCAACGGTACGTTTGGTCCCAAAGCAAGCTTTATGGACTGGTATCCCAATGATTGATGTATTTAACACCTTAGTGAAATCTCAAAAAATTCCGATTTTTGCAGGACCTACCGAGCCTTATAACCGTCTACTATCCCAAATTGCGCAAGGAGCAAAAGCAGATGTTATCATTTTTGCAGGTATCGGATTAAAGTTTGATGAATATCAATACTTTAAAAACGAGCTATCTAAGTCAGGAAACATGGATAAAACTATTATGTTTTCACACTTAGCTGGAGAATCACAAATTAAGGGTCTGATGTTACCAGATGTTGCATTAAGTGTGGCACGCGAATTTGCTGATCAAGGAAAGGACGTATTGGTATTGCTAACCGATATGACAAACTGGTCGAACATACTTAGGAATGTAGCTAACTATCAGGACATGATTCCATCCTTGCAAGGATATCCAGGATCCTTATACTCCGAACTAGCAAAAAGATACGAAGTCGCAGCAGATATTGAGGGTGCTGGTTCAGTAACAATTATTGGCGCTACAACCCTTGAATCACTTGAGGATCCTGTCCCTGATAACACGGGTTATATTACCGAAGGACAATTCTTTTTGGAAAATGGAAAATTAAAATTAGCTCGATCGCTTTCACGTCTTAAACAACAGGTAAATGGCAATACTAGAAATGACCATCGCGCAATTATGACGGTTATGGCTTCCTTACTTGCCGATGCTGAAAAAGCGTACGAAGCTGCAGAAGTAGGTGCCGCAAACGATGCATTCTCACAAAAGTTACTTCGTTACAGAAAAGATTTTATTGAGAAAATTGAAGAACCATTCGGGGATCCTATCCAATTAGAAAATGCATTGGATATATGTTGGGATATATTACGTGAACATTTTGAACCTACCGAAACAGGCTTAAACAAAAAAATGATCGAACAATACTGGAATAAAAATTAACAATAGTTAACACGTATTTTAGTACACAAAAAAAAAGTAATGAAAGAAAATAAAGAAAACTTGGAAGGAATTGTTTTAAAACTTAAAGAACAAGGCATAAAAGTAGGAGAAGCTGAGAAACTTCAAATTATTGAATCAGCAAAAAAGCAAGCAAAAGAAATGCTATCCTCGGCCGAATTCAAGAGTGACAATATTATTCTTGAGGCAAAAACAAGTGCAGCTATAGTAGAACAAAATACACAAACTGCTTTGCAACAAGCTTCACGAGATATGATTGAAGCAACCAAAATAGCCTTGCTTAAATATTTTAAAAGTGTTTTTGGAAAACAATGTGAGAGTCTATTTACCCACGAACAGTATTTAAAAGAAATATTAAATGTTGTTATAGAAACTATTCCTGGTAGTAAAATGGTTACTGTACCTTCAGATATAGCTAAAGGTATGGAAGGTTTACTATTAAAGGAAGCACTTTCGGATAAAATAGAACTAAAACCTCTGAAAAATAATGAGCCTAAAATAGAAATTAAACTCACCGAGAAAGAAGGTATGCAATATGTTGTTAGTGCACAAGATATTGAAAATGGTTTATTTTCACTTTTACACAAGGATTTAGTTAAACGAGTAACTCAAAATAAGGAGGAATAATCATGTCAAATGTGATATATCTTATATGTAGTTTACCCTCACTAACGTTTGGTCAATCTCCTCCAATCTCAATGGATGAATTCTTGCAAGATGCGAGAAAACAATTAAGCCAGAGGAGTTTCAAGAAATTAGAAACGGTGGATATTCAGAATATTATAACAGGACGTGGTGAGTTAAAAGGTTTTATGACCCTATTTGAAAGTTTTCATGGAGATCTTTCAAAAATAAGAAAAGCCAAGGTCCAGAATTTAAATCCAAATCTTACTACACTTCCAAAACATATTTTAGGTAAAAATCCTCTGGAGAGAGAACAGTTAATTATGCAGTGGCAATGGGAAGAACTCTCATCTTTTGAAACAGGTAAAACATTTACTCCTACCGAAGTTTTTATTTACAAGCTTAAGTTGCAAATATTATGCAGGTTACAATCATTTAATGTAAATAGAGGTTCGCAGGTATTGCAAGCAATTGTTAATCCAATAAATAAAAAAGAGAATTCACAATGCTAGGTATAAAAATCAAATATACAAAAACAGAACAGGCTCGTCAGAAAAAAATACTAAAAGTATCCTTACGAATGCTCCCTCTGTTCGAGGCGATGGAAAAATCCTTAATGGCAACCATTAACTCCATTGGTGAAAACATTGAACGAATAAGGGAAGCGATTGATCGAAATCAAAAGGAAGCACAAAACTGGATAGCTGTAATGAGTGACTCTTGGGTTGATATAGACACTTTTATATCAGTAAATAAAATTATTACGAAACAAGTGGATGTTGCTGGAGTTCGTGTAAAACAATTCGAAAGTGTTAGTTTTAATGTGATGCCAATTGCTGATACAACTCCTTTGTGGGTGGATGACGCAATAGAATTAATGCAAAAGCAATTGCAATTAATAGCTGAAATTAAATGCTTGGAAGAACAGATTGAAATTCTTGAAGAAGAGTTAATGGAAGTTCGGGCAAGAGTTAAACTTTTTGAGAACCGTCGCATTCCAAATGCAAAAATTGCCATTCGAAAAATTGGTCAAAAGTTGCAGGATGATGAACGCTTGATAATTGCAACGGCTAAAGTTGTGAAAACAAGAAAAATAGAGGAGGTTATGGTATGATTACAAAAATGAAAAAGTTAGTACTCTACTTGCCAAATTCAACAAATGATATCGATAAAGAACTAACTATCTTAGGAGAATTAGGCATAATGCATATAGTGCCGTTTCAGCTTCCAAAAGATGAGTCAATTGAAAAAGTAGATGCACGCATAAAACAATTTGAAAAAGCTATATCAATTCTTAATAGATACAAGGATGCTCCTCTGCTTAATTCAGAATCGAAGGACGAATTAAGTTTTAGAAATAAAAACAGAGGAGAAATCGCTCTATTGGAAAAGGTTTTGGATACTGAAAAGGAATATCGCAAACTCGAAAAGTTAAAAGAAAAACTAGATGAAAACTTGCAATGGTATCAAGATTGGGGCAATGTTTCAATTACTGACATCGCTGAACTTAATCAGAATAATGTCTTCATAAAATTTTACCTGGCTGATAAAAAAGGATTAAAAGCAATTTCTGACAATCAGAATATTTCTATTGTGGGAAAGTTAAACGATTTGTATCAAATCATTTTTATTTCAGAAGATATTAATAATGGATTAAAGTTGCATGAAATAGATATTCCTGAACATGATCAAGCCGAGTTAAATAGTTCTATATCAGAAGCTGATAAGCAGCTAAAGAAATATTTATCGCTTTTAAGAATACTAAATTCCCAAAAAGCAATACTTATGGAAGGGCTTAACGAAAGGATAAAACGTTTGGATATTAGAAACGTACGGTATGGTGGAAAAAAAATAAATGATCAGGTGATTTATTGTAAAGGATTTATACCTGAACAATCTGTTGAAGAACTAGTAAGCATAGCCGAACAAAACTCTTGGGGCTACACTATTAACGAACCCGATCAAGAAGAGATCGATGAAGTTCCAACTCATTTCCAATCATCAAAATGGGCACAAAAAATTCGTCCAGTCATGAACTTTATGGGACTTGTTCCTGGCTACAAAGAATTAGATGTTTCGAATGTGTTTATGATTTTTTTCACATTTTTCACAGGTGTTCTTGTTGGTGATGCGGGTTATGGCTTAGTTTTTTTAATTATAACCTTACTGGTTCATAGCAAGAAAAAATTCGCTCCAATTATCGAATTTAAACTCATTTACACTCTTTCAGTATCTATTATGGTGTGGGGTATTATAACAGGTACTTATTTTGGTTCACAAGCTATTGCGGAGATATCATTTTTAAGTCAACTGAGAATCGATAAAATGGCAAGTTTTGGTGGCGACAATATTTTCATTCAAAGAATAATGTTTGGAATTGGTGCCATTCACCTAACAATTGGGCATTTACAAACTGCTTGGAAATACAACAACAGTGTTAAAGCAATTGCACAATTAGGCTGGGTAGCCATTATCTGGGGCTTATTTTTGGTTGTAAACCAAATGGTATTAGACATAACTGCTCCAGCTATAATGCCTTGGTTATTTATAGGCGGAATAAATTTAGTTGTCTTGTTTTCGAATCCAGGAACGAATTTACTAAAGGGAATAATTTCTTCGATAGGAAATCTACCTCTTAGTATCATCAATGGGTTCTCTGATATTATTTCTTACATCAGACTTTATGCCGTGGGATTATCAACAGTATTAATGGCTACAAGTTTTAACCATATGGCTATAGGTGATGGGATAACAACTATCGTCTCAGGTGTTGGAGCAACTCTTATACTGGTTTTAGGACATGGACTAAATATGGTTCTTGCTGGTATGGCAGTAATTGTTCACGGAGTTCGTTTAAACATGTTAGAATATGCTGGTCATGCTAGCGTAGAATTTTCTGGCATTGAATACAATCCATTCAAATTAAAAAAATAACATTTAAAATTTAACAATATGACTTTATTAACAACAGTAACAGGATTTGGCGGACATGCCATAGGTTTAGGAATTGCAGGAGTTGGTTCGGCTATAGGAACAGGAATTGCAGCTATGGGTGCAATGGGACTTTGGAAACAATCAATAAAAGAAAAGAAAAAACTGCCTTCATTAGCTTTAGCAATGGTTGGTATGCCACTAAGTCAGGTTATATATGGTATGATTTTTATGAACTCGATGTTAGCAGCAAACCTTAATCCAGACAGTTATAATAATCAAATGATTTGGGCATTTTTTGTGGGTATTTCTATTGCTGCATCAGCAATAATGCAAGGAAAAGTTGGAGCTGCAGCTTGTGCAAACTTAGCAGTTGATGATAAACAAGGATCAGGAATGTATATTGCTGCTATGGGAATAATTGAAACAGTTGCACTATTGGCAATGGTATTCGGAATGGGAGGAATTCCTAGTATGTAAAATTTCTCGTCCTAAAATAGCGTTTCACAACAAGTAGCACTATTTTAGGACGATATATTCATGCACATCCTGAGCTCGGATGGAAGGCGTGTCTCGTGGGCTATTGGCAAGTCCTGCGCCAAACCAAAAGATTACTTTTCCGTGTTAATTTTATATGGTAAAAAGTAACTTTTGCCGCAAAAATGCGATTCGCTTTGCTCAGTTTGTCATACAACTTGCAGCAGCAAGCCCCTCTCAACGCAACAGCGTTACCTGTTTCTCTATATAACATTGCTGTTTAAAAAAAACAGACAATATTAAATATTTAAAGCGTTCTCTCCTGTTCAATCAGCGATCGCCAACGTTTTTCAGAGGCCCTAATCTGCTTCTCATCTTTCCGTATTTGTTCTTCGGCTAATTTTCTTTCTGTAATATCGGCTAGTTTGCCTACCATATTTATAGGCCCATTATCATCATCGCGATCCAGAATCTTACCCTTTCCCTTGTACCACTTCCACTCCTGATCAGCATCACGAAAGCGAAACACCACCTCATACATCTCTGTTTTGCCCTGTAGATAATATCTTCGTTTGACATCAATATTAGCCTGATCATCGGGATGAATATGCGCATATACATAGTCGAGTGTGTTTTTAACCTGATCAGTCAACCGAAATAACTTTGCAAGTTGCAGCTGGTGATATTCATGTGTATGCTTTCTTTGGAACTGCAGATGGAGATAAGTTTTCTCCAGATTTGTATGCTGCAATCATTCTTACCTAAGTTATTTAAAATAATCTTTTCTTTAAGCTGCTGCGTTCCTCGTAGCAGCTTTTTATTTTCAAGGCGTAAAAGTGTATAATTTGTTACACCTATGTTGCACCTGAGCAAATATCCAATAAAAAAAGCAGCATTGAAAAATGCTGCTTTGTCTTTAAACACTAGCGGAGAGGAAGGGATTCGAACCCCCGGTACCTTGCGGTACACATGCTTTCCAAGCATGCACGATCGGCCACTCTGTCACCTCTCCAGTATTGTGAGAACAAAAGTAGAAGAATAAATGGCTTTACAAAACTTAAATGCAGAGAAAACTGATAAGAATCGTTGGAAATACAAGGCTTAGCTCTCATGTTCAATCTTCTATGTAAAAAGTGGGTTCTGTAACAAGGATATTGACTATCTCTTATATCTTTGCAGCTTGAAAATAAATATGACTAGCGAATTGTAATTTTGTCAATTTAGCGAGTCGAAAATTAAGAAGCATGATTTCAGTTGATGGTTTGGCGGTAGAGTTTGGTGGCACTACCTTATTTAAAGATATTTCCTTTGTAATAAACGAGAAGGACCGTATAGCCCTTATGGGGAAGAATGGTGCTGGTAAATCGACTCTGCTAAAGATTATAGCAGGAGCAGACAAACCTACTCGTGGACGAATTGGTGCGCCTAAAGACGCTGTGATTGCCTATTTACCTCAGCATTTGATGACTGATAATACACGCACTGTATTTGAAGAGGCTTCTCAAGCTTTTTCCAAGATCTTTGAGATGGAGAAAGAGATTGAGGACCTTAATTTACAAATGGGTTCACGAACAGATTACGAATCTGATGAGTATTATCAACTGATTGAACGTGTTTCAGCTTTAAGTGAAGTGTTCTATTCAATAGAGGAGATTAATTACGACGCAGAAGTTGAGAAAACGCTTTTCGGACTTGGGTTTAAGCGCGAGGACTTTACTCGACCTACTTCTGAGTTTAGTGGAGGTTGGAGAATGCGTATAGAGTTAGCTAAAATTCTTTTGCGTCAACCAGATCTTATTCTTCTCGATGAGCCAACTAATCACTTGGATATAGAATCGATACAATGGTTAGAAAATTTCTTGATGAATTCTGGAAAAGCTGTGATTGTGATTTCTCACGACCGTGCTTTTGTCGATAGTATTACGACTCGTACCATAGAAGTAACTATGGGGCGTATTTATGACTATAAGGTTAACTACTCGGAATACTTAGAGTTGAGAAAGGATAGACGTCTTCATCAGCAAAAAGCTTACGAAGAGCAGAAACGAATTATTGCCGATAACCAGGCTTTTATTGATAGATTTAAGGGAACATACTCTAAAACCAATCAAGTTTCATCTCGTGAGAAGATGCTCGAGAAGATGGTGACTGTAGAGATTGATGAGGAAGATAATTCGGCTTTAAGATTGAAATTCCCACCTTCACCTCGATCAGGTAACTATCCTGTTATTGCTGATGGTTTAGGTAAAACGTATGGTGAAAACTTGGTTTTTGCAGATGCTAAATTTACAATTGAACGTGGAGAGAAAGTAGCTTTTGTTGGCCGAAATGGTGAAGGTAAATCGACTTTGGTGAAAGCCATAATGGATGAGATTGATTATACTGGGGATCTAACATTGGGACATAATACCATGATAGGTTATTTCGCCCAAAATCAAGCTTCGTTACTAGATGAAAATCTAACAGTTTTTCAAACTATCGACGATGTTGCAGTAGGTGATATTAGAACCAAGATTAAAGATATGTTGGGAGCTTTCATGTTTGGAGGAGATAACTCAACTAAGAAAGTGAAAATTCTATCAGGAGGAGAGCGTACACGTTTAGCTATGATTAAACTATTGCTTGAACCTGTTAACCTTTTGATTCTCGATGAGCCTACAAATCATCTAGATTTAAAAACTAAGGATATTTTAAAGGATGCTTTGTTGGCATTTGATGGGACATTAATACTTGTTTCTCACGATAGAGATTTCCTAAATGGTTTGGCGGAGAAAGTGTATGAATTTGGTAATAAGAAAGTGAAAGAGCACTTGTGTGGTATTTCTGAATTTCTTGAAACAAAGAAAATGGAACATCTTACTGAGTTAGAAAAGAAATAAGCAAGAATTCATTTTAGAATTATATAAAGCTTGTGGGATTAATTTCTGCAAGCTTTTTTTTATTCCTGAATTCTAGTGAAAACTGGAACAAAAAAAAGACCGTCAATTAAGACAGTCTTTTTAGAAATATTGTGATCAGTAGATTACTTTACAGAATCCATATACTGAATTAATTCACATACTTTAGTTGAGTATCCCATTTCATTATCATACCATGCAACAACTTTTACGAAGTTTGGAGATAATTGAATACCAGCAGTAGCATCGAAAATAGAAGTACGAGTGTCACCGATAAAGTCGTTAGATACAACAGCATCTTCAGTATAACCTAGGATACCTTTTAATTCGTTCTCTGAAGCTTCTTTCATAGCAGCACAAATCTCTGCGTAAGTAGCACCTTTTTCTAAACGAACTGTCAAGTCAACAACAGATACATCAGGAGTAGGAACACGGAAAGACATACCAGTTAATTTACCGTTCAATGCAGGAATTACTTTACCTACAGCTTTAGCAGCACCAGTAGAAGAAGGAATAATGTTTTGACCAGCTCCACGTCCACCTCTCCAGTCCTTCGCAGAAGGTCCGTCAACAGTTTTTTGAGTCGCAGTAGTTGCGTGAACAGTAGTCATTAAACCTTCGATAATACCAAACTTGTCATTTAACACTTTAGCTACAGGAGCTAAACAGTTAGTAGTACAAGAAGCATTAGAAACGAAAGTCATATCCTTAGTGTATTCTTTGTTGTTTACACCCATAACGAACATTGGAGTATCGTCTTTAGAAGGAGCAGACATAATTACTTTCTTAGCACCACCATCGATATGACCTTGAGCAGATTCTTTTGTTAAGAAAAACCCTGTAGACTCAACAACATATTCTGCAGATACTGCACCCCAGTTGATATCAGCTGGATTTCTTTCAGCAGTAACACGAACTGTGTTACCATTAACGATCATTTGACCATCAACAACTTCAACAGTACCGTTGAATTTTCCGTGAGTAGAATCATATTTTAACATGTAAGCCATGTAATCTACATCTAAAAGGTCGTTAATAGCTACTACTTCGATGTTACCTTGAGCAACAGCTTGACGGAATACGAAACGTCCAATACGTCCGAATCCGTTGATACCAATTTTAATCTTTGACATTGTATATAAAGTTTTAATTTAATAAACCCTTTGTTTCTTGTATGGCAAAAGTATAGAAATAATTGAGATAATGAGAGGGAAAAGCGAAAAAAAACATATGGATTTTAATCAGATAGATGAGTTCGATTCCTATTAATCAGGGTGTTGGTGAAATCTGTAACGATTGCAATTAGGTGGAAATAATGCAAAAAAAAATCCCTTTAAATCGGGATTTTAATCTTTTATACTGTTTTTGATGTTTTCTGCGTTTCAACTTTAGAGTAAGCAGGACATTTTTTGTCAGTAGCACAAGAACTTAAAACGGTTCCTACAAAAAGAAGTAGGCATAGTGCATAAAGTAGTTTTTTCATAGTGTTATTTTTTTCGAATCAGGCTTCAAATTTAATATTTATAGGTTATACTCACGGATGTTTTAGAAAAAACAAAACAATTTTGTTCAATAATTGGTAAAAGATAATGATATTCTTGTAACTACAGAAATTATCATTCATTTTTGAATCTTATTTAGTTGATAAGATTTTAATTAGATTCTGTTTAAAGCCTATATGATAACTATTAAATTCAAATACTTTGTACTAATCAAAATCAGCATGTTATTGGTTTTGTTTATGATGAAACCCGCTAGTTTATACTCTCAATCTAAGGCGTATCATCTAAATATACAAGGGAGTGAATTGCCACTTTTTAGAAAACAAGCTAGAGTCGTAAAGCGATATCGTTTTGAGAATGTAACAATATTGAATGATAAAGTAGAGCAGTTAAAATCATACTTTATTGAGAAGGGATTTCTAGAAACAAACATAGATAGTACATACCAAAGAGCAGATACGATTTTTGCAGTTTTTCACATTGGGAAACCATACAAATGGAAAGAGGTAAGTTTTCTTGTAAATGAAGAAGTTCATGAAAATTATTTGAACTTTAATTTCAATCCCACAGAAGGATTCTCTTTAACAGATGGTGAGAACAAGCAATCAGCTATCCTAGACTATTATTTAAATCATGGTTATCCTTTTACAACAATAAAGCTTTATGATGTTAAAATTGATAATGGTGAAATTAGAGGAGTTTGTCTTCTTAATCCTAAGCAAAAAGTTGTTTGGGATAGCACGTCTACTAGGGGTAATGTAATTATTCACTCTAAGTTTATTGAGAATTATTTTGGTATAAAAGCAGGCCAAACTTATAGTGAAGAAAAATTTGAAAGTATCTCTCAATTAATATCTAAACTTGATTTTGTATCGGAAATAAAACCTTCAGAACTGGAATTTTTTGATGGTGTAGCCAAAGTTCACAATTACCTAGAAAAACAATCTGCTAACCGCTTTGATGGGATTATAGGATTTCAGAATAATAATAAAACAGATAAATTAGAACTTACCGGAGAGGTTAATCTTTCTCTGGTTAATTCTTTTCATCGAGGAGAACTCATCCAATTTAATTGGGAAAAATTGGAAGAGAGTAGTCAGGATTTGAAAATAACTTTCCGATACCCTTACATTTTCAATTCAAAATTAGGCACTGATTTTTCCTTTCAACTCTTGAAGCAAGACTCAACTTATGTGAATACAAACTTAAGACTTGGCCTTAATTTTAATGGGAGTGCAAATAGTGGAGTTAAGTTGTTTTACCAGTTAAAATCATCCAATTTAATTTCTTCGAAGCAGTATATTGGCTCAAATGTATTGCCCGACTTTGCCGATTCTAAATCGAACTTATTGGGATTTCAATATGAATACGAGAATTTGGATAGAAGATATAATCCACGTAGGGGATGGTATTGGAACCTTAATATAGCTGGTGGTAAAAATAAGATTAAGAGAAATGTTAATATTCCTGATGAATTATATGAAGGGATAGACCTTAAAACAAAGATATTTGAAGGCTCCTTAGATCTTAAAAATTACATGCCATTAGCTTCTAAATTTGTTTATCACTGGCAACTTAAGGCTGCTTGGATGAGCCGAGTTAATTATTTCGAAAATGATTTGTATCGCTTGGGTGGCATGAAGAGTATTAGAGGTTTTAACGAAGATTCCTTTAGAGCTTCAAAATATGTAATTGGAAGACAGGAATTTCGATTTGTTCCAAGTCGCAATACAAGCATCTATCTTTTCTATGATATGGCGTGGTATGAAAAAGAAATTCAAGAAACGAAAACATCTGATGAACCGATGGGATATGGATTCGGGTTTAACTTTTCTGCTGGAACAGGCTTGTTTACCTTGAATTATGCTCTTGGTAGGCAAGATGGGCAATCTACTGATTTTAAATCTGCAAAAATTCATTTTGGCTTTATAGCTAAATTTTAGCTCAAATTATTACAGACACTATCCTTATAAATATAGTAGTGCAATAGACTATGCCGATGGAAAAGGATTAATAGACGTTTCGTTAGTTTAGAAGCTGCAAGTCAAAAACTTGCGGGAGAAGAAGTGACTCCAATAAATCTATTTTGAGCTAGGAGGTCACAAGTTAATGTTTGAGTAGCAAAGGCAGGCGCATTGCTATATTTAAACTTATTTTTGGCACGTAATACACTAAGGTACAGTTTCCCGGACAACCTGTACCCCTTCCCGGACAGGCGGATTGCTTTCCCGGACACAAAGTTCTTGTTCCCGGACATAGGGGAAGGCTCTCCCGGACACAAAGTTCTTGTTCCTGGACATAGGGGAGGCTCTCCCGGACAGGAATGTGCTCATGACCTTTGTCTGGGACAGGTACATATTGGATATTTAATGTAGCTCTCAAAGCTGTGACCAAAAGAAAAAGGGAACCGCAAGGGCTCCCTTTATCATTTTGTACAGAAATAAATGAGTAAATATCTGTTTCGAACTATTCCTGTGTTTCTAATAGTTCTGATTCCTCGACACTTTACAGGACAGTGTCACCTACTTGATTCTCCTATAAAACAGAATGTATGATAAATCTTGTTTTTACAATTCAAAAAGCGTATTGTAATTGGCTTTAATCAATTCGTCAACTTTCGTGTAAAACTCTTTTAATTCTTTCTTATTAAGACCATCTTTTCTCCATTTTTTCAGATTTTCTTGGCTTAATTGGAGTATCATATCTTCTGTTTTTTCTAACTGCTGAACAATTCCCGTTTCTTCTTTATTGTAAGCTGCAGTTGTGTTCATGTAATCTTCACCAGCACCTCTAGATACAGGAAAGAATTTCTTTTTCAACTCCAAAGTCTTGATACACAGTTCAGCATTTTTATCATCTTCTGCACGAACAGTTTGTGGTAAATCAATATTTTTCAGACTCCAAGTTGGTACAGCTACCGAAGCTAGAGGAAAACCAAGTAGCGTCCACATAGTTGTAAGTTTAGGATCCTCATTATTCTTCACACCCTGAATTACAAATGATGAAGTAGAGATGTAGCGGTTAATACAATCCTTCACAACGATAAAATTGTTCTGATTTTCTGATAGATTTTGATATGATTTAACATCGTCCTCAGTAAGGAAATTCTCAAGAGATCGACACTGGTTTTTAAGAATAAAGGTTGGATCAAGTTGATTGGTTCCAGCCGCCGCAAAGAACTCTTTTTCAGCATTCATATAGCGAATGTAACCGTAGCCTTCGTTCTCTCTACCTGTAAAAGAATAGTTTGCTCTAATAATATATCCGTTAGGAGCTACCTTCTTATCGTTAGCATCAAATTTCACGAAGCCTTCATCATTAGTTTCGAAATAAGCTGCTCCACCTTGTGCATCTATTACACCAAAGTTTGCTTCTAAGCCCATCGGTTTTGGCAAAGCAGAAAGTAGTTTTTCAAAATCCTCAAGTGTTTTGCAGTTTTGTAGAGCTTTTTTCATGATCACACCCTCTTGGTCCTTGAATTTGGCATCTTTATCTTCACGAAGATTAAAAGAAGCTGAATTCATAATTGCAAAACCAAATTCGTTGTTCCCACCCCAAATTTGATCACCATTACTATCGTTTGAGTTAATTAATCCAACGTACGTAAAGGCGCCATCATTAAAAAGTCGCAGTTTGTTTTGGTAACTTTCCGAATCGCGATGTTTCCATAATATTGGACGTCCATCCTTTGTCGATTTGCCAGAAATTACGGCTGTAGTGCAAGCCATAGAAGAACCATAAGCAAATCCTAAAAGGAAGCTTAAAAGCATTAAATGTTTAATGAATTTCATTTTTGTATTAGTTGGTAGTCAAAAACATTGGTCTTGTTTTCGATCGTGTTAGTTTTCGGTTTTGTTTGGTCGATTAAGAATATAATAACAAAGAATAATACTTACTAGAGTAAGCCCTGAGTTTGTCACAATAGATAAATCGTGAGGCAAATATATTTTTAAAGCAAATATTAACAGAATAGCAATAAGAACCCCCATTAAAAGAGCTGAAAACATGTTCTTAGTATTTTCGGCGCTAGCCTCATTACCGATTTGTTCTATTTCATCAATATCTACTTTGAAGTTTATCATGGCTTCATTAAATGCTTCTGCTTCTTTTAGAAAGTATAGTTTCGTTTTGGATGATAAAAATTGTCCTAGAGAATTGAAATTATATCGAGCAAAAAGATCGTAGTCCATTCTCTCAACTTTAACCACATCAAGTCTAACAATGGTTCTCCAATTTAAGGGATTAGGTGAAGTTAAAGAGCCCCATATTGATCCCTTTTTCAAAGTCATTCCGTATGCATTCGCATCAATCAAAGTATAACCTCTTGTTTCATAATATTTAATGATGTCTGAAACGAGTAGCTTTTTATTACGCTTAATATTACAATTGCTTAATTTTTCCATACTGCACTTTTGTTGATAACGAAAGATACTTAAAAATACTGATGGTTTTAACTAATTACGATTGACATCTCTTGCTGATGCTTGTGCAGAAGGCATTATAAGAATATCGTTGATAGAGACGTGATCTGGTCTTGTTGCAATAAATAACAAACTATCAGCAATATCTTCTGCTTTTAATGGTTCAAAACCGTTGTAAACTTGCTCTGCTTTATCCTCGTCGCCTTTAAATCTAACTAGAGAGAATTCTGTTTCAACCATACCTGGAGCAATTGAACTAACTCTAATGTTATGTGGTAATAAATCAATTCTCATGCCTTTAGTGATTGCTTCAACAGCATGCTTAGTTCCGCAATATACATTACCTCCTGGGTAGGCTTCTTTTCCTGCAATTGATGAAATGTTAACAATCAAACCTTTTTTACGTTCTACCATAAGTGGACTTACACAACGTGTTACATAAAGAAGGCCTTTTACGTTGGTGTCGATCATACGATCCCAGTCATCAACTACCCCTTGCTCAATTGGAGAAACGCCAACAGCTAAACCTGCATTATTTACTAAAACATCGATATTCTTCCATTTTTCAGGTAAAGAATTTATTGTTTTTTCAACCTCAACATAGTTTCTAACATCAAGACAAAGACTTAAAACTTCATTTTTATATGTCTCTTGTATTTTTTTTGCAAGCTTTTCAAGATTTTTTTCACGTCTTCCAGCAATTATTAAGTCAAATCCATTTTCTGCTAATTTAATTGCACAAGCTTCACCTATTCCCGCTGAAGCACCAGTTATTAAAGCTATTTTGTTCATATACTGAGTTTTGAGATGTTTTGTTAGAACTTTGTTATTTGAGAATAATTTAGTTTAAAACTAAAATATTTCAACCCTAAATTTAGAAACAAAGTATCTAATTGATGTAAGTGTTCATTATTTTTTTATAAATTTAGTTAATCATCAAGCAATAGATAATTCTCGCGTTGCAGTATTGGCAGATGTGTGGCAGGATGTGCTTTGATTTTTTTAAGTATACGTTTTTGATAAAGTTGTAATTGTTGACACAATATATTTGGTAATCAGATGAAATGAGCCATGATTAATTCAGAATTAGCGTGGTGACTTTCATGTGCTATTAATATAAAATTATAAACACATGAAAAACATAGCGAATACACTGAAGGTTGCAGAAGGATTAGAAGGTTATAGGGACATTTTAGATTCTATATCAATGAAATTAGGTAGAGAACTTAATGAATTAGAGCTGCTTATTTATTCTGCCATGTGGGCCGAAAGAATTTCCTACAAGACATCTTATCAATGGGTAAAGTCGTTACCGACTGAAGGAGACAGAGTTATTGTTGGGGCTGGTGTAGCAAATTCGGGTGCTGTTGATATTGGCAACGACCTGTGTTGTGTATTCAAAATGGGGAGTCATAATCATCCTTCGGGAATTGACCCATACGAAGGGGCTGCTACATGTGTTGGTGATGTTATTCGTGATGTTGCATCTCTCGGTGCAAAACCAATCATTTCCTTAAACTCATTTCGCTTTGGTAATCAGGATCTTGATAGTACTCAATGGTTGATGGACGAAGTGAAAAAAGGTGTTTACGATTATTCTTCTTTGCAATACGTTAAAAACATAAATAGTGAAATTCGCTTTAATTCTTGCTTCAATTGTAATCCACTTGTAAATATTCTGGTTGCTGGTATAGTTCATAAAGATCATCTTATTTCTAAGCGTGATATTCCTGTTGGGAGTGCTGTATTTATTGTTGGTAGTTTAACTGGCAATGATGGCGTAACTGTTGATGAAAAGACTGGTTCAATAGCAAAAAGTAATCCTGATTTATCGAGTTCAATGATAAAGGCGGTATTAGAATTGGCAGAGCAGAATGCTTTATTGCATGTTGAAAATATGGATATTGCGGGCTTGGTAAGTGCTTGTTCGGCAATTGGTGCTAAAAACGATTATGGGATTGATATCGAGTTGAATAAAATTCCTTTAGCAGAAGAGAATCTATCTGTAGAGCAGGTCATGTTGTCTAGAACACAAGAAAGAATGATGATTGTAGTTGATCAAGATAAAGTTGAAGATGTGAAAAACATGTTTAACCGATCAGAAGTTCTGTGCACACAAATTGGAACCATTGTTGAGAATAAGACTTTAACATTCTTTGATGATAATGATGTGGTTGCAGAATTCTTTCCTGAAGATTTGGTAATGGGATGTGCAGCTCCTCAAGAAAAGAGGGAATACGTTCCATCAACTGAAAGTAATCATCGCGATCTTTTGGAAACTTTTCCTGAACCAGATGATTATTGGAAATTGATTAAGCACTTGTTGAAAGACAAAAATATTGGTGTTAAATCGCATATTCAATTGCATAATCAAGTAGAAGAGAATCACTCGCCTTCTGATGCTATTGTTTTGTATGATAAGGATTCAAATCCTCTTTGTTTTACAATTTCTGGAAATTCGAACTACTGTAATTCGAATAGCTATATAGGTGCTCAAATAAATATGGCGATGGCTGTTCGTCGTATTACATGTTCGGGAGGAAAAGCTATCGCAATTAACGACTGTCTGAATTTTGGTAGTTTGCTCGATGAAAAGGTTTATACACAACTTGTTGAGACTGTAGGAGGTTTGTCTGATGCGTGTAGATTTTATGATATTCCTGTTTTGGGCGGGAACGTTAGTTTTTATAATGAAAGTACAGTTGAAGGTCAGAGAATTCCTATTCAGCCAACACCCGTAGTTGGAATGATGGGTATGCTAGATTCAGCTAAAGATCATACCTCATATATTTATAGACAAAAAGGAGATATGATATTCCTAATTGGACAATCGCATAATGATATTGCGGGTTCCCAATATTTGCAATGTATTAAAAAGGATGCTCCTATTGGTATTCCTCATTTTTCACTTTACGAAGAGAAAAAAGTGAATGATTGTGTTCAAAAATTGATTAAACAAAGGTTGATCGTTTCTGCACATAGTGTAGACGAAGGAGGTTTGTTTTTTAATCTAGTTTCATCAGCAATGCCATTGGGATTCGGCTTTGATATTACATCGCCAGCTGAAGTTAGAAAAGATGCTTTCTTGTTTGGTGAATCGCAATCGAGAATAGTAGTTTCAGTATCAATGGAAAACGAAGATGATTTTATCGATGCAATGATGGAGTATGGTGTGTCGTTCTCAACTTTGGGACATGTGACTAAGGGTGAGTTGAGAATAGATGATATTCCTTTTGGTTTTATTGATGATTATAAGACCGATTTCCAGTTAAGTTCACCTTTTGATTGATTAATAATCATGTAAATAAAGTAAGATTTGTAATCGGCTTGTCTCGACAATTAATATATTTGCGTTTGGTTTCTCAATTCTAGTATTATGGAGAATCTTTGTTATCAGATTTATTAACCTTCAGAAAATATATTTTAGTGGTCAATCCATATAAAGATTTAGATAAAGGCAAGAAAGCTCAGGTTGCTTTAATGTTCAATAATATAGCTAGGAAATATGATTTTTTAAATCATTTTCTTTCTCTTGGTATCGATAAATTATGGCGTAAGAAAGCTATAAAGTTACTTCGATCTCATCAGCCTAAACGTATGCTTGATATTGCTACAGGTACTGGAGATTTTGCTATTGCTGCCTTAAAGCTGAATCCTGATTCTATTGTTGGTATTGACATCTCAACAGAGATGTTAGCTGTAGGGAGAGAGAAAATCACTAAAAAAGGATTGGATGATAAGATCCAGCTTTTTGAAGGTGATTCTGAAAATATTCAATTCGAAAACGATTCATTTGATGCAATTACAGTAGCCTTCGGGGTTCGTAACTTTGAAAACCTTGAAAAAGGGATTAGTGAAATGCACCGTGTTTTGAATAAAGGTGGAAAACTTGTCGTACTTGAGTTTTCAAAACCTCGAAAATTTCCGATAAAACAGATCTATACTTTCTATTTTTTCAAGATCTTACCTTTCTGGGGACGCATTTTATCTAAAGATGTATCTGCGTATACTTATTTGCCTGAATCAGTTGAGAATTTCCCCGACGGTGAAAAGTTCTTGGAGATTTGTAAGACTTGTGGTTTCGAGTCAGTTTCAGAACAGCGACTAAGTTTTGGTATTGCTTCAATATACGTCGGAACTAAATAGAACAATAATATTTCGATATTTGGGTTATTTATTGAAACAACATACTAAAGTTTGAAGAAAATACTTATTATATTATTGCTCCTATTCTCGTCTAGCTATCTTTTTTCTCAAAGGGTTTATAGTTCGGGCCGTATCCAAAATAACCAAAAGGTTGATCAGAAACGATTGCATTTTGGTTTTACTTTAGGTTTGAATGCTATGGATTATGCAATCCGGAATTCAGCGAAGGATAATGTAAAGGCAGAGCAAGTGACTTTCTCCCCAGGCTTTTCAGTAGGAATTGTTTCTGATCTGAAATTGCATGAAGATTATTCTTTACGTTTTCAACCAGGTTTGGAGTTCGGTGAACGTATGATCTTATATTCCGATGATGATGACCTTGAGACACCACCTGCAGAGACGGTTATGGAAAGTGTTGTTATTAATTTGCCTTTATTGTTAAAATATAGAGCAAAGAGAATTGATAACTATCGTCCATATTTAGTAGGAGGATTTAGTTATAAGATGGATGTTCAAGCTCCCACTAAATTAGATGTTGAGGATAATGTAATGGTCAGATTAAAGCCTAACTATTTCAGTTTAGAAATAGGAGCTGGTATCGATTTTTATTTACCATATTTTAAGTTTGCAACAGAACTTAAATTCTCTCTTGGTTTGCAAGATATTCTGAATCATAAGCTTGATTCGGAGAATCCAGATGCAGACTTATACACTCATTCTATAAACAGAATAAGCTCGAAAGTAGTTACGCTTTCATTTCATTTCGAATAAATACACTTACCTTTTTATATATTATACTATGCTTACCGAAATTAATTTGGTTTTAAGTCCTCGTGATGCTTCTGAAGAGAAGTTTTATAAGATACTTGTTGCTAGAAATTTAAAAATAGAATCTAAAAGAATAAGTGGGATTCAGATTTTAAAACGATCTGTTGATGCACGACAAAGGACTATTAAAGTTAATATGCGTTTTCGCGTTGCATATGATGAGGTATTTCCTGATCTAAAATTATCTGATTTCACCTATCAGGATGTTTCAGGTAAAAAGAAAGTAATAGTTGTTGGAGCCGGACCTGCTGGTTTGTTTGCAGCTCTTAGGTTAATCGAATTAGGATATTGCCCAATAGTATTAGAGCGTGGGAAAAGTGTTGAGGATCGAAAAAAGGATTTAGCTGCAATTCATAAAGATCGAGTTATTGATGCTGATTCAAACTACAGTTTTGGAGAAGGAGGGGCTGGCACATTTTCAGATGGAAAGCTGTATACTCGGTCAAAGAAACGTGGTAACTTAAAAAAAATCCTTGAGGTTTTACATTTTCATGGTGCTCAAGAAGATATTTTGATTGATGCTCATCCGCATATAGGAACTGATGTATTGCCTAAGGTGATCGTTAAGATCAGAGAGAATATTATTAAGGCTGGCGGTGAAGTTAGATTCTCAACAAAGGTTAATCATTTGTTAGTAGATGAAAATAAAATATCTGGAGTAAGAATTGAAAGTGGAGAAGAGCTTAAGGCAGAATCTATTATTTTAGCAACAGGTCATTCTGCTAGAGATATCTATTATCTTCTAGATTCACAAAAAATTGAGCTTGAAGCTAAGACTTTTGCAATGGGGGTTCGAATAGAGCATTCGCAAAATTTAATCGATCAGATTCAATATCATAACCCAGAAGGGCGTGGAGAATATTTGCCAGCAGCAAGCTATAGTTTTGTGCAGCAAGTTGAAGGTAGAGGTGTGTATTCATTCTGTATGTGTCCTGGCGGAGTGATTGTTCCTGCGGCTACTGGCGAGAATCAACAGGTTGTTAACGGAATGTCATCTTCACGAAGAAATACAGCGTTTGCTAATGCAGGAATGGCTGTAGAAGTTATGGAGGAAGATCTAAATGAATTTAAAGAGTTTGGTGTATTAGCAGGTTTAAAGTTCCAAGAGAAGTTAGAGAAGCTATCATTTGAAAAAGGTGGGGCTGATTTAACTGCTCCAGCTCAAAGAATGAACGATTTTGTTGAAGGTATTCTTAGCTCTAATCTTCCTGATTCGTCATACCAGCCAGGTTTGAAGAGTTCTGATTTGCATGAGTGGTTACCAAAACATATTCGATTTCGTTTACAGGAAGGTTTTAAAGCCTTTGGAAAGAAATCTAAAGGCTTTCTAACTAATGAGGCTGTTATATTGGGAGTGGAGTCGAGAACGTCATCTCCTGTAAGAATTCCTCGTGATAATAAAAGCCTGCAGCATGTTCAAGTTTCTGGATTATTCCCATGTGGAGAAGGAGCGGGTTACGCAGGTGGAATTGTTTCAGCTGCTATGGATGGTGAGCGTTGTGCTGAAGCTTTCCATAATATGCTGACTGAATAGTCTTAGGAAAACATTTAATAGAAAAAAGCCTTTTGAAGATATCTTCAAAAGGCTTTTTTTTTGCACGGGTGGAGAGACTCGAACTCCCGACACCTGGTTTTGGAGACCAGTGCTCTGCCAACTGAGCTACACCCGTCTGTAAACAAGTCGTTTTTTTGCCTTGTCTGACGACAAAAGTAGGATAAATACTGATATCTGCAAGTGCTTTAGTTAAAGAAATGGGAAGTTTTTGAGGTTCTGAAAGCCCTTAGTTTGCTAGTGTTTTAAGGATGAGGTTTTTAGTTTGAAGATTTTTTATGTGAAAAAAATAATGAGGTTTTCATTTTAAAGTGTTAAATTATGAATTAGGGCAAATAGCTGATGAAATTTAAATAATTACTGTCATGAAAAACACAAAAAAAGAGTACAGTAATGATGAAATTACTGTCGTGTATCAGGCTGATTTATGTATTCAATCTGGTGAGTGTGCAAAGGGATTATCTTCAGTTTTCAAACCTGGGGAACAGCCTTGGGTAAAGATGGATGCTGCTAATAAGGAGGACATTATGCAACAAGTGCAGAAATGTCCAACAAAAGCACTATCATTTTATATAAATATACCTGAGAAGAAAAGGAGTGGGGAGCCTGTAGCGATTGAATCAGGATTTAAGGTAAAAGTTCTAACAAAAGGTCCATTAATGATAGAAGGTCCAATAACTCTGATTAATACAAATGGGCAAAGAGAAATTAAATTAGGTGAGACATTTTTCTGTCGGTGTGGCACATCAAGCAATAAGCCATTTTGTGATGGATCTCATAATGAGATTGATTTTAAAGATTAAAAAAAAGCCCTGATAGTTGTATCAGGGCTTTTCAATTATGCTAGAAGATTATTTTTCTTTATTCTTTAGAATCTGAATTTTTAAAGCTTCTGTTACAAGTTCTGCAGCTGCCTCAAAAGAATTAGATTGCTTTTTAGCGAAAAGTTCATTTCCGGGAACGTTAACTTTGACTTCAACAACTTTATTCACTTTAGGATCTGAATTTTCAATATTTAAAGTAACGGTATAGTCACTAATATTATTATCAAACTTGTTAAGTTTACTCAACTTCTGATTGATGAAAGCTTCAAGTTTTTTATCGGCTTTAAAGCCTACGGATTGCATCTTCATATTCATCACAGGTCCTCCTATATTTTAGTGCCCTAAGAGCATGAGTTAATATTTCGTTAAATAGTAACTGATCAGTTCTGATTGCGCGCATGTGGCTTGTAAAGGCCGTTTTGATTAATCTTTCTACATTGAAAATAGATAAAATGTTTGAATAAAAAAAGGCTTTTGTGAAAATAATTATGATGAGAAATGTTAATAAATCCTAAGGTGCTTATTACTAGAAGGAATAGCTATAAAGATATTTTGGAATATTCTTGTTGTAGGCTAATTTCCCTTTTCAACTTGTTTTCTAGAAACCGAATTTAGTACATGGTAAAGCTGGTCATCAAGAAAATAATTTTCAAAATCAGACATGATGCCTTTAAAAAGAGGTAGAGTATTACCTTCCATTATTAGTAGCATATCACCTAAGTTATGCTCTGCAATTTTAATAGGGATATAAATGGCTCTTTTACCTGACTTAAGTTTAAACTTTGTAATTGAGTCAGATTTGAATTTGTCAATCTCCTCTCCAGAATTGTTGATATATTTTTCACATCCTTTAAAGTGGAAGTTGCCTCCAATGACATTCGCTCCAGGGTAATTAAAAAAATCAATAATAAAATCTGCAACTTCTTTTTGAAAACCTTCACAGCTCTGATACGATTCTAATGCAACCTTATCCTTGATAACATCAAATTCTCTTGAAAGTTTGTAGGGAATAGATAGAATTGTGTAAAAATAAACGCCGGATATAACTGCTAGAAGTGTACCAAATATTGTGGCAGGTATTTGCCATACACTTATTCCTAAGGCTAATTCAACGCCATACCATGAGCATATAGACCATGCTAGTATCCAAAAACTCAATATTAATTGTAATGAGAATTTATAGATGATTTCAAATGAGCTAAACATGATATGTTAAATTAGAGATTTGAATGTAATTTAAAGTTATGCTGATAATTAATAAATGCAAAATATTTTACCAACCAGAAGTGAAATAATTCGCTATTACTTGAAGATATTCTCCAAGGCCGCCAGGCTGTCTGAGATACTGAATAAAAGAACCAGCTGTTTGTGCTAGAAAAGAATTGCCCCCCGCATAATACTCGGCAGCTCCAATGGCATACAATATAAATAAGGCATATAGGAAGCCTAAAATAACTACATGGCGTTTTTTTAAAGCTTTGCTGAAATAAAAAATTGCAATAGTTATAAGGGTAACGATTAGTAAAACGATTCGGATATCAACAAGAGTTGAGCCAGCTTCAGAGAATTCTATCTTCTGTCCTGTAAATAGTAAGAATAGAGCCAGTGGGAGTCCTAAGCTGATTGATATATCAAAAATATTTGAACCTAAGATGTTTGCTAAAGAGTCATCGTAGTTTCCTTTTTTTGCATCTCGTATAGAAATGATGGTATCTGGTACACTACTAGCGGCTGCAATTAATATTAGTGCAACAAAAAGTGGATTGATTCCTAATGAGTCTGATATGCCTTTACATCCTTCAACTAACCCTGCGCAAGCTGCTGCTATAACAAGTACGGAACCAGCTAATAATAGCCAGCTTCTACGTTTTCTCCCCTTGTTAGCTTTTAGTACATATTTTAAATATTTTCCATCTTCACTTTCCTCGCTTCTCTGAGGTTCTATTCTTTCACCTTTTTTCATCGATAGCATCGTATATGCTAGGTAAATGAAATAGAATAAAGTAAAAGCCCAACCGTGCCAATGCGTAATGTATTTGCTAGAAAGTAGTACAATAAGTAGAAGCTCGGCAGCAATAAGGAATAGGCCATCGCGAAGTACAACCTTTTTACTGATTTTTAAACCTACAAGACCAGGAACTGTTGCAAGAACTGTTCCTATTACTAACATTGGTATGGCAATACTATTAAAGATGGCCGAACCTGTATTGCCACCAATACTAGCGGCTAAGTCACGGGCTAAATTGGCATGAGTAGCAAATACTAGAAAAAAGACAGTTGTTAAAAGTTCAGGAATTGATGAGCCGATTGCATTTAATGACGCTCCTTTAACTCCTTCGCTCATATTTCGACCTAGATAGTCAGTTGCAACCTCAAATGCATTGCATGATTTTGCAATTATAAGGGAGCAGAGTATCATTAAGGATAAGCCACCGTACCAAGTGTGAAAAATGAGATTGAAAATATCCATGTTTAATAGTAATAGGTATGTTCTGAGCTTGTTTCTATTTAAGTCCCGAAAATAAAGGTAATTTTTTTATTAAAATCGGGAAAGTGAATATTTAAATACCGTGAACTTTCCTTTTTCTCAATCCTTTACCTTCCAAATAATCTATAAGTAAAGCAGGTTCATCGGTTAGGATGATATTAGCGCCAAATTTTAGAGCCCAATCCCATTTGGTTTCTGCGCTTGGATTCTTTGCTAGATGCTTATGATTGTTAACATTTTCAATTTTATTTGCATTTATCCAAATACGACAGGATTTATCTTTTATTTGCTTAACACAAGGAAGTAAACTTGAATCTGTCTTTGTGATAGTCATACTAAAAGCGAGAGGAATATTTGCTTTGATATATTTTTGAGATAAGTGTTTTACTCTTCTGTTGTGTTTTCTAATATTAGGAATGTAAATAAGATCTCTTTTTAAGCATTTTTTGTGCAATCGAGTTTTATAAAAGTCTTTCAATTTTTTTATTATAACTTGATTCTGAGTATTTGTCTTTTTTAAATATTCAACGATTCTATTTAGATGCATCGTGCATTTATCTAGATTGATCAATATTTTCCCTTTTGAAAGTAAAAGAGCTTCTTCTAAAGTCGGTACTTTATGGGATGTTGCTTTGCCATTTCTATCAGTTAAAAATATTTTATTTAAATCATTTAATGTAAAGCTTGATACTTTTCCGCTTCCAGTTGTTGTCCTGTCTAATGTTTTGTCATGTATTACGACAGGAACTTTATCTTTCGTAAATCGGACATCAATCTCTAAGATGTCAACTCCAATTTTAATCGCATTTTTTATGGCTTGTAGGGAATTCTCTGGTGCATTTGTCCAATCACCTCTATGGGCAACAACCATAACATAGGAGTCGGTAGCTGTGTCTAAGATTTGAAGCAGGCTATCAATCCTATTATTATTATTATTATTATTATTATGTATTATTTCGTTTTTTTCAAGATACCTAGTACCACTTATTAAAGGAAGGAATTGTGTTAGGATAAATCCAATTGTAAATAGATATTTCATAGAGTAGTTCGAGTATAGATGTAACGTATAGATTAAAGAGGTATTCCGTAGTCATTGGTAGCTCTATACTTTAATTTACAATTTATCGTGTAAATACTCGATGTCTAGTCTATATGTTTTGACCAGAGGAATCATTTCATCCATCACACGGTAGGTAGTAATCTTTCATAGGATTGATAAGGAGGATAGGGTTTGGATATTGCTTGATGAAGCATCTAATCTTTTTAGAATTATATCTGAGAAAGAAAATGCCTTGTGCTTTTCCTGTCATTAAAATAACAAGGTCAGATTCTTTAGTGGTTGATGCTTTGAAGGCTTCTTCGTCGATTTGTTTGCTAGAGAATTTTGATTTTTGGATTTTATATTCAAAAAGAAATTGAGAAAACATCTTTTTTGTAAATAGCAAGGTGTTTCTAATTGTTTTCATGAATATATCCTCTTTTTCATTGGCCAGGATAAGTTGAATTACTGCATTGTTAAACCTGCCAAAATAACTAGCCCAAATCATCTTCTCTTTAGATTCTTTCTTATGATCTATCGGAAGGATAATATTTGAATAATCTGTATTGCTTGAAGTGTTTTTACTAATTAATAATGAAGGTATTTTTGCATTAAGAACCCATGAGAATATGTTGTTTTTCAAATAGAATTTGAAATCAGTTTTATCATCTACTTCCATGATTAGGAAGATGATGTTGAGCTGTTTTATACTTTTGTTAGGTTGTTCTTCAGTGTTGTCAAGTATAATTGTGTTAACGTTTTCGTATTCCGAGATGTAATCCTCAATATTGGTTTGAGGAATTCTATTTTTCGAAAAAGGAGAGATGGATATTAATACTTTTGATTTAAATATGCTAGCAATTTTCAGAGCATGGTTTAATGCTTTTCTGTTTGGGTCTAATTGCTGGATTAGAAGTAATATATGTTGATTTTTTTTATACATGTATTAAAGAAAAAAAGAGTTATATAAGAAAAAAGAATTATGTGTTCTTTTTAACTTAATGATTAAATGTTACGAATCTAAGATAATAATTGATACTGAAAACTCTTTTTTTAGAAGGATTATTCAGTTTTGACTAATTTTAAACTATTACTGAATTCAAGATGTTAAATAGTAAAACCATTTAGCTTAAGTTCAACATAAATTAGTATTTAGACCCTAATGGAGTTTGTTTTAATAATGCTGTTGTTTCAATAAATCCAGTGTTTGTGGCGTGTTTTTCAGCAGGTTTGAGAAGCTCTTAAGCTTGAGTTTTGTCTATGTTCTAGTTTACAGGAGTTTTCTTTATTAATACTCATTAAAAACTGCTGTGAAGCATAGTTATTTAGACTAAATATGTATTTTCTGTTTTTCCTTCTATTACACCTTTAAGCATTCTTTTGTCTTGCTCTATTTCTTATCTTAGCATCGTTGTTCATGCGAAAAATTGAACATAATTTAATGATTAAGAATGGTGAAGATTTCTCAAATACTTGATGAGTTAAATGCTCAGATTATCTGCGGTAATGGAGATTTAAATCAGGATATCGATTTTGGTTTTGCTTCTGATTTAATGAGTGATGTCTTGACTATAGATTCTGATAATCTTTTATTGGTTACGGGTTTGAATAATTTGCAAACTATAAGAACCTCTGAAATGTCTGACATCCCTTATATATTATTGGTTCGTGATAAGAAGACTTCTGTAGAGATGAAAGATCTTGCAGTAGAAAGTGGGATTACAATTATGGAGTGTAGTTATTCAATGTTTCGCGCTTGTTCGCTATTGTTTAATATGGGCTTGGAGCCTGTTTATTAATTATGACTGATGGATTTTAAGTTTGATATAGAAGGAGGCAATTTCTCAAAGGCGGGTACAGCTTCAAGTGATGTGAAGAAGGTGTTGAAAAAGCTGAATGTTGATCCAAAGCTAATTAAGCGAATCGTTGTCTCAATATACGAGGCAGAGGTAAATGTTGTTGCTCATGCCTATGAGGGTGAGATGAATGTTTCAATATTTCCAGAAAAGATAATTGTACATATTGTTGATAAAGGACCAGGGATTCCAGATATAGATCTTGCTATGCAGAAAGGATACTCTACAGCTTCACCAGAAGTTAGAGAGATGGGTTTTGGAGCAGGAATGGGATTGCCAAATATAAAGAAGAATACCAATGAGCTGAATATTAAGTCAGAGGTTGGTGTAGGTACCGAGATTGAACTAATTAACTATTTAAATTAGGACAATGGAAAAGCTGCCTTTTTATCACGCCTTAAAAGTTGTCGAAAACGTTTGTATCGGATGTACACATTGCATGAATGTGTGTCCTACAAAGGCAATTCGTGTGAAAAATGGAACAGCAGATATTGATAAAAATGCTTGTGTTGATTGTGGCGAATGTTTGAAGGCTTGTCCAGTAGAAGCAATTATTGTAGAACAGGACGATTTTAATCAGATTTTTAGTTTTAAGCAGCGAGTGGCTTTGCTGCCTACGGTATTGTTAGGGCAATTCTCTGATGATATAACCGAGGAGCAGATTTATTCTGTTATTCATGATATGGGTTTTACTCATGTTTTCGAGGTTGATGAAGCTGTTGACTTATTAATTGATGGAACAAAAGAATATATGAGGAAGCATCCTCAGATGCGTCCATTTATTTCTAGTTTTTGTCCAGCTATTGTTCGGTTAATTCAAGTACGGTTCCCTTCTTTAGTTGAGAATATTGTGCGTTTAAAACCTGTCGTTGATATATCTTCTCAGTTTTACCGTAAAAAGTTGATTGATGAAGGTTTCAAAAATGAAGAAATTGGTGTTTTTTATATAACGCCTTGTGCGGCAAAAATTGCCTCAGTAAAATCTCCTGTTGGAGAAGAAGAACTTTTAATTGATGGTGTTATTAATATGGACTTTATTTATAATAAAGTCATGTTGAGCATTAAGAAGAAAAGCAATGAGAAGCAAGAAGTTTCAAATTATCGTCATTTGTCAAAAACAAGTATAGAGTGGACACTAACCAATGGTGAGGCGTCTCAATATGCAGGTCGGTGTTTGGCTATTGATGAGATTCATAATGTGATAGCATTTTTAGATAAGTTAGAAAATGAAGAAATTACAGATGTTGATTTTCTTGAATTGAGAGCTTGTGATAGAAGTTGTGCAGGTGGAGTTTTAAGTACGGAGAATAGATTTTTGGCAGTAGAACGTTTAAGTAAGCGTGCCAATAAAGATATAAAGAAGCAGACTGAAACTGTTGAGATGTATACGTCTTATCGTCCTTATTTGTTGGAAAATATGGCGATTTCAGAAATCGAACCACGATCTATATTAAGTCTGGATTCTGATATGATGATAGCAATGGATAAGATGAAAAAGATCCAAAGAATCATGCGAGTTTTACCTGGTATTGATTGTGGAGCTTGTGGTACACCTAAATGCAAAGTTTTAGCAGAGGATATCGTTCAAGGTAAAGCTAAGATGAATCAGTGTGTGTTTCTTCAGAAAATGCTTACGAAAGAAGAATTAATAAGTCCTCAAGAATCCTTTGATATTTCGGAGAACACATGGGGTAAAGGACGTTTTGAAAAGAAGACGATTAAAAATAGATAACAATGAGAGTACGTGATATTGTTGAAAAATTAGATTTAAAAGTTTGTTCAGGTGAGCAAGGTTTAGATAAAGATATTGACGGAGGATATACATCAGACTTATTAAGTGATGTTATGGGAAATGCCGATTCTGATCAGGTTTGGGTAACGCTTCAAACTCACAAGAATATCATGGCAATTGCTTCATTGAAAGAACTTGCTGCTGTCGTCCTAGTAAAAGGCTACGAGCCAGAAGCTGATGCAGCAGCGCAAAGTAATGAAGAAGGGATTCCAATTTTGTCATCAGAAGAGGAAGCCTTTGAGTTGACAGGAAAGCTTTATAAGCTATTGAGTATTGAATAATTGAAATCATGAAAACGTTTCGAGTCGATCTACATACACATACAGTACTTTCTCCTTGTGGAGATTTGGAGATGAGTCCTGTTAATATTGTGAAGAAGGCAAAAGAACGTGAGATAGATATAATAGGAATAAGTGATCACAATTCAACCTTGCATGCTCCGTTAGTAAAGGAGTTAGCTGCAAAAGAGGGGATAGTTGTGATGATGGGAGCAGAGGTAACTACTAAGGAAGAAGTGCATTGTCTGTGTTTTTTTGAGACTGAGGATAATTTAACTGTTTTTCAGAAGTATTTGGAGGAGCATTTACCACATATTACTAACGATAACGATAAGTTCGGCTATCAGGTTGTAGTGAATGAGAAGGAAGAGATAGTAGATGAAGTAGAGTGGTTGTTGATTTCGGCGATAAGTCAAAGTATCGACCAATTGGAGCAAAAAGTTCATGAACTGGATGGTTTGTTTATACCGGCTCACATAAATAAGATGCAAGACAGTATTGTCTCGCAATTGGGATTTATTCCATTCGATTTGAATGTTGATGCACTCGAATTGACAAGGCATATAAGTAAGGAGGCATTTTTAAAGAAGAATGCTTATTTAAAGGATAAAACATTTATTAAAAGCTCCGACGCTCATTGTATTGATTTGGTTGGAGATGTTTATACAGAATTTCTATTGAAAGAGGCCAGCTTTAATGAAGTGAAAATGGCTTTAAGAAATGAGGAGGGAAGAACGGTAAATTTATAAAAGTAGAAGAGGTGAGAGATTTGTCAGAACATATCATGGATATAATTCAAAATTCGGTAAGAGCGAATGCGACTCTTGTTGAACTTGAAATATTGGAAGATGTTACTGAGGATACATACAAGTTATTGTTTAAAGATAATGGCTGTGGTATGTCTGAAGATGTTTTAGCAAAAGTTGCCGATCCGTTTTTCACATCTCGAACAACACGAAAAGTTGGCTTAGGTATTTCGCTTTTAAAGCAAAATGCTGAGCAAACAGGTGGTGACTTGAATATTTGGTCTAAAGAAGGTGAAGGAACTCAGCTTGAAGTAGTCTTTTCGCATTCTAATATTGATAGACCAGTTTTAGGAAATATAGCTGAAACCATGATGCTGTTGGTTGGCGCTAATCCTGAAATGGATTTTTTGTATAAGCATACTACTTCAGAAGGAGAATATGTGTTTGATACAAAGGAAGTAAAAGAAGTTTTAGAAGGGGTTTCGTTAAGTGATCCCAATATTTTGGTTTATCTGAAAGAGATGATAAACGAGAATATTAGTACAATAATATAAATAGAATTTAATTTTAACCTTTAATATTTGAGATTATGGCAAAAGTAAAATCTCTTGCAGACCTGAAGAAAATGAAAGAAAATCTTCAGTCGAAAATGGATCTTAGAGAAAAGAGTGATGATCCAGACAGTATGGTGCAAGTTAAAGTAGGTATGGCTACTTGTGGTATTGCTTCTGGTGCAAAAGAGGTGATGAATTTCTTTATCGAAGAAAGCGCGAAAAGAGGAATTTCAGCTGTTGTTACCCAAACAGGATGTATGGGTTATTGTTTTGCAGAACCAACTATCGAGGTAATTATGCCTGGTAAAGATCCAATAGTTTTTGGTGATGTTGATGTGAAAAGAGCTGATGAGATTATTGAGAAGTACGTTAAGAATGGTGAGTTGGTTGAAGGGATTATTCCTGTAAACTATAATACTATTGACTAATATCTAAACCTAAACACTGTTATGGAAAAGTATAAAATGCATATTCTTATTTGCGGAGGAACAGGGTGTCGAGCATCTGCAAGTGAGCTTATTCAAACTAATTTAGAAAATGCACTTAAAGCTAAGGGGCTTGAAGATGAAGTGCAGGTAGTGACTACAGGTTGCTTTGGTTTTTGTGAAAAAGGGCCAATCGTAAAGATTCTTCCAGATAACACATTCTATATTGAAGTGAAGCCTGAAGATGCTGATGAAATTATTGAGGAGCATATTGTTAAAGGACGCCAAGTAATGCGTTTACTTTATACAGATCCTGATAAGAAAGAAGTTGTAAGTGATGCGAAAAATATGGGTTTCTATAAGAAACAAATTCGTATTGCTCTAAGAAACTGTGGATTCATTAATCCAGAGAATATTGAAGAATATATTGCTCGCGATGGTTATTCTGCACTAGGTAAGTGTTTTGAAATGACTCAGCAAGCAGTTATTGATATTGTAAAAGCATCAGGTCTTCGTGGACGTGGAGGAGGAGGATTTCCAACTGGTTTGAAATGGGAATTTGCTGCGAAAAATGAAGCTGATCAAAAATATGTGGTTTGTAATGCTGATGAGGGAGACCCAGGAGCATTTATGGACCGTTCTATCCTTGAGGGAGATCCTCATTCAGTGCTTGAAGCTATGGCTATTTGTGGTTACACAATGGGTGCTGACCTAGGTGTTATCTATATTCGTGCTGAGTATCCACTTGCAATTGAGCGTTTGAAGATTGCTATTGCTCAAGCTCGTGAGTATGGTTTATTAGGTAAGGATATCTTTGGTTCTGGTTTCGACTTTGATATAGAAATGCGTTATGGTGCTGGAGCTTTTGTTTGTGGTGAAGAAACTGCATTGATCCATTCTATGGAAGGTCTTCGTGGTGAGCCAACTGTTAAGCCTCCTTTCCCAGCGGAATCAGGATATAATGGTAAGCCAACTAACGTAAACAATGTTGAAACTTTCGCTAATATTCCTGTTATCATTAACAAAGGTGCTGAGTGGTTTAGTTCTATTGGAACAGCTAAATCAAAAGGTACTAAGGTTTTTGCTTTGGCAGGAAAGATAAATAATGTTGGTTTGATTGAAGTTCCTATGGGTACTACACTTCGTGAAGTAATTTACGAAATTGGTGGTGGTATCAAAGATGGAAAGAAATTTAAGGCTGTTCAAACAGGTGGCCCTTCTGGTGGATGTTTAACTGAGAAGCACCTTGATACACCAATTGATTTTGATAACCTTCTAGCAGTTGGCTCTATGATGGGATCAGGCGGTATGATTGTTATGGACGAAGACAACTGTATGGTTTCTATGGCAAAATTCTATCTTGACTTTACAGTTGAAGAATCTTGTGGGAAATGTACACCTTGTCGTGTTGGAAACAAGCGCCTTCATGAAATGTTAGATAAGATTACTGAAGGTAAAGGAACTAAAGAAGATTTAGATCTATTGCGCAACCTAAGTGGTGTAATTAAAGATACGTCACTTTGTGGATTAGGTCAAACGTCTCCAAATCCAGTTTTATCTACTCTTGATAATTTCCACGATGAATATTTAGCTCACGTTGAAGATCATAAGTGTGCTGCTGGGGAATGTAAGGCATTGATGCAATATGTTGTTGATCCTGAACTCTGTGTAGGTTGTACGCTTTGTGCGCGTAACTGTCCAGTTGATTGTATTGCTGGAGAACGAAAGGAAGCTCATATTATCGACGTTGAAAAATGTATTAAGTGTGGTGCTTGTATGGATAAGTGTAAGTTTAATGCCATTAGCATACAATAAGGAGGATTGAAAATGGAACAAATGATAAAATTAACCATTGATAATAAAGAGGTAGAGGTTGCGAAAGGCACCACTATGCTCACAGCTGCAAAGCAGATTGGTGTTGAAATACCAACTCTTTGTCACATGCATCTTAAGGATATGAATATCGAGCATAATCCAGGTGGATGTCGTATTTGTGTTGTTGAAGTTGACGGTAGAAGAAACCTAGCACCTTCATGTAACTCAAAGTGCGAAGCTGGTATGAATATCAAGACTCACTCTATGCGAGTTTTGAATGCTCGTAAAACAGTTATGGAATTGATGCTTTCTGATCATCCATTTGACTGTCTAGTTTGTGCTAAATCAGGTAACTGTGATTTACAGACTACAGCTCAAAACATGGGTGTTCGCGAAATTCATTATGCAGGAGCCAAATCTACATACAAGGTTGATACATCTCCAGCTATCATTCGTGATATGGATAAGTGTATCATGTGTCGTCGTTGTGAGACTATGTGTAACGACGTACAAACTGTTGGTGCTCTTTCTGCTGTTAATCGTGGATTCGAATCCGTAGTTGCTCCAGCTTTCGAGATGGATCTTGAGAAGTCTACTTGTACATATTGTGGACAGTGTGTTGCTGTATGTCCTACAGGAGCTCTTACTGAGAAGGATCATACTAATCAGTTGATTAGAGATCTTGCAAACCCTAATAAAACTGTTGTAGTTCAAACTGCACCAGCTGTTCGTGCTGCTCTTGGTGAGGAATTCGGAATGGAAGTTGGTACTTTAGTGACTGGTAAAATGGTTGCTGCACTTCGTGGCTTAGGTTTCGATAGTGTATTTGATACTGATTTTGCTGCCGATCTTACTATTATGGAGGAAGGTACTGAATTGCTTCAGCGTCTTGATGCTCACTTAAAAGGTGACAAGGATGTTAAGTTACCAATACTGACTTCATGTTGTCCAGGTTGGGTGAATTTCTTCGAGCATCACTTCCCAGAGATGAAAGAGATTCCTTCAACAGCTCGTTCTCCTCAACAAATGTTTGGTCCTATTGCTAAGAATTATTTAGCTAAAGAAATGGGTGTTAAACGTGAGGATATGATCGTTGTTTCTATTATGCCTTGTTTGGCTAAGAAATACGAATGTCAGCGTGATGAGTTTAAGGTTGATGGTGATCCAGATGTGAACTATTCTATCTCTACTCGCGAATTAGCTAACTTGATTAAGCAAGCTAATATGGACTTTGTTGGTCTTCCAGAAGAAGATTTTGATAACCCAATGGGTGAGTCAACTGGTGCTGGTGTAATTTTCGGAGCTACTGGTGGCGTTATCGAGGCTGCAACTCGTACTGCTTACGAAGTTTATACTGGAAAGACGCTTGAGAAGGTTGATTTCGAAGCTCTCCGTGGTATGGAAGGTATTCGTAGTGCTAAAGTTGATTTCGATGGCTTAGAGCTTAATATAGGTATTGCTCATGGTTTGGGTAATGCTCGTAAGCTTCTTGAAGAAGTGAGAGATGGTAAGTCACAATATCACGCAATTGAAATCATGGCTTGTCCAGGTGGATGTATTGGTGGTGGTGGTCAGCCATTGCATCATGGTGATACTTCTGTCTTAGCTAAGCGTGCTGCTGCACTTTATCGTGAAGATGCTGGTAAGGCAATTCGTAAGTCTCATGAAAACCCATACATTATAAAGTTGTATGAAGAGTTCTTGGGTAAGCCTTGTGGTGAATTGTCGCATAAGTTGCTTCATACTCACTATTTCGACAAGAAAAATGAAATCGAAATTGAATAGTATTACAATGGATTTGAGAATTGAGATGTGAGCTTTTGATTTTTGAATCTGACTCATATCTCATATCTATAATCTCATATCTTAAATATAAGTATTATGGCAAAAATAAAATTAGCAAAAGACAAGATTGAAAAGCTTGTTGAAATTTGCAAATCATTTAATAATGAAGGCAGCGAGCTGATTAATGTTCTTCATCAAGCTCAGCATAAATTCGGTTATCTTCCTGCTGAAGTTCAGGAAGTTGTTGCTCGTGAATTGAATATATCAGTTGCTCATGTTTATGGAGTTGTTACTTTCTATTCATTCTTTACAATGGTGCCTATGGGCGAATTCCCAATTTCTGTTTGTATGGGAACAGCATGTTATGTGCGTGGAGCTGAAAAGGTGCTAGAAGAATTCAAAAAGCATCTTAAAGTACCTATTGGTGAAACAACTGAGGATGGTAAGTTTTCTATCTCATGCCTACGTTGTGTAGGTGCTTGTGGTTTGGCTCCAGTAGTTACAATTGGCGAACGTACTTATGGACGTGTTGCTGCAGGTGACGTTGCTGATATCTTAAAAGAGTATCAAAACTAAGTTTTTGATTTCAATGATAAAGAAGCCTTCGGAATTTCCGAGGGCTTCTTTTTTAGTATCAGGTAGACGAATTTGTATTGTGGGAAAATTATTCTAATTTCAGTAATCTAATTATGTTGGTTCTATGAAAAAGAGTAATGATACTTCAATAGATTAATATGTCTTTTAAAAAACATTTAAAAACCTACTTTTCATTTTCTTCTTCCGAAAGGAGGAGTTTGATTATTCTTCTAACCATTTTGCTTGGCGTTTTTGTGTACCCTTCATTTGTTTCTAAGGAAGAAGTTCCGATTTGGGACCAAAATGCTGCGAAGCAAAAGAAGTTGGACAGTTTGTTGATTGCATTAACAATCAAATCGACGGATAAGAGCGATGGTGTTGCATCTCATAAATTATTCTCTTTTGATCCGAATCAAATTGATAGAGAAGGTTTATTGTCATTAGGCTTTTCAAATTATATGGCTAAAAACTTATTAGCTTACAGAAAGTCAGGAGGCAGTATTGCTCATAAGGTCGATTTGAAGAAGATCTATGGTATAACAGATGATTTGTATGACAGATTGGAGTCCTTTGTTTGTATTGCCGCTAAAAAGGCTTTAAATAGGCCTAAGCTTAAAGTGGAGTTGAAGCCTTTTGATCTTAATAGAGTAGACTCGATGGAGTTGTTGAGTTTAGGTTTCTCAGAATTCCAAACGCGCAATTTTCTCCGTTATAGGAAAGAGTTAGGACAGTATAGAAAGAAAGAGGAATTGAAGAATGTTTATGGAATCGATTCCTCTGATTTTAAGAAGTATGAGGAATTCATCCAGATAGAATCAAATAACTTGGAGATCAAAACATACTTGTTTCAATTCGATCCTAATGTTGCGAGTAGAAATGAATGGGATAGTCTTGGAGTTAAATCAAGTGTCATTAATAGAATAAGTAAGTTTTTATCAAAGGGCGGACGGTTTCATAAAGCTCAAGATTTGATAAGAATATATGACTTCGATTCTTTGAAGTATATTGAATTGGAGCCTTATATCAATATTCCTAAAGAATCAATTGCTGAAAAAATTCTGGTTGATTTAAATTGTTCTGATTCTACTTTGTTGCAAACTTTACCTGGAATTGGGCCTTACTTTTCTCAGAGGATTATTAATTATCGAAAGAAGTTAGGTGGGTTTTATGATGTGGATCAATTGAATGATATTCGTGGCTTGAGAATGAGCCGGATTGATAGTATTCGTTTATCCCTTTTTATAGACGTTGTTAGCTTGCGTTTTATTAATATTAATAAGGCTTCAATTGATGAATTAAATGATCATCCATATATTAGTTATAAAGAAGCTTCGGATATTGTTCGTTTGAGAAAGCGAAAAGGTTTGATTGTGGACCTAGAAACGCTAAGTAAGAAGAAGGTTTTTTCAAAATCAACCTTCATAAGAGTAAAACCCTATTTGATTTTGGAGTAAAAGGTTAGGAAATAGCTTATTTTTGATCAAAAGAATAGTCTAATTACCTGACATTTATATACAATTCAATTAAAATTTAAGTAATTGGTCATATTTTTATAAATTTGTTTGAAATATCGTAAATGAATTGATAAGTTTGCGGCTCATTTAGAAATGATTAAATAAAAGAAGAAACTATGATTATTATTCCTATGAAGGAAGGCGAAAACATTGAAAGAGCCTTAAAAAAATTCAAAAGAAAATTCGAAAAAACTGGTGTAATCAAAGAATTACGTGGAAGACAGGTTTATATCAAGCCTTCTGTAAGAAAGAGAAAAGAAAAGATTCACGCAGTTTATGTTCAGCAAATGCAGTTGAACGAAGATTAATTTCTTTTGAAAAAGGTTTCGATGTCTTATTTTTTTTGTAATTTAGTTTATCTAGACTATGAATTAAAAGTGTATGAGATATAAGGAATCTTTTCTGTCGTATTTACAGTACGAGAAACGCTACTCTAAGCATACTTTGGTATCATATGATTGCGATTTGAGTCAGTTTTATTCTTTTTTGTCATCCTATGGGATTGAAGAAAATGAATTAGTTGAGTTGAATTTCAAAGATGTTAGAAAGTGGATTGTTTTTTTAATGAATGAAGGCTGCTCAGCCCGAACTGTAAATAGGAAATTATCTTCTTTGAAATCCTTTTTTAAATATTTGTTGCGAGAATCATTAATACAACAAAATCCTATGGATAAAGTTGTAGGACCTAGGCAAGGCAAAAAACTTCCAAATTTTATTGCCGAGCACAGTATGCGATTATTGCAAGAGATTGATTTTGGTGAAGGGTTCGAAGGGATTCGAGACAGACTGGTAGTTGAAATGTTTTATCATACTGGCATGCGTTTATCTGAATTGATGAACTTAAAAGTGTCAGATTTTGATCGATCAACCTCAGTCGTTCGAGTTTTAGGTAAAGGAAATAGGGAGAGAATTATTCCTGTTAGTAATATTCTCGAAACACTTCTTGATGAGTATTTAGAGCAAAGATTTTTGCTTTGTTCAGATGAGGATGGTTTTTTGGTTTTAACAAATCAAGCAAAACCTGCTTACGAAAAGTTATTGTATAGAGTAGTGATAAAACACTTATCTAAAATTACAACACTTGCTAAGAAGAGTCCTCACGTGTTACGCCATACGTTCGCAACACATTTACTTAATAATGGAGCTGAGTTGAATGCTATAAAAGAGTTGTTGGGACATTCTAATTTGTCTGCGACTCAAATATACACTCATACTAGCTTTGAGAGGTTGAACGATATTTATAAACAGGCTCACCCCAGAGCTTAAAACTTGGAGGATAGAGTATGAAAGTAAACATTCAGGCAGTCGGTTTCAATGCTGATGTACAGTTGGAAGAATTTGTTCAAGGAAGGGTAAATAAATTACTTAAGCTTGATGATGATGTAACCAACGTTGAGGTCTTTTTGAGGACTGAAAAACCATCGGTTGTAGAAAATAAAGAAGTAGAGATAAAATTTAATATCCCGGGAGGTGATATATTTGCACAAAAGCAAAGCAAAACATTCGAAGAAGCAGTTGATTTAGCGGCAGATGCGCTAAAACGTCAAATCACAAAGCGTAAAGAAAAACTTCGAGGAAAATAATTGGAAAAATTATTTGATAGTTTTGTTATATAGGTAAAATGTTTTTACATTTGCAGACCATTTGTGAGGGAATTGTATGTCCCAATGCGAATGGTCTGTTAATTGCCAGTGTAGCTCAGTTGGTCAGAGCAGCTGATTTGTAATCAGCAGGTCGTCGGTTCGAATCCGGCCACCGGCTCTTTTTTATTGAAATTACTCTTGGGGAGATACCAAAGTGGCCAACTGGGGCGGACTGTAACTCCGCTGACTTCGTCTTCGTAGGTTCGAATCCTGCTCTCCCCACAGTGAATTTCACACTCCTATATAGTATAGGGTTGTGATATGCGGGAATAGCTCAGTTGATAGAGCATCAGCCTTCCAAGCTGAGGGTCGCGAGT
>CAXBPC010000013.1:0-126905 GCA_963977525.1 uncultured Marinifilaceae bacterium
TGACCTTTGGGTTATGAGCCCAACGAGCTACCAACTGCTCCACCCCGCAATATATTTTCAATAAGGTAATTTCGACGAAAACGAATCCTCAAGAGGATTCTATAAGTAGCGGGGACCAGACTCGAACTGATGACCTTTGGGTTATGAGCCCAACGAGCTACCAACTGCTCCACCCCGCAATATATCTTTAGATTGGTATCTTTCTTTATTTGCGATTGCAAAGATACGCCCTTTTTAAACTAAAGCAAGGCAATTCTTGCTTTTTTTGAGAATGAAGATAATCTGTATGTGCCCAATGAGGCTCGATAGAGTTAAGAAAGGAAGACTAACCTGTTCAAATGAAATCTCATTGCACAATGAATCATCGTGTTGTGGTTTTAGAACTTCAGAAGTTAATGGTGCAATATTAGAAGTTTATTCGATGTGAATATTTTTAGAAATAAGCTCTTAATTCCACGCTTCCTACATGAATTGCGGCATTTTCTTCAGCTTGACGGCCTCTATAGTTGATATTCATTTGGAATGTTTTCGATAGTTGTTGCTGATAGTTTAGTTGCCATGTCATGTTGTTTCCAGGTAAAAAACCTTCGAGCATTTCATAGGCAATAGAGCTATTACTTTCGCTATTGTAGCTAAGATTTAGATAATGAATGGTGGCACTTAGGTTTTTCTTTTTCCCAGGAGAGAACTGAGCTTCTATACCTAAATCGTGCGATTCTATTTTCTCAACATTTAGCTTGTTTTCTTTAATCTTAAATAAATATTCAAACTCTAATTGGAAATTTCGACCGACTTGATATTTGATTTTCATCTCATTCTTAATGTAATCTAATTCATAGTCTTTGTTAGAATACACTTCGCTACTGCGAATTTTAGCTCCTTTGTCGATTCGGTTATGAATTTGCCAATCTTTCTTTCTCCAGATCAAACGCAAACCATTTTGCTTTAATCTATTTCTCTCAAATCCATTATTCAGAATCAGCTTGCTTTCATTGTTCAAGTAGAGGTAGTCGTAGGTGGTGTTTGACTTCTTCGGATGAAAAGAAAGCGTGTTTTGTAAGGCTGTGTTTAAGTTTATGATGTTTGGATTACTCCTTGTTGAAGAGAAAGGATTTCCGTACAGTTCGAAATCATTACTGGTGCTCTTTTTAGCGATTTTATATGAAAAACGATTACCAAATGAGGAAACGAATTCCACAAGCTTAGAGTCTCCCTTTAGGCGCTTTAGTTGAATGTTCAAGCTTTGACGGTATTCGCTTGTATAAACTTTTTTGTAGTTGGTTGTGATATTGGAAATACGAATATAATTGGCTTCATCTTTAAAGCTGGAAATCTCAAATTCATTGATCTCTTTAGTCTCGTTATTATTGTAGTCAGTCCATTTATAAACACCTTGTCCAGCATTAACTTCGATGTATGAATAGATGCGATCAGCTTCTAGTCCAGACCCTAGCTCGTAGTAGGTTGATGTTCTAATTATTCCTTTTAGAATTCGGACTCGATGCTCTAGCTTTCCTAGGAAGTTTTCTTCTGGTTTTTCATTGCTGATATCTTGATTAAGGATGCGCAGCTTTCTGTAATTACTGCTGAGTTTTAATTGATTTTTTTTATTCTTTTTTAACCAGAGAATAAAACCTAGATCTTCAGACTCGCTCTGGGAACTCATTTTATTCTCCCAAGGCAGTAAATCTTTGCGGTACTGGTAATATGTTTCAAATTGATTCAGATTTTTTTCATTGCTTTTTAAGTAGATTTTATAAGTTCTGCTTGCAAAACTATTAGCTAGTAAATTTCGGCTGCTTTTCTCTTCCCATTTATTGTTTTCACTATGATGTTCGAGGCCAATATTTAGTGTATTCAGATTGTAATTGGCGGTAATATTTTTTCTAAAAAACTTTGATTCTGTGTCGTTTTGATCACTTGTTAAAAAGTTTGCATTCCAATTCAACTCAAAATGATTTTTGTGATATTTTATAAAAGCATTTTGTCGCAATCCCTTAAATTGGGATGCTTGATTTAAGGCTGAAATCTCGTAGGTGAATTGACTGATTTTATTTTTGTATGTGTTTTTAAACTCAATATAATGCTCATTACTATTCTTTGTTTGTTCTTGAATATTCCAATCTCTATTGAATTCAGGAGATCTGAACGTCTCAACTTCCTCGAAATTATCACTTAAATAATTATAAACGATTGATGAGTTTAATTGCTGGTTTGTATCCTTTAAAAAGGTCTTGCGATTGGTCTCAAACATAAAGGCAAGAGCCTTGTTGTTTTTATCATCTATGGAAGAAAAAGTATTGATGTCCTTATTGCTAAAAGCAAGTTCAAATTTACTTTCCGCACGTTCGGAATGTTTGAATTGACCACCAAGACTTATTATTTGATGTTTTTCAGGAGCTATCATCTGGGAGTTAAGTGAAAAATCTCCTTGTGGGATGGAGTTGATCGGTGTAACCCACTCATAAACTCGTCCATTCGCCGAGGATTCAATTTGTTTGTAGTTGCCTTTTTTGTCGCCAACAAATGAAAAACGAATTCTGTAAACAGCTTCACTTGCTTCAGTTGAATGAACGTAGGTTTCATAATCTGTTCCTTCAAATTGTTGAATATTCTTTTTGTATAAAACGAGATCATTTGTGTATTCTACAATCTGAATTTGTGATGAGATAGCTGCTTGTAGATTATCTCCGGATTGACTAAGTAGAAGTTTTTGTTCGTCATTCAAATTCTGGCTGACGGTATTGTTTTTATTATCTTGCTCATTGTAAAGGTTAATTTGAAAGCTGGCTTTCTTACCTTTTATTTCTGTACTATTATAAATCAGATATCTAGAATAATTCTCCTCAGAATATTCAAATTCCACAATAATTCTTGAGTTCCTATTTATGGGTTGGTTAGTATTGAAGCTTAATTCAGCAGTATTGTAATTAATCGTATAGTCTTTGTTTTCGCCACGTGAAAGCAGTTTCCCATCCTTGTAGATCTTTTCTGTACCGGCTAGCACTATAATATAAGTTTCATTGTTTGTTCCGAATAGTCTGTAAGGACCTTGATTGCCTTCTTGTCCTTCCATTTCCATTCTGTTGAACTTACCTTTTGCAATGGAAGCACTTATTTGCGTGTGGACTTGTGTTTTCTTCCCTTCAGAAGCTAAACCGCTGTATTGTCCTCCTTGAACTTTTTTCCTGAACTTTAGGAAATGAGAATTTTGCGAATTTTCAACTTGGTAATCTCCCAGGGTGAGTTCATGTTTATCATTGAAAAGTTTGATAAAAATGCGATCAAAATCTTGAATCTGTTGTGTGTTTCCGTCAGGTTGGATAGGAATATTATCATCGGTAATAGAAGCGAGTATGTTGACATTCTCACTAAGCTTACCGGATAGCTGAAGGTTGAGGTTTGAATTGCTAACTACATCTTGATTATTTCCCATTGACAAACCACGGGTATAGCTTCCTTGTTTGTTTATCTGAGAGCTGAAATTATTTCCCAGTGTTCGATTATTCTGTTTTATGGAGTATCGTTTGCTTCTCAGAACATCGGGTTGATTGATTTCATTTAATTGATGTTTGTAGAATTCTTGATTTAGCTTGTAGTTAAATACACGATAAGTGATTTTAGCATGAGAACCTTTCGCTTTTAATTTAGCTTCTGGAATAAAAATTCCTTTTGCTAGATTGAGTTTGTAGAATGAGTCGTCTAATAATTCGTCATTGACCCAGAGCTTAATCGTTGCCGGTAAAATTAAAAGAGAATCAAGCTGTATGCTTTCTTTTTTAATGTTGATTTCTTTAGTTCTGATATTGCTTGAACTCTGAGCATAGCTGAACGTGCTCAAATACAGAAATACGCAAAAGATCAGAATTCGTTTCAATATTAGATGTTATAGGGATTTAAGACCTTGCTTTATTTAATGGACTAATTTGGGGATAATTTTTTTAGGGTAGATAGATGGACATTAAAAATGTTTAGTTTTGTAGAGTAAAATACATATTTGATTCAAACGACTTGTAAGGTTCTAAATTGCTTAACAAATGATTCTGTTTTATAATCTATCCATTTTCTTCTATTCTATAATTGTAAGAATAGCATCATTATTTAATCCAAAGGCGCAGCAATGGGTTCAAGGACGTAGGGATATTCTTAAAAGGATTGAGGAAGCAGTAGGTGGTGACACAAACTTGGTTTGGTTTCATTCTGCATCATTAGGAGAGTTTGAACAAGGAAGGCCTGTAATAGAAGCTTTTAAAGCAAAGCATCCCGATTGTAATATTGTATTGACATTCTTTTCACCATCCGGTTATGAGATTCGTAAAAACTACGAGGGTGTAGATTATGTGTTTTATCTGCCTGTAGACACCAAACGAAATGCGAAAGAGTTTATTCGAATAATTGACCCTAAAATGGTCTTCTTTATTAAATATGAATTTTGGTATCATTATTTGAATCAGCTTAGGAAAAAAGAAATCCCAACCTATATCTTTTCTACCATATTTCGTCCTAATCAGATTTTCTTTAAGCCTTTTGGAGGTTTGTATAGAAGAATACTTAGGGCGTTTACTCACTTCTTTGTTCAGAATGAGGAGTCGATTGAATTGCTGAAAGGGATTGGTTTTGAAAATGTGAGCCTAGCTGGAGATACACGTTTCGATCGTGTATATTCCATTGCTAAGCAGGCAAAAATACTACCTCAACTTGAAGATTTTTCCCAAGGCCGTCCTGTGATGATTGCTGGTAGCACTTGGCCAAAGGATGAGGAGAATATCATCAGATATATCAACAATACAGATAATAATTACAAATACATTATTGCGGCACACGAGGTTGATGAGAATCACATTAAGAACATTGTAAGTGCTATTAATAAGCCTTATGTACGATTCACTACTGCTACCAAAGCAGAGATTGATACAGCCGAAGTTTTAGTTGTTGATTGTATCGGAGTCTTATCCTCTATGTACCGATATGGTGATATTTCATATATAGGTGGTGGTTTTGGTAGAGGTATTCATAATACTCTTGAAGCTGCATGTTATGGCATGCCAGTTATTTTTGGTCCGAACTATCATAAATTTAAAGAGGCGAAGGATCTTATTGCTCTTAAGGGAGCACATTCGTATGAAAAGTATGAAACTCTAAATACCCTTCTTGATAATTATCATATGGATGTGGATAAACGGAAAAAATCTGGTAATAACTCCAAAAATTACGTTGACGAGATGAGAGGTGCCACGGATAAAATACTTTACACAATAAAGTTTTAGTTTAAGCCAAACCTACCTGTGTTCACGCTTTCAGTCCTTTAGCTTAAAATAACACTTCTTTATCTTATTTTAAATAGCTTTTTATTGTTTAAACTGGCTGAAAGGCTCTGTTTTCAGTATGTCTAGATCGTATTCTTATATCTAGATATTTTCTTTTTGGAAAACTTTTCGACTTCTTGAAAAACTCTAATGTCTGATAGTCAAAATATTAACAATTGATTGTGGATAACTTTACTCTCTTTTTTCGCATTGGTATTGTTGGTTTGAAAAACGATAGCTAAATTGCATATCAGAAATTTCAAGCAGAAAAAAATTAGAGTTAAAGCTCTTTTATGTAAACTGTAAATCGACTTATATCACAATTAATAGGATTATGACTATCAAAGACAAGAAACAAGAACCAATGGTTAAACAACAAACTTTTGATTCCGAAGAAGCCTTTCAAGCCTCATTAAAATATTTTAGAGGTGATGAACTTGCTGCGCGTGTTTGGTTGAACAAGTACGCCTTGAAGGATTCTTATGGGAATATTTATGAGAAGACACCAGATGATATGCATCGTCGTATTGCAAGTGAAATTGCACGTGTCGAGGAGAAGTATTCTAACCCCTTGTCTGAAGACGAAATATTTTCAGTATTAAAAGATTTTAAATATATCGTTCCTCAAGGAAGTCCGATGTCTGGTATTGGAAACAAATTCCAGATTGCTTCTTTGTCTAATTGTTTTGTGATTGGAAATGATGGTGATTCTGACTCTTATGGAGGAATCATGAAAATTGACCAAGAGCAAGTTCAGTTGATGAAACGTCGTGGTGGTGTTGGTCATGATTTGTCACATATCCGTCCAAAGGGTTCTCCTGTCAAGAACTCAGCTTTAACATCTACGGGTATTGTTCCGTTTATGGAGCGTTACTCGAATTCAACTCGTGAAGTTGCACAAGATGGTCGTCGTGGTGCTTTAATGCTAAGTGTATCTGTTAAACATCCAGATTCGGAAGAATTTATCGATGCAAAAATGGAGCAAGGGAAAGTTACAGGAGCTAATGTTTCTGTGAAAATACTTGATGGTTTTATGGAAGCTGTTCTTGCTGGGAAAGAATATACACAGCAGTACCCTGTTAATTCAGAAAATCCAACTTATACAAAAGATATTGATGCTGGTAAATTGTGGAAGAAAATCGTTCACAATGCATGGAAATCAGCTGAACCAGGTATTTTATTCTGGGATACTATTGAGAAGGAATCAGTGCCTGACTGTTATGCAGATCTAGGTTACCGTACCGTTTCTACTAACCCTTGTGGTGAGATTCCATTGTGTCCTTATGACTCTTGTCGTTTATTGGCTATCAATCTTTATAGCTATGTAGAGAATCCATTTACGCCTCAAGCAAGCTTTAATTACGATTTGTTTAAGAAGCATGTTGGAATGGCTCAGCGTATTATGGATGATATTATTGATCTTGAATTAGAAAAGATTGATGCTATTATTGATAAAATTGAGGCTGATCCTGAAGACGCTGAAGTGAAACGTGTTGAACGAAACTTGTGGCACAATATCAGAACTAAGGCTAAAGAAGGAAGACGTACAGGTGTTGGTATCACTGCTGAAGGTGATATGGTTGCGGCTATGGGCTTGCAATATGGAACTGAAGCTGCTACAGATTTCTCTGAGGAAGTTCACAAAGTGATTGCTATTGAGGCATACCGTGCTTCTGTTCTTTTAGCTAAAGATCGTGGTGCATTTACCATTTTCGATGCTAAAAGAGAACTCAATAACCCATTCATTCTACGTTTGAAGGAGGCTGCTCCTGATATGTATGAAGATATGGTGAAATATGGTCGTCGTAATATTGCTTGTTTGACCATTGCACCAACTGGAACAACCAGTTTGATGACACAAACAACATCGGGTATCGAGCCCGTATTTATGCCAGTATACAAGCGTCGTAGAAAGGTGAATCCAAACGATAAAGATGTTCGTATTGACTTTACGGACGAGATTGGAGACTCTTGGGAAGAGTTTGTTGTATTCCATCACAAGTTTGTGACTTGGATGGAAGCTAATGGTATTGAAACAGCAAAACATTTTACCGATGAAGAAGTTGCTGAGTTGGTAAAACAATCACCTTACCATAATGCAACATCTAATGATGTAGATTGGTTGCAAAAAGTACGTATGCAAGGTCGTGTTCAGAAATGGATTGATCACTCGATTAGTGTAACCGTGAATTTGCCTAGCGATGTGTCTGAAGAACTGGTAGGCGATCTTTATGTTGAAGCTTGGAAGAGTGGATGTAAAGGTTGTACCGTTTACCGTGATGGTTCTCGTTCAGGTGTATTGATTGCTAACGACAAAAAAGAAGAAGCAACTGGAACAAGTATGCCTGAAAAGCGCCCAGAAGAACTTGAAGCTGAGGTTGTACGTTTCCAGAACAATAAAACAAAGTGGATTGCCATTCTAGGACTATATAATGGACAGCCATATGAGATCTTTACGGGTATACAAGACGATGAGGAAGGAATCCTATTACCTAAGTCGGTAAATAAAGGATTTATCCTTAAACGTAAGGATGAGGAAGGCAATACGCGATATGACTTCCAATACAGCAACAAACGTGGCTTTAAAACGACTTTCGAAGGTCTTTCGTACAAGTTTGATAAAGAATTCTGGAACTACGCTAAATTGATCTCAGGGGTATTACGTCATGGTATGCCAATTGAGCAAGTTGTGAATTTGATTTCAGGTCTGCAGCTCGATAGTGAGAACATCAATACATGGAAAAATGGTGTTGAGCGTTCACTTAAGAAATATATTCCAAACGGAACTCAAGCCAAAGGTATTACATGTATTGATTGTGGCTCAGAGCATGTTATTTACCAAGAAGGTTGCCTGATTTGTCAATCATGTGGAACTTCTAAATGTGGCTAAGCCATTATAGAATAATAAAACTGAAAAGGACGTTCATCATGAACGTCCTTTTTTTTGTTTTTGCTTTTTCGCTCAAGCCGTTGGGCTCTTACTTTTTGCTTAGATCAAAAAGTAAACTCCCCCGGAGGGCATATGAGCACCATTGTATTTTAGTTCGCGAATCAAAAATCAAGTCAGTCTGATCCTTGTTTTCTCTTTGTGGCTGAAACTGTAGCACGCCTCACGGCAGACTGACAAAGCCCGCTCAAAGCATATTTAAAATACTTTTGATTACAGATTCTTTTTGAATTCAGGTTTTGGTGTTGTTTGGGATTGGAAAAGTGGTCAAATAAAAAAAATCCGATCGTTAGACCGGATTTTAAATATTAGAATGAGATGTTGAATCTCTATTTCTTCTTTCCCTTCGAGAATGAATCTTTAAGCGATACAGTACGGTTAAAGATCAATTTATCTGCGGAACTATCCTTGTCAGTTGAGAAATAACCCAAACGCTGGAATTGGAAATGATCTTCAGCTTTTGAATCTTTCAAACTAGGCTCTACAAAACAGTTATCAAGAATTTGTAATGAATCCTCATTAATGAATTCTAAGAAATCTTTTTCTTTATGACTATCAGGAGCTTCATCGTTAAATAAGCGATCGTAAATTCTAACTTCTGCTTTAGCAGCATGCTTAGTTGAAACCCAATGAAGAGTCCCTTTTACTTTACGCTTACTTTCTTCAGAACCACTACCTGATTTTGATAAAGGATCGTAAGTAGCGTGAATTTCGGTGATGTTACCATCAGCATCCTTCACCGCTTTTTCGCACATTACAATATAACCAGCCTTAAGACGAACTTCGCGACCTGGAGTCATTCTAAAGAATTTCTTTGGTGCATCTGCCATAAAGTCCTCACGCTCGATATATAGTTCTCTTGAGAAAGGAATTTCACGAGAACCAGATTCTGGATCTTCAGGGTTATTTTCGATGCTCACGAATTCTTCTTGTCCCTCAGGGTAGTTAGTTAATACCAATTTCACTGGGTTAAGAACAGCCATTACACGAGGTGCAGTTTTGTTTAAGTCCTCACGAACACAATGCTCCAAAACCGCAACTTCAATTACGTTATTACGCTTTGCTACACCAATGGTATCTGCAAAGTTTTTAATTGAATTAGGCGTGTAACCTCTACGACGCAAACCAGAAATGGTTGGCATTCGAGGATCATCCCATCCCGATACATGATTTTCATTTACTAATTGAAGAAGCTTACGCTTACTCATTACTGTATAACTCAAATTCAAACGCGCAAATTCACGTTGCTTTGGCTGGTATTCCGTATCTGTAATATTGCCTACAAACCACTCGTAAAGTGGACGGTGAACCTCAAATTCAAGTGTACAGATTGAGTGAGTAATACCTTCTAAATAATCCGACTCGCCATGAGCATAATCGTACATTGGGTAAATACACCAAGCATCGCCAGTACGGTGATGATGAGCATGCATAATACGGTACATCAATGGATCACGCAGGTGCATGTTTGGTGATGACATGTCAATTTTAGCACGTAAAACCTTATCGCCATCCTTAAACTCGCCTGCTCTCATGCGAGCAAATAAATCAAGGTTCTCCTCAACTGAACGGCTACGGAACGGACTTGCAGTTCCAGGTTTAGTTGGTGTACCTTTCTGTTCTGCAATCACGGCTGCCGACTGATCGTCAACATAAGCCTTACCATCATTAATTAATTTTACAGCCCAATCGTATAGTTGCTCAAAATAGTCAGATGTGTAATAAGGATCGCCATCCCATTTAAATCCGAGCCATTTAATATCTTCCATTATAGAATCTACGTACTCGGTATCTTCCTTTACAGGATTAGTGTCGTCGAAACGTAGGTTACATTTTCCGTTGTATTGCTGGGCAAGGCTGAAGTTTAGGCAGATTGCTTTTGCATGACCAATGTGTAGGTAACCGTTTGGTTCCGGAGGGAAACGGGTGTGTACTCTACCATCATTGACATTGTTTTTCAGATCTTCTTCAATGATCTGCTGGATAAAATTCAGAGGTTTTACTTCGTTAGCATTCTCTTCATTCATAGTCTTGTTATCCATACTTCACTCTAATTTAGATGATTCAATGTATTGCCTGAGATTGTTTGAAATCTCGCCTTGCTTAATTTTTGATTCCCTTGCTATGCTGTTTAATCACTTAAAGCAGATATAAAGGGTTCGAACTGACAAAAGTAGAGATTTTCACTAAATAAAACAGGTAGTATATAAACGAATTTGCATACATAGACCAAAATAGAATTCTGCTTTTGGAAATTTGTCCTATATTCGCCCTGAAATATGACTACAGGTATGAAGGGAATTATAGAACTAGAAGGATTGGAATTTTATGGCTACCATGGCTGTTTTGTTGAAGAGCAAGTGGTAGGCAATAAGTTTATTGTGTACGTGCGAATGGAGTATAATGCTGAAAAGCCAGCTGCATCCGATGCGATTACTGATGCACTCAATTATCAGCGAGCATACGAAATGATTCAGGAAGAATTTAAGATTAAATCTCACCTGTTGGAACATGTGGCTCAACGTTTATTGGATATGCTGTACGCAAAATTCCCAGAATTGGAGCTAGCTACTGTTAAGGTTTCGAAAATGAATCCCCCTATGGGCGGGCAAATTGAGAAAGTTAGCTTAACTTTAAGTAGATAAGTTTTTGATTCTCTTTAGACTGCAAATACAGGCACAAAAAAAATATTATAAAAGCTCTGAAAAGTTTGTAAAGTATTTTCTTTATTACTTATCTTTGCATCGCTCTTAAAGAGAAAAGGGTCTCTTGGCCGAGTGGCTAGGCAGTGGTCTGCAAAACCATCTACGGCGGTTCGAATCCGCCAGAGACCTCCAAAACGACGAAATCATGCTTGCATGGTTTCGTTTTTTTTTGCTCCAAACCTTCATGTTTACCTTACTTTACAAGGCTTGTAGGATGTTTGATGTTAGTTTTTGTAAATCTGCATTCAGGCACGTAAGAAAATTTCCCGCCCCGATTTCAGCCCCCTTTTATAAAAATCTTTGTTACCTTAGGAGGAAACAAAGAAGACCGTTATGACTGAAAAACTGGCTTATAAGTTAAAGGAGCCCCAAAATGATGTTCCTTCCTCACAGCAAAAAGAAACACTAATCTACATGGTGTACAACTTTGGTTATTTTAAAATGACAGCCAAGGGGAAAAAATATTTGCCATTAAAATACAGTACTGGTCTCAAAGTAAAACCCTCTCTATGGCATGGCAAGCCAACTTTTAAGGTTAAGCAATCAAATACTATTGATCATGTCTTTCTTAATAAGGAATTAGCCAAGATTGAAGAGATTGCAAGAGCAAAATATAAAGTGTTGATAAGTTCAGGACAAGCGCCAACTCCCGAATTACTAAGAACTCTAATATCTACTGAAAGAGGACATATTGTATCGACTAAATGTAAATTCACTTTAAATGAGTTTATTTCTCAATTCATTGAAGATACTGGGGGCGGAAAACGATTTACAGATAAAGGAGAAAAGTATAAACCTTTAACCGTTAAGAATTATAAGGGATTTCAGTCTCAGTTAAACTTATTTCAAAAAGAGAAAAAAAAGCAATTGGATTTCGATGATATCAATATGGAGTTCTATGACCATTTTGTAAATTTTCTTACTCTTAAAGATTATAGTCCCAATACAATTGGAAGGCATGTTAAACATCTTAAATCAATAATGAATGCCGCCAAAGAGGATGGACTTCATAACAACATTGAGTTTAAGAGGAAGAAATTCAAAGTAATGAAAGTTGATGTGCAAGATGTTTATCTTAATGAAGTGGAAATAAAGAAACTTGAAGACTTAGACTTATCTGAACTCCCCAAGTTGGATATTGTTAGAGATGTATTTCTAGTTGGTTGCTATACCGCACAGAGGTATTCTGACTATTCAACACTTATTCCTGCTAATATATCAGAAACAAATGGGGGGCGGAAAATCCTAACCATTATTCAGAAGAAGACTGGAGAAATAGCTCTGATACCCGTAAGGACAAAATTGGATAATATTTTAAAGAAGTATGACTATGAGCTTCCAAAGACATATGAGCAAAAGCTAAATAGTAGGATTAAAAAAGTAGCCGAAAAGGCGGAGTTGAAAGAATTAGTCATCATCGAAAGAATTAGGGGAGGACAGAAAATCCGTAAAAATTACCATAAATACGCTCTGATTAAAACTCATACTGCAAGGCGTTCTGGAGCTACGAATCTTTATTTGGCAGGAATACCTTCAGTAGATATCATGAAAATTACTGGACATAAAACAGAAAGAGAATTCCTCCGATATATAAAAGTCACTAAGGAAGAGACTGCTCAAAATTTATTAGAACATCCTTATTTTATTTAAACTGAATCCTACTAAAACGAAATGTGAAAAGTGTGGCGAATCAAAGTCGGCAATCTAAATTTCAAATACGATGAAGAATTACAACTACTTCAATAAAACATCTGAGGCTATTGGAGACTATTACAAACAATTTGATAAAATTGAAGTCACTAAGGAAACATATGAATTGTGGCTTGAATCTCTTGAAATTTCAGGAAGGGATGAACCAAAAGATTTGGGCTTGAAGCTAGCATCTAAGAATCTGAATTTTATTCGTTTTACACTTGAGTTGAATGACCATGGACTAATGGATTTTCTTCAGGATAATCTTCCAAAATATATCTTCAAAAGATGGAAAAATATAGAATATGTAGAGGGACTTGATGTGGTTTAAATTTAATAGTTTTTTGTTTAGCTATATATAAATATATCGGTAAGCATGGAAGTTCGCAATTCTGGGATGGAACTCATTGGCGATAAATCCGATACTATGAGAATGCTTTAGACTGAAATGTCTGGGGTTTTTGTTATCGATAAAACTTGTATCAAAATATTATTCAACAAAAAGTTGACAAATAGTCAATTTTACGGTTGACAATTTGTCAACTTCATTTATTTTATTACCTTTGTCTCAGTGATGTCTAATTTGCTTTTACGTCACGAATTAATAATTCGGAAAAAAATTAAATCCTAATCAACAAAATTAACTAGGGAGAGGCCCAGGTTAATTTAAATCAATCAATTAAATTAAATCAAATGTATTATGAAAACTAAAAAAGCATTCACCCGTAAATTTACATTAGATGACATCATCAGGTTATTACAAAATTGAAGATTTCTTCAATAAACACAATCAAGCAAAAACAGGATTATTATCAGTACACAGAAGACTAGTTAATGGTGTATTTAAAAATAGTCAGGAGATTACAACTAAAATTCCTAATTCAAGTCTAATTAACGACGATAAAGTTGTTTTTAGAATAAAATGGAATGAGTATAGAATGATTATTTATTTCAATTTTTCTATACAAGCCTTTAATATTCTTTTTGTTGGTACTCATAAGGAGTATGATAAATGGAATGCAAGACGATAGTAAAAAACGAAAAGTAAACGTTAAAATGAGTTATTTAAAAGTGATTCAAACTAAAGAAGAGTATATAAAAGCATGTGATATATTAGGCTCATTAATGGAAGAAAATCCAGTGAGCAATACTCCAGAGGGAGATGATCTTGCTCTTCTTGCAGTTTTAATCGATAAGTATGAAAAGGAAAACTTTCAGATACCTGAATTGGATCCTATTGAAGTAATAAAATATTTCTTAGATGAAAAGGGATATGAAAAGAAAGATGTTATTGGTATAATTGGAGATAAAACACTTGTATCAAGAATATTCAACAAAAAAAGAAAATTAACATTAGAAATGATAAGAGGATTGGTAGAGTTTCTATCTATTCCAATTGAACTTCTAGTTGTTGATTATGAACTGTCAAACTAAGAGAAGATTTTTAAAAGATCTTCTCTTTTTTTTATAACATTCTATTAGTTCAAAGAACGAAAAAAATCCAATCACCGCCCTAAGAGTTGAGGAGAACACCTTCGAAATAGATTCCTCTTTTTTCCTTAATTCTCAATAATATCCAAATTACCACCAACAATACGAATTGATAGCATTTTTATTTTAAGCTATTACTTTACTTCATTTAACAAGCTCTAACACACTTCCATAGATCAATGATGTTAAGTTATGTTCGATAATGTCGGGTGCTTTTTATCCTCTAATTTTAAGATCTGTGGGGATTCATAAAGAGCATCGATTCACCCAATCCTATTCTGTACTTCAAATTGATATTTGAGTATCGAATATTATTTTCCCCGCTATTTTTTCAGAAACTCAGGCTTGAGATGAAAATCTAAGCTGTGTCTAATATTAAAGGTCCGGCTTTAGTATAGCTCACTATACCAAACAAGTTTGGTGCGAGCTCTGCGAGGCTTTCAGACTATCGTCTGATTAAAAAAATGGAGGGGAAATAAATGAACAGTTTTGCAGTTTGTCACATGGACAAATACAAGAAATCTGATCTGGGTGGTTTAGGAAACCACATCGATCGGATTAAGATTTCTAAGAATGTTGATCAGGAAAGAGTCAAAGAAAATCTGGAATTGGTAGAAGTTAAAGGTTCGCTTAAAAAGATGGTTATAGATCGAATTGAAAGTGGCTATCTGGGAAAAAGGAAACTCAGAGACAATGCTGTACGCTGTTGTGGTTTCATATTAACAGGGAGTCCAGAAATTATGAATAAGCTCAGTAAAAAAGAAATTCTCAATTGGGCTTCTAAAAACCATGAGTTTTTTTCACAGCGATATGGTTCGAAGAACATAGTTCGATGCTCTCTGCATATGGATGAAGAAACCCCACACTTGCATTTGCACCTGGTTCCACTCACTGAAGATGGGCGTTTATCAGCGAAGGATATTTTTAATAAGCTTGAAATGAAACAACTTCAATCATCCTATGCTGAAGCCATGAGAGAGTTTGGCTTGAAAAGAGGTGTTTCCAGCCCTGACCGAAAACATATCACCACAAAACAATTCTACAAATATTTAGAGGTGAATGAAATGGATGCTGAAGAATTGCTCAAAAGTCCTTTAGCCAAAGAAATAGTGGGGAAGATGTTACAGGAATTACAAGCTCAAGAGCAAATCCGCAATATGCAAGAACTAACAAAATCAACTAATAAAAACTACTATGAGCGAAATGAACAAGAAGTTTCTAGAAGAGCTAGCGAAAGAAGAACAATTGGAGAAAATAACCATAAAGGATCTAAACCAAACTTGCAGTGAGATTATAAATCAAAATGAGGATATAAAGGCTCATTTTGCAAGATTTAAGAAGTTTGAGGTTAAAATTGATAATACCCATGTCAATTTATTCAAGAGTCTTCTCAATAGCTTAAAAACAATCAAAATTCCTGAAGAAATTCATTTGACGAGATCTGAAAAGATAATAATTGAAAACACTACTCGGAAATGGTTGATGTATTATTTTGTTTGTAGTATTTCGATCGTAATCCTTTCTCTTGGTTTTGCATTTTATTCATACCAATATGAATACAAGCCCAAAAAGGAATTGGAAATTTCAGACATGCAAAATAAATGGTTGATAGAATATGTTGATAATATGGGAAAGAAAAATTCACAAGATCATCTCAAGTTTGTGAATGAATATCCATTTCCTAAATAGAATAAGTGGTGCATTGATATTATTCATTATAGCATATTTGGACAGTCCATAGGTGTTCCCATTGATTTCAATATAATTTGTAATTTTTTTTGAGTTTTTTCATCATCTCCTTAACCCAGAACCACAACCCTTCGAACTGGTGTAAACCAGAAGAATCTCGATAATATTATATTATCGAGACTCTTTAACATTTTATAATAAACAAATCAAACTGCTTGTATTAAATTTGACCACCCACTCCCTTAAACTTTTCAACAAAAGAGGCAATTTTTTGAAAAACACTCTGTTTTTTTGTTAAGTATTGCGGATTTAGCGGACTCATTTTGGGTAGAAGAGCATTGAGTTCGGTACCATTTTCACTGGCATACTCTCGCCTTAATGAGGCTGTAATATATCGTTTTGCTGCTTCTTCATTAAGATTCTCATCAACAATAATTTCAGCAACCTCATGTTTCTGTTTACCTTGAGCAAAGCCAAAGAAAGCATCAATAATTGTTGCTTTATCTTGAATGGCGTCAAGATCAGTGTCATTAATGAAATCGACTATTAAGCTCTCTTTTGCACGATTGCCAATACTGGCACGAATGATACGACGAACCTCTTCTAATAAGGAGGCTTTATCTTTAGTGTTTTTGTTGTGTTCAAAAATCAATTCAAGTATATAGTCTAGGTCTATCTCTTGAGATTTGAGAAGATCGACTTCAAAAACAACATCATCCCAGTCAATTTCTGATTCTTCTGATTCTTTACCGTTTTTCTCACGGCGCAACCAGTCTCGAATATCATTATATGTGGAGCGATAATCTTGTATTGTACGATCTGCTGGCAATTCCACTTCTTGCATAGCTGATATATCTTCATCTGTTACAAAGTGAGTTTCTTTAAATGCTACAATTGCTTCTGGATCGTTTATATCTATGGATTGAAGTGCTTTAAGGTTGGCAAATTCATCATAGTTTTGGAGTACATTTTCAACACGAAGATATTCACCAAAGAGCTTTGAGAACTCTTTTTTATCTTTTTCAGTGACAATCTCATCAAGGGTGGGGAACTTTTCATTTAACTCTTTTACAACATCAATATACCCACGACGAGCTTCACCAGTTGCTATATCTGTAAAGCCTTCCAAGTACTCTTTATAGCTCTTCTCAAGGACTATATTTTTAGTATTACTATCTCCAAAAAGAGTGATAGCATCAATGGTAGATTTTTCTAGATCTCTAAAAGTAACAATATTACCAAAGGTTTTGGTAGCATCATAAATACGATTGGTACGTGAGAAGGCTTGGATTAAGCCATGATAGCGGAGATTCTTATCTACAAAAAGAGTATTGAGGGTAGGAGCATCAAAACCGGTTAGGAACATTCCGACCACAATGAGAAGATCAATCTCCTTACTCTTTACTCGTTTGGCAAGGTCACGATAGTAGTTTTGAAACTCTTTACTATCAACCCCAAAGCTGGTTTTAAACATACCATTATAGTCATTGATGGCATCAGTTAAAAACTCTTTTGCACTTGTATCCATTGCAGAGGGGTCAAAAGTTTCATCAGGGATCTCTCCAACGGCACTTTGCTCTTCATTGGCTGCAAAGGAGAAGATAGTAGCAATCTTTAGAGGTTTATCACTCTCCTTTTGTAGATTATTTATTGCTTCATAGTAGCATTTAGCAGCATCAATATTACTAACTGCAAACATTCCATTAAACCCTCTTTTGCTTCCATGTAATCTATGAGTTTTTTGCCTAAAGTTCTGTAATATGTATTGAGAAATTTCATTGATACGAGTAGGATGGAGTAAAGCTTTTTTGTTTTCTGCTGCACTTAACTTCTTTTCATCCAGTTCTGTCTCAATACCTTTAAACTGAGGTCTAACATCATTGTAGTCTACCTTAAACTTAAGCACTTTATTATCCCTAATAGCATCAGTAATAACATAAGAGTGTATTTCACGTCCAAATACACTGGCTGTAGTTTCTGAACCCAAAGCATTTTCAGGAAATATAGGAGTCCCAGTAAAACCAAATTGATAGTACCTCTTAAACTTCTTTTTAAGGTTCTTTTGAGCCTTTCCAAATTGTGAGCGATGTGCTTCATCAAAGATGAATACAACTTGCTTTTGGTAGATGGATAGATCACTCTCATTTTTCATGAGATTATTCAGTTTCTGAATTGTCGTTACTATGATCTTATTATCATCTTTCTCAATATTTCTTTTTAAACCAGCTGTACTATCTGATCCATTAACACTATCTGGAGAGAATCGTTGATACTCTTTCATGGTTTGAAAATCTAGATCTTTACGATCTACCACAAAGAATACTTTATCAACAAAATCAAGTTGTGTTGCTAGTCGTGCTACTTTAAAACTGGTAAGGGTCTTACCTGATCCTGTAGTATGCCAAATAAAACCTCCACTTTCGCTTTTAGACCAATTTTTAGCCTGATAGGAACTTGCGATCTTCCATAAGATCCTTTCCGTTGCTGCAATTTGATAGGGTCTCATAACAAGGAGTGTATCGCTTACATCAAATACTGAATAGTTAAGAAGGACATTTAAGAGGGTGTTTTTTTGAAAAAAGGTGACAGTAAAATCTTTTAGATCTTTGATAAGGGTATTGTCTGACTTTGCCCAATTCATGGTGAAGTCAAAACTGTTTTTACTTCTCTCAACAGTATTAGCAAAATAGCGGCTGTCAGTACCATTTGAGATAACAAAAACCTGTAAATATTTAAAAAGTGAGTTTTTACTATTAAAGCTCTCTTTACTATAACGATGTACCTGATTAAAGGCTTCACGAATAGCAACACCTCGCTTTTTTAGCTCGATTTGCACCAAAGGTAATCCATTCACTAATATGGTGACATCATAACGATTTGCCTGAGTACCTTTTTGCTCAAATTGTGAGATTACCTGCACTTTATTGCGAGTAACATTCTTTTTGTCTACTAAGTAAATGTTTTGAATATGACCATCATCAAAAACAAAATCGTAGATATAATTATCATGTATCTTCCTTGTCTTATCTATCAGATTATCATTTGGTTTGTCTAAATACTCCTCAACAAATCGAGACCATTCACCATCTAAAAATTTCATGTTGTTAAGAATTTGCAACTGCACTCTTACATTGGCAAGCATTGTCTCAGGAGTGATAAGCTTAGGTAGATGTTCATAACCTTGATTGCGTAAATCTCGGATAAGTTCTTTCTCTAGGTCTGCCTCAGTTTGATAGATTGCAGGCGCCTCGTACACCTCCGAAAACTTAGTGTATTTGTCTAAAACAATGAAATTGTTTGATTCAGCGATGGTTTTGTATTGTGTCATTATACGTCTTATTTAAAAAACTCAAAAATTTTAGTATTTCTCATTAAATACCCCAAAACGTTTTTGTCATTTTCGTTTAGGTAAAATACTTCTTCGTTGGCATGTTTAGAATGACTTGAAATATTGACGATACGTGTTAGATACGAGTCCCTTTCTCCTGGAGTTCTTTCTGGTAAGAGTTCTCCCCAGTTTTGATGCCCCAGAAAGGTAGAGGTTTTTTCTAAAATGTTTCTAAGGAAATTGAAATGATACTTGCTCAGCTGACCTGTTTCGATTGCTCTTTCAATTTCGGATTTGAGATAAAGATGATATGAAAAGGGTGAATCATTTGATTGAGTTATTAATTCATAAGTCCCATCATCTAGATTTTTTAATAGATATTTTTTATAATTTGCTTGTTTTAGTTCATTGTGTAAAACATTATAGAATAGTGGATTATGGGTAGTTATAACAAATTTAACTTCTGATTGACTTGATTTTATCAATTTTGCAATATCTACAGCGAGTTCAATTAAATTATTTTCATCTAATGAGCTTACAGGGTCATCAATAAATACATATTTTAATTCATTAAATTTTTCTGTACTACGTTCATCTAATTCAGCAACATTTAATACATCAATAATTTGCACCAATAAACTATAAAAAACACTCCAAATAAAACAGCTCTCTTCTCCTTTGGAGATTTTCACATTCTCATTACTTTCATCATTACCTCGTTCAAATGAAAACCGTACCTCGGAGAAATCCGCACTGAAATGAGGAGTCAATTTATCATCTGTATATTCCTGGAAGTTAGAGATAATATTTTGGTCTTGCCCTTCATCTTCTAAAATCCAATTTGTGAATGTGTTTGGCTGAATTAGTAGCTTTGGCTCATTCAAATCATTAGGCGTATCATTATCCCAAACAAAAAGATCCTCAGTAAAAGCATTGTAATAAATTACTTTCGGACCATGCGCAACTTCTTCATCTTCTATTTCTACGTCAGGAGCTATAAGTTTTTTAAATTCACGAGATAAGCGTGTTTTACCAGTACCATTAAAAGCATAAATTAATTGTACTTTCACATCTGCGAACCTTTCCGTAACTGCTCTCCTTCTATGAGTTGCATCCTTTAAATTTACTGCTATTTCTGTTAATGACTGTCCCATACTATACCTCTATCGATTCTTTTGGAAATGTTAATAGTATTTCACGGTAATACTCGTATTGTTTTTGTCTTAACTCTATTTCTTTAGGTAAATCTTCACTTATTGAAGATGTTAGAATATCGAATTTGTCTAAAATACTAACTATACGTTCTTGCTCTTCTGGGGAAGGAACAGGAATTTTAACTTTACCTAACCCATTAGCGTTAATAGCTGAAATTTTACCAGAAGAAATATGCCTCCTTATTTGGTCATGAAATTGTCTTGTACGAGTAAAATAAGCTACATATTTAGGGTTTAAGGTACTTTTGTAATAAAAGCAAGCATCGTGAATAACAACACCTTCTTCACCTAACCAAGCTGTTCCCTTTCCAATATCTTCGATTGTTTCTCCAGCTGCAACCAAGATAACATCATCTTTTACAGCCAATCTTAGGTTTTTATTTTGAACTAACTCTTTACTAACGAAAGATTTGGTTTTATCTGCCCAAGTATCGTAATGAGTGTACATTTCACCATAGTGTATACATGGGACACCTTCTGAAATCATATCGGTTTTTACAAATCGTTTACCTCTGATAAACTTACCAATACTCTCATCTCCCATAGGTAGATGTTGCACTTCCTTTTCATCAAAACTCAACAATTGCTCGCGATAGTAGTTATACTGCTGTTTACGTGCTGTAAGTTCTGCTGTAAGTTCTGTTGTAAATTCTGTTGTAAGTTTTGCAAAAGTATCTAAAATACGAACGATTTCTTTTTGGATTTCAAGTGATTTCGCTGGATTATCTGGACATGGAATGGAGATTAGAATTTTAGCCAAATTATCAGCATTTACACGTCTTACTTTTGCACCGGTTATAAAAGGTCGTTTTTGTTTGTGAAATTGTTCTGTTTGAAAAAAATACGCAACGTATTTTGGATTTAAATTATGTGTATAATAACAAGCATCACTGCTTACTGCTATTTCGTCATTACCTAACCAAGCCACAGCTTTACATAAATCATCATCAGTTTCACTTGTTGTTGCTATGACCAAATCTCCATATTTAGCCTTACGTGCTTTTTTTGCAAATTCTTTAGAAACAAATGTTTTGGTTCTATTAGTGTATGTTCCATAGTGTGTATAGATTTGACCATAATGAATACAACCAACTCCTGTTTCGGTAAAATCTTTCTTCTGTAATCCACCACCTCGAATAAACTTACCAATACTCTCATCTCCCAAAGGCTTCCACTCCACGACAGCACCTTCCAACAATTTGTCTAAATAACTCATGCTTCAATCTCATTTACAATTGCATCAATATCGACACGTAGTTTATCTATCTTTTCTACTGTTTTTGCAACTTCCTTATTCAACACATCTATATCAATCTTCTTACGGGTATCTTTTGGTTCAACATAGCTACTAACAGAGAGAGTGTAATCATTTTCAGCTATTTTTGTGTTATCTATAGATTTTGCAATATGTTTAATATCTTGTTTGCTATCAAACATGTTCATAATTTGCTCAATATGCGTATCAGTCAGCTCATTGTTATTGATCACTTTCTTAAAGAAGTTTTCACCACTTGCATCTATAAATTGTGTTTTATTATCTGTTTTATGTTTTGACAGCACTAAGATGTTTACCGCTATTGATGTACCATAAAATAGATTAGGCGGTAAGGAAATCACCGTTTCTACAAAGTTATTGTCTACCAAATACTTTCTAATTTTTTGTTCTGCACCACCACGGTAAAAAAGACCAGGAAAACAGACCAATGCAGCTCTACCCTTACTAGACAAATAACTTAATGCATGAAGCACAAAGGCAAAATCTGCTTTTGATTTTGGAGCCAACACTCCTGCAGGTGCAAAACGGTCATCATTGATAAGCGTTGGGTCAGCATCACCAATCCATTTTATAGAATAAGGAGGATTTGAAACAATAGCGTCAAAAGGTTTCTCATCTCCTAATTGAGGGTTTATGAGTGTATTTCCCAGTACAATATGAAACTTGTCGTAATTTACATTATGCAAAAACATATTCATACGTGCAAGGTTGTAGGTGGTATGGTTTATTTCCTGTCCATAAAAACCTTCTTCTATAATATGATTGTCAAAATGCTTTTTTGCTTGCAATAACAGTGATCCCGAACCAGCTGCAGGATCATAAATTTTATTTACCTTTTCTTGCTTGTGCATAGCAAGCTGTGCAATCAGCTTTGATACGTTTTGAGGTGTAAAAAACTCACCGCCAGACTTACCTGCATTGGCAGCATATTTAGAGATTAGAAACTCATAAGCATCACCAAAGAAGTCTATCTTGCTATCTTCGAAATTACCCTCAAGTTTTAATCCTTCTACACCTTTTAGAACTGCAGCCAAACGGCTATTTTTATTCTCGACGGTATTACCTAAACGGTTACTGGTTGTATCAAAATCTGCAAATAATCCTTTTATATCATCTTCTGATGGATAACCATTCGCAGAGCTTTCTATAGCTGAAAATATATCAGCTAAATCTGTATTTAAATCTGGATTTGTATTAGCACCTTTTACGATGTTAGCAAAAAGCTGACTTGGATAGATAAAATATCCTTTTGTTTTGATAGCGTCATCTATTATTTCAGGGGATATTTTATCATCCGGAAAACTTGCGTAATTAACGCTTTCATCGCCGCCCTCAATATAATTGGTGAAATTTTCACTAATAAAGCGATAGAAGAGAGCTCCTAACACAAAATGTTTGAAATCCCATCCATCAACAGAGCCTCGAACTTCGTTGGCTATTTTCCAGATTTGAGCTTGTAGTTCAGCTCTTTGTATCGTACTTGTCATTCTATTTTTTATATATCATTATTTCCAAATGTAGGAACACTATTTCTCATGTAATAGATGCTTATATTTCCCAATAAATGAGATTTAAATACAACCTTTGGATAACATGTCAAATATAGGAATAAAAAAGTCTTGATTTTATGAAGCTCAGGGAAGACTATACTAACATATAAAATTAATTAACAATCTATTATTTCAGCTTAATAGGGAAACAAGTTACTTAAAGAGATCCAGTTTTTTGTAAGAGATTATTCTTTAAAGTAATGGCTCTTTTATTGTATTGATTATACAAATGTATTTGGATTAACTATTTTTTTTTGGAGGTAAAGGAATGTCCATAAACTTTATTTTATCCTCCTCACTTAAGCCAGATGTTGGACTTTTTAAAATTTCGTTGATTATTGTACTAAGATCTTTAGTGTGATTTGAAATTTGTTTGTTATCAGTTTGTTCTGATTGCTTTTTATTTTTTTGTGATTTCATTTTTATTTGTTTTCGTTTTGGAATCCTCCTGTTTTGTATCATCAAGATTAAAATCAGCTGCATTGAAATTTGTCAATATTGGCTTAATAGATTTAGTTATTTTCTTTTCCTGATCTCCTATCAAGTCTTTTATCGAGAACTCTTTTATGAGTTTTGTTCTTTCACTTTCCGTGATATCATTTTTTTCCATAATTCGGTTTAATCGTTTCATCGTAACAAAATTAGATGTGTTACGAATTTTGAATATGTTACACTGTTACACCTGTTACACCTGTTACGTTTGTTATGAGTGTGACATCTTGTTATGGATGTTACGTTGTTACAGATGTTGCGTTTTGTTATGATTTAATTTGTTATTAAATCACTAGGTTTTCTCATCTGACGATGTTAATCAGTATTAGGTCAGTGTATTGAGTGTATTTATCGCTAAGTTGCTTCTGTAACAATTCGTAACAGGTGTAACACATCCAATGTTGTTACGCACTAGTATCAAATCCATTTGCTTTTAGTATCCGCGTAACGTTCATTTTGTATGTTCCAGTTTTATCAGCTATTTGTTGTAGTGATAGGTGTGCATTGTTTTCCTTTACTTTAATGACATCACTTATAAGCTTCTTTTTGTCTATTGTTTTTAGATGATCATTTTCATAGCCTGGTGCGATGTGGTCAAAATGTAAAAAACTATCACTTTTTTCTATAGCTACTACCGTTACATCGTGATCAATTGCTCCCTTCTCAGCGTTACGCACTTTAATAGGTTTAATATATCTGATATTATCTCCTTGAGTGCTATCTCCCAAAGCAAAGCAGCTGTCACAAAAATTCATAAGATTGCTAGATCCCATCAGGTCATTTCTTGTGATTGGAAGGATAGCATTTCTTTTTGGGGTGTGGGCTAAAGCCAACAAAGAAAGTCTGTACTTGTTTTTTAACCTTTTTAATTTCTTCATGAGATCTGACCCCTCTCTCGTTTTTTCTGTTTCTGAGTTTAGATAAGTTAGATTATCAACGATTAGGATTCTTATAGACTTTGATATAATAACTTGTTCTAATGTGTTAATAATGAAATAATCAAAATTTTTAAATTCTTTAGGTATTTCATCTATATCAGGGTTGAGTTGTGCTCTAAGAAAATCATCATCAAATTGATATATGCTTTCTTTTTCATTGGTATATCTTATTTGAAATTGCTTGTCGGATAGTTCAAAATCACAATACAGAACTTTTTGTCTTTCAGCTTCGAATTGAAATCCAGGAATAGGAATTCCTTTTGAAATACTATCACCAATTTGAACGGCTAAGATTGATTTTCCAAGATTTGTATCGGAAAAAAAAATACATACCTCACCTTCATACCATAGATCTCCAAATAACCTTTTGGGGTTTGGCTTCTTTCTAGCTTCTTCATTCCATTCATTTGCAGGTTTAATTACTAAAAGACTCTCTTGACAAGAGTTGCTATTTGAATCGAAGACTTTATTCTTTTTAGAGTACTTAGTTACTAACTTTAAGGAAGAATTTTCTTCAGTATTTATGTTCGGGATTTCCATCATCTTATTTATTTTTGATAATTGATGATGAATTGATCAAATTTTCAATTTCGTCGATATCGAAAAGAGACCGCCTTCCTTCTTTAAATAGAGTAATTTTACCTTGATGAATTCTCTCGTAGATTGCTGTTCGACTGAGATGCAATTTTTTGGAAACAGTTTCAATAGTTACATATTTGTCTCTTTCTACACTGATAGAATTGCTCTGTTTTATTTCATCTCTAATGGTTTGTTTAATAAGATTAATTAGATCATTGGGGGCATTGATTGTAATTGTAAATCCTTCTTTCTTCATAATAAGTATGTTTTAATTTGACAGCTAACATACTATTTAAGTGTCTGGTTTACAGTGTTAGAGGGGAAAGAACTAGAAAATACTAGATTTTGATATATTTCCTTTATAAAAAAGAACGTTAAAGGAATTCGTAATTGGAAGGATTTAATCTTTTAAATCAATATTTAGTTCAGTGCAAAGCTTGTAGATTTTATCAATTCCCATTTTAAATTCAATAGTTTCAAAATAATTAAGAATTTCAAGTATGTTCTTTTTTACAGAACTTTTGGAGAAGTTATTACTCTCCTTTACATTCGGGCTTTTTGTTGTAATATGGAATGGTTTTTCTACAAGTTTATCATTCTTTTTAGTTCTGCCCTTATATTTGATTTTCTCTTTCCAAACTTCTATTGAATTAATAGGAGTAGAATTTGGAGATATCTTCTCTCCTAAATAGAAGTAGAAGAATCCAAGTCTCATTGCTTTTTGATACTGACCTCTAATACTACCTAGAATAGTAGCTTTCTCTAAAATTAAATCTTGGAATATTTTTAGGTTTTCGATTTCAATTCTCGATAAATGTGAATTCGATATTATAACCTCATTAGGTATTGATTTAGTTATTTCATCTTTATCTAAAGTAATTGTCTTACTGTGCTTAAGTGTTCTGAAATCAACTGTTTTCGTGGTCATCTCATAGTGGAGATCTTCAAGATCGTATATGCTATTTAAAGAGGCTTTCTTTCTGTTAAGCTCTTTGACGAATTCAGGATGAAAATTTATTAGAATGTTATTCCAAAAAACCACAGTTCTTTTATTATAATTTTCTGTATTTAAATTTTGGGCATATTCATAAATGATATAATTAATGTCATAATCTCTTCCAATTAGTTTCTCAAATAAGATTTTTCTATGAATTTTATAAAAGAATATTCCGAGTTTGTCTTTATAAAAGATAAAAGGACTCATTTTAAGGAATAGGTATAAAACAATAAAGAGAATAGGAAAGGTGAAAATTGAAATAATAACTAAAGGATTGCCAGACATATTAAAAATATTATTTTGGAGAAAGGATGAAAATACAAATTTCTAACTTAACCGGACATCTAAATCAAAGTGATTGTTTGTAAAGTTTGTTCGAATAGGCTTGAATTCATTCTAAATTGTAAGGAAATCACCTATTCAGCCCCTTTTTCAGCCCAGTAGCTCATTTTAGACAATGCAGGAGTCAGGTAATCAGACGTATATGGATCTGGTGGCTAATCCGCCAGAGACCTCAATTAAAACGCTTAACTTTCTAAAAGTTAAGCGTTTTGTTTTTTATACCTGACGGGTTTTTAATTCGAATCTATTTTTTGCCTTTAGGACGATACAGTTTACAACACTTTATTTATATTTCTGTGAATGTTCCAGATTCAATTTCCACTTTGAATTTCTTAGATTCTTTATCTCCACTATACAAGGTATATTTAATATCGAAAATCACATGATCTGAATCTTCTCTAGTAATCTTAACTTCATCCGCTCTAGAATTATCTGGCAATACACTTTCAGAAAACCATGTTCGGTTTTTTATTGTAAGATCATTACGATAGAAAAAATTGTTCTGAAAACCTATGTATTCATATAAATTGATAGGTATGATATTTACTTCGCTAATACGTATATGATCCTCAGTTTTATATATTTCCTCACCATTTACAGAATAACTTATACATACAGATTCACCACCCACAGCTGCCGTATTATAAAGCACACGACCTTCATACCAAGGTATGATAGTAAATAAATTTTGAATGATGGCAGCCTTCCTTATTTTTTTAACCTTAACGTAGTCTTGATTGGAAACAAAAAATAAATCTAAAGACAATGTTGAGAATGCATCATTTGAATCTCCCCCTTGTAAAATGAAAACATGGCTATTTTTGTAGGTATATGCTTGTCTTATCTTAAAAGATTCAAAGTTGTGTGTGGATGTCTCACCATATCCTCTATCTACCGTAACGATAGTGTCAATTACAGCCTGCTTATTCCATGAAAGAATATTTGATTTATCAGTTCGATTAAAACATTCAATAAATAATTGATCTTTTTTTCTTCCATTAAAATAAATCAAATTTGTATCTATTCCCAAGGTGAAGTTCTCAAAATTCACATCAGTATCTAGTAAGTTGTATTCATTTAATAGTAGATCAATTTCACTTAAATCTACTTCAGGAATACTTTCATCCTCTGTACTACATCCAATAAGTCCAAAAGGCAGCATTGCAACAAATAAAAAATAAATATTTTTCTTCATAGTTTTTTTATTGTAAATATAATGTTTTAGATGAGATATCATTATTTATAATAATTATTTGACAATGTCAAATATGACAAGTTTTAAAAAAAATCTCTAACAAACCACTTATACATTAACACTTCTTTAATCTTTATGTTCTCTTCGTTAATGGCAGTATTCTTATTTTTCCATAGTGTTACTTTTTGTGTAACGTTATTTCAGGACGACACAGCTTTTGAATAAAAAAAAACGAACCCTCACGAGTTCGTTTTTTTTTATTGTGATAAGTGATTTATTCCTGTGTTAGGACTTCCTCTTCTTCTTTGGTGCTGCTTCGCCCTGCTACGAGCTTATTAAATTGCTCTATCAGCAAATTGATTTGCTTTACAGTCTCAGTGTAAGAGTTATCGATACTAAGCGTGGCATGTGCTTGCAAGTGTGCTAATAGGGTGCGATAGCTCTGAATAATTTGACTGCGCACTTCGACGGTATTTTCTTCTGGAGCCATAGCGTCTTCTTTCAAACGAACCAGGTAGCGATCATCGAAAAGCTTATTGGCTGTTTTCAACTCAGTCACCCAGCTAGGCATGTTAAGTGTTGTAAGGGCACTCACCAATTCAGGATCATTTTCCCACTTGGCTACAATGCTGTCAATGGTTGTACTTTCGGCCTGATAGTTAAAGCGACTAGTGCCCGAACCGTAGGTGGTCAATGAGTTAATTAAAGCCTGAGCAGCCTCTTGTTTTGCTGGCTCAAAATGGTAGGCAAACGATTTTATTTGCATCTCTATACCCACTAGAGCACTGTCGCGGCGTGCGTCAATCTCTTCAAGTTCCTTGGTTATAACAGAGCCTAAATCGGGCTTATACAAGCCTGTTAATACGGCTAGTAATGCTGCAAGGTCGTCGCATTGTACTTTCACCTTTAAAACTTCAGGATCGTTTGAATTTACAATCTGAATTAATTTCTTAACAAATTCGATGAATTCATTATTACGGAATGTTTGGTAATGAATAGTTAAAACATAAAAATAAGTTTATTTGAAAAATTCAATCATGAAGGTAGTGTTTTTTATATTCAACTGGAATGCCTTTTTCGTTTATTTACGGTGTGTTATTGTCTATGCTTAGTGTTTTTTATGTCATTTAGTATATTTGCATGTGTTTAACTATTGGTTTTATTGGTGTTGCTGAGAATTGATGTTTAAAAGCACATAAATTTGCCGTACGCACGCTTAAAACATGTGTGAATGCCGCTGCACACTGCAGGAAGCTTTACATGAGTCGTGTGAATGTCGCTGCACACTGCAGGAAGCTTCACATGAGTCGTGTGAATGCCGCTGCACACTGCAGGAAGCTTTACATGGGTCGTGTGAATGTCGCTGCACACTGCAGGAAGCTTTACACAGGTCGTGTGACCCTTGCTGGGTCAGGGAATAGTCCGTAGATGCCCTGATGGTGCTTTCCAATATCAAGGTTTTCATCATATAAAAAAAACGAGCCTTTAGTGAGAGGCTCGTTTTACATTCTAATTAGTCTAAGGAAATGAACTGCTTGTAATGGTCATAACGCTCGAAAATCTGCTTGATGTAATTTACGGGTTCTGATCCTCGTACATATCCATATTTTATAAAGGGTTTATTGAAATTCTTAGGTAAACTTAAAGCCAAGACCATTTTCTCTACATGGTCTGCCCAGATGGTAGTATCTAAGCCATTTTCCTTTGCAAGACGCTGGGCGTCTCTTACGTGACTGTATCCACAATTGTAAGAGGCTAAAGAAAATTTAACTCTGTTTAGAGAGTCTGGAATGTCAGTGAATCGTTTGTATAGATGATCCAAATAATCCGTACCCCCTCGGATACTTTCATTAGGATCAGAAATGTCCTTTATACCTAAAGACTCTGCCGTGGCAGGCATCACCTGCATTAGTCCCTTGGCGCCTGCCCATGATTTGGCACCCGGATCAAATCTGGATTCCTGATAGACTTGTGCGGCGAGCAGTCGCCAATCCCAATCAATTTTTTTCGCATATTTCTTTATCAGATCATCGTACTTACTTATCTGATTATTATTCAGGCTGTAGTAGTCACTCTTGATTCTTCGCTTGAAGTTTCGTTTATTTTTAAAATACTTATTGTAAATAACATTGTTGGTTGCTTCCTTTCTCTCTGCTTTTATCCATTTATTGATAACTGCATGAAAATTAGGGGAATTTTTGCGGGTAACCCACGCAATTCGTTGCGAAAAGGAAACAGGAATATCAATTTTTAGAATAGGATTGTAGGAGGCATTTATTTTGGCTAGGTTTTCGTCGGCTATTGTGTACTTAATTTCCCCATTTGCCACCATCTTGATAATCTCATCCGTTGATAGCTGACTGTCCAGGGTATCAATGGCAATGTTCCCTCCAATTTCATTCGATAAGCTAATCAAACGCTCGTAGTAGGCAGAATTTCTTCTAACCGATATGGTATCATCAATTAATTCAATTGGATCATGAATAAGTTGCTTTTGCAGGGCACCCCAGGAAATATCTCGATAGTTGTCGGGCTTCTTCTGAACGAGCACCTGCTTGGTCAGGTATAAATATTCAGTAAAATCCACTTCCCCTTTTCGTTGATTGGTGATGGTCATTCCATGTGCAATTAAATCCACATCTCCTCTGTTTAATATTTCGAATTCCGAATCGAGATCAATGGACACGACAATTTCCAGTTTTAAATCAAGATGCTCCGCAAGTCGCTTCAAAAGCTCATATTCAAAACCCATGGGTTGACCCTTGTAAAGAAAATAACTCGTGCTGCTATAGACGACCAAAGCCTTGAGAACCCCATCTTTCTTGATGGCGTCTAAATCTCGGTCTACAGAATTCTCTACGATCTTTTTCACCTTTGCCTGAGACTCGTCAGTTTTGGACTTTTCTGGCTGCTGACAAGAGAATAGGCTCAGCGTGATTAGTACTATTATAATTCTAATGGTAGGGGGAAATTGTTTTTTTATTTTGCTATTTAGGTCTGTGTTAACATCAATATTGATGTTATTTCTTCTGAAAAGGTGACTGTACATGTTCACCTTATAGTTTTTATCTGAGACATCTTATATGCACAAGATTTCTGCTTCACGCTTAAGATTGGAATAGTGATGAGTAAAGGATTTAATCTGTAATTCGATTCCTTGTAAAGCAGCATCGCAATCAGCATCTATAGCATGCAAATTGGTTTGTTTCCAATAGCGTCCTAAATAAATTGGTGCTTCGCCCAACCGAGCTTGCGAGCTCATGAGCTTTGCGAATAAACCAGACTTCATTTTTTGGCTTGATCCAAAAAACGAAGCAAAAAAGATCAAGGCTACTTTTTAAATCTCTTTCTTATTTGCCTCATGCTTAAGTGCGGCCGGGTGATTTTCGAACAAGTTCTCAACTTCCCGGTCTTACTAAAGCTTTCGTAAAACGAAAAATATTTAAAAGAGATGCCATATTTCGAGGAGCTCAAAAAAGAATCCCTTAGTTCTACTATTAAGCTTAAACATTTAATAGCAATGAAATACACGGTATAAACAAAAACGTTTAGGACTGGATTGGTTTCATTAATTTCTCTCCATTGTAACAATTGGTACTCTTTTTTCACTTGAAAAGGCCGACCTTTGTTAAAGTGTTAGTAGTAATCAGCTTAATACAATAGATCATGGAGATAAAAAAGATATTTGAAACGGAAGCATTTGTGAATAATCACGGCGTTGAAGCCAGAAAATTTCATCAAGATGAGCATATGATGATGGTGCACTTAAATTTGAAGCCAGGTGATACTATTGCTAAACATGCAGCTCCTCTTGATGTTCGTTTTTTGGTTCTGGAAGGAAAGGGAATTGTTGAGATAGGAGACGAAAGCAAAGAAGTGGAAGCAAATACCCTAATCGAAAGCCCTGCAAATTGCGGACATGGCTGGAGAAACGAAAGTGATTCTGTTTTGCGAATTGTTGTAATTAAAATGATGAAATCTGCAAAATAATAAGAATTGAAAAGATATAAATGAACCCATCTGCGAATTTCGCGGATGGGTTTTTTCGTAGTTTATCCTCTTAAATAAATCATATATTTTGCGTTTAACCATAAATCTAAAGTGATTAGTATTGGTCCTATCCTGCCATTGAATCGGCTTTGTTCTGCAGTTTAATTATTTGCTCAGTAGCCTCGATTCGTTTAGGGAAAAGCTCAGCCCGTCAAGTATTTTTTATTCCTGTTTCTTTTTTCAGTAAATTAAGTAGATTCGAATTTTCAGGCTCATTAAGCCTTGCGGATTCAAGCTTAAATCATTGGGAGGGAAGTGATTTGAAATGTTAAAGTCATATAAAAATAGCTTATTATGGAAAGAGTAAAGGCGTATGCAGCAAGTGAGGCAGGAGGGCAATTAAAAGCTTTCGAATATGAATTACCCGAATTAAAGTGTGATCAAGTGGATATCAAAGTTCATTATTGTGGTATTTGTCACTCCGATTTAAGTATGCTAAATAATGAATGGGGCATGACGGAATATCCCTTTGTTCCCGGACACGAAATTGTAGGCGAGGTCGCTGCAGTAGGTCATCATGTGAAAACGCTTAAGCCTGGCGATTTAGTTGGCTTGGGCTGGAATTCGGCATCCTGTATGCACTGTAAACAATGTATGGATGGTAGTCATCATCTTTGTAATAGTGTAGAAGGTACTATTGTTAGGCGACATGGTGGCTTTGCAGAATATGTTAGAGGGCATTGGTCGTGGGCCATTCCTCTTCCTGAAGGTATCGATATGAAGAAAGCTGGTCCCTTGCTTTGTGGCGGGATTACTGTATTCAATCCGATTATTTTAGCGGGTGTAAAAGCCACCGATAAGGTAGGTGTTATTGGGATAGGTGGACTTGGTCATATGGCTTTAAAATTCCTGAATAAATGGGGATGTGAAGTCGTTGCGTTTAGCTCAAACCCAGATAAAAAAAGGCAGATACTCTCCATGGGTGCAAGCAAAGTTATCAATTCCAGAAATCCTGATGAATTAGAAAGCATTGCCGGTAGTTTGGACTTTATCCTGAACACTACCAATGTCAGTTTAGATTGGAATGCCTATTTATCTGCTCTCGGACCAAAGGGTAGATTGCATACGGTAGGTGCCGTTTTAGAGCCTATGGCCATACCTGCTTTTTCGCTGATAATGGGTGAGAAATCTGTTGCAGGCAGTCCATTGGGTAGTCCGGCACTCACACTTAAGATGCTCGAGTTTTGTGTTCGTCACGATATTTATCCCATGGTGGAAGAGTTTCCCTTAGAAAAAGTGAATGAAGCGATGACGCATTTGGAAAAAGGAAAGGCCAGATATCGCATTGTGTTGAAGGTTTAATTGATTTCAAAGCTTGGCAGATAAACAACATTTTTAGAATTAAGATTTGATTAGCTTAATCTCTTTGCTTAGGTATGGTGCGAGGAGTAGAGTCATTCTAGAGGTTCTTCTTAAAATTCTATAATTCTTTTTAACTTTTGATCACATAATTTTAACGGCTTACATATTTTTCTATATTTGTTAGTGCAAGCTGGAAAGATCTTGAAGAAACTGATGAAGCTTGGAAAAGTGTTTAATTTAAAACAATAAACTATGTTATTTTTTTCAAACGATAATGCTCCCAAAACAAGTTACACGCCACAAGAATTATTAAGTGAGATGGAAAAGCGTGATGACATTCTTCTTATTGATATTCGTGAATCTCATGAGTTGGCACAAGGAGGAATAGATAACTCTATTCATATTCCAATGGGGCAAATTCCTGAGAAGATGGGAACTTTACCTAAGGATAAAGATTTGATTGTTTTTTGCCATTTAGGATATAGAAGCAAGCAGGTTAGACGTTACCTTCAAAAAAGTGGTTTCCATAGAACAGCTCACTTAAAAGGTGGAATTAACAGATGGCACAAAGAAGCTACCGTATAGGTTTATTAGAATAAAATGTAAATAAAAAGCTCAGCAAATTAATTTGCTGAGCTTTTTTTTTATTCAATTAGAATTCTCTGTTTTATTACGATAGGATCTCCATTTTCAGAAAGGCCTTGAACGATTAGTTCATATTCTCCTTTAATATCACTTGTTGTAAATTCCAATTCGAAATCTTTATTGTGACTAAGAGTTATATCTGGTTCCCAAAGTAAATCAGTTCTGTAATCAGGATGGTTTTTTTGCGCTTTAGTCTGAGATTTTATAAATTCAACATCTTTTGTAAACAATGGTAAATAGTAACGCTCCGTGTTTTTGGGTAATTCATCGAGTTCACAATCTTTCTTTTTTGAAGTCACGTTTATAATGCCATACAAATGTGATGATCCATAATAATACTCATAAGGAATAACCTCTATTTTATCAATATCTTTTGATCTCTTATTTAATATCTTGGAAGCATCTGAGATAATCAATCCATCGAATAAGATTAAGGGCTCTTGCTTAAGTGTGCGAGAATCATCCGGACTGAAAACATTCATATAAGGCTTCTTCTTCCGGTACTTGATTTTTACTGTAGAAATAAATTCGTGGAAATATTCTTCTAAAGAATCAAGCCTTATGTAGTCATCAATTTTGATAAAATGTTTAGCTTTTCCATAAAAATTTGATTGTCCTCTATAGAGACAGGTATCGATAGTTTCATGAAAGTTCTCTTGTTTGTATATGTTGCGAATTCTGTAATTTTCAAATTGTTGCTTGATGAAATCTAACTTTTCTTTTTTAAGTTTTTTATTATTCCATGGTATTGGTGCGATGCCTTCAGAGTTGAATTTGTCTTTTAATTTGAAAGCAAGATCGAGGTCATCCCTACCTTTAACTTGAATTGATATGTCTTGAAGACCTTTTTTTAAGGGAAGATTAAAATAAAATTTACCTTGATCATTCGTGCAAAATGTATTGATATCAGCGTAGCCCCCAATTTTTGAGAGAAAGATATTTTCACCAGCAAAAGCTTGTTCTGTTTTTCTGTTTTTAATTTGTCCTTCCAAAATATACGCTTCTTTTTCAGGATATTTTAGAGAATCTATTGAGTATGAATTTGAATTATTAAGCCAAAGTGTTTCAAGCTCTCCTTCAGCGATCCAACTTAGTTTAGAGAGCTGCTTATTTTTGTCAAGATATGATCCTATGTCAGCGCTAAAATCTGAATACAAATTCATGTAATCAATTATATCAATTGATGGCGTATTGGGTTCCATGAGCTTTATACTTGCTGATAAGAATAGACTATCATTTTGATAACTTAGTTCATCTAAACGAAGATTAATCTTTATTTTTTGTCTTTGGTTCGTTGTTATTCTTGGTTTTTCAATAAAACGACCGCGATGTGATTTTGCCAGATGGATTACAGCTGTTTTTACAAGTCTACTCTCAGAATTAAGAATTGAGATATTGTAATTTGAAGATTTTAAATCTTTCGTTTTTAATAAGAGTTCCCAATTCTGTTGATCGAACTTGAAATACTTTTCGAGAATTCTTCCTTTTCTGGACTGTAGTACTATTTTATAAGTTTCTTCAACAACAGGGCTATTACTTTTTACTGAAATTCTAAGAATACGATTTGCATCTTCAATTTTTGTGTTGATAGAAACGTCCTCTTGCTTAAATTCAGCTTTTACAAGAGTTAAGTCATTATTTTTTAGATCACGGAATGAGCTTTTCAGATTCTTAGTATTTGAATAATTACTATCATCTATATTCTGATTATTGAAAATAAAGAGAGGACTGAAGTTTATGAAATCTGGAGAACTCGTCTTCATCCAATGTGTATAGGCATTAATGGCATAATTTCCTGTGGGAAGCTGGGATGAAATAACAAAGCCACCTTCTCCCATACCATTTTCTAAAATGATATCGGTTTGGGCAACAGGGAATCCATTTTCGCCTATTAACTCAACATAAGCGACTTTACTAGTATTGGATAATTTTTGTTCGCCTGCATTGATACAGTAGAGTTTGAAAAGAATGGCTTCTCCAGCTATGTAAATGTTCTTTTGTAAATGTACATGTATTTGTTCAGCAGGAATATTTTGAGCTCTACTACCTAAGATTGAAGTCAAACTCACTACTAGAATAAGGCTTATGTTTTTGATGATTTTATTTTTCATAGTATTTAGAATTCAATATTATATGTAATAGTCGGTATTGCTTCCCCAAAAACGGATAGTCTATATCCAACCATGCTACCATCTTCAATTCGGAAATATGACGAATATGTATTTCTCTGACCTGTTAAGTTATAAATTCCGAAAGCCCACGATGTATGATAATTCTTCTTCTTTTTAAGATTACCTTCTATCAATAGAGTAATATCAGTTCTAAAATAATGAGGCAGCCTGTATTCGTTTCTTTTAGAATAATAAACAATCGGGATATCCTGTATCTTGTATTTGGCAGTTGGGTATGTTGCAGGACGACCAGTGTGGTAAACGAGATTTGTCGAAAAAATAAATCGTCGAGAAAGTTTAAAACTTAGAAATGCCTTTAAATTGTGAGGTTTGTCATAAGGTGCTCGATACCATTTCCCATCGTTAACAGCAAATTCTCCCGTCTGATCTTTAGATTTTAAAAAACTTCTGGAGTAGGAATAGCTTATCATTCCGTTAAATCGCCCTGATTTCTTACGTAATAGAAATTCTAATCCATAATTTTTACCGTCAGCATTTAGAACTTCTGTTTCAGTAAATTCATTTAAATAAAGCTCTGCGCCATCTTTATAATCTTTAGCATTTTGAATACGCTTGGAGTAGGCTTCAACTGAGAATTCAGCTAGGGATCCTAGAATATTGCGATAATATCCCAATGAAAACTGATCTCCAACTTGAGGCTTAAGGTATCGATCGCTTAATTTCCATGTATCGGTTGGCGATATAGATGTTGTGTTGGATAACAAATGAATGTATTGGCGCGTTCTGTTGTAACTGGCCTTAAATGAATTATTATTATTCATGGCATAGTTAACAGAGAATCTAAGTTCTGGTCCATGCTGAATATTGTTGAGTCCACTTGAAGAATTTTGGATATCAGTTCTGTCTAGACTACTTGGCTTACCATCTTTATATATAGCTTCTTTTCTTTTTCCAAGGTTACCATATAGAGAATAACGGAAACCAGCTTCGGCATTTAAGAAACTAAACAATTCAAATTTAGCACCAGCAAATATTGCTGTTTCTAGTCCTTTCTCAATGTCAATTTTATTGGATGAGATAAGTGAAGATTCAGAATTGGGTTTTAATTCTCCAGGACTAACTTCATAATATTTAGCAGCTGCTCCAAAATCGAATCTTGTGAAAACGTCTTTTTCATATGTTAGGTGCGATTTAAAGCCGATATCTTTAACACGGTGCGTGAGTTTAAATGCATTAGTAGGAATATCACTTGATGCCATATCGTACGAGAAGCTAGTGAAATGCGCACTATTTTTCATTTTCAATTTTTCATTGAAACGGTATCTCCAATTAACAGAACTAACAAAATTTTGGAAATTATAAACGGTGTCAGAATGTAACTGAAACTCATCCTTACTTTTATAATAACTAAGCTCTATCTGATTTTTTGAGTTTGGTTTATATAGCACTTTCCCATGTAAATCGTAAAAGTCAGATTTCGAATCAACCAATTCCTTTGAATCAATTTTTTTGATTATCCAATCAGAATAAGTGAATCGGAATGAATTCATTATCGAGAGCTTTTTATTTAATAAAGGTATATTAAGATAGGCTTTAGACGTTATGGGGCTAATCCCAATTTTACCATTGGTTTCATTTGCTATGGTTTCTGACGAATGAATATCGTATGTAGAAGATATACGACCTCCAAATTGAACAGGAATACTCGATTTGTAGAGGCTTGCATCTTGTATCATATCATTATTGAAAGCGGAGAAGAAGCCAAAAAAGTGAGCTGGGTAGTAAATAGGAGCATTATCAATAAGAATAAGATTCTGGTCAGCAGATCCACCTCTTACATTAAAGCCAATAGCACCTTCACCAGCACTTTCAACTCCAGGAAGCATGGTTGTACTCTTAATAATATCTGGTTCCCCAAGCGCTGAAGGTAAGCTTTCAAGATCTTTAGAAGTAAAATGTTCTATTCCCATTGATGTTCGTTTCACCTTATTATCTTTCGCAAAAACTTTGACTTCTTTTATAGAGTGCATTTCTTTTCGCATCTGTACATCTAAACGCCCATCCCCTCGTAGGTTAATTTTTCGTACAGTTTGCTTTAGCCCCACATATTTAAAATTTAAGACGTAGGCTCCTTGTGCAAGTTCTATTTCAAAGTAACCATCTTTATCAGAAGTAACACCTTTTTCCATGCTAGGAAGAAAAACCTCAACACCTTTGAGAGGTAAGCCAGCCCCAAATAGATTTATGTTACCAAAAACTTTAGCTTTTTTACGACCTAAAGCAATTCCAATTTCATGAATAATATACTCTTGTTGCTGCAAAGCTGAGATATCACCTTCTATTTCCTCATTTGTCTGATTATCAGTATGAATGTCCTCAACCTTTCTTTTAAAACTAAATTCATCGTTTAGGTTTTCAAACAATGTTAGAATCAGATAATTATCTCGAATTATAAATTGAATTTTTGATTCTGATAAAACATCAGTTATTAAAGTTTGAAGATCGACATTAGAGTAGGTCTTTTTAAGCTTAATATCATTCACCCAAGATTCATAAAAAAAAGAATGAATTTGGTATTTACTTTCGAGTTCCTGACTCAATTGAATAAATGACATACCTTTGTAGCCAATGCTTATTTCCATTTTATTTTGTGCTGAAATGGTATTAATAAGAACAAGACTGAAGAGGAGGATGAGAGTTTTTTTCATGGTATTTACAGATCAAATTGAGAAAGAAGAACTACTGCATCCATTGGTGTTTTTGCTCCAATTTTTAATTTATTGCTTCGAATAAAAAATTTCATTTCTTTTTTCTGTTGAGGGTATAACTTTAGTATGTCTCTTTTGCTAGTAACACTATATAGCTTATCTTCTTTCACAAGAAATAAGCTATTGGCCAATACATATTTAAATTCTCTCGACTGATTAGACTTAAGGACTTTATGCTTTTTCCTTTTAACAACGTAAAGGGCACTTGGGAATTTAACGATTTGATAATAGTTGTTGGGATTTAATTCTGAATGAACTAAATCGCCTCTAAGAAAGCTAAATTCATAGGGGGGATTTGTGACATTAAATCCCTCAAGGAAATACTGATTCACAACAATATTTCGTTTGGTTTTGTCTAGCGTTTCTATAGCGGTGGTTATTTCTTCTGTTGATATATTGTAAGCAAATTCAATATTGTTGAATTGTGTGCCTTTATAAAGAAAACTTCCTTTTAAGTCCATTCTTTCAAGGAAAAACTGTTCGCCCAGTGCAACCGAGGTTTTGGGTACCCAGAGTTTACCATTAATAATTGTTTTCAAATTATCTTTCAATAACGGTTGTCCCGAAAGACAGTGGTTTAAGCCTAGGAATATTAGGATTAGCAGGTTTGTGTATAGAAATTTTGTTCTCATATTTTATTTAGTGTTAGGGCCAAAATGATGGCTTTTTAGTCGGGTATTTTTGATTGCACTCATAACAATGTCTAAATCTGGCTAAGTATAAAGTTAGGCGAGGTCTAATTATTTTTTTTTCAATAAAATATCTTGTAAGATCTGGTGGAGAATCATCGGGAACGGTAATGTAGTTGAATGTTTCACATTCCTTAGGGAAATCACTGAATTCAACAGAATAGTCGTCCTTAGAAAACATGCCTTTTTTAGTGCGGACAGAAGAAACTTCAAAATAGCCTAAGACTTCAAAATCGCCTTCACAGCTAGAGATATTACCTTTAATATTAGCCGGTAATATATCGTATAGATTACCATTCGTTTGGTGAATGGCCTTCATGTTTTTCCAGAAGATAAAATTTTCTTGAGAGACGGAATAGAGGCGCATGTCGAGTAGATATTTATGTTTTAATTTGACCTCATGCTGTAAAATTGTTGATGTTAGGAGATGATTAACCTCTCTATTCTCAATATCAGAGGCATCATAAAGGTTAATGAGAGGAAAATCGTTGACTGGATAGCAAACCGTTTGAGGATTTTCTGTAATCTTAGTATCAGCTTCAAAAGGTGTATGCCACTCGTAACTCTCTCGGTATTCCCAACGTAGATAAGAGCCTGTATTTTCATTATTTTTGGCGTCAAAATAAATACCAACTGCTTCTTCTGAGTTATCATCAGTAATGACTTCTAATTCATCTCCATAAAGCGAAGTGATTTCAAAAGGGGGGAGCATTAATTCGGGAGTTGATTCATATTTTTTACCAGAGAGTGTTTGTATTTCAATCCAATAAGTTCGTCCAACTTCACCTTTGATTATTGTGAATGAACTCTGATATATACCAGGCTCGGTTTCATTTAAAATTTCAGATCTATCTAAATCATCATGTAAAATTACAATAGCATCTTTTTCAGGTTTTAATGAAAAATCATCTGTAAAACTAACCGTCCGAAATAAGCGAACTTCACATGGTCCTATTTCATCCGTAATTTTACCATCTACTACGAGTACCGAAACATCTTCGTCAATTTCAGGATAGTATTTTTCGGTACACGAAAAATACATCAGGCTTACTAAGATGAATAATATGAATTTTTTATTGGGCATATATAGTGATTATAAATTCATTTTTTTAAAATGGTTGCTTAAGGCCAAAAAATTGGTTTATTAATTGGGTATTTTATATTGCATTCATAGCAATGTCTTTTTCGCACTTCGTATGCTGTTATATTTTGTCTGGGAATGATTTTAACAATTTGGTATTTCATAGGGTCGGGTCTTGGACCTACTATAATAAATGTTTCACACTCCTTCGGAAAATCTGAGAAATCTATAGAAAATTCGTCTTTAGAAAAGATTCCCTTCTTAGTTCGAACTGATGAAACTTCAAAGTAGCCTAAAACTTTATTTGTGTTATCGCAGGAGTTGATGTTACCTTTAATATTAGCAGGTAAAATATCGTAGAGATTTCCATTTGTCTGATGAATGGCCTTCATGTTTTTCCAAAAAATATAACTCTCATGAGAAACAGAATAAAGATTTATATCGATGAGATATTGGTGTTCTAACTTGACTTCATGTTGAAGGATTGTAGATGTTAAGAGATGGTCAATCTCTTTTGTCGCAAAATCTGATGCATCATATATATTGATAAGTGGGTAATTTGTAACTGGATAACAAACATTTTGAGGATTTTCAGTAAGCTTGGTCTCAACATTAAAAGGAGTATGCCATTCATAACTTTCTCTGTATTCCCATCTGAGATAACTCTCGGTGTTTTCATTATTTTTGGCATCAAAGTAAATTCCTACACCAGCTTCTTTCGAATTATCACTCATAATAGCTTCTAATTCATCTCCATATATCGAGGTAATCTCAAATGGCGAATGCATTATTTCAGGAGTTGATTCATATTTATCTCCAGAGAGTGTTTGTATTTCAATCCAATAGCTTACTCCTAAAGTTCCTGTAATTTCGTTTGAAGAGCTACGATATACACCAGCTTCATATTCTGTTAAAATTTCATTGTGCCCCAAATCGTCATGAAGAGCCACAATTGCGTCCTTTTCAGGTTTTACTGAAAAATCATCTGTAAAACTAACAGTCCTAAATAATCTTACTTCGCAAGGACTCCCATTATCTGTAATTTTACCATCAACTACTAGTATCTCAACGTTTTCATCTACGTCGAGGTAGAATTTTTCCGTGCATGAAAAAATAATCATGATTAAAAGAAAGCTTATAATATATCGTGGAGTTGTCATTGTTTGGCTTTGGTTAGGTTAGCATCTTTTTTTAGTGATTCTGGCCAAAATGAAGGCTTCCTTATAGGATATTTTAGATTACATTCGTAGCAATGCAGTTTTCTGACCACATATACCCAAAGCTCACCTTCCCAATACGTCTCTACTATGTAATATTTTGTAGGATCCGGGACCCGATCTTCTAACCGCATAATGAATTTTTCGCATTCTTCAGGGAAATCATTGAATTCAACCGAGAATTCAGTTTTAGAAAATAGGCCCTTTTTTGTCTGGACAGATGATGCTTCGAAGTAGCCTAAAACTTCACGATTACCTTCACAAGATGAAATATTACCTTTTATGTTTGCAGGTAAAATATCATAGAGATTCCCGTTGGATTGGTGAATAGCTTTCATATTTTCCCAAAACTCATAGTTTTCTTGAGTCGTAGAATAAAGTCGGATATCTAGAAGATATTCATGCTCTAATTTAACTTCATGTTGCAAAATTTTGGATGTCAAGAGATGAATCACCTCTTTCTTGACAAGGTCAGAAGCATCATAAATATTAATCAAAGGGTAATTTTCAGCTGGGTAACAAATTTCAGTTGGCTTGTTTGAGAATTTGGTTTGAACCTTAAAAGGGGAGTGCCATTCGTAACTTTCTCTATATTCCCATCTAAGATAGCTAGCTTGATTATTTTGGTTTGTAGCATCAAAATAGATACCTACACCTTTTTCCTTTGAATTGTCATCAGTTATAAATGTTTGTTCATCTCCATAAATAGAATTTATTTCGAATGGAGAATTCATTTTTTCGGGTGTCGATTCATATTTGTCTCCATCTATGGTTTGGATTTCTATCCAATAACTAATGCCTATTGTCCCATTAATTTTATTTGATGAACTACGGTAAATACCTGCATCAAATTCTGTTAAGATTTCATTTTGTCCCAGATCATCATGTAGGATTACTATTGCATCTCGTTCAGGTTTCAAAGAAAAATCATCAGTAAACTTAACTGTTCTGAAAAGTCTAATTTCACAAGAACCAATCTCATCTGTAATTTTACCATCTACTACAAGAACTGAAACATTTTCATCCACTTCGGGATAAAATTTTTCAGTACATGAATAAACAAAAAGAGCAATTGCAAGAAAATAAAGGGGGTTTATTTTAAGCACGTTATAAATAGTTAGTTAGTGGTCGCTTAAAAGTAATAAAATAATTTATAGATAAATATGATAGGACTTGGAATAATCTGTGTGCGATACAATTCTACATAAACTAAAAAGTCATATCTGTATAGATATGACTATCTTTCTCTGGTTAAATGGACGTTCTATCGGAAACTTTATTCATTTTTGGATCATATATAATTATGTAATTTATTTTTAGAATGATTAAATATAAATTATGAATCCAATTTAGAGACGATTAAACTACTATCCTTATTTGCATAAAATTGGACGTTTTGTATATTAAGGTTATCCAAAACTAATAAGTCGCCTTGCTTAAGTAGTTGCTCTTTGCCATCTAAATTAAGACAAATTTCACCTGAGTAGAGATAAATAAATTCTTTTGAATACTTTTTTGTTATTGGATAGTCGTGGTTCTGATTTTGTTTAAGTTCTATCGAACTGAGTTTTCCTTTTGTATTACCTCTGGTCATTAAATTAAAATCGGTACAAACACCAACTGATGAAGTTTCCCAATCGCCTTCAAATTCATCGATATCGAACTTTTGCAATTTTTTTGAATACTGGTTTTTGTGAGAAATCTCAATTTTACCATTAAGAATTATAATTTTTCTCGATACGCCCGGCAGAGGAGTGAAATCTGATTTTTCTACTTCTACTTTAGCTGTACTCAATCTGAAATCGAAATTTCTCAGAGCATAATCGGATGTTTCAGGGTAAATATATAACTGTGTGCTGGTTCCTCCAGACCAATTAATGGTATAGAATTTATCTGCTGTTATTATGGAATATGACATAGAATTAAAGGCTTATAATTTTACTAATCGGTTTCAAACTTAAGAATTAGTTTTTCCATTCGCATTCTATTTGTTAAATTAGGAGATAACAACTCAAAAATAGTTCCATGGCGAAAACTACTCGGTGGCGTCGCTTTTTGATTTGGAGACTTCGCCATATCAATAATCAAACTTTCATTTTAATCTTAAGTGTTCTGGTAGGGATCACCTCTGGGATGACAGCTCTTATTCTAAAGACAGCTGTTTATCGTGGACGTGAATTTTTGTTGGAGGGTATCGATTGGAGCTATCAAAACTACCTTTTCTTCCTTTATCCAATGATTGGTGTTGGTTTAACCTTAATTTTCAGGAAATACATCATTAAGGATTTTATTAAACACAACATTACCTCACTATTACATGCTATTTCGAAACGGAACAGTATTGTGAAATTCCACAAAACTTATTCTTCGGTAATTGGGTCTATTATTACTGCTGGTTTTGGTGGGAGTATTGGTTTGGAGTCACCTATTATTTCGTCGGGTGCGGCTATTGGGTCTAATGTGGCTCGTAATTTTCATCTCAATTATAAAGAAATTACGGTACTGATGGCTTGTGGTGCTTCGGGAGCTATTGCTGCAATTTTTAACACGCCAATCGCAGCCATTGTTTTTGCTTTAGAGGTTTTACTGATTGACTTGTCTCGCTTTTCGCTTATTCCTCTTCTTATGGCATCGGTAAGTGGTGCCATTACGACTAAACTTTTTTTGGATGAGGATATTCTTATTGAGTTCGCCATTACTCATGCATTCGATGTAAAGGATATTCCCTTCTTTATTTTATTGGGTATTCTTTCAGGATTCACATCTGTTTATTTTACAAGGATGTTTCTTTGGATAGAAGACAAGTTCGAGTCGATTCGCTTGTATCGAAAAAGAGTTTTAATTGGCGGGCTTGGACTCGGAATTCTCATCTTTTGTTTTCCTGCTCTTTATGGTGAAGGTTATAATATGGTTAAGGCCTTAATTGATGGGCGTTTGGATGAAGTATTTCAATCTAGCATGTTTGAAAATTATACTAATGTCTGGTATATGGTTGTTGTTTTTGTAGGGTCAATGGTCATATTAAAGGTTGTTGCAGCATCTATAACGATAGGTGCAGGGGGTATAGGTGGTATTTTTGCACCATCTGTTTTTACAGGAGCTATGCTTGGATTTTTATTCGTGTTTATTTACAACCATTTTCAGTTAGGAGAACCTTTATCTGCTAGTAATTTCACTTTAGTAGGTATGGCAAGTGTGCTTGGTGGCGTGTTGCATGCACCTTTGACAGGGATTTTTTTGATTGCAGAAATAACTAGCGGTTACGAACTGATTGTACCACTAATGCTTTCAACAACTATTTCTTTTATTACAGTTAAGAGTTTGCAGAAAGAATCTATAGTAACAGCTCAATTGGCAAAGAAAGGGGAACTAATCACGCACAATAAAGATCAGGCTGTATTAAGATTTATGCAGCTTTCAAAAGTGATTGAAACTGACCTGAAAAGTATTGATGAGGATGCGACTCTTGGCGATTTAATAAAAATTATTTCAAAATCGAAGAGAAATATTTTCCCAGTTGTTACCGAAGAAGGCTTTCTATTAGGAGTTGTACTTCTTGATGAAGTTCGTGAGATCATGTTTAATGATGAAATGTATGCAACGCCTATAAGTAATCTTATGATTATGCCTCCAGCTTATATTTCTTATCAGGACTCAATGGAGACCGTTTTAAAGAAATTCAAAGAAACTGGAGCTTGGAATTTACCTGTTATCGATAATGGGAAATATGTTGGCTTTGTATCTAAATCCAAATTATTTTCAGCTTATCGTCAACTTTTAGTTAGAATTACTGCTGATTAGGCTCTATACATGATAACCTCTTTCACGTCTAAAAATGCTTCTTCTAATAAAACCATCTGATTGAAAAAGAACTCATAACATTTATCCCAGTCGTTTTGGTTGAGTATCGAAATATCTTCAAGGTGGTAATACATTACACTGACTTCTTTAAAGCCCTTGATAAAATAATGTTTGTCCCAAATTAGATCCTTTCCACATGTTTCGTCAATTACAGGCTTATATTTTTCAAAGCTTTCAAAAACAGATATTCTAGTTGAATCAAGTTTGCTGTCTACTTGTAGCATAACAAAAGCGCCTTCTTTATTTAAATCAAACTTAAGCTGCACCTCTTTTATTTGTGTTCCTTTAAGCACCCACGATGTCATTTTACGTCCTCTCTTTTTTGAGTAACGTTTAAATCCATCCCAAAATTGTAATTTAATTGCCTTAGCTTCTTCTTTTGTATACATGCGATATCGATTCTAATATTATACTTGCTTACTAATAAAAATATTCTGTTTCGAATTAATAATACAAGCTACTAATTGAATGCAAAATTAATGATATCTTCAGATAATTAGGCTCAGGTTGGATAAAAATAATGTTATCTTTAGAACTATTATAAATTGATATTAATGACTAGAAATAGTATTCTAAAATATATACTGCCTTTATTACTTCTGTATTCTTTGAAGACTTCGGCCTATTTCGATCCGGATTCGATTAATTTCGATTCGCTTCGTGTGGCTAGTTACGTCGAGGGACCACATATCAAATATTATGATTCTAATCGAGTTGAGGCTTTTTATATCAAGCATGATAGTCTTAAGAATAGAACCAAAATCATTCGTAAATTTTTTAGATATAAGAATGATACAGTTCGTTTTAATGGTTTTGCAGGTAATGATCGTTCTGAATATGTTATTCCTCGTATAATAAAACCCCAATCTGATTTAATTGAGTCAAATGGTAAGGTTGCTGTTTTTGGAGATATTCATGGACAGTTTGATTCCATGACAAAAATGCTTCGTTACAATAATATTATCGATGAAGAAGATAATTGGATATGGGGTGACGGTCAAGTTGTATTTACAGGCGATGTATTTGATAGGGGGGATAAGGTAACGGAATGTCTGTGGCTTCTTTTTAAGCTTGACATTCAAGCTCAAAAAGCTGGGGGTAATGTCCATTTACTTCTAGGTAATCATGAAATGATGGCACTTTTGTTTGATAACAGATATGTTGACGAAAAATATTTACATGCTGCACATGCTTATAAATATCATTACTCACATTTTTTTGCTAAGCATACAATTCTAGGAAAATGGATGCGAACTAGAAACACGGTTATTCGTATAAACAAAATGCTTTTTGTACATGCTGGACTTTCACCTAAATTTATGGAGAAGAAGTTGAGTATTCAGAAAATAAATGAGGGAATGCGTCATCATATTAACAATTATACTGAATTAGTTGATACATCGATGGTGGATTTGTTCTTATATTCAGAGAGCCCTTTATGGTATCGAGGATATCTTTCGAGGACAGAGAAATATTCAAGAATTAGTCTAAGTGAGGTTATTGAAACTTTAGATTTTTACAAATCGATTGTTATTATTTTTGGTCATACACCTGTTGCAAAAGTTTATCCATTCTATTCGTTTAAGCTAATAGCCATGGATGTCCCAATAGGTGACCCAAATTTTATCGACCAGGGCTTATTGATAGATAATCAGATGTATTACCGTATATTTGCACACAAAGAAAAAGAACGTATAAAATAGATAGACAATGGATCCATTTTTAAATTTACAAGAAATATCCACAGAGATGCTAGGAGGCAGCTTTTTTGATTTAATGTTACGATTTGGGCTAAACCTTTTGGCTACTATTTTCGTTATCATTTTTGTCTATTTTAGAGCTACAGGAAAACGATCCTATGTATTTACTTATATATTAATCTCTACAACAATCTTTTTTCTATGTTTCCTTTTGGGAAGTATTGATTTGCAATTAGGATTTGCGTTGGGTCTATTTGCCATATTTGGGATTATACGTTACCGAACAGATACAATTCCTATTAGGGAGATGACTTATCTCTTTTTGGTTATTACATTATCGGTAATTAATGCTCTAGCTAGTCGCGAAGTAAGTATTAGTGCAATTCTTTTTACAAATTTCATTCTGATGGCTACTACTTGGGTCATGGAGACTGTATGGATGAAACGTCATTTAGCTAGAAGAAGCCTTATTTTTGATCGTATGGATTTGATTCATCCGACCAAAAAAAATGAGTTAATAGAAAATATCTTTGAAAGAACTGGAATTGTGGTTGTTAAATTTAAAGTGGGACAAATCGATTTATCGAAGAAAAATGTTCGCCTAACTATATTTTATAAAGAAAATGTAACGCCTAACGTTTTATCAGATCCTGAAATGAGCGATAAAAGCTTTGATGGTGAATAAATTCGTCAAATAAAATATAGAGCATAGGCCTCAAAACATTAATTTGTCTGAGAATATAAAACTTGATTAGCATGAGATTCATCTTAAATATTCCTTTTTTGTTATGGTTTTTCCTTTTTTATTCACTTGGACTCTTTGGACAAAATGAAGAAACTGAAACAACATTTGAAGCGCCATACTTATTTGGTTCTGATACTTTAATTGAACTCTCAATTACTACAAACCTTAAAGAGTTAATAAAGGATACAGGCAAGAAAAGTAAATACCATACAGCACGTTTATCTTATCAATTGGGTGATTCAATTGTAAGTATGATTGTTCAGCTTAAAACAAGGGGGCATTATAGAAAAAATAAAAATATTTGTTCTTTCCCTCCACTTCGCATTAAATTTAACCAGGCTAGCTCAAGTTATACCCTTTTTCATGATCAGGATAAACTGAAAATAGTTGGGCACTGTAGGAATGAGAACGATCGTTTTCAACAAATGGTTTTCCAAGAATACCTCATTTACAAAGCCTATCAGATTCTAAGCCCTGAGAGTTTTAAAGTTCGTTTAGCTCGAGTAACCTATAAGGATAGTGGGAATAGTGTAAAAGATCTTAATGAGTATATTTTCTTTATTGAAGATTATGAGAAAATGGCTAAGCGGAATGGTAAAATTCCTATCTACAAGGAACGTATTCATCAGGATAAAACGATGATTAATAAGGTTACGCGGATGGCTATTTTTCAATTTATGGTTGGCAATACAGACTGGGGTGTTCCTACACTTCATAACATTAAGATGATTGCAAAAACACCTACATCTAGACCTGTTGCTATACCTTACGATTTCGACTGGGCAAGCTTAGTAAATGCTCCATATGCAATTCCCAATGCGAAGCTTGAAATTAAAAGTATTCATGATAGGTTATATCGTGGCTACCAAAGAACTCCAGAAGAGCTTGAGTTTATTTTTAAAGAATTTAGAATGAAGAAAGATAGTTTCTATTCTCTTTATCAGAACACGAATTTACTTACTGAAAAAGAAAAAGAACGTGTGATTAAATATTTTGATGAATTCTATAATATCATTAATAATCAGAAGTTAGTGAAGAGGTATTTCATTAATAATGCTCGCCGAGTGAAGTATAAGTAATTCCAACATTAAGCTCAATTCATTTTCTTGCAACTCCTAAAAAGCTTTTCTTTGTGTTTGATATTGTTTAGATCATCAGATATAGATAAATTATGGGATTACTTTTATCGTTTGATAAAAATAAAATTGAAGCTGGTTGCGACGAAGCAGGCAGAGGATGCTTAGCTGGACCAGTTGTGGCAGCTGCTGTTATTCTACCTCCAAAATTTAAGAATTTAATACTCGACGATTCAAAAAAGCTAAGTGAGAAGAGGCGTTATCTTTTAAGGGATATTATTGAAAAAGAAGCTTTGGCCTGGGCTGTTGGTATTGTTAGTCCTGAAGAGATCGATAAAATCAATATTCTTAATGCCTCTTTTTTAGCTATGCATCGCGCTATTAATCAATTAAAGCTAAAACCTGAACAACTCTTAATCGATGGGAATCGTTTCAATCCCTATAACAACACCCCTCACCACTGCATCATAAAAGGAGATGGGAAGTATTTAGCCATAGCCGCTGCCTCTGTTTTAGCAAAAACTTATCGTGATGACCTAATGTTGGAACTGCACGAGAATTTTCCAATCTATGATTGGAATAGTAATAAAGGTTATCCCACCAAAAAACACCGATTAGCTATTCGGGAGTATGGTATTACACCACATCACCGTAAAACTTTTGGTATGCAGCCCGATCAATTAAGCATAGAATTCTAAAAGCTTACTCGTCATTTTAGTGATTAATACTTCTCTCAATATTTCCATATAAGTAAGATTATTAGATGATTATCCTTTAAGTTAGTTTCTTTTCTTCTATTTATGATGTCAGTACAACGAGCAAATTCGCAACTTAATCTAAATTAATTTTTCGCGAATTAAATTCAATCAACTATAGGAGAGAGTGTTATGTCTTCGTCTTTATTTTGAATCTATATAGCTTTCTTCTCAAATTCAGGAATAATATTAACTTTGTATTCATTGATATACTTATAATCAACATTCACAAATAGTGAAGTTACTTACTAATTGAAAGTGAGAACTTCACATTTGATTTTAAATTAGAACAAAATGAGAAAATTAGCATCACTGGTTTTGGGTTTAGGCCTTTTGTTGACTTTTAGCACTGCTAAAGCTGACGAAGGAATGTGGCTTTTATCATTACTGAAAAATCAAAATGCTGCAGAAATGCAGAAGATGGGCTTTAAATTAAGCGCTAAAGATATTTACGACATCAACAATAACAGCATGAAAGATGCTATTGTTGGTTTAGGAAGAGCAGGTAGACCTTTCCGTCATTTCTGTACAGGTGAAATTATCTCAAACCAAGGTTTGTTTTTGACTAATCACCATTGTGGCTTTCCATCTATTCAGTCTCATTCAACTACTGAGCACGATTATCTTGCTGATGGTTTTTGGGCTTACGACAAGAGTGAAGAGCTAACTAACGAAGGTATAACAGCTTCTATCATGGTACGTATGGAAGATGTTACTAAGAAAGTTCTTGCTACTGTTAATGATGAAATGACTGAAGATGAGCGTTACGCAGCTATCAATAAAGTTTCATCTGAAATTGTAAAAGCTACTGAAGGTACTTCTGAATATAAAGCTAGTGTAAAGAGTATGTTTGCAGGGAACCAATATTTCCTTTTTGTATACGAGATTTTCCAAGATGTTCGTTTAGTAGGAGCTCCTCCTCAGTCAATGGGTAAATTTGGTGGTGATACTGACAACTGGATGTGGCCACGCCATACTGCTGACTTTTCTATGTTCCGTATCTATACTGATGCTAACGGAAAACCAGCAAAATATGATGCAACTAATGTTCCTTTGAAGCCTAAGCATCACTTACCTGTTTCTATTAAAGGTGTTCAAGAGAAAGATTTTGCAATGATTATGGGTTTCCCTGGAACCACTAAACGTTACCTAACTTCTTTTGGTCTTGAAGAGACAATGAAGATTACAAACAAGAACCGTTACGATATCCGTACAGTGAAGCTGGATGTTATGATGAAGGATATGTTGAAAGATCCTAAGGTTCGTATTCAGTACGCTTCTAAGCATGCAGGATCTGCTAACTATTGGAAATATTCTAACGAACAAAATAAAGCTCTGAGTAAGTTGAATACAATGGGAGCTAAGAAAGAGATTGAGTCAGAATACAACGCTTGGGCTAGCAAAAAATCGAAAAGAACAGCTAAGTATGGTGAAGCTCTAAATATGATTGAGAAAGCATATACTGACCGTAAAGACGTTCGTTACGATATGTCATTCCTAAGCGAGGCTCTTCTTCAAGGTGCAGAGATGTATATGTTTGCATTTAAATCAACTGGTTTAATGAAGAAGCTATCAGCTGATACTCTAGATCAAGATGCTATTGCTAAAACTGTTGAAGGTCTTAAAGGGTCTGCTAAAGGATTCTACAAAGACTATAACCTTCCAACTGATCAAAAGTTAATGGCTGCTCTTTTTGCTAAATATGCAGAGAATATTGAGCTAGAGAAACGTCCTGATATCTTTAAGGTAATTGCTGAAGAGTATAATAACGACTTCGAGAAATTTGCTACTGAAGTTTATTCTAAATCAGTTTTTGCAAGTGAAGAATCTTTCAATAAGTTCATAGAGAACCCGACTGCAGAAGTTATCGAGAATGATATGGCTTTCAAAGTAGGTAGTTCAATTATTGCTTTGTATAGAACGACTGCTGGTGAAATGAACAAAGGTGCTGATCAACTTAAAAAAGGTAAGCGTTTATTCGTTGATGGATTGATGCAAATCAATAAGAAGAAAAACTTAGCGCCAGATGCAAATTCGACTCTTCGTTTAACTTACGGTACAGTTGGTGGGTATTCTCCAAAAGATGGTGTTTATAATAATTACTATACAACTCTTAAAGGTGTAATGGAAAAAGAAGACTCAACAAGTCACGAGTTTAAAGTTCCAGCTAAATTGAAAGAATTGTATAAGAACAAAGATTTCGGTCAGTATGCTGATAAGAACGGTAACCTTCACGCTTGTTTCTTAACTAACAGTGATATTACTGGTGGTAATTCAGGTTCTCCTGTAATTAACGGAAACGGTGAATTGATTGGTACTGCTTTTGATGGTAACTCTGAAGCAATGTCTGGTGATATTGATTTTGAAGATAACCTTCAAAGATGTATCAACCTTGATATTCGTTACACACTTTTCATCATTGAGAAGTATGCAGGTGCTAAAAATCTAATTGATGAGATGACTATTGTAAAATAATCTCTCTTAAGATATTATCAGTTCTAAACTGGTATTACAAAACAAAAGGATGCTTGATTGGTCAAGCATCCTTTTTTGTTATCTTAATATCAACTAAATTTGAGCAGAATATTATTTTATATCCTAAACGAATCAAACTGAAAATGGCAAGAAAAATTACCATGTACACCGATGGCGCTTGTAGCGGAAACCCAGGACCTGGAGGTTATGGTACGGTTCTTATTTCAGGTAAGCATCGTAAAAATTTGGCTGAAGGATATAAATTAACAACCAATAACCGTATGGAGTTGCTGGCCGTGATTATTGGTTTGGAAGCTCTAAAAGAAGAAGCTTGTGAAGTGACAATCTATTCTGATTCGAAATATGTGGTTGATTCTGTTGAGAAGAAATGGGTTTTTGCATGGGAGAAAAAACGCTTTAAGGATAAAAAGAATCCGGATCTTTGGATGCGTTTTCTAAAAATTTACCACAAACATCAAGTTAAATTTATTTGGATAAAAGGACATGCTAATATTCCTGGCAACGAACTTGCTGACAAGCTCGCTGTGGTGGCTTCTCAAAAACCCAATTTGCCTGATGATATTGGTTATAAGCCTTAGTAGATAATAATGGCTGTTATAATAGCTATTGGGTATATACAAAGCAATATAATAACCAAAATTCCCATATAGCGATAGTAAGCTTTTAGGCTTTGAAAAGCATGTCTCATAATGTCCTGATCATTCTGTTTTAATGCTCGTTTGGCACATCGTGCAAAACGATAGAGAAAGTTTGATGGGAAATAAACCAATACTGCCATAAAAAGAAAGAAAAGTGTAATTCCAATTACTGGTAGGTCATGATCGAAATGTGATTCGAGTTTATGTGAGATTAGTGGAAATACGATAGTATATAACAGGAGGAATCCAAACTTGATGAAACCCAATATGGCTAGAAATTTCCCCCACACAGCAATCTCCTTAAGATAGCTCTTAGATTGCTCATCAATACAAAGGTCTTTAAAATCAGCTGTATCATTCATAACTTAAGCTTTAAATCCACTCTATAAGTTACGAAATATTTAAGGATAAAGCTAAAAGGTTAGATCACTATGAGACTAATGGCAGCTTCTTCAAATTGATTTTGAACCTTTCGCATCTCTTCAAGACTAGGTTCTTTTAGTGAGGCATATTTCTTTCGAATTCCATGCTTTCTCATCTTAATAAGAACCTTTGTAACTTCAGGAGAGAGTTTGCCCATTAGAGCTGAAATCTGGGTAATCTCACTTTCACTGTTATTATAATCTGGAACAAGAACAAAACGCAATTCTTTGAGTTTGCCTTTGAGATTAAGATAATGAATGGAATCTAAAATTTTCTCGTTGGAGAAGCCAGTTATCTGCTTGTGAATTTCTGGGGAATAGGCTTTTAGGTCTATCATGAAACCATCAACCAAATTTAGTATTGACTCCCACTTTTCTTTAGTAACATTTCCGTTAGAATCTACTAAAATTGACAAATGCTTGAGTTCAGAATGGCTTTTAATGGCCGTGAAAAATTGCTTTAAGAACTCCACTTGAAGCATGACTTCACCGCCTGAAATAGTTATGCCCGAGATAAAATCTTTGACATCTAATATCTCAGAAATCAAATTTTCAATTGACATATTTTTATAGAATGGACTGCTATTTTCAGGACAAACTTTTAAGCAAGTATCGCAATGTGTACAAGTAGCTTCATTATATAGAATCTGCTTCTTCTCCTTATTAACGGCTAAACTTTGGGTTGGACAAGCATCTGCGCAAATTCCACAATAATTACACAAACCAATGGTATGTGAATTGTGGCAATATATGCAATTCAAATTGCAAGCTTGAAAAAAGATGACCATTCTGTTGCCTGGGCCATCAATCACACTCGATTTGATGATGCCACTAATATTGGCTCGCAGTTCTCTCATGTGAATTGACTCTTTTAGCTATTCGTTTATCCACATTAGCATTATCCATTGAGTTTGCAGCAAATAAGGTGCTACCATATCTTGAACCTTCTTCTCTGAATTCTTTTAAATCGCTTCGTCGAACTAGGTAACCGGTTATTCGAATAAACTCACTATCCGATAAGTTGAATGTGAACATTCGCATGCCTTTCTTAAAAGCTCCCTTGATAATATCAAGAACAGCTTGAGGGTTTTTCTTTATCGTATCGTCGAAATGGAAAATATCGCTAATACCGCCATTAAATAAGTGATGATGAGGTGCGACTGTCTTAATATGAGAATAAATGTCTGGCTCGTCGCCAATAGGAATTCTAGCTCCTGCGGTTTCCTCTATGTCAATATCAATACCAGACTGAGAATGGAAGAAAGCTTTGCCATTATTAGCTTCGCAGTATGGCAATTGTCTTGCATCAACAAGTCGTTTCATCTCTTCAAGAATACGATGTCCCAATTGATTGGCTTCTTCGTTGTGACCATATGTATGATTTAGACCACTATTTTTCATCAATTTATTTACACACTCTGCCAGACCGTAGAAACCAAACATCGCAGAGAAATTATCTAATTTGATAATGCCTTCTTGAGCTAAGAAGTCTCTTTCGAAGTATTTCACAGTCTCAACTAAATATTTTGTTCTTGCTTCGATAACATCTAATGTCATCTGACAATATTTAGGTAAAGTTTCAGAGAAAAAAGTATCCGTATTGCCTGAGTGAATATCTGTGATTTTCTTAAGGTTCAAACGAATCAACGTATGTGAACCTCCACCTTCTGGTAAAGAATTGTAACAACTTACAACGCCATATCCTCCTTTAAAATCAGAAGCTGTCATATTGTGATTTGCAATATGTGGCTTAGCAACTTCAAAAACAGTTTTTACAGCTTCGCTTAGAAGTCCATCCGATGTTTTCTCGGTATCGTATTTCAAAGTTAAGTTGGGAACGACTTGTTTTAATTCTCGTTCAATTTTTAATATCGCTCTAGCAATAATATTGTCCTCTGGACCAATGTTGATGTGAACAAATGCATCAGGCAATGTTCTATCAATATAGCGCCAAAAGAGTTTAAGCTTTTTATAGATTGCTTCTTCAGAAAGGTCTTCAATAAAAGGAAGTAGCAGTTGATCGATATTTCCTAAATAAACCGAATAACCTGTTATTGATGGAACATGGCTATAGAGAATAGATAAAAAGTTAATTGCTTCGTCAAAGTCAGATGGTGGATCGAGCTCAAGGTATTCTACGCCTTTTTTAAGAGCCAATTTATAATCAGGGAGAATGTAACGAGGGCGATAGGGTGCTTGTCCCTCAAACAGGTCGCAAATCACTTTCGCATTTAAGGCTTCCATAGCTTCAGGCGATACCTTTGGGTAGGCTTGCGTACTTTCAGCGATATAAGCTAAGTGATGTTTCTTCTGTTTGTAATCTAAGTTCCCGTCTGTTAAAACTTCACGAACTCTATTTTTAAGATCTTCCATAATTTTCTGATTCTGTTCTTCCTCTTTAATCCTCAACTAGTCTACAAAAATAGTTAAAAGACAGCTCTATACGAAGATGTTTTACAAAAGGCTTTAAGTGCCAGCTTTCTTTTCATCAAATAACTAGAGGCAAAAAGAGTTCACGAATTAAAATGTAATCCGTGAACTCGAGGTATTTATTTTTTCTATGCTAAATCTTTGGTCAGAATTTCTTTTTTAAATCACCAGCATAGCTGATTAAACCTACATCTTGATTTGTGTCATTCAGCCATTTGTTAATATCTTCAGACTTTTCAATTTTATCCTTCTCTTTTTCTAACTCATCTTCTGAATAGGAATACATCAAATCAGCAGATATCACATGATCCATTTTTTGAATCTGTTTGAGTTTTCCTATTTCTTCACTTATATCATCTCCATCAATAGTCACTATGATCTTTGTTTCGTCGTGCATGAAATAATCACACACATCCGAAGCTTTTATTAGTTCTAAAGTAGATTCGCAATACTCAGGTAAGACCCGAATCACTATACTTGAAATATTCATATTAATCTGTTTTAGATCCCTTCGTTTACTTTCTCCTTCAAATCTGATTCTTCAATTCCGAATGTTTCGCGGAATTCACGTGTAAACAAATTCTCAATATTGATAGTTACATTTGCTTGTGGTACGTGACATTGAGAGCAGTGAAAATAAGCATTATTCAACTCATCCATCTTCTTGATAAAGACTTTTGTGTTATCAGGATTCGAATATTTTCCACTTTCTTCTTTTAAATCAGGGCGCCAGGACTGGAAATGAGTTTTTGATATCTCACGAGCTCCAGATTCCTTAACTTTATCAGGCATGTGGCAACTCAAACAAATATTATTCTCCTTTTTAATAGGGAAGAATCCTGTTGTAGTATGTGGAATCATTGGCGGTGCATTCTCAAAAGCACGTTCTATTGTATTTCCAGCTGCAGGCTTATCCACATTAAAATCAGCTTTCATTTTAAAATTGGTTTCATCTGAATCCAAATCCGCATCGATAAAACCCAGTTTGTCTTCATCAATTTTAGTCTCTTTGGGCTGTTGGCAAGCCACAACAAAAAATAGAGTAATCAGGGCTAAATATTTCATGTGTTCTATTTTAAATGTCATTTTCAATTTTATAATTAGTTTACTTTTTCAAATCAAATTTCAAAGCATATTTTAGTGCATTATCATCGCAAACTTCTATGCAACGACCACAATTTGTGCATGCACCAGAGCGAATAAAATCACTCTCTTTACCAACTATCGACAGCACTTGTTCTTCGACACAAACGTCGAAACAAGCCATGCAATTGATACAATTATCATGATTGTGTTTTATTTTGATGATGGCTTGTTTTCCAAAGACTGAATAAAAAGCCCCAAGAGGACAAATGTGCCCACACCATCCAGCTTTCAGAACGAACAGATCAACTAAGAATACCAAAGCAACAATAGCTAATCCAGATCCTGATCCAAAGACGATAGCACGATGTAACATTGAAATTGGACTAATAACCTCAAAGGCTGCCATCCCAAACACAAAGGAAACGAGTAAGCTTAGTCCAAGAATGTAAAATCTGATACTTCTAGTTATATTAATTTTACTTTCATTCTCGATTTTAAAGATTTTTCGAAGGCGGAAAGCTAGATCTGTGACTATATTCATTGGGCAAACCCATGAGCAGAACATGCGTCCTCCAATAACTACATAGATAAGAAAGACAATTAATGCTCCTAAAAGAACAGAACTTGAAGCCAAAAATCCAGCTGCAACTATTTGCATAACAGCATATGGATCACTCAGGTTAAGAACATCGGCTATAATCGCAGAGCTGTAATTACCTCTGACTATTTCCCAACCGAAATAATTACCTCCTACAAAAAGTAAAAGGATGCCGAGTTGGACAATTCGCCTTGGTATTAAATATTGATATTTTCTCATTCAAATAAGCTTTTGAGATCTGTTAAAGATTAGTCATCAATCAAATCATCATCGTTTAAATAATCAATGGCTGATTCTATATCTTTTTCATCATCTGCACTTTTGATATTATCCTTAATTCGATCTTCATCCGACTTATCCCAACTCTTGATATAATGATCGCCAACCTCACCAGTTGATTTGTCTATTGGTAATACGAAGATAGCTGCCTTCTCTACGATACATACCTGTTCACATACACCACATCCGGTACACGCATCGCTATGAACTATAGGTAAAAGTTTCGCATGTTTTCCAGTGACAGTATTCTCCTCGTATTTTAGACTAATAGCTTTATCAATTAGAGGACAAGCTCTGTAACAAGCTTCACATTGTATACCCCAATAGGCTACACATGATTCTTTATGAATAACCGCCAAGCCCATTTTCGAATTGTTAATGTTGGGCTTATCTTCTTCCTTAGTCAAGAGTTTTAAGTCTAAAGCTCCTGAAGGACAAGAATCGGTACAAGGCATATCGGTACACAAGTAACATGGGATGGTGCGAGGCTCAAAAAAGGGTGTGCCATTGGCAATCCCATCTCCTGGCTGCGCCAACTTAAGCGTATCGTATGGACAAGCTTCTACGCACTGACCACATTTGATGCAAGCTTTAAGAAAATCTTTTTCCTTCAAAGCTCCAGGAGGGCGAAGTACATAATCAGACTTAGAGTTAGCCTTAATGGAACTTCCCCATATAAGACCTCCTCCGCCTAAAAAGACTGTGCCTTCAAATAGCCTTTGAATTACTTTTCTTCTTGTTGCCATCGGTTTCATATGAATTATAAATTAAGAATTATGCGTTATGAGTTATTGGATTAGAATATCTATAATAATTCATAACTCTACATTCATAATTAGTTTAGGCTTTCGTTATCTTAATTGCACACTTTTTAAAATCTGTCTGTTTCGAAATAGGACAAGTTGCATCCAAGCAAAGCTTATTGATGAATACTTTCTCATCGAACCAAGGGACATATACCAAGCCTTGTGGTACACGGTTTCTTCCTCTCGTTTCGATATGTGCTTTTACACGTCCTCTTCGTGACTCGACCCAAACTAGATCACCTTCTACAAGGCCTTGTTTCGATGCATCCTTAGGGTGCATGTAGCATAAAGCTTCGGGTACGGCACGATAAAGTTCAGGAACCCTCATTGTCATTGTTCCAGAATGCCAATGCTCAAGTACTCGACCTGTACACAGCCAGAAAGGGTATTCTTTGCTTGGTACCTCAGGTGCTTCCATATAGGGGCGGAAGAATATTTTAGCCTTATTCTTAAGATCAACCTTAGGTTTCGACATATCAGGTTTTGATAGTGAACCTTGAGGCATGTTCTTAAGTGCTTTCCCGTAGAAAGCAAAAGGACCTACATCCGCTTTTTTAGCGTAAACATCGTATTCAGAATTGAAACGCCATAGTGTTTCTTTTCCATCTACAACAGGCCATTTCAATCCACGGCACTTGTGGTAAGCATCGAATGGAGCTAAGTCGTGAGCATGACCTAAACCAAACTCGCGATATTCTTCCCAGAAATATTTTTGAAGGAAAAAGCCATAACCTTCGAAAGGTTTGCCTTGACCATCTAAAACTTTACGTTTATCACCTGCAGCTTCTGTGTTTAATCTGCCTTCTCCAATAGGATCTGGCCACGCAAATTTCTTAGCATGCTCGTTAGCAAATAAAACATCGAAAAGTGTATCGTCAGGAGAATATCCCATAGCCTTAGCACCTTCCATTACATCAGGTAAGCCACCTTCCAAGCCAGGTATTTTTTGTTCTCCCCAAACTTCACTCAATTTAAATCGTTTTGCAAGCTCAGTAAATTGCCAGATATCAGGCATTGAATCTCCAACAGGAGTAACTTGTTGAATCCAGTGTTGGGTTCGACGTTCAGCATTCCCATAGGCTCCCCACTTCTCGTATATCATAGACGAAGGAAGAATCAAGTCGGAAACTTTAGCTGAAATTCCAGGATAAGCATCGCTACAAACAATAAAATTATCCATTGTTCTGGCCGCTTTAATCCAGTGATTGGCACTTGCTGTATTTTGATAAGGGTTACAAACATTTATCCAGGCAAACTTAATCTTACCATCCTCAATGTCCCTATGAATTTTCATGAGATGACTACCAACTTTCGGATTCAATGTTCCCGAAGGTATCTTCCATATTTTCTCTGAGAAATCGCGATGCTTCGGATTGGCTACTAGTAAATCGGCTGGTAAACGATGGGCAAATGTACCCACCTCACGTGCAGTTCCACATGCTGAAGGTTGTCCTGTTAAACTAAAGGCGCCATCACCAGGTTTCGACTGCTTACCTAGTAGCAAGTGTACCATATAAGCTTGTTCGTTCACCCAAGTTCCACGTGTATGCTGATTAAAGCCCATGGTCCAATAAGAACAAATTTTTCTGCCCTTTTCAATATATAAATCAGCTAAATCTTTTAGCTTTTTCTTGAAATCTTCAATAGACTCATCTGAATCACCTTTTGCGATATTAGCAACAAAATCGAGGTCGTAAGGTTTAAGAGCTTTCTTAAAATCTTCGTAACCAATAATCCAATGATTTTTTGCTTTATCTCGATGAGTCATTTCCATAACATCACCTTCTTTGTATCCTAAATAAGCTAAAGATTTGCCTTCGTCTCCACTTAGTTTTTTAGCAACTTCATTTCGAACAGTTTCTTTTTCTTTATCTGTAAATTTTGGATGATCAGGCTTACGCATACCGTAACCTATATCGACAAAACCTGTTGCAAAAACGGTATATTTCTTTACAAACTCCCAGTCGATGGACTGAGGCTGATTGTAAACAATTTCATGAGCAATATAGTTCCAAATTGCCAAGTCAGTATTAGGTTTAAATACAATTTCAATATCAGCTAAGTCGGAAGTTCTATTGGTATAGGTTGTCAGGTTAACAATCTTGGTTCTTTTGGGATGGCTCAACTTATTTGCTGTGATACGAGACCATAGAATAGGGTGCATCTCAGCCATATTCGCTCCCCAAGTTACTACGGTATCTGTTATTTCCATATCGTCGTAGTTTCCTGCAGGCTCATCAATACCGAAGGTTTGAATAAATCCGGCTACAGCCGAAGCCATACAATGACGGGCATTGGGGTCGATATTATTAGAACGGAAACCAGCTTTCATCAACTTAACAGCTGCATAGCCTTCCATAATAGTATATTGTCCAGAACTGAAAATTCCAATTCCTGTTGGCCCCAATTCTTTCATGGTAGCTTTCATTCGTGTTTCCATCTCATCAAAAGCACGTTCCCATGTTACTGTTTTGAATTTCCCTTGTTTAGAGAAGTTGCCATTCTCATCAACTCTCAGCAATGGTTTTTTCAGACGGTCGGCGCCATACATTATTTTAGCATTAAAGTAGCCTTTAATACAATTCAGACCACGATTAACTGGTGCTAATGGATCACCTTTTACGGCAAGTATCTTATCATTTTTTGTGGCAATCATGATACCACAACCTGTTCCACAAAAACGACAAACGGCCTTGTCCCATTTCCATCCCTTTTCGGCTTCACGAGCTTCTGCTTTTAAAGTTTCGGGAATAGCAACACCAACAGCTGTAGCAGCAGCAATGGCTGCCGAACTCTTCAAAAAATCACGCCTAGCTAGTTTCATATATGTAAGGTTAAAATATTCAAGGATAAAGTAATTGTAAGGGTAACGTGTTTAAGGATAAAGTGAGATCAATCATCTAATCACTATATCCTCAAATTAAACATCGTCTTCGCGGCCAGCTTTTTTAATGTTGCGAAAGCCAAGCACGACGAAGAATAGTATGGTCCATACACCAAAAATGGTAATGAAGAAACTCGTCTTCAACCAGATTGGCGCCATTTCATCAGTACTCCAAATATGGCGACCTTCTATTGCAGATTTATGAATGGTTGGCTGTACCATTTTCAATTTTTGATTCAGCTTTGCTAATCCATAACCTTTAGTTGCTTTCACCATAATGTGTAGTTTACCTTCGGCATCACCAGGAAGTTGAGGGTCAACTTCCAGATAGGCAATACCCAATTCGTTGGTTTGAGTTTTACCTAAAAGGAATTTTCCAAACATACCTTTTACAAAAGCTGATACACTTACCTCTGGTTGAGGAATCTCTTTTGAGAATACCTTTACAACCAACTTATCTACATTCTCGTCGAATGCTAATTTTAAGTCATATTTTGGTATTTCAACGCCACCTAAATCAGGAATGGGTTGCTTGTAGTTCTCATTAAAGCTACGAATGTAGGCAACGATGTTCCAGGTTTCGTCATCGGCAAATACATCTTCGAACTTTGGCATAGCACCACGTCCCAATTTTATTTTAGAGAATAAGGCACCATCGTTTTGCAACTGAAACTGATCAGAAGCAGGATCGCCCGGAGGAGGAGCCATAGGTGTATAATCTGCTTGGCCTGGCATACCGTGGCACGAAGTACAAGAGTTTTCGTAAGCTATTTTTCCTTCTAAAACCATATCATCGTCGAATATGAATGGGCTTAGGTTTTTATCTTGATCAGGAGTGACTTTCCAATCACTTTGTGCCTGAACATTTGCCACAGCTAAAGAGCAAAGGCATATCAGAATAATCGACTTGTAGTATTTATAGTAGTTCATCATGCTAGTTCTTGTTGTGGTGAATTTCTTCTTTTATCTCCCAAATTGGAATAACAGGGAAAAGCTTGGCTAATACAGACATAATAATCAGTACTAAAATAAAGGAGCCCGTAGTAATAGCTATTTCAGGAATAGTTGGCATGTAATGTGTCCATTCTTCAGGTACGTTTTGAATAGGATAGTAAGGAGCCAATTGAGTAGGAACTACAATTAAAACACGCTTAAACCATGCACCTGTCAAAATCACAATAGAGATGAGCATTAGTGGCAAGGGTCTTCTCATTGGTCTGAAAAGAATCAATAGGAATGGAATAATCAACCCACCTAGCTGAACCATCCAAAACATGATAGATTCGTGTCCTGATAACATTTCTTGCACGTGCTTGGCATCTGCCGTATTCGTTTTATATGCAGGAACAATAATCTCGTTAATATTGAAATAAACATAAACTAATGCTACTAGCACGAGTAAGCGTCCCATTCTATCGAAATGGTCGATAGTAATATATTTCTCTAGCTTATAATTCTTTCGGAAGAAATACATGGTGATGATAACTGCAGCACAACCTGCTACAAATGCACCAGATACAAAGTAAGGTCCGAATATAGGTGAATCCCAACCTGAACGAAGAGTCATCGCAAATAACCAAGATGTGACCGTATGTATCGAAAGGGCAATAGGTATAATTAGGACAAGTAGAATACGAGTATAGTTATGCATTAGCTTAAATTGCTTCGCTTTTCCTTTCCAACCTAAGGCTAGGATTTTATACATTTTTTGTTGCCACTTAGGTACATTTTTCAGCTTATCTCTACAGATTGCGATATCTGGAAGTAAAGGGATATATAGTAATAGAATACTAATGGCAACGTAGGTAACGACAACTGCGATATCCCAAACAATAGGAGACTGAACTCTACCGTGCATAAATACATTTAATAGGCGATCGGGGCGACCCATATCGGTAATAATAATAAGACCAGCTACCATGGCAAAGGCAACAGCTACAAGTTCGGCAATTCGAGCAAGTGGTTTTACCCAACTCACATTCATCAAGCCTAATACTGATGATATGAGCATCCCAATTAAGCTGGTTGCCACAAAAAAGACGAAGTTGGAGATATAAATACCCCAGGAAACGTAATCGTTAAGACCCGTTACACCTAGTCCATGTTCAATTTGTTGATAATAATAATACAAGCAAATAATTAGGGAAACCATTAGGAAAGCCATCCATAGCTTAAATTTATTTCCCCAGTTTATATTTTTTAAAAGATCCTGATCGATTTGTTCATCAGTCAGAATTTCTTTTGATAGGGTATCGTTCATAAGTCAATAGGTGCTAGTGAATTGTCAATAGTTTTTTTTGAAAGTGTACCGTTTTAGTTTTAGCCATTGTTCTGACGCGGAGGCAAGTAGTAAACACTAGGTTTTGTTCCAAGTTCAGGCATCAGGGTATAAGCCGCATTCTCTTGAAGAAGTTCACTTAATCGAACGGTCATTTTAGTTGTTCCATTGGTTACTAAATCTTCGTTGGAATCACCAAAATAATAAACCCCATTAGGACAAGCTGAAACACAGTAAGGCAATTTTCCTTCGCGTAAGCGATCTGCAGAAAAAGCACATTTGGTAACGGTTCCTTTTTTCTGAGGAACATTCAACTCCATATCGTAGGTTACTTCAGCAAATTCTTCAGCATCCCTAGGTTCTGTCCAATTGAAAGTACGTGCCGAATATGGACAGGCAGCCACACAGAAACGACAACCAATACAACGCTCGTTGTCTATTAATACAATTCCGTCTTGACGCTTGAAGGTTGCATCTACAGGACATACCGAAACACAAGGAGGGTTGTCGCAATGCTGACAGGTTTTAGGCATATAATAACTCGTGTTGCGAACTGGATCGTTCATTTCGAGTACATTAATATGATGCATTTCAGGCTTTAGCTGATGAGCGTTTTGACAAGCAGACATACACTTTCGTGCATTTTTACACTTGGCTAAATCAACCACCATCACAAATTTCTTTCCAGGGATACCTTCACGACCTCTATCTTGAAGATAATCTAGGTCTTTAATCTTGTCGCTGGGCTTTAGGTTAGCCACATCAACTTCGACCAACTGATTGTCTTGGGTAAGTACTTTTACCGTTTTGCCAGATGTTGAATCTTTTGTATCAGAACAGCCTTGTAATAGCAATACCGATCCGGTAACAGCACTTGCGCCAGCGATACCCAAATTTTGCAGGAATTTTCTTCTGGACTTGTCGTTTTTATTAGCCTTGCTCATATATTTATGCTTAATCGTTATTTTCAACTGAATATTAAATATATAAAAACTAGGTCGCTATAGTTGATATTATGTTTTGCAATGAGCTTGTGTTAATGGATGTTAAATATGCAAATTGACTTTTATGTTCTGAGATTCAATCGTTTGCACACAATAAAAGATATAAAGATAATTTCATCGGAATATGCTGTTTATATTTAGAATAAATATACTTAGAGCTGAGGTAATTATTGAGTTTTGCTCGAGTCCGATTTTAAGCCTGAGACCTATTGAAGTGTATTAATGAATTGTTAAGATGAGAACTTAGCTTGTTCTTTTAAATAAATCTGATTATATTAAGACTTCAAGGTCTTAAATGTATAGATATGAAAAATTGGTATATAATATTGATCCTTATTCTTGCAGTTTCTTGTTCAAGTGATGATGATAAAATGGATGAGCTTGAAGGAACTCCTGATATGGAGATGAAAATGGATGAGGAAGTAACAGAAGGTAATTTTGTTTCAGACGCTCATGAAACAACAGGAACAGCAAGTCTTAATGAAGACGAAACAATTCTGATATTCACTGATTTTAAGACTGATGATGGCCCCCTGTTAGAGGTTTATTTGTCGACTGACGAAGCAGCTACAGAGTATGTAAGTCTGGGGGATTTGAAAGGTATTGAAGGTAATTTTGAATATAATATTCCTACTGGAACAGACTTGACCAAATACAAGTATGTTCTTATTTGGTGCGTCGACTTCTCAGTCAGCTTTGGGCATGCGATATTAGAATAACGTATTTTTTGTATCGTAACATCATATAAAGCCAGATCAGTTGATCTGGCTTTTTTATGCGTAAATGACTTATTCAACTGATAACTCACTAATTTTAGAATATTAATGAAAGATATTACTAATAATTAGGAATATGACTTTAGATATTAAGAATTTACGCTTAGCAAAACGTAATTAATTCATGATAATATGAATTTTACGCAAAAATATTAAGAAGCTATTCCAAGATATTAAGAAGCTAATTCAATTTCTTAGTAATATAATCCAGTATTTTAATTATCTTCCTTAGAAGGACATATGTTCCCGTCTAATTATTCCGATTTTGTTCCAGTTTTATAAGAATATGATAAAAGAAATTAGAAAATGTATTGGGCTTTAAGGGATGAATTTTATAGATTTACATAAAGAAAGTTTTATGTTGATAAAATCTAACACATATGAAAAAGTATGAACCTATAAATGATGTCATTCTATTTGAGATGAAAAAACAGGGGCTCAGTACAGTAGATTTAGCTCGAAGATTACACCTGAGTAATTCTTCGACCTATTATACTTTAAGTCGGCCATCCATTCAAATCGATAGGCTTTGGGAAATATGTGAAGTTCTACAAATCAACTTCTTTCAGATCCTATCCAATCAATTACAAATTGAACATTCAAATGACCTCCTTGCCGATGAGGAAAAAGAAGCCCTAAAAGCCGAAAATAAAACCTTGAGAGAGGTTATTAAATTGTTGGGTAGTGGGAATTAAATCTTATTTATAGGGCTAACTATTTAGGATAATGCTTCACGGCATCTTTAATGCTATTAGCTACACTTATAAACTCAAAATCTAAAGCATCCTTAATTTTCTGATTAGAAAAATAGGTGCGATTGTGAGACGATCGAGCAGTGGCTTTTGTGAAGCTAGATTCTTTAAATAGGAATATGGTTTTGAGGTAAGCCAAGCGCCAACCTATTCCAGTCAATAATGGTGAAGCGTATTTACTTGGTTCTGGTAAATTCAAAGCTTTGGCAATACTTTTGAATATGAATTCGTAGCTACAGTTATCAGCATTTAATAGGAAGCGTTCGTTCTTGATATCAGAATCCATAAGTTGAACCATGGCTTTACTTACGTCTCTTACATCGACATAGCCCGTAATCCCTCGAGTGAAATATTTCATTCCCTTAGCTACAGTTGTGAATAGTAAAGATGATCCTTTATGCCATTGACCAGGACCCAGAATAATTGAAGGATTCACGATCACGGCATCTAAACCTTCTTCAATACCTCGCCAAACCTCAAGTTCCGAATTAAATTTACTAATGGAATATCCCGATCGTTTGTCTTCAGGACTCCATGTAGTTTTTTCTGTAACGGTATCACCAGGCTCTTCGGGACTACCTAAGGCTGCAACCGAACTGACATAGCACAGCTTTTGGATCTTGTGCTCGATGCAGGCGTCAACAATATTTCTTGTTCCCTCTACATTGATGTTTTTCATCAGACCTTTGTCTGCTTTCTTAAAAGAAACGAGAGCTGCACAATGGTACACTCTTGAGATTCCCTCAAGAGCTTCATCTAAAGAGTCAGTATCAAGCATGTCGCCATTTACCCATTCAATTTTATCGAAGAGTTCATCTGCCGAATTGGAATAGTAAGCAAAACAATCACGCACATCTTGTAAAGAGCTTTTTTCTCTTCTTAAGGCACGAATAGACTCGCCTTTTTTAACTAAATCGAAAAGTAAATGTGAACCAACAAGGCCAGTACCTCCTGTAACAAGAATCATAGTAAGTAAATTGCAAGGTGTGTGAAGAAAATTCGAGCCCTATTATTTATCAATAGGGACTCAATCTATAGAATGCTATTATTTAGGCCAAACCAATTTAATGTTTTGTGTCATATTTGGACTTACACTCAAAGGCACAGGACTTGTTCCAGCAACTGACTCAATAATCTTCTTTTCTTCGTCAGTATATGCTTTGTTTGGGAATACAAATTCAGCAACTACTTCAGAAACACGGCGAGGATCAGCAGCCATTATTTTGGTGATGTTGAGTTCTGTACCAACAATATCGATATTGTTATCGCGAGCCACGATTCCCATAATGGTCATGATGCATGAGCCGAATGAAGTTGCCATTAAATCGGTCGGCGAAAAAGCTTCCCCTTTACCTTGATTATCAACAGGAGCATCGGTATAAATTTTATTTCCCGATTGTAAGTGAATATTTTCAGTTCTTAGATCGCCTAAGTAGGTTGTTTTTACTGTTGTCATGATATTAAAATTAATAGTTGTCATTTATTTTTGTCCACAAATTTCTCAAATTTGCACAAATTATTTTAGTGTACTCTTTTTAGTTATTTTAATTTGAGAAAATCTGTGTAATTTGTGGCTCTCAGTTTTTTATCCGCATCTTGAAATTTACATGATAACTCGTTTGTATTGCAAGCTTTTGGAACCAAAATTGATAAGTAAGCCTACTTTTTTTCCTGTGGCTTTTAAATAATTCAATAGTTGTGCATAATGTGAATCCTCCAATGTTTTAACTGCTTTGAGTTCTATAATTATCTCACCATAACAGATAAAATCAGCAAAGTACTTCTTTTTAAGATTTTGTCCTCTATAGCTTACATCAATTCCAACTTCTCTTTCAAAAGGAAGAGCTTCTCTATTAAACTCAAACTCTAAAGCTTCTTGATAAATAGCTTCAAGAAAACCAGCACCAAGTTCTGAATGTACAGACATGCAGCAACCTATAATCTCATAGCATTCATCTTTATAGATGTAATTTTCATTTAGCTCCATAATTTGGGTTAATTTGAGAAATTTGTGGATTCCTGATATATAGTCTTCTAACAAAGATATAAAAACCTCTTAGAGCTCAATATAGCAAGAGGTAAATCTCAACTGTTTAGAATCTCTTAGTTGATGATTGTATTTTTTTTTATGAAAATAAGAGGATTGCTTGTCACCCCTTTTTTGAAACTTCCTGTTTGAGTGTATATAGATATAATTTAAGTATTTGACCAATGAGTAAACTAAAAGAGAACATTGTAATTTCATTAATATTTTTCATTGTATTTAGTGTTGGCATGACAGCTTTTGAGTTCTGGATTTATGATGAAATTGATATTCAGAAAAATTTAATTGGAGGAGGAGTACTAGCTTTTTTAATTCTTCTGGATAGAAAGTATAAGTTTTCAGAAAGGATAAAGCGAATGCTAACCTTTATAAAGTAGTCTACTTAGATAAGAAAGAGAAATCTACTGATTTAGATCCGACCAGGATAGGCTAATGCCTTGTTAAATGATACCCTAAACAAAAAGTTTAGGGTATTTTTTTATCAACTGAATTTCAAATTATATTTCAAACAATTTGTATAATATCGGAATATAAGCAATTTCCCAATCGAGCTAAATATTTGTTCATTTTGATGCTAATCATAGTACCCATATTCCTTTGATTAAGTGCTTGGTATCGTTATCATGTCTTGTATTTTTTCTATATTTGTGAACTTTTGTGGAGAAGTATCGTATCCTAACTGATAACTATATAGTTTATTCCATAGTTTATTAGTGAGATAAGATGAAAGAAATCAGGTCGTTATTTTTCCTCAACCCGTTTATTTACGGGATTAAATTTCAAGTATCAAAACAAAAATATGAGCACAAAATTTCCAGATTACAAGAACTTAGATCTATCGCAGATCAATAAAGATATCTTAAAAGAATGGGAAGAAAACAAGACTTTCGATAAGAGTTTAGAGACTCGTGAAGGAAATCCATCTTTTGTTTTCTATGAAGGACCCCCATCAGCTAACGGTATGCCTGGTATTCACCATGTAATGGCCCGTGCATTAAAAGATATTGTATGTCGTTATAAGACGCTTAAGGGTTTTAAAGTAGACCGTAAAGCAGGTTGGGATACACATGGACTTCCAGTTGAGTTGGGTGTTGAGAAAGAATTAGGTATTACCAAAGAGGATATTGGTAAGAAAATTTCTGTTGACGAATATAATGAGGCTTGTAGAACGAACGTGATGAAATATACACGTGAGTGGGAAGATTTAACAGCTAAAATGGGATATTGGGTAAATATGGATGAGCCATATATTACTTACGATAACCGTTATATTGAGTCTTTATGGTGGTTGCTTAAGCAATTGTTCGAAAAAGGGTTCTTGTATAAAGGTTATACAATTCAGCCATTTTCACCAGCAGCAGGAACAGGATTATCAACTCACGAGTTGAACCAACCTGGTTGCTATAAGGATGTAAAAGATACGACTGCTGTAGGTCTATTTAAGATAGAAAAAGACGAGAAAAGTAGTTTCCTTTTCGAAGGTATTGACTGTGATGCTTATTTCATGGCTTGGACAACAACGCCTTGGACTTTGCCATCGAACACAGCTTTAGCAGTTGGCCCAAAGATCAACTATGTACGTGTTCGTACTTTCAACCCTTACACAGGTAAGGATTGTGTTGTGGTTTTGGCTAAAGAACTTTTCAGCAACTTCTTTGATACAAAGCTTGAAGATTTAGACTTAAGCGAATATAAAATTGGAGACAAGAAAATACCATATAAACCACTTTCTGAGTGTGTAGGTACTGATCTTGAAGGAATCAAATATGAGCAATTATTGCCATGGGTGAAACCTGAAGGGGATGCTTTCCGTGTAATTTTAGCTGATTTTGTTACTATTGAAGATGGTACAGGTATCGTTCATATTGCTCCAACTTTTGGTGCTGATGATGATAGAGTCGCTAAAGCTGCTGGTATTTCTCCACTTATCTTCCGCGATAAGGAAGGCAAGATGCAACCAATGGTTGACCGTACAGGTAAGTTCTTCAAAATCGAAGATCTTGATGAGGAATTCGTAAAGAACCATGTAAATGTTGAGCTTTATGCTCCATATGCAGGTCGTTACGTTAAGAATGCCTTTGATTCTAGCTTAACTGAGAAAGATCCTACTTTGGATGTTGACATTGCAGTTGAAATGAAAAAAGCTAGTCAGGCATTTAAGGTTGAGAAGCATGTTCACAACTACCCACATTGTTGGAGAACTGATAAGCCAATTCTGTACTATCCATTGGATTCGTGGTTTATCCAGACTACAAAAGTTCGCGATCGTATGATCGAACTAAACAAGACGATTAACTGGAAGCCAAAATCAACTGGTGAAGGTCGTTTTGGAAAATGGTTGGAGAACCTACAGGACTGGAACCTTTCACGTTCTCGTTACTGGGGAACGCCTCTACCTATCTGGGTAAGCGAAGACCGAAGTGAAATGAAATGTATTGGTTCTGTACCTGAGCTTAAAGGCGAAATTGTTAAGTCAATCGAAAAAGGATACATGAGCGAAAACATGCTTGAGAAATATGTAGAAGGTGATAATTCAAAGGAGAATTACGAGAAGTTCGATCTTCACCGCCCCTATGTTGACGATATCGTATTGGTAAGTGAATCGGGACAAAAATTATTCCGTGAACTTGACCTTATCGATGTATGGTTCGATTCAGGAGCAATGCCTTATGCACAGCAACATTACCCTTTTGAGAACAAAGAGGATTTCGATAAGAAATTCCCAGCTCAGTTTATTGCTGAAGGTGTAGACCAAACTCGTGGATGGTTCTTTACACTTCATGCAATTGCAACAATGTGTTTCGATAGTGTAGCTTTCGAGAATATTATTTCAAACGGATTGGTATTAGATGCTAAAGGCAATAAAATGTCCAAGCGTCTTGGTAACGCCGCTGATCCTTTCGAAACTATCGAGAAATATGGTTCTGACCCATTACGTTGGTATATGATTACCAATGCTCAACCATGGGATAACTTGAAATTTGATATAAATGGTGTTGAAGAAGTTCGTCGTAAATTCTTCGGAACACTTTATAATACTTACAGTTTCTTCCAATTGTATGCTAATGTTGATGGATTTACATATTCTGAAGCTGATGTGCCAATGGAAAAACGTCCTGAGATTGACCGTTGGATTCTTTCTCTTCTTAACTCATTGGTTCAGGAAGTTGAAGAGTGTTACGAGACTTACGAGCTAACACGTGCGGGTCGTGCTATTCAGGATTTCGTAAACGAAAACCTATCTAACTGGTACGTTCGTTTATGTCGTAAGAGATATTGGGGTGGTGAGTATGATACAGATAAGATTTCGGCTTATCAAACACTTTATAAGTGTCTTGAGACGATTTCAGTTCTTGGATCTCCAATTGCACCATTCTTTATGGATCGTCTATTCTTAGACTTGAATTCAGTAACGAATCGTTACACTGAGAATTCAGTTCACTTAGTAGATTTCCCTATTGCTGATGTGTCAGTAATTGATAAGGCTCTTGAGGAAAGACAAGATATGGCTCAGAAGATTTCTTCTATGGTATTAGGTCTTCGTCGTAAGGTGAAGATTCGTGTACGTCAGCCATTAAGTAAGATTATGGTTCCAATTCTTGACGAAAGCATTATCCCTCAGTTGGAGGCTGTAAAAGGCATTATCCTTTCTGAGATTAATGTGAAAGAGATGGAGTTCATTACTGATACTTCAGGTGTATTGATCAAGAAGATTAAGCCAAACTTTAAGACTCTTGGACCTAAGCATGGTAAGATCATGAAGCAAATTGCTGGTGTGATTGCTAAGATGAATCAGGACGATATTGTAGTATTCGAGAAAGAATCTGAATTTACTATTGTTGTGAACGAAGAGAATGTTGTTCTTACACTTCAAGACGTTGAGATTATCTCTGAGGATATACCAGGGTGGTTAGTTGCTAACGAAGGTAAGCTTACTGTTGCGCTTGATGTAAACATAACAGATGAGTTGCGTCAGGAAGGTATCGCTCGTGAATTTATCAATAGAATTCAGAACTTACGTAAGGATAGTGATTTCGCTGTTACTGATAAAATTTCATTAGAAATTGCGATGCACAATGAGATAAATGATGCTGTTTTAACTCACAAAGATTACATTGGAAGTCAAACTCTCGCTGAATCAGTTAGTTTGGTTGAAAAGATCGAAGGAGATGACGCGAAGGCAGTAGAAATAGAAGCTGGAATCGAAACATATATTCGAATTAAAAAGCTTAGTGAGTAATACTTTTTTTGTTATCTTTAGGATCAAATCCAATATCTATGACTGAAAAAAAACGCTATACAGACGAAGAGTTGATTGAGTTCAAAGAATTGATTACTCAAAAACTCGCAAAAGCTAAAAAAGATTATGAAACCTTGAAGGCTGTTATTTCAAATAGCTCAGGAAACGACACTGAAGATACTTCTCCAACTTTTAAAGTTTTAGAAGAAGGTGCTTCAACTTTGTCGAAGGAAGAGGCTGGAAGATTAGCACAGCGTCAGGCAAAATTCATTGGTCATTTGGAAGTTGCACTTATTCGAATCGAGAATAAGAATTATGGTGTATGTCGCGAGACAGGAAACTTGATTTCTAAAGAAAGATTGCGTGCTGTCCCTCATGCTACGCTTAGCATTGAAGCGAAGAATAAGCAACTTTAAAAACAAATTAAAACATATAGAAAATGATTGGGAGAGAAGTCTTCCAATCATTTTTGTTTATATTCGGGAGCTGTTAGTTGTGTAAGAAAATAACCATCAGCAATGTGAACCGTGATTTGGGTTTTCTAGCGAACCATGATTGTCATATTCAATTGTAATCGCTGAAATTTTAACATTAAAACAATAGCATGTCCTTAATAAAAAAGTCTGCACTCTTTATTGTTGTGCTTTTAATACTCGATCAAGTTTTTAAAATATGGATTAAAACCCACATGATGCTAGGAGAAGAATTCTCAGTATTTGGTGATTGGTTTATTATTCACTTTATCGAGAATAATGGAATGGCATTTGGTATGGAGTTGGAAGGCAAGTGGGGAAAAATTTTACTAAGCCTATTTAGAATCGTTGCTATTTGTGGAATAGGATGGTATTTGAATGATATTTGCAAGAAGAAAGCACCTAAAGGTTTGATTCTTTCAATAGGATTAATCTTTGCAGGAGCAATGGGTAATATTATCGATTCAGCTTTTTACGGTATAATTTTTAACGATAGTTATTATCAAGTAGCAAGCTTTTTGCCTGAGGCAGGAGGTTATTCTTCATTTCTACATGGTAAGGTTGTAGATATGCTTTACTTTCCTTTAGTTGATGGTAATTTCCCATCTTGGTTCCCTGTATGGGGAGGAGATCATTTCGTATTCTTCCGTCCAGTTTTTAATGTGGCAGATTCATACATTACGATTGGTGTAACACTGATACTTCTATTTCACAAGAAGTATTTTGTTGAAGAATCATCTAAAAAATAGAAAGAGAATATCTCATTATTAGATATAAAAATAGCCTTGGAAAATTCCAAGGCTATTTTTGTATACAGTTATTTCAGCTTATAGTGTTTGGCAAGCAAAATCGATACGAGATAATGTATCTTCTTTACCTACTAGCTCTATAATGTCAAACATGTGTGGGCCTTTCCCAGCGCCTACAATAGCCAAACGGAATGGGCTCATTACCTTACCAAATCCAATTTCTTTAGCTGTAATCCACTCTTTAACGATTGTTTCGGTATTAGCTGAAGTGAAATCTGAGATGTCAGCTAGGATTGTCTTTAATTCTAGCATTAGTTCCGAAGTATCAGCTTTCCATGCTTTTTTAGCAGTCTTGGCATCGAACTCTAAAGGAGCTTCGAAAAAGAAGTTGACTTGATCCCAAAGTTCTGCAATAAAGTCTACACGGTCTTTCACCATCCCACAAATTCGGCTTACTTTATTCGAATCAGCTTCAATGCCTTTTTCAGCAAGAACCTCTTTGCTGAATAGTTGACCAATTTCTTCGTCAGACTTAGTCATTAAGTATTGACGATTGAACCACTTAGTTTTTTCAGGATCGAATTTAGCACCTGATTTACCAACTCTTTCTAAAGAGAATGCTTGAGATAATTCTTCCATAGAGAAAATCTCTTGCTCTGTACCAGGATTCCAACCTAAAAAGGCAAGCATGTTTACGAATGCTTCTGGGAAATAACCTTCTTCACGGTAGCCAGAAGAAATATCTTGAGTTTTTGGATCTGTCCAAAGCAATGGGAATACAGGGAACCCTAATTTATCACCATCACGCTTGCTAAGTTTACCTTTTCCTACAGGCTTAAGAATTAGAGGAAGGTGTGCAAATTTTGGCATTTCAGCTTCCCATCCTAATTTCTTGTATAATAAAACGTGAAGAGGCATAGATGGTAACCATTCTTCACCACGAATCACGTGAGATATCTTCATCAAATAATCATCGACCACATTAGCCAAGTGGTAAGTAGGCATACCATCCGATTTGAAAAGAACCTTGTCGTCAAGTGCAGAACTGTTGAACACAACATGCTTTCTAATTTCGTCATCAAGATGTAATTCTTCGTTAACTGGCATCTTAAAACGAACAACGTAAGGCGTACCAGCTTCGATTTTAGCTTGAACTTCATCAGCGCTTAAAGCTAAAGAGTTATTCAAGTTTCCACGAGTATCAGGGTTGTATGTGAAGGTTTTCTTTTCCGCTTCATATTCGTTACGAATAGCGTCTAATTCTTCAGCTGTATCGAAGGCATAATAAGCATCACCAGAGGCAATTAACTTTTCAGCGTATTCACGATACATTGGCTTTCTCTCAGACTGACGGTAAGGTCCATATTCTCCACCTACAGTTGCACCTTCATCAATTGTAATGCCACACCATTTAAGAGCTTCGGCAATATAATCTTCAGCACCTGGCACATAGCGAGTTTGGTCTGTGTCTTCTATACGCAATAGAAATTTACCTCCGTGTTTGCGGGCAAATAAATAGTTGAAAAGGGCTGTTCTAACACCTCCCATATGTAAAGGTCCCGTTGGACTAGGGGCAAATCGAACTCTGACTTTATTATCGCTCATGATTTTATCCTTAAGTATTTTAATTCCTGAATGTCAGGGATGATAATTCAAATTTCGACAAAGATAATAATTATTGCATCATCTATGTTCGCTTCTGATATTCTAGGAGCTTCTATTAAAGAAATATTTATTATAGTCTTTGATGAGAATGAAAAAGGAGCCTCCATTTGTGGAAACTCCTTGATATATTTTAATCGAGATGATTGTTATTTTTGTAAAACCCAACAAGATGCATTTGGATTCTTTTGTAATACTTTTCGACGGAATCGATCAGCTTCTTTTTTTGAATTGAACTTGCTTAAAGCAACTGCAAACAGATTTTTGTTTTTAATAATCTTAGCAGGATATGAATTGGCCTCAATTACGGTTTTTAGAATTTTAGCATTTTCGATGTTCGCAAAACTTCCAGCTATTAGGTAATACTTTCCTTTTACTGCTTTGTTTTTAATCTCTGCCTTAGGTTTAGCGTAGATAATTCTAGGCTCAAAACTTACCAATTCGTTGGCAGGAGAAATTTTACTATTAAGCTTAATCGATTTTGTTTTCTGAACATCTGGCGTACTCTCCATTATACTGAATGAAGCTTTAGACTGATGTTGATTGTTGTTAAGGTTAACAGGAATTAGAGCTAATCCTAAAAAGAAAGGAATAGTGACTGCAGCATAGACTTTACGCTTAAGACTAAAACGATTCCAAAAATTCTCTTTAATAATTAATGATCTAATATGAGGATTTTCTTCAATGATTAGATCAGGAAGCTCAAAGCTTTCCATTCCAAAAAGATCAGCAAGAAAATTAATGTTTTTAGCAGGTTCAAATTGTAATTTATGACGCTTGTTGTAAAACAAATCACCAAGTTCATCAAAAACGACTCTTTCTCTTCTACGTAAACAAACTGTGATATCTTCAATATAAAGCTCAATTGCTCTTTCAGCTTCAGGATAGGTAATCTTTTCAGCTTCAGCTAAACAATTAATAAGCAAGCCATCGTTCTGTTTTAGATTTCGATTGAAACTAACAGCCTTTGATGGAGGAAGCATTTCATTGGTCAGTGGGTTTTCTTCAGCAGGGCTATAGTTGGCAACAAAGCCACCTAAGCCAGGGAGAATCACACAGTCGTGAATGAATAATAAATCCTTTATATATCTTGATATTTCTAGCATAAAAACAAAGATAAAAATTCTAGACTCTAATTAAAATCGATTGCAGTAGAAATATACTAAAAGCTTAGTAATCAAAAGTAAAAAAGCGAAAGTTTTTTTAAGATAATTACGAACAAAAACGATAATGTGATTTTGAATTATTTGTACTCGAAGTTTTCATTCTCAATGATGAATGAAAAAATACTATTGATGGACAGTTTTAAAAGAAAATCAGGGCTGTAGAAATTTAAGAGGAATGTCATTATTCATACTTTACTTATTAAATGTGAATATGACGGAGATGATATAAAAATATTCCTGCTCACGACTAGAATAAACTTACATGTTACAGTTGAAAAAATAGCTAGTAAAATTATGAAGTGTACTAAGTCTATATGCATAATAGAGTGCATAATAGAAAAATCATAACTAGTAGATATAGAGCTTGTTGACGAGGTGTTGAGCTGCGACATATTTTCATCTCAAATTAGGTATGAAGGCGTATAGACTACTAGGTTTATCACGCTATTCTTTTACGAATAACTAAAAAATATAGATAAGGAATTGAAAAATTGAGATAAATGGGTTAGTTTTATTGAATTGAAATTATCAAAAGCCAATTAATTACTCTACTATGCTCAAATTTAGCATTCGTTTATCTTATTTTTTAATTTTGTTAGGCATTTCAGTAGTATCGCTTGCCTGTCAAAATAAAACGAAAACTAGTTCTTCTGATATGAAACAGGAGATTCTTGGTTCTACTCAAAGCTTTAAGAAGGTTAAGAATATTTTCTATAATGTGCCCTCACCTGTTGAGGTAACAGGTATTATTCAGAAAATGGATCTGCCTTATCACCCAAATTTATTGAATCCTAGTTCAAATTCTGAAAACTACCTAACTCAAGCCGATAAGGCTTTGAATATGGGTGTTTATGGTGCTGACTTAAGTTATATTCGTATCTACGAGCAATATCAAGATGCTGCTAAATTTTTAGTGGTAGTTAAAAAGTTCACGCGTGATTTAGGTATACCTGAAGAAGGAGAACGAGTAATTGCTAAACGCCTTGAGAAGAATCTTCAGAATCAAGACTCTTTGTTGAGAATTATTACTGAAACGTTTACAGATTCGGATAGTTACTTAAAAGAAAACCAAAGAGGAAGTACTGCTGCTTTAATTATTTTTGGTGGATGGATTGAGACTCTTTATTTGGCAACTAATATTTTAGATCCTGAAGCTCCTCAAGATGATATGGTGAAATTGATTGTTGAGCAACGTTATTCAGTGAAGAATTTATTGGCTCTTATGGAGCAGTTCTCCAATGAGAGAAGAGTTCAAGATTTCTTACCTGATTTGAGGATACTGGATGAAAAATTCAAAGAAATTGGTCAAGAAAAATCTGGTAAAGCCAAATTGATCTCTAAAAAAGGGAAAGCAGTAATTGGGAATAAGGTTAAGCTTAATGTGCCTCCTACTATATTGAAAGATGTGAAGACTATTAATGATAGAATTCGTACACGAATTACAGAAATGTAGAGTTGTTTAATGAGTCTTGTTGACAAATAATAATCGTTAGGATGAGTAAAATTTACAGATATATCACTTTAATTATAGCATTATCTTGTATTTCAAGTTTTGCCTTTTCTCAGTGTAATGAGTTTACAAAGAAAGATTGTATCCCATTATTGAGCCCATATACTTTTAATGGACAGCTTAATAATACTGTACTTACTGAAGGGGAAACTGCAGAGTTACAGTTAACGTTTTACGCTGACCAGGAATATCGAGTTTTGGTTGCAGGAGAAAACCAGCTTGGGAAAATAAGATTCCAACTTTTAGATGTAGAGTATAACGTCTTGTATGATAATAAAGATGAAGAATTTACAAATTCATGGGATTTTTCAGTAGAGAGTACTGATGAGTTTATAGTTAGAGTTATTGTTGATCAGAATCAAAATCCTGAGGATACCGAAAGTGGATGTGTCTCGATGCTAATTGGATTTCGTGCTTTCGGCTCACGTACTCTCTTTAAATAAAATGGAATTACAATAAATTATACGATTAAAATAGATTAACTAATCCTCCTTAACGGTGGATTTTTTAATTAAAGAACTTTGGGTGGATTAGGAATGGCGTGGTTACGGCCAATTTAGCACTTTGGATGATTAAATTACTTCTTCTGCTTTTATACTAACCTATTGTAATTAGCAGATATAAGGATGTCCTACCTCAATGATTTAAGAGATAGGACATTTTTGTTCTTTTAGCTTCGATTTGTTATTTCAAAATGAAGCTTGAGTTTCCAATATGAATACCTTCTGAAAAAAGATCTAAAGTATATTCACCTTTAATTAGACTACCATCATTATCCCAGAAAATTGAAACTTCAAGTTCATTACCTTCATATTCAATATCACGTTTAGCTGAAAATGCTATTTGTGTATTCTCGTACTCGAATAATAAATCTTCAGGATTACTTAAAATAACTTCATCAGGACGAGCGATTCTAACATAGATTGTTTTTAGTCCAGCGGTAATAGTTATGTTTTTTCTAAGTTTAAAACTAGTTTTTAGTTTAACTGTTTTTGATAATTTCTTAACGACTCTACCCTTTTTGTTTATTGGCGAACAATTAATCTCTGTAGCATCTAAGGCTGAAGCTTTAGAGATAAGCTCCTTCATATTTTTAGTTGTGCTCTCCAATTTCTCATTACGTTCTTTCACCCAAGAGATTTGTTTCTTAACGCGGATGTTTTCAGCATTTAGTTCTTTATTCTTACTGTTTAAAGAATCGATTTGAATCACATAAGAACGTAAAACCCCCTTAAGTGTTCCAACTTCCTTTTTGTATTTGTTGATTTCGAAATATGAATTATTTCTGAAAACTCTCATTCTCTCTAATAATTCGTCGATTTTATCTTTCTCGGTAACAAGTAGTTCGTTTAAAGTGTCGTTGCTTGTTTGTAGCGAATCGTAATCTTGAGATAATCCTCTCAGTTCAGTTTCCAGATCTGCTTTCTCAATTTTAATCTCGGCAATATATTGTCGGTTTTCTCTATATGTCTTTAGGAAAAGGATGGATACGGTAAGTAGGATAACTCCCAATGAGATTAATACGATTTTATAAATCTGATCTTTCTTCTCTGTCTTCAAATCTGTGCTCATTTAAAAATACGTTTATCGGTTATGATTGGACCAAATTTAATGGTTTTTACTGTTTTAACGCACAAGCATGCTTAAAATTGCAAAAAAGCCGCTCAATCTTTTGATTAAGCGACTTAGGAGCACTACTAAAACTGTTCATACTAGTAATTTGTTGGAGATCTGCCTTTTATTTTATTAATCCTGTTGGCTAAAAACTTTCTTAAGAATAGAACTAACACGCTTCATTGGATCTTTTCTGATATTCAATTCTTCTTCAGCTACTTTTATAAAAAGAGCGTCTAGGGCTTTGTTGGTAACATATTCATCAAGCTGAGAATTTACAGTTTCTAGTTCTGCTAGTTTTCCAACAAAACTACTAGCTACTTGATTATAGGATCTTGTCAGTAAATTCCATGATTCATTGGTAGAAATATCTGCTATCAATTTCTTATCGAGAGAGCTTCTGACTTTAGGTAGAAATAAATCCTTAAGTTTTGAATAGCTCTTAGCTTTAAGGTATTGTGTCGCTGCATTTTTATCACCCTTTAAAATACCGAAAGCATCCTGTATAGTCATTTCAGTTATTGCTGATGCAAATATTGGAGCGGCTTCAACTACAGCATCCTCTGCTGCTCGGTTTAGTCGGAGCACAACTTTATCAACCATATCTTTTCCTCCAGGAATCTTTTGGATATTCCTACTTATTGTTTGCGCTTCAGGTGGGAGTAAAATTTTAACCAACTCGTCTTTGTAGAATCCATCTTCAATAGAAAGTATGTTTGATGCCTGCTTGCTACCAATTAGCAATGCCTCTTTTAAACCTTGCGATACATCAAATGAAGTCAGAGGTTTGTTTTGCTCTATTGCATATTCGTTAACTATAGTTTGCAGTTCAGCACATGATGTTAGATATAGAATACTTAGAAGTAATATAGATTTTTTGAGCATCGTAAATTATAGATTGATTTGTAATGCTTGCAATTTAAAAAAGAAAACGGAGCAAAACCTTAAGGTCCTTGCTCCGTCGACTCTAACCGATAGAATCACTTACATTTTTGATTGAACTCCTTATAGTAAGTTACCTAGTTTTATCCCAAAATAAATTGTGCGAGGGTTTAATGGTCCATAAACCCAGCTGGCATCACGATATGCACCCTTGTCAAAATCATCTTGAAAAGAGTTGAAGATATTCTTCATACCAAGGTCGAATTCCAATTTCACATCACCACCCAAATCGAAATGATAAGCAAAGTTGATACCTAGATCCATAAACTCACCGCTTTTTACAAGTTGATCGCCTGCTGGGACACCATTGGCATCTTTTTCAACTCCAAAATGAATCAAATCCATCGATCCAGAATAGTTACCAGATAGAGTGGTTGTAAATTCGTGAAGAGGTTTCCAGTTCATTACAAAATAACCGTAATGGTTAGGTGTTTTCAACATCTTGTCTGTTTTGATTTCTGTCAAGTCACCCTGTTCAATTTTTTCTTTGTATTCACTCGACTGTAATGTCATACCCATCTGAAAATCGAGCTTATACGACGGTGCTATCTTAAATTCTAGGTTTATCCCTTTTACAATGGCTCCTTTTGAGTTTTTACGAAAGGCAACCAAATAACCATTCTCGTCGTTGATGCTGTATTCGTTCACAAATGAATTATTCAAATCTGTATAGAAACCTTCAGCTAAGAAATAGGTCTGTATCTTCCCAAAACTCTTGTCTACATCGTAAGATACCGTGTAAGAGTTTGAGGATTCTTCTTTAAGATTTTCAGATAGCTTATGAATCACACGACGTGCAGCTGATGCTTCGATATGTAAATCTTCATCGAATAATTGTGGAGCACGAAATCCTCTTGCGTAACTTAATCGCAATTGCATGGCATCATCCAATTTAAATAGCATATTGGCACGTGGACTGATAACCGTATTGTTGAAATCAGAATTATCAACAGAGTTTTTAATTCTATAAGAGTCCATTCTGGCACCAAGAAGGAAACTGGCAAAACCTAAATCCCATTTACTTTGAGCGTAAGCGCCAATTGTATTTGAACTTTGGTTGGCGATGATGGTTGTTGGTACAATAATGTCTTTTTTGTAATCATTATATGCCAGTTTTTTATCCTTAAGTTTATTGTACACATTTTCGAAACCTAAGGTGATATCGGCAGGCGCGAAAAGTAAATTTTCCGAATGACTAAAGAATTGAACACCTGCAGATACAGCTAAATCTTCAGTGGCTCCGTATGCACCGATGTCGAAAATTGGCTTTGGAAGATCGATGCCTAGACTATCTTTTAATGTTGCAGCACCATAATACGATTCTCTATCAATATGCTGTGCCGAAGCATAAACAGAAAGTTTACTGATTCTATCTTTAGAGAAAAACTGATCTAAGGTGATACTTCCTGAGTTAATATTGTGTTTAACTTGCTCGGCAATTAAAGACATGTGGGCTGGCAAATTTAGTTGGTCACCACCTCTACGGAATTCATCGACAACATGATATTCAAGGCTTAGTTTAGATAAACCACTCAAGCGATGAAAGGCATTGAAGCCAGCACTTATGTTTTTTAATTCTACGATATCAGAGAAACCATCTTTATTAGCATCCCATGCTTCTTTATTACGTTTCATTCCGAAAAGGAAGATGCCTGATTTGTTATCATCAGAAATAATTGATGCATTGAAATCAACTAAAATATCGCCAGCAGGATTGCCGCTATCACTAACCCCAGTTCCGACATTACCATATTTAACACCAACTTTAAACGAGTTGCTTACAGGATCTTTTGTGATCACATTAATAGTCCCTGCAATGGCATTTCCTCCGAAAAGAGCAGAACCACCACCACGAACAACCTCGATACGCTGAATCATACTTGGAGGAATATGCTCTAAGCCATAAACGCCTGCTAAGCCACTGAATATTGGGCGTGAGTTGATTAGTATTTGTGTGTAAGGACCTTCTAAACCGTTCATACGAACTTGTGAGAATCCACAATTGTTACAATCATTCTCAACACGCAGTCCAGGTGAAAACATTAGACCGTCTGCCATGGTTGAAGCTGCAGTACTATTAAGAAGTTTTGCTCCAATAGAGTTAACAACAACAGGTGCATCTTTTCTTGAAATCTGATTTCTATCAGCTGTAACTACAACCTGATCGAGACCAATAAAGTCTTCGTTTATTTTAAAAGTAAGGTTGTTAGGCTGACCAAGTTTGACATCGTAGTGTTTCTTTTCAGCGCGAAAACCAACACAACTTGCAATGATATGATAGTGCCCAACAGGAACATTGTCGATTTCAAATTCTCCTTCGAAATTGGTAACTGCGCCAATTGATGTTCCCTCTAGGGCTACACTGGCAAAGGATATGGGTTCGTTGCTAGCAATATTAATAACTTTCCCTTTTATACTTGTGGTGTTATTCTTTGCAAGTAATACTAGAGAAATAGATGCTATTAGAACTAGGCTAAAGCATAATTTAGCGATAATCTTCATTATGTAGTTTTTTGTTTGAGTTAATATGACACAAGCTCAAGCGTGTTTATATGGATATACAGTTCAAGTATGAGCTGTATATTTTACAAAGCCTGTAGCTGTATGACCTGGTAAATTGGTCGGTAAAACGAAATTGGTAATGGATTTTGGCTTGGAATTCAGCTAATCTTTATAGAAAATCGTATTTCTATCACATGCATTTTATATTCCAGTCTAATATTAAAAGATTATAGACATGTATAGAGAATCGTAATCCAAAAGAGTTATCTGAAAGACAAGCTAATTAGGCCAAGAATGGAGGAGGCCTATTATTTAGAAGACTGGCCGTGTAGCCAAATTTAACTTGTAAAGATTCGAACTGAACGCGTTTAAGTTGTTTCTCGAATACCAAGCTCAGGATAAGAGCAGTAATGGCAACAAATATTAAACTGGTTAAGTGATGAATTGAAACGCAGTCGTTACATGAGTGTGAATGAGAAGTACCTTTTTGAGTTCCGCTATCCTGCATAGGATGAGCATGAACAAAAGAACTATCATTCGTTTGTTTGTGGATATGCAGGTTGAAGATAGCATTTCCAGTCAATGCAAGCATTGCAGGAAGTAGCGCTATCAGCACAGCAATTTTTATCTTTCTAAAGAATTCCATCAAACATTATAAATTTTAAATCTTTCGACAGTGCAAACATATCTGCTTTCATATTACCTTACAATACCTACATCTTATGATATTCTTAAAAATGCTTAGAAACATCTATTTAGACTTCTGTTTTTAATTTGGAATAGCTTCACTTATAATTTGCTTAATTCTTATAACTTTGCCTTTCAAGTTTTGACAGAGTATGTTGATGTAATAGTCAATCAAATTAATGTAAGTATGGCTGAAGAAAAAGAGAAAAAAGCGATCATAAAGAAACTCCGAAATAAGTATCGTTTAACGGTTTCAAACGAGAGCACCTTCGAAGAGGCTTTATCTTTTCGTCTTTCTAGATTGAATGTTTTTACTGTGGCAGGTACTTCTTTAATTGTTTTGATTGCTCTTATTACTGTTCTAATTGCTTTTACACCATTACGAGAGTATATTCCGGGTTACCCAGATGGTAAAATGCGTCGCAGTATTGAGCAAAATATGAAATCAGTTGATTCTTTAACTACTGAGTTAGAGAAACGTGATCGATTTTTTCAAGGAATAAAAAATGTTGTCTCAGGTAATGATTTTGAGAATACCGTTCAAAGTAAAGCCGATTCTATAGTCGATCCTAAATACAAGGGTTTACAGTTTACTCAATCTGAGAATGATTCTATTTTCAGAAAAGACCATGAAGCTGAAGAAAAATTTAATTTGACCATTTCAGGAGAAAATAAAGCAAGAGGTGTTTCTAGTATTCATTTCTTTACGCCTATGAAAGGGATGATTTCAAATTCATACGATGGACTATCAGGTCATTATGGTGTTGATGTCGTAGGGCCCAAGAATGAAAGAATATCTGCCGTTTTAGATGGTACAGTTATTTTTGCTGAGTGGACATTGAATACTGGCTATGTTGTACAGATTCAACATGGGAAAGATCTTGTGTCAATTTATAAGCACAATCAGGAATTATTGAAAAAACCGGGAGAGTTTGTGAAAGCTGGCGAAGCTATTGCAATTCTAGGGAATTCAGGTGAGCTGACTTCTGGTCCTCATTTACATTTTGAATTGTGGCATAACGGTAAAGCCTTAAACCCTGAAAATTATATTAAATTTTAAATCCTGTCTGAAATCAATTGATAGGATAAGCAAAATCAAAAAGCAAGGGACTAAATGAGTAAACATATTGCAATCTTAGGGTCTACGGGTTCTATTGGAACGCAAACATTAGAGGTAGTTGATGCAAACCCAGATTTGTTTGTTGTTGATGTTTTAACAGCAAATAGTAATGTGGACTTGTTGGTTGCCCAAGCAAAAAAATATCAACCTGATGTGGTTGTAATTGCACGTGAGGATAAATATCAACAGCTATCAGAAGCCTTAAAGGATGAGGATATTAAAGTTTATGCTGGTAGTGATGCTATAGCACAGGTTGTTGGTATGTCATCCATCGATGTAGTCGTTACAGCTATGGTAGGTTATTCTGGATTACTACCAACTATTAAAGCTATTGAAGCTAAAAAGAATGTTGCACTTGCTAATAAAGAAACACTTGTTGTAGCTGGTGAAATTATTCAAAAGCTGGCACTTGAAAATGGAGTTAGTATTTACCCGGTTGATTCGGAGCATTCTGCAATATTTCAGTGTTTAATTGGTGAATTTGAAAACCCTGTTGAGAAAATCTACTTGACAGCATCAGGTGGACCTTTTAGAGGGAGAGATAGAAAGTTCCTCGAAACTGTTACTTCTAAACAAGCCTTAAAACACCCAAACTGGGAAATGGGAGCAAAGATCACTATCGACTCTGCCAGTATGATGAATAAAGGATTTGAGGTAATCGAAGCCAAGTGGTTATTCGATCTTAAGCCGGAGCAGGTTGATGTGATTGTTCATCCTCAATCTATAGTTCATTCATTGGTTCAATTCGAAGATTCTTCGATGAAAGCACAAATGGGTTTGCCAGATATGAAACTGCCTATTCAGTTCGCATTAACCTATCCTAAGCGTCTGAAAACAAGCTTTGAAAGGTTTAATTTTCTTGACTATCCAAATCTTACTTTTGAGCCAGCTGATACGAAGAATTTCAGAAATCTAGCTCTTGCTTATGAAGCAATGAATAAAGGTGGAAATATGCCTTGTATCATTAATGCGGCAAATGAAATTATGGTAGAGGCATTTTTGAAAGACCAAGTTGGTTTTTTACAAATGAGCGATATAATCGAAACTTGTATGCAGAAAGCAAGTTTTATAACGAATCCTGTTTATGATGATTATGTTGCTAGTGACGCTGAAGTGAGACAATTGGCAGCCTCTTTGTTATAAAATTCTTACATTGTCGTGATTTTTAATCGAGTATAATACTCAATATTGCATTGAGTCTAAAAATAAGATAATTAAAATTTAATGGAAATATTAGTTAGAGTATCTCAGTTCCTTCTGAGTTTGTCTATTTTAGTGGTATTACACGAATTAGGGCACTTCGCTTTCGCAAAACTTTTCGGGGCTCGTGTAGAGAAATTCTATATGTTTTTTAATCCTGGATTTTCTCTTTTTAAATACAAAAAGGGTGATACCGAATACGGTATTGGATGGATTCCTCTTGGAGGATATGTGAAGATATCAGGAATGATTGATGAGTCGATGGATAAGGAACAAATGGCATTGCCACCAGAGCCTTATGAGTTTCGTTCGAAACCAGCTTATCAGCGTTTATTGATTATGGTAGGTGGAGTTTTGGTGAACTTTATTCTAGCTTTTTTCATTTATATCGCTGTTCTATTTGCTTGGGGAGATGAATATCTTCCTGCTGAAAATGTGAAGTATGGATATGTTTGCGATTCATTGGCTCAGAGTATCGGTTTGCAAAACGGCGATAAGATTCTTGAACTTGATAATCAGAAGCAGGCTAAATACACAGATATTTTAATCAATATTTTATTGAATTCGCCGAAAACCATGCAAGTTGAACGCAATGGACAGATGATGGATATTGCGATTCCATCTACTTTTGTCCCAGATTTGTTGGCTAAGAGTAGCAAAGGCTTTTCAATGTCACCTGTGATTAGGCCACGAATGCCATTGCAACCTTTTATTGTTGCAGGCTTTTCTGAAGAATCAGTTGCAAAAGGTGCTGGACTTAAAAAAGGCGATGAACTACTTTTAGTAAATGGAAAGGATATCAAATATTTTGATGAGTATCTGGTTTATCTTCAAACCCTAAAGGGAAAGTCTGTAGCACTGACTGTTAAGCGAGATGGAGCGACTCAAGAATTTTCAACTGTTCTGGGAGAAGATGCATTACTGGGTATTTCAATGAAACCTTATAATCATTTTGAATTTGCTGCAATTGAATATAGCTTTTTAGAAGCGATTCCAGCAGGTATCAATAAAGGAGTTGATAAGTTACAGTCTTATTTGAAACAGTTCAAGTTGATTTTTTCATCGGAGGCTAAAGGATATAAATCAATCGGTGGTTTTGGAACTATTGCGAGTATTTTCCCAGGAGTATGGGATTGGCACGCATTCTGGAACTTGACAGCTTTCTTGTCAATCATTCTAGCAATTATGAATATTCTACCTATTCCAGCATTAGATGGTGGTCACGTAATGTTCCTGTTGTACGAGATTGTTACTCGACGCAAGCCCGGTGAGAAGTTTATGGAATATGCTCAAGTTGGAGGTATGATTTTATTATTCGGATTGCTTATTTTTGCTAATGCCAATGATATAATGAAGGCCTTCAACTAAGGTTAATTGATATGAGTTTCAGACAGATGTCTTGATACTTTATGTGAAAATGTTATATTTGTGATATCTAATTCTTAAAAATAAAACTTATGAACCTTTTTGTAATAGCCGGAATGATCGGTCCATGGCAAATAGCCATCATTGTATTTGCTCTCGTACTTTTGTTTGGGGGTAAAAAAATTCCTGAATTAATGAAAGGTTTGGGACAAGGTATGAAGGAGTTTAAAAAAGCTACTGATACCGAAGAAAAGGAAGAAGATACCGACGAAAAAGAGTCGAAAGATAAATAATATGAAAGCAGGTTTAAAAGCCTGCTTTTTTTATGTCTTATATTTTCAAAGAATTATGAATTCATTTACGAGCTTTTAAGAATTGTTATAATTACCATATAATTGATTGTTTTTTGGTCTGATGCACGGATAAAATGCTTATCTTAATTCCGCCAAAATGCATGCTTATTATTGAAGTGATTATTCCCGATGAGATATACTATATCAGCGATTAAAAACCTACTGTTTGCAGCAATTCTGCTGAGCTTTCCATTTGTGAATCAGGCTGGTGAGAAAGAAGATGAAAATAGAATTGCTACGACTGCAAATTCTACTTCAGAGTTTTCATTACAGATTGAACATGATTCTAAAGTGCTGAGTAATGATCTATCAAAGGTTAATAACGGTCCTGTGAATACAAATGAGGATTATACTTGGCGTATTGAAAAATTAAATGAAGCAAGTCCAGTTCAATTAGACTTTAATGATATCGTTAAGCGCTACATCGATGTATACTCAATAAGACATCGTGATAAAACAGCTGAGATTTTGGGTTTAAGTGAAATCTACTTCCCAATTTTCGAAGAGTATTTGGATAAATATGGCTTACCTCTAGAGTTAAAATATATAGCTGTAATTGAATCGGCTTTAAACCCTAAAGCAAGATCTCGATCAGGTGCAACTGGGCTATGGCAGTTCATGTACCATGCAAGCCGTATGTTCGATTTGAAAATATCTTCTTACGTTGATGAGAGAATGGATCCTGTTAAATCAACCGATGCAGCATGTAAATACCTACAATATCTTTATCGTATTTTTGGCGATTGGCAGTTAGCTATTGCTGCATACAATGGTGGGCCTGGTGTTGTTCGCGACGCGATAAAAGCATCTGGAGGTAAGACAAACTTTTGGGAAATTGCAGCTTTCTTGCCAGATCAAACAAGAACTTACGTGCCAGCTTTTATAGCTGTTAACTACGTAATGAATTACAATAAGGAGCATGATATTATTCCAAATGATATGGAATTCTCCTATTTGAAACTTTCTGATGTTAATGTGAAGCAAGCCTTGTCTTTGCAAACTGTTTCCAAAGAATTGGGAATTTCGATTTCTGATTTAAGACGTCTGAATCCTATCTATAAACTTGATTTTATTCCTAAGAGTGAGTTGCCAGCGAAATTGACATTACCTATCGATAAAGCGCTTGCATTTGTTGAACTGGAAACGAAACTATACTCAGTTCATCAAACGAAAGTTTTGTATCAGGATATAGAAACGAATATGTCATCGACAAAAGGGAAGAAATGTATTGTTCACGTGGTAAAAGCAGGTGAGTTTTTTCATAAGATTGCCATGAAGTATGCTTGTACTAGCACGAATATCAAGAAATGGAATAACCTCACTGGAGATATGTTACACATTGGACAGAAACTAAAAGTTTGGGTTCCAAAATCAGATACAAGTAGAACGTCAAATGTTGGATTAGAGGTTGATGATAAAGAGCTCAGTATGCTTTCAAACTAAAGACCATAAAGACTAGAAAAATAAATTTTAATTAAAATATTGGTAATGAGATCTATTATAAAATTAAGTGTCATTATTTTGATTCTTATCACAAGTATAAGTTCATGTAAGAAAACAACTAAAGGCCTAATGCCTACAGTTACTGGTGAATCTGGGGAAGTGATTGTTTTAAGTAGTAAGTCATTATTTGACGGTGTTGTTGGTGATTCTATTAAAGCTATTTTTAATGACATTCAGGTAGGTATGCCACAAGATGAAGCTGTAATGGATTTATTCCATCTGAATCATGAAGGTTTTACAAGTATGTTTAAAACCCACCGAAGTATTCTAGAAATCAAGGTCTCATCTTCTGTAAAGAAAACGAGGTTGGTTGTAAAAAATAATATGTATGCACGCACTCAGGCATTTATGCGTATTGAGGCTGCTAGCAACAAAGAGATATTAGAAGTAATTGAGGAGAATAGAACTAAGATTTTAGGTTATTTCCTTAAAAGTGAGCGAACTCGGAAAGTAGGTGTAATATCAAAAGCTCCTGTACAAGAGATATTCGATTATCTGAGAAAAAATAAGAAGTTTACATTAGCTTTTCCATCGGGATACGAAATTGGTAAAATTGAACCTGATTTTTTCTGGGTTAAAAAAGAATCTCCACGGTCAAGTCAGGGGATGTTTGTATACACATACGACTATCTTGCAGAAGAGGCTTTTGATAAGAATTCGATTTTGATGATGAGAAATGCGATGCTTAAAGATCTTGTTCCTGGGCAAAACAAAGGAAGTTATATGACAACTGAGATGAATTTCCCAATTTCTTTTAATCATTTTGATTTTCAAGGAAACTATGCTGTTGAGATGAGAGGTTTATGGAAAGTGAATGGTGACTTTATGGGAGGCCCATTTGTAAATATGTCATTTCTGGACTCAGTGAATAACCGAGTGATTTGTATGGATGCATATGTGTATTTCCCTAACAACGATAAGCGCGAGCTATTGAGAGAGTTGGAAGCTGTAATGCACACATACACACCAGTAAAAGAGGTGGTGAAGAAGAAAAAGAAATAGTTTAGGCTTTTGCCTGATAGAAGTTGAATGAATATCAATTGCAAGTGAATCTTCCAGAGTATAATAATATAAAAGTTTCAAAATATCGCGACAAAGTTGAGATTCTTAGACAAGTTGCGGCTCAAATTGAAAAGGATTTTTATCAATTTGGTTTTGAAGTGAAATTCTCTGGTGAGCCAGTAGATGCTTATAATGAATTGTTTGCACAGATAAACGAGCATGTGGCATATATGCTCAGCCAAGATTATCATCGCTTAGTTTTACTCTTGTATCAAATTGATTTGAGTGAAAAAGAGATTATAAAAAATGAATTGAAATATCCAGATGTGGATAAGCATCAGCTTTTATCTGAAATGATTATTCAGCGAGAGCTTAAGAAGGTACTTATTCGAAATTATTTTAAAGAAAACCCAGATAAATTATAAATCTATTTGATTATTAGATGATGAAATAGAGCAAGATGATTATAATAGATTTTTTCTTTAATCTTATTACTTTTGTGAAAACATAATCGGATTACTCTTTTATATACGATGTTAGAGATTGTATGGAAGTGAAGTTTTATTAATTACGGACTAATATTTTTTTTTAAGAAGGTAATCCAATCGATATATATAAAATACATACTGATGAAAGACACTAAAATAAAAGTTGGAATAACTCAAGGTGATATAAATGGGATTGGTTACGAGGTAATTATTAAAACCTTAATGGACAGTCGAATTTTGGAGATTTGTACACCAATTATTTATGGCTCTCCAAAAGTTGCTGCTTATCACAAGAAAGCACTTAATATTGAGGATTTTAGTTTAAATAATATCAAATCAGCACAGGATTCTCATTCTAAAAGAGTGAATGTTATCAATTGTACTGATGAGAATATAAAAGTTGAACTAGGAAAGTCAACAACAAGTGCAGGTGCTGCATCTTTGGCTTCTTTGGAGGCAGCAGTTAAAGATTTGAAAGAAGGGTATATTGACGTCTTGTTAACTGCACCTATCAATAAAAAAAATATACAATCGGAAGATTTTGTATTTCCAGGGCATACAGAATACCTAGAATCTAGAATAAACTCAGGAAAATCGTTAATGCTATTGATTAGCGAGAAGCTTAGAGTTGGCGTTGTAACAGGCCATATTCCTATTTCTAAGGTTTCTGAAAGTATTACCGAAGAGAAAATCATTGAGAAATTGAATATTTTGAACAAATCATTGATTCAAGATTTCGGTATTCGTAAGCCTAAAGTGGCAGTTCTTAGCTTAAATCCTCATGCAGGTGATGATGGATTGATTGGTTCTGAGGAGAAAGATGTGATTATTCCTGCTATCGAAAAAGCAAGAAAGAGCGGCATAATGGCTTTAGGTCCTTATCCTGCTGATGGTTTCTTCGGATCAAGTGATTATTCAAAGTTCGATGCAATTTTAGCGATGTATCACGATCAAGGTTTAACAGCATTTAAAGCTTTGTCTTTTGATTCAGGTGTAAATTTCACAGCTGGTCTATCTAAAGTTAGAACTTCACCTGCTCATGGTACAGCTTATGCTATTGCTGGCACCAATGTTGCTTCACCAGAATCTTTCCAAAAGGCCTTATATATGGCTATTGATGTTTATAACAATAGAATCCAATTCGAAGAACTAAGTAAGGATCCTATGAAAGTGAAAGCACCTAGTAACGATCATCAAAATAAGAGACAGCCGATTAAATAATTAGCTGTTTAAAATTGAATACTGTAAGTAAATTCATCCAAACTTACCTATATGTTTGAATATATAAAAGGCGATATAAGTGAATTAACCCCCACTGCTGTTATTGTAGAGAATCACGGCATGGGTTATTATATCAACATTACACTTAATACTTATTCTCAACTTTCGGGACACAAATCTGCACAATTATACTTACATCAGGTTATTCGTGATGATGCACACTTATTGTTTGGATTTAAAGAATTAAAAGAAAGAGATGTGTTTCGTTTATTAATTTCTGTTTCTGGAGTTGGTGCAAATACAGCTCGAGTAATGCTTTCATCGTTGACAGCTGAGGAGATAAAAAAAGCTATTTTTTCTAATAATTCGAAGACTTTACAAGATGTAAAAGGTATTGGTGCTAAAACTGCACAACGAATTATTATTGAACTTAAAGATAAGATTGGTAAGGAAGATGAGTTGGGTGAAATTCTATTGCCTCAGAACAATACAATTAGAGAAGAAGCGTTATCAGCTTTAGTAATGCTTGGTTTTGCAAAAAACACAGTTACTAAAGTTCTTGATAAAGTAATTAAAGCGAATGCACCTGCAAGTGTTGAAGAACTTATAAAGATAGCTCTTAAACAATTGTAATACCTGAATCAAAAAAAAACCCGTTCTTGAAAAAGTTATTGCAATGCATATTATCATTTTTATTTATATTCTTGATAGGACTGTCTCTTAATGATAGCTCTCTAAAAGCAGATACCTATTTCTTAGAGGAACTGCAGCAGGATAGTACTCTGGTTAAGAGTGGGCAAAAAATTCATAATCCGAAATCGCCTTTTATAAAAGCAAAGAAGAAGAGTGCAAAGGATCAGACATTGCCTTATGCGTTTGACGATGAAGATGATTCTAAGCTGAAAGATGATAAAGCAAAATCACCTTTATACTTGAAGGATCCATCTAATATCGAGAAGACGATAGTTTATGATCCAGTAACAGGGAAATATATTCTGAAGAAGCGAATTGGAGCATTGGATTATAGAAATTCAACTGCAATGTCGAAAAAGGAATTTCATGAACAGCAAAATCAGAATGCTCTACGAGATTATTGGATGGAGCGTGTTTTGTCTGATAGAAATTTGAGCGGCACTGATCAGCGTTCATTTTTAGGCTCAAAAGTATTTGGTAAGTTATTAGAAAATACGGCTATATCTATTAAACCACAAGGGGCAGCTGAACTGAGTTTTGGTATTAGCACAACTAAAGTTGATAACCCAACTATTCCTGAATATTTACGAAAAACTACAAGTTTCGATTTTAACGAGAAAATTCAAATGAGTGTGTCGGGTAAGGTAGGCGATATCTTATCGATGGAAGTAAATTATAATACAGAGGCAACATTTGATTATGAGAATCAGATGAAATTGGAATATAATGGTGGGGAGGATAATATCATTAGAAAAGTTGAAGCAGGTAATGTTTCAATGCCAATTTCAAATACCTTAATTACCGGAGGACAGAATTTGTTTGGTGTTAAAACTGAGATGCAGTTTGGAAAATTATCTGTCGCCTCGGTTTTCTCGCAACAAAAAGGAGAGACTAAGGTCGTGAATATGGAAAATGGCGCTCAAAAAAATGAGTTTGAAATTTCTGCTGATCAATACGAAGCCAATCGTCACTTCTTTCTATCAAAATATTTCTACGATAACTACGATCAGGCATTAGCTAAATTGGCATTTGTAAATTCTGCAGTAACAATTAATAAAATTGAAGTTTGGATTACCAATAAAAATTCAAATTTTGAGGATTCAAGAAACTTCATTGGTTTTGTAGATATTGGAGAAAATCAAGCGAACATTCATAATACAGCATTATTTTCTCAGACTGAAGCAGGAGTATACCCGTCAAATACAAGAAATAATGTTTACGATCAGATGACCACGACGTATGGAAATATTCGTGATATCAATCAGGTTACAAATACATTATCACCATTAGCACCAGGCTTTACGGCAGGAAAAGATTATGAAAAAGTAGAAAATGCACGCCTTCTAAACGAATCAGAATATACACTAAACCGCCGTTTAGGATATATTTCTCTGAATCAGTCCTTAAATGCAGATGAAGTTGTTGCGGTAGCTTATCAGTACACAGCAAATGGTGAAGTATTTCAAGTGGGTGAGCTTATAGGCACAAGTGTTAGTGCGCCTCAATCACTTTTTCTAAAGCTGATTAAGGGTACGAATCTGAATCCAACGCTTCCAACTTGGGAGTTGATGATGAAGAATATTTATAATATTGGAGCTTATCAGGTTAATTCTGAGGATTTCCGTTTAGATGTTTTGTATCAAAATGACCAAGCAGGTTCGCAATTAAATTACATCGATACGGATGGGTCTGGAAAGAATGAAATTTTATTGAACCTATTGAATCTTGATAATTTAAATTCACAACTAGATCCTAGTCCTGATGGGATGTTTGACTTTATTGAGGGATTAACGATTTATTCGAATAAAGGACGTATTATTTTTCCTTCTAAAGAACCTTTTGGGTCTTATTTAAGATCGAAAATAACTAATAATGCTCTAGCTGATAAATATGCATTTGACGAACTGTATACGAAAACACAGAATGATGCTCAGCAAATAGCAGAAAAAAATAAGTATGCTCTAAAGGGAAGTTATAAATCAATTGGGGGTTCAGAAATTTCCTTGAATGCACTTAATGTACAACCAGGTTCTGTTGATGTTAAGGCTGGTGGAATAAAGCTTATTGAGAATATTGATTATACCGTAGATTATACTTTAGGGCGTGTTAAGATTATTAACCAGGCACTATTAGAAGCAGGAACGCCAATCTCAATTTCATCAGAAAGTAATTCATTATTTAATATCCAAACTAAAACATTGGTTGGTGTTCAAATGGATTATCAATTTAATAATGATTTTAATTTAGGTGCGACTGTTATGTACTTGTCTGAGCAACCACTGACTCAGAAAGTAAATATTGGTGATGAGCCTATTTCAAATACGATTTTGGGATTGAATGGTAGCTATAGGACAGAGTCAATGTTCTTAACCAACTTGGTTGATAAGCTTCCATTTATTGAAACTAAAGAACCATCTCAAATTTCGGTTGAAGGTGAATTTGCTCAATTAATGCCAGGACATAATAAAGCGATTGGCAGTTCAGGAACGGCATATATAGATGATTTTGAGGGAACGGAAACCTCAATAGACATGAATAATTACAATGCTTGGGTTTTAGCCAGTACACCACAAAATCATCCAGAGTTTCCTGAAGGAAATTTGAATAATGATTTGGCATATGGCTACAATCGTGCTAAATTAGCCTGGTATGTGATCGACCCTCTTTTTAATAGAAATACATCTACGACTCCTTCACATATTCGATCAGATAAAGAACAATTATCGAATCATTACGTCCGTGAGGTTTATGAAGAAGAGATTTGGCCAAATAAGGAAACTGCTTCTGGTGTTCCAACAAACATATCAGTACTGAATTTAGCCTATTACCCTGATGAGAAAGGACCTTATAATTATGAAGTAGATGGGCAAGCTAATGTTTCGGCAGGTATGAATACTGATGGAACATTGAAGAATCCGGAAACACGGTGGGGTGGTATCATGCGAAAGATCGAAACGAACGATTTTGAGGCTGCTAATATTGCTTATGTTGAGTTTTGGATGATGGATCCGTTTGTATATGATCAAACCCATAATGGAGGAGATATTGTTATAAACTTGGGAAATATTTCAGAGGATGTTCTGAAAGATTCACGTAAAGGATTCGAGAATGGATTACCTATAAGTAGTAATATTATTTTAGTTGATTCTACTGCTTGGGGACGTGTACCTTTAGTTCAATCCTTGGTTAATGCTTTTGATAATGACAATCAATCTCGAAAATTTCAAGATGTTGGGATGGATGGTCTCAGTACTGAAGATGAAATTACATTCTTCGATAAATATATCTTAGATATTCAAAATTCAGCAAGTTTAGGAGCTGGTTCAAAGGCATACTCTGACGCTATATCTGACCCTTCTAGTGATAACTTCCACTATTTTAGAGGTTCAGAATATGATGCTGATGAAGTAAGTATTCTAGAGAGATATAAAGATTTTAATGGCCCAGATGGTAATTCTCCTACTGCTGACCTATCAAATGAATCATACCCGACATCAGCAACTACTTTGCCAGATGTTGAGGACATAAATCATGACAATACGTTAAGTGAGACGGAATCGTACTACGAATATAAAATTCATCTTGAACCTAATGAGATGAACGTAGGGCAAAACTTTATAGTGAATAAAGTTGAAAGTACAGTTGATCTTGCTAATGGTACAAAGGGAACAGTAAATTGGTTTCAATTTAAGGTTCCAGTTGAGGAATATGATGGAAAACTTGGTAACATAAACGACTTTACTTCGATTCGTTTCATGAGAATGATGATGAAGAACTTCGAAGAAGAGGTTGTTTTACGTTTCGCAAGTTTAGATTTAATTCGTGATGATTGGAGAAAATATGATCAAACACTTCGTCCTGATTTAACACCATCTTCAGAAGATACTCGTTTTGAAATTTCAGCAGTAAATATTGAGGAGAATGCTGAAAAAGAGCCAATAAATTATGTATTGCCTCCGGGAATCGATCGTGTTGTTGACCCTAGTAATCCACAGTTATTGCAATTGAATGAACAGGCTATTCAATTAAAAGTAACAGATATGGAGGAAGGGGATGCAAAAGCAGCTTACAAAACTCTTAATATGGATATTCGTAAGTATGGTACACTTAAAATGGATGTGCATGCTGAGCAGATTGATGATCTGAATCTAGAAGATGATGATCTTAGAGTTTTTATCCGAATGGGTTCCGATTATCAGAACAACTATTACGAATATGAAATTCCGCTTAAACTGACACCTCATGGTCGTTATACAAATGAGAATTTGGATGACAGATTAATTGTTTGGCCTGATGCTAACCGCTTCGATTTTAAGTTGAAACTCTTCTCTGGAATTAAGCAGATGAGAAATAATGAGATGCGTCAAGCTGGATCTTCAACAGATTTGTTGACTGTGTTCTCTAGAAATGTAAATGAGTTAGATAGAAATGCAGAATCTGTAGCTGAGAATAATAAGATCAGTATAAAGGGTAATCCAAATCTAGCTAATGTTCGTACAGTGATGGTAGGTGTTAGATACCCCCAAGAAGGAAATGCCAATGATGGAGAAAGACGAGCTATTGAGGTTTGGTTGAATGAACTACGTTTGACTGATTTTGATGAAGATGGCGGATGGGCAGCTAACTTGAGAGTAACAACTAAATTAGCAGATCTAGGTACACTAACATGGGCGGGTAGCCGAATGACTGATGGTTTTGGTGGTATCGAAGATGGTGTGAATAATAGAAATAAAGAAGATATTTTCCAATATGATTTCTCTGCAAGTTTAGAGCTGGGTAAATTTTTCCCTGAGAATTCAGGAGTGAGAATACCAATGTATTACGCTATCTCAGAAGAAACGTCAAATCCAGAGTATAATCCTCTTGATCCTGATATTACTCTTGATGTTGCATTAGATCAAGCAGCAAATAAGAAGGAACGTGACTCGATTAAGCATATTGCTCAAGATTATACCAAGCGTAAGAGTTTTAACCTGACCAATGTTCGTATCGAAAAACAAGATGGTAAAGCAAAACTATTGGATATTGCCAATCTGTCTGCAACTTATTCCTTTAACGAAACGTATTCTCGTAATGTAAATGAGGTGCGCGATTTAGAAAAGAACTATCGCGGAGTATTGAATTATACATACAGTTCTCGTCCAAAGAATTACTCACCTTTTAAGAAGTCAAAATCTTTAAAGTCGCCATATTTAAGACTACTACGCGATTTTAATTTCTATTTAATGCCTACTCAGGTTTCTGTTCGTTCTGATATTCAGAGATATTATAGAGAGATTGAGACTAGAAATGTTGAACAACCAGATCTATTAATAACTCCAACTTACGATAAGAATTTTAATTGGTATCGCTATTACGATTTGAAGTACAACTTAACAAAGAATCTTAAGTTTGACTTCTCTGCTACAAATACCTCCCGTATCGACGAGCCAGATGGTATTGTTGATAAGGATAGAGATCGTGATGTTTATAAAATATGGAAGGATTCGATTTGGAATAACCTTATGGATGGTGGACGTAATGTGCAGTATCATCATAATTTTAATGTCACATATAAGGTGCCAATAAATAAGATTCCATTCTTGAATTGGACTTCTTTAACAACTCGTTATACAGGTTCGTATGATTGGAATGCTGGTGCAATATTAGAAGATAAAGCTCTTGATCATGGTAATACGGTTCGTAACTCGAATAATATTCAATTGAATGGTCAACTAAATATGGTTAACCTTTATAATAAGTCAAAATTCCTGAAGAGAATCAATCAGAAATATAGCGGATCAAGACGATATAAAACGAGGAGTAAGAAATTCGAAAAAGTAACTTATGAAGGAGAAGTTGACGAATTAAAGGCTAATGTTGGTAAATCTGTTTATCACAAATTGGGGACCAAGGATATTCTAGTTAAAGTTTATGATCTAGAAGGGAAAGAAGTAAGAGTTGAGTACCGTGCATTATCTGGAAATAGAGTTCGAGTTATCTCAAAAAAATCATTAAAGAATGCTCGTCTTAGAATAAGTGGACGAGTAGAGAATAGAGATAATATTCTTGTAAAAGCTGGTCATGGTTTGTTAAGATTAGGAATGAGTGTAAGGAACATTTCATTAGGCTATTCTGAAACAAACTCGACGACTTTACCAGGTTATTTACCACAAACAAATTTCTTTGGAGGAGAAAGCTTTAATGGTTCAAAAGCACCAGGTTTCAATTTCTTGATTGGTAGTCAGGATAGAAACTTTGCGGCAAATGCAGCTAGTAATGGTTGGATTACTACTGATCCTACTTTGAATGCACCTTATGTGATGACACATACCGAGAATTTCACATTTAGATCTACTATTGAGCCTATTAAAGGTTTAAAAATTAATTTGAATGCCAACAGAACATATTCTAAGAATACAAATGAGTTTTACATCTATAACGAAGATGCATCAACACCAGATAAACCGACTTTTGATGCTAAGAATAAGACCTTAACTGGTAACTTCAGTATGACTTTCATGAGTATGAAATCTGCTTTCTTCAGCATTGGAAATACAGGCGATTATTCATCTAAATACTTTGATGAGTTTTTGGCAACGAGGAAATCTGAATCACTTCGTTTAGCTAAGAAACGATGGGGAGAGAACTATGAAGATTATGCTAATGTTGATGAAGAAGATAATTTAACGGGTTATTACGATGGTTATGGTCCTACTTCGCAAGAAATACTTATACCTGCTTTCCTGAAAGCTTATGGAGGTGGGGGAAGTAAGTATAATAAGTTATTCCCTAGCATTGCAAAGATGATGCCAAACTGGAGAGTAACATTTGATGGTTTATCAAAAATTCCTTTAGTTAAACGTTATTTTAAGTCGATTAATATGAATCATTCATATACGTCAACTTATAATATTGGTTCTTATAACAACGATCTGAATTATTCAGATGATGGAAATGGCTTTAGTGATAAGTTTGATTTAGTAGGTGATTACTTGCCAATCTTTGAAGCTAATTCTGTTTCAATTAACGAACAATTCAATCCTTTGATTAATATCGATATGATGTGGAAGAATAGTTTCACCACAACATTTGAAATGAAACGTACTCGTAACTTAATTTTAAGTCTTGCTAATACACAACTGACAGAGGTTGCTTCGAGTGAGTTTATTTTTGGATTAGGTTATCGTTTTGATAATATCGGGATGATTATAGGAAAAGGATCAGGTCAGAAGAAATTCAATAGTAACTTGAATATTCGTGGTGATCTATCTATCAGAAAGAACAATACAATTATTAGGAAGATTGTTGATGAAGTTGATCAGTTAACTTCGGGACAGAAGGTTGTGACCATTAAAATGTCAGCAGATTACGTTTTAAGTAGTCGTTTCAATCTACGTTTATACTACGATAGAATCGTTAATGAGCCTTATGTATCTCTGTCTTATTCAACTACAACAACAGAATTTGGTGTGAGTGTGCGCTTTACATTAGCTCAATAGACTTATGTCCAATAACATAAACGAAAGCTTATTTTGAAATAAGAGTTTGGTTAATAATTGGAAAAATAATGTAAATTTGGGGCAAAATAAAGTACTAGACTTAAACAAGAATTATCATGAACGTACCTGAAAATTTAAAGTTTACAAAAGATCACGAATGGATTCGTGTTGAAGGTGATGCAGCCTTTATTGGTGTTACTGATTTTGCTCAAGGAGAATTAGGAGATATCGTTTTTATCGAAGTTGAAACTGAAGGTGAGACTTTAGATAGAGAAGAAGTTTTTGGAACTATTGAAGCTGTAAAAACTGTTTCCGATATGTTCATGCCATTGAGTGGTGAAGTATTGGAATTCAACGAGAAGTTGGAAGATGCTCCAGAACTTATAAACTCTGATCCTTATGGTGATGGTTGGATCATTAAAGTAAATGTTGCAGAGGTTTCAGAACTTGAAGATCTTTTAACTGCTGAGCAGTACAAGGAATTACTTTAATAGTTTCCTGACAATATATAAAGCTCCGATTTATCGGGGCTTTTTTTATGCCCCTATTTCTTCTGTCTGAGCATTAATTATCAACATTGGGTTATATGCTTCAGGTTTCAATAGTAATGCTCTTATAATAGCTAATTCTAATGTTATAAAGATATCTAATAGCATTAGATTCGAAACTAAAGATACAATCTGATAATTCTAGTAGTTTTGTAATAGGAATCAAAAAAAGAGAGGCTGTTTCATTTGAAACAGCCTCTCTTTATAAAATATGTTTTGAGCTATTATTTAAGCTTCTTAGCAACTTCTACTTCTTCAAAAGCTTCTACCATGTCACCAATCTTAATGTCGTTGAATTTATCGATATTCAAACCACACTCATAACCTTTAGCAACTTCCTTAGCATCGTCTTTGAATCGTTTCAATGAACCAAGTAATCCAGAGTAAATTACAATACCCTCACGAATTAATCGGATCTTAGAACTACGCTTAATCTTACCATCACGAACAATACAACCTGCAATCGTACCAACTTTAGTAATTTCGAAAGTTTCGGTTACTTCAACAGTAGCGGTAATTTCTTCCTTAATTTCAGGAGAAAGCATACCTTCCATTGCTGATTTCAATTCTTCGATAGCATCGTATATGATTGAGTACAATCTGATATCGATTTCCTCTTTCTCTGCAATCTTTCTAGCTCCAATTGATGGTCTAACTTGGAAACCAACAATAATCGCATTCGATGCAGTAGCAAGCATTACATCAGACTCAGAAATTTGTCCAACAGCCTTATGAATCACGTTCACCTGAATTTCTTCAGTAGATAACTTGATTAATGAATCAGAAAGTGCCTCGATAGAACCATCCACGTCACCTTTAACAATCACGTTAAGCTCCTGGAAGTTTCCAATTGCAATACGACGACCGATTTCAGCAAGAGTGATATGTTTCTGAGTTCTCAGACCCTGCTCACGTTGTAATTGCTCACGCTTGTTAGCAATTCCACGTGCTTCTTTTTCACTTTCCATCACGTTGAAGTTGTCACCTGCTTGAGGAGCTCCGTTCAAACCTAGAATTAAAGCTGGTTCAGAAGGACCAACAGAATCAATTTTCTGACCACGCTCGTTAAACATAGCCTTAACGTGACCTGTATAACTACCCGCTAGTAGAATATCACCAACTGTTAGAGTTCCTGCTTGAACCAATAAAGTTGTAACGTAACCTCTACCTTTATCTAGTGATGATTCAATTACTGAACCAATAGCACGTTTCTTTGGATTTGCTCTCAATTCGAGCATCTCAGCTTCAAGCAATACTTTTTCAAGTAATTCTTCGATGTTAACACCGTTTTTAGCTGAAATTTCTTGACACTGATACTTACCACCCCAGTCTTCAACCAGGTAGTTCATATTAGCAAGTTCACTTTTAATTCTTTCTGGATCTGCACCATCTTTGTCGATTTTATTAATCGCAAATACGATAGGTACACCAGCAGCACTGGCGTGATTGATTGCTTCAATTGTTTGTGGCATCACGTTATCATCAGCAGCTACAATAATAATAGCAATATCGGTTACTTGAGCACCACGAGCACGCATCGCCGTAAAGGCTTCGTGACCTGGAGTATCAAGGAAAGAAACACGTCTTCCATCATCAAGTTTTACGTTGTAAGCACCAATATGCTGAGTAATACCCCCTGCTTCACCTTCAATTACGTTCGCATGACGCACGTAGTCAAGTAATGATGTTTTACCGTGGTCAACGTGACCCATTACAGTAACAATTGGAGGACGAGAAATTAAGTCTTCTTCCTTATCTACTTCTTCTTCAATTGATTCTTGAATTTCAATACTTACGAATTCAGCTTCAAAACCAAACTCATCAGCAACTACCGAAATTGTCTCAGCATCTAATCGTTGATTGATTGATACAAAAAGACCAAGTCCCATACAAGTCCCAATAATTTGAGTTGCGGTAACTTCCATCATTGAAGCTAATTCACTTACTGTAACGAATTCAGTAAGTTTAATTATATTTTTCTCAGCTTCTTTTTTATCAATAATTTCTTGCTGCTTTACGCTTACCTGGTCGCGTTTGTCACGACGGTGCTTCGAACCTTTTGATTTTCCACCCTTAGATGTCAATCTAGCCAAAGTATCTTTAATTTGCTTCTGAACATCTTCTTCAGTAACCTCTCTTTTGACAGGTGCCTTTCTCTTCAGCTTAGTAAATTTCGAGTCTCCTCTAGGTGGTCTTCCACTTGTACTACCTGTGGCAGCAGCTCTCGCAGCGCCTGCACCTGTACCTCTAGGACGATTAGTTCCTTTTTGAGCAGCAACATTTACTTTCTCGCCATCCTTCTTAATACGCTTACGTTTCTTGCGCTGATTTTTGGCTTTATCTTTATCAGCCTGAGATGTTTTCTTCTCAACTGGAAGTTCAATTTTTCCAAGAACTTTAGGACCAGTTAATTTTAGAGTCGATGATTTGAAAATCTCTTCTTCTTTCTTCACAGGCTTAGAATCAGAATCAGAAGTTGGAGCTACAGATGGTGTTGCTGCAGGAGTTGGTTTTGAATCAACAACAGGTTTTGTAGCTGGAGGAGTAACAGTTTTTTGTTTCCCCTTTCTTTCAACATCTTTTTCTGCTTTAGTTTTCTTAGCAGGACGAGTTCTTTGATTCATTGCATTCAAATCAATTTTCCCGATGACTTTAAATTCGTCTTTTTTGTCAGAAGATTTTGCTTCAGACTTTGCTTCCTCTTTTTTAGGCGATTCCATTTTAACAGATTGTTCTTCGGCACTAGCTTCCGAAGGTTGTTTAGTTTTTTCTTTAGATTCAGCCTTAGGTGTTGCAACTTTGTCTTTAGATACAGGAGCCTTTTCTTTCTTCACAGTCTCTTTCTCAACTTTTGGCTCTTTTACCTTTGCTTCTTCTTTCTTTCTAGGTTTTGATACAGCTTCTAAATCGATTTTGCCAACGACTTTTACAGTGCTCTTTGGCTTTTCTTCTTTAGCTATTTCTTCAGTTTTTTCTTCCACTACAGGTTCTGAACCTTCTAGATATACAGGTTCCTTCTTCTCTCGTGTGCTCTTCAGATTTACTTTCTCGGATTCCTTCTTCAGATTTAAATCTGAACTATATTCTTTTGCAAGAATATCATAAGCCTCACCGGACACTTTATTATTAGGATTTGAATCCATTTCAATCCCTTTTTTATTTAAGAATTCCACGATAGTAGTAATACCCACGTTGAATTCTCGAGCTAGTTTACTAAGTCTTATATTGTTATTGACTTTTGTCATATTCTGAAGTTAACTGTTAAATGTCTGTATCTTAAACTAAAAATATTGAGGATTAAACATGATTATTCAAATTCTGAATTCAAGATATTTAAAACTTCTTCAATAGTCTCTATTTCAAGATCTGTTCTCTTTTCTAATTCCTCTGCTGTAAGTTCCAACACAGAACGGGCAGTGTCGCAACCTATTTTCTTAAACTCGTCGATGATCCAAGCCTCAATCTCATCACTAAATTCTGATAAGTTTACATCTTCATCACCTTCAACTTCGTTTGCTACTTTCTCACGATATACGTCGATTTCGTATCCAGTAAGTTGACCAGCAAGTTTAATATTTAAACCACCTTTACCAATAGCCAATGATACTTCTTCTGGATTCAAGTATACCTCAGCTCTGCTTGTTTCATCGTTAATTTTAACCGAGTTTACTTTAGCTGGGTTAAGTGCACGTGAAATAAACAATGATGTGTTTTCGGTATAATTAATAACGTCGATGTTCTCGTTTTTCAATTCACGAACGATACCGTGAATTCTCGATCCTTTCATACCAACACAAGCTCCAACAGGATCAATACGCTCATCGTAAGATTCAACTGCAACTTTTGCTCTCTCTCCAGGAGTACGAACGATATTTTTGATGACAATCAAACCATCGAAAATCTCAGGAACCTCAAGTTCAAATAAACGCTCAAGGAATACAGTAGATGTTCTAGATATAATAATAAGAGGACTATTGTTCTTTACTTCAACACGAACAACAACAGCTCTTATAGATTCACCTTTACGGAAGTAATCTGAAGGGATCTGCTCCTCTTTAGGCATGATTAACTCATTACCATCATCATCGATAACAAGAATTTCTTTCTTCCATATTTGATAAACCTCACCAGTAATAATTTCACCGATACGTTCTTTGTAAATATTGAAAATATTATCTTTCTCAAGCTCCATAATACGAGCTGATAGGTTTTGGCGAAGCGTTAGAATTGAACGACGTCCAAAATCTAAAAATTTAACTTCATCTGTTACCTCTTCACCAAGCTCATAGTCTTCGTCAATTTTCTTCGCTTCCAATAATGAAATCTGAAGATTAGCATCTTCTACCTCTCCATCTTTAACGACTTCGCGATTTCTCCAAATCTCCAAGTCACCCTTGTCTGGGTTGATGATGATGTCAAAGTTTTCATCGGTACCGTAATTCTTCAATAAAAGGTTTCGGAATACATCTTCCAAAACACTCATCATTGTAGCACGATCGATGTTTTTTAACTCTTTAAATTCTGAAAAAGTTTCAATAAGATTCATATGACTCAGCGATTCACTTGTTAAAAAGTAATTATATCTTTTGTTGATTTAATTTGATCAAAGTTAAAGGATAGCGTATTTGTAATCAATTGCTTCTTTTTCTTTCCATCTACTTTGACTAATTCCTCAACTTCTATTTCAATTTCGTTTTCACCAACAACTAATAGTTTGCCGATTACTTTGTTGCCTTCTGTTGTAAGGACTTCAACATCTTTCCCTACATTTTTATGGTATTGTTGTACTACTTGAAAAGTTTGTCCAATTCCTGCTGAAGATACTGATAGTTCATAATCTTCAACGTCTCTATCTAATTGACCATCAATAGCACGACTCAATTCGATACATTTAATGATTGGAACACCAGCAAAACTGTCAATCATCACAGAAATTGTATTGTTAGAAGAAACCTTAGTTTCTACTAAATAAAGATCGCTATTTTCGATCTCTTTTTCAATAATTCCCTGTATTGTTTTTTTGTCAATCATAAACGAGTTGCTTTCAATAAAATAGGGGACTTTCTTGTCCCCTAAAGCACGTGTAAAATGTTACTTTTCGCTGCGAAATTAGATATATTTGTTTTAATATGCAAATGAGTGCTGTCTAAATTATTGTTTTCTAATCGTTAATGAGTTTTTTTAAGCTGAATTAAAGTGTTTTGAGTTCATTTGAGACAGCTTGTGGCTCTTTTTGTTACATTTGCTTAAGAGTGATTGAAATGTGCTTGTATTGCTTAATTATAGTGAAATAATGAGGTTGGTTGTGAGGGGTTGAGAATAATTTTTATTCAAATTTAAGCCATTTGATAGAATTTAAACTTTATAGAAATGAAACATAAAGTGCTTAGTGACCCGATTCACGGTTTTATTGATATTCCGTCAGGACTTCCTCACGAATTAGTAGAACATACTTTTATTCAACGTTTACGACGTATTAAGCAATTAGGTATGACCTACTTGGTTTTCCCAGGTGCGTTACATAATCGTTTTCAGCATGTTTTGGGAGCTACCTACCTAACTCAAATGGCTGTAGAATCTCTTCAGTCTAAGGGAACTGAAATAAGTCCTGAAGAATCGGAAGCTGTAAAAACTGCTATTCTTCTGCATGATATAGGGCATGGCCCTTTTTCCCACGCTTTAGAGTACAGTATTGTTGATGGTATTAAGCACGAACGTTTGTCTGAATTATTTATGGATAGGCTAAATAGTGAGTTTGATGGAAAATTAGATTTAGCAATTCAGATTTTTAAAAATGAATATCACAAGCCATTCTTACATCAGCTAGTTTCAAGTCAGCTTGATATGGATCGCCTAGATTATCTAAGACGGGATAGTTTTTTCACAGGAGTAAGTGAAGGTGCAATTGGATCCACTCGTATTATTAAGATGCTTGATGTTGTTAATGGAAATCTAGCTGTTGAGGCAAAGGGAATCTATTCAATTGAGAAATTTCTTATTGCACGAAGGCTGATGTATTGGCAAGTGTATTTGCATAAAACCAGTTTGGCAGCAGAGGAAATGTTGGTTAGAATACTAAAAAGAGCCAAGTATCTTGCAGATAAAGGTGAAGATTTATTTGGGACACCAGCTCTACGATATTTTTTGTACAATAAAGCTGGAATAAGACAATTCAAAAGCAGGGAGAAAGTTGTTGGAGATAAAGATGCGCTTGAAGTTTTTGCGGATCTAGATGATAATGACATCATGGTTTCAATTAAGGTCTGGGCCGATCATTCTGATAAAGTTTTATCATACTTGTGCAAAGCGATGAAAGATAGGCATCTATTTAAGATCGAAATTGGCAAGAAGCCTTTCCCTAAAGAATATGTGGCAAATATTCGTAAGAATGTGAAAAGTAAGCTAGGATGCTCAAATCATGCTTTAAACTATTTGGTGATTAAAGGGTCAATCACAAATAACGCATACAGTAGAGCAGATGATAGAATTAATATCTTATTTAAAGATGGCAGTCAGCAAGATATTGGAAAGGCATCTGATATGTTAAATATTTCAGTGCTTTCTAAAACGGTTAAGAAATACTACATCTGTTACCCAAAATTTGAAGATTCTTTGTAATGCTTATTTTCAGAAGTGTTCAGAGTTTTTGTTCTAATTAATTGAGCCTATTTAATTGGTGTTTATATCAAGTTTCGAATCCCACCGAATTATATATATTGAAATGATTGTTCAGGCTTTATGAGCTAACATTTTCAAAGCCTTAAAATATTTATTAGATTTGCGTAAATTTTGCCTTATAAATTCGAGTTGTAGAACTGTCTATAATTCAGGCTTATGTTGTTTTATTAAGTTGTGGTTTAGGTCTGAAATTTATTGATTAGAAGATCTAGATATTACGGGTTTCCATTGTAAGCACACTGTGCTTGCTTATAATAAGGCATTTATAAAATATAAAGATGAATTTTACAGCAAATGATATTGCAGAGTTTCTGAATGGTGAAGTCGATGGTGACGGAACTGTTGCAGTAAATAATGTATCCAGAATTGAAGAAGGTGAACAAGGAACACTTTCGTTTTTAGCGAATCCTAAGTACGCTCATTATATTTACGAAACTAAATCGTCTATCGTTTTAGTAAATAAAGATTTTGTAGCCGATAAAGAAATTGCAGCAACTTTAATTCGTGTTGAAGATGCTTATCAGGCTTTGGCACAGTTGTTAGAGATGTATGAGCAGAGCAAGCCTCAGCATGTTGGTATTGAGCAACCTTCTTTTGTTAGTAAAACAGCACAGGTAGGAGAACAGGTTTATATCGGAGCTTTTGCTTACGTTGGTAGCAATGTGAAATTGGGTAAGAATGTAAAGCTTTATCCTCATGTTTACATTGGCGATAATGTAACAATTGGTGATAATACCGTTTTAAATTCAGGCGTAAAAGTATACGAGAACTGCGAAATTGGAGCGGAGTGTATTTTCCATTCAGGTGTGGTTATAGGTGGCGATGGTTTTGGATTTGCTCCATCATCTGCAAACGATTATAAAAAAGTGCCTCAAGTTGGAAATGTGGTTATTGAAAATCATGTTGAAATTGGAGCAAACACCTGTGTTGATAGAGCAACATTGGGATCAACAATCATCCGTAAGGGAGTGAAATTGGATAACCTGATTCAGGTGGCTCACAATGTTGAAATTGATGAGAATACTGTAATTGCTTCTCAAACAGGAATTTCAGGGAGTACTAAAATTGGTAAGAATTGTATGATTGGCGGACAAGTTGGTTTTGCTGGACATCTTACTATTGCTGATGAAGTAAAAATTGCAGCGCAATCTGGTCTTGGGAAAAATATCAAAAAAATTGGCACCATTGTTCAAGGATCACCAGCTTTTGATTTTGGGCCTTATCAAAAATCATATGTGTTATTCAAAAATCTTCCAAAAATGCGTGAACAGATCATGGCGATGGAGAAGGAGTTGAAGGAACTGAAAAAATAAATTATTTGAGAATTGAATTCTCTATAATAAGAACAAGAGCATTGAATTAGTATAATGGCCGATAAACAAAGAACTTTAGCAAAAGAATTTTCTCTTATAGGGAAAGGTTTACATACAGGAGTAGAGGTTTCAATTAAATTTCTACCAGCTCTGGAGAATCATGGGTATCAATTAAAAAGAGTTGACCTTGAAGGACAACCAATAATTAAAGCGAGTGCTGAATATGTTGTTGATACATCAAGAGGAACTGTATTGCAAAAAGGAGAATGTAAAGTTCAAACAATTGAGCATGCACTTTCAGCCTTGTATGGTTGTGGTGTTGATAATTGTATGATAGAGCTTAGTTCTTCTGAGCCTCCAATTTTGGATGGAAGTTCGAAATTCTACGTTGAAGGTATTGAGGAAGTTGGAATTGTAGAACAAGACGCGAACCGTGAATACTTTGTTGTTAAGGAGAAGATTGTTTACAAGGATGAAGCAAAAGGATCAGAAATAATTATTCTTCCAGATGATGAGTTTAGTGTAAACGCAATGATTTCTTTTGACTCGAAGGTTCTTAGAAATCAGTTTGCAAGCATGAATAGCTTGAGCGAATACAAAGATGAAATTTCGATGTGTCGTACTTTCGTTTTTGTTCGTGAGTTAGAATTCCTTTTAAATAACAACCTTGTAAAAGGTGGTGATTTGGATAATGCAATTGTCATTATGGATCAGCCTATGGAGCAAGCCGAGTTAGATCGTATTGCTAGTTTGTTCGATCACGAAAGTGTTGAAGTAAAAGAAGGTGTTCTAAGTAATATAGATTTGTATTTCGATAACGAATGTGCTCGTCACAAGTTACTTGATGTAATTGGCGATTTAGCACTTTGTGGTAAGTTTATAAAGGGTAGAGTTATTGCAACCTGCCCGGGTCACGGTCCTAATACCGAAATGGCTAAAGTATTAATCAATAGAATTAAAAAAGAGATGGGAAAAGATTCAGTACCGGCTTACGATCCTAATAAAGAGCCTGTTTTAGACATTAATGGGGTAATGAAATTATTACCGCATCGTCCTCCATTTTTGATGGTTGACAAAATCATCGATATTCAAAGTGATAGTATCGTAGGCGTTAAGAATGTTTCAATGAACGAACCATTTTTTGTTGGTCATTTCCCAGGAGAACCGGTAATGCCAGGTGTCTTAATGGTTGAAGCTATGGCACAGTGTGGTGGTATCTTGGTTTTAAGTCAGGTTGATAATCCAGATGAATATGGGACTTACTTTTTGACTCAAAACAACATTAAGTTTAGAAAAAAGGTTGTTCCTGGTGATACCTTAATTTTCAAATTAGAATTCTTATCGCCTATCCGTCGTGGTATTGCGAATATGAGAGGATTAGCTTATGTAGGTGATACTATTGTAGCTGAAGGTGAGTTTATGGCTCAAATTGCTAAGAAGAAATAGTTTTAATAAAGTAGAAATTTTCATCTATCGGAAAGAAGATTAAGGCTTCTGTACTTATTCTTCCGAAGTGTAAATAAAATATAAAATGAAGCAACCCTTAGCTTATGTACATCCAGAGGCAAAAATTGCCGACAATGTGGTTATCGAGCCTTTCGTAACTATTGATAAGGATGTAGTGATAGAAGAAGGAACGCGTATTGGTTCAAATGCGACGATTCTTGAAGGAACACGAATTGGGAAAAACTGCAACGTATTTCCAGGTGCTGTTATTGGTGCTGTACCTCAGGATATGAAATTCCGTGGCGAAAAATCAACTGTTGAGATTGGTAATAATACAACGATTCGCGAATGTGTAACCATTAATAGAGGAACATCTGCTAAAGGTAAAACTGTAGTAGGTGATAACTGTTTACTAATGGCTTATTCTCACATTGCACATGATAGTGTTTTAGGTAATAACATTATTATCGGTAACGCTTCTCAGATTGCTGGTGAGGTTGTGATTGATGATTATGCCATTCTTAGCGGTCTTGTTGCCGTGCATCAGTTTGTACACATTGGTTCGCATGTAATGGTTTCAGGTGGATCATTGGTTCGTAAAGATATACCACCATTTGTGAAGGCGGCTCGCGAGCCAGTTTCATATGTTGGAGTTAACTCAATAGGTTTACGTCGTCGTGAGTATTCTAACGAAAAGATTCGTGAGATTCAAGATGTATACCGTTACCTTTACCAAAAAGGGATGAATAATCATGCAGCGATTGAAGCGATTGAAGCTGAAATGCCTGCATCACCAGAACGTGATGAGATTATTCTTTTCGTTAAGAATTCAAAAAGAGGTATTATGCGTGGGTATTTCCCAGAGTAATATCCTGTTGATATCACATAGAAAAAGCGCTTGTTTCTTAATTGAAACAAGCGCTTTTTTTTTGCTGATATAAAACCTGACGGAGTCTTTTGACCCGTCAGAGTTTAGTAGCTTATTGATTTTAAAGTTATATAGATATTGTGAGATGCTTTTTTTTATAAACTCTTACAGGTTCTTCGAACTCTGTCAGGTTTATAAATGCATTTAAAACAAAACAGGCAGCTTCCTAAGAAACTGCCTGCTTTAATTGTTTGATATATTTTAGTGGAATATGCTATTCATTTTTTTTATCAGCATCCTTCGACTTCGCTCAGGAACCGTATTGCCACGTCATCAAATTATCATCATCCTTCGACTCCGCTCAGGACATCGCATTAACAAATCTATTCGCTAAAGTTCGTCCATCCTTGAGCCTGAAGTGCAATCTCAGTATTATCGCGAGCAACCATATATTTTCCTTTGCTTGCTTCGCAAATATGACCGATGATTTTTACATCAGCCATTTTTTCAATCTCTTCATGTTTGTCAAGTGGCACTGTGAAAAGCAATTCATAATCCTCACCACCGTTTAATGCAAAAACTGAGTAATTCATATTCAATTCCTCAGCCATCTTATGTGTTTCGAAATCGATGGGAATTTTATCTTCGTAAATTTGACAGCCAACTTCAGATTTTTCACAAATATGGAAGAGTTCCGATGATAAACCATCAGAGATATCAATCATCGATGTAGGAACGATTTTAGCATCCTGTAAGCTCTCAAAAATATCTTTTCGAGCTTCTGGCTTCAACTGACGTTCTAGTATGTAATCGTGTCCTGTGAGGTCAGGCTGAATTTCAGGATTGTTCTCAAAAATTCGCTTCTCTCTATCTAAAAGTTGAAGACCCGCGTATGCTGCTCCAAGATTACCTGAAACACAGATCAAGTCGTTAACTTGTGCACCGCTACGGTAAGCCAATTGATCTTCGTCAGCTTCACCTATGGCAGTAACCGAAATACAAAGTCCCGTTAGTGATGAAGTCGTATCGCCACCAACTAAATCAACATTATACTTCTCGCAAGCCATATTGATACCTTCGTAAAGTTCGTCGATAGCTTCAAGAGTGAAACGTTTCGAAATCGCCAAAGAGACAGTTACTTGCTTCGGTTCAGCGTTCATTGCGTATACATCAGAAACATTTACGACGATTGCTTTATATCCTAAATGGCGAAGTGGTGTATACATCAAATCGAAATGAATACCCTCAACCAAAAGATCAGTTGTAACAACTGTTTTCTTACCTGACTGGTTTAATACTGCAGCATCGTCACCAATACCTTTATGAGTACTTTCCTGCGTTAGTTTTACGTTTTTACTTAGGTGCTTTATTAGACCAAACTCACCCAATGTAGATATATCGGTTCCTTTATTGTTAGTTTCCTGCATCGTTTCTCTTTTTTAAGCCCTATTGGCGATTAAATTCTCGCAACTAGGCGCTTGGTTTCAGTTCGGTGGCAAAGGTATAGAAAAATTTAAGAATGGGTCCTGTGAACTTAGAGTAGAATTCGTATCTGAAATACGCTTGACTATTTAACCTAATTTGATCCAGCAATGAAGCCCCTCGAACCACTTGCGAGCTGGGTAAAAGCGCTTGTGAAGTGGGTAAACGCACTTCCGAACTCCTTCGAGGAACTTAGTTAAGGGCTTTTACCCAGTTTCGAGCTGGGTATTTCAGGCTTTGAAGTCCCTTTAGGGGCTTATGCAAGTAGGTAAATGGGGTTTGAGACTGGTTTCTCGCGGTTCTTAACTGGCTATAAGGACTTGCGCGGTGGTATTCCTCAATTGCTTATCCCGTAAAACCTGTTAGGTAGATCTTTGTTCTATTTCTGAACCTAAAAAAAAGGAAGCTAATCTAACTTAGCTTCCTTTTTGATATTCTTATAGGGCACTTTCCTTTTCTTTTTTCTTGCTTGGAAAGTACTGCTTTAGCTCTTCGTAAACTGCAATAGCCCCACTTTGATGTTCTTTGGCCAAATAGCGAACCGAGCGATAGAATGCCAATGCGTCGTGGTAATTGTCATGATCCAATAGAATCTTCGTATCAGATAAGTTTCTTTTGATGGTATCGAGTTTTAAAATCAGTTTCTCGATCTCTTCTCTAGCTACTAAATCTCTATTATACTCTTCCTGATTAATAAAAACAGGAACCATACTCGGATTTTGCTCCATCAGAGTTTTGGTTTTGTTTACAAATAATTTATTGGTTTCGTTTATCGATCCCAAATTTTGTCTATCCTCTGCCGATAAATTGAGTACATGTTTGGCTGCAAAAGTTTCTACAGCTACAATACCTGTATTACATGCTTCTTGTTCTTCGGGTGTGTATACTACCTGTATTAAATCATTATTCTTCATAACTTCTTACTAAATGGGTTAGTTAATTATTATTTATCAATAATGAATTTACCAAAATATCAAATGACAACATAATGATTGGATATGTTCTTTAGCTATTCGAAAACGAAGAGGGTGATCTACGTTAGATTTTAGTTGCTTTGCACTTTTACTCTATTTGTCAAGCTTAACCCTTCCGTAATCTCTATTCTTATGCCATCGGAAAGGCCTGTTTTTACCAAGCGTTTGCCCTTTTCGTCGTTTCTGCCCAGCAGTTCAACATATATGCTATCCTTTTTAAAAATCAGGTTGCGTTCCTTTATAGTTATAACACTGTCTCTTTTGTCCAGTATAATTTCGGCAACAGCAGAAAATCCTGGATAGAGTTGGGTGTCGGGATGGTTCTCAACTTTGGCTTCAATTTCGAATTTCATGATGCCATTTTCTTCAATTGCTTTGGGGGTGATGTGACTGAGTGTGGCTTTCAGCTTTTTGTTTTTTAAAGCGCTGATTCCGATCTCGAAAGTCATACCTTTTTTTAAATAAGCCACATCCGATTCGCTAACCTTGGCTTTAAAAAATAGAGTTTGTAAATCAGCTATGTTGGCAATTGTCGAACCCTCGTTATAATTGTTTCTTTCAGTCACGCTGGCGCCTTCTTTAAGAGGAATATCTAAGACGGTTCCTGATATAGTAGAACGAATGAAATGTGGAATATTTTGTTGGGACTGAGAGTAGCCTTTCAGAATAATTTGCAATTTTTTTTTGCATATTGTTCTTGTATCGCTTGAATTCCTTTCCCCATTTTTATTTAGGTGCTTGATTAGACCAAACTAACCCAATGTCGATATATCGGTTCCTTGATTATTGTTTTCCTGCATAATAATCTGATTACGAAATTTAGAATTTGCTTGCAAAGGTAGAGAAATTTGGCAATGGTTTTAGCTGTGCACTATTTAACGAATAGTGTAAATAAAAATCGTTATAAATTAATAATCTATTTAAATGTAAAAGTGGGTGTCTACTTAAGACACCCACTTACTTTTTTTTAATATTTATAACTCATCCTAACATTACAACAAGCATTCTCCAGTATAAAAAAGTTTATTTACAAATTATAGAGTTATTGTAGTCAACTTCTTTAAATGTGAAATATAATGTAAATTTATTTTGTTTAAATAATTCGTCACTATAATTATCATATTCTTTGATGTTGAAAATTTTATCTGGATTGTGATTAGTATAGGTTAAACATTTGTTGTCGTTAAAGCGCAATATGATTGAACTGCCAATTTTATTAACAGTGTTTTCAAAATGAAAAACGCTTGGTGCTTCGTCTTTTGTTATGTTTGTTTCTACTTCTTTACCATTGGGGATGACGTAACTGTTTATCATCTTATAGTTTGAGTTGTAGACTTCCATTGTCAAGTCAATACCAGTATTGTTTTTATAAATGTAGTTAACGGTTTTGGTATTTTCTTCAATCATTTTATCACAACATGAAAAAGAAGTCAGAAAAATGATATTAATTCCAATAATTAAATAGCGACTCCAAATTGTTTTCTGTAGCATTGTAGTATTTGTTTTTAATGTTAATATTCCAAGCATTCCAACTTTGTTTGTGGATTAATGCATCTTCAATTTGTTTTATTGTGTAGCCGCTTACTTTGTCGTAGCCATATACACCGTCAACCATATCTTGGATGACTCCTGTGTAGTCTCCAAAATAACTAGGTCGATAACCAGGATAGGTCATTCGAGTCAATTCCCATTGTACTCCTCTGGCCCAAGATTCTTTAACTTTTGTTTCAGTATCATTAAAATCACTTCTGTCAAAGTTCCAATGAGAAGCATGGGCAAGTTCATGAATAACAGTTCCATAGATATCTCTAGTGTCATTCTGAGGGTTGTATATTTTTATAGCACTGCCCAAACCTAAAAACCTTCTCCAAGCTGCATGGTTAGCATTTATTTCACTATTTTCTTCATATTTAGCCTTTATTTTTAGTTGTGTTCTAAAAAAGCCATTTTCTGGAGGTCTTCTTAATCCTTTAATGTCTTTGTAATAATAATGATGAGCTGCACGGTGTATGGTTCCGTAGAACTCTTGTTTACCACCTTTTATATTATAATTCCATGCTGTATTTTTTAATTTCGGACCTCTTTTTTCAGCTTGGTTAAGCCAAGCATTTCTAATTTTAAAATTATGACGTTCCCATTGTATTATATATCTAGCACTACCTCTTACTGATCCTGTTCTAAAATAGCCATTTTTATCAGTAATATCTTTTCTAATTGTAAACCATTGTCGCATCAAAACCTTAGCACCTTCTAGAGGAACATATTTACCTTGAATAGTATTTGTGGTGTAAGTGTAAATGGCCCTCTGACAAGTGTTTATGTCAATTCGATTATTTTCATCGGTCATTTTCACATCATAAGGTAAAGGGTCATTCGGATTACTGATTATATCACCAGTGTCGCAATTATAATATTCCCAATGACTAAATGTTTTTGTAGTGGTAGTACTTACTCCTGCATTGTCATCCCATATTTTAAGAGTCCCAGACGGATTCCATTTGCTACCGAATATCCAAAAGGCAGTGGAAGTGTCTTCATTTCCAAGCAATTCATCTTCATTGTTGGTTAGAGTAAATGCTTCGATTAATAAATGACGGAGCAAATCTGCATTATTGTTAATCTCTCCTTGACGTGCTTCTTGAATACTTTCGTTTGCAGTTTCAAATTTATCAAAGAAGGGATCTTCTTCAGGAATGTATAATTCTTCTAATATATTAGAACTAATAGCTGGTAATTCAAATCCAACTGGAACAGAGGTGTAATATTCAGGTATTGAATCAGCATCTGGAACTCTATTGTCTAGATATTCATCAGTAAATTCATAATCTAAAGGATAGTCAAAGACATACATGGATGAATCTGCCGTTATAGCATCCTCTTCTGCAGCGTTTTGCGGTGTTAGTTTTACGTAATAATGACTGGTTCCAATCTCGAATTCTTCTATTAATTCCTCTAGTCGTTGTGAAGAATTACCTTTCACCTTAATTGTTTTTGTTTTAATTTTCGTTTTGACATTCTCTAACGCTTTTTGCATGTTTTTAAGAGAATATGGATTTTTTAGCTTCTTAGCTCCTTTTAAGTTCTTATTACTTTTTAGTTGATTAGAATTGTCATTTTTTATCAAGTCCTTGTCTTGAAGATTAAAAAAGTCATCTTTTTGGCAGGAAGAAACTGCAACTCCTAGAATTAGGAACAGAATTAGATGCCATTTAGTAAAATACTTCATTTTTTCAAAATTTAAGTTTTAATAATAAAATTTACTTTAATTTTGCCTTTGTCTCCTCGAACGAGACTTTAGGCATTCGAGTTTAAATGCGCAAATATTTAACTTGGACACTAAGTTATGTAAGCTCACTGACAATATGTGTCAGTGAGCTTATTTTTATTAAGTCTAATAGAATGATTCTAAAAGGTGAGATGGTGATGATTTGGTGTGGTACCTGTTTGGTTTTGTATTATGTGTTGTTGTTTGGCAGTCTAAATAAGATGAGTTAGAATGAGTTATTTCATAAGTGAAATGTTTATTTAGATTATTCGTCAATGCAGTATGATTTGATTGTTCTGCAATACCTAAATTCTAATCCGTCTGTTTTTAAGCTATCAAGTAGCCGGTAGAGTACTCTTTCTTGTATGTTGAATTTTTTTGCCAATTCTTTAGGTGTACCTGTTGCTCTTTTTTGTGAAAGTTCTATAAACAGCCTGCGTTTTTCTAAGAAATCAATTTGTTTCATCTGTTTGTCAATTAAAAATGTGGTCAGATGTAATTCGCTAATACAAGTCTATTGCTGGGTGAAGGCGTAATTTGTATAGCTCATTCCATGCATTTAGTTAACTAGTTAGTTTACCTCTTTATTCTTTTTTTTTGTAAAAAGTAACCCAGTGTTGTTGTTTTTTTTGTTAATAGTTTTGTTTTGTGTATAAACGGCTTTTTATTATGCGGTTTTCATAAGTGTTTGAATTCTAATAAAAAGGAGGAGTTTAAAGAGTAATATTTGAATAACTTAGATTGTAAAAAAAATATAGCAAGCCTATTTTGCTCTTAAAGGGATTTCACTCTTCATATAAACTTATAAGTTTTGAGGTCTGGATGTTTGTTTTTTAATGCTTTCAGCACTATGTTTTCAATCTTACATCAAGAAAAAGACATTGCGGTGTTTTATTGTGTACCTTACAGATAGATATATAAATACTTTCTTTATATTTGCAGCAAATTTCAGAATATTTCAGTCGATCAAATAGATCGTTGAAATGGATTTTCGAAGGCAGCCTGTTAAGCTTCTAAGGGAGTATAAGGTGTTTCATTAGAGTAGTGAAGCGTTTTCGAATAAGCATACTTACTACTTGATACTTTTTTTAAGATATGGCTAAAGAAGAACAAGATAAAATATTGAACGAAGTCACGCAAAGTGATTATAAATATGGCTTTTCGAGTGACATCGACACAGACACTATAGCAAAGGGTTTGAGTGAAGATGTGATTCGTCTGATTTCGTCTAAGAAAAATGAGCCGGAATTCATGTTGGAGTTCCGATTAAAAGCTTACCGTCACTGGTTGACTATGAAGATGCCTGAATGGGCTCACCTAGATATTCCACCTATCAACTATCAGGATATGATCTATTATGCAGCTCCCGTTCAGAAAGCGAAGCTGGAGAGTATGGATGATGTAGATCCTGAGATCCGTGCCACTTTCGAAAAACTTGGGATTCCTTTGGATGAGCAAAAACTCCTTTCGAATGTTGCTGTTGATGTGGTTATGGATTCATCATCGGTGAAAACAACCTTTAAAGAAGCTTTGGCCGAGAAGGGCGTTATTTTCTGTTCATTCAGCGATGCCGTTCAGGAACATCCAGATTTGATTCAGGAGTATATGGGGACTGTAGTTCCTTATCGCGATAATTTCTTCGCGGCCTTGAATTCAGCTGTATTTTCTGATGGATCTTTCGTTTATATTCCTAAAGGCGTTCGTTGCCCAATGGAATTATCAACTTACTTCCGTATTAATGCGGAAAATACAGGTCAGTTTGAACGTACTTTGATTGTTTGCGAAGACGATTCATACGTAAGTTACCTTGAAGGTTGTACAGCACCTATGCGTGATGAAAACCAATTGCACGCCGCAATTGTTGAGATCATCGTAAAGGATAATGCTGAAGTGAAATATTCAACTGTTCAGAACTGGTATCCTGGAAACAAAGAGGGCGTTGGTGGTATTTACAATTTTGTAACCAAGCGTGGTATTTGTCAGGGCGCTCATGCTAAGTTAATGTGGGCTCAGGTTGAGACCGGATCAGCGGTGACATGGAAATACCCTTCTACGATATTATTGGGTGATTATTCATCTAGTGAATTCTACTCGGTAGCCGTAACTAATAATCATCAGCAGGCCGATACAGGTACTAAGATGATTCATATTGGTAATCATACCAAGTCGACTATCATTTCGAAAGGTATTTCAGCAGGAAAATCGAACAACTCTTACCGAGGATTGGTAAAAGTTGTGAAGAACTGCGAAGGCGCTCGAAATTTCTCACAATGTGATTCGCTTCTATTGGGCGATAAGTGTGGTGCACATACTTATCCTTATTTGGAAGTACATAATAAATCGGCTAAGGTCGAGCACGAGGCAACCACCTCTAAAATTGGTGAAGATCAGATCTTTTATTGTAACCAGCGAGGTATCTCAACTGAAGATGCTATTGGCTTAATTGTTAATGGTTACGCTAAAGAGGTGATTAATAAAATGCCTATGGAATTTGCTGTTGAAGCACAAAAACTATTGGCAATTAGCCTCGAAGGCTCTGTCGGATAATCGACAACAGATAATTGAAAACTGATAACCGGAAAAAAGACAACAATGTTAAGTATAAAGAATCTACACGCATCAATAAACGGAAAAGAAATCCTAAAAGGGATTAATCTTGAAATAAAGCCAGGAGAAGTTCATGCTGTCATGGGACCTAACGGCGCAGGCAAAAGCACATTAGCTTCAGTATTAGCAGGACGCGAATTGTTCGAGGTAACTGAAGGGGAAGTCGTTTTTGAACAAAAAGATCTTTTAGATCTATCTCCAGAGGATCGTGCTAAAGAAGGTATCTTCTTAGGCTTCCAGTATCCAATTGAAATTCCAGGTGTTTCAACTGTTAACTTTATGAAGACAGCTGTTAACGAACATCGTAAACACAGAGGATTAGAGCCATTAAAAGCGGGTGATTTCTTGAAATTGATGCGAGATAAAAAAGCTCTAGTTGAAATTGACTCGAAGCTAACTAATCGTTCAGTGAACGAAGGTTTCTCTGGTGGTGAGAAAAAGAAGAATGAAATTTTCCAGATGGCTATGCTTGATCCTAAATTAGCTATATTGGATGAGACTGATTCTGGTTTGGATATTGACGCTCTTCGTATTGTTGCCAATGGTGTTAACAAATTGAAGACTCCAGAAAATTCAACTATTGTGATTACTCATTATCAGCGTTTGCTTGATTATATTGTACCAGATGTAGTTCATGTTTTATACGATGGACGTATCGTGAAAACTGGCGGCAAAGAGTTAGCTCTTGAGTTGGAAGAAAAAGGATACGACTGGATTAAGGAAGAACTAGTGAAGTAGTCAGATTGTTAGGTGGTAATTATTACCGTCATACAATTTAGCAATTTATTAAATTGAAGCGATCATGTCAATAGATACTATAAATAATGATTTTGCAGATTTGTTTGAGCAGGGGAAATCTCTTCTCGAAGACAAGTCTTCAAAATTCATGAATACAAAAAGAGAGGAAGCCTTTGAGCAATTCAAAAAGCTGGGTATTCCTACTCTTGCCCATGAAGATTACAAGTACACGAATTTAGTTTCTGCATTCGATCATCCTTACACGTTTGACTTGCAATACAGAACTGTAATAGGTGACTTGAATGAGTTGTTCTACTGCGACGTTCCTGAGTTAGATACTAATTTAGTATTACTTTCGAATGGTTGGTATTACAATCAGAATAGAAAACTTGATATTCCTGAAGGCGTTATTGTTTGCAGCTTGCAAGAAGCAGCTGAAAAACATAGCGAAATCTTTAATAAGCACTATGGGAAATATGCCAAGCCAAACGAGGAAGGTTTAGTTGCACTAAATACAGCTTTGGCTAAAGATGGTGTATTTATTTACGTGCCTAAAAATGTAGTTGTTGAAAAACCCATTCAGGTGATCAACCTACTACGTTCCGATCGTGATTTAATGGCGACTCAGAGAAATCTGGTTGTGATTGAAGAAAACGCTCAGGCAAAATTAATTTTCTGTGATCATACCTTAACCCATAACAAATACTTATCGAACACAGTAAGCGAAATTAATGTCGCTAAAAATGCTGTTTTCGATTTATATACATTACAGAATCAGCATCTGAATGCTACTATGCTTAATTCGGTATTTATCCGTCAGGAAGCGAATTCAAATGTATTGAGCAACACGCTTTCTCTTTATGGAGGAATGATTCGTAACAATCATTACACTTTATTCGATGGCGAGCATTGCGAAAATCATACATATGGTATGTATTTGATGGATCGTAATCAGCATGTCGATAATTTTACTTTTGCAGATCATGCTAAGCCTAATTGTGTGAGTAACGAGCACTTTAAAGGCGTAATGGACGATGAAGCTACAGCAGCTTTCACAGGAAAGATTCATGTTCGTCGCGATGCACAGAAAACAGAAGCTTATCAGAAAAACAACAACTTGTTATTGTCTGATACGGCTGTTATCAATACCAAGCCTCAGTTGATTATCGATGCTGATGATGTGAAATGTAGTCATGGTGCCACTGTTGGTCAGATGGACGACGACGCCTTGTTTTACTTACGTGCTCGTGGAATTAATGAAAAGGAGGCGCGCATGATGTTGATGTTTGCTTTTGCTCACGAGATTATTGAAAAAATTAGAATTGATGCTCTTAAAGATCGTATCGACGAATTAGTTGAGAAGCGATTAAGAGGTGAGATCTCAGAATGTAATACATGTGCAATTGCTTGTAACCAATAGCAATTCTACGGTTAGCCATTAATAATGACTAATCATTAATTGAAAAGAATGAGTTTAGATCCAAATAAATTCCGTCAAGATTTTCCAATTCTATCTGAGAAGATATATGGAAAATCATTGGTGTATTTTGATAATGCAGCAACTACGCAAACACCTACTCAGGTAACTGATATTATGGTGGAATACTATAATAAGTACAACTCTAATATTCACCGTGGCGTTCATTACTTAAGTAATAAATCGACTGAGGGTGCAGAGAATGCTCGTATTAAAGTTCAGAAATTTATTAATGCTGAACATTCTCACGAAGTAATTTTCACTTCGGGAACTACTGAAAGTGTGAATTTGGTTGCTAATTCATTTGGAGAGTGTTATATCTCTGAAGGCGACGAAGTGATTGTTTCAGAAATGGAACATCATTCTAATATTGTGCCTTGGCAAATGCTTTGTCAGCGAAAGAAAGCGACTTTAAAAGTCTTGCCTTTCAATGATAATGGCGAGTTGATGACCGAGAAATTGGAAGACCTAATAACAGATCGAACAAAAATTCTTGCCGTTAATCATATATCAAATTCACTTGGAACTATTAATCCCATTAAAGAGATTATTGATTTTGCTCACTCGAAAAATGTCCCTGTTCTTATCGATGCCGCACAATCGGTTCAACATAAGAAAATCGATGTTCAAGCTCTTGATGCAGATTTTTTAGTTTTCTCAGGTCATAAATTGTATGGTCCTACAGGAATCGGCGTTCTTTATGGAAAAGAAAAATTTTTAAATGAAATGCCGCCATGGCAAGGTGGAGGTGAGATGATTCAAGAGGTTACTTTTGAAAAAACCACTTACAACGAGTTGCCATTCAAATTCGAAGCGGGAACACCAAACTATATCGATGCAATCGGACTTGGTGCAGCTATCGACTATGTTGAGGCTATCGGTTTAGATGCTATCGATGCATACGAGCAAGAGTTGTTAGAATACGCTACTGAAAAATTTGAAGCAATTCCTGGTATGAAAATCTATGGGACTGCAAAAAATAAAACTTCTGTAATATCATTCTTAATCGATGGAATTCATTTCTATGATATGGGTATGTTACTCGATCAAATGGGAATTGCAGTTAGAACAGGTACGCATTGTACCGAACCTGTAATGCAGCATTTTGGTATCGATGGAACTGTGCGAGCTTCATTTGCTTTTTATAATACCAAAGAGGAAATTGATGTACTTCTCGCAGGAATTGAGAAGGTTTGTAAAATGTTTGGAGTCAAAACGGCTTAAAATATTACTTAAATAATTATAACTTTGTAGCCGAATAAGCTGGTTCTATAGATGAACTGCTGTTGAAATTTACAAATGATTGGAGAAATGACCATAAACGAAATACAAGAAGGAATCATTGAAGAGTTCGCTGGTTTTGAGGACTGGATGGACAAATATGCATACTTAATTGAATTGGGATCTGACCTTTCAGGTTTAGATTCTCAATATCAAACAGATCAGAATTTGATTAAAGGCTGTCAATCTAAAGTTTGGTTCAATGCCAAATTAGAAGATGGCATAGTGAAACTTGAGGCTGATAGTGATGCGATTATTGTGAAAGGAATTGCTGCTTTATTAATACGAGTATTCAATAACCAGACTCCTGAAGCAATTATGAATGCTGATTTAAAATTCATCGATGAGATTGGATTGAAACAGCATTTGTCACCAACACGTTCAAATGGATTAGTTTCTATGGTGAAACAAATCAAAATGTACGGTTTGGCCTTCAACCATAAGGTGAATAATTAATAACGACTGATTTTTTTATCTCAAAATACAATACAATGAGTAGAAAACAAACAGAAGAAATTATCGTAGAGATCTTAAAAACCATTTACGATCCTGAAATCCCTGTGAATATTTTCGATTTGGGATTGATATATGAAGTTGACGTTTACGAAGATGATGAGGCGAAAGTTTTAATGACTTTGACTGCGCCAAACTGTCCTATGGCAGATCAGATTCTTGAAGAGGTTAACGAAAAAGTTAAGGCATTACCACAAATTAACGATGTGACTGTCGTACTAACATTCGATCCACCTTGGGATAAGGACATGATGACTGAAGAAGCAAAACTCGAATTGGGTTTTCTATAAAATATAAAGGACTGTTTTTAACGGTCCTTTTTTTTATTGTCTTTACTGAGCAGGGTCGAAGTATTTGGGCGCAACCTTCGTTCCTCAGGTCGGGCTTTGCGTTTCAAGTCCTCGCTCATACTTCGCTGTGGGCTTTCCACTGTAATCCCTTGCGCAAACTGCCTACGTCTAACCTATTCTGATTCACCAGATTCTATTATCTTCGTATTATGAACTTAACGCTCGCTACAAAATCTCAACTTATAAAAGATAAAGCCAATGAATTAGGCTTTGATCTATGTGGTATAGCGGAAGCGGACTTCCTTTCCGAAGAAAAAGAGCGATTCAACGACTGGTTAGACAAAGAGTATCATGGTGAGATGGGCTATATGGCTAATAATATAGAAAAGCGCCTCGATCCTCGACTTTTGGTTGAAAACACCAAGTCTATTGTGATGGTAGCTTTGAACTATTTTCCAGAAAACACCCAAGAAGATCCTGACGCACCAGTTTTAGCGAAATACGCTTATGGGACAGATTATCACTTTGTGATAAAAGAAAAGCTGAATGCCTTATTAGAATATATAAACGAAGAGATTGGAGAAACGCAAGGACGAGCTTTTGTTGATTCAGCTCCAATATTAGAACATGTCTGGGCACGAAAGGCTGGATTGGGTTGGATAGGAAAAAATTCACTACTTCTAAATAGAAAGCTGGGTTCCTTCATGTTTCTGGGAGAACTCCTTATCGATATGCCCTTAGAATATAATACAGAAACCTACCCTGACTTTTGTGGAGGTTGTAATCGCTGTATCCGTTCATGCCCAACCAATGCTATTGTTGCACCTAAAGTTGTAGATGGAAGTAAGTGTATTTCATATTTCACAATTGAATTGAAAGATGAGATTCCTGAGGTGATGAAGGGGAAATTTGAAAATCGAGTGTTCGGTTGTGATATCTGCCAGGATGTTTGTCCTTGGAATCGTATGGTTAAGTCGCATTCTGTTGAGGCTTTCATGCCAAATCCAGAGATACTATCTCTATCAAATGAGGATTGGTTTGCAATGGATGCACATCAATTTGGAAGTTTATTTAAAAATTCAGCGGTTAAAAGAACTAAGTTTAAGGGTTTGAAAAGAAATTTAGATTTTCTAAAAGAATAAAAACGCATTTGTATGACTCATCAAACGGCATCAATTAAAACATCGGATGATATTAACTTGTTTTATCAAGTATGGAAACCTGATCAATCGCCTTATTGTGTTATTTGTTTGGTGCATGGAATAGGTGAGCATAGTTCGCGATACCGTAATTGGGCAAAAAAATTTGTTGCTAATAATGTTGCTCTTCTTGCTTTTGATCAAAGAGGTCATGGGCAGTCTGATGGTAAACGAGGTGTAATTCCTTCATATGCTGCTTTACTTGACGATATCGATTTACTATTATTAAAATGTGAGGATTTTTTTCCTAATGTTCCAGTTATTCTATACGGACATAGTATGGGTGGAGGTGAAGTGTTAAGTCATTTAAATAATAGGCAAGGAATTTATAAAGCTGTTATTTCAACTTCACCTTGGTTAATTGCACAGCAATCGCCACCAAAATTTATAATGCCACTTGTTCAAATCCTGGCAAAGTTACTCCCAAATCTAAGCCTCAAAACAAAACTGAATGCAGATTTACTCACTCAAGATAAACTTGTTGCTGAAGATTATTTGAATGATCCACTTGTTCATCCTTGGGTTTCATTCCGATTATTTTATCAAGCTTATCAGGCAGGATACAATCTTTTAAACTTTACCTCGCCTGCAAAAAAGCCTTTATTGTTGCTGCATGGAAGTGCTGATCAAATAACATCTCACAATGCAAGCCAAAAATTTGCAGGAAATGCAGGTCAGTTATGTCACCTTCATATTTTCGAAGGAGCTTTTCATGAATTACAGAATGAATTTTGTAAAGATGAGGCCTTTGATTTAATTTTAACATGGATTCATAAGAATGTAATTTCTTCCTTATAATACGACTATCACTATGAACGATGATTTGTTTAGAACAAAAGTGAACATTCCACGATCTGAATTTGAATTCGGCTATCAGAAGAATGCGGTGATGATGGGCTCTTGTTTTGTTGAAAATATTGGCTCAAAGTTAAAATCGTATAAATATAAGGTTGATGTAAACCCATTTGGAGTGATATACAACCCAGTTAGTGTTTGTAGTAGTTTGCGTTTACTGATGGAAGAACGAGAATTGGTTGAGGATGACTTGAATTTTCACAATAATCTTTGGTTTAGTTTTTATCATCACAGCAAATTCTCTAACACGGATTTATCTCAATGTCTATCCGATATTAATAAGGGGATAAGGGAGAGTTCAAAGAATTTAAAGGAATCAGATTTTTTATTCGTCACTTTTGGAACATCATGGGTGTATGAGTTGTTGAGCTCAGGTACTATAGTATCTAATTGTCACAAGTTGCCAGCCAAAGACTTTAATCGCTATAGATTAAATGTCGACGAAATTGTATCTATATATAAAGACTTACTTGTAGAGTTGTTGATTTTTAATCCTAAAATTAAGATTGTGTTTACAATGAGCCCAATTCGCCATTGGAAAGATGGTGCTAACGGAAACCAACTAAGTAAGGCTACTCTATTATTAGCGATTGACCAGTTGACTGAATTGTTTGATCAGGTGTCGTACTTTCCATCATATGAAATTGTGATGGATGAGTTACGAGATTATCGCTTTTATTCAGAGGACATGTTACACATGAGTGATGTTGCCGTAAAATATATTTGGCAACGATTTTCTGAAACTTACATTGATGAGGAATCTAGGCAAAGTCAAAAGCAGGTTGAAAAATTCACTTTAGCCGCTAACCATAGACCTTTTAATGTGAATTCTGATTCGCACCAAATCTTTATTAAATCTAGTTTAGCAAAGATTCACGACTTTTTAATATTAAATACAGATATTAATATGGATGATGTGATTGCTAATTTAGAAAGGAATCTTCTCTAAGGGTATGGATTTTCTCTAATTAATGTCGTAAATTGCTTGTCTGACTCTTTTTTTTAGAAAATAAGTTTTGATTTCCAGTCTCTTAAGTCTTTGTTTGAATAAACTTTAAAAAATCATTAGGATTCATGGATTTAAAAGTCTTATATTTGCACTCGCTTTAAGAGAGAGGCTAGGGTCTTTGAATCGTTTGTAAGAG
>CAXBPC010000014.1:0-123011 GCA_963977525.1 uncultured Marinifilaceae bacterium
CACGCCACTTCGGGGCTGTACATCCATCACACTCATCGAGCCCCGAAGGGGTGCTCACCTAAAAAGGATGGGTGGAGCCCATGTTATCGAAAAAACATGGTACACATCTATATTAAAACACGCCACTTCGGGGCTGTACATCCATCACACTCATCGAGCCCCGAAGGGGTGCTTATCTAAAAAAAATGGGTGGTGCACATTTTAATTAAATACAATTTTAAATCATGACAATATTTTTCATAAATTAGATTTTTAAAAATCATAATAATGTGAAGAGAGATTGGAGCTGGAGATTTTATCAGACTTAAATTTTAAAAGAATGTTAGATCAAGACGATTTACAAAATATCATCGAAGAGATTAAAGCTTTTCCACAGAATCAGCTTAAAAAATGCGAGATGCCTATAGGCATTTACATACACGAAATTGATGGTTTACATACCCGTGCATCAATCGATCTCCCACAACTAATTGCGGCAGGAATGCCTCCCGAACTGATAGATAAAATGCTGGCTCGAACCAATGGCTTACGCACGGCTCAATGCAATTGGGAAGAGCAGTCGACTCAAAGGCAGCAAGCCATTAAAATATGGAAAACTGAATCGCCTGCAATATATGCCTTACGAGCTGATTTAATAGAAAACATGACTTTTGCTTATCGCAATAACGCAGACTTATTGCGAAAGCTTAAAGCAATAAAAAAAGGCAATTCTCATGCTGATGCTGTTCAGGATTTGGCCAATTTAGCCTTATTAGGCAGAGCCAATTCGTCACCTCTACAAGCGATTCATTTTGATATAACACTATGCGATAAAGCAAGCGAAGAAGCAACAAAAATGGGGCGCTTACTGGGACAGGTAGGTGGACAGATGTATGTGGATGATGAGTTGAAAGTCTTTCGTGACAAAGCCTTTAGCCTACTAAAAGAAGCGGTTGACGAGGTACGCAGTTATGGTCGTTTTGTTTTTCGCAAAAACTCCGATCTTCAGAAATCATATACGAGCAAATATATTCGCGAAAGGAATCATAAATACCGTAAAAAACAAAAGAATCTTATCGAAAACTAATCGGAAGAGTGTAAATACGAACAAGGCAAACTTAAGCTTTCTATTTCTAGTGATTCCCTCTCAAGTAATTCAATCTCCCTATAAGCTAATGAGAGGTATCTCCTAAAATTTTAGTCCTATCTCTTTACAGATAGGACTAAAATATCATCATAAGATTTATAATTTCTCTGAGAGGAAACACATATTATATGAGATTATAGGATCATATGCTGAGATTAAAGCCTCATTAATTGAGAGGAATAACAAATTTTATGAGATTATGATTCCATTTCATGAGAGGTATAACTCGTAAATTGATAGAACAATGTAGGTTCTACTTATTTTCTATATCAAATCGTATTTTAGATAGGCTCATCATGTCTCGATGGGCTCAACATCCTTAGACTTCGCTCTGGACACCACATCATCGTTTTCGCTTAACACCTCGAATAGCTTCTGCTTCTTTGGGATCTTCGGGCCAATAGTGCTTGGAATAACGAATTCGCAACTCCTTACGGACTTCGAAATAGGTGTTCTCCCAAAAGTTAGGCAGATCTGAAGTGATTTGAATAGGCCGTGAAGCGGGTGATAAAAGATGCATCAGTACTGAGAGTTTACCCCGATTCACGGTGGGGTTTTCGAGTAAGCCAAACACCTCTTGAATACGTACAGCCAAAACAGGTGCATCACCATTGGCTTGATATTGCAATCGAATTTTCGAACCGCTAGGAACAATCACATGCTTGGGGGCGAGCTTATCCAATTCTGTTTGTTTCTCCCAAGGCAGGTGGTTTTGCAGAACTTCCTCAAGATCGATCTTTCCCAAATCCTCCGATTTACGAATACGTGACAAATAAGGACTCAACCAAACCGCATTGGTTTTCAATAATTCCGATGTACTCACATCAGGCCACTCAGCATTAGGCTGCCACTTTCGTAGACTCATTATACGATTCTGCCATTGTGTTAACTCAGGACTAAAATTCAAAAGGTTGGATCCCTCCTTCTCAATGGCCTTGGAAATAGCATTTACTACTTGCTCCTCATCGGGCTGACGAAGTGGTTTCGATTGCAAAGCGATACGACCAATTCTCAACTCCTTTGTCGCAATTAATCTACCCTTGCGCGTGTCCCAAACAATGTTTTCGCGCTCTTTTACCAATGGAGCCAAATCCTGTGGGTTAAGAGCCGAAGCCATAAAAATCTTTCCACCTCGCTCCCTATCGTCAACATGGGCAATAGCCAACCAAGGCTCGTGGGCCAAATCATCTTGATGGCTCGCCATGGCTTGTTTACCATTGGCCATCATAAATCGAGCATTGGTTCCTGGGCTAGCATGAGCAATTCGTTCGGGATAAGCCTGTACCAAAATCACACCCGTTTCGTAAGGATCAACTGGGCCATTTTCGGCTTTTATATTGAAGAGTTGCCTGTACGAAGCGGCTACTTTCTCAATTCTATTCAGTGTTCTAAGCGTTCTATCACCCTTGCGATGTCGGCGCAAAGCCTCTATTCTCAAATTAATGTCGATACCTGTTTCGCGAGGCAAAGGGTCGCGCTCTTCAAGGAGTGCGGCTAAATCGGTAGCCAATGGCAATAATCCTTCATCCTTAGCCTTAAGTAGCATATGCGCAATACGAGGATGACAAGGTAGTTTCTGAATCTGACGTCCGTGTTCTGTGATACGATCATTCTCTAAGGCATCCAACTCATGCAAACTTTCATTGGCTTGAGAAATAGCCTCTACAGGAGGTGGACTTAACCATGTTAAATCTTGAATATTCTCAACACCCCAAGCTGCTATCTCTAGAACAAGCGTACTTAAATCTGCTTCCAACATCTCGGGCACTCGCTGCTCTTTTAATCTCAAATGAGTTGCTAAGGACCACATACGATAACAAATACCTGGTCCAAGTCTCCCAGCACGTCCCGCTCTCTGGTCGGCAGAATCCTTTGTTATCTCAATCGTTTCAAGTCGTGACAAACCAGATTTAGAATCAAATCGAGATACTCGACTAAAGCCACAATCTACAACCGTATGAATCCCTTCAATCGTCAAACTGGTTTCAGCAATGGCAGTTGCCAACACTATTTTTCTGCGCCCTTGTCTGTCGGGCATAATGGCTGCCTGTTGCTGATTACTTGCCAGCATACCAAATAAGGGGTAAATCATAAAATCGGAAAGTTGTGCCTTAAGAAAAGCTTCACATTTTCGGATTTCACCTTCGCCCGGTAAAAAGACCAGAGTATCCCCCTTCTGTTCCTTCACTGCCCTTACAACTGTATTGGCTGTAATTTCAGGCAGTAATCTTACATCGCTGGCATCTGTATAAATTAGTTCTACAGGATACTGTCTTCCTTTACTCTCAATTACTTTAGCATTTAACCGATTACTTAATTCTGTACTATTAATAGTTGCAGACATCAGCATTATGCGTAAATCGGGACGTAAAATATCCTGAGCTTCTCGACACAAAGCCAAAGCCAAATCAGCATGAAGGCTTCGTTCATGTATTTCATCAAATATGACCATGCCTACCCCCTCAAGCGCATTATCGGATTGTAACATTCGTGTTAATATACCTTCTGTTAATACCTCTATTCGAGTTTCTTTTGATACTCGCTTTTCAAAGCGAATTCGATATCCAATATGCTGCCCCACTTCCTCACCTATAAGGGAAGCCATACGCATAGCAATACTTTTAGCCGCCAATCGCCTAGGCTCCAACATTAATATCTTCTGCCCTTTTAACCACACTTCTTCCATCAGAGCCAGTGGTAACAAGGTACTTTTACCAGCTCCTGGTGGTGCCGAAATTATAAGGGTATTCTCATCTGCCAAATGTTCTCTGGTTTCTGAGATAATTTCTTTAACAGGTAAATCTATACTGAAGGGATCGAAAGTCAAGTTGAAGGCATTTATTAAATGAGTGACAAATTTAATAAAATTGCTTCAGTCAGGAAATTCGAAAACAAGCAAATAAAAGATAGACTAGTTCAAAAAAGACTTATTTGTCTTTTAAAGCAGTCATATTTCTTTGAAATACCATCGCTTTAGTCTACTTTCGCACGATTATAAAAAAAACAGGCGTAAGATCCAATAAAGAAAAGATGATGAGACTGATGTTATTACTAATTGCAACTGTATTGATCAGCTGCAGCAAAGCACCAGAGAGAAGCTTTGAATTCAACTACAAAGTTAAGCTTCATGCAAACCCAAATAAAAATATGAAGGTTTGGATTCCTCTCCCACAATCAAATGAGGTGCAGACGATTAGTGAGCTTGACATCAAAACTGACATCCCTTACGAGATAAAGACTGAAAAACAGCATGGTAACACTTACTTCTATGCACAAATTAAAGAAGGTTTAAAACAAACTTCAAATATTGATATTCGATTCAGAGTAAATCGAAAGCAAAGAGGCGTTACTAAATTTGAATCTACAGATCCGAGCCAATACCTAAATGCTAATCGATTAGTGCCTGTTGGTGATCGTTTCGACTCAATTGCTAAAGCAAATAAGTTTAGCTCAGAGAACATGAGATCTGTTTATGATTTCGTACTTAGTGAGATGTATTATGGCAAGCCTAAATCTCAAAACCCTTCTGACCATTACTATGCAAGTTTACCAACAAACATTAAAACAGGTATAAGTAAAGACAGTGTTGTATCGCTATATCTGAACACAACTAAAATTGCTGGTGAATTCACGTTTGGAAACGGTAATTCGGATTATGCTTGTGATATCTCAGTAGGCAACTGTACCGATTTCCATTCTTACTTTATGTCACTAACTCGTAGCATGAAAGTTCCATCACGCTTTCATATTGGTTTTTCTATTCCTGAAGGACAAAGTGGTATAATAGGTGGCTACCACTGTTGGGCTGATTTTTATCAGAATAATGAATGGTCTCCAGTAGATATATCAGAAGCTGATAAAGCTCCTTCGAGAGCAGATTTTTATTTCGGAAAATTAGATGCGAATCGTGTTGAGTTGACTCAAGGGCGTGATTTAATATTGGAAGGTTATTCTAAAGGGCCTGTCAACTTTTTTGTCTACCCTATTGTAGAATGTAACGGTGAGGCAAGCCCTTACTCAAAATCATTCTCATTCAAAGAGATCTAAACGGAATAACTAAAATGAATTTGAAAAGGCAACTCAGCCTTTTGTCATATATAGGTAAATTATTTAGTTCTCATTACTCACTAATAAAACTTTGTGATTTACCTTTACAGCCAGTAAAAGAAAATTAAGCTAAGGAATAAGAAATGATTGATTTCAAAGTCGACATAAATAAATGCATAAGCTGTGGCTTGTGTGCTGGAGATTGTCCTGCTCAGATTATCAAAATGAATCCTACGCCAAGCATTCAAAAATCAAGAGAAAAACTATGTCTTAAATGTCAACATTGTTTGGCGATTTGTCCGGCAGCAGCCATATCAATTTTAGGAATAAAGCCTGAGAATAGTTTATCAACCTCAGTCGAACTTCCCTCATATGAATGCATAACAAACCTGATTAAAACCAGACGATCTGTTCGTAAATACATAGATGAAGATTTGGATCAAAATCTAATTCAGGAATTATTGGAAACTACTGCATATGCTCCAACAGGACACAACTACAATTCTGTACACTTCACCCTTATCGACAAAAAAGAGGACTTAAAATTGTTTAGAGATAAGGTATATGCTGCTATAAAAAAAGCTGGTAAAGATAAAACGCTATTGCCACAATTCCAATTCCTTTATGCCATTCAAAAAGTATGGGAGGCAAAGGGTGTCGATGTGATTTTCAGAAATGCTCCTCACCTTTTAATTGCTTCTGCACCCAAGAAGAATTCATCTCCTCTTCCTGATTGCCTTATTGCATTAAGCTATTTTGAACTTTTAGCAAATAGCCGTGATATTGGTACCTTATGGAATGGTATGCTTACTTGGGTTTTAAATGATATTGATCCTAGTATTTCTAAATTAATAGGCATTCCAAAGGATTACACTGTGGGTTATGGACTGATTTTTGGAAAATCGGCAGTAAAATACCCAAGAACAATCCAGTCTGATGGCTTAAGTCTTAATCGTGTAGATATGTCTAAAGTCTAATTATAACATACACACACTAATATCTCAAAGCTTTTCTTATTTTTGTATAAAATAAAACTTTTATAAATCATGATTAAGAATATTCCCAATATAAAATACACCGAATCAGGTAACTTTTTCCTTTTAGCAGGACCTTGTGCTATCGAAGGAGAAGAAATTGCTATGCAAATTGCAGAGCGTATTGTAGAAATCACCAACAAACTTGAGATTCCTTTCATTTTTAAAGGCTCATACCGTAAAGCAAATCGCTCTCGTTTAGATTCTTTTTCTGGTATTGGAGATGAAAAAGCTTTAAAAATCTTGAAAAAAGTTAGTGATACTTTTGGTGTCCCAACTGTTACAGATATTCACTCCGCTGAAGAAGCTGCTATGGCTGCTGCTTATGTTGATGTTTTACAAATACCTGCTTTCCTTTGTCGTCAGACTGATTTATTAATTGCGGCTGCTAAAACAGGTAAAGTTGTGAACATTAAGAAAGGTCAATTCCTATCAGCTGAATCGATGAAATTCGCCGTAAATAAGGTGAGAGAAATGGGTAACGATCAGGTGATATTAACCGAACGTGGAAATATGTTTGGTTACCAAGATATGATTGTAGATTACCGAGGCATTCCAACCATGCAAGAAAATAATTGCCCAGTTGTTTTAGATATCACGCATTCATTACAACAGCCAAACCAAACATCTGGTGTAACTGGTGGTCGTCCAGACTTAATTGAAACCATTGCCAAAGCGGGCATAGCAGTTGGTGTAGATGGTATCTTTATTGAAACACATCCTGATCCAGCTAATGCAAAATCTGATGGTGCAAATATGTTACATTTAGATCACCTTGAAGATTTATTGACTAAACTAGTTGCCATCCGTAAAGTTGTGAATCAATTCTAATAAAAGAATCACTTTTACAGACATATAAAAAACCCTTGTAAGCTATTTGCTTACAAGGGTTTTTCCGTCTTACCATCACCCAAATAAAGATGTGACGTATTTGCCTTTAATTAACTAACTATTCGTCAGTTGATTAATCTGACCTCTAGTACGGTTGACGCTTCACATATGAAGTGTGCAATAATTTATGAGACTTATGACTCAGCGGTTTCTCAAGAAACTCTTTATAAATCTTTACGATTTCAGGATTCTCATGTGACTTTCGAATGGCTAATGATAAATCCTCAGAATAAATCGCATCCATCCTTTTCTGACGAATTTCATTATCAACAGGGAAAGGTTGACCACCGCCACCTAGGCAACCTCCTGGGCAAGCCATAATCTCAATGAAATGATAAAACCTGTCTCCTCTATCTATAGCTTCCATAAGCTGGTGAGCATTTTCCAAACCATTGGTTATGGCACATTTCAACTCAACACCTTCAAGGAATGACCACTCTGGAAGAACATCGACAATAGGTACAATAACCTCTTTCACACCTCCAAGTCCGCGAACAGGTTTAATCTCTAAATTCTCAAAAGGTACTTCTCGGCCTGTTACAATTTCATAGGCAGTTCGTAAAGCAGCTTCCATAACACCACCTGTAGCGCCAAAGATGACTCCAGCACCAGAACCAATACCCATAATTGAATCAAAATTCTCTTCATTCAGCTGATCAAATTCTATACCAGCTTGCTTAATCATAACAGCCAACTCGCGAGTTGTAAGAACAAAATCTACATCCTTATAACCACTATCTTTCATTTCTGGTCGATTAGCTTCATACTTTTTAGCTGTACATGGCATAATAGAAACAGAAACAATATTCGCTGGGTCAACATCGATATTCTTAGCATAGTAAGTCTTAGCTAATACACCAAACATTTGCTGCGGTGACTTACATGTCGATAAATTTGGTAGATATTTTGGATACTTGTGCTCGATATATTTAACCCATCCTGGCGAACATGATGTCGCCATAGGTAGAGCCACATCAGGATTATCATCAACCAATGCCCCTTTTAGCCTTGTTAATAGCTCTGTTCCCTCTTCCATAATAGTCAAGTCCGCGGTAAAATCAGTATCAAGAACTGAATCGAAACCTAAACGTCGAAGTGCAGAAACCATTCTACTTGTTACTCTCGTACCAGCTTCAAAACCCAATTCTTCACCTAAACCAACTCGAACTGCTGGTGCTGTTTGAACAACGACATGTTTTTCAGGATCTGCAATAGCATCCCAAACTTGCTCTACATACGACTTTTCAACTAATGCTCCAGTTGGGCAATGCACAATACACTGTCCACAGTTTGTACAAACAACTTCATCTAAAGAATGATTAAAGAAGGTTGATATTTTCATATCAGCACCCTTATGAGCAACAGCAATTGCTCCCACACTTTGAATATCGGCACAAGTCCTCACGCAACGCTGACAACGAATACACTTACTATCATCTTTCTCAATAGATGGAGAAAGAGAATCGACGCTATAAAACTTATCAGGTACTAGGTCGATAAAATCTTGATTGGTAATTTGAAGGTCAGCAGCTATTGTTTGAAGTTCACAATGCCCATTTCTATAACACTTAGTACATTCTTCATTATGTTCTGCCAACAATAATTCAATAATATGCTTTCTACAATTTCGCACCTTTAAACTATTGGTATTAATCTCCATTCCTTCGTTTACAGGTGTAGCACAAGAAGCAACTAGCCTATCAACACCAGCTTGCTCAACAACACAAACTCTGCAATTACCTGCTACACAAAGGTCTTTGTGATAACAAAGTGTAGGGATTTTAATATGTAATTTCTCAGCTGCTTCGAGTATTGTTTTTCCTTCCTCAATACTAACAGTTATTCCATTGATTGATAAATTGATCATATTTGCCATTTTCATTCTCTTTAAAAATTAAGGCTTCTAATTATTCATTGCCTTAAAAAATTGAACATTAGACTCATTTATTTAGAATCCATTAGTAAATCATTTCCTCACGGAAATTTTCTACAATAGAGGAAAATGAATTTGCGACGGATTGTCCCAAACCACACTTTGCAGTTAAACGCATCGTGTCTGTTAGTTTTAGAAGTTTGTCAAGATACGCTGCTGGCTTTTCACCTCGCTTTACAGCTTTTATACCTTTAAGTAATTGCTGGCAACCTACACGGCATGGTGTACATTGTCCACAAGATTCCTCTTCGAAGAAATCAAGGTAATTATTCAGAACATTATACATTGAGCGAGAACTATTGAAAATCATCATAGATCCTCCAGTAGGTAATGACACACCTGTTAATTTACCCTGATAACCAATATTAGATTTAGGGAAACGCTTTCGTGGAACAAGAAAACCCGAAGCTCCACCTACTTGAACGGCCTTGGTATCTCCATCACCAAAATCATCAACAAAATCTTGAACACACATACCTAATTCCAGCTCATATATACCTGGTATTGGTGTATCACCTGATACTGAAAACACCTTAGAACCCCAAGAATCTTTTACGCCTAGTTCTCTAAATTTTTTAGCGCCATATTTCATAATGGTATATGAATGTGCTAGAGTTTCAACATTGTTTATTACAGTAGGCTTATTTAAATAGCCACAATGAGTCGGATATGGAGGTTTATTTCTTGGCTCACCTCGCTTGCCTTCCATCGATTCGAAAAGAGCAGATTCTTCACCACAGATATAAGCACCACTACCTAGGAAAATATCCACCCTAAAATCTAAATTAAGTTCATCCATTATATGGTGAAACTTTTTAAGTTCTTCTCTTAGTTGAGGTACCAGAAATTTATATTCTCCACGCAAGTAAATATATCCCAGTTTGGCACCAATTATTTTGGCACACATGGCCATACCTCCTAATACTTTATGGGGAACTCTTGTTAGTATTTCTCTATCCTTAAATGTGCCAGGTTCACCTTCATCGGCATTACAAATAACATATTTGGTAGGTTCTTGTTCCTCGGCCGTAAGTTTCCATTTTAGTCCTGTTGGAAAACCAGCACCGCCACGCCCCTTAAGTCCCGAATTAACCATTTCGTTAATAATTTCTTCATGAGAACGTTCAAATGATTTTGTTAGAATCTCCTTGCAATCATTTTCATGTTTGAAGATTAAGTCTATTCTATTGAGCTGTTTTGTTTTTGTCGTCATAACTCTGGATTTTTACAAATTTGATAATTAAGATAAACCCTGTTCCTTATCAGCCTTTTGCTTATAGGAACTCAGAATATCAACTACTTCATTCGGAGTCAATTCGGTATAAATATCATCGTTAACCAACATAGCAGGCGCCTTATGGCACCATCCTAAGCAATTGGTTTCAAGAATTGTGAAGAGTTTATCAGGAGTGGTTTCTCCTAATTTAATTTTCAAAAAATCTTCAAGTGCCAAAAGAATCTGATTCTTTCCTTTCATGGCACAGGTTATGGTTTTACAAACACGGATTACGTACTTCCCTCTTGGAACAATATCGAGAAATGTATAGAAACTAGCCGTGCCGTATACATCCGCAGCAGGGATTTTAGTTTCTTCTGCTATTCTAAGAATAGAATTTTCTGATAAATAACGATGTTTTTCTACAACAGCTTGTAAGATAGGAAGAAGGCTCTCCCTACCTGTTCCATGTTCTATCACGAGATCCTTTACAAATTCAGCCTGATCATTCATAGTTTCATGTTTTGTTTGAAAATAAATGACTTTTAGTTCTATGCATACTTCTAAACTGAGCTAGGACGGCTAACTCAGTATAAAAGCGTATTAGAGTTAAGGTTCATTCATCATCTAATTATTGTGAGATAGATTAGTTTTTATGCTAATAATTCTTGTATAATTTCTGATTCAAACTTAAATGAGTGCGGCTAATTCAACTCATATTCAACAGGTCTTACTTTTCATTTCACCATTAAGATATAAAAAATATTAAAGAATTATTTCTTTAATTAAATTACAATTGAATTTAAGTTCAATCTAGTCAACAACTTATGTATATCCCCATATTAAGTAAGCCTTATTTTATAAGCATTCCCAAGAAAACAGACCTTAGTATTATATAGAAAAATCCCGATCAATTTCTATTTAGACTCATTAAAATTAAATGTCAAAGCACAAAAAAAAACCTTCGGAATTAACCGAAGGTTTTATAATATCTTGAACTCTAATAAATATATAATTAGACTGATATAAGTTTAAATGATAAACTATACGTATTTCTTAGGTATTACATCACCTCTTAATACCATATAACCATTCATTGCAAGAGCTTTCATTTCATCCTCACCTGGATAAACAATAATTGGAGCGATAAATGAAACCATTTCTTTCACATAGCTTACTAGATCACCATTGTGAGCAATACCACCTGTAAGAATAATACCATCAACTTCACCTTTTAAAGAAGCAGCACAAGCACCAATTGATTTACCTACTTGGTAAGCCATTGCATCTTGAATCAGCTTAGCCTTAGCATCTCCATCCTTAGCTTTCAATTCAATTTCGTAAGCATCATTAGTTCCTAAATGAGCAACTAATCCACCTTCACCTTTGATCATTTTTTTAACATCTTCCAAAGTATAATCACCACTAAAACAAAGTTTAGCCATTGCACCCGCTGGAAGAGTTCCTGAACGCTCAGGAGAGAAAGGTCCTTCACCGTCTAAGGCATTGTTCACATCGATTACACGACCTTTAAGGTGAGCACCAACTGAGATACCTCCACCTAAGTGAGCAACAATAATATTTAAGTCTTCGTAATTTTTATCTACCGATAAAGCAAATGATCTACTTACAGCTTTTTGATTCAAAGCGTGGAAAATAGACATACGCTCAAATTCTGGATGACCAGAAACACGAGCAACATCGATCATTTCGTCCACTACAACTGGATCAGCAATATATGCTTTTGCATTTGGTAACGACTGAGCAATATTGTCGGCAATTAGTCCACCAAGATTACTAGCATGCTCTCCTAGAACACCAACACGTAAATCAGCTTTAAGTTTCTCGTCAACCAAGTAAACTCCAGACTCGATAGGCTTAACCAAACCACCACGTCCAACAACAGCTTCAATTAGGTCAATCATAATCTCAGCATCAACCAATTCTTTTAAGATGATATCCTTACGGAATTCGAATTGTTCTGAAATGCTGTTAAACTGAGCTAACTCTTCGTTAGAATGCTTAATATTTTTTAGAAATACTGATTTATCGCCTTGATATACGGCAATCTTTGTAGATGTAGATCCCGGATTAATAGCTAGAATTCTGCGATTTTCCATTAAAAAAGTAGTTTATTGTTTGTTTAGTATTTGAGTGCAAAAATACCAATCTCTGAAAGATTTCAAGACAAAAATAACAAACTTTTTTCATGCTATAGATCACATCTTAAACAACGCACTTAAGGACACTATATCAGAAGCTTAGAGAAAATTAGCATTATCTAAAACAGCATCTCTTAAATTGTTTTTTGCATATTTGATTGCCTCGTTAAGATTTTGAGCTTCCTTTTTTATTGAAATTACAGAATCAAATGGAGATTGTATTATATTTTCAGTACTTCCACAAAAGGCGATTACACGTTTTCCCATCTGCTTAGCTTTTTTAGCTAAAGCATATGGTGCTTTACCGAAGGATGATTGAGAATCAATTCGCCCCTCTCCCGTAATTAAAACATCGCATTTTTCTATAGCTTCATCCATACCCAAACAATCAAATACCAATTTGCTACCTGACAACAATTGGGCTCCACATAAAGCATATAAGCCGGCTGCTATACCTCCGGCAGCACCTCCGTGTCTAATAGAACTAAGATTGATATGCGATTGACTTTCTAATAATTGAGCAAAATGTTGGTGATTTTCTATTAACTGACGAATTTCTTCAGAATTAGCACCTTTTTGTCGTCCAAAAACATTTGCTGCTCCAAACTCACCTAGAAGAGGATTATCAACATCACAAGCAATTTGAAAATCGACTTGAAGAAGTCTGGTGTCAAAGTTTTTAGAATCTATCTCAGAAATAGCTTTCAGATTCCCACCACCTCCACTTACAACGTCTCCATGTTTATCGAGGAAGCGAAAGCCTAATGCTCGTAAAGCACCAAAACCCATATCAAGGGTTCCACTTCCACCTATGGCAAGAATAATCTTGGTACAGTTCCGATCAAGAGCATGACGAATCATGTCACCCACTCCAAATGTATGTGTGAATAAGGGACTATATTCAGAAGGTTTAAGTATGGATAGACCTGCAACATGAGTCAACTCAATTATAGCAGTGCCATTCTCTGAGATAAATAAAGGGGCTTGAATCTTTCGATCTAAAAGGTCGGATGTTGTTATCGTATGTGTTTGTCCTCGATAATGATTTCGAAGAACATCAAAAGTCCCATCACCTCCATCTGCAATTGGTAAACTTGTACAATTAAGATCAGGATTAATCTTTAAAAGGTTGCATTGAATTATATCAGCAACTTCAAGTGCTGAAAGACTACCTTTAAAAGCATTAGGAGCAATCAGAATATTCATCCTCAATAGGGCTTAAATAAAATTCTGATAATTTATAAAACTTAGCTATGTTCTAAAAAATCAGTAATGTCATCAAATGCAAGTTGATTAGGCTGAGCTTCAAAATAGTTAAACAAATCAGCCTCTGGCCATTTTTTAACAGAGCGCATCACACGTCCCATTAGTTTGTTCAATTCCTTTGGAAAATCAGATCCTTTCCACGAAGAAGTGTTAGTTATAATAACCCAAGTAGATCCATCAGGGTTTTGTTTTAAAAGAGCAGAACTACCAGCAAGAGTACCAGTTCTCCACCATGTTCCATTTGATCGTGTTCCTTTCCATCCAATTGGGCTGAATCCTCTTCTACTTGGCTTTGTCATGTATGCAATACTTTCCTTAGATAATATATCAGCTTGCTTGTCTTTACCATCAATAGCTACATAGAATTTCATTAATTCAGCAGCAGAAGCAATCCAAGCACCAGCGCCTCCAAGTTCTTCAATATTATTTCCACCATTGCTACGGTGCACTCTTCCTCCTGAACCATCAAAAGCAGGAATAAGTAAAGCATTCGATTGTTCGTAATAATTTACTTCATTAGGTAACTTATCCTCACGCAAGTTTCGTCCAATATGCATATCAAAAATACCTGCTGGTTGCAAAATATGTTCCTGCACATATGATTCATATTTTTTACCAGATGCTTCTTCAACAATTTTCTCGAGAATTACATAACCTAGGTTTGAATAGCTTCCTCGGCTACCTGGCGTAAAATGTAAACGTCTTGAAAGGGCAAATTCAATAATGGTTTCAGCACTTGCTGGAGCAGGCACATCCATTTTTTTAGCTATTGTCAAAGGCAAAAACATCTGATCACCATATCGACTTGTAAAGCCGGCAGTATGTCTTAAAAGATTCTCTACAGTAATTTTCTTTGCACGTTTATCACGAATAGTTAGGTAATTCTCAGAATTAAGGATTCCATCTTCTCCAAAAGCTCTATCACTCAACTGCAACTTGCCTTCTTCCTTAAGTTTCATGATTGCAGTAGCAGTTATAAGCTTTGAAACACTAGCTATACGAAACAAATGATCTGGTTCAACCTTCTCTTTCTTTTCTACATCAGCATATCCGTAACCTTTAGCAAATACAAGTTTTTCATCTTTTACCAAAGCAACAGATGCCCCATTTATTCGCCAATATTCAAGAAATCTATTAATTCTATAATCAGCCCTTTTCGTAGCATCTGATGATGAAAGTTCGTTTGAGATACGGTGCGAAACTGGATCTAGCTTGCTATCGTAAGGTATATGTAATTCTTCGCGTTTAGACGAGCTGGTATGCGTATCAAGCAATACAACAACCAAAGTTAATATCAGTATTATGATTTGTTTTACAGTCATTCTCCACATTTTATCTTCTAAAGATCTCATAACAAGATTCTTTACGGATACTTATCCCTCTAATCAATATTGGCCACAAAAGTGACTCTTTTTTCTCAATTAGCAGCTATCAAGATAAGACATTCCCTCCATAAACATGACATAAAAATGTTATAATTTGCCTAAAAATCAACACTCCATGAGTATTTTCTAAATTTCAAAAGATCAAACATTTAGGTCTAAAATCAACAATATCTCTCTAATTTTAAGCTTTAAGCAATAAAAGAAAGGAATACTCGAAGGGCAGGCATAAGATTTTTTTAAGATTATTCGAAACTAAAAATTCTAAGATTCCGACACAATCCAGATAGAGAATACTGAAATCAGATATAATCTTTTTTAACACATTCATCATTAGCTTTCGGAATTCAAATTCACAAGTTTTACTATATTTGCGGTGACCTTACCTTAAAACTCAATTTTAAAACTTTAAGCAATAAAAGTTATTTCCCTAACGTTATCTGGATTGATTCAGTTAGGTTGGCTTTTGTGCATCATAAATTGAGTCCGAAACCGCAACTAAAGGAATAAATGACTAAAGGCAAAAACACGGCTTTAAAAGCCCGAAAAAAGAATCCTCCTAAAAGAAAATCAACACAAGCGAAAAAAGGAAAGGCTAAGAGAACATTTAAAACTCGGCTGTTTCGACTTTTATTCTTCTGTCTGCTTATAGCTGGATCAATATTTGGTTTATTCTTGGCAAGCATCTATTATGGAGCATGGGGAAAATTACCAGATTATCATACATTAAAGACGATTCAAAATGCTGATGCTTCAGAAGTTTACTCTGATGACGGAAAAATTATGGGACGTATTTACGCTGAAAATCGAACAAACATCGACTTTAGCGCTATTCCTATTAACGTCATTAATGCTCTAGTTGCTACTGAAGATTCACGATTCTACAGCCACGAAGGGATTGACGAAATAAGCTTGGTTCGAGTTCTAGTAAAAACTCTTATACTTGGAAATAAAAGCTCTGGTGGAGGAAGTACACTTAGCCAACAGCTAGCAAAAAACCTTTATCCTAGAAGGAATTTCGGTAAACTCTCTATGCCGGTCAATAAGATTAAAGAAGCCATTACAGCTTCTCGTTTAGAGAAAATCTATTCTAAAAAGAAGATCCTTCAACTCTACTTAAATACTGTTCCTTTCGGAGAACAGGTTTTTGGTATCGAAAGTGCCTCTCGTCAATATTTTAGTAAACCTGCTTATCAGCTTAAGCTTGACGAAAGTGCTGTACTAATTGGTATGCTTAAAGCGCCTTCTTATTACAACCCAAGACGATTCCCTGAAAGATCGAAAAAAAGACGAAATGTGGTTATTGGGCAAATGGCAAAGAACAGCTTCATTTCAGAAAATAAAGCTGAACAACTAAAACGACAACCTTTAAAAATCAAATATCAAAGACAGAGTACACATTCAGGTCTTGCTCCATATTTACGTGAACGTATTCGCTTGGAAGCTGATAATATTCTGCAAAAATATACAAAGGTTGATGGTTCCTATTACGACATTTACCGAGATGGTTTAAGAATTGTAAGTACGCTAGATTACAGCATGCAAAAGTATGCAGAGGATGCTGTTAAATCTCATATGAAAAACCTACAAAACTTATTCGACAAACACTGGGGAAGACAAAACCCTTGGGACGACAATAAGGGAATTCTTACTTCAGCAATTGAGCGATCGCCTTATTATAAGAGCTTAATAAAAGAAGGCAAAAAGAAAAAAGAAATAGATGCTCTTCTCAAGAAGAAAAGAGACATGAAAATATTCACTTGGAATGGTGAAAAAGATTTAAAAATGAGTCCACTAGACTCTATCAAACACTACGTTAAGCTTCTAAACACAGGTTTTGTAGCGATGGAAAGTAACTCTGGCAAGATTAAAGCTTGGGTTGGAGGTATCGATTTTAAACACTTCCAATACGATCATGTAACAGGTAGACGACAAGTGGGTTCAATTTTCAAGCCTATAGTTTATGCCGCAGCTCTTGAGGCTAATATGTCTCCTTACGAGTACTACCCTAATGAGCGCAAGGTCTACTCAGAATTTCAAGATTGGTCACCCAGAAATGCTGATGACAATTATGAAGGCAGCTACAGTATGGAGGGCGCTTTGGCAGAATCAGTTAATACGATTGCCGTTGACCTTATCATGGAAACAGGCATCGAATCAACCATTGATCTCGCTGAAGAAATGGGTGTTAGTTCGCCGTTACCGAATGTACCTTCACTAGCTTTAGGAACAGCTAATATTTCGCTTTTAGAAATGATACAGGTTTATGCAAATCTTGCTAATAGGGGCAAAAAAGTAGAACCTTATTATATCTCTAGAATAGAGACTAACAAAGGTGAAGTTATTGTAGATTTAAACCCATTGGGTAATGAATTTGAAACAAGTTTATCTGCTGAGAATGCTGATATTATTAATCACATGCTAACTGCAGTTGTAGATAGTGGAACAGCTAAAACTCTAAGAACAGTTTATGGTTTAAAGGGTGAATTTGCTGGTAAAACTGGAACAACTCAATCACAAGCTGATGGTTGGTATATTGGATATAATCAAAACTTAGTTGCCGGAGCATGGGTCGGCGCTCAAGATATGAGAGTGCATTTCCGCTCTTTATCTTTAGGTCAAGGTGCTACAATGGCTTTACCAATATATGGCAAATTCATGCATCAGCTCAATAATAACAGTAAGTATTACAACTATTGTTCTGCACCATTCTTTAAACCAGACAATGAAACTTTGGCTCAATTAGACATGCCTCACTATATACCACCTAGAGCAGGATTCTTTGAAAGACTTCTTGGTCTCGACAATAAAACTGAGGATAAAATGAAATTAAAGGAACGTCGAGCTAAACGAAAGAAAAACAAGAAATCGATCTACGATAAAATCAAGTCGATATTTAGGAAAAAGAACAAAGATAAATAAGACTAAAAAAGCGTAATCTCATTCGTGGAACAAGTGATGTTACTTTTTTTATTAATATGCAGAGTTTGAAAAATTGGTTTTTTGCTCAATATCAATACCGTCAAAGCATGAAAAATTGGTTTTTTGCTCAATATCAATACCGTCAAAGCATGAAAAATTGATTTTTTGCCCAATATAAATACCGTCAAAGCATGAAAAATGGTTTTTTGCTCAATATCAATACCGTCAAAGCATGAAAAATTGGTTTTTTGCCCAATATAAATATTGACAAAGCAAAAAAACATTTTTAGAATACTCAATAAATACTAAACTTAAAATGATAAACTACATTATCGATTGAAAAAGCTTAAACACAAGTGCTACTAACACCGTAGCTTGGTTTGATACAAGACTTAAAACCTTTTCTTCCACCAAAACTTAAGTCGTTCTAGGACCTTTACTTCTAAGGCATTGTTTTGTGGTGTATATAAACGTTGATTAGCTATTTCTTCAGGAAGATATTCCTGATCAACAAAGTTGCCAGGATAATCGTGTGAATATTTATATTCCTTACTATAACCCAAATCCTTCATCAACTTTGTTGGTGCATTACGCAAATGTAGAGGAACCGACAAGTTACCTGTTTCTCTAACTAACGCTTGAGCTTTGCCAATAGCCAAATAAGATGCATTACTTTTTGCCGATGTTGCTAAATATATGGCTACCTCTGAGAGAATAATTCGAGACTCTGGCATTCCAACCAAGTTTACCGACTGAAAACCTGCATTTGCTAAAAGTAGAGCATTAGGGTTAGCTAATCCGATATCTTCACTAGCTGAAATTACCAAACGGCGCGCTATAAATTTAGGATCCTCTCCCCCTTCAATCATTCTAGCCAACCAATAAACAGCAGCATCAGGATCGCTCCCACGAATCGATTTAATTAAAGCAGAGGCTATATCGTAATGTTGTTCCCCATCCTTATCGTACATCGATGGGTTTTCTTGTAGTTCTTTCAGTACCAATTCATTGGTTAGAATAATCTCATCAGTCATCTGAGAATTAACCACCAATTCTAAAATATTAAGAAGCTTACGAGCATCTCCTCCAGAGAATTTTATCAGAGCGTCCTTTTCCTTTACGGCTACATTCTTATCTTTTAAATAAAGATCTTTCGTTAAAGCATGTTCAATCAGATATTCCAAGTCTGATTTCTCCTGAGCTTTTAGCACATATACCTGACAACGCGAGAGCAAAGGCGAAATCACCTCAAAAGACGGATTCTCAGTTGTTGCACCAATTAAAGTGACTGTACCATTCTCAACAGCACCTAGAAGTGAATCTTGCTGTGACTTACTAAATCGATGGATTTCATCAATGAATAAAATAGGATTGGGTGTAGAAAAGAATTTTTGTTTTTCAGCTTTTGCAATAACCTCTCTAACATCTTTTACACCAGAATTAATAGCCGACAAATTATAAAATGGGCGGTTTAGTTGATTGGCTATAATCTTTGCCAAAGTTGTTTTACCAACGCCCGGAGGCCCCCAAAGAATAAAGGACGCAATATTCCCAGATTCAATCATCTTCCTAAGAACAGCGTTCTCTCCGACCAAATGTTTCTGTCCCAAATAATTATCAAGACTAGTAGGTCGTAATCGTTCTGCTAAAGGTTGGTTTGCTGCCATGTGATATTAATAATTTGAAAGATTTATTTGAATTTGAAAACTGGGCTTTTATTTCTCTTTATTACAATAGCGCTTAATTACATTATAAGCATCAAGTAGGCCTAGCTCTCCGGCTTTACTTAAATCGCCATAAGCCGAAGTTTTATCGTTATTGTAGAGATATACCAAACCTCTATTAAAGTAGGCCTCTCTTAAGCTACTATCTAATTCGATGGCTTTATTATAATCCGAAATTGCTTTATTGAATTGCTTCGACTTTGCATAAGTATTTCCTCTATTAAAATAAGCAAATACAAAATTTGGATTTAGGTCGATAGCCTTATTATAATCTGCAACAGCGGAACTATAATCGACAATAATTTCACTATTCTTTCCTTTTATGTCATTATTTAAACTCAAGTTGGTATCATCATTCACCCCTATAGATTGGATGTAATCTGTCATATCGACAATGGCATTTGCTCTATTGAAATAAGCAAAAGCAAAATTTTCATTCTTCTCTATACATGCATTAAATGAAGCAATAGCATTATTAAATTTCTTATTGGCCAATTCATAATTTCCTTTAAAAAAATAGGCTTCGCTATCACCTGATTTAATTCTGAGTTCAGCATTTTTGATCTGCTGTTTTATCAAGTTTCTAGAAAATGGATAATGCTTATTACTAAAAGTAAAGGCTGGTGAATAATTGTGCTTTTGATTGTAATTCATCAATTCTTGATCGTAATACTGCATTTTACCAGCACGTAGGCTATCAATAGACAAATGTCTGATATGAAAATCCTTCTCAAGTTTAATTGTCACAAATTTATCCTGAACACGTCCTTTTATAATTTCTTCAATTATCTTTTCACGAGAATTCAAGTCAATCAAACGTTGAAAATTCTCTGTCGTATCAACGAAAGCAGCCATAGCGCCTTCATTCTTCATACGCTTATATTTATCGATGATAATGAGCCCTTGATTTCTATCCTTAATAGAGCCATCTATATCATTTATGTCTCTTTTTGATGATGATCGTGCTAAGTAAGCTTTTGCAAAATCAGGGTAAATTCTAATTGCCGTTGTATAATCAGCAATAGCTCCAAGCTTATCTCCAATATCAGCTTTTACCAAACCTCTATTGAAATAAATAAGCATATTATCTGGATTCATATCCAATACCATATTAAAATCGTCAATAGCTGAATTAAAGTCTCCAACCTCTGATCTTAGTAGCGCTCTATTGTAATAACCATAGACATTGTTCGGATCAAGTTCAACAACCTTATCGTAATCAGCCAAAGCTCCTTTTAAATTCTTTGTCGCGTAATTAGAAATTCCTCGTCCCATTATCAATCTTGCATCATCTGGTTTGATTTTTAAAGCACGCTCATAATCTTCAACAGACTCCTTATATTTTTTGACTTTATACTTTAAATAAGCTCTATGACCGAAAGCATCAGCAGAAAAATTATTGAGTTGGACAGCTTTATTACAATCTGCAATAGCACCTTCAAAATCATCCATCTTCTCTCTAACCACAGCACGGTTCAAATAAGAACTAACCATATCATTCTTAAGCTTAATAGCTCTAGAATAATTTTTTTCAGCTTCCTTAAAACGCTTCAATGCAGCTAAAGTGATCCCTCTATTAGCAAATATATCTGCATAACTCGGATTCAAATCTTCGGCCATATCAAAATCCTTAAGAGCCAAACTATATCGATTTAGATGATTATTCGCGACACCTCTGTACAGATAAGCTAAAGTATAATTGGGATTAATTGAAATTGCTTTCGTATAATCAGCTTCAGCACCTTCAAAATCTTCAAGATAATATTTAGCTAGAGCTCTAAACAAATAGGGTTCTGGAAGGTATGGCTTCACTCTAATTATCTCATTAAACTTGATAATAGCTTCAGTGTAATCATCAAAATAGATGGCATTACGTCCTTTAGATAATAAATTCTCTGTGTTGAGCTGTGCACTCGCAGTTGTCAAACAGAGTAATAAACTAAAAAGTAAAAAAAATCGGTATAAACGCATAGAAACATTGATTACAAGTGTTGAGTTACAAACTTAAAAAATCTCGCTTAAATAAGGTCAAATTAACAGATATTAAATCTTACACTTCAAAAGTTCTATATTATGAACATATCATTTACACAAACAATTGATCTCCGAAGAAACCAACAGAAATAGGCAGGCAATCTGAAAAAAATTGATCGGAGCCGGTTTTTTTGTCATCCTAAAACAGTAGATCGCTTCGGAGCTCATCATATTGGTACAAAAATCGACTACTTTTCATCGGAGAAGCGGGCTTTTGCCTTCCACGAGGTCTTTTTTTCTTCAAAAACGGATAATTTGCTACAAAAAGGGTGAAAAACGCATGTGCAATGTCTGTAATCAAGGCAAAAAAGACGTAAAACCGCTTCGGATTTCAATATTTTGTACAAAAAGGGGCTTCGTCTCATCGGCCATCAGTGCATGAGTCCAAATATTCAAGTCTTCTCATCGGCCTTCAGTGCGTGAGTCCCAAATATTGAACTCTTCTCATCGGCGAGGTCTTTGTTTGTCCAAAATCGAACTTATCCACATGGACGAAGCAATCGTGAGTGAAAAAACAGCTTCCTCAACCCAATAAGAAAGCAAACTGATAACAAAGCTCATGTTGGAGTGTAGTGCCTTTAATTATCTTGCAAAGGAAGATAGGTCCCATACTTGACTGAGAACTTAGTTTATATTTCGTTTCAAATTCTCATTTAGGACAGTATTGATTTTAAATCGCAAAATTCAAACTTTAAAGTAGATATTAGTTCTTCATTATAAATTACATAAAACAGATTCGTTCTACTTTTATATCTTTCTTAAATGTCTTAACTTGAAGGTAGAAGCATATTTATTAGATGCTTAAATCATGAAGTGCTTGCAACAGTTACAAATGCATATTCGGTAAAACGAAAAGCATTAATTGAATTTTGGCTGATTAAAACCTTTAGCTATGAAAGACATTCTGCATCAATACATGAAAGAAAGGTACCAACCGAAGGAAACTGAATCTACAAGATACCAGTTCCCAGGACCTGTTATCACCATCTCTAGAGAGTGTGGGTGTTATGCAATTATTATGGCTAATGCCCTTGTAAGTAGACTTAAACAGGTTACTGGACAGGAATGGACTGTATTAACCAAAGAGATTCTAGTAGAAGCTGCAGAGAAATTAGAATTGCGTCCAAAACAAATTGAATACGTTTTTGAGTCGAGAGAAAAGTCGACCTGGGACGAAGTATTCTCATCTATGTCCAATAAATATTACAAAAGCGATAAGCAAATTAAGAAAACCATTGCCGATGTAGTGCAAGCAATGGCTAGGCGTGGAAATTGTGTTATTGTTGGACGAGGTGGTGTTATTTTAACACAAGACATCGAAAAATCCTTACACATAAAACTTCAAGCTCCTTTAAAATGGCGAGCAGAACAACTACAGAAAAATCTAGGTGGCAAGCTTGAAGAAATGATCACTTATGCTCAAACAGTAGACAGAAAACGAGAAATCCTAAGAACCTTCTTCAACAAAAAGCCCTTAGAATTAAGTCATTTTGATATTGTTTTCAATTCAATGAAACTTGATGATAAAATAATCGTGGATGCAACAATTCAAATATTAAAAGAAAAACAAGTCATCTAATTTTTTCATGTTTGTTTGAATAGTCTGAATCGATTATCCTAAATTGATCGATTCATCGAGTCAAATCATAATTATATCTAAAAACTTAAGCAAAGCCCTTATTTCAATTGGCTAGGTTTAAGTTTTTGTTATTTTTGCGCCTCTAAACCTAGGCAGTATTACTGATTTGTTGAGAAAGGATGGCATAGGTTTAATTAGAAAAACCAGAACAATTTATTATTTAAACAACACTACTATGAATTTTAGAATTCTTGCTGCAGCCCTACTTATTGGAGGAACTGTATTTTCTTCATCAGCTGAAGTAAAAAAAGACAAAAAAAAGGACAAAGAAGAAGCTTATATCTTTACTGAGGTAAAGCGTATGCCTGCAACATCTGTAAAGGATCAGCATCGTTCAGGTACATGTTGGGCTTTTTCTGGATTATCATTCATGGAGTCAGAAATGCTTCGTATGGGTAAGCCTGAGGTAGATTTATCAGAAATGTTTGTGGTATACAACTGTTACTCTGATAAGGCTATTAAAGACGTTCGTTTGAGCGGCAAATTCAACTTTGGTGGCGGTGGAGCTTTCCACGATGTGACTTACGTTTGGAAAAAATATGGTATCGTTCCTGAGTCAGTATATGCTGGATTAAACTATGGTGAAGCAGGTCACACTCATGGTGAAATGGATATTATACTAAGCAACTATGTTGATGCTGTAATCAAAAATAAAAACAGAAAATTAACACCAACATGGCACAAAGGTTTCGATGGTGTTTTGGATGCTTACTTAGGAGAATTACCTGAGACATTTAAGTACAAAGGAAAAGAGTATACTCCTAAGTCGTTTGCAAAAGACTATACAGGTCTTAACGCTGATGATTATATCGAAATCTCATCTTACACTCACCACCCATTCTACGAGAAATTCATTATCGAAGTTGGTGACAACTGGTTATGGGACGAGGTTTATAACTTACCTATCGACGAGATGATGGAAGTTATGGAAAGTGCTATCATGAATGGTTACACTATTGGATGGGCTTCTGACGTAAGCGAAAAAGGATTTGCATACCGTAAAGGTGTTGCAATTGTTCCTGAAGCGGATACTAAGAACATGAGTGATTCTGAGATTTCTAAATGGCAGGATATGTCTGATAAGAAAAAGAATGCTAAATTATATAGCTTCGAAGGTCCTGGTGAAGAAAAAGTGATTACTCAAGAAATGCGTCAAGAAGCTTTCGATAACTACACAACAACCGATGATCACGGCATGCACCTAGTAGGCATTTCTAAAGACCAAAAAGGTAACAAATACTTTATCGTAAAGAATTCATGGGGTACTGATAACAATCCATATGAAGGTTATTTTTATGCATCATTCCCATTTGTATCATACAAGACCATGTCTTTTATGATTCACAAGGATGCTGTTCCTGCTAAATTGAGGGAAAAATTAGGTTTATAATCTACAATCTCAATATTATTTTAAAAAGCTCGACCATGACGGTCGAGCTTTTTTTTATACCTTTTATCACCATTTTTATAAACTTGGTCCGATTATTGAACATTTCCGTAATTGAAAAATTTAATATAAATTCGTAAATCTGTAAAGTTATATTCTATAGAGATGAATTTATAAATACGAAACTCATAAAATTACTTAATACAAAAATCCTACACTATGAAAAAGTTATTACTAGTAGCAGCTATCTGCTTATTTTCATCGGCACTATTTGCCCAATTAGCCTCACCTATCAGTTTTGGTGTGCATGGAGGAATTGTTAGTACAAAACTCGATACTAAAATCCCTAATGTTTCTGATCTAAAAGATAAATCTGATAATGGCATGATGTTGGGAGTCTTTGCAAGAATCAACATCAAAAAATGGTACATCCAACCTGAATTGAACTTTGTCTCTAGAAAAAGTGAAATTGTTATTGGTGGTGTAAGCGGAGAGTTCAAAACAAAAAGTATGGATATTCCAATCTTATTGGGTTACAAAATAGTTAAGTTACCTATGTTCAAACTTAGAGCATTTGCTGGTCCAGTAGCTTCATTTAATATTGACGACAGCTTTTCTTCTACTCTAAGTCAACAATTTAAAGACGAAGACCTAGAAGGTGCAGTTTGGAATGCTAAGGTTGGAGCAGGTATCGACGTTTGGAAATTAACTTTAGATGTTGATTACGAATTTGGTTTAACCGATGTTTCGTCTGAGTTCTTAAAGAAAAACAAAATGATGAATGTGACTTTGGGATTCCGTTTATTCTAAACACATTCTCATTAAAGATTACAAAAAAAACCGACACTGATGTGACGGTTTTTTTTATGCCTATATTTTGCAATCCTTTTTAGAATTCACTCAAGATTCCGCCTGTCATTCTAACTAGGCTTGTTTTCGATTGAATCAGATTGAAGATGGCACTTAGTATTGCTATTGAGGCATTCTGATATGAGATTTGTTAAGATATATATGTATCAATTAGTATTATCAAGGAAAGATTTTAATCGATCGCAAATGAAATATTTCCATCCACTAAGACAACTCTCACGCGTAAATTCTGGGATGGATCGAGGTAAACTCTCTGTTACCGTATGAGTAAGACGTAAACAAGATCCTTTCTCACTAATAAAGGTTTCGAAGCAAACAGTAGACGCACCTTCATAACCATCATATTTCCACAAGTATACAATCTTTTCCAAAGGAATGACTTCGGTGATTTTCCACAAATGCATAAAATCTCTTTCTCCAGATTTCACATTAAATTGGGTTTCAAATCCGACTTCAGCATTAAAAGCTTCAATATTCTCAAAGAACCAGAGCTTCATCTGTTCTAATTCACTAATGGCTTTCCAAAGATGACTGACAGATACATGAAAACTTTGTTTAACCACAACAGGATTCTTTTCTTGACTCATATTTTCCTCCATTTTGCTTAAATTAGCTTATTATCGACTCCAACAATTCAAATTATGCTTAAAACCAAAACAATTTATTGGACATCTACACTCATTTTATTTGGCATGATGCTAGTAACGGGTGTTCTCTATTTTGTGTTTTACGATACACTGGTAGATTATTTCACAAGCTATGGCTACCCCATTTATCTCATCTATCCCCTTGCTCTTGCTAAAATCATTGGTTCTCTTGTTATCCTTAGCAACAAAAACAAGTTCTTAAAAGAACTCGCTTATATGGGCTTCTTCTACAACTTCATATTGGCCTTTTTCGCTCATCTCATGATCAATGAGTTTGATCCCTTTCCAACACTATCTTTAATATTACTTGTGCTATCATATTACACAGGAAAAAAGGTTCGACCTTAATTCAAACTAATTCCTCTTTAAAGCCCATTCTACAGCCTTTACAGCATGCAAAGTAGTTGTATCAAAGGTTGGTATGTTCACATCCGCATCCGAGATTAAAAGAGGAATCTCTGTACAGCCTAAAATCACACCTTCGGCCCCTCTATCCTCCAGATTCTGAATAATCGTCTGATAAACCAGTCTCGATTCATCCTTGATTTTGCCTTGAACCAATTCGCCATAGATAATCTGATGCACTTGCGCTCTTTCTGCATTATTAGGAATAATAACTTCAATACCAAACTGATTAGAAAGCACCTCCTTATAAAAATCTTTCTCCATGGTGAACTTGGTGCCAAGCAAAGCCACTTTCTTAATGCCCTTACGTTTAATTTCCATACCAGTAGCTTCAGCAATATGAAGAAAAGGAATTGAGATATTTGCCTTTATAGCTGGACTACATAAATGCATGGTATTGGTACACAAAACAATGATATCGGCTCCTGCCCTTTCCAGGCGTTTAGCGGAGTCAACCATAATCTCATCTAACTCTTCCCACTTATCCTCATGTTGCAGTTTCACGATATGATCGAAATCTACAGTATCCATTAAACTCTTGCAAGAGTGAAAACCACCCAGAACTGCTTTCACTTTCTTATTAATCAGTTCGTAATAAACGATTGAAGATTCCCAACTCATGCCTCCTATAAGGCCAATTCTTTTCATGTTATATGCTTAGTTTATATCAAACAATTAATAAGTCCAATTTTAACGACTTATTCAGCAATATCTAAATTTACAAGTTTTCTGCCAGTCATCCCTGTTATGGATCATATTTTTAAAGTGCCAGTTCCACCGTTTATCCCGTCCATTTTGATGATAATCGATTTTACCCTTTTTAGAAGATATGAGATTATGAAAATATCGTCACATGCCTCTATCTTTGGTCTTAAGGATTAAAATATAATAACCTACATATTTAAATAAAATGAACATGAAGTTTAAACAATTTAAGGGGGGTATCATCATGACCCTTTTGGCTGCGACCATGTGTTTGCAAGCTACAGCACAGGTAAATTACAAGACCCGTGAAGAGATTCCAGCACAGTACAAATGGAACTTCTCTGATATTTATGAGAACTGGGAAGCTTGGGAAGCTGATTTCAAGTCAATGTCGAAAGATGTAGAGCAAATTCAAGTTTTAAAAGGTAAGCTTGGTGAAAATGCTGACAACTTATTGAAGCTTCTATCTGTTCAAGAGAACATGATGAAGAAAGCTTATAAGGTTTATCAATTTGTGTCTTTCCAATCTACAGTTGATGGGAAAAATATGGAACTTCAGGCTAAGCTTCAGCAAGTAGGTATTTTCTTTAATCAAATGCAGATGTCCACTACTTGGATTTCTCCAGAAATGATTAAGATTCCTGAAGTTACAACTAAGCAATGGATTGCTGAAACTCCAGCCTTAAAACCATATGCATTCGAATTGATAGATATGTACCGTATGCAGAAGCATGTATTGAATGAGGAAATGGGACGTTTGGTGTCTTTCTTCTCTCAATCATCTGGCACATCTGGCAGCGTATTTACAGCTTTATCTACTACCGATATCGAATTTCAAGAAATTGAATTATCTGATGGTAAAAAAGTGAAGGTGACTCCAGGTATGTATTCTCATATCACAAGTACTAACAAGAATCAGGCAGACCGTAAATTGGCTTACGAAGCACTTTACGATGTTTACTACAAGAACAAAAACACTTACGCTGCCATTTACGAAGGTATCATTCAGTCGAAGTGGGCTAATGCTCGTGCTGCTAACTATGAGTCAAATCTAGATGCATCTCTTGAAGGCAATAACATTCCTAAGGATGTTTATTTAAATTTGATCAACACAGTTAGAGAAAATACAGCTCCTGTACAAAAATACACGAAGCTTCGTAAGAAGATTTTGGGTCTTGAAAAATACTATGGTTTTGATGGTTCTATGAGTTTAGTTGATTTCGAAAAAAATTACCCATATGAAGAAGCTGTTGAGATTGTAACAAAATCGGTTCTTCCATTAGGTAAGGAGTATCAAGCTAAACTGAAGAATGCAACTGCTAGCGGTTGGTTAGACGTATACGAGAACCCAGGTAAGCGTGGCGGTGCATTTTCTGCTGGTGTTTATGGTGTTCACCCATACATGCTATTAAACTACGACGAGACTTTAGAGTATGTATTTACCTTGGCTCACGAGCTAGGACATACCATGCACACAACTTTATCTAACGAGACTCAGCCATTTGCAACACACGGATATACAATTTTTGTTGCTGAGGTTGCTTCTACTTTCAACGAGCGTTTGTTGTTAGATCATATGATGGAGAACACTAAAGACCCTAAGGAGCGTATTGCTTTATTGAATCAAACTATTCAGGGAATCATTGGTACTTTCTATGCACAAGCTATGTTTGCTGATTTTGAATATCAAGCTCATACAATGGTTGAGCAGAACCAGCCAGTAAATGCCGATATCTTCGCTAAAATTTGGGGCGATATTGCACAGAAGTACTATGGTGATGTTTCTGAGAAAACAAAATATTCTAACTACCCATGGGCTCGTATTCCACACTTCTACAACTCACCTTTCTACGTTTACCAATATGCAACTTGTTTTGCATCATCGGCTAAATTGTATAAAGATGTAACTGAAGGAAGCAAGAAAGATAAAAAAGCTGCTTTAAAGCGCTACACAACTTTATTGCAATCGGGTGGAAATGATTTCCCAATGGAGCAATTGAAAAAAGCAGGTGTTGACTTATCAAAGCCGGAAGCAATTTTAGCTGTAATTAACCAACTAGATAAATTGGTTGATCAATTAGCTATTGAAATTAAAAAGCTAGAGAAATAGTATTTCTCAACTCGAAATAGCTCAAGGCAGCTCCGAAAGGGGCTGCTTTTTTTTCAACTCTTCGAACCTGTCAGAGTCTGAGGCACGAAGTCCTGACAGCGTTTAAAAACTAAACTTTTCGCTTACCTCCTGCAATAAGAAAAGCTAAATAGGCCATTGGAAAATAAGCTCCAATTAAATCGACACAGGCATACCATAAAGGCGTAGGCAACATAAACACGTTAATGCTTCCTCCCAAAAGGAAAAAGCCGGCAATTCCCAAGGCAAATTTCTGTTTATGAGTAACTGCTATTAAAGTCGCTACAAAAGCACCCACAAAAGTACCACAAGCATGAGCTAGGAAAGGGAAGATAAAATGCTTGGCTTCGAACAAATGCATAGTCTCTTTCAATCCCACCATAGTTGAAGTATCTGCACCTGTAGGTGGTGGAATAACGGAACCACTAATCATTACCAATGCCATATTTACGGCACTTCCTACTATTAAGCCTACTACAACAGCAAGTATGTTTTTTAATATCGTCTTCATCTATGATAAATTAAAATTGAATGTATCGAATTCTAAATCTCCATTAATTTACACATTATTTTGACTTATTTAATCTCATATCATTTTAAGAAGCGTTGAAATTAAATTGATAGAATTCATAAATACCTTTAAAAAAAAACGACCCCATTTCGGAGTCGTTTCTTAAACAAGTATGTCGCTTAAATGTTTCTAATTCACTTCTACTGATTCTGTTTTCCTTTTCTTTAGAGCAGTAAGTCTATCGCGAACCTTCTTATTGCTTTCCTCAATCAGAACATTCATTAAATCTGCAAGGGGCTTATATTTATCGGGATTAGCCATAGCCATAGAACCTAAATACGTGCACAGCTCGTTGTTAAAAATATCTTTCGCTTCATTTGCAACAAGCCAAGCAGCTTTCGTATTATCTCTTTTCAATTTACCCTCTATCGACTTTGCCGATGCCGAATCGAAAGCGGCTTGCGATGCTTCCAAATTACTTATTAGCGGACTTAAAGCAGGGTTCGAAGCAATTGCATCGGCCAATTCTGGCGCATTTAAATCGCTCAACATAGCTCTAATTTGAGCACTCTCGTTGGTATAACTGCTGTTTACGATCTTCATGCCAGTACGCTCTAAAGTTTCTGAAATCTCTAAGGATTTTTCCTGAATGGCACCAGGACGATACATGCACTTTGCCTCTACCTCATAAAAAAGAGCTTTCACATCGATATCGCGAAGTTCGTCGCTCTCCCTTAATTCGTTTGTTAGCGAACCAGAATTAATTTTACCAATTAAATCTTCCGATTTAGTTGATATTTTGCCCAATGTAAGGCTATAATAAGGGTCTTCGACGATAGGATGTTTTTTACTTAAATCTATTACCCCAACAAAGACCTCTGCTATTTCGTTTGTATTTGCTTTCGAACTAATCTTTTCCATAATTGTTTGTTTTTTTTGATTTCACCATCTAATGTAAGAATTTAAACAACACATAAGAACATTTATTATGATTTTTTCATAATATATAATCATTAGATTATCACGCCGCAGCCCAACATCAAAAAATCAATACGAGACAAATTACGCACATGCATACGTTAACAATAATAGTAGAACAAAGCCAATACAGTATATACAGAAGTTTTAGCTGATGAAACGATTCGATTAACAATTTCAAAACAATATTATATTAAGTTCTCGCACGGAAAGATGCTGCGAAATTTTTAAGGGCTAAAAATTGTTTTTTTTTGTTCTAGAAATGTTCTTGGAGCCATAAAAACAAATTTATGCCTCCTAGAAGTGGGCTGGAAGCCTTCAATTTGCTTTTTCATGATCTAGAAATGTTCCGGAAGCCGTAAAAGCAAAATAATGCCTCCTAGAAGTTGGCAGGAGACCTTCAATTTGCTTTTTCATCATCTAGAAGTGTTCTGGTAAGCTTAAAAGAAAAATAATGCCTCCCAGAAGTTGGCTGGAAGCCTTCAATTTGCTTTTTCATCAACTAGAAGTGTTCCGGAAGCCGTAAAAGAAAAATAATGGCTCCCGAAAGTGAAAGGGGCATTACCAATGCAAAAAGCCAAGCGTGGGGCTTGGCTTGCTGGTGTTTACGGTGAGTGTAATTGTAGCCGATTCCACCTTGCTAGCGCGAGCTTGTAGCTCGTGTTCTACGAATACAGTTAAAAACTACAAGATATTAACCAAGATTTGCCAGACTTATCCTGCATCGTCCTTTGCGCTGCTGAATTTCCAATGATGAGCTTAATCTACAAAAACCGTACGCTCAATATTATGCCATAAATACATAAAAGACACTTACACTTTCTACTAGTCTTTATTTTTATTACTGCTACGCAGAATACGAGCTACAAGCTCGCACTAGCGTGGGGCAAATATTCAATCCCAATATCCATAGCTAAAAACCACCGCCGAGTCTAAAACTACTGGATTTCTATCCTTTCTATGGGAATTAATTCTTGATACCACTTTTCTAATTTTTTATTTTTAAAAACAAAAAAATAAACTTCGTCATTTGCAACCCGATCTCTATAAGATAAAACTTCTATTTCATTGTTGTCTTCCAATCGCTTTTCAGCAATCTTATAATCAGTTCCTAATACCTGAGTAACTTGTTCTTTAGACATACCTAATTCAAGCTTATTCATCTTAGAACTTGTCATATATGCTATCGAAGACATCGACATACAGGAAGCTAGTAACAACATTATCAAAGCGGAAAGAATACTAATTTTAATTTTTTTCATGCACATAATTACTTTTAAAGGGTGTTAATATTTTCGACGATTTATTTTTATAATTTGACCATAGCCTTGTACTATATGGGCTTGTATTTTTTATTGATTCAAAATCTAATAAAAACTCTGTTTGTTTTTGTACTTGCCCACAACTTGTTAGTATATGCACTACAAGTGCATCTATTTTTAATATATCGAAATTATCAGTGTACAATACACAGCCTATAGCTAAGTATTGTGCACATATTATATTTAATCCTCCGAAACTACAAAACAATAAGAGCTTAACAAAATAAACAGCAGTAAATATAACATAAACTCTCTCCATAATAAATCACGCTCTCCTAATTTCGTATAGACTCATTTTTGAGGTGATTAATAAAATAATCGTTGCCCTCATAGTTCCTCGCACAAAGTCTTTTGATCACGATAAGATTGACAATCTAACAAAAGAGTTGTAAATTGAGGATTGAATTCAGAACTCCCTACTTCCTTTTTGCAACTTATTTAGTTTGTATACAGACTTCTATAGGTTAGCACATCCTCTCAACGATAAACTAAAAACAAATTTTAAGCTAATCTAAGGCACCTAGATACTGTTTAAATATTTGCCTCAGTTAACTGCATAGTTTTCGAGGTAAAGCCAAAACTTATCTATCCCTCTAATGTCTCCCAACTCGTGGCAGACATTACTTCATTATTTTTATTTTAAATTATATTTTATGAAAGCTTTTAGTATTTTATTATTGTGTTTATTTCTGGGAACAACTTCTTATGCACAAGAGGAAAGTGGTACAGTTTATTCTGATCATGAGGCTATAACTAAAACCAGAGAACTATGGAAAGCCTTTGAGGCTGGAGATGCCGATACCTTTTTTAGTTTCATGGCAGATAGCCTTAAGGTATTTGTAAATGGGAAAGACGTTAAGGCAACAGAAAAAGGCGTAAGAAACTACGTTAATCGTTACAAGGAAAATTACGCGAATGTAAAAGTTGTAGATCACAAACCAGCATATCCCGATGCCATAGATTATGAAGGCGGAGGTGTTTGGGTTCAAGATTGGTTGAAGTTAACCGGCATCCATAAGGAAAGTGGTATTATGCTAGATTTACCCGTACATCATCTGTACAGCTTCAATAAGGATGGTAAAATCACATCGTTCCACTACTATTTTAACAACGATGTGTTCGAACAAATTGGTGACAGTAAAAAGGTAACCGAGAACGGGAAACTTTATATTAACCACCCACATATTACTAAGGTTAGAAAGCTGATGAATGCTTTTAGAGCAAAGGATATAGAGAAGTGGGCGACTTTCTTCTCTGCGAAAGCAACTTTTGGTAACTCAACAATGAAATTTGATGAAAGTAATAACTTGGAAGAACAGATAAAAGGGCTAAAGGAGAGTCGTTTCTTCAAACCTGAAACCAAGTTTAAGATTAAAGAAGTGGGGTATCCTGATTGCTTATATTATGCGGAAAGCGACGCCTATGTTGTTTATTCTTGGTGGCTGTATACCGAGTGGGGAAAAGAGAAGACTATTGAAGTTCCTTTTATGGTGAGTACAACATTCGATAAGGATGGTATGATGGTAAGAGACTATGTGTGGTATAGTAATAACCACTTTAAATAGAAATATCGATAACTAAATAAATTCCCCTCTCTCATCTCTTCTCGATATTAATCGAGACTGATAGATGGAGGGGATTTTTACAATTTAGCTTTAAGCCTTTTAAGTCTTCGCTTAATACGCTTCTTTTTTCTTCTTTCCTTAGCCAACTGCGCTTTAGTTTTAAGCTTTAGCTTCTCCTCAGGAATATCAGCTAGGGTAGCGTCTGCAGGTTTAGTCTTGGAGTCAATTTTTGTTTCACTCTCATCGGGGTTTGGTGCAATAATCGAAGTGTTGTTGCTACGGCTTAAATTATAATCTGTAGAACGTGTATCGCCTTTTCCTTTTGAATCAGGAGCTACACTAGAAGAATTATTATTACGACTTGAATTAGAGTCTTGCGCTTGCGTTCCATTGCTTGTTCCTTCAGGGATATATTGAAAACGTAATCCCTCATACATTGGACCTATATCTAAATTTCTATTTGACTTATAAAGAGGATTTGACTTTCGTCTATTTCCAATACCACCTATTGAAATTCGTATGCCTATATTCACATTTAGCATGGATAAAGAAAGACTTTCGTTCGAATAAGGTAATTCGCTAGCCAAATCAGAATCAAGCGTTCCATCGTTTCTTATAGCTTCTGATAAGTCACGAGTTTGATAATTCATATCGCTATTTAAACTAGTCGAGTATTCCGAGCTGAAATAGAAATCAAGCCCCTCGCAAATATAGGCTGTCATATTTGCTCCCAAACGTGTAGTAAGTGCAGTACTTTTATAAGCCTCCAAAGTTGTTATAGTAATATCCGTTTCAGGATATAGCATTGTTGATTGTGGAGAGTTAACGATAGAAAGTCCTGATCGTCCATAGAACTCAAGTGAGAATCGTCCTAGTTTCATATTGTATTGAGGACCAATATCGAAAGATGTTGTGCTTAACTCCTGTCGATTTGAACCTTGAACAGGTCCAAAACTATGCCTATGGTTGAATCTACTATGATTCGCACTAAGGCCTAAAGACAGTTTTTTATAGAAATTTCTTTGAAAGAGAATACCACTATTAAAACCATTTCGAAGAAAATTATTCAAATCACCTTGAGGAAAACTTACGCCATTAAAAAAATCGAGCGAATAAGTCTTGGTGTTTTCCAAGCTCATATTAGGCCTTATATCTCGATTAATATATTTGTCTTGCGCAAAGGCAAGTGAGGTAATCGAGACTATCATTAGGAGTAAAATCACCTTTCTCATAGCTCAAGATTTAGAGTCAACTCTGTCAAAATATAGCTTTAACAAGCTGGGGGATTTTGACATACCTCCATAATATACTAAAAAGTGATCAGGCAAAAAAAAATATCTCACCTAAGCATCTAATCTATAACCAATAAAGATCAGATAATCAGCTTCACTAGCTAAAATCTATCAGGTTTAGTTTACAATACAAGATCATTAAACAAGCCTTCTTAATGAATACTGATTTTGATCGTATAATATTCCTTTATAATTGAGGGAATTTGAAAAAACTTTTCGATTTTTGCAGAAATTAATGGAAGCTTAAAATGGATCAAGAAAAATATAACCAATTACGCGAGCAACTTATTGAGTCAACTCAGTGGCCATCGCTATATATGTTCAAATTTATTATGCCAAATAAGGATGAAAAATTAGAAGCCGTAAAAGCAATATTTCCAAAGGGAACCCAATTCGCTTTTAAAACGTCAAAGGATATGCGTTTTCTTAGCATCACCGTGAAGATTACAATGCAGGATGCTGATGCTGTAATTGCTATTTATGAGCAAACTAGGCATATTGAAGGCTTATTAGCTTTATAAGAATCTAAAAAACTAGCAGGTCGAATAGTCTGCAAGTCTGGACATTTCGACTTTTTTGACTTTCGACCATTTAAGACATTGAGAAAAACTCTGCCATTGAATTTGGTCTTAAGTCTAAGTTCAATTTCTTGGATAATTGAAGAATCAAAGGTATTTCCAGGCCTGCACTTTCAAGCAAATCTTCATCTTCTAAAAGGTCTTTAGGATGACCTGTAGCTATGATTCGTCCCTCTTTCATCACCACTAATTTATCAGCCCATTCGTAAGCAAAATTTATATCATGAGTTGATATAATGATAGTTTTATTCTGCTCATGCAAACGATCAAGAACTTGAATTGTATTTTTCTTCTGCTGATTATCTAACCAAGCAAAGGGCTCATCTAAAAGCAAAACTTCGGGTTTACAAGCCAACACGCCTGCAATAGCCACTCGTTTTTTCTGTCCATAACTAAGCTGATGTGGAGGCTTGTTTCTTAACTCATGAGTTTGAGTCATCTCCATCACTTCATTCATGCATTGTTGTAATTCGTCACCCTTCATTCCAGCATTAATCGCACCAAATGAAATATCCTTCTCTACCGTTGAAGCAAATAACTGTACTTCTGGATCCTGAAACACATAGCCCACCTTTCTAAAAAGCTTGTTCCTATCCTTACGCTTACATTTTTGTTCTTCTCCGTCTAGTATATAACGCCCCGTTTGCGCATGATGAATACCACAAAGACATAAAAATAGGGATGACTTCCCAGAGCCATTCTCACCAACGACTGCCACTTTTTGTCCTTTCTCAATATGCAAGTTCACTTGATCGAGAGCCAAAGTCTGATTAGGGTATTCAAAGCTGATATGTTCTAGTTGTATATATGCCATGATAATGTGATGAATTGGTGATTTTTTGATGTGGTGATTATACGTATTCAAAGGATTAAAGCCGAAGTTGACCAATAACTAACAAACAGGTCATTAATAAAAGAGGAATAAATGTTCGCTTCAATTTAAAAGGCTCATGAGTTTCAATAAATCTCATTTCGCCTCTATAGCCTCTATTCAATAAAGCTTGCTGCGAAAAATCAGCATGAATAAGAGATTTAATTAGGACAGATGAGACTAGCATACCTAAAGATCGAATAGATGATGAGTAAGTACGATAAGCCATTCGTTTCTTCTGTGACAAATAACATTGCCTCGAAAAAAGAAGTAGAATGGTTATAAAACGAAAGGATAACACAAAGAGTTCTATCAGTAAATCTGGTAATTTCATTTTTCTTAACAAATACTCAATCTCATCTATGGGACTCATCAGAATCAAAAAATAGAACGCAAACATAGCTCCCATAGCCTTTCCAATAATGAAAATTCCTGTATCTAAACTGACTTGAGAAAAACCAATATAATAGTCGCTAATTTGAGTGATATAAATTGCTTCGAAGCTTTCATGACTGATAATACAAATGATACTCACAACGGCTACAAGCATAAAACTCATAGGCAAAGCAGCTATTTGTAAGAGTGCCTTAAATGATAAACCATGAAAAAGAAAGAAAGCCGAAATACAAGTAACTATAAGAAAGGGTGTCAGAATATTCTGTGTCAACAAACTACCCAGTAGAAAAGCTACAAAAAAAGTAAACTTTTCGAAAGGATGCCAAGTAAGTTTGGTTTGTAATAGGTTGTATTTTTCGCTTATAAACACGCTCAATATTTAATTATGAGTTAAGAATTAGGAATTATGATTTTAGATTAGTGATATTCAGAATAGTCATTACTCACAAATCCACAATCAAAAATTAATTAGGCAGCTTTCTTTTTTCCTTTATAGTAGCCAATCACATAGGCAACAACACCTGTTCCGATAGCGGCTTGCAAAGAAAACAGAAGGCTTTCTATTTCGCCACTTGGTGGTTCCCAAATGTTAGAAAACCAAGGCTTGTAATTGGGTTGTGATTCTGTTATATAATCTTCAGCTAAGCCATCTGCTCCCATAAAGTCTGCATTTGGGAAAAAGTATAGTGTAAGTACTACAATCAATATTATCGCACCTGTTAAAAGCAGGTTACTAGTTTTGTTTGTCATTTTTTGAATTCTATAATTGATAGTTAGGCTTTCTTCTTGTATTGACTTAAGAAATCAAATCGCATTGGCACATGATCGGATAATAAATTCAAGACCACAACAGTCAGCAAGCCTTCGATTATCGCAATAGGAATTTGTGTCAATCCGAAAATGCTTACAAACTTATAGAATGCTGTAGGAACACCATTCACCACATCGGGATGTGCAAAAGCCAATTGTGCCGAAGTACAAACATAGGTTGCCATATTCCCTACAAAGACAGCTAAGAACACAGCCACTTTTTTATTAAGACCAAGCTTATTTCCAATAGAGAATATTAACCAAGTAAAAACGGGTCCAATAAAAGCCATTGAAAAAGCATTAGCCCCTAGTGTTGTAATACCGCCGTGAGCCAGAAGTAAAACCTGAAACAAAAGCACCAAAACACCAATAACTGGCATCACCCAAGGTCCGAAAAGTAAAGCACCTAAACCCACTCCTGTAGGGTGCGAACAAGATCCACTCACTGATGGTAATTTCAGAGCTGATAAAACAAAGGCGAATGCCGTTGCCAAAGCTAAAAGCAATTTCAATTCTGGTTTCTCAACTACTAATTGTTTAATTTTTCTAAATCCTATAATAAATATCGGCAAGTAAGCCACTGACCAAAACATAGACCAAAAAGCTGGCAAAAAGCCTTCCATTATATGCATACTAAATGCAGGAATAGGTGATAATACAGCTAACAGCAATAACAGTTTCTTCATTTTCGTTTCCTTTTTCTAAACGCTGACAGGTACGAGTACTCTGTCAGGATTCGAATTATTAAATAATCTCCCCTTTGATATTCATCAGAAGCAATTCGATTTCATAATCTTCAATTTCCTTTTCCAGCACTTGGCAACATTTGCTTTTCAAATGCTTATAGAAAACCTCATCCTCAGTAAAAGGGAAGATACCCTCTAAATCGCGTGCCATATTCACCTCTTTTATCTGATCGACATATGACTCATTGTAATTGGCTTCCTTTGCAATTTGAATCAGGAATTCCTTATTAAAAACAACCTTTTTGCTATGTGTATCCAAATGGCCTTCGGCTAGCTTAACAGCCTTCCCCATCATAATACCCATTGTCACTTTTTCAACCCCACTCCCATTTATAGCATGAATAGTATCACCTATAAAGTTACCGTATTGGATGTAGGCCTGTTGTGGCATTTCAGGAAATTTCTGCTTCAAATATCTTTCACTACGACCTCCCGAGTTGATAAAGACCTGTGAGCTGCCATTATCTACAGCAAATCTCACATGCTTTTTTATTGTATCAATATAAGCTTCAGCTGAAAAAGGTTTTAATAGACCTGTCGTCCCGATAATTGAAATACCACCTTCAATTCCTAAACGTGGGTTAAAGGTTTTTTTAGCCAGCTTAGCACCCATGGGCACAAAGACAGAAACATCAAGGCCTTTTGTAATCTGAAATTTATTTAATAACTGATTAAGTTCCCAATTAATAATTCGACGTGGTGTTGGATTCACTGCTGGATCTCCAACCGAAATTTCCAATCCAGCCTTAGTCACTGTGCCAACGCCTTCTCCTTTTACAAAGCGAATCTCCCCTGACTCATTAAAATTAATACGACAGCCAATCTCAGTGCCATCTGTTACATCGGGATCATCACCCGAATTCTTGATAACGGTACATATGCCATATTCTTTTGTGAACTCAATACAATGTATCGGCATCATTGCTTCCCTGTTGTTAGGCAAATCAACGCGCTCCCATTCTATTCCTTCTTGAGCAATTAAAGCTTTCAGGGCAGCTTTCGCCGATATTGATGCACAGGTTCCTGTGGTATAGCCATGAGCCAACTCCAGACGTTTAATACCAAAAGCTTCATCCAAATAGGATTGAAACTCCGATCGGGTTTTTATTATTTTATCGTATTCCGGAAGATCTGGACGTTTAATTACGAAAAGTGGAATCTCATGCTTGATTGCCAGGTCCATCTTTTTATCGAGTAAACCCGTATAACCACTTTCCTTGGTCATGATAGCCTGAACACACTCTTTTTTAATCAAATCTTCTTCCAAAAGAAGATTTTCAAAACGAGACGAAACAATCAATCGGTCTTCCCTCACATTCGCATCATTAGCAATACGAATGGAATCTGGAAAATTGAGAATTCGGAACCAAATATCACATTCAGGTAGTGCTTTCTTTATTTTCGGTAAGTTTTTAACACCTACCAATGAAAGCACTCGCTTAATTTCCATTTTATGAATATCCTGAATACAGGCATCCATCGAAGCCAAATAATGAATGTATTCGTTATCTATCCTCTCAACAAACTCACGTTCGATACGAACGATAGCTATATCAAGTTCAGAAGCCACACGATGCAAATTCACATGCAAGTCAGCTGCAAAAGGGTGCGCTGCATCTACGATCAACATGATCTCTTGCTGGCGGCAGAATTCAATCATCTCTTCCTTATTCATACCACCTGACAAACACTCACCCATCTCCGAAATAAGAGGATGGCTATTGGTCTTTGTTGAATAATAGAATGGCTGCTTCAGGTCGCTCAGCCAATTGGCTGTTTTGCGTCCCTCTGTCGTCCCTCCAAATATTAAAATCTGCCTTTTCATTCTCAGTAATGAATAATTAATTACAAATAATTAGTAACTTATAACGAGTAATTGATAACTGACTATCAAAAACCCAGCATCTTCAATCAATATTTCTTAATTTACTCTTAACAATTCAACATCTTCTACTAACATATCTTCAAGTATTCTCAACATCCCTATATTTCCTATCAACATTCCTTAATTTCCTCTTAACATCTCAGCATTTTCTACTAACATGTCTTAAAGTATTCTCAACATTCCTTAATTTCCTCTTAACATCTCAGCATTTCCTACTAATATTTCTTGATAGATTCTCAACAATCCGACATCTTCTATTAATATTACTTAATTAACTCTCAATAATCCGATAATTAACGGGACACCGCATCCATATTATGACAGACACACGTTCGTAATATAACAGACGCACGTCCGTGCGTCTCTACCGTGTCGTATTAACTTTTTTCTCTAAAGATATGTCTGAAAGTAGGATCGTATAATTTCGATCGATTCTTTCTATTGTCGATGGCTTCACCAACCACTATCATGGTGGTTAAAGTCAGTTCATTCTCTTTTACAATCTTGGCTAAATCTTTCAATTTTCCTCTCCAGATTTTTTCTTCCTGCCAAGTCAGTTTGTAACAAACAGCAATTGGTGTTTCAGGAGGATAAGCCGCCAATAAATCAGCTTGAACCTGATCAACCAAAGTCGCACTTAAGAACAAACATATGGTTGATTGGAACTTAGCCAACTCGGTTAATTTCTCTCTCTCAGGCATTGCAGTTCGCCCTTCGCCACGAGTTAGAATAATGGTTTGAATACGATCTGGAATAGTAAATTGCGATTTTAGACGAGCTGCTGCCGCCTGAAATGAAGAAATACCGGGCACAATTTCATAAGACATCTGGTTGTGATCGAAGAAATTCATCTGCTCCTGAATCGCACCATAAATACATGGATCGCCTGTATGCAAACGCACAACTGAATGTCCCATTTTGTAATGTTCATGCATGATATCGAATTGCTCCTCCAAAGTCATAGATGCGGAGTTTCGAACTACACAACATTCTTTAGCATATTCGGTCAATCGACGAGGCACCAAACTACCAGCATAAAGAATCAAGTCTGCATTTTGCAATAGTTTCTTTCCTTTAACCGATACCAATTCTGGATCGCCAGGACCAGCCCCAACAATAGTTACAAAACCAGCCTTTCTTTCTTGGCGAACATCCATAGCCAAGGCTAGTGTGAAATGTTTGCCGAAAGAATCAACATGCTTCGATTTTCCAAGCAATAAATTCTTAGCACCCGATGCTAAAAGAGCTGAAGCCTCACTTACATTATTAGCTCCTGTCGCTGCATGCGCTGCTTCGGAGAATAATAGATCGGCATCAATTTCGTTCAAGTCATCGGCTCCAAAATAGTTGAAAGTCAAAGCATGCTTTTCACTCATCGCCTTGTAAGCAACCTCATCCTTTTTAAGGTCAACCGTATTAATCGCCACTAATGAATGCTTAGAATAATCTTGTTCTTCGAGAAAGTTTAAAACTTGCGCTTCGTACTCATCAGCATTGATATTCTTTTGTGCACCTGTTCCCAAATGCAGACATTTAGGACGGAAGAATAAAATTGGAAGCGTCGTTTCGTAGAGCTTTGGTGTCAAAGCAATAATCAAATCGAAATCCTTAGGGTTGATGGCTGAGAATTCATAGAAAACCTCTACAAAATCAGGAAGCGTTCTTTCCAATTGTTCGCTACCCTCATCTTTTATATCAAGTAATAGAGCCGTTTTTTTGCCATTTACAAAAGCAGCAATAAAGTCATTTTCAGTGGTATTGAAATATTCATTGGTCCACTTGTATTTTCTACCTATGATATCTAAAGCCCAAAGATTCAGTGTATCGCTAGCAGTAGTAATCAAAGCTGTTCCACCCGATATATTGGCAATGGTTTTAGCCAAATGATTAGCGCCACCTTTATGTCCTGACAATACCGACTGTACATATTGACCTTTCACATCCATATTGATGATGGCTGGGTCGATCTGCTTGTTCTGAATAAAGGGTGCTATTGATCGTACACATATTCCTAGTGCTCCAATAAATACAAATGCGTTGTAGTGATTAAAATCCTTTTCAAGGAAATTGGCTATTGTTTCAATTTTTGTTGTGCCCATATAGGCTCCAACCGAAAAGATCTCAACATGATCCAGTTCTTTACGAAGCGTATCAGCAACTTCTAGCGACTGCTTATTATTTATGATTATGGCTATTTTATCCATTCTTTATCTGTTTACATCTGCTTAATTACAGAGATCTATTTTTGTTGAACCCCTTCAGGGTTCTGTTGTATCTCCATAGATATACCACGGGTTTCACCCGCGGTTATTCATATTGAACCCCTTCAGGGTTCTTTCATATTTTCATAGATATACCACGGGCTTCACCCGCGGTTATTCAAGTTTAAGCCCTTCGGGGTTCTTTCATATTTTCATAGATATACCACGGACTTCATCCGCGGTTATTCATATTGAACCCCTTCAGGGTTCTTTCATATTTTCATAGATATACCACGGGTTTCACCCGCGGTTATTCAAGTTTAAACCCTTCGGGGTTCTTTCATATTTTCATAGATATACCACGGGTTTCACCCGCGGTTATTCAAGTTTAAGCCCTTCGGGCTATCATTTGTATTTTCTGATACGAAATTAAATCATTATCGAATCGTCGCATTTGCACATCATCGAATCAACTTTTGTTGCTTTTAATATTTCGATCGGATTAAAATCATCCAATTGTATGCGGCTTGGCTTCTCCAATTTCATGCCTAACTCAAGGGCTGATTCTATAAATGTTGCTATGGTTTCATCGCTCACAGCATTGAATACAATACAACCATTGGGCTTTAAAAGAGCATGAAGTTTCGCCATCATTTCATTCAGCCTTCCGCCATGACCTCCTATAAAAATTCGATCCGGAGCTTGCAAAACATCTAAACGCTGTTCAAAAAAATCTCCATTGTGAATATCAATTCCCGGAACATGAAAGGTTTTCATGTTATTACGAATGATAGCATTCGACTCTGTTCTTTTTTCAAAAGAGATCACTTTCAACTTTGGGAAAGTTTGCTTGGCTTCAATCGAGACGGATCCAGTGCAATAGCCCACATCCCACAGGATAGAGGCTGAATTTAATTGCAGACTCGACAAACTAGCCAAACGAATCAGACTCTTAGTCATCATCTTTGGTCGCCCATCCAGAGTTCGGAAAGCCTCATCAGGAATACCAAACTGGCGAATGATAGGCTCTTTCTGGACTAATATCATACAATTTGGGTGAACGAAATCAACCTCTAAAAGTTCTACTATGCTTAGCTTCTGACATTTCTGATTAGGGCCACCTAGTTTTTCACCCAGATAGCAATCGTAATTATCAAAACCGTAGTCAAGAAGATATTGAGCAATTGTATTTGGCGTTCTCTGTCTATCCGTTAAAACCCCAATCATCTGTTCTCCTCTAATCAATGGCAAATCAATCTCAGGCCAATCGCGCCCCGTTAGGGTTGCAATATGCATCTTGCCATACTCCAATTGATAGTGATGCGCCAAAAGTTGAAGGCTATTGTGAGCTGGATAAACCAAAAGTTCAGCATCAGGAAATTCACGTTTTATTGTATTCCCAATTCCATAGAAAAGAGGATCTCCCGAAGCAATGACAACAATGGTTTCGTCAATTTGTCTGTATTGATCAAAGACATCAGTCAAAGGCACCGTAATATTAATCCACTCGGCATTTTCAGGCAAATAATCCTGAATCAAGGCCTTATGACGTATACCTCCCGAGAAGAAACGAGACTCAGCAATATGCTGAATGGCTTCTCTATTCAGGTTTGGATGTGGCATATCTGTAATGCCTATGACCACAAATTTAGACATCGCGACCTGGTTTTAATTCTTTAGCATCATCTAAGCTTAATACTGAATTGACTATGGTTGCAGCTAAGGTTGAGCCTCCTTTTCTTCCTTCGATAATGACAGCTGGTAGTTTCGCAAAGCTCTTCACTCTATGCTTTGATTCTTCTACATTAACAAAACCTACTGGCGACGCTATAATTCCCATTGGTGAGAAATTCTTCGAACGCATTAGAGCTGTTAATTCAATAAGGGCAGTTGGTGCATTACCAAACACATAAAGAGCATCGGGATCATCTTCAACCGCCAAACGGATACCAGCTTGAGTACGAGTGATCTTGTGCTTTTCAGCCAATTCAGCCACACGAGGATCATGTAAATAGCATTTCACTTCGATGCCCATTCGCTCACAAGCTGCTTTACGAATACCAGAAGTAATCATGGTAACATCAGTGATAATCACACCCCCATTTTTCAACTTCTCATGCCAAACATTCAATGCGTCATTGCGTACTTTCAAAAGGTCGACCATTTGAAAATCTGCCGACGTATGGATTAAATGCATTAAAGCCCATTTCGTCTCCAAGGGTATATCTTTCCCTTTCAGCTCTTCAGCAATAGTCGCAAAGCTTTTCTGCATAATCAGCGGTCCAGGCTTACCCTTTTCGCTGTATTTAGAGTAATAACCACGTGGGGTTATAAATTTATTATTCTTAGATATATAAGATTGAGAGTTCCCAATCACAACTAAGCAGAACATATCTACTTTTTCAAGATCAACTTCAGCTAGCGTACTAAGCTCAATATTCTCTTCATCACGTCCAACTTGACGAACAATGGCAACGGGTGTTTCTGGGCTACGCTCCTCAAGGAAAATTTCCTGAAGACGATAAATCTGCCAGTAACGCCCCTTGCTTTTAGGGTTATATAAAACGGTTACAAAGTCGCCAAAAGAAGCTGCTTTAATACGTCTTTCAATCAACTCCCATGGTGTTAATAAATCCGATAAAGAAAGGATAACTGTATCGTGACCAATTGGAGCACCTAGCTTTGCAGCTGCAGCCTGGAAAGCTGAAATACCAGGAATTAATTCGATATCCACTTTCGAATCACGCTTCTCTGCCATTTCATAAATCAGTGGAGACATTCCGTAAATACCAGCATCACCTGAACTAATAACAGCAACTTTCTTGCCTTGTTCAGCGTGCTCAAAAGCAATCTCTGCTCGTTGAGTCTCTTGTTTCATACCTGTATCTAAACACTCTGTTCCTTCCTGAAGGAAAGATTGAATAAATTGGAAATAGTACTTGTATCCGATCACAATATCTGCCTCTTTAATGGCATTGATAGCTGGATTCAAAAACATATTTGGGTCACCAGGACCTAAACCAACGATATATATTTTGCCTAACATAGTTTCTTTTTTTTAAGGATGATGATGGTGAAATAAGGAATTTTTCTATCTCGAAGCACTTCTGCATCGTCAGTTATAAACTCCTTATCGGTTCCCAAATACTCACCATAGAATAATTCAGGTTTATGCTCTAAAATAAAATCTGCGATCCAGGTCTTTACCTTAGAGACCTTCATCAACACGATGGTGTCATTTTCTTCCAACTGCTTAAGCAAACCTTCACGGCTATCCACATTTGGATCAACCAAAACCTTATCACTTAATGTGCAAATTGGAGATTTTGATTTTGAACCTGCCAAAATAAAAGCGGGAACACCTGGAATCATTTCGTATGCAATATCATTCGCTTTAAAATGCTTCAATAAATACGCAAATGTGCTGAAGAACGAAATATCGCCTTCACTCACAACAGAAACATGAAGGTCCTGCTCAAGATCAGATTGGATTTTCTGAAACAATTCAAAATAGGCTCCTTCTGCTTCTGATCTGTCGTAAGACATTTTCAATGGAATAGGATGCAATTGTAAATCACTTATGCCCAATTGTTTTAAAATAGGGAGCGAAAAACTAGAATTGCCTTTTTTCTCAGAAACACTAGCTGGATAATAAATCTTATCAGAATGCTGAAGTGTTTTAAGAGCCTTTATTGTAATCAATTCGGGATCGCCTGGTCCTAAAGAAACCCCATATACTTTACCACTTGTTTTTGACATGTGCTTATTGATTGTCGGTTATTAGTTATCGTTTTCACTTTAACCTTTAGCCTTTTTTTACTTTATCCTTGTTAATGCTTATGATCGTGTGAATGTCCGTGATGATGGTGATGTCCATGATCGTGCCCATGGTGGTGATGTGAACAAGCAGAAGGATCTCTACTTTCGATTAAATCCACCTTGCCTTCTTCAACCGCTTTTAATCTCAACATCAGAATATCAATCAGCATATCACTCTCGCCAATTTTAGGACATAGAATGAACTCTTTTTCTGGATGTCTTAATTTGAATGCTTCTATGCTCCTAATGGCATTATCCAGATATACTCCTGGAAAGAAGATATAGGGTAAAGCGATAATACGCTTGTATGATAATTGATCTAAAACAGCCAAAGCTTTATCTACAGAAGGGAAAGTCATACGAGATGTAAAGGCATTGATCATGAATGGCATCTTCAACTCTTCCTGAGCCAAACGAGATAGCTTTAGCATATCACCATTTGAATCGGCCATAGAAGCACCAATACCAATTGGGAAGAAAGCCGTATCGCTCATGTCTTCATCAGAGATACTCTTCTTGATTAGATCCAATGAAAGATCGACCATTTCCTGACAAACGCCAATGTAATTGGCCAATTTGATATTCACTTCATATTGTTCCTGAAGCTCGTGAAGCTTATTGGGAATATCAGAAGCTATATGCACCCCATTGAATAAGAAAACTGGCACGGCAATAATCTCTTCTACTCCTTTAGCTTTAAGCTTGCTTACGCCTTGCTCAAAATTAGGTTCTGATAATTCCAGAAAACCATATTCAACTTCATAATCAGTAATTGTACTGGCAAATTTCTCAGCAAATGCTTTAAAAGCTAATTCTCCAATTTGAACACGTGTACCATGTCCGCACAGTAATATTCCTTTCATAATTTTAGATTTGAGTTGTGAGATATAAGTGATGAGATAATTAACTCTACTCATTCACCATTTACTTTTTCACTCTTTAAGCTTTATATCTTTTATATTTCAACTCTGTTAGGTCTACCTTCGGCTGACTCTAACAGGTTTTTACTTTATTGTATTGGGTAATGAGATAACTAAGCTTACTCTTTCATCATTTACTTTTTCAGACCTTCATTTCTACCTTATCGTAATTGATAATTCGTAATTCATAATTACGCCTTAATAAGCCATCTGAGCTTCTTCAGCTACAGCCATCAGTTTATCTGATATTGAAACCACTTCGCCAACAACCATAATGGCTGGTGGACGAAAATCTAAAGCTTCCATTTTTGCGATAATATTATGCAACTCACCTTTTACAACCTCCTGTTCAGGACAAGTTCCCCAACGGATCAAGGCAACCGGAGTTTCTTTTGAACGCCCATGTTTCATCAAATTATTGATGATAGTTGGTGCATTAGTAACACCCATATAAAAGACAAGGGTATCGATACCTGTTGATATTTTATCCCATTGCAAATCTCTTTCTCGACTTACAGGAGGATGACCAGTGAAGAATGCCACTGAAGAAGAAACATTACGAGCCGTAACAGGAATACCAGCATAGGCAGGTGCAGCAATACCCGAAGTGATACCTGGAATCTCTTCAAATTCAATCTCATTCTCAAGCAATTTAATTGCTTCTTCACTCCCTCTTCCAAATACATAGGGGTCGCCACCTTTTAAACGAACAACCGTTTTTCCCTTTTTGGCATAATCCACAATCATTTGATTGATATCTTCCTGGGGGCAGGTGTGATTCTTATGCTTTTTCCCAACATAAATGCTCTCACAACCGTCCTTACAATAGTCCAGAAGTTCAATATTAACCAAGTAGTCATAGAATACCACATCGGCAATTTTTAAAGCCTCAGCAGCCTTAACCGTAATTAAACCTTTATCTCCAGGTCCTGCTCCAGTTATATATACTTTTCCGTTCATTATATTTTTTATATCAAGTGTCTTAATAAGTCAATCGACTTTATAATTCCCAAGTGTTTTTATCAATCTTATCTAATAATGCTCCCACCTTTTCAAGTAAATTGTCATTCATAAAGGCCTTCTTTTCCTTTTCGCCAAGTCCAACAGTATCCTTTACCAACTGATTTCTCAGACGCCCCAATTCGAGAACTTCGTCTTGCAAAGAGCTATCGAATTTCTGTTCGAGATATTTACGGATTTTCTTAGCTAAATAGGGATTTTGACCATTTGATGAAATAGCCAATTGAATATCGCCGCACTGGCTTGCAGCTGCAGGATAAAAATTGGAATACTCAGAAGAATTAGCTGAATTGAATAGAATAGCTTGTGATTCTGCATCTGCCCCTATTCGAGAATTTGTTTGGGAACAATTAGTTGCAGCGATAACCAGAAAAAAGCCATTTACATCATTGGCTTGATACGTACTCTTAAGATAATGGTAGGCACCTGCCTCACGCATTTCTTGTAATATGGCATTGATTTTAGGAGCAATAAGTGTCACATTAGCTTCAGCCTTAATCAAAGATTTAAGCTTGCGTTCTGCCACTTTACCACCTCCTACAATTAAACAGTTTCGGCCCTTTAAATTCAGACTTACAGGATACCAGCTCATCGTACAATTTTTACATTAATAAATTGATAGCAGGGTAAACGAACTCGATTTATGGGGTATATGGTACTATTGCAGATGATAAGATCGACAAACAACTCCCTTCCCCAAGAGTCTCAAGTTTGATTACAGTTTTGGCAGGTTTCCTGACTTGTTTCGTAGATCAAAAGATCGGTTTCTTTCCTTCCCATTCGCAAAATGCGAACAGTGGATGTGGTAAAAACCATAAAAAACTTACAGTAGCGGGGGCTGTCTCGGATTTTAACCGAATTCCCTTTTAAAGCTCAATCGACGATTAAGCTTTCACCAAAACTGCGTCAAATGTAAGTGTTTTTTATTCTCTCCAAAACAATTTGAAAAGGATTTGTTCTTTTGGGGGTTTGTTATAAAACATCACAAAACAATTTATTAAGACTTAAGGACTTTAGAGCACATAATATTCTAATCACTCAGTTCATTATACTGCTCTTCATAATTTAATCCTGTGTGTAACCAGTTTAATCGATCACAACTTAATTTATAGACAAACACAAGAATAAAAATTTTGGAAAACTAAAACATCTTTCTAAAACAGCGTTTACGTTTGTGCTGAACGTGATCGAATGACTTCCAGAGCTGAATGGCAACATGGTTATTTTCCAACATACCTGTTGTTTCAGCAAATCTTAAGCCATCGCTATTCGATGTCTCCAACAATTCACTCATTAGTATGGATACATAACCCAATTTTTGACATTCATAATCAACACCAGTAAGCATTAAATCCATCTCAGTTGGATGTTTCAGTGCTTTTCTCAAATGCCACCATCCGAAAGGGAATAACTTGCCTTTGGCTTTCTGTAAAGCCTTCGATAATGAAGGTATAGCAATAATGAATCCTACCAACTCATCCTCTTTATCCAAAATAATCTTGACATATCGGGGATTAAGAATGGGGAAGAATTTTTCAATATAAAATCGAATAAGTTTTTCAGGCAACTTAAATGTCCCAAACAAATCGGCAAAGGCATCATTAAACACCTTAAATATTTTCTCTTTATAGGGCTCAAGTTCTTTTTTTGTTTTAAAATTTACGGCCTGCAAACCATATTTTCGCTTAATTAATTTAGCAACTCGCTTTGCTTTATCTGGAGGTGTTTTAGGTAGGTTAATTCTAAACTCTAGCCAATCCATTTCCTTTTGGTAAGCTAGTTTTTCGAAATGACTCTGATAATAAGCAAAATGATAATCAGAAGCCATAGAGGGAAGCCATTCATGCCCTTCGATTAAAACGCCAGAATGATCCAAATTTGAAAACCCCAAAGGTCCACTGACGCCAACCATATCTTCTTTTTTCAACCATTCTTCAGCAACCGAAAAAAGCATTTCAGACACTTCGTATTCATCGACAAATTCCACACGCGTAATTCGCCCAATCTTTTCAGCCTGTTTCTCAATGGCCAATGTGTTAACAATAGCACCAATACGCCCTACAACTTTACCATTCTGATAAGCCAGCCAGAATTTTGCTTTACAAAAGTCAAAGGCTGGATTTTTATCTTCCATCAATAAGTCGAGTTCTCCTGATTTTAAAGGGGGAACCCAAAACTCATTACCTTTATACAACTGATATGGAAAATCAACGAAAACTTTGCGTTCGCTCTGATTCAGAACTTCTACGATTTGGATGGTCATAATTATGCTTGGTATCTCTATTATAAATTAAGTTAGATGCAAATTACGTTATTCATATCAAAAAAGACCTCTTATTTAATAGAACTAATTATCATTGTTTAAAACAAACTTAACAAATATGATAATTGAGACTACTTTTAAAAAAAAGAGGACTTGCCATAAGTGTCGTTTAACAATTCAAATTTCACCAACATTATTTTACTTAGAGCCAATTAAAAACAGTATCTATGTATCTTAAATCAATTTTTAAGTATTAAAATTTACATGGCACCTCTTCAAATATTCTCCATAACACTATTGGCAATCTATGTTATCCTTATTGTTGGATCTTCTCTATTTTCTAAGAAAAGTGATTCTATTGAAGGCTATTTCCTAGCCAACAGATCCCTCTCTTTCTTAGCCTTAGCTATCACGTTTATTGCTTCATGGTGGGGAGCTGGTTCAGCTATTGAAACGGCTGATCATTCCTATCAAAATGGAATTTCTGCCTTCTGGATATATGGCATGCCCGTTTTGTTCTCTACAGGCTTACTCTTTGTATTTGCAAGAGCCATCCGAAAAGTGGGCAGCATTACGCAACCCCAATTATTGGAAGAACGGTATGGAAAAGCACCAGCTTTAATGCTATCTGTTCTTATCTTTTTATTCATGACGATTACTGCGGCTTCACAAATTGTAGGAATTGGTATCTTCTTCGAAAAGTTTCTACACTTAGACTATAAGATGTCAGCAATTATTGGAACAGGTATTGTCTTACTCTATTCATTTTTTGGAGGGTTTAAAGCCGTTGTACGTACCGATATTATCCAGTTCGTCTTTCTATTATCAGCCTCAATATTGGTCTTTGCATACGCCTACTACTACTCAGGGGGAATCCCTGCAATAAAAAACATTGCTGATACAAAAGGCTTAACGAACTACTTCTCTTTCACTCATCAGATATCAAGTAATATGGTTTACATCATTACTTTTGGTAGTGCGTGGATGATACAAGCTAATGTGTGGCAACGAATTTCAGCAGCTCGATCTCCCCAAGATGCTCGTAAGATGATAGGTTTAAGTTTTCTTGTTTATATTCCTCTTTACTTGATGGTGACTTTCACTGGAATGTTAGCTTTAGGCTTATTTGAAGAGATGCCTCAAGGTGGTGTTATTTCAGGCATTATTAATGATTATATGCCTCCATTCCTTGGTGCATTAATCTTCGTAGGTATTTGTTCGGCTATTATGTCTACTATGGATTCTTTAATAAACACGGGAGCTATGGTTCTTTGTGTAGATATCTATAAAAATAAGTTTAGGCCTGATGCAAATCAAAAACAACTCCTGATTGTTGGAAAGTTAGGAACAATTGTTGTCACGCTTATCGCTCTTCTAATTGGCCTTGAAATCAAATCGATTCTTAAGGTTTCTTGGCTTGCTGCTGACCTTTTATCTACTGGAGCTTTCGTCCCTTTAATGGTAGGCTTTATTTGGAAAAGAGGAAACACAATTGGAGCCATGTCATCCATGATTTTCGGAACAGTTTTTTCGCTTTACAACCTAACGGTTGCTTTAGGGGCAAAACTTCCACTTCCTTGGGAAATTGGAACAGCCAAACATGTTTTGATTGGTATGCTTGGATCAGCCTTAGTTTATTTAATTGCTAGCTTCCTTAGTAAGGCTGAACCCAACAAATCTGAATCTTTTATTGCTAAAGTTGGTTTCAATAAATCATAAAACATTTCGACGCTACTAAGACCGAACTTGCAACAAAAATACACCATCCTACTTGCAGCCATATGGCTATAAAATATGTTGGGCCGACAAGGATAAATCCCTATCGGCCCAACAACTAACACAAACTAACAATCAAAATTATTCTGCGGGGTTCATTATAACCTCTACAATATCAGTTTTCTTGAAAAGTTTCTTAGCAAACTTCTTAACAGAAGCCGCATCGATATCTTCAATCAATTTCTTATAATCGTCCTTAGAAGTAAACTCAGAACCTAACATTTGATTCTTTCTCAAAGCACCTAACCAGAAAGAATTTTCTAATTCTGCTTCTTCTCTACTTTTGATGAAATTGTTCTTAATCTCAGTTAGATCTGCTGCATTACAAACTTCTTTTTGAATTCTAGTGATTTCTGCATTCACAATCTCAACCAAGCGATCACATTTTTCCGGATCACAATCAAAGTTGATGCCCAGAGAAAACTCAGGAGTTGGTAATTTTGATGACGAAGGACGAACCCCTACACCATATGAACCACCTTCTTCTTCACGAATAGTCGTCATATAACGCTTAGAAAGAAGTTGAGACACTACATTTAACATCAATCTATTCTTAAGTGTATAATCAAACTCACCTTGAATTGAGTAAACTACAGTTGTTTTTGGTACTGACATCTTACGATTAAAAATCTTGCTGGTTTTTCCTTTAGCAGGTCCAACTTTATGATCGACGAAAGATTCTTTTCTATTCGTAGAGCTAATGTTACCAATATACTTTTGGATCATTGGCAAGTGTACCTCTTTATTAATATTACCCACAAAGATGAACGTAAAATCACTTGCGTCAGAGAAACGTTCTTTATAAATCTCAGAAGCTCTGTTGAAATCAATATTGTTTACAAACTCTTCTCCAAACAATAGGGTACGAGAAGAATAATTTGTGCTTGCTAACGAAATCGTATCCTGTAGAGCTTTCTTATTATCAACACCAATATTTGCAAGGTAGTTTTTGATACGAGCCATTTGTGCATCAAATGGAGCTTCTTCAAAACGTGGCTCTTCGAAATTCAAATAAAGCAATTGCATCAATGTCTCAAAATCCTGAGGTGATGCAGATCCTGAAAAGCCTTCAGTCAACTCACCAAGATTTGCACTTAAGCCTACAATTTTACCTGTCAATTTCTTCTTTAGTTGAGTCGCATTGAATTCTCCAACACCAGACATGCCAACAATTCCAGTAGCCATATCTGCTGAAGCTAAATCCTTTTCAGAAATTAATGATGTTCCACCAAAACTGAATGATGACATTGAAATATTATCCTTGCTGTATTCTGTTGGAAGAACAACAACTCTTGCACCATTCTCAAGAACATAACCTTTAGCATCAGTTCCCTCAACTTTGAATGTGCTTGAAATTTTAGCAGTAGCTAATTTCTTAGCAACAAGAGGCTGATCACCGGCTTCATCTTTATAAGCGTCAACATCAGAAGACTTCACTTTAGCTGCAACAGCTAATAACTCCTCTTTAGTTGGGTAATATTGCTTCTCATTTTCAGGGCCTTTTAAGATGAAGGCTGAATTATTCTCATCTGAATAATTGTTAACCATAGCATTCACTTCTTCAAGCGTAATTGCAGGGATTGTTTTGGCGGCAAAGGCCATCTCCCACTCTATAGATGGGAAAGGTTTTGACTTTAGGTATAAATCGCCTAATTGCTTTGCCCAAGTATCGTTACCTATTTTAGCACGATTGGCATAGTACGATTCGTATGATCTCTGAGTTTGAATTTTTACACGGTTCAATTCTGATTGATTAAAACCATGACGCTTCACACGTTCTAATTCTGTAAGAACTTCAGCAAAAGCCTCAAGCTCTTTACCAATTTTAGGAGATACATAAATATAATTAAGACCTTTGGTTCTAGCCATTTCAAAACCGCCAAGCTCCATTCCAACAGCAGAGCATTCTAATTTCTTCGTTTTTTCAGAAATACGAGACTTAAGCATCTGAGAGAACATCGATTTAGCCATATCGCGTCTTTGGGTCTCTTCAGTGATCACTGGATCTAAATCATAACGAAATCCCCACATAATACTCAGGCTTTTTGCTTCCTTATCTTTAGCTGCGACATAGGCCAATTCTTTTGAATCTTCAACTTGGCAGTATGTACGCTCAGCAGCACTCTTAGGCATAGGGATTTTTGAGAATAAAGCTTTTACTTTAACTTCCATTTTCTCAGCATCAATATCTCCAACTATAACGACAGCTTGTAGATCCGGACGATACCATTTCTCGTAAAAATCACGTAATGCTGAGTGTTCAAAATTGTCAATAACATCTAAAGATCCAATCACATCACGATCAGCATATTTTGAATGATTATACATCACAGGAGAAGTTTGATCACCTAAACGCTTACGAACATTTCTTCTTGTACGCCACTCTTCGTGAATGACACCACGCTCCGACTGAATTTCTTTACCTTCTAATAATAGTCCGCCAGACCAATCATGTAGTACCAATAAAGCTGAATCCAATAAATTCTCGCTTGCAACAGGAATATTACTCAAATTATAAACCGTTTCGTCCTGAGCTGTGTAGGCATTGATATCACGACCAAATAGAATACCGTTTTTCTCTAAGTAATCAAGCATGTTTTTACCAGGGAAGTTCTTTAGGCCATTGAAAGCCATATGCTCCAAAAAATGAGCCAAACCATTCTGTGCATCATCTTCAAGAATAGCCCCTACATTCTGAACGAAGTAGAAACTAGCTCTATCCTTAGGTTCTTCATTGTGCATGATATAATAAGTCATGCCATTCTCCAGCTTACCCGTCTTTACCGCCTCGTTGGTAGGGACAGTAGTTGTATACTGTGCAAAAGAGTTCTGTCCTAGAATGCTTAAACACAGTAGAAGTGAAAATTTTAATTTTGAAGTCATATTTAAAATATTTAATTCAGTTAGTTCAATAGATAAGCCTGCTTTCTTTAGTGGTGTACAAAACATTTTTAATCCATTTCAACTGAATTTGATTTAAAAGGAAAACATACTAGATGTTTAACTGGTTTCTTTCGACTTTGAAATTCTTCAACTATTTGCAAATTATTCTCAATAAGAAAGGACAGAATCCAAGAGCTCGTTTTCATTTTCTCAAAAATCAGATCCGACCAAAGATAATTTTAAAGAAGATTGTGCCTCTAAGACACCAAACGATTCTATACGGATCCTGCCCCTCTACCGACTAACTAAAAAAAAATAATTAAAAAACTATTTGCAAAAAAATCAGAACAAGGGCGTTGCAAATATATCGCCTTATTTACACTTGAAAACTAGAGTGCAACGCTTGTCCCGTTCTTAAAATTCTTTATGCCCTCATCTAGAAACTTAACAAATGCATCTACATCTAAATCATATGCTCTTGGTGTATGTAAAATTTTTCCTTCATTATCTAAAAGCACATAATAAGGTTGTGCATTTATATTATATTTTTCGATCTGGTAATTCGCATTCTTCTTACCCAATGTCTTCTTTGTCTTTCCATCGTAATTAGATACGATCCATTCCTCTTTAGGTAATTTTGTCTTATCGTCAACATACATAGCTACGATTACATAATCATCTCTTAATCTTCTCAACACCTCTGGGTGTGACCAAACATCAGCCTCCATCTTACGGCAATTTACACATCCCCAACCTGTAAAATCAATGAACAATGGCTTATTCTGAGCTTTAGCTGCTGCTTTGGCTTCATCCATATCGAAATAACCTTGTAAACCATGTGGCAAGTGAAGAAAATCACTATATTTTGCATTGATCTTAGCTTGATGAGTTCCACCAGAACCACCGCTATTACGAACCATTGCCTGAATATCAAAATCTAAACTTGCTTTAGGAGGTGTAAATCCTGATAACATTTTCAGAGGAGCACCGAACATACCTGGAATCATATAGACTACAAAAGAGAATGATGCAATCGCTAACATTAATCTAGGAACACTTACATGTTTCACTGGACTATCATGAGAGAACATAAGTTTCCCTAATAAGTATAATCCTAATAAAGTGAAAATCACAATCCAAATAGCTAAGTACACTTCTCTATCTAAGATTCCCCAATGGTAAGTCTGATCCGCTACACTTAAGAATTTAAGTCCTAAAGCCAGTTCTAAGAAACCTAACACAACTTTTACAGAGTTTAACCATCCACCTGATTTAGGCATATTGTTCAACCATCCTGGGAAGATTGCAAACAATGTAAATGGAAGAGCAAATGCTAATGAGAATCCTAACATACCAATAATCGGCATCAATACTTCACCACCTGCCGATGCAACAAGAATAGATCCTACAATTGGCCCTGTACATGAGAATGAAACCAATACAAGCGTAAAAGCCATAAAGAAAGATCCAAGAAACCCACCTTTATCCTCATTTGCTACTGACTTATTTACCATCCAACTTGGCATTGTCATTTCGAACATACCAAAGAAAGAGAAAGCAAAGACAACAAAAATGACAAAGAAAAGTATATTTGGAAACCAGTGTGTACTCAAAAAGTTAGCAAAACCAGGCCCCATTACTACAGCCAAAATAGTACCCACTACAGTATAAATTGCAATAATTGAGAAACCATAGAAGAATGCGTTCATTCTACCTTTAGCTTTATTACCACCACCACTATGCATGAAATAACTCACAGTCATAGGAATCATCGGGAATACACAAGGTGTTACAATAGCAATTAATCCACCAGCAAAAGCAAGAATAAAAATAGTCCAAAGACCTTTTTTCTCTTTTTTGTCCTTCTGAACTGGAGCAGCATCTTTAGTTTCAGCCTTAAGCTCTTTCTTAGCAACATCTTGAGTAGCTGGAGCACCTTCAGTCGTTAGTGCTAAATCAAAATCTTCTTCACCTGACACACAACTTCCATCAACATCAGAACAAGCCTGATACTCGAACGAACCTGAAACTTTCACATTGGCTTTAAGAACTTTTATTGTTTGACGGAATTCAGCTTTCTTTTCAAAGTAGCTTACTTCACCTTCCCAAACTTTGTCATAATGTTTCTGGGCATTAATTGATATAACTTTACCAACTAATTCGTAAGAATCATCTTGATTAAAATTAAAAGTCGCTACAATAGGGCCTAAATCAGGATCAAAATCATTTGAATACACATGCCACGTATCCTCAAGATCTCCTTTAATTAATATCTCAAGTATTTCTCCAACTTTCACATCCTTCTTTGAGAATTCAACTTTCCACTTTGCTGGTTGAACAATCTGGCTAAATGCACTCAAAGTAATCATGCTGCTCAAAATAAAAACGAGAGCAAACTTAAAATTCAATTTCATTGGTCTTAATTTTTGTTAGTTGTTGTGTGAAGGTATTATCTACACCTTAGTTTTTAATATTGATCTTTGTCTTTGTTAAAGACATTATTCTTCTGATTGTTTTTAGTTTTCTTACACTCATAAGACCCCTGATTGAGGGAAATGGGTGAATCAGATTCCATTTTTTTTATCAAGAAATGTTAAATTCAGCGATATAGTCCTTGCAAACTGAACAACCACATCATTTCTTTTGTTAATTCAAATTCATTTAATAAGCTTAATTCACTTAAACTTACACAGTCTGAAATAATCTAGATTAGATAAAAATAGAAAGTTGATTTTTCTTAAAAAAAAATTAAGATTCAACCTCTTTTTTTTCATTTGACTCCACTTGGTGCTTAATCTGAGGTAAATTTGACAAATTCAGATCAAAACCAAGCCTCTTTTTCTCGTTTTTTGTCGGAACAGTAGTTCTTTTAACAAGGAGTTAACAATTGCAGCTCAAAGCAATTAATAATTCACTCAATTAGATTCAAACAAAAAAATGAATCTCAAAATGGAGCCGCCCTGCAAAAATGTATCAATTACAGTATAACAAAAGATTATACATAATTAAAGCTTGATCCTGCTCAGGTATTATTCTCACTCAAATAGTCGTAACAATCTTTGGAACCTGACAGTTGAATTTATAATATCTATCCAGATGCTTTCTAAAAAACAATCTAGTCTTGATATCGATAGAGACTATATTGATAGGAAAGACTATAAATTATTTAGAATACAATAGGTTTATCCTGTTTAAAACAGTAATGGCTGCCCTTTGAGGAGCAGCCATTTTCATTTAAAACGTTTTGTATTAGTTAAAAATATAACGCAAACCAATTTGCATTTGCCATTTAGAATTAACTGAAAAATCGTCTACATAGGAATCTTTCAGGTCCTTGTTGAATTTCATATAGGGAACATTGTTCGCATCCACCCCATTTACAGAAATGGGCGTAAAATTAGAAGCAAACTGGCGAACTCCCCAATCAGAATTCAACAGATTACCAAAATTTAAAATATCGATAGAAAACTGGAAGGTATTCTTCTTTCCATTAATATTCATGTAAAAATCCTGTAGGAAACGAACATCCATTTGGGTAAACCAAGGTAGCATGGCACCGTTACGTTCAGCATATTTTCCCCGACGCTCCTTCAGATAATCATCCTGCTTGATAAAAGCATCCAGAGCAGCCCATTGTTCTGCAGCATCAGGAGACAAAGTTCCAACATCGCCATCAACAGTTCCAAACCTGATGTCATTCATATCTTTAGGAACATACAGGAGATCATTATTGTTGATTGCATCATTATTAACGTCACCTGCATAAGTATAGGAATAACGATTTCCTTTTCCAGCTTCAAAAAACATGGAGATGGTTGAAGCAAACTTCCCTTTACCATAAACTTTACGATACACAGCAGAAGAAACAAAACGATGTTTCAAACCATAACGTGACCAGGATAAGCTTGGATTGTTAGGATTCCCAAGCACAGGATTTCTTTGGAATGCATCGGCTGCAATCTCAGCAGGTATGGATGTTAAATCTTTTGAGGTAAGATAGGTATAGGATAAATTAGCATTCAAACCAAAATCCCATCGCTTGGACAATTTTCCTGTAAAGGAATATTGGTGTCCTTTTGTTGTATTATCCAAAACCAGTGAACCGGCTTCCAGGAATCCAATATTCCCAGGTGTTGAGGAATAAATATTCTGCTCGCTGAAATCTGCAAACATGGCACGATTATCTCCCGTTCCAGATAAATTCCCAGTTGGAGGACGCATATTGTAATTATGGTGAACTATTGCATTGACATCTTTTGAATAGATTGTTTCTATAGTAGCCAACCAGCCCTCGCCAAATTTGAAATCTGCAGCCAGATTATTTTTCCATACCTGAGGATAGCTGAAATCATCATCGGTGGAATTAACCTGGAAGGTATAGCCTGGATTAATAACTGAATTGGAGGATTGGTTCCCTAACCACACAAATGGAATACGACCTGTGAAGATGCCTGTTCCACCACGGAGCTGAACAGACTTGTCACCCTTGACATCATAGTTAAACCCAAAACGAGGCGACCAAAGTGCTTTGGAACTTGGCCAGTTGGCAGGATTAATCCGTGCAGAGTTACCATCTTCATTCACCCAACCACCAAAACCGGTTGCTTCTTTCACTGCATCAGTATTCGGGATATCATTGAAATAAATTGGGATATCTACACGTAAACCAAAAGTCAGTTTCAAATTATCATTCACACGGAACTCATCCTGTAAATACAGGGCGAACTGAGCCACATCTACTTCTGACCATAAGAATGGTCTCTGTTGAGAATCAACAACATCTTGGTTTAAATCATAACCATTAGGATTATCGATGAATTCCTGTACACTACCATATTGTCTCCAGGGGTAATAAAAAAGATTAAAGGAGTTCTCAAACTTAAAACGCTCAAAATTCAAGCCAGCAGTAAGGGTATGCCTGTCTTTATAATAGGTTAAATTATCAGTAAACTGAAAAACATCCTGATTCAAAACATTATTGGTCGAAAACATTTCTGAGCCTGAGCTGATAGCTAGGTTACCATTGGCATCAAAAATATCTACAACAGGGAAAGGAGCCGATTTTGGATCTCGCTTGTCACGGAAAGAAGTGTAACCAATCAGTAATTTGTTTGAAAATTTATTATTGAACATGGAGTGCAATTCCCCAACAATTGAGTGGATCTTGTTAAAAATCCTGTAAGATGAATTCTCGAAAGGCAAACGGAAACTGGTTGGACCACGGCCAATAATTGCTTCAGGGTGAGGCAGAATATCTTTCCAGGCATCCAGCATATTGTAACGCAAAGTCATATTATGGTCCTTGTTGATGTTGTAGTTCAACTTAATTAGGAATTTGGTATTATCAGTTTCGTGATTGTAGCCTTGGTAGGCTCCTGGATTATAACCCCAAGTATCACGAAGGTGCGATTGTACGGCTTTAATATCTGTCTCCTCTACACTGGTAACATTTGACCCTTCATTGCTTGGGTTATTTGCAACAAAATTGTGAGCCAATTGGTCACGGGTCTCTTTTTCGGCATTCACAAAGAAGAACAATTTATTCTTAATTATAGGACCTCCCAGGCTGAAACCGAACTGTTTCGTATTAAAGTCCAGATTGGGAGCTTTAGTCCCTTTTACTTTTTTACCAACCATACTTTCGTTACGGAAAAAGTAATAGGTTGTTCCTTTAAATTGGTTGGTTCCTGATTTGGTAACTGCATTGACACCAGCACCTGTAAAACCACCCTCACGAACATCGAAAGGTGCAAGAGAAACCTGAATCTGGTCAATTGCATCAAGGGAAACGGGTTGAGCATCTGCCTGTCCACCTGGTGTAGAAACATCTAAACCAAAGGAGTTATTGAAAATGGAACCATCCAATGAAAAGTTATTGTAAAGGTTATTTCTCCCTCCAAAGCTATTACCATCCGACTCCGGAGTCAGTCGCGTTAAATCCTTTTGACTTCGGGAAATAGTAGGAAGAGCAACAATTTGTTCCCTGCTTAGACTGGTCATGGAACCGGTTCGATCAGAACTTATCACACTATTTCTGTCATATTTCACAAGAACCTCGTCGATCTGTACATTACCTTCAGCCATAATCAAATCAACCTCTGCAGTTTTGTTCAGTTGAAGAAAAATGCCATTTTGAATGGCTTCCTGATAGCCAACAAAGCTAGCCTTAATCTGGTAAGGACCTCCCACTTTCATATTTCGAATATGGTATCGGCCATCCTCTCCTGTGATGGAACCATAAAGTGTCCCAGTTGGTGTGTGTGTGGCAACCACAGTTGTAGCAAAAATAGGATTACCATTGGTGTCAATTATCTTTCCGGTTAGTGAAGAGGTGGTAACACCTTGTGAAAATGCCCCTATTGCCGGAAAAATCATCCCAATAAGGAATGCTAAGCGAAATTTGTGTTTTCTCATTTTAGACATAGTTATAGGGTAAATATTAGGTTTAGTCTCCTAAAATAATGTTTTTAACAGATAAATACGCATTCTAAATAGAATATTTGATAGTCGTATGTTGCTGAATTTAAATCTACTACCATATAGTTAGTTGTTGATAATTAGCTAATATTTTTATTGATTACTAAAGTAATTTGTCTGGAATATATATTAAGAATATATTTTTCATCTGTTTTATCCGTATTCCTTCAGTATTATTGAAAAATTTGATGAATTGTGATTTTCACAAAATAACAGACAACTTCTAATAAATTTTATTTTTTAAGTTTAATATCCTCCCCTTTAAACACTTAACAATTGGGAATAATTATTTTGGTAAGTATTAGACATTTTGTTTGATTAAAACATAAAAAAAGGCTCAAAGATAAAACAAAAAAACCACCTCTCAGTAGAGGTGGTTCAGTATCATATAAAATGACTATATCGACCGTGTTTATTCAATGAATACATTCTTAATGACAACAAACATTAAAAAAACGCTCAACCATTTGTTCATTACCAGCCTTATCTTTCAAATATAGAAAAAGGTTATAATCTCCAACAACAGCCTTATCATCAACCTTAATATCAAGATTTAGCTGAAAGGTTTTCAAACCTAAAATTGTAGGTAAGGCTTTGCCATCTGCATCCAACTTCTGATAAGTTGAAAAAGCATCAGAATACTGATCCGAGGAAATACCACCCTTACTTATAACAATCCTATAGGATTCTAATTCATAATTATCTTGTAAATAAGCATTTACGTTAATACGCCCTCCTCTCAACACTTCAAAATGTGTTTCAAGGCCAGTTAATTCAATCTTTGGTGCAGTTTTGTCTTTTTGTAAAGTTGCATTATCGGCAAATCCAGCAAAAGAGAATATTGAAAGGAAATATGCAGTCAGCATAATTTTCTTAGTCTGATTTTTAGTCAAACGTTTTAAGTGAGTAAAATGTGTCATAGGTTTGTTTAGTGTAAGTTACTGGGAATAAAAATAGAGAAACAGGTATAAGTTAAAAATATGAAGCAGGAAGGATTAGGACATACCTACACTAAAGGGTAGGTAAAACATGTAAACAGCGATGAATATTTGACTAAAGCAGGAATATTAATATGGAATTAATTCGTTAATAGATGTTAATTTGTCACCTTTATAAAAAAGGGAGAAACAACGTTCTCCCTTAATTATGAATAGTTTAGCTATTCCATACTTAATTCTATAACTAAGCTACTACTAATTTCTTCTTGGGCAATTAGGCAATTTCAACATTTTGTAACTACTCTCGAATTTAGATTCAACACAATCAGTTGGATCACAACAAGTATGACAAACACGTTTAAGAGATCTAAATTGCTTTAATTCAACACCAGTAGCCATAAATTCTTCCTTAATTGGCTCTTCCTTCATTAAGTCAGTACTTAAATACTTCTTGTTGTCATCAGCAAATACAGTTACCACAACAGAGTCTGGCCCTAATTCTTCTTGAATTTTTAAGGCACCTAAGAAATTTGCACCTGAAGATATACCAACACCTAAACCTAAAATTGAAGAAAGCTTCTGAGCCATAATAATAGCATCACCATCATCAACACTCACAATCTCATCTAACTTATCAAGCTTAACAATTGAAGGAATAAACTCATCTGAAATGCCTTGAATTCTGTGCTTCCCTACCTTATGTCCTGTTGACATAGTTGGTGAATTCGATGGCTCAAGAGGATGAATTCTTATATTAGGGTTCTGCTCTTTAAGATACTGGCCCACTCCCATTACAGTACCTCCTGTACCAACACCAGCTACAAAAGCATCAGGAGTTAGATTTCTATATTTTAATTGCCACCATAATTCAGGCGCAGTTGTGTTATAATGGGCATCACAGTTATCAGTGTTCGAAAATTGAAGAGGTAGGAATGTATTCTCATCTTCAGCTGCCAATTTATCAGCCATATCGATACTTCCAAGAAAGCCACCTTCTACTTTACTTATTAAACGGATATCAGCTCCATAGCTTCTTATTAAGTTGATACGCTCCTGACTCATCCAGTCTGGCATAAAAATAGTCACGGGGTGTCCCATCGCTCTACCAATACCAGAAAAAGAAATACCTGTATTTCCACTTGTTGCTTCAATAATTCGATCACCAACTTTTAGAGTTCCCAAATTGTAAGCTTTCTGAATAATATGAAAGGCCATACGGTCTTTAATACTTCCAGTCATATTCAGATATTCTGCTTTGGCATAAATTGTTCTTGTAGTGTCTTTATACTCAAATTCAATTGCTAACAATGGCGTGTTTCCTACTAAAGATGACAAGCCATTTATTCTCTTGCAAGCGTCGTTGTTTTCCATATTCTTATTCTAGGGGTTTGGGTCTCGTAATACTACTTATTTAAGGCAAAAACATCCTAAATCTACTTATAAGCCCCCTAGTTAACGAAAATTGGTGAATGCAAATGGAAAAAAATAACATTTATTTTCATGAACGTATTGAAAATCAAAAGCTATTACATTTTAATTAATTTACTGTTTTGCATTATACAAATCGTTTCTCAAAAGCGTGAATTTTACAATCTGGTAATACTAAGATTTTAACATCACACACTAAATAGTCAGGCATTTTAATAATGATAGAAACAAAAAAAGCCACCCCGAAGGATGGCTCATATCTCACAAAAAGATTAATTTCTTACTTGTTCGGGTAGTTCAAATCGAATTCATCATCTCCTAAAACACATTGTCCACTCACATTGGAACATGATTGGAAATCAAATGTTCCTTCCACTTTCAATGGTAGACTCTTCACTTTAATTTGCTGACGCATTTCTGCTGTATTTTCAAAATAGCTTACCTCGCCTTCCCAAATCTCATTGTAGTGTTTATGTGAGTTAATAGGCTTCACTTTTCCAATACGCTCGTAAGATGCGTGATCTTCAAAATCAAATTCAATCAAGATTGGTCCCAATTCTGGATCAAAATCATTTGAATACAAATGCCACGACTTATCGATCTTTGCTTTAAAAACAATATCAATTACATCACCTACTTTAATTTCTTGCTTCGATAATTCAACTTTCCATTTTGATGGGCTTAAGATTTGCCCGAATGATAGGCTACTTACCATCAACAATAAAGTAACGATTAGTGTAAATTTTCTGTTCATATCTTTAATTTTTATTTAAGTTCCACGTTATAAAGAGCCTTTTCACAGACTCTCACTACTTATTATACCCTAAAAATGGGTAAATGGGTGAAAAAACAATATTAAAGAATGTTAATTCTTTTTTAAAATTCTTATTCCAATATGATATGACTAATACAAGTCCTCGTGATATCTAGAATCTTGCTGAAGGTTTTCCAGATATAATAAAGCTTGGGATTCATCCATTTTCCGATTTTCTTGTAATAACTCAACCAGATTTTGCTTTACATCTTTTCCCATAGTAATTGATCCACATATATAGAAATGGGCTCCCTTTTCAAGCCACTCAAAAACCTCTTGGCCTTTCTCTTTCAAACGATTTTGCACGTAGATTTTTTCTTCCTGATCACGAGAAAAAGCTAGATCCAATCGTGTTAATAAACCATCATTTTTAAAAGCATTTATCTCATCTTGATAGAGGTAATCACAGTCTTGCTGCTTTTCACCAAAAATTAACCAGTTTGGGCCACTTGTACCTGCAGCCTTTCGCTCTTTTAGAAACGACATATAGGGAGCTATTCCTGTTCCAGCGCCTATCATTATTATAGGACTATCATCAGAAGGTAGGCGAAATTCGTCGTTTGGAATTATTTGAATTTTAAGCTCTGAGTCTATCTGTAAGCCTTTATTAATATATGATGAACAAGCACCAATTCGCTCTCTATCAAAAGCAGAATAATTAAATTGCTTTACCGTTAAGTGAACCTCATTGGAAGATGATTTAATACTAGAAGAAATAGAATACTCACGACGTTGGATCTTAGTCAGAATTTGAGCTAAACTATTCGCATCAATGGGATATGGGTAATCACAAATCATATCATACACATCTGCTTGCTTTAGATAGTTGTGTAACTTTTCATCATTTTCTAACAATCGTTTCAAGTTTTCGTCAGCACTAATTGACTGATAGGCACTGAGTACATCCTCACTTAGTTTTGTAAGTTCAAATTTTACTGCTAGTAATTCTTCTATACTCTTTTTCTTGTTCTTATAAGCAACCATAATTTCGGGAGTATAATCGAGTTTAATCATGATTTTAACCACTAAAGAGTATGGATTCTTAGGTTTAATAGATACAGAATCACCAGCTTGATAAGTAAAATCTGGATGATCCGTTTGTAGGATAAGATGTTGAATTTCACTACTTGATTTATCACCTGTAATTCGGTACTTATCCTTGACCTTAACTGTGAAAGTTGGCCCAACAGAATTAGATCCAAACTTTAAAGCTAGAATATCACCATTAAGTCTATTTTGGAATTTATTTATTAAGCTAGATGCCCAATTCTCGGCTTTTGAGTTAAAAGCTAAATCGCAGGTAATTAAATCCGAATATCGATTGGCTCCCAATGCCTTTAGCTTCATATCAATATCTCTACCTGTCTGACAGAAATTCTGATAACTTGAATCACCAAGGGCACATACTGAATAATTTAGCTTTGGTAATTTGGGTGCTTTCGATCCGAAAAGGTGCTTATAAAATTGCTGAGCCTGGCCAGGAGGATCACCTTCTCCTCGTGTACTAACAACAATAAAAAGATTGGTCTCGTTCTCTAAATTATTCACGTCATATTCCGACATGCTGTAGACTGAGGGCTCTAATTCGTGAGTTTGGAATTGGACTCTCATTTGTTCAGCAATAAAAGCTGAATTTCCTGTTTTTCCACCATAAAGTATCGTAATGGGAGAAGATAGGCCTTTTACAGATGAGAATGAAAAAGCCTTAGGCTTGTTATTTAATATATATGAAGTCATTTATGAAAATCTTGCGTTTTTAATCTTTCGCAAGATATCCTTAATTATTCGTATTTGGAATCAAACTAAATAAAAACAAACAGATTATTATGAATCACTCAATTTAAATGCAGGGTTATAAATCAAACCAATAATATTACCCCATGGATCAATAAGACTAGCTACCATGAGTTCTCCACCAACGTTTGTAGGCTTTTCATGGACTTCAGCACCCAAATTTATCATCTCACTGAATACGGAATCGATATCTTCTACTCCCCAATACGAGATAGCTCCCTCGCACTTTCCTTCTTTAGCTTTTTCTTCGGGTAAAAGTCCTAACTCATAGCCTCCAATATTAAAACCAATATAGAAAGCTTCGTCAAAGTATGGTTGAGTCCCAAATGCTTTAGAATACCAATCTTTAGCCTTATTAAGATCATTGACCATATAAACTACAGTTCTCAACCCAAGTATATTTTTCTTTTTCATGATTCTGGATCTATTTGTTTTAAATGTTATAACTGTATAATAAATATCAGAACTATAAATCTATAAAATTCAAAAATGCAATCAAACTTTACGATATGATTTGTAGATAAGATATAATCCTAAACCATTCAATTATGACATCAAAATGGTAATTATTATTCAATAATGTTATTCTAATTTCAATTCGCACGATAATTAACAATAAATTATTCCATTATTAAAAATCTCAATATCAAACCAAACTATCACTTCAATACAATAAACATTATTTATAATAATAAAGTCAAATGGAAAATAAATAAACACTTACAAAACACATGTTCTTTTGTATAATAGAACACATCAAACCTTTGTAGTTCTGATTATTACTGGTCAGCTGACTATCTATTTCCAAACTCCATCCACAGATCATATCTACAATTTATTTCATTTTATGGACATTATTTATACTTTCACATCAACTTTATTTAATAGAATGATAGTCACCACAACTCAATAATTTTTATTATCTAAACATTAAATTTAATTAAAGAAATTTATTTTAATCTATTTTAACATACGTTAAATTCTATAAAACAAATAATCATCCGCACGTATTATAAACAGTACATCACAAACGACTATCTAATCATCAACAACAATAATTAAATAAACAAACAACATATTAATTTGTTTTTTATAAAAAACTATGCCTATATTCGATCGAATTTTAATAAACCTATTTTCAAATTTAACCCTAAAATTATTTTTTTATGAAAAGAATTTTGCTTTCAGTAGCATGTTTGGCCCTAATACTAGGTTCATGCCAGAACAATGCTGATGAAGTTAAACCCGACCAACAAGAAATTGCTGTAGACATGAGTGACTTCTATGTTTACACAGCTGAAGAAACCACTGTAAAATCAGGACACGTACATGGTCCTCAATGTGGTAGTATGAAAGTTTTAAACCGCAAACTAAAAGAAAATCCTAGTTTGGAAAATCGTATGTATAACATCGAAAAACATACGAGAAAACTAATTGCAGCTAAAAGCGCTAACGCTACCTCTAAAGGTAAGCCAGGTGGTGGAGGAACTCCAGCTCCTACACCATATCAGGGTAGTATTACAATTCCAGTGGTTGTAAACATTCTTGAGGATGCAAATCACCCAGTTACTCAGGCTCATATTAATTCTCAAATCGATATTTTAAATGAGGACTTTAATGACCTAAATCCATTAACAGGTGGTGTACCAAATGAATTTAATAACGACGTGGCTAATGTTGATATTACATTTGTATTGGCTGGTGTTAATAGAAAAACATCTTCAAAAACATCATGGGGAACCAATGATGCAATGAAACTTTCAAGCCAAGGTGGTATGGATGCAACAGATCCTGCAAATAAACTAAATTTCTGGATTTGTGAAATTGGTGGCGGTATCTTAGGTTACGCTCAATTCCCAGGTGGTGAATTAGCAACTGATGGTGTTGTTATTGGTAGTGATTTCATTGGTGAAAATTCAAGAGGTGGTGAGTATGGCCATGGTAGAACTGCAACTCACGAAGTAGGTCACTGGTTAAACTTACGTCACATTTGGGGCGATGGGAGATGCAAGCAAGATGACTTTGTTTCTGATACTCCAAGTTCTGATGGGCCTAACTATGGTTGCCCTTCTTACCCAACTGTAAACTGTCGCTCTAACGATATGACTATGAATTACATGGATTACGTAAATGATCAGTGTATGTATATGTTTACTAACGGACAGAATGATAGAATTAGATCTATTTTCTCAACAGGTGGATCAAGAGAGACTTTTGTACAATAAAAGTCTATTACCTTATTAAAATTCAGCTAAAGGCGTCATTTATGGCGTCTTTTTTTGTGAGATTTATCGACTTAAGCTAAAAAAGCGGCTTCTCAATTAAGAGAAACCGCCTATAAAAGACTTAGTAATTAAGACTATTTCTTAGCCTCAGTCACTTTAAATTTCATTTTTTCAATTGCTTTTTTAAGAACTTCTTTGTTAGTAGCCTTAGTTTTATAGACAAGAGTTACTTTTTGATTTTCAAAATCAACTTTTAGGTCCTTAACACCTTTTTCGAAAGGCATGCTCTTTTCAATTTTCTTAACACATCCTGGGCAATCCATTTCTACGTTAAAAACAACAGTTTCAACTTTCTTAAGCTCTTGTTTCTGTGCAAAAGTAGCTGATGTAAATAAAATAATTGCAATGGCCATTAAAGCCTTCTTTAGGTTTTGAGTTAATTTCTTCATGTTTATTTGTTTTTTGCTTCAGACTTTCTGTCTACAACAGTTAGTCAATGGTTATTACTAAATGTTTTAATGCGATTTTTACGGTTATTCTCTATCTATGGTTAAACGTACACCCAAATAGAACTTACGTTCCTGAATAGGTCCCCAAATCATTGATGCATCAAAGTTTACTCCATGAGGATTGTCTGCTGCTATAATTGGCTGTTTTTGTGTGTAATTACCTAGATTCTCAACACCAGCATAAACTTCCCAAATTTTAAAACGCTTTGTAATTTGAGCGTTCATCACTGCATAAGCTGGTGACTTCTCTCTTCTCTGATATTCAACCGGATTTCCCGCTGTTGATGGGATACGCATATCACCATTAATCTGAGTCGTAAAATCGAACTGCCAAATATTCATATTTGTTGAGTAAGATAAATTTACCAAGCCTTTATAGCGATTCACATAGGGAACCTTCTGAAATTCATCATTAATATCAGCTTTTACATCAGAGAATCGAATTGCTGTTGTAACATCCAATCGATCTACCGGCTCAAATTTTAATTCTACTTGATAGTTATTCGCAAACGACTGACCATCTAGATTATAAAAATTAACCTGATTAATGTCCTGATCAACATCTACAATGACTTGATTCTGAAACTCTGTTCTATAAAAATCAGCAGATGCAGTAAAGTTCTGTCCAAACAAATTAAAGTATTGTGTTACGCTTAAACCATAGTTCCAAGCCTTCTCTTGTTTAAGGTTTGAATCAATAATAAACGTTCTATTTGAAGCTAATAGGAAACTATTTTCTGCAATAGGATTAGATGTACGTCTTCCACTACCTGCAGCTAAACGAAGCGTAGAACCTTCAGCAAACTGATATCTGAAATGTAAACGAGGTGTAATAAAGCCACCATAAACAGAGTTGTAATCGTATCTCAATCCTGTTTGTAAAGTAATTTCATCAGATGGCAACCATGTATACTCGGCATAAGCTCCAGCAACCTTCTCAGATCTATCAGTCCTTCCAAGACTATTAACTCCTCTAGTCAAATTATCATTAAAATCATCGTAGATAAATGATAAACCAGCAGTATATTTATGAGTCAAATTTCCTATATAAGATTGGAAAAGTAAGTTAGCATATAGATACTTCTGTTTCGCATCATAGTTTCTTAAGCCATAAAACGATTTTTGTTCATGAGATGAGAAATTAGTGATTAGTGCAATACTTCTCTCATCATTTTTAGGAAAGACATAACCTATTTTGGCGAAAGCTTCGTAACGGCGCGTGTCAATATCTATACGATAAGCATTATTGATATCATTTGGCTTATTTTCATCATAACCTTTCTGTCCACCAATTCTCTGCTCATCAATAAACTTAACACCAAATTGAGTGATCCAATTCTTGTTTGGCTTCCAGTTCCATCTGTTTATAAAATTGAACTGACTAACCATTGGGTCATCAAGAAAACTATCCTTATTGTCATCTATTTCCTTTTTGTTATCCTGTCCGTGAGCTAAAATAGATGTAGAAAGTTTATCAGAAAATTTAACGCCTGTTATCATGTTACCTTCAGACATCCCTATACTATTTCCATATGCATTTAGATATAGCTTTGGTGCGTTTTGAGGCTTCTGATACTCAATATTAATTTGTCCTGTAATTGATTCAAAACCATTCACAACCGAACCAACACCTTTTGAAACTTGAATAGATTCCATCCAAGGACCTGGAACATATACCATACCGTATACTGAAGCCAATCCTTTAAAATTAGGGTTATTTTCAGTCATCATCTCAATATACTTTCCTGTAAGTCCTAAAAGCTTAATAGACTTTGCTCCCGTAGCTGCATCAGCATAAGAAACATCAACCGAAGCATTTGTCTCGAAACTTTCAGCCAAATTACAACAAGCTGCTTTACAAAGCTCAGCTCCTGTTATGCTTTGAGATTGTATAGAACTTTCTCTATCGAGGATAGTTCCTGCTCTTCGCTTTGAAACTAGGACCTCATTTAATTCAATGCTTGGTGATAATTCAATAATTAACTCTTTACCATTGAACTTATTCACTTCAATTTCTCTTGTTTCGTAACCAACAAATTGAACAATCAGAATTCTTGATTTTTCTGATGCATCAAGAGTAAAATGCCCGTTAACATCTGTTGCTGTCCCTTTCGTTGTATTCTTCCAAAATACTGACGCTCCAGGTAAAGGCGCTTGTTTTTTATTAGCCAAGACTTCAACAATTTTACCTTCAAATATTCTTCGAGCTTCATCTGTTTTCGCAATTGAAAACAATGGAAGCAGAGAAAGGAATAATATTAATATTCTTTTCATTATACTATTACATTTTGTGTTCCAAGTCAAACCATACCGCTATGGGTATAAGTTCAAACATATACATATGAGTGTGATGAAATTAATTATAGCCTACTTAGCTCCTATATGTAGCCAAGAAATTAAGCTATTCGTGTAACTAAAAGGTAGGTATCAACAACGGTAGCAACACAATAATTCTTGTGTTATTTCAGATGGGTCAATTATCTTTTGAAGATAATTAAATACAAGTTCTTTACTTGAATCATTAAAAGTTTGAACTTGAAAATCGGGACACAAGAATAAATCAAGGCCGGAAATCAATGGTGATTTCACAACTTTTTTTACTAAGGTCTTGGGATAATTCTTAAGATAAATTAATTCCAGAGCACAGCATGGTTCCACCTTGAAATGTGGGTGAGATGCATTCCCATGAAAGTGAATAATATGTGGATGAGAATCAGCCTCACAATCGTGCATTTCATCTCCACAATTATTTAAATCATAAATTAGATGAAAATCATCTTGATGACATGCATTACAAGAAAGCTTCAATAAATTCAAACCACAAAATCCTGTCAGGTAAAAAACCAACAGGAGAATTGAGATTGTATTTCGAAATAGCTTCTTCATTTATAGCAGTCTATAATATCCTTCATTTATGAAAGAGAACACGATTACCGTGATCTATTCTTAAGAACCTCAAAAGTATATTATGGGTGAATCCGATCCACAATTTAATTGTTAATATTTGTTAAGAGGGAAATTATTTAGATAAATAGGTCATTTCACAGCGCAACTTAGTCAAAATGAAGCACACAAAAAGGGAGTCCTATGAAAGACTCCCTCTACAATTCAGAATAAATAAATAAATATTCACCCTAATTGAAACTAATCGTTATTCTCACCAATTGGTCAACATCTGGCAACTCGAATTCATTATCAACTACCATAATGGTTTTTGATTCAGATGGACCTGTGTTAGCTCCAGCTTGACGAGGAGCTTGATTGTTTCCTGCACCTGGATATTCATTCACTTCTGTGCCTGCATCCCAAAGTTTTAGCATATTTGTTACATCACCTGTTTTAGCAACTCCATTATTAAACAATGTGACACCCATATCGTCGAAAGCAACAAATAAATCATTTGATTGAACTAACATACTTGCCAAACTTAAATAATCACCTTCCTGTGCTTCGAAACTAAATTCGTAGTATTCACCTGGAAAAATTGGAGCCCCTGAACTCATTCCATTAGGAATAGAAAATACGCCATGAGGTCTTACACCAGCTTCACCTTCCAGACTTGCATCCAATATAGCTGGATTACCATCTTCAGCCAAAGCCTCTATACCAGAGCCACTATCAGGCTTACCTTCTTCAAATAAAAAGTAGCTTTGAGTCCCAATAGCATAAACGCCTGGTGCAAAAGGAGACACATAGCCGCTCATATCCGCTACATATGCTGCTAAATCACCGTTTGAACCATCTTCAGCTAGTCCTTCCAATCCATTGGCAGCAGCTTCGTTCTCAGTAAATATTGGCATACCACTGTTATGTACGACCCAAACACCTGGAGCCAAAGGAGATTGAAATGAATACATGTCTGAAACATTAGTTAATGTTAGAGTAAACATCGTACCTCCATCATGAGCCAATTCTGCTTTTATAACTTCTGTTAGAGCTGGATAAGTAAATCCATCATTCACATCATTAATCATTTTCACTGTGCCATTTTCAGCAGCACCCGTGTTTGGTCCGGATTGTCGGGGTGCCTGATCGGCTCCTGTTCCCGGCTCCTGATTCACTTCTGTTCCTGCATCCCAAAGAAGTAGTGCAGAACTCACATCACCCACAACAGCATCACCATTGGTATCGTAAAGCGTATAGCCCTCATCACCGAAGCCATAGAATAAATCGTTTGTTTGAACCAACATAGTAGCCAATGAAAGCTTCGCCCCTATTCCTGCGTTAAAACTAAAAGAGTAAGAAGCGCCGGGACCCATCGCATCCGTCGTTCCTGAATTGAAGAAAGGTTTACCTACCTGGATATTTTCAATCTTCACCGTGAAAGTTCCTTTGATGTGGGGATTTACAACTTGGTTGTCATCATCATCGTCAAGACAAGCCGAAAGAAAAATCATGCTTGCAATTGAGGCATAAATAAAATTTTTCATAGTAGTAATTTTTATAAGTTTCAATTATGAATTTAAATTGTCAACACCTTTTTATAAGGTTGTAATTCAAAAGTATAATATCGATCTGCCTTAAAATGTAAGCCACATCACATTTGCTCATTTTCTATTAAAAAAAGCCGCAATATTTAAATTGCAGCTCTTAGTTATTTCCTGTACGATCTTTTAAACTTTTAAGTCAAAGCTTTTCCAAACAATAAATCTGTATTTCTTTACGTGAGTAATCAATGATTTCTTCTTGCTTTAATTCATTAAACAAACGCGTAACGGTTTCACGTTTGGTTCCTATTAGGTCGGCAAAATCTTTTTGTGTGTAGAAATGAGTAACACAAATCATATCACCTCTTTTTACACCTTTCTCTTCAGCGAGGTCCTTTATAAATTCACAAAGTCTTGTTCTGACATCATGAAAAAGAAGCGACTCAAATCGACGTTCCATTTTCTTAATTCTTAACCCAATCAGCTTATATATAGATAGACCAAACTTTTTATTATTACGCATCAACTCATACATGCTCGGCAGGTCCATTGGACAAAGCAGAGTCGGTTCTGTACAAGCCATCGCATAATCGGCTCGTTCATTAGAACCAAGAATAGCTTTCTCACCAAATATCTCACCTTTTCCCAATATAGCCTTTACAACCTCATCGCCATTTTTATTATATGAAACAATTTTGACTTTACCTTTACTTATCATGAAGATACCTTTAGATGTATCTCCTGGGAAATAAATAAAATCACCACTCTTATAGTTTTGAAAATGACCTTTTGAGTACCCTTTTAGTTTATGCGGACATAAAATATGATACAAGTTCACATTCTCCAAACACCATATATTTTCTTTCATCGACAGAATTCATTTTTGAATACATTAAATTTACGGCTTTTTTAACTGAATTCTATAAACAATAATCTTTCCGCTGAAAAATCAAGTCTACCCTAAGCCTGCATGCTTCTAAACGGTTTTTTTGCTAATCATTTTCGACTATCTTTAAACTGATCCTAAAATCAACCTATGAAACAATTCCCCGCATTCATATTATCCTCTCTTTTATTTTTCAGTTTTATTATAATTACTAGTTGTGATTTTAATCAAACCTATATACATCATTCTAAAGAATACAAGGTATTTCCTGATGCGGTAAAGCAAGGAGAATTCTATGCGAAAGCTTTGAGTCCAACTCATATCATCTCTAACTACCCCACTGATAGTACAAAAAATTTAAAAGACACACTACATTGGCGCCTCACAAAAGACATTTCGAATTATCCGAAGTTTGAATCTGACTATCAGATTCTAGACGCTATCTATAATATGTCCTTAGAGCAATTGGAGCTTAATATTAACAGTGATAGCCTTTTTTACACATCTGAAAAAATGGAAGGAATTAGGACTCGAGATATTAGTTATAGTGTCATTTTAGCTTTGGCTATAACCAATCCAGAGATATCCAAGAAAAGTTTAATGCATAAAGTGAATAATGATAAAATAATACAAGATACTGGGACTGGAGGCGGTTGGCCAATAAGTTCAGATCGAATGACATGGTCTATAGCAGCTTGGGAAATTTATCTTACAACAGGTGATAAATTGTGGCTTAAAAAAGCATATCGAATTATTAAAAATACTACCAAAACTGACTTAAATGTTGTTTGGGATTATAATGAACATCTTTTCAAAGGAGAATCTTCTTTTCTCGATCAAAAAGAACAAATTTATCCACAATGGATGGATGCAAAAGATATTTTCAGTTCATTTTCATTAAGCACTCAAGCAATTCATTACAAGAGCTTACTTGTATTATCGAAAATGGGTAAAATCCTAAATCACGATACTCAAAAATACGAACATATATCAGATGCTTTAAAGAAAAGCATCAATGAAAAGCTTTGGTTAAAGGATAAGAAACATTATGCCCAATTCAAATATGATTCCTACTCTTCTAATATTTCTGATAAGACTGATAATTTAGGGCAAAGTCTTTGTGTTCTTTTTGATATTGCAGATGATGAACAGAAAAACCACATTGTAAACAATACCGTTCAATTACCATATGGTATACCTTGTTTTTACCCTCAAACTCCGAATACCTCAGCTTATCACAATAATGGTATCTGCCCATCAGTACAAGCTTATTGGAATTGGGCATCAACAAAAACCAATAATGATGAATCCATTAAACATGGCTTAGCATCTTCAATTAGGTCATCTGCTTTATTTCTTACCAATAAAGAAAATATGCTGGCTGAAACTGATGGTTTTGAGGGTACACCAATAAATTCAAATCGACAGCTTGCAAGTATAGCAGGTTCATTATCGAGCATCTACCGTGTATTATTCGGTTTAAATTTCAAGGAAGATCATCTTCAGATAAGCCCATTTATTCCTAGGGAGTTTAAAGGAGAAGTAAATATCAAAAACTTAAAATATCGTAATTCGACTCTTGACATTAAAGTCTTAGGCTTTGGAAACCAGATTCGTTCATTTAGGATTGACCGTTTTCCTCTAAATGGAAATGAAATATCTGGTTTATTAAAAGGACATCATAAAATTCTTATTAAAATGACAAATAGCTTGTCGTATCGTTCTAAAATTAAGCTTAAACAGAATGCATATTCTCCCCAAACACCTTTTGCTAAACTAATTGATTCAAGCTTAGTTTGGCAACAAAATGAAGATGAAAGAAAATATCGAATTTTTCGTAACGGTGAGATGATTCTTGAGACACATGATACGATTTATAAACTCCCTGCCTCAACAGTAAACAGTAAATATCAAGTTGAATCTATTGATAAAAACAGAAAGAAATCATTCCTAAGTAAACCTGTTAACATTAATCCTAAAGATCAAGTTCAAGTCCTAGAAACGGAATGGTTTACCAACCCAAAGGAATCCTATATAGAGCTTAGTCATAAAAAGAATTTGAACTATATTTTCAAACTGAAAGTAAAAGAAGCAGGTTCTTATTATATCGATTTCACTTACGCCAACGGTAATGGTTCAACTGAAAGTAATAATCAATGTGCTTCACGAAGCCTATGGGTTTCTCACGACTACTTAGGTACAATAGTCTTTCCCCAGCGGGGTAATGATGAATTGACAAAGTGGAGATACTCTAATGCGATTAAAATTAATTTAAAAAAAGGAAGGAATAATTTAAGATTAAAACTAGAGACCTTCAACGAAAATCAGAATATCAAAAACACTGCTGTGCTTATCGATAAGATTAGAATTCGAAAAACTGACTAATTGATAAGGTAAAAAGTAGAATAGGAAAGAATACGAGCGACCTTGTAGCTAAATAGTAGGAAAGAAAAATCCTGATTCATAAGAATCAGGATTTAGTATTTTAAATGTAATATGCTTATCGAATTGTTTTAAGTGCGTCACTTACTGACTGAGAAAGATCTTCAAAAATATCTTCTTCGCTTCCAACTCCATTTACAACATGTATTTTATTTTGCTTGGTGTAATACTCACTTACTTTAGAACTACGTTTCTCATATTGTTCTAGTCGGTGAATAATAATATCGGTATCAGCATCATATGCTCTACGACCAAATGTTTTCCCTCGAGCTGCCAAACGCTTAATAGATTCTAAAGTAGAAACCTCAAGCTCTAAGGCTGTAGTAATCGTAGATTGCATTTTTCTTAACAAGCCATCAAGAATATACGCCTGAACAATAGTACGTGGGAATCCTTTAAAGATAAAACCGTTTGCATCTGGATGCGTTTTAATCTGACGTTCAATCAATTTAATTGCAATCTCATCTGGTACAATATCTCCTTTCTCAATATATCCCTTGGCACTCATACCCATATCAGTACCTTTCTTAATCTCCTGACGCATTAAGTGACCAGTAGAAATATAAACCAAGTTAAATTTCTTAGCCAACATACGACCTTGAGTTCCTTTTCCAGAACCCGGAGGGCCTAAAAGAACCATATTAATCCATGAACGCTCAAGAGTCTGATCAACAACAAAAGTTAATCGTTCAAAAATATCTTCAATATCACCAATACCATTAATTGGATGATAAATTTCTTTCTCTTTATAAAATTCAGCTACTGGAGTCGTTTTAGTTTCATACTCTTCAAGTCGAACATTAATAACATCTTCAGCATCATCCGAACGATTTTCAGTTTCAGCACGTTTCAAAAGACGTCGCTTTAAATTCTCATTAGGAACTTCTAAACTCAACATACAGTCAAGCTTAGTATTCAATTTAAGCAATAATCCTTCAAGAATATAAGATTGAACAGTTGTACGTGGAAATCCATCAAATAAGAAACCATTCACATCGGTATTCGACGTAATTCTTTCCTCGATAATCTGAACGATAATCTCATCAGGAACCAATCCCCCTTTTTTAATGATATCCTTAGCTTGTAGACCAAGTTCTGTATTTTCGGCAATTTCTGCTCGCAAGATATCACCAGTAGAGATGTAAGCTAAATTGTATTTCTCAACCAGCATTTTAGACTGAGTTCCTTTACCAGCGCCCGGAGGGCCGAATAATGCTATATTTAACATGCGTAGATATTAATGATTGTTGTAGTGTTTCAGCTATCAAAATTAGAAAAAAAAGATAAGTCTACATATTTATTTTACCTTTTATCCTAAAATGAAAAAATTGGTATTATTATACTCACCTAATAAGTTCAAAACTAAAGCTCAGAAGAACGATTCAGAAATTACCTGAATAAGTATCTGAAAAAGAAATTCCCCTTTACTAGCTTAACTCCATATCGGAAAGCCCATGAAAAGAGATGTAGCAAACCGATAAAAAAGAAAATAGGATAAATTGGGTTAGTCCAAAAAGTGTGATTAATTATAGAAAAGTAGGAATAACCTATAACTAAAATGATTCCACCTAATAACTCAAATCGCCACACAACAATTAAAGCAAACATCATTAACATGTGCGTATAAAACAGTTTAACCAATTGAGGATTCATGCGAGAAGGGTCATCAATACCAAACTCGATAGCGAACCATGCAAAAAAGAGGAATAGAAACACCCCTAGGAATCGTGCAAGCCAACGAATGATTGAGGTGATTAGTTTATACATTGATTCGAGTTAAAAAAGCATTAATGATATTTTCAAATATAGATTAATAATTAAAGTTTTGAAAATATTAACAGGCCTTATTCTGAATATTTAACTTCACAAAATTGATAAACATTCTAAAGTAAAAGGTTTGTTAAGTGATTGAATGCTACTATTTATTGACTTTCTGCTTTTTTCGCCTTATCTTTTTTATAGATTTCAGAACTATTTAAAATAGCAGCAAACAATCGTATTTTAACTTAAAAATGATGCTTTATGAAAGCAAATTACATTTGTCCACACTGTCGAAGCTTTTTAAACGTTGGCGATAAAATCATTATTGCTGCGCATAATAACAAAAAAGAAAAGGGAATTCTCCTCCTTAGTATGAAATTAGGAGACTATACCGTTTTAAAGCACCCATCTTTCAATATTGAGGTAGGAGAGAAAATTGGTATGTCATGCCCTTCATGTAATGAAAACCTGAAAAAGCAAAAAGTTCATGATAACCTCTTTGGAATTATCATGCAAGATGAAGAAGATAAGGAAATGCAAGTTCTTTTCTCTGGAACCTATGGTGAAAAATGCACCTATCGTATTACAGATAAAGATGTAGAATCGTTTGGAAGTGATGCTGGAAAATATATCGACTTAGATAATCTTATCTCGATGAGTTAAAATCATATATTTAAGACGAATCCTTTGGGATTCGTTTTTTTTATTCTCAATATTTCAATACAGGTAAACTTAACTTGTATCGTATACAAACTAATCTAAATACTATAATAGAAATAACGGTAACAAATAGATTTACTGTAGGATCAACTTGTAGATATTTCAAAAACAAAAATAGTAAACCTCCCAAAATACAAGCAACTGCATAAATTTCCTTTCGGAAGATTAATGGGATATCATTACATAGCGTATCACGAATTACGCCTCCCATTACTGCAGAGAACAAGCCCATAATAATAGCCAGTACAGGATGTATTGATAGTGAAATTGCTTTCTCGATTCCAATTATCGTAAAAACTCCAATTCCAATCGTATCAAAAAGGAATAAGGTGCGTTTTAATTGCATAATCATTCCTTTAAACAGGAAAGTTGCAAATACCCCAAAAGCAATAACAAGCAAATAATTTAAATCTGAAATCCAGGCAACAGGAAAATTACCCAATATTAAATCTCGTAGAGTTCCGCCTCCAATAGCAGTAATAAAACCAGTAAAAAAAGCACCAAACAAATCAAGTTTCTTGTTGGCAGCTGATAAAGTTCCTGAAACAGCGAAAACAAAAGTTCCTATCAAGTCAAGGGAGTAAATTACAGACATAAGCTCCAGCTTTACAATTAAATTATTTTAAAATGAGCCTCCCAATCTAATCGGGAGGCTCTTTGTATTATTCTTTTATACGAGATGAACCGAATAATTACTATCCGTTTAAAATCTTCTTATTTCTCTTCTTGAGCATCAACAACTGCAATTGCAGTCATATTAATCAATTCACGAACAGTACAACCCATTGGCACAACGTGGAAAGGTTTTGCAGCTCCCAAAATAATTGGTCCGATATTTTCCGAATCACCAAGATCTTGCATCAGTTTATAAGCAATATTTCCAGAACTCAAGTTAGGGAAAATAAGTGTGTTCACATCTTTGCCCTTAAGTTTATTGAATGGGAAGTTTGCATCACGCAATTTCTTATCCATTGCAAAATTCAATAGCATTTCACCATCTACAGCCAAATCAGGATGATTCTCGTGTAAATACTCAATTGCATTGTGAACTTTCTGAGGACTACCCTTTTTCACAGCGCCAAAGTTTGAATAAGATAACATTGCCATTGCTGGATCTTGACCAAACTTCTTAACAGCACGAGCAGCACTCAATGTTGTATAAATCAAAGATTCCTCAGTTGGTTCAGAATTTACAGTTGTATCAGCAAAGAATAAAGGGCCTTTTTTAGTCATTACGATATTCATTCCCACAAGGGTTTTCATACCTTTTTCTTTACCAATTACTTTTTCAGCGATATCAAGTGTCTCGAAATAACGAGTCGCATATCCAGAAATAAATGCATCAGCGTCACCAGCTTCAACCATAGTTGCAGCAAAATAATTACGATCAAACATCTTTTCTACCGCTTCTTTATGAACTAAACCTTTACGTCCAAGTTTTGTACAAAGAATATCAGCATAACGCGTTCTTCTTTCACGTTCGTCTTCTGAGCGAATATCAATAATTTCAGCTCCTTCTAGGTCAAGATCATTTTCTTCAACTATACGCTGAATATTTTCGACATTACCCAACAGAATTGGCTGAGCAATACCATCATGCAATGCAATTTGAGCAGCCTTAAGAATATTAAAGTTGTTTGCTTCTGGAAATACAACACGCTTGGGTGCTTTCTTCGCTTTATTGAAGATCGTACGTAGTAACTCATTCTCAGTCCCCAATCGCATCTTCAACTCTTCAGCATAAACATCCCAATCCATATCTGTCTTACGTGCGACTCCAGACTCAACAGCAGCCTTAGCTACAGCTACAGCTACTCGAGATACCAAGCGAGGATCCATTGCCTTAGGAATAATATAATCCTTACCAAAAGTGATATTTGCTTCATTGTATGCAGCATGTACCGACTCTGGAACTGGCTCTTTTGCTAACTCAGCAATAGCGTAAACAGAAGCAATTTTCATTTCCTCATTAATTGCAGTTGCTCTTACGTCAAGCGCACCACGGAAAATATATGGAAAACCTAATACGTTATTAATCTGATTAGGATAGTCTGAACGACCCGTTGCAACAACAATATCGTCACGAACTGCCATAGCTTCGTCGTATCCAATCTCAGGATCTGGGTTAGCCAATGCAAACACAACTGGATTTGGCGCCATTGAAGCTACCATCTCCTTTGACATTGCACCTCCAACAGAAAGACCTAAGAAAACATCACAACCAACTACTGCTTCAGCTAAGGTCGATAAATCTCTTTGAGTAATAAATTGCTTTTTCTGCTTATTCAAATCAGTACGCTTAGCGCTGATAACGCCACGGCTATCACACATCACGACGTTTTCAGGCTTCACACCTAAAGAAATATATAATTTGGTACAAGAAACGGCAGCAGCACCTGCACCATTTACCACGACTTTTACATCTTCAATTTTCTTATTCCCTATTTCAAGAGCATTCAATAAACCTGCAGCAGAAATGATAGCTGTTCCATGCTGATCATCATGCATTACTGGAATATCAAGTTCTGCCTTTAATCTCTCCTCAATCTCAAAACACTCAGGTGCTTTAATATCCTCAAGGTTGATTCCACCAAAAGTAGGTGCAATTGCCTTTACGGTTTGAATAAATTTTTCGACGTCGGTCTCATCTACCTCAATATCGAAGACATCGATATCAGAAAATATTTTAAATAGTAAACCTTTTCCCTCCATAACTGGCTTACCAGCTAATGCGCCTATGTTTCCAAGGCCTAATACTGCAGTACCATTAGAAATAACTGCAACAAGATTTCCTTTACCTGTATAACGATAAGCATCTTCAGGATTTTTCTCAATTTCTAAACATGGCTCTGCTACTCCCGGGCTATAAGCCAAAGAAAGATCACGTTGAGTTCTGTAGGGTTTTGTTGGGATAACCTCAATTTTTCCAGGTCGCCCTTCTGAATGGTAATTTAATGCGTCAGTTAACTTTTGTTTTGACATAAGTCTGTTGTGTGTTGTTTGTTGCCCAATTAATGAGCGTTTTAAGTTTGGAAATATCTTCGATAGCATGTTTGAATTCAGTAAACGAAGGCTTTATGTCTAAAGACCTACTATGAACCAATGTGCTCTCTAATATTTTGCAAATCTAAGTATAAATCAGGAAATAGAACTTCCGTTTCTAGAATGATTTTACTAACTTAATGCTTCCATATTTTGATATTCTCATTATCACTTATTTCAAGATGAAGCATTACATTTATCGATATCGACATAAAGATTATTGATTAATATAATTTGGCTGTTAGAGTCTCCCTATATACATTTGTAATCGTAAACAATTAAAGAATAATAAATCTTAAAATCTAAATACAATGCAATCATTAATCGGAAGAAAAGCTCCAGCATTTGTGGCTAACGCAGTATTAAACGGAAATCAAATTACTGAAGGTTTCTCATTGGAACAATTTGTAGGTGAAAAAGAAGTTGTATTCTTCTTCTACCCTCTTGACTTTACTTTTGTTTGTCCAACAGAGCTTATTGCTTTCCAAGATAAACTTGCTGAATTCGAAAAACGTAACGTAGCAGTTGTTGGATGTTCTGTTGACTCTGAATTCTCACATTTCGCATGGTTAAACACTGAAAGAAACAAGGGTGGTATCAAAGGTGTGACATACCCATTGGTAGCTGACCTTTCTAAAACTATTGCTGAGAACTATGGTGTTTTAGCTTCAGATTACGATTACGATGAAGAAGGTAATGCAACTTCAACTGGTGCTCCTGTAGCTTACCGTGGCTTATTCCTTATCGACAAGAAAGGTATCGTTCGTCACTCTGTAATTAACGACTTACCACTAGGTAGAAGTGTAGATGAAGCTATTCGTATGGTTGACGCTTTACAGCATTTCGAAGAGAATGGAGAGGTTTGTCCTGCAAACTGGATTAAGGGTGAAAAAGCGATGGAGGCAACTCAAGAAGGTGTTGCAGAATACTTAAGCAAATAAAGGATCCCACGAGCTTTACAGAGGACTAGTACGATTCATTGAATCGTCACGATATAAAAATTAATCAAAAAAACATTTCAAGGAGATACGCTTTTATTAGATTCTTTAATTATCAGACAGAATTTTCTCAGAATCGATAAAAGCGTATCTCTAAGTACAAAAGACAAAATTATGAAGATTAACAGATACCAAGATATTACAACAATCGCAGGAGAAGGAAAAAAGGATTATATCGATCGTCACTCAGCATTTTTACATTGCGAAGATTCAGCTAAAGCTGGTGAGAAATTTACAGTAAAAGTAAAAGTTGGTGATGCCTATCCACATCCTGATGATTTCGATCATTATATTGCTTGGGTACAACTTTGGGATGGTGAAAACATGTTAGCGCAAACTAACTTCACTGCTGGAGCTCTTGGTAGCACGCCTAATCAGGCTGAGGTAGATTTCTATATTGTTCCTGGTAAGAAAATGAAGCTTACTGCTGCTGCTTTCTGTACAAAGCACGGTCTTTGGCATTCAGATGAAAAAATTGTTGAAGTAGAAAAAGTTGCTGTAGAAGCCTAATCTACTTTCATTATAGGATAATAGCTCAATGGTTTTTATAACTATTGGGCTTTTTTAGCTAAAGTTCATAAATACTTGTCATTGCGAAGGAGCTTGCGACTGTGGCAATCTGCCTAAAATACTTACAAGTTTTCAAACAAATCTTTCCATTCCATATTAAAAGAATTAATCAAATCTATTTTCTTTTGCCTTGAGCCTGCTTTTATTTGTTTTTCTCTCTCGATGGCTTCACCAATATCAAAATACTGTTCGTTGTAAACTAAGCAGTCAACATTATATCGAGCAGTGAAAGACTTAGGATTATATTTCATTTTATGTTGCTCCACCCTTAATTTCAAGTTAGATGTCACACCAGTATAAAGAACCGTCCGATTCTTATTGGTTAGTATATAAACATGATAAGTATGGTATTCCATTACATCTTGTCATTATGAAAAAGTCTAAGACAATTAAAGTAAACGATCAATTACCGAGCTTTACTATTTGTAGCTCGGCTGCATGCATGGAGATTGCTTCGTCCTCATTCTTCCTCCTCGCAATGACAGCTATATTGTACTGAGTAATCTGTGGTTTAAATATTTTTTATTATAGACATGCATTCTTTCAATGAAACACGCCAGTGAGGTATTTCAATGCCAAAGTCAGCTTTTATTTTAGCCTTATTCAAGACAGAGTAGGCAGGTCTTTGTGCAGCTGTTGGATAATCTTTTGATTCAATAGGTTTTAACTTGCAATCGATATGAGCCATATCCATTAAAGCCTGTGCAAAATCATACCAGGAAGCGACTCCTTCATTAGAATAATGGTACAATTTCCCTTTACTGTCAATACGCCCCTGCTTAGATATAATCTCCAAACAAACCTGAGCTAGATCTCTTGCATAAGTAGGCGATCCAACTTGATCGTAAACAACAGATAAATCATCTCTTTCATTTCCCAATCGTAACATTGTATTCACAAAATTACTTCCAAAGGTCGAATACAACCATGATGTTCTAATAATTATTGCATTTACAGGTGAGTACAGAATTTCCATTTCCCCGGCTCGTTTTGTTTTTCCATAAACACCAAGTGGACATACAGGCATTCTTTCGGTGTAAGGTCGATTTGACGTCCCATCAAAGACATAGTCTGTAGAAATGTGAATCAGTTTCAGCTGATACCGTTGGCTGACTGCAACCAAATGCCCAACAGCCTTGGCATTAACCAAGCCAGCTATTCCTGCATTCTGCTCTGCTTTATCAACTGCAGTATAGCCTGCACAATTGATGATGCCATGAAACCCCTGATCCTTAACAAAGTCATTTAATAAGGCCTGGTTACAAATATCAAGTTCTGTAGAGTTAGGACAGACAAATTCCAATTCCGGATAAGCAGAACTAAGCGCTTTTATTTCGGATCCTAATTGGCCAGTAGAGCCAGTGACGAGTATTTTATTTTTAGATTGAACCACAGTTGACGTAAATTTTACTGATTAAAAACTAAAGAACGGAAACTTCACAGAGCTATTGCCTAAAGCAGTTTAAAAGACAAATTATTCAAACCTTAAGGAAAGAATCAAGAACGACAGATGCTGAACCAAGTTTAGCATGACGTTGAAGTGGTTTCAAGTCTCAATCATAAAGGAACAGAACGCATTGTCATCCCGTCCCGAATTATCGGGATGTCGAGGGATCTCTAGAATATAATGAGCAGATCCTTCACTACGTTCCTCCGTTCAGGATGACAGAATCCACTGAATCAAACGCTTACAGGTTTTCTTTACCCTTCCCCCGAGACTTCGGGGTTTTGACTTTGACCTTTATACTTTTCTGACTTTATTACTTATACATCGCTTCATAATACTTCTGATACTCCCCAGAAGTCACATTTTCTAACCATTTCGTATTTTCAAGATACCATTTTACCGTTTTTTCTATACCTTCTTCGAATTGAAGAGATGGCTCCCATCCCAATTCATTTTTCAGCTTGGTTGAGTCAATGGCATAGCGCAAATCATGGCCAGCACGGTCAGTTACGTAGGTGATTAGCTTCTCTGAGCTACCTTCTTCTCTACCCAATAAGCGATCAACCGTTTTAATCATGACCTTAATCAAGTCGATGTTTTTCCACTCGTTGAATCCTCCAATATTATAGGTATCTCCTTGCTTACCCTGATGGAAGATCACATCAATAGCGCGGGCATGGTCCTCAACATACAACCAGTCGCGCACATTTTCACCCTTTCCGTATACAGGAAGTGGTTTATTCTTGCAAATATTGTTGATAAAAAGTGGGATTAATTTTTCAGGAAATTGATACGATCCATAATTATTTGAACAGTTAGATATGACAGTTGGTAAGCCGAACGTATCCTGAAACGATCTTACAAAATGATCAGAAGAAGCCTTAGATGCTGAATAAGGTGAATGTGGATCATAAGCCGTTTCTTCAGTAAAGAAACCTTCTTCTCCTAGCGAACCGTATACCTCATCAGTAGAAACATGATAGAATAACTTATCATTAAATTGACCATCCCAGGCAAACTTTGCCGCTTGTAATAGACTTAAAGTTCCCATCACATTGGTTTGAGCAAATGAAAATGGATCTTTAATGGAACGATCAACATGAGATTCTGCTGCCAAATGAATCACCCCTTCAATTTGATAATCAACGAAAATCTTCTGAACCTTCTCAAAATCGCAAATATCACACTTGATAAATTCATAGTTCTCTTTATTCTCAACATCTTTAAGGTTAGCCAAGTTCCCGGCATAAGTCAAGACATCCATATTGATTATCTGATAATTAGGGTATTTATTAACCAATAAGCGAACGAGGTGAGAACCTATAAACCCTGCACCACCAGTAATAAGTATATTTTTCATATTACAAATTATTTTTCCACAAATTCCTCAAATGACACAAATTAAAGAATAACACGCTTATACTGTAAACTTTTTGCACCAAAATTAACAAGCAAGCCAACACGTTTTCCTGTTGCCTTTAAATAATTCAATACTTGAGCATAGTGCACATCAGAAAGTTGATTTACAGCTTTTAATTCCACAATTACTTCACCAAAACAAATAAAATCAGCAAAATACTTCTTGTTAAGCTCACGCCCCTTATAAAAAACATCAAGCTGTACTTCTCTTTCAAAAGGTATTTCAGTATCCATAAACGATAGTTCTAATGCCTCCTGATAGATTGCCTCAAGAAAACCACAGCCTAATTCAGAGTGCACTTCCATGCAACAGCCTATGATTTCATAACACTCTCTTCTGAAAATATAATCTTCTTTCATAATTTGTGTCATTCGCGGAATTTGTGGATATTATATATTCTAAAAAGGATTCTCTATTTCAGCTAATGGTTTCAAACATTTATCCTTCTCAGATAATTGTATTTCTTCAGCACAAACTCCCCAATCTATATTAATTTCATCATCATTCCATGCTATTCCCAAATCGTAGTCAGGTGCATAGCTTTGATCAACCTTATAAGCTATCGTTGCGGAATCACTCAAAACAAGAAATCCATGAGCAAAACCTTTTGGGATAAAAATTTGTTTCTTATCATCCCCGCTCAATACAAGAGAGATATACTTTTTATAGGTTGGAGAATTTTGACGGAGATCAACTACCACATCTAGAACCTCACCTTCAATACAACGAAGAAGTTTCGCTTGAGAATAAGGAGGTTTTTGAAAATGCAAGCCCCTCAAAACACCTTTTGATGACTTAGATTCATTATCTTGAATAAAATCGACCTTCCCAATATGCTCTTCAAATTCCTTTTGATTAAAGGATTCAAAAAAGTAACCTCTTTCATCCCCAAAAACTTTGGGTTCTATAATAAAGACATCAGGTATATTTGTTTTTATAAACTTCATAGTATTTTTTCAAAATTTCAACCACAGATTACTCAAATTTCACAGATTAAAGAATAAAACGTTTATAATTCTATACTCAGAGAACCAAAATAAATAAGAAGCTTCATTAAAAATAATTTAACCGCTAATTTGAACTAATGAACACTAATTATATAAAAAAACTGAACCACAGATTACTCGGATTTCACAGATTAAAGAATAAAACGTTTATAATTCTATACTCAGAGAACCAAAATAAATAAGAAGCTTCATTAAAATAATTTAACCACTAATTTACACTAATGGACACTAATTAAAGGGTCTATAAAATTACTCTCTTATATTCTAAGCTTTGCGAACCAAAGTTAACAAGTAAACCGATTTTTTTATTTGTGGCTTTCATATAATTCATTATTTGTGCCATATGATTGTCATCTAAAGATTTCACCGTTTTCAGTTCAATTATAATCTCATTATAACATAAGAAATCAGAATAATACTTCTTGTCCAATATAACACCTTTATAGTTTATTTCTATTTGACATTCTCTTGCGTGATCAATATCAGCTTTAACAAACTCTATTTCTAAGGCTTCCTGGTAGACAGCCTCTAAAAAACCTGAACCAAATTCTCTATGAACTAACATACATAAACCTACAATATCATAACACTCTTGCTTAAAAGTATTTTCTTCATTATACTTCATAGTAAATAAAATTAGTGAAAATCAGTGTTAATTAGTGGTTAGAAAATATTTATATCGAATGGTTTATTCTTGAATTAATTTTAATAAATACTCACCATAGCCACTTTTACTTAGAGGCTCTGCTAGTTTTCTAACTTGTTCGGCGTTTATATAGCCCATATTAAAAGCTATCTCTTCAAGACAAGCAATCTTTAAGCCTTGACGTGTCTCCACAGTCTCAATAAACTGACTAGCATCCAATAATGATTTATGAGTCCCTGTATCCAACCAGGCAAAGCCACGCCCCATTAACTCAACCTTCAACTTACCTTGATCCAAATACGATTGGTTCACTGCAGTAATCTCCAACTCCCCTCTTTCAGAAGGCTTCATCTCCTTTGCAATTTGAATGACATCATTGGTATAAAAATAGAGTCCGATTACGGCGTAGTTGGATAAAGGCTTTTCTGGTTTTTCAATGATAGAAGTCACGTTACCTTTTTCATCGAAGCCTGCTACACCATAGCGCTCGGGATCATTCACGTAGTAACCAAAAACAGTTGACTTCCCATCTTCTTCCACATTCGATCTTGCCTGCTGTAAAAGCTCAGTAAAACCATGACCGTAGAAAATATTATCTCCCAACACCATACAAACCGAATCATCACCAATAAAATCCTCCCCTAGAATAAAAGCTTGTGCCAAACCATCAGGACTAGGCTGTTCTTTATAAGAAAGTTTCAAGCCCAGCTCTTCACCTGTTCCCAAAAGTTTAATAAAATTCGGAAGATCTTCAGGAGTAGATATGATCAGAATCTCTTGAATTCCAGCTAACATTAGGACTGATAAGGGGTAGTAAATCATGGGCTTATCGTAAATAGGTAGTAGCTGTTTTGAGACCCCCTTGGTTATAGGGTATAAACGTGTTCCCGATCCACCTGCTAGTATGATTCCTTTCATGCTTAGAATATTAGATGATAACTATGTATTCAAAGATTCATTGACTGATACAAGTTATCTAATAATTATTTATGTATGAACAAATATAAGGGAATTCAAGTTTAAAAGTGTAACTAAAAACAAAAATATTGAACCACAGATTTACACAAATATTCACAAATTAAAAAAGAAAAGAATTATGGCAAGTAGCAACCATTCGATATACAAATGACAACAAAATTTTAGACACAGATGAACTTAGTCGAGTTCGCAATCCCGAAAGTATTCGGGAGTCGGAAGGTAAAATAAGAATCTTATTTTTTAAGTTTTATTAATTTATAGGGTGGCTGTTTGCATTGAGATTGCTTCGTCCTCATTCTTCCTCCTCGCTACTGAGCTTTCGAGAACTCCGAAAGTCATGACAGCTATAAGGAACCTTAGCAGTACATTTCCTCATAATACATTTGATACTCACCAGAAGTTACATTCTCCAAGCCCTCCGTATTTTCAAAATACCACTTCACAGTTTTCTCAATACTAGATTTGCTACATTTATTTGGACAGTGAGTTAAAAATTAGGTCTTAAATTTGCGAAAAATTAACATTCAACATACAAAAAAACAATTATTTGTTCTAGAATAAGGATCTATGCGAATAGATAAACAACTGCCTTACTGCAAGATAGACATGCTTAAATAAAATACAATATATTGAACGATTATTTATGTTAAAAGATTTGCATGTTAAGTGAAATATTTATTAAATTCGTATGTCATTTTATAAAGCAAACAAATCTCATCATCATAAGTTCATGGTACGGTAAAGTATCAAACTTACTAATTCCTGATTTTCAGAATTCAAAGCCTTGAGTTCTGGGTAAGTTGGTTATAGTTCACTACTAGCCAGCTCGAAATCCCCTTCTTATTCATCAACTATTAAAAACACAGTTCTGGTAATACCTATACCCTTTATCTGCTTCGGCTTTCAAAAAGGATAGATAGACCCCATAAGCTATTAGATTTTAAATACAAAAGATTGTATTGACAGCTTAATACCCTCGATCTGAAAGACAGACAGATCGATTAGATCATTCAGAATGTCCAAACAGAATAAGCCTTAGAGCAATTGCATAAACAAACACCTTCAGTTGGAGGAATAAGTTAGTCTTGTTGCATTGATTCGTTGTAGTGGGATATGAATAAGTCTGATTGAATGCCTAATGAGTTGGCATCAATAGTATAAGAGTTAGTCTAATTGAGTACATGAATAAGACCAATTGGAAACAAGATTAAAACATTTAGATATATAAGTTAGCGCGATTTCAATAAGATAATATAGATCAAACTGATCACTAAATAAGTTATAAAACTAAAATAATATGCCAATGAAACACAAGTAAATAAATAGACTTTAAAGCTTGATTGTATATCAGGAAGTGAAATGAGATTATAAAGATTGTTTCATAAAATGACAAGAAGGATATACAACAAGCTTTAATCGTCTATCTAAAAAAAACAGTAACATAATTACACACTAATCAACACCCATTAAAAACATATTTTATGAGAAAGAAATATTTAAATTTAAGAGAAATGCTGAGGAGATTCACTGATTTCACAGAAGCCTATCAAGTGAAACTAGATGCTATTCCTGTAGTTAAAGAGCTGATTACTCTAATATTAAACCAATATTTAGCCTTTGAGACTATGTGGGCCATAAGAGAAAAGGATTACAAGGGAACAACCCTATCGAAAAAAGATAAAAAAAATGCTGTAGCCGAACAGTTAGGGCGGGTTAATCAGTTAATTTACAACTATTGCATTAAAAATAATGAATTGGAAGATTTACCCAATTTTAAGGGTAGCGGTATCACCTATGCTCAATATGGTGATGAACGACTCATTTCGAGATTAGAACTAACAAAGACCTATTGTGTTGGTTTAGGAGAGAAGTTAGTTGATACGGGGGTGAGTGAGGAAATGCTCAGCACCTTACAAACGCGCTCTGAGAGCTATATTGAATTGGTGCCTCGACCTAAAGAACTCCAAAACACATCTAAAATTGCAGGCAATGAACTTAGTAGCCTATCTTACAAGATGATAAATGCATTTAGATTTCGCTTGGATAAGGTCATGAAATCGATGTATGAACGAGATGAGCCTGAACTCTATAAGGCCTATCTTGCCGCCCGAGACATTGAAAAGGTAGGGCATAAAAAGATAGCCATATCAGGGCTCATAATCGACAAGTTGACCAAAGAACCTGTGCCTCAAGCCCAAATTCTTATTCCTGATGCTCAAATTAATCATCAATGCACGGGTAAGAAAGGAGGCTTTCGAATTAAATCTCTTCAACCTGGCTCTTATGATATGATTGTAAAGGCCGTAACCTATAAAAGCATTAAGCTACAAGTGATCCATCGTTATGGGGAAACCAATGTGTTTGAACTGGAGATGGAAACAGAGGAAAGTCATTAAAGGTCGATCCCGAAAGTATTCGGGAGTCAACAGGATAAGGCTTGCTATGGTGATGGTGCTCTCAACCAGCTTGAGGGTGCCATTTTCGTGAAAAAAAGATCAGACGCAGATTATTTTTGATAAAATATGAAAAAGAAATAGTTTAAACCACAGATTACGCAGATTTACACAAATTTCTAAAAAAAGATTGAACCACTAATGGGCACTAATGAACACTAATTTTAAGGAAATACCTGATGGATATTGCCCCAGTGCATTGAGACGAGTCGAAGGGTCAGGTATTTACGATTATTAAATAAGCTACTTGAAAATTCTCCTCCTTGTTTTAAGGAGGAGTACCCGATTAAGATCGGGGGAGGTGGTTTTTGTGAAAAATAAATTTAACCACTAATGGGCACTAATTAACACTAATTTTTTAAGAGAAACAAAAGGGTCTAACCACAGATGGACTTCGACGAGCTCTCAAGCTCGGTTGTCACTAATGGACACTAATTAAAAGAAAATAATTGATGGACACTAGCCTTATTCGACTTTCCCCCGACACTTCGGGGTTTAGACTTTATAAGCAACTTGACAGATTTGACAAACCAAATTCTCCCCTTTTTATTTTACATTTGCACTTATTAAACAACCAAGAACTAAATTAGCTTTCCATGAACAGCTTTGGCACAATCATTGCTAAAGTGAATTAGAAATTTTAAACAAAAAAAAGTATAAAGTGGAACTAGGAAACCTACCTCAGGACATTGAACTAGAAATTGAGAAGAACCCGGCAATTTCTCAAATTGTTCAATTAGCAGAGCGAATTCTTAATCAAGGCGATAGTGAAAATGCATCTAAAATTTTAGATTTAGTTTTAGAAGGCTAAGAATTAACCAATAACAGTTTATTGGTCATTGGAAAGCCTGAAAGTTGCGTGGAAACTTTCAGGCTTTTTTAATGTCTTAAAAAACCGCTATGGATTCGTTTTTGGAAATACACATATAAGCGTAAAACAATAAATGGTGAAAATCTAATTGATTTTCACCATTTTCTTATACATGCTTCTTTAAAGTCTCTGATAAGATAAGAAAATCTTCAATTAATTATTTTAAGGCATCATATAAAATTTCCACTGGATGCAAAGCTTGTTTCCCTGTTCCATCAACTATTTGCTGACGACAGCTGGTACCTGGTGCAGAAATTAATGTCATTTCTTCTGCTTTTCTCACATAAGGAAACAACACTTGCTCTCCCATCTTCATAGATAAACTATAATGGTTCTTTTCATAGCCAAAAGCACCTGCCATTCCACAACAGCCTGATGGGATCATTTCAACTTCATAGTTTTTTGGCAAAGACAGAATATCTCGCGAAGCCTCAACTGAGGCTAAAGATTTCTGATGACAGTGTCCATGAAGGAATATTTTAGCCTTATGGTCTTTAAAATCAGCTGATGAAATATTTCCTTTCTTTATTTCTCTCAAAATATACTCATCGAAAAGGAAAGTGTTACCAGCTAATTCTATGGCAGATTCCTTTAATGAATTATCAACAAGATTGGGATATTCATCTCTAAAAGATAAAATACAGGAAGGCTCGATACCAACCAAGGGCATATCTTCTGTAATAATATCCTTTAGTAAGCTTATATTTTTATTGGCAATCTTTTTTGCTTTTTTAAGTAAACCTTTTGAAAGAGCCGTGCGTCCGCTTTCTTTATGCCTAGGTATCTCTACTTCATAGCCTAGGTTATTCATTAACTGAATAAACTTAATACCTATATCAGCCTCCATATAACTAGTAAACTCATCAGCAAAAAGATATAATTTCCCTTTAGCATAAATTCCCCCACCTTTCTTACTCAACTTATTATTAAGACTGCACAAACTCATTTTGGATAAAGATGGCAAATTACGTTCAGAAGCAAAACAGAGGATCTTCTTCAACAATGATGATGTTAAAGAATTCTCAACAACAAAATTGTACAAAAAAGGAAAAATAGAAAACACAGCTTGAAAGCTAGGTAGGTTTGCGACCATCCATACTTTAAGACTGACCGAATTTTCATCATAATAGTGCTGCATAAATTCAGCCTTGAGCCTGGTCATGTCAACATTTGAAGGACATTCAGACTTACAGGCCTTACAAGACACACATAATTCCAATGCTTCCAATATTTCGGGTTGTGAAAATATTTTTGCTGATTGAGGTCTCGAAAGCAATTCTCGTAAAACATTGGCTCGCGCACGTGTGGTATCTTTCTCATCACCTGTTGCACGATACGATGGACACATCGTTCCTCCAAATTCCATGGCTTTTCTACAATCACCAGAACCATTACATTGCTCTATAGCAGACAGCCAACCCTTCTGATCTGAGAAATCGAAATAAGTCTTTACCTTGATATCATTATAATCTCCATCGTATCGGAGAGAAGTATCCATTGGAGGTGTATCTACAATTTTATTTGAATTAAATATTCCTTTGGGATCGAATGTTGCTTTCACTTCACGCATTAATTCATAAACTCTATCTCCAAACATCAATGGAATGAATTCACCTCTCAAGCGACCATCACCATGCTCTCCACTTAAAGAACCCCTATGTTTCTTGACTAATAAGGCCGTCTCTCTGGCTATAGTTCGAAATAACTTTTTATCACCATCCTCTTTTAAATCCAGTATAGGACGAAGATGCAATTCCCCTGTTCCAATATGTGCATGATATACACAAGATAAATTGTATTCATCCATCAATTTTTTGAAATCTTTCATATAAGCCGGAAGTCTCTTTGGAACCACCGCTGTATCTTCAATTACTGATACTGGCTTTGCACTACCCGGCATTGATGAAAGTAAGCCCAAACCTGCTTTTCGCAAGGTCCAAACTCTTGAGATATCTTTGCCATATACTCTGGAACAATATCCATTAAAATGATGTGCCTTTAAATCAGCTTCTAATTCACCAGCGACTTTATCGAGTTCTGCTTTAGAAGCAAAAGCAAGTTCTACCATTAAAATTGCAGCAGGTTCACCTTTAATGAAGAATCTATTTTGACTTTGCTCAATATTCTTAGCACTTAATTCCAGAATATTCTTATCCATTAGCTCTACAGCTACAGGAGAATGCTTCAATGCAATTAAATTCGCTTCAAAGGATTCCTCTAAACTATCACAATGCACACAAACCAAAGCCTTTTCTTTTGGAGGTAGATCGACTAGGGATAACTTTATTTCTGTGGCTATCCCCAAGGTTCCTTCAGATCCTGCAAAAAGCTTAGCCAAATTAAAATCATCAAGCTTTATTTCATCTAAAGCGTAAGCCGTATTTCTTCGGGTCAATTCTTTTTCTGGAAAGCTATCTTCGATTTCCTGAACCAATTTATCATCAGATAAAATATCGACTAACTTCCCGTGAATATCAGCCTCAATTCCATTTCCTTTGGCTTTTTTATAAACCTCTCCTTTAGAAATTTTCTTAAAAACAGTCGAAGAACCATCACTAAGAATTACATTGGTTTCTATAGTATGTTCCCTTGTTGCACCATATACCAATGAATGAGAGCCACATGAGTTATTTCCCAACATACCTCCTATACAACAACGATTTGCGGTTGAAGTTTCAGGACCGAAAAATAAACCAAAGGGCTTAAGATAATTATTTAACTCATCGAGGACTACTCCAGGTTCGACGATTACCCATTTCTCTTCTTCGTTTAACTCCAAAATTGAAGTCATATACTTCGATACATCTAAAATAATACCATTACCAACCACCTGACCTGCCAATGAAGTGCCTGCTGCTCGAGGAATAATCGTCATATTATTTTGATTGGCAAACAGGACCACCTTTTCAATATCTTCAGAAGATTTTGGATAGATTACAGCCAAAGGTAACTCCCTGTAGGCAGAGGCATCTGTTGCATAAATAATACGATGCAAATTATCATTTACCAATTCCCCCTGAAGCCGATTTTTTAAATTATCAAATTCCATATTTAGATTCATGTATATACACAGTTTGAAAAAAACAAGAAAAGCCTACACATGGCAGGCTTTTAATATTTTAAGAAGAATTGACTAGCTAGTCCAGCCAAATGGATGTTCCTCCAATTCCAGTTTTGCAAAAGGATGATACTCTCCTTTTAAACCTATTGGACTTGCGTGTCTGATATCATGTACAATTTCGATACATGGACGAACTTCATCTAAGCCAAATCCGTTTCCATCCAAAATATGACGGTAACTATCAGTATGTAGCTCTGTGAATCCATCAGAGAATTCAACTTCTTCTCCATCCATCTCTAATAAACGGTAGGTTTTCTTTCCAGCTTCTTTTATTTCTTTAGGCAAAGTATTCTCATTTATACTCAAAAAGTAACGAACTCTTGCTTTATCAAATTCAAGATAACCGGAAACTCTATCGTGAGACGAAACATGAACAACGTTCTTTTTTACAGCACCAAAAACCCATTGTAACATATCGTAAAAATGTACTCCGATATTAGTTGCAATTCCACCACTCTTGCGCACATCACCTTTCCAACTTGTATAATACCAACTTCCTCTTGATGTGATATATGTTAGGTCTACATCATAAACCTTATCTTTAGGGCCATTCTCAACTTTAGCCTTCAAAGCTTTAATTGAATCATGTAGTCGCAACTGAAGAATATTATTTAATGTTCCTCCTGTTTCTCTTTCCACTTCCTGTAAGGCATCAATATTCCATGGATTAAGCACCAAGGGTTTTTCCGAAATAACATCTGCCCCCATTCTCAATCCATAACGAATATGGGCATCGTGTAGGTAGTTAGGCGTACAAACGGTCACCATATCAACTTGCTTATCTGTACCTTTTAATTTTGACAGATGTCTATCGAATAACTCCTGTTGTGTAAAAAAAGAAGCACTAGGATAAAAACTATCCATAATACCCACACTATCGAATACATCGTAAGCAGCAACAAGATTATTATTTGTATCTTTTATTGCTCTTAAATGTCGAGGTGCGATGTACCCACCCACACCAATGATTGCAAAATTCTTCATTTTTATATTGATTTCATAATGCTCTTAACAGCATCTGTTATATAATTCAGTTCGTCTTGAGTCATCTCAGTATGTATAGGAAGAGATAAGACCTCTTCGCTCAACATCTCTGCAACAGGAAAACTTCCCTTTCCATATGATTCACTGGCATAGCCTTTCTGAAAATGTAATGGAATAGGATAATAGATCATGGAGGGAATGCCTCTATTGTCTAATTCTGCTTTCAATAAATCACGTTTCCCATCAGCAACTCTTAGCGTATATTGATGAAAAACATGTGTTGAATAATCCGCTCTTTTAGGAATTCTGATCCCTTCAATATCTGCCAATATATTATCGTAATGACTCGCGGCAAAATTTCTTGCAGCAGAATAATCATCTAAATGCTTCAATTTCACATCAAGAACAGCTGCCTGCAAAGTATCCAAACGGGAGTTACATCCAATAACATCATGATGATATTTTACCGATTGACCATGATTGGTAATCATTTTAGCTTTAGAAGCTAAGTCGTCATCAGAGATAAACATCGCACCGCCATCACCATAACAACCTAAATTCTTGGAAGGGAAAAAAGATGTTGTCCCAATATCTCCCATAGTACCTGCTTTCATTTTTCTTCCATCAGAAAAGGTATAATCGGCACCAATTGCTTGAGCTGTATCTTCAACAATCTTTAGATCATGTTTTTTTGCAATTGCAATAATAGCTTCCATATCGGCACATTGCCCATACAAATGAACAGGAACAATTGCTTTTGTTTTATCACCAATACATTCCTCTATCTTAGAGTCATCGATGGTATAAAGATCATCTAAACAATCTACAAAAACAGGCTCTAAACCCAATAGCGATATAACTTCAGCAGTAGCTACATAAGTATGTACAGGAACAATTACTTCATCCCCTGCTTTTAAACCCAAAGCCATCAATGCAATTTGCAAAGCATCTGTACCATTGGCACAAGGAACTACATTAGCTACTCCATTATAGGTGGCTAAGTTTTTAGCAAATTCAGAGACTTTAGGTCCATTAATAAATGCAGTTGTATCTATCACATTCTGAATACCAGCATCAACCTCAGATTTTATCTTTTCGTACTGACCCTTTAGGTCAACCATTCTTATTTGCATCATTCTAAACTCTATTTTTTCCACTTTCTAACAATTCCATTTTCCAAGATATATTCTTCTTTAGAATCTGAACAAAGAGCAATTCCCTTATCATCAAAAATAAGCTTAGTACCATGTTCACTCATCCATCCAATTTGTTTGGCCGGATTGCCAACGACCATAGCATAAGCTGGAACTACTTTTGTAACGACTGCACCCGCACCAATAAAAGCATACTCACCAATATCATGACCACACACAATAGTAGCATTAGCTCCAATACTTGCACCTTTTCGAACAATGGTACACATGTACTCATTTTTTCTATTGACAGAGGATCGAGGATTAATGACATTGGTAAAAACCATAGATGGACCTAAAAAAACATCATCTTCACAAGTCACACCTGTATAAATGGATACGTTATTCTGAACCTTCACATTATTACCCAATATGACTTCAGGAGATACAACTACATTCTGTCCAATATTACATGCTTCTCCTAAAACACAATTGCTCATGATATGTGAGAAATGCCAAATTTTGGTATTAGCTCCTATTTTGCAGTCATCATCTACAATCGCTGTTTCGTGAGCAAAATATTTTTTTTTCATAACGATTCAATATAGTTTAGAAATAATTAGGCCTAATTTTTTAATCCCTCTGGTAAGGCTGGTAAATCTTTAAACCACTTTTCCATCAACTTACTCTCAGGAAAAAGAATAACCCAAGCTGTTAAAAATATGATTTTAAAATCAGTCATGAATGTTAGGTTATTCTGATACCAAACTTCTAACTCACCTTTATAAGGCGCAATGTGTTTCTCATAAAACTCATGCGGATCACCACCTGCATTGGTCATCATTCTTTCTTCATCACGAAAAACTACAGAACCAATTCCTGTAATACCTGGTTTGGCATTATAAATAACATCTTGAATAGGCTTTGGAAATTTATAGAAATCGACCTCCATTTGAGGACGAGGCCCAACAATAGTCATATTACCAATTAATGTATTTATAAGTTGAGGCAGTTCATTAATCTTTGTTTTACGCAAGAAACCACCCATAGGCAAAACTCTTGGATCTTTTCGTAAAGTTAAAGAACCAGTTCCCATATTTGGGCTATTCTTCAACATAGTCGCAAACTTCAAGATTTGGAAGCGCTTGTTTTTATGGCCGACACGTTTCTGTGAATAAAAAACGTAATGTTCCCCCGTTAGTAATAACCCAATTACGATTGGAATTAACAATGGAGATAAAATCACCAAGGCAATAAGAGATGCTAAGAAATCGATAAGCCTTTTAAAAAAATATTTATACATAAAACTTTACATTTTTTGATCTAAACTTTTACCTGTTTCAATATGCTTGAAGTTGGGTAAAAAGTTAGATAAAGCTATAACAATTCCGGCTTTTGAAATATCTGAAGCAGCTAATAAATCGGATAACTCACTGGTTAATACACCAACTTCACTCAGTTCTTTTTTAGGGGCATTTTTAATGACACCTAATGATGAAAAGCTCTGCTCATCAAGAATTTCATCATCAGTGAAAAATTCTTCAAAACTCTTTTCTCCTGAAGTATCTGAACCAAAGTAAAACACAGGATAGTGAGTTGAATTCTCATCTAAATCTAAGGCTTTTTGCTTAGCTTCTTCTTCACTTGAACACACTAAGGGTTCATATCCCAAAGTTCTTAAAAAGCGATCAGAAATTTCTGCAAAAGTTACCATTTGCTCAGCCTTTAATCTAGGAAAAAAAATATCTCCTGATTTTCCAAGAACACAAGCCATCAAACAGATTTGACCAGACTCATCAGGAGAAACAAAATAACGTTTCACATCAGATGGTGCAGAAAAAGGTTGTTTTTTAATTAAACGAGAAATAAAACCATCCAATAAAGACCCATTTGAAAAGGCTACATTAGCAAAACGAGCTGTAGATATAGGATATTCTCGTGAATAAGCCATAATCACTTCTTCCATGATCTTCTTGCTGGCTCCCATTATGTTAACAGGATTGGCAGCCTTATCAGTAGAAACGCAGAAAAAATGCTTAGGTGGAAATTTCAATAGTTCCTTTAATAAGATTTCGGCCTTAAGAACATTATTATCAATCAATGCCGTAATAGAATAATGATCCTTTTCGCTACGCACATGCTTGTGTGCAGCAAAATTGGCAACAATATCGAAAGGGCCCTCATTTTGAAACATGCGATAAAAAACAGGATCGGCAAAGTTCAAAGGGTAAGTTTTATAAAACTCCGGCACCTTCATACCATAGGAACTTCTTAAGTCACGAGTCAGCTCTGTCAAACCATTCTCGTTGGTATCAACAACAATCAGCTTAGCTGGTTCATATTTAAGCATGGCTCTTATAAAGGAGGAGCCAATGGTACCTGCCCCACCAATAACCAAGGCTGTCTTCCCTTTAATTTCCGAACTCAATTGCTCATGATTAGTCTTTAAATCTTCTGCAAACATACTCTCCTTTCGGAAAGTAATATTTTCAGATATAAATTGAGGGATATTTAGATTTCTCATATTCTTTTAATAATTAGTAATTTGATTGATTTCTAACTATAATCAAACATTACAGTTCATAACCACTTTAATATAGGCTTCTTCAACCAACTGACATACTGTTTTCAATTGATTTTCAGATAGATTATTATAGACCGGTAATGAGATTTCATTTGAATACAATTCGTACGTATTCGGATAATCTTCCATCTTATAACCTAAATTCTTAAATAACGTTAGCATAGGCATGGGTATATAATGCACATTAACGCCAACACCATTAGTTGAGATATAATGAATCATTTCATCCCTTTGAACTTCAGTAATTCCATTTATACGTAGTAGGTATAAATGATATGAAGATTCTTTTGATTCGTCAATAGATAACGGAATATTTCCCCAATCAAATTTATTAAAAAATGTATCGTAATGCTTAAAAATAGCTTTACGTTCAGGAAGTAATTCGGTTTTATATTTCTTAATCTGAGCTAAACCAACAGAAGCGCAGATATCTGGCATATTTACTTTTAGACCTTGATCGATAATATCATATTTCCAAGCTCCAGGTTGATTCTTTTCGAAGGCAGATTTGTTTTGTCCATTTAAAGACAAAGCCTTTAAAAATTTATATTCTACTGCGTGGTTAAACACTTCAGGCAAGTTTAAACAAATAGCACCACCTTCTCCGGTGGTAATATTCTTGACTGAATGTAAAGAGAAAACAGTAATATCAGCAAGCCTTCCAACAGGAACACCTTGACTTTGTGCTCCAATAGAATGAGCTGCATCAGCCATTACTAAAATCCTATTAAGTTTTTCTTGTTGTTTACCTTTAGCCTTAAATTGTTCCTTCACATCTTTAGATGAGACTAATGCCATAATGCTATCATAGTCGCAAGGCCAACCCGCCATATCAACAGGAAAAATAGCTTTGGTCCTTTCAGTAATAGCCTTTTTAATATTCTCAGGTTTAATCGTAAAATCATCCTTCACATCGACCATTACAGGAGTAGCTCCCATATTTAAAACCGCAAGAGCTGTAGCAGAATAGGTGTAAGATGGAATGATAACTTCATCGCCTGCCCCTACACCAAACCAACGTAAAGTTAACATAGCGCCAGAGGTCCAGGAATTTACGCAGATAACCGTATTAGTATCCGTTAATTTTTGAATTTCTTTTTCTAAAGCAATCACCTTAGGTCCAGAAGTTAACCAACCCGTGTTGATTAATGTATCGTTCATCTCATCGATGACATCCTGATCAATTACAGGAAGAGAGAAAGGTATTTTCATATAATAGTTAAAATAAATGGGTAAACTAGATACTTACAATGGTTTCATAAAAAAAAACTACAAATTCTTAACGAGTTTGTACATTCGTCTATTGGGATAACTTGTAAAATCATAAAAAATTTCATATCCCATTTTTTTATAAAAGGCAATCACACCTTCATTATCAAAATAATCAGTAGTTAATGCACTCTTTTTGACGTTAAATTTTAACAATTCATCTTCAAACGCTTGGAGTAATAACTTCCCATAACCAAGTCCTTTATATTGTGGAGGAACAGCTATAGAGAGAAGTTCTGCATAATCGCCTAAATCTTCATTATGCTTTGCCCCCTTCTTAAGATTATTTAATAATCTAAATATTGCCATAGGTCTACTAATACTAACAATAAATAGCACCCAAACGTAATAAAAAAAATTATGAATTAATATATTCTTATGAAAACCTTTTGAATAGGTAGATCCAACGGCAAAACCTAAAACAGTGCCTACATCATCTTGAAGGCATAAAACAAGTCCTTTAGGACTCTTTAAAACTGTGGAATAATATAATTTCAGGAATTTTGATCCGAGTGATGTTAAAAAGAAATCACGAAAAGCCTGATTGTGAACATCAATTAAACCAACCGGTATTTTTTTGTCAATTTTAGTTATTTTCATTTAATTCAACAATTTAACAAAATCAGAAGTTAATTTTCTATAATCATAATTTTCTGCAGCCTGTCTGGCATTATTGCTAATCGAATCATACTTTTCTGAATCCATATTAACAAAAGAAAGAATTGCATCAGCATATTCTCTTGAATTGTTAAAACCCTGGGCTACACCTAAATTAAATTTAGTAATAGGGCAATAGCCCATTTCCAGATTAGAGCAAATTGGCTTTCCACTTGCCATATATTGAAATGATTTACTTTGGCTACCTCCAAACCTTTCGATAGGTGTAGGCATATAGTTCAATATATTAAGAGAACTTCTAGATAATATATAGGGTACATATTTCAATTCAACCCATTTCTGTTTAAATATTACATTATTAACATTATTATCTCTGCAATAATTTATTAAGAATTCTCTATCATCTCCATCACCATAAATCAAGAAGCGGATATTACTTTTATCTTTTAATAGAGATGCAGCATCAATTAATTGTTTTAAATTATTGGCTAATCGAACTGAACCTAAATAAATGATTTTAAAAATTTCATCATTTTCAAGATCTAAATCCTCAATCTTAAATAATTCCTTATTCTCATCAAAGTCTTTTAAATCGACGCCATTATTGATGTAATGAATCTTATCCAAATCGATTACTCCTCCAGATTCTAGATCCCATCCTTTCTCAATAATATAATCTTTTCCTCCTTCCATAGAAAAAACGACATCATCCGCCTTTTGATACAACCATCTTTCAGCTCTATATGCTAGTTTTAATAAAGGGTTATTTTTCGATACCAATCCAAAAGCAACAAAAGATTCTGGCCATAAATCAACAACATCTACAATATAATATGACTTAAATTTCTTTGCCATATAGTATAACAAATTACCAAAAGGCACAGTTGCTGTTTGAACAATCACATCTGGCTTTTCAAATTTAGATGATAAGAAAAACAAACGTAAAGTAAATTCTATTAGGTTATAAAAACGCATTAATCCATTTGATGAATACTTCTTTGTTCTAATATGGATAAACTTAATTCCGTCATATGTTCTTTCACTATACTTTTCCCTATTCTCAATTAGGTTGATATCACTATTATGGAGATAGCTCCCCCCAATAATCGTAACATCATAACCAAATTCCATCAAATACTGTGCTCGTTTCAATGTTTGGATACGAGCCTCGTACTTAGGTGGCATCGCATATTGATTGATTAACCAGATTTTCTTTTTCATTTAACTAAATAGATTAATCAAATCCACAACTCTAACAATCTCATCTTTTGTCATTACCGGACTAATAGGTAGAGATATCACCTCATTATGAATTCTTTCAGTAATAATAAAGGTTTTATCATTCATTTCCATATAACATTTCTGTTTATGCGGTGGAATCGGATAATGTACTAAAGTTTGAACTCCATTATCCAACAGGTACTTTTGGAAGCGTTCCCTTTCGGTAGTCCTTACTACAAATAAATGCCAGACATGACTATTTTCATCACCACTAACAACTTGAGGTAACGCAATTATAGGGTTATTAATATTTTCACGGTAGTACTTCGCTATTTCTCTTCGAATCGCATTTTCTTTATCAATATATTTTAATTTAACAGAAAGAAATCCTGCCTGAATTTCATCCATTCTACTATTTAAACCGCTAAATTCGTTTTGATACTTTACTTCGGATCCATAATTAGCTATTGCCCTTGCAATTCTTGCTAATTCGTCGTCATTAGTTGTAATAGCACCACTGTCTCCTAGGGCTCCCAAGTTCTTCCCTGGATAAAAACTAAAACCTGAAGCGTCACCAAAATTTCCGGCTTTTAAATTAGAAACCTTAGCCCCAATTGCTTGTGCATTATCTTCCACAATTTTTAGATTGCATCTATTTGCAATATCCTTAAGTTTTCCATCGAAACATGCTTGACCATATAGATGAACAAGCAAAATAGCTTTGGTTTTTTCAGTAATAGCTTCTTCTACCTTATCTATATCCAAATTAAAACTGGCCTCATTGGGTTCAACTAAAACGGGTTTCAATCTATTATCTGTAATAGCTAGTATTGAAGCGATGTAAGTATTTGCAGGAACAATAACTTCATCACCTTCTTGCATAACTCCCATTTCGATATATGCCCTAAAAATTAATCTAAGAGCATCTAGACCATTTGCACAAGCAATTGCATGCTTCGAACCTATGTATTTTGACAGACTAGATTCAAAGGATGAAACCCGATTCCCTAATAAATACCAACCACTATCAATAATATCAGATGCAACTCTTTTTAATTCTTCTTGATATTGAGAATTTATCTTTTGTAAATCTAAAAATTTAATCATCTTTAAATAAAATTCAATTGTTATTTATATGTTTTATGACCGTACTTCATTACCCAATAATCAAACTTATCAATCACTTCTTTTAGAGTATTACTCTTGACAGGTACATCGTCAAGTACATAATTCATAATTTCGTCTTCGTATTCCTTAAAACCATATTTCTCTATTGCATATCTATTCACACTTACTGGTTTTCCAGGAATATATCTGGAAAAAGGTTTCACATTTTTCATACATGCAGCTCCTGTAGCTACAATTGAGTATTGACCAATTGTTGTAAACTGATTTATTGTGCACCCCATAGCAATATTAGCTCCCTCAAGCACTTTTACAATTCCTGCTAAAACACTTGTATTCGTAATTACGGCCTTACTTTTGATATGCACATCATGAGACAAATGGACACCTTGCATTATAAAAACATTATCCTCTATAATCGTATACTCTTCATAACATGGTTGTTCAATAACACAGAATTCGCGAATAATATTGTTATTTCCTATCTTAACCATAGGGTTTTCACCAACAGGGGCTATCTTCTTTGTATCAGTCGGTGGGCATCCTATCACGCAATGAGGTCCAATTATATTATTGTTGCCTATTTCAATAGGACCATCAATTATTGTATATGGTAAAATTGTATTTCCAATACCAAGCTTTACATTCTCTCCAATTATTACAGTCTCATGTATCTTATTCATAACCATTTCCTTTTATTTTTTCAACACTTGAAATTCGTTATAGTCTCTAATATAATCATCTTCATCATATTTATGCGAAGCCAAAACCATACAAATAGAACCAGAAGAAAAATTTATTAATTCTCGCCATATACCAGGCACAACTAATAAACCTATATAGGGTCGATTTAAGGTGATACTTCTCTTTACATTACCATCATCAAGAACTATATCAAAGCTTCCACTAGCAGCTATGATCAATTGCCTCAAATCCTTATGGGCATGTGCCCCTCTATCCTCTCCACCAGGAATATCATATAGATAATAAACTCTATTAATATCAAAAGGCACATCTTTGCCATTCTCAACAATTGATATGTTCCCCTTTTCGTGGTGATGCTTGTCTAATTCTATAAGGGAACAATCAAATACACTAGTCTTATTCATTTGCGTCAGTTCTGAATTCTTCATAATTTCGAATATAATCATCCTCGCTATACTTGGTCGATGCTACAACTAAAGCCAAGGAATTGGTAGAGAAATTCTCCATTCTTCGCCATATTCCCGAAGGAACTAATAAACCATAGTAGGATCTGTTTAATTGATATCTCTTTTCTTCTTTTCCATCATCAAGAATAACATCAAAACTTCCACTCATAGCCACAATAAATTCGGATTGAGATTTAAAAGCATGACCACCCCGTTGTTCTCCACCAGGCACGTCATATATCCAATAAACTCGTTCTATCTCGAAAGGAATATGATTTCCGCCTTCAATAAAAGATAAGTTTCCTCTTTCATCAAGTATTTTAGGTAAATTTAATAATTCAGCTTGTTTGACCATTAGATCTATGATAAGAGTGATTTGTAAGTATGTAATAATATTGTTTCTTGGGTGTTCCAATTAAATTCTTCCAAAACAGCATTCCTACCATTTTGTCCCATTTCATAGGCTTCTTCTTTATTCTCAATCAAATACCTAATGGCCTTAGTAATTGCATTTATATCATTGGGATTAACATAGAGCCCACAATTATATTTTTCTACAATTTCTTTCCAAAGAATAAAATCTGTACATATAATTGGCAATCCATATAACATGTATTCAAATATTTTATTAACGCCCAAAGATCCAATTTTATAACCTAAATTTGGTATGTAATCAAAAATAGCCAGTCCAATAGTCGCATTCATCGCTATTTTATCTAGTTCTACTTTCGGAACAAAAGATGTTAATTCGACTTTATCCCAAGCTGATAATATCTTTAATATATTTTTATATTTATCATTAATAGTTCCAACCAAAGAATACTTAACATTATCAATTGATTCAATCGCTTTAATTATATGATATTGTTGACTGGTTTCATATATTGTTCCTGCATAAAAAACAGTATTTTTTCGTTTAATGTACTCCTCCTTGTAGAAAGAGTTGTTATCACTCTCAAGTATAGGGTAATTTGTTAACTGTATTGCATTCCCAGATTTTGATCTAAATTTATCAATTATATGGGGTGTAACAGAAATTACAGCATCAAGTTTCTTTATGTTAATATCGAAATATTTTTCAACTGAATATGAGATTAGTTTTCGAAAGAATACAGGGATATATTCCTTATCCAAAATTTGTCCAGGAAGATATTCATGAGAATCAAAAATGACCTTATAACCACGTTTTTTCAACTTTAGAGCTACTGGAAATAATTCAGGATCATGAAATTGATATATTTCACAATTTAATTCTAGTGCGAGATTAAATATAGACTTTGATGTATTTAAGAATCGCTTTAAACGTGAGGTATTGGTTCCAACATCAAGAATCTCGATATTATTGATACTTTCATCGCCTAAACCATCGGCTACAATTAAAAAAACATCATATCCACCCTGAGCTAAAGAGTGACATATTTTATTATATATTCTAGTATCATGACGTGAATGTACGCTTGTTAACTGACAAATCTTTTTCTTATTCATTACAAATTAATTTATTACTTTGACAAACACATAAGCAAATAAAGGTCAGGGGAATTCGAATATCAACCAAGGATGATGATTTTAATAAATTGAGAACAGAATATATTATAATTAGGTTGGATATATATACGTAAAACTTACTATTATTTTTTATCAAGAAAATAAAGTATACCAAATATATAACTAAACCAATTAATCCAAGTTCAGTCCAGATTTCAAGAATTTGATTATGGGGATGATTACGGCCATCAAAACCAGACACTTCAATTTCATAACTTCCTATCCCTGTACCAAAAATAAAATTACTTACATTCAAAAAAATAAGCTCTAGGGAATCATGATAATGTTCTACTCTTATGTTTGCAGATGCTCCTAATTTAACCCCAGTGGAAAAGACACCTTCAATTAATAGTAACATCCTTGTATAAGAGAATGAAATAATATTGATAAGAATATGATTAAACTTGATTATCAAATATGAAAAAAACGGTATGAAAAATAACCCAAAATAAAATAACCTTTTTGGATTAAACTTAATAATTCTTTTTTTAACCCTAAATAGATAATGAACTCCTAATATAAGTAGAGTAAATAATAAAGGGCCTCTTGCTCCAATAATAACCAATAAACCGAATGAAGATAATGATAAGAAAAAATCAATGTTCTTGCTAAAAACAACCTTCTTACTTAAAATAATAGATAAGACAACAAAACCCAAACCTCCGCCTAAAGCCAAATACATTCTTGAAAATTCAGTAAGATCGGCATCCCAACTATCATAAGTCATACTGGCAAATGGAAGATAAATAATTGTTAGAGGGATTAACAATAGGCTAAAGGTTTGAAGAAACCTCTTAACATTAAAATTTTTCTTGCTTAAAATCAGATAAATGGGAATTAAATTAGTTCCAAAATTCAAACATTTTGTATATCCATACGAAGTTGATGTTGTATACAATAGAGTGAACAACATCCAAATCCAAAAGAATAAAAATAAAATAACAGGTCGTTGGAAATATCTAACTCTCTCATATATATTTTTGCCTTTACATTCAATTAGATATGCACAAAAAGACATTACAGCGAATAAAAGAGTAATATCAATCGGTGTAAAAACATTAAAAAATTGCAAATAACCTTTTATTATCCCTGAAAGAACATATAGTGCTAAAATAACCTCCATTATGAAAATAAATTTGAATATATAACCTTGTGTTCTTCCCTCATTGATGAATTATGAAATAAGACAGTAAACTTCATCTTGTATTTTCGACAGACTCCCATAAGATTCAAAACTTCTGTTGTCATTTCCCCAACTTCTCCAAGAGAAAATAAAGTAACATCCATGACAACCAATGGACGTTCTTTCAAACGTAGCATTTCTCTTCGTCTAAAATCAAATAAAGAAAATTCATCACCAGTACCACACCGAAAACCATTTTTATCGGCATAACCTAAACTACTATCAACTTTCATATTAGCATCATCCCATATTTTGAGAGTTTTGGGAATATTCATCATCAAAAAATGTTGACGGCCTTCATCAACAGGAAATCCTAGTTTATTTTCCAATAATAATTTTTCAGCACACCAAATTTCGGGGTTTTGATATGTTTTATATCCGGGATGAAAGCCTATAACATGCCCCCTTTTTTTAATGTCATTCACAATTGACAAAAAAGGTTTATTGTTTAAATAAAATTTTGTACCATAATTACTTTGATTATCAGCCATGAAATAAAAATGAGATTTCACAGGAGCATTTTCACTTACGGTCATTAAGTAATCAAAAGTGTCATAAGGATCATTACCGCTAAAAAAATCAGCTATATTACAAAGCGTATGTTTGATATTAAATTTGGTTTTAAAATCTCGAAGTATATCATAACACCATCTTACTTTCCCCCTAAATAAAAAATCGATATCATGACTTAGAACCAATTCGTATTTTTTTTCTATACGCTTTTCCTTAAAACCAAGATGGAGCAACATATTCCATAGCATTTCAACATACTCATTAACTAGAGGTCTGTGCAAAAAATCATTTTTAAAGGCTAAACTCTCAAGAGCTGGAAAACGATCATGTTCATCTCTAGTAGTATTTACGTATTCTTCCCAGCGCGTTAGCATAAAAAAAGATGAAGCAAAAATATCAATGCCACATATAATTTCATTTTCGGATATATCCAATTTGCCAGAACCATAAATGATAGGTATATCCTTTTCTAAAAGAAATTGATTATGAGAGTAACAAACTTTAGCTGGAATATTGGTTGCCTGCAAGTATGATAAATCGGCTAGAGAATTGTTAAAAAATGCATCTCTTACCACTAATTTATTCCCATTGGATAAAATCATTTCGTAATCTATCGAATTCACATATTCAATAGAATATTGCAATCCTAAAAATTCTCCTAAAAGAATATCAATAATATACTTTCTTTCTACCGTATTGTTATTTGGAATTCTAATTTTCATCATTCCCCCATAAATTTTGAAATAATAAAGTCAGCACTCATAAAACTCTCTTCATGACCACCATATAAGACTGTTTTATCATCAATAAATTCTTGTAAATCGTTCAAGCTAGTAAACAAAGAAACTTGTGATCCTCCAATAATTTTAGTGACAGTTTTCATGTTTTTAATTGCCGTATCACCAGTAAACAAATTATTCCCAATTTTAAAACAAATGCTACATTTTGAATGACCTGGAGTTTCCTTAAAAAGAATCTCAAAACCACTCCAGGTCATACTAAGTTTTTTCGAGTCAATTACTTCTTCAGCGGGCTTAAGAACAAATCCTTTTTGATTGTAAAAGAGCGATAAATTTTTTTTATTATGGGTAATATACTCAGAGCATAACAAAGAACAAACCAATTTGAAAGAATACTTAGCTCTTAAAGATTCAACTCCCCATATATGATCAAAATGACTATGAGTGAGGATGACTAGTGAAATTGTCAATCTATTATCATCTATAAATCTTTCAATGTCTTCTGTTTTTTCACTCCCTGGATCAATTACAACACATTCAGTTCCTACCGATTTATAAACGATGTAACAATTAGAATTTATTGGTTGATTTTCAATTCTTTCTACATTTAAACACATTCTATCCTGAAATATCAACCGTTCTACCTCCATCAACAGTTAACTGTTGACCCGTTATCCATCTTGCTTTTTCTGAGATCAAAAATTCTACAGCGTTAGCAATATCTTCAGAACAACCTATTCCTAAAGGATAGGTTTTCTCCATTCGATTGGCAACTTCCTCATTTGCAAAGATATTTTCGGTCATTTCGGTTCGCACAGCACCAGGCAAGACAGAATTAACTCTTACAGAAGGAGCCAATTCAACAGCTAGACATCTCATTAATGAGTCAATTGCTCCTTTCGAAGCACCATAAGCAGCCAAAGCCTTGGCCCCTCTATCACTAATATTACTTGAAATTAGAACAATACTTTTTAATGAAGAAAGATTTATCTTTCTCTTTATTAAAACCTTACATATCATCGCTGCCGAAAATACATTTGTACTAAAAGTTTGTTGTAAATTATCAAGAGAAAGCAATTTCAACGGTTGCATCTTCATATATCCTGCACAATGGATAAAATGAGAAACAACAATATTATTTTCCTTAATAAAAGATGATAGGGAATTTTCAATATTCGAAATATCGGATAAATCAAATTGAAATATTAATGACTCATTGTTAGACGAACATAACAACTTTGTTTCATTCAACTTCTCTTGATTTCTACCACATAAAACAACATTAAAGTTGAATGATAATTGAGCCGAAATCTCTTTGCCTATACCTGAAGAAGCACCAGTAATTAAAATAAATTCTTTATTCATTGTAACAATTATTGAGCAGTAAAACCACCATCAACACTAATTATAGAGCCAGTAATCCATTTAGCCATATCAGATAGTAGAAAAGCAATTATATTTGCAATATCAGTAGATTCACCTAGGCCAAGAGGATGCATTTTCTCCAAATTACTCAAATAGGAGTCTGAAGAAAATGAAGATGAAATATCATCCATCATCTCTGTTTTGATAAATCCTGGGGCGACACAATTTACTCTAATATTTTTGGAGGCCAATTCTATTGCTAATGCCTTTGTCGCACTTTGAACCGCACCTTTTGACATAGCGTATCCAACATTAGCAGAAGATCCCACCAATCCATAGACTGAAGAAATTAGAACAATAGACCCAAATTCACCAGCAAATACCTTTTTACTGGTAAATATACGAGCCAATTCAATACCTGCATAAGAATTTACTAAATAAACATCTTGTGCCTTTTTTGGATTTATGGTTCTTAAAGGTGAAACATAAGGAATTCCAGCAAGGTGGATAAAACCATTAATTTTACCAAAATCCTTAACTACAGATTCAACCGTCTTCTTAAAAGTTTCAGGTTTGAGCAAATCCAGTTGTAATATCACATCTGTGTCGCTACAAGCTAGTTTAGTTTGCTCCAAACCTTCAAGATTAATATCAACCAGGATTAAGTGTGCCCCCAGCTTAGACAATAAGATTGAAGTCGCGCGCCCCATCCCTGAAGCAGCACCAGTAATTAAATATTTACGCCCCCTTATATCTAAAGGATTAAACATGTCCATCTAATTTTTTGTTTGAATAAGATTGAATAATCCTTGAATAGTTTGTGCAGAATTAATTTCATCAGCTGATAAGCTTACATTATAATCTTCATCAGCAAAAGCAATTATTGACAATATAGTTAATGAATCCCATGCCTCAAAAGAGGTCAACTCATCTGTTAAATTAACATTTTCTTCCTCCAATAGTTCCGCTATATTTTCTACAAAATTTTCCATGTATAATTATTTAAAATATTAAAATTCAATTATTGTATTAAAGTCAAGATTTCCTAATTCCATAACCATGGCTCCCCAAGTCAATCCGACTCCAAATCCTGACAAACAAACATTATATCTGTGGGATTCTAAATCCTTACCTAAATTATAGGAAATATTAGTAGGAATACTCACGCCACTGGCATTACCAAAATTCTCGACTATATTTGAGGGCATCTTATCGCGTTCTACTCCGATTTTATCTGCCAATTTTTGCAGCATAAAACGATTCGGCTGATGAAATAAATAATAGTCAATTTTGTCTTTTGCAGTGCCACTTTTCTCCAAGACATTCTCAATCATGGGTGGCACTTCTGTTTGAACAAAATTAAAAACCTTATCCCCTTGCATTACCAAATTATCCAAGCTTCTGAAATTCCCATTAGCATCCTCAAGCATAGTTGAAGTATCTTGAGTTGAAGGCATTCTAAATCCGCCAGCAGGGATTTGTAAAACTTTAGCTCCACTTCCATCCATCTTAATGGAAGAATAAATTTCAGCGGAATCAGAAGTCCTTTCAACGACGGTTATTGAAGCTGCATCACCAATTAAAGGATTACTATTACGATCTCTTTGTGAAACTTTGGGACTTAAAACATCAGCATTAATCAAAACAACTTTTTTAATTGCCTCCTGATCTAAAAGCATAAAGGCTTGTTGAAGACCAATTAAATACCCTGCGCATCCTTGATTAATATCCAGACATAATATATCTTGTTTCAATTCTAATTCGCCCTGAATAATATTACTCGTAGGCGGCATAAAATGATCAGGTGATTGAGAAACAAATAATAAGGCGTCAATTTCATCTTTATCAATAAACTTGCTTTCAATCAAATGTTTTAAACCATGAATAGCAAGATCAGAAGAACAAACTCCATCTTCTACAATTCTTCTTTTATTATACCCCATCGCCAACTTAAGTTTCATTGATTTGGCGCGAGAAAAATTATAGTTTTCAATACCATCCTCAAATGCTACTTCCCTGGAAGGAAGAATAGTCAAAATTCCAGATATCCTTTTGTGCTTAAATTTAAAATCCATTTATTTCGTTTTTTGAACGAGTGTAGTTATAGCTTCAACGGAAGAAAAATTTTCAGGTAAAATATCCATCCCATCAATAGAAATACCAAATTCTTCATCAAGAGAGGTAACTAAATTAATCATATCGAAAGAATCTAGCATTCCCTCTTCAATAAAATTGACATGCACTGAAAAATCAAATTCAGGCTGAATATCCTTTAAAATACTTTTTATTCTATCTACCATCCTTATTGTATATTAAATTTTATAATTTTTTTTTAAAATAATATCGTTCATGTTTTCCATATCGAACCCATAATGCCTATACCTTTTTATAGCATTATCATTATCATTAATAACCCAGAAAATCTGTTTTCTACAACCTTTACTAAAATTAAAGTATTTGTTTAATAATGCAGAGCCTATTCTCTTGTCTCTATGCTCCGGATGAACAAACCAATATCTTAAATAAGAAGTCACTCCAATTAGATCAAAAATCACAAATCCAACAATCATATTGCCTTCTCTCTTCACAAGAATATGATCACTCTGTATCCATTTTAATATTTCTTCCTCAAAAGGAATTTGTTCTGAGAAGGGATCAAAATATGTATCGAGTAAAAATTTTATTTCCTGAACATCCTCTATAATAGCCAACTCAATAATGGTATCAATTGTTGATATTTCATTCTCCCTTACAATTCTACTCATTCGAGTTAAACAAGTATATTCTGAAAAATCATTGTTTTTAAAGATCTCACTTAACAAACTCAATTCAATTCCTTTGCCAATCAAGTCTACAATTGTACTTGTTTCACATAATAGTGATGATGAACCGTCGATAGCTTGATTTAAAGATTCTTTTGATTTAGCAACAAAGTAGAGAGTATTGAAGCCACTATTTTTCTTTATAAAAAAAACAACACCTTCATAAGTATCAATTTTATAAAATATAGACTTTTTAATCCATAATTCGATTTGCTCTTTATTAGGAAAAAAGTTGGTAAAATATCCTTCTTTAAAATCTCTAACAGATTTCACTCCTAACATTATTTCTTCAAAACTAGTCACAATTTTCATATACCATTCACCTCCTTAGTCAAAGCTAACCTGTCAATTTTGCCATTCGTATTTCTGGGTAGTATAATTTTCCTTTTAAATACAGTTGGAACCATATATTTAGGAAGTTTCTTTGATATCATATTTCTAAAATCCCGTATCGGCATATCAGCCTCAGCCTCATAAATCAGAGTTATCTCTTTTTGAGCAAAATTATAAACGACACAAGCATTTTGAACAATTTTCAACGTATTAACAACGACATGCTCAATTTCGCCCAATTCTATTCTATAACCCAGATGTTTAATTAAACTATCTTTACGTCCTTTAAAGATAATCTCATTTCTGTCATTAACTGAAACAATATCACCGGTACGATAAATAATCTCCGGATATGAATTATTTAAAGGGTTTTGTACAAAGGCTTGAGCTGTCTTTTCAGGATTATTATAGTACCCCATAGCCAAGGATGTTCCTCTTACACATAATTCTCCTTCTTCATTACCGTTCACCTGTTTATTATCATTGTCCAAAATAAGAATATCCGTATTCCTACAAGCATGCCCTATTGGAATTGGCTCATCATCCGAAATTTCACGATTAACGATATAATAAGTACAATCTAAAGTAATCTCAATTGGTCCATATAAATTAGCAAAAGTTGTTTTAGGTAAGCTTTTGCACCAATAATTAAATTGTTGCGTTGGAAAAACCTCTCCCGCAAACCAGACTAATTTAAGATCCTTAAGATAGTCGGTTCGCAATAAATCCATATTGGCAATATTCACCATAATTGTTGGTACCCAAAAGATAAACGAAACTTTGTGGAGTTGCATTAACTCTAGTATCTTGACAGGAAATGCAGCAAGAGTATCAGGAATTAATACCATGGTTGCCCCCTTGGCCATTAACAAGCAAAGTTCAAAACTATATATATCGAAAACTAAAGGAGAAAGCGAACCAATGATTTCGTCATTTGAAAATTCAAAAGTATCAAGCGCCCAATCAGTAAAATCGATAAAACTTTTATGGTTAAGAACAACACCCTTTGGAGTTCCTGTTGATCCTGATGTATTAATTATACACAAGGGATCCGTATCTATAATACAATTTAATCTTGACTCAATTGAATCGACATCAATTTCATTATCAAAATCGAATAAATCAATATTTATTATTACAATATCCTCAGGAATAATATCAACTATTTTCTTACTTAAGCTAGAATTTGAAATTATTACAGTAGGTTTAATTAGTTCTGCAATATTTTTTATTCTTTCTATAGGTGTTTTAATATCTAAATTCATGTAAGCATTACCACTGTAGGTAATCCCAATATTCGAATAAATACTCTCAATACTTTTGGGAAGATATACTGCAATTGGTGCATTAATAATATCCTTTTGAATTAAATATGAAGCTAGCTTTTTTGATTTGGTAGCCAACTCTCCGAACTTAATCTTTTTATCCCCATCAATAACAGCAGTTTTATTCGAAAATTTCTCAACTGTTTCTTCAAAATATGAAATCAAATTATACCTCATAACCTCTTATTTAAAATATTTTTTTGGGTTTGGTTGTGTATATACGACTATACCATTCCTACCTAATTCAATAATTCTATTAATCGCGTAATTGGCATCAAATACATTAATCGTTAAGTTTGAAAGCCTAGTTTTTTTATACTTATTTTTATCAAAAGATCTATTTATTACTCGTAGGTGTGAACGTTTAGTGAACTCTCTCCTAATACCATCATCACTGAGATCAGTGTGTTCGCATAATTGCCCACTATAATTTTTATACTTGTACACAACCACCTTACCAAACAAAGAGTTAAAATAAGGATGCTCTTCTCTTAATATACTTTCAGCGCAATGCAATGAAGTACCAACAAAGGTTCTCCCTAAGCCAAATGATAAGATTTTTGCGTCGATTTTTGATAACTTATAATAAGGTGATTTTTTATCCCAAGATGTTTTAGATAGATGATGTTCTGATAATAAAAAATCTGATTGAGGTCCAATTGCACAAACAGAATGTCGTACATGACAACTTCTTGTAACGCCCTTATAATTTCTAAATGTCTCGGCAATCATACCTCCAAGGGTGGGTGTTTTTGCAACATTAAAAATAGATTTCTCACTTCTTAACAAAGGATTGGCAGGCATAGCAATAGTTCCTTCCGGTCCAATTAAATTTAATATCGAATCTATAAAATCATTGATACTTCCTTCATAATTATAAAACTCCCCCCATGAACTATGTATGAAAACATTTGAACCTCTTCTTATTCCTAACGTCTTTAAATGCTCAATCAAGCCCTTTATTGATATTTTTTCTCTATATAATCGCTTATTAATTCTTAATCGATAACGAGCAACTAGTTGTTCTTTAGATTTGACTTTAAATATTTTTTTTATTATTTTAATTATCTTTTGTTTCATGTCTTAACTGAATATTTGTATGCTATGACAAAACTAAAAAGGTACATTATTATACATCCTAAAGAATACAATGCTAAAGAATACAACACATCCTCAAAAATGTAATGACCGATTAAAAATCCGCCAATACTTAATAGTAGAAACGATATTTGCCAATACAATTCAAATTTGAAAAATTCTACAACTTGGATAACAACACCACTAAGCCCCATTATCACAAAGTTTAAGAAAGTCATTAGAGTTAGAACTTGTACCATTATACCTGAGAACTCCCATTCTTCACCCAAAAACACTTTAAAAATTAAAGGTGCAAAGAACATTAATCCAGAAAAAGGCAATAGTCCAATAAAAAAAAGCCTTTTTACATTTTTTAAATAAACTCCCCGAATATTTCCATTCTCTCTAAACTCATCAGCTGCTCTTTGCCTAAATGAATCTGCAAAAGCGGTCATGATAAAAACTATAGGCAAAGAAACTAATCGTTGTGCCATTGAATATTGTCCTACCACATCAATTGAGTAGAAATATGTCATTAAAAATATTGGTGCCTGACAAGAAATATTATTAACGAGTGCTCCAGTGGCAACATGTGTAAATATATTTCTGTATTTTTTAGAAATATACTTCACATCTTTTATTTTAAAATTCTTCAATTCTAAAAACAGCTCTTTATATTCTCTCCGTAACCATACAATAGAGGAAACACATAAAGAGCCTAGATAACCATAAATTAAACCATAATTTACAAAATCAGCAAAACCTAAAGTAATATTAAATCCAGCTCTTGTACTTCCCTCTACAACAGTACAATTTCGAATTCCTTTATATCTGTATTTTCTGTTTTTCAGATATTTTAGAGCCGTATTCAAGGATAATAAAAACATTGATATAGGCAATAAAAATAACACATTTGCCATTTTATCTAAATCAAAAACTGAAATCAGATAGCTACCACATATTATCAAAATAATGTATAGTATCAGAGAGAGTAATATTGATTGAAGAATAATAAATAAAACAATCTTAATTGCATCTCTCAATTCTTTTGGTAACATAATGGCTATCTCTAACCTACAAGTTCCAAGAATTACCAAAATAGACTGTATACTTAGAAACAAAGCTAACATACCAAAGTCATCTGGATCGAACAATCGAGATAATATTGGTGTTGATAAAACAAGTAATAATTGAGCTAAAAATGTTCCACTCATCAAATGGAAAACATTCTTAAAAAAAACTGAATTTCTATATTCCTTCAAAAAATTGCCTAACATTACTCTTCAATCTTAATTGTAACTCATCCTAATGATAACACCTATTCCACTGTTAATTTGTTCAGGTAATCACCATATCCATTTTTCATCATTGGTTCGGCTATTTCTTTTAATCGATCAGAAGATATCCATCCTTTTTCAAAAGCAATTTCTTCCAAACATGCAACTTTAAGTCCTTGTCTAGCCTCAATTACTTCTACGAAATTAGATGCTTGTGCCAATGATTCATGAGTACCTGTATCTAACCAAGCAAAACCACGACCTAATAATTGGACATTTAATGTATCATTTTTAAGAAATTCCTGATTAACCGTTGTTATCTCCAATTCTCCTCTATCGGAAGGCTTTATTCTTTTTGCGACCTCAACCACCTTATTGGGATAAAAGTACAAGCCAACAACTGCATAATTAGATTTTGGATTCTTTGGTTTTTCTTCAAGACTCAGAACTTTACCCTTATCATCAAATTCCGCAACACCAAAGCTTTCAGGATTATTTACACGGTATCCAAAAACAGAAGCAATATTATTTTCTTCAGCCAATCTCACTGACTCTTCCAGCATTGGGCTAAAGCCTTGTCCGTAAAAGATATTATCACCTAAGACCATGCATACAGCATCATCACCAATAAATTCGTCACCAATAATAAAGGCTTGCGCCAAACCATCTGGTGAAGGTTGTTCTGCATAAGATAATTCTATTCCATAATCTGATCCATCCCCTAAAAGACGTTTAAAACCTGGTAGGTCTTGTGGTGTTGATATAATAAGAACCTCTCGAATGCCAGCCAACATCAGAACTGACAAAGGATAATAAATCATTGGTTTATCATAAATCGGCAACAACTGCTTCGATACACCTTTGGTAATCGGATACAATCTCGTACCACTACCACCTGCTAATACAATTCCCTTCATCTTACTTGGCTTTATACATTTCCTTATAATAGTCTTGATAGTCTCCTGAGGTGATGTTATCCATCCATTCTTGATTATCAAGATACCAATCTATAGTCTCTTCGATTCCTTCTTCAAATTGCAGGGATGGTTTCCATCCTAACTCTTCAGACAACTTAGTCGAATCTATCGCATAACGCATATCATGACCTGCTCTATCCGTTACATAAGTAATCAATTTTTCAGATGTGCCAACTTCTCGTCCTAACTTCTGATCCATGACCTTACAAATAACTTTTATCAAATCGATATTAGTCCACTCATTAAAGCCTCCAATATTGTAAGTATCGCCCAATTTCCCCTTGTGGAAAACCAAATCAATGGCACGGGCATGATCTTCAACATACAACCAATCTCTAATATTTAATCCTTCACCATATACAGGTAAAGCCTTATTGTTTCTGATATTATTAATAAATAAGGGGATTAATTTTTCAGGAAACTGATTGGCACCATAATTATTCGAGCAATTGGTCACAACTACTGGCAAACCGAAAGTATTATTATAGGCTCTTACAAAATGGTCTGAACTGGCTTTTGCAGCGGAATATGGTGATTGGGGATCATAAGGCGTATCCTCTAAAAAAAAGCCTTCGTCACCTAAAGAACCATATACCTCGTCAGTTGAAACATGATAGAACATTTTCCCTTTCATATTATCTTTCCACGAAATCTTAGCTTGATTAAGAAGTGTTAAGGTTCCCATAATATTGGTTTGAGCAAACTCAAAAGGGTTTGTTATGGATCTATCAACATGTGATTCAGCCGCTAAATGTATTACAGAATCAATATTGAATGTTTCAAAAACTTCCTTTACCTTCTCTATATCACAAATATCAGTTTTTACAAACTCATAATTAGGCGCATTTTCAATTTCCTTGAGATTCTCAAGATTTCCAGCATAAGTAAGTTTATCCATATTAATAATCCTGTAATTAGGATATTTATTAACAAATAACTTCACTACGTGACAACCAATAAAACCAGCACCACCTGTTATTAATATATTTTTCATATACATCTTTTGAAACACAAATTATAAACTCCAATAATCCAACTGCTTAATACAATCTTTAAAAATACCCTTTACATCCATAAGACTACCGCCCTTAGGCATCATTTCCTTAAAATCAGCCTCTTTCAAACAAGCATATTCTTTATGATTTACAGCAACAATAACAGCATCATAAGCAGTTCCATTTAATTCAACCAAGCCAAAGCCATACTCATCCATTAACTCATCAGATGAGGCATTGGGATCAATCACATCAGGTTCTATACTAAACGAACGTAATTCCTTCACGACATCTGAAACTTTTGAGTTTCGAATGTCAGCAACATCCTCTTTAAATGTTGCACCCATTATTAAGACCTTAGCGTCTTTTAAAGGCACATTATTTGCGATTACTCTTTTCACCGTCGTTTTTGCCACATAGGCACCCATAGAATCATTTACAAAACGCCCTGCAGTAATGACTTGAGCATGATAACCTAATTTAGCAGCCTTATGTGTTAGATAATAGGGATCCACTCCAATGCAGTGCCCACCTACTAGACCTGGTTGAAATTTAAGAAAATTCCATTTTGTACCTGCTGCCTCAATAACATCAAAAGTATTAATATTCATTCTATTAAAAATAATAGAAAGCTCGTTCATTAAAGCAATATTAAGATCTCGCTGTGTGTTCTCAATAATTTTTGCAGCTTCTGCAACTTTAATTGTGGAAGCCCTATGTACACCTGCTTTAATTACTGATTCATAAACTTTAGCTACCACTTCTAAAGATTCAGCATCGCATCCTGAAACTACTTTAAGAATAGTCGTTAATGTATTAACCTTGTCTCCTGGGTTAATTCTTTCTGGAGAATAACCAACTTTAAAATCTTCTTTAAATTTCAATCCAGATATTTCTTCTAAAACAGGAATACAATCATCCTCTGTACAACCAGGATAAACAGTTGATTCGTATACAACGTAATCATCTTTTTTTAGGACTTTTGCAACCGTTTCACTTGCGGATAAAATAGGTTTTAAGTTTGGCAGATTAGAATCATCAATAGGAGTAGGTACAGCTACAATGTAAAAATTTGCACTTCGTAGATCTTCTAAATTAGATGTGAAAGTAATATCACGATTTTCAAAAGCGGTTGAATCCAATTCCTTACTAGGATCAATATGATTCTTCATCATATTAATTCTATCTTCCTTAATATCGAAACCTATTACAGAAATTTGCTTTGCAAATTCCAATGCTAAAGGTAATCCTACATAACCTAAGCCAATTACTGCGATTTTAATATCTTCCATTTTAAATTTGATTCTATATGTTGTTATTTCTTTATTTCTAATTTATTCTTCAGTTGTCGGATGTCTGCCCCTTCGGTTTTTTTCAGTTTTCAGATATCCGTTTTTGGTTAAAAATTGACAACTATTCCCTTCGACTAGATTTCAACTCCGCTCAATGCGCCGCGCTCAGGACAAGCCTCCCAAACCAAAAAGCAAGTTTCATTCTTAACAAACAAACTCTCCTCTTCGGCTCTTATGGTTAGTAGTCGAATTTTCCTATTAATTAAATCCTCAGCCTTCTCAACCAAAGTGTTGAGGTAATTCTTGTCAATGCTTTCTGCCACAAGTAGGAGATCAACCACTTGAGAATCCTGTCCTTTGGCAAAAGAACCTGTCAGGTAAACACGTTTTAAATCTCCAAGTTTCTCTGCAATCTCTTCAATAATACTATCCAAGCCCACATGCTTGCGGATAATGGAATTCAAATCCTTAAAAAGAGGATGCTTGGTATTGGCATGAAAAACCTTACGGTTACCTTCAGATTCGGCCTCTAACAAACCCGCCTCCTCCATACGGTTTAATTCTAAACGAATGGCGTTGGATGATTCTCCGAACTCAGCCTCCAGGCCACGTAAGTAAGATTTCATCTGAACATTCAGAAAGAACTTGAGTAATATTTTAATCCTCGTTTTTGAGGTAATTAAACTTTCTAACACTAATTAATGGTTGTTGGTTAATTCTAAATGGATAATAAAAACACTCTCATTACCCTAATTTCACTGACTAATCAAGCCTTAATTATGACCAGATAAAGATTGAGTAGAAATTTTACTCGAAAGTAAATCTTATTTTGATAATTACAAAAGTTTTTCACCACAGATTTCACGAATTAACACAGATTATATAACATGAAACAAAAAAAAATGAATCTAACCACTAATGGGCACTAATTACCTCTAATTTTTTTTAAAGAAAACAAAAGGTTTTCACCACAGATTTCTCAGATTAACACAGATTATATAACATGAAACAAAAAAAAATGAATCTAACCACTAATGGGCACTAATTACCTCTAATTTTTTTAAAAGAAAACAAAAGGTTTTCACCACATCCCGATAGCTCGTACGTTTACGAAAGAAAATAAAAGGATCCATTTATACCCTGATTTTGTA
>CAXBPC010000015.1:0-97351 GCA_963977525.1 uncultured Marinifilaceae bacterium
AAGCCCCTTTAGGGGTTTGGGGTCGGGACTACAAACAAAAAGCCACTCACATTGCTGCAAGTAGCTTCAATTTTACTTTTCACTTCTGCCTATCAGAGTACGAGCGAAAAGTTCGAGGTATAAATGTGAATCGTATTTCAAATATATAGAACCCCTATTCCGAAAGCTTTCGGAACCCCTAAAGGGGACAAAAAATCACCACCAATAAGCCCCTTTAGGGGTTTGGGGTAAATGGTTCGGAGTAAATGGTTTGGGGTAAACAGCAAATACAACCCTCAACAAAAAGCCACTCACATTACTGCAAGTGGCTTCTATTTCATTTTCACTTCTGCTTCGCAGAGTACGAGCGAAAAATTCGAGGTATAAATGTGAATAGTATTTCAAATATATAGAACCCCTATACCCCTATACCCCTATACCCCTAAAGGGGATTAAAAAACCACCACCAAAAGCCCCTTTAGGGGTTTGGGGTAAATAGTTCGGAGTAAATGGTTTGGGGTAAAACAGCAAGAAGTACAACCCACAACAAAAAGCCACCCACATTACTGCAAGTGGCTTCTATTTTATTTTTACTTCTGCTTCGCAGAGTACTAGCTACAAGCTCGCACTAGCAGGAGTACATACTTACGTAATACAAATAATTTGCTTTCTTAAGAAATCAATAAAATCATCAGCATATTTCTTATTGGTAATATCACAAAATATAGGCGATTCTCCTTCATTATTACTTTGATTTAAATCAAAGTAATACATTTCACCTTGATCATTTTCTAAGATAGTGAGTTGTTCTTTAGTACAGATACCATTTTTTCGATTTAGCTCATTCATATATACTATGTCTCCTCCAACAACATTATCAAAGTCTAATTCATATATACTGAATATTTCATTACCAAAGATTTCTCCTCCACTGTAGTTTTTTAACCACCAAACGAATGATTTTGGAAAATATACATTTAGTCTATCTTCAGCTTTTTTTATCCATTCATTTGATACTCCTTGTCCAAATTCCCCAAATTGAACTGCATCTGGATGTTGTTCAATTAGTTCTTTAATCTGATTAAATTTATCATTCATTATTATAGTAATTAATATTATTGAAAGTCAATTGCTCTATTTTCCCAATATCTGCCTCTCCAAGCATCAAATTGACTTCTGTTAATGCCTGATGGAATAGTATTTGGGTTGATATGTATTGTGGCATGGTTTGTTTTGTGAAATGTCTGTGTCATTTCTGCAATACCTCCAGTTTCACTTTGTATCATATGATGTAGATTGACTGATTTCCCATCTACTCCAATTGGAGCTCTGCCTGAAGCCATTCTTTCAACATTTGGGCCTGTTACTGTCTTTCCGTTAACTTTCCATGAACTTATTGTACTTGGATCAAATATATCATCTCTTTGAAAAACTTTTATATCCTCAAAAATTGAGGGTTTATTCCAAAATTTTTTCTTTACAGGTACATCATCTATAACATTTGCAATAGATTTTTTCGAAGTTAACGTTTTTTTCCCAACAGACTTAAATCCTCCTGAAGCTTTAGCTCCAACTGCTAAATCAATAACCGACTCATAATTCTCCCAAGTTGTAAAAGATTGCCCAACATCTTTCCATGTTGTATTACTTAAGTCTTCTATTACATTACCAGTAAAAGAAACGATATCGACCGCTAATTCCAGATTTGCAACATTAGACCCTGAATTAAATGCTGTTTTAACATACTCACCAATCCTACTATTAGCAATAGCTTTACCAGTCTCCTCATAATTATAGACAGCATTAATTATTCCGGAAGAAGCATTGTATGTACCTACTACTAATGTGTTACTTAAAAGAGTCATTACATTTTGAGAGAAATCAAATACATTTTTGGTTTTAACATACTTCCCTCTATCCATATACGGAGTAAGAGCCTCCTCCAAGCCATCCAAATCAATATAAGTAATTGGTTTATTTCCAGCATACTGAAAAGGGGTATAGTTTGGATAATCAAACTGTAAAGGGTCCACACTCACAAATCGGCACAACCAAGCTGCATAATAACGGAAACCGTAATAGTATAAGCCTGTCTCTTCGTCACGCTCCTTACCTACATATTTGTAACGCTTTTGGCTGGTTTCAGTCTCTGTTCTACCACTTCTATAAGAAGTTGTTCCAAACGGGTGATACTCCTCATAGGTAATAATATCAGCAGTTTCGTCTAACTCTAAAGAAGCTGATCCTAGATGATTATCCAATTGATATCGAACAACAGCAGTTGGGTTTACTATCAAAGAACTCTGGTCTACTGTAAGTGTATCTACTGTTGCAATCTTAGCTTTATCATCGCGAATATTAACAGTAGTACGTTCAGTTTCCAGTACACCGCTGACGAATTTACGGTAAATCTCGTAATCTCCAAAATATAAACGCTCTTCTTTTATGTTGCCTTTCTCTACGACTTTTCGTACACGCTCACCAGCACTGTCGTACACATAATGCGCCTTATTGCCTGTAGCATCCAAGTCTACATGTGTTAACCAATCGTTATAATCCCAATGCATGGCTTGCAGGTGTGGCATACTTAGCATATTGCCATGAGCATCGTAGGTATAATCCGTTTCCCCCGTATGCCGCAAGTCTGTGACTTGTGGTTTTAAACACCGCAAGTTCAAGACTAAAATTTACAAACAGATTAGGGAAAGCTATTTTTAAAAAGTTTCAAGTTAGAAAAAAAACAACACTTAAATTTAATGAATTAGAATTCGTTCTTCTTTTATGATCTCAAGTCACAGACTTGCGGCATAATCCCTTAAAATAAATAGAGCGCTATCGATTCCGCTCAAAATATATTCATTTAAGTTGGAGTGAATCACAGCGATAGAATTTAATTCACTACTTTTGCGGCCTTTAAAAACATTTTTTTGACAAGATAAAGTATGGTAGAATTTTTCAAGAAGAAAGTTGCTAATTCAAAAGATGATATTCTTTCAGGTTTAACAGTGTCCTTAGCACTTGTTCCGGAAGCTGTTGCATTTGCCTTTGTGGCAGGTGTCGACCCATTAGTTGGTCTATACGCAGCCTTCATGATCGGATTAATCACATCCGTTTTTGGTGGTCGTCCAGGTATGATATCTGGAGCAACTGGTGCATTAGCTGTTGTAATGGTGAGTCTTGTAAAAGATGGTAACCAAATGGGACTTGATATGATAGAGCCTATTCAAAATATGGGTTTAAATTACCTTTTCGCAACTGTCGTTCTGGCTGGAGTTCTTCAATTTTTAGCAGGTATTTTCAAATTTGGTAAATTCGTAAGACTTATTCCTCATCCAGTAATGATGGGTTTTGTAAATGGTTTGGCCATTGTAATTTTCATGTCACAACTAGGCATGTTTACTCAAAAGATAGATGGAGAATCTGTTTGGTTGATGGGCAGTGCTTTATATACAATGCTTGGTTTGGTCGTATTAACTATGGGTATTATGTACCTATTACCTAAGATCACAACTAAAGTTCCTGCAGCTTTAGCAGCTATTCTAACTGTTTCAGCTATTGCCATTTTCGGTGGATTAGATGTGAGCACAGTTGGTTCATTTATTCGCGATGGTGGTGGTGCTGGTCTTAAAGGTGGTTTACCCACTTTCCAGTCTCAGCTTTTCACTATGGTTCCTCTAAATTTCGAAACCATCAAATTTATTTTACCATACGCTTCAATTATTGCCGCTATCGGATTGATTGAATCTCTAATGACTCTTAATCTTCTTGATGAGATTACAGAAACTCGTGGAAATGGTAACCGCGAATGTATGGCTCAGGGAGCTGCAAATATTGTTACTGGTTTCTTCGGAGGTATGGGTGGATGTGCTATGATTGGTCAATCACTTATCAACGTGAAATCTGGTGGACGTGGTCGTTTATCAGGCGTTATTGCAGCACTAACCCTATTAGCATTTATCCTTTTTGCGTCACCACTTATCGAGCAGGTACCTATTGCTGCTTTGGTTGGAGTGATGTTTATGGTTGTAATCGGAACATTTGCTTGGGCTACTTTCGGAATCATGAATAAGATTCCTCGTACTGATGCCTTCGTAATTATACTTGTTACAGGTTTAACAGTTATGTTCGACCTTGCAATTGCAGTATTAGCTGGGGTTATTGTATCTGCATTGGTATTCGCTTGGCAAGATGCTAAGCGTATTCGTGCTAGAAAATCATATAAAGATGACGGAACTAAAGTGTATGAAATTTGGGGACCACTATTCTTCGGATCGATTACTACGTTTAGCTCAAAGTTCGACGTACATGAAGATCCTCAAAGTATTGAAATTGATTTTATCGAATCGAGAGTTGCTGACCATTCAGGAATTGAGGCCATCAGTAATTTGGTAGATAAATATGAAAATGCAGGAAAAAGCATTAAATTAAAGCATCTTAGTGATGACTGTATCACATTATTACAGCGTGCAGATCCACGCTTCAGTGCTGTAATCATTCGTGATATTGACGATCCTCGTTACTATGTTGTAACTGACAATATGAAGATCGAGTAAAGACTTTTTTTTTCTCTGGGGTGAAAGTCACAGAGTTTTTTTCACCTCTCCAACGCTTGTTGGAGAGGTGTTTTTATTTTATGACTTATCAGATCTTAAGCATATCCTGAACAATTGGTTTTAATCCACTAAAGAAAAACTCAACAGCAATTACCATCACAATTAAGCCCATCAAGCGCATTAACACCTTATTTCCTGTATCGCCTAAAAAGTTGATGATTCTTGTTGAACTCCAAAGAATGATATAAGTAAGAAAGCATGTCAAAAGAATAGCGCCAACTAAGATTAGTTTAGACTCAATATTTCCAGCTTCTTCCATCAACACAATTCCATTTGTAATCGCTCCTGGACCACAAATAAGTGGTATTGCAAGAGGTGTTATCGATACATCGTTCACATACTCGGTAATTTCACTATCGCTAACCTTGATTTTACTTATCCTTGCCTGAAGCATATCTTGCCCCATGATAAAGAAGATAACCCCACCAACAATCTTTAGGCTGTTAACCGATATTCCAAAAAATTGAAATAACAGTTGGCCTGAAAAAGCAAAGCCTACTAAAGTCAAGAACGAAACAATAGTCGCTTTTCTAGCAGTTTTCTTTCTTTGCTCGGAATTAAGATCTCCCGTAATCGTCATGAAAATTGGCATCACACCAAGTGGGTTGATCAAAGTAAAAAAAGAGGTAACGGCTAAAAGCCCAAAAGTCCAATATTCATTCATTTTATTATTGTCAAGATATTATAAACCTAATTTCTTCGCTATCTCAGTTGGAATAGCATCTTTGTGCATCAATACTGATACTGATTTGTACTCTAAGAAAGATTTTGATGCATAAAAATAACCTTCATGAGTATTCATATCGGTACCCCATGAGTTTTTCACTAAATAATACTTACTACCATTCTGATCTTTTGCAGTTCCTACAATATGCATCATATGATCTTCAGTAGATTCGTAATTATCGAAAGCTACCTGACGCATTTCTTGAGTAATCTCCTTTTCCTTAACAGGATAATCAGTTCCATAAGCAGATTTTTGATCACGACTCATATTTTGCCACTTCGAAATCTCCGAATCAGCCATATTTTTAGATACCGTTTCAGGAACAACAGCAACCCCTTTTCTAAAAGCGAAACCTTTCTCACTCACATCACTTCCCCAAGCAATACTGTATCCCTTATCAATAGAATGGTCAACAATCTGCATCATTTCGTCCATAGGCACATTTAAAACTTCTCCTAAAGACCAGTTATCAGCACCTTCGAAAACGAAACTCTCATAAAATGGATGATGTGTATAAGACGTAATTGTTACATAGTCATCCATATTCAATCCCAATTCATCAGAAAATGATTCAGTTGTATATTCTTTCCCCTTATATTGGAATGACTCTGGAATTTCACCTAGGTAAGCATCAAGAACACCATCGAGTCCTTTCATCCAAATTGGTGTAATTCTTTTATTTTTATTCTTCACAACAGCATTAACATAGGCTTTTAGAATAGCATCCATCTCGCCATGTACAGGAAGTGTTTCATCAAAAGTATTACCAGTGTAAGCCTCTTGGGGGAAAATTCCGAATTGCTTAATCACATTTAAGGCATCCCAACCTTCAGCACCAGCCGAGAAACTCTTCATACCATGAAAACGCACATAATCCTTAGCTCTCAAATGGTAATTTCTATTTACAACAAACATTTCAGAAAGGTCGAATTCACCTTTCCCAGTACGAATTAATTCCGACTCTAAGAAAGAATTCATGGCATAAGCCCAACATGTTCCCGAACGATGCTGATCTTTTACTTCAGTAGCTTTCAACTGTTTCTCAATAGTAAACTCATAGGTTTTCTTTTCTTCCTTCTTCTTTGCGAATGATGGGAAAACTAATCCCAAAAACAAAACTGCTGTAATTATAATTCTTGTGTTCATTACAAATATAAATTTTGGTGGTTTAAATAAGCTTAAGTATTGGTATTACAATTCTTTGCTTGTATTTTTGAAGTTCTAAAGTACAAAACTAATGATTGTGAAAATGATTACTAACATCATTAATTGATATTTTAAACAAAAGGTAAAAAGTAAACAACAATAAATTTAATAACACAAACACATGAACAAACTAGCATCCTTGGCCTTAATCGCCATCTTTAGTTTAGGATTTACATCTTGCAAGGAGAAATCTCCTAAAAAAGAAAAGGTATCTCCTCTTCAAGAAAAAGTAAATGCTTATGCCGAAGTTGAATTAACAACTGACGTTTCTTTACTTACTGAAAAGGAAAAGCAAATGCTTCCTATCATGATCCAAGTAGCTGAGATTATGGAAGAAATATTCTGGAAAGATGCTATTGGCGACAAAACAGAATTCCTTTCTAAGTTGAAAAATCCTGCTGAAATTGCTTATGCAAAAATCAATTATGGCCCTTGGGACAGATTAGAAAACAACGCATCTTTTGTTGAAGCATATGGCAAAAAGCCAGCTGGTGCAAACTTTTATCCAGCAGATATGACTCCTGAGGAGTTTGATGCAATTAAAGACGAGTTAAAGACAAGTACTTACTCGGTAGTTCGTCGTGATGAGAATGGCAAATTAGTTGTTCTACCTTACCATGTAGCTTACAAAGTTGAGACTGAAAAAGCATCTGCTTTATTACTGAAGGCTGCTGAACTTGCTGAAGATGCAGGTCTAAAAAAATATTTAGAGTTACGTGCTACGGCATTGCTTACTGATGACTATTTAGCTTCGGATATGGCTTGGATGGACATGCAAGACAATACAATTGATTTTGTAGTTGGTCCTATCGAAACTTATGAAGATGCTCTTTACGGATACAAAGCTTCTCACTCTGCTCAAATCCTAGTTAAGGATAAGGTTTGGTCTAAGACACTTTCTCGTTTTGGAGCACTACTTCCACGTTTACAAGAGAGTCTTCCTGTTCCTGCTGAGTACAAAGCTGAAAAAGCTAATGCGAATGCAGACATGAACGCTTATGATGTAATTTACTATGGTGGTGACTGTAATGCAGGTAGCAAGAATATTGCAATTAACCTACCAAACGACCCAAGAGTACATCTTGCAAAAGGCAGCCGTAAGCTTCAGTTAAAGAATGCAATGCAGGCTAAATTCGATAAGATTTTAGTTCCTATTTCAAACTTACTAATGGATGAAAGTCAGCGTAAGCACGTGAAATTTGACGCTTTCTTCGAGAACACAATGTTCCATGAAGTAGCTCATGGTTTAGGTATTAAATACACTCTTGCTGACAAAAACTTAACTGTTCGTAAAGCTCTTAAGGATGCTTATACTTCTATTGAAGAAGGTAAGGCTGATATTTTAGGTTTATACATGGTAACTAAGCTTGCTGAGTGGGGAGAAATCAAAGACAAAGACTTAATGGATAACTACGTAACCTTTATGGCTAGTACTTTCCGTTCTATTCGTTTTGGAGCATCAAGTGCTCACGGTAAAGCTAACATGATTCGTTTCTACCATTTCGAAGAAACTGGTGCTTTTGCTCGTGATGAAGCTACAGGAACTTACAAAGTTGATTTCGAGAAGATGAAAGCAGCAATGATCACTCTGGGTGAGATGTTGATGGTACTACAAGGTGACGCTAATTACGAAGGCGCTAAGAAATTAATCGCTGAAAAAGGTAATATTAGTGAAGGTCTTCAAGCAGATTTAGATCGTGTAAACAATGCCGGTATTCCTAAGGATATCGTTTACAAGCAAGGTATGAAAGTACTCGGTTTGTAATTCTACAATTTATAAAATACAAAAGCGGCTACTTCTTACGAGGTAGCCGCTTTTGTATTTTAAGAAATCAGATCTATTCTTTAGTGTTCACCATCCAAATTGAAAAGATGTTCAGATAATCCCAAAATGAAATAATCTGTTCTTCAGGAGCATTCAGTCTTGGTAGAATTTCCTGATACGCATTCAACCATATTTCTCTTGCTTGAGGCGTAATTTTAAAATGAACATGACGCGATACCAACATCGGGCTTCCCTGATTTTGATTAAAGTAATCTGGTCCTCCCAAGGCTTGAATGAAAAAATCTGATGAGCGAAGCTTCGCTGCCTCAAATTCCTTATCCCAACGAGGAAACATTCCTCCTATTTCACCAGCGCGTAAAATGTCGTAATGATCACTCACCATTTTTCTAACGCCTGCTTCACCAATACTTTCTAACAACTTCACATCAGGTCGAGTAACTTCCGGACGACCTCCAAGCTCAGTAACAGGTTCTATTTCTAATTTAATACCTAAAATCTTCATCTAACAGTAACAATTAATTCAGAGTTTTCGATTCTGAATAGGGTTTGTTTAATATTTGTTTCTCAAATTCTATACAAATTAAATACTTTCAAGTCTTAATTTAGCATTTTATGAGCAAGATTTTTAATCTGAGTAATTTTTTCTAAATTTAGAAGATCAAATCTTACCAGATAAACAAGGCTTCTTGTTTAAAAATGACACAAAATGGATACGAGCAAAGTTGATTTATTCCTAATGACAAACGCTAAATACTTTGAGAGTTATCAAATATCTACGATCAAGAATATGATTCAAGATCTTGATGATGATAAATTCATCGTATTACAAACGTTGAATCTTAAAGATCCAACAGTTGCTCTTATTCTATCTCTACTGAATATCGTCGCACCTTTCTCTTTCGATCGCTTTTATATTGGTGATATTGGTTTAGGAATTATCAAGTTGTTAACCTGTGGTGGTCTCTTTATTTGGATTATCGTCGATTGGTTTATCATTATGGAACGTACCCGTCAGCTTAACTTCGAAAAACTGCAACAAGCATTAATGTATAATGCCTAAAAAACGCTTATACCAGTTGGTTAGTTTACTTTCAGTTTTAGCCTACAGCTGGCTTATCTACAATTCCTTCTTTCTTAACACAAGCGAAGAAGGAATTACTGTTTGTTGGTTTAAGACCATAAGTGGATTACCATGCCCAGCCTGTGGTTCTACGTCAGGAATTGTAGAAATATTCAAAGGTAATTTTCATAAAGCATTTCATTACAACCCTTTTTCTTTCAGCTCACTCATCATACTAATTGTATCTTCACTTTGGGTGATCTATGATGTAACTTTCAAGAAAGATGGGTTCTATAAATTCTATCTAACTGCCAATGATAAACTAAAAAAAAAGAGAATAATCATACCGATTATCCTCCTGTTTCTTATTGTTTGGATTTGGAATATCTACAAAGAGATTAACTAAACTTATCCAAAACTAGTTCATTATATTTCTTGGTTTTCCTTCTAACCAAAGTTTTATGTTATCCATCACAATATCAATTCGCTTATCGAATGACTCATGACTTGCAAATGCGAGATGTGGTAACATGATAAGGTTTGGTGCCGTAAGTAGGATATGTTCCTTCTCCAATGGTGGTTCCTTCTCATAAACATCAACTGCTGCACCTGCAATTTCGCCATTTTCAAGAGCTTTACAAAGTGCCTCGCTATCTACAACTGGACCTCTAGCTGTATTGATAAGAATAGCCGTTTCTTTCATCGCCTTAAATTCCTCTTCACCCATCAATCCTTTTGTTTCTGGAGTCAAAGGTGTGTGTAGTGAAATAATATCTGCTTCTTTTAAAAGTGTGGCTTTATCAACAAACTCAATCCCTTCAATCTGTTTTTCTGTTCGGCTATACGCCAATACTCTACAATTAAAAACTTTTGCAATCTCAGCTACACGAAGGCCAATATCTCCTGCCCCAATAATTCCAATACATTTACCATTAAGCTCAGTTCCTAGAAAAGTACTTCGACTGCCTCCAAAGCGCGTAATAGCATCTCCTCCTACAATTTTTCTATATAGAGATAGAATCATACCAAGAGTTAGTTCAGCAACTGATTCTGTTGAAAATCCAGCAGCATTACTCACCAATATATCTCTTTCATTACAAGCCTTCATGTCGATATGATCAACACCTGTAAAGGCTACTGAAATCATAGTTAGATTCGGGCAATTTGTGATAAAGTTTGCAGACAGTGGAATATTACTCACAACTATTGCATCAGCACCTTCGGCACGTTTAATCAATTCAGTTTCATCCTCATTTCGATCAGAAAAAAAGACGATTTCGTGGCCAAGTTTCTCAAAATCCTGTTGTATTTGATTGAATTTGCAAGCAGTAATTCCAATGGGTTCTAAAATAGAGATCTTCATTTGTAATAGATATAGTAATGGTAAAAGTCAGTTAATTGTTATTCATCACATTAAATGTAATTCATCCTCAATATTTCTTAATTTTAATAAGATCTAAAGCTAAAAAATATGCCTTCAAAAATAGAAATTATACGGAAACTGATAAACAATTTCTGCAACGAAGTCTTAAATAGTCAGGAATATGCTCAAATATGCCTCAAAATATTGAATCAACTTGATGCGTATCCTGAAAAACCACTAGCTAATGACCAAGAGAATATTTGGGCTGCGAGTATTGCACATACAGTTGGTTCTATTAATTTCTTATTCCATTCTACTTCTGAACCCAATATCAGCCTTACAGAGTTTAATCAGTTTTTTAATACAGATTCAAAAACAATAGAGAGCAAATCATTAAAGATACAAGACCTATTGGAGATAAGTTCTTACAACCCTCAATACCAAATTAAATCTATACAACACAAAAATCCTATCGATAGAATTAAAGATGTCATTATTAAGAAATTTGGCGTTTCGGAGACTGATGTAGAAGAGATTTTAAAGCAAGCTGGACATCCTGATTGCCCTATTATTCCAAAGTCGGATTACAGTGCCATAACAATTATCCCAAAACAAAAATTCTGGGATTGGGTAGCCACACAAACCGATTTGGACAATATTTCTCCTAATATGAAAAAGGATTTTAATGTCTATTTAGTTCCTGATATCGAATTGGAATCAGATTTGGAACAGGAGCTTCATGAAAAATTTCAAGAAATATTTAAAATAGAACTAACAAGGTACATCAATAGCGATACCAAATTTCCTGAAATAAATTTCATAGAATTCTTACAATGGTTCGAGATAAAGAGTTCATCCCACGTTATGGACCTTACTGGTGAATTATTGGATGATTTTGATGACGAAGATTTCTTTGACGATGATCTTGGTCCAAAAGATATAAACCTGCCGCCTGATTTCTCTCAAAACTAGGTTAACCGTCATTTCACCTTAACCTATAGATAAAAAGAAAACCTGCATCAAAATTGAAATGCAGGTTTTAGATTGATAATAATAATATCTTTATTTTTTTGTCCTGATATACACATGCTTTATTGTGGCCCTATCCGTCTCACGCTCGTCGATATCAAAATGTTTTTTAAGAGATTTGATTAAGGGGGTTAACTTTTCAAAACCATAGTTTCGTGGATCAAAATCTGGTCTTTTCTTAATCAAAAGATTTCCTACATCACCTAAAAATGCCCAACCATCCTCATCAGCTATATCATCAACACTGGAAGCGACTAGGCTAATAATCTTTTTATCGAGCTTATAGATAGAGGTCTTTTTCACCACTTCCTTCCTAGGCGCTTCATCAACAACTGAAGGTTCCGCTGGACTCGAACTTTTTAGAATTTCAAGGTAAATGAACTTATCACAAGCAACAATAAAAGGTTTTGGCGTTTTTTGTTCCCCAAAACCAAACACTTTCATTCCCGATTCTCTTAATCTAATTGCCAATCTAGTGAAGTCACTATCACTAGATACAATACAGAATCCATCAACTCTTTCTGTATATAAAATATCCATGGCATCAATAATCATGGCTGAGTCTGTCGCATTTTTTCCCGTAGTATAACCGTATTGCTGAATTGGGGTAATGGCATTCTCAAGAAGAACCGATTTCCATCCAGCCAAATTAGGCTTTGTCCAATCGCCATAAATTCGTTTAAATGTGGGCACCCCATATTTGGCAATTTCTTCCATCATGCTTTTCACGTTTCGTGAAGGCACATTATCAGCATCAATTACAACAGCAAGTTTTAAATCTTCATTTGTTTTCATATAATCTGTAATAAAGGAGTCATATCGCTTTGAAAATTAAAATTTCACACGCGACTAATTCTTAAAGTTAAGTTTAATGGCTTTGATTCCATTATCTAGCCAACATTTTTGAGCATATCTTCTTCTATTTCAAGATAATCATGCAAGAAGTAAGGATCTTTTATAAATTTATTCCAATCAGCCTGAAAGATTTCAATCATCTGATCAAGTAGGATTTCATCGAAATTTGCTTCACTCTTCTTCAGATCCATGCAATATTTCAATAGATTATAGCAAGCTGTAAATTGACCACATGCCACAAGATTTTTAAGTCTTAAAACTTCCCTATCCTTCTCTGTAAACCAAAGAGTGGTATCCATTTCACAGGCAATCTTGGCAGCATTATATATCAGTTCAGTCGGCTCATTTATGAGCTCCTCTTTAATGTCCATTTCTTTCTCGTCGGAATCGCCTTTCTGATACTGATCTTTAGTTAGTTCATAGATCAAGGTAGTAATCCTTCTATTCTTTAAACTATCGTCCTTATAAAGCAAATCATAGTTCAATCGTCTTATTTGTTTCAAGAATATATCACTAATCATGATCAAAGATGAAGTTCCACGCTCTTCTATCATTCTCTGGATTAAACGAAGCTTTAAGTTTTGAAACCTTTTCAACTTCCCTTTCATGAATTTCGGAACCATCCCACTCATCCAAGTCCACAATCGCATCGATTTCTCTTCCATTTTACCGATAAAATACTTAAGAGCAACTGCAAAAAGAGCAAACATAGCCATTGCTCCTCCACCTATAAACAAGCCAACAGATGGCATATTCATAAATCCAGATACCAATAAACCGAAACTGATAATAAGTGGTAACCACAACCACCAACTAAGCTTCAATTTTTCTACCAAAAGATTAAATAACTGCTTAGGACTCTTAGACCAACCCATTCTTACCATTTCAATTTCTGAAGGCTCCCAAGGATCCATATTATAACTTCCCACATCGCAAACCATGATCAGATCATAAGATTTCCCCTCATTAACTCGTCTAACCTCAGCATTCATAATACTACCTATTCCCTGATTGTCCACAATGCCACCATCCATAATACCTACTCCATTCTTAAATTCTGGCTGCGACTTTATTGACTTGTAAACTTCTGAATTGTGATCACTCACATAATCATCGGGCATCAGTAAAGGCTCAAAGCCTATTGGGAAACAAGAAGAAGAAGCAATGGCATCTGCGATCTTCATCTCATCAGAAAGTTGACTTAAATAGTGGTTAGTAAGACGGTAATTCCCGAATCGACCTGTTGTTTGAAATCGAAAAGCCAAGCCAAAAGAAAAATCAGTTGCATTAAAACAGATATCTTCAAGATGTGACTTGTGTTGTTTCAAAAACTTAAAGTCCTCATTGGTAAGCAGTTCATTATACGCCAATGCAAAAGCATTTATTAGCGACCTTCTTTTGTGTGAGGTCTTCCATAACTCATCAGAATCGAGCTTCTCAAGTGCAATTCCTAATAACTTATCCTCATCGAGAACTTTATAAAAATCCTTATAAAAACTCTCGAAACGAGCTTCCTTAGCAGCATAATAAGCATAAGTCGCCCCCATTAGTGTTCCTCCACTAACCGTACTCAAGCCTTTAACTTGTTCCAATAAAGTCTTGTCTTTGAACTGAACTTGCTTTAAATATGACAAAACGCCTAAACCAAACGAAGAAGCACGATATCCCCCACCACTAAAAGCAATAGCAATATTTCCAAACAAATCAACTTGGGGATTTAAGCTCTTTTCTTCTTTTTTCATAGCTACTCTATTAAAGAGAATACGATATAAACTTAGGCTACGAGATACATTTTGACTCGTAGAATAAATTTAACAAAAAAAAAGGTGAGATCAATGAATTTAGAGGGAATTCCTTAAAGCAAAAGCTAATAGACATTGAGTCTTAAAAAAGTAACCTGCGTTTAAATCTTACTTCTTCTTATTAATAAGATAAACTCCTAGTAGAATAAAGAGCATACAAGCCAAATGAAGAACTGTAATATTTTCGCCATCTAGTATTCCCCACATAATTGCAAAAATAGGAATAATATATGTTACTGATGATGCATAAACTGCTGATGCGTAACGAATGAGACTATTCATCAATACCATAGCTAGTGCTGTTCCTATAATCCCCAAACCTGCCAAAGCAAGTAAGTGAATAGGCCATGAAGGGTTTTCAAGAGCAGGGGCAAAATCAGTCGTCAATAAATAAATTAGAGCCGCTGGTCCAGTGAAGAAGAAAGCTAATGATGTAATTTGCATCCCTGAAAGGTGAGATAATCTAGCCTTAACTTCATTAATATTGATGGCATAAAAACAAGTTGCCAAAATAATAAGTAAAGCATATGGATTAACATGACCAATTTCCAAACCATTCCCCGAAGCAATCAAACCTATCGCACCTAATAATCCCATTACCAATCCTATAACCTGTAATAAGAAGAATTTTGTTCGATGAAATAGCATACCCACAAGAAGTGTGAATACAGGTGTCATTGAATTCAACATACCAGCTAATGCGCTATCAATTTGTGTTTGAGCTTTTGTAAATAAAAAAGCTGGGATAAAACTGCCGATAAAACCTGCAATCAACAAACTCTTTACATCCTTCTTTTTTAAATGTTTCAAGTTCTTTATTGAATAAGGCAATAAAACAAGCGATGCTAACAACATTCTAATACCAGCAACCTGTTCGTTAGTAAAGCTTTTTAAACCGATTTTCATCAGTATAAAAGAAGAACCCCAAACAAAAGCAAGAAGTATAAGAATAGAAAATTGAAACCATGGCTTTTTCCAAATCATAAGGCAGAATTTTTTAAGTCTTGTAAGATAGCTTGATTCTCTACTCATTTGACACATTGGGTAAAATAAAACAGGAAATACACTAAAGGGAATCAAGGATAACTTACATAAAGTTAATAGGAGAATAACATTAGCTTAATCTTAAAAAGCCGCTTACTATCTAGATTTGAATAAAAAACAAATGGAATTATTTATTTTATCATTCGGTGCTTTATTCTCAATCATGAACCCATTGGGCACCGTTCCAATCTTTGTCGGGTTAACGCAAAACAACAATAAAAAAGAACGTGCTGGTATTGCATTCTGGACCTCTTTCAACGTATTTATTATCCTTGTTTTTTCTTTTTTCGTAGGAAAGTATTTACTTTCTTTTTTCGGGATAAGTCTAAATTCTCTAAAGATCGCAGGTGGACTCATTATCGCCTCATCAGGTTTTGCACTTCTAACAGGTAAATTTTCCGAACACAAAGGGATGAAAAAGAGTCGTGTAAAAGATGATATTCATACTCGATCGGAGATTTCATTAACCCCATTGGCTATTCCAATGCTTGCAGGGCCAGGAACAATTTCTCTATTAATAGCTTACAATCAAGAGTACACGAGTCTGATCGATTGTTTCGCGATTTTGGGATCTGTATTAGCTAGTAGCTTGAGTATTTACCTCATCCTTAAATCATCACATTATATCGTGAAAATGCTTGGTGCATCAGGTATAAATGCCCTTTCGAGAATTATCGGATTTATTGTGATTGCAATTGGTATTGAACTGGTTGTAGTAGCCGTTCTCAGTATTTTAAAATTAGCAGGCTTTTAAACCATCAATAAACCATTCTCCCTAAGGGTCAGAATTGGTTTAGAGTACCAGAATAATTCAAAGTTTTCAAATTGCTCCTCAAAGTTTTCTTTAAGTGAAGCAAATGTAAAAACCATTTCTTCATTTATCGAAAGTCGGTCGAGAATATCTAAAAACCATTCCCCATGCTCTCTTTCCATGCTTACATCGACAATACCTGTTTTATTGTGAAAACTCATCTCAAAAATCTCTTGGGTTCTACCTTTTTTCTTTTTGGTATATGACGAAACTAAAGGAAGTCCTCCCAACCAAATGACCTTTGCAGAAGGCTTGCTCATAAATGCTTCTTCGGCTTGCAAACAGTTTTGAATAAAGCCTCGTTTGACTGTTGTACGCGGTATCTTAAAGTCGAACCATTCCTGTAAAGGCATATCAAAACCAATATCGTTCATATAGTTGTAAAGCGATTTCTTCAATCCAAAACTAAACTTATCATGTTTGATTCCTGTCTTGTCCTTAAACTGTACATCGTTATTGGCGAAGGTAATTTTATCGTAAAGAGGTTTCAATCCATAGCCTTCTGGATCTAGCCCAATTGGACTGTGAGCTGTTAGGGCAAACTGATGCCAAAAGCCAGATTGAATGATGCCAGCTTCAAACAATTGTCGAACCATCTCAAGGCTATCAACCGTTTCTTGAACAGTCTCAGTAGGGAAACCATACATCAGGTAAGAATGAACCATGATTCCTGATTCAGTAAGATTATTAGTAACACGAGCCACCTGCTCAACGGTTGTTCCCTTATTAATTAGAGCTAACATTCGATCGGAAGCTACTTCTAAGCCACCAGAAACTGCAATACACCCTGATGCCTTTAATAAAGCACACATATCCTTCGTGAAGCCTTTTTCGAAACGAATATTCGTCCACCAAGTTAGGCTAAGCTTTCGCTTGATAATTTCAATAGCTAAGGCTTTCATCAAAGCGGGTGGTGCAGCCTCATCAACAAAATGAAAACCAGTCTCCCCTGTTTGAGCAATCAGCTCTTCCATTCGATTAACCAAAGTCACCGCCGTAAGTGGATCAAAAGTCTTGATATAGTCTAAAGAGCCATCGCAAAAGGTACATTTCCCCCAATAGCAACCGTGTGCCATGGTGAGTTTATTCCAACGGCCATCACTCCAAAGGCTATGCATTGGGTTTGTTATCTCGATAACGGAAATATATTGATCTAGTAATAAGTCAGAATAATCCGGTGTTCCCAAATCTTCCTGCTTATGATCTTTCAGGCTTGATTGGTTCTGATATAAAACCTCTCCTTCCTTACAAAAGTAAGTTCGCTTTAAGTCTATATTGTTCGAAGTATTAGAAATATGTTGCCATAGTAGGTCTAAAGGTAATTCTCCATCATCCAAGGTGATGAAATCGACAAAATCAAAAACACGAGCATCAGCCAAACTACGAAGTTCCGTATTGGGAAAACCGCCACCCATCACAATTTTAATCGCAGGGTAATTTGCCTTTACAAACTGAGCACATCGAAAAGCAGAATATAAATTCCCTGGGAATGGGACCGATAAACAGAACAACTTTGGTTGCACTTCTTTTAGTCTCTCATCGAGAATCTGCAAGCTGATCTCATCAATATAAGTGAGCTCTTCTTGAAGTTTTGCATACATCTCATCGAAACTCGAAGCCGATCGACCCAAACGTTCTGCATACCGACTAAAACCGAAGTTCTCATCGATACATTCGATTATAAAATCTGAAATATCCTCTAAATAAAGCGTTGCAATATGCTTAGCCTTATCCTGAAATCCCATCATTCCAAAAGCTGTTTCCATATCGTTCACTTGATCGAAGCGGGAAGCTTGAGGAAGGTAATCGTCAGTGCAAATTTGACGAGCTAAACTTTGATTCTTACCTTGAACAAAAGCAATGACTGAATCAACAGTTCTTAGATAATCTGCCTTTAAGGCATAAATACGTTGAGAATTCTCTGAGCTAATACTATCCTGTTCAAGCGCAAAGTGAAATATATTCTCTAAACTTTCTTTATTGAAAAGTGCCAATATAACTTCTATACCCAAATCCATCTGATAAGATGATATTTCTTTGGTATTAAAGAAACCTTTCAGATAAGCAGTTGCTGGATAAGGTGTATTCAGTTGTGTAAAGGGTGGAGTAACAAGAAAAATATCTTTCACGATAGAAATGTTTTAATCAAACGACTTTAGCTATCGACAAAATTACAATGATCTAGATAAAGACTCTTGTTTTTCAACTATTTATTCTCGTTCAACTAAAAATAAAGTCTATTGTCTTTTTCTTCTACTATTCCAATATTTGATATAATTTGGTTGTGAGATTAAACCAATAGGCCCCTTATAAATACCACCTCCATCTGATCGATCATACACTCGTACCGTAATCAGTAAACTCTCTTCTGATTTAAGTAGTTCTTTGGGAATATAATAGGCCCGATTTTGCCTATAACAATCGGTTCGTTCGTCAACTGTAGAAGGCTTAAATGGACCAGATTGGCCTATGAGGACACCATTTATAAATACTTGGTCAATATCATCTATTCGCCCAAGAAGCAAGATCATTTTATCTGTAATAATATCCGAATCAATTTGTAATTCATAGGCATAGCAGGCATAACCATCATAATTTTTATAGCCTTGATTTTCCCAAAATCCTGGAACTATGATATCATCCCAGTTCTTAATATTTGCAATATCTTCATGCGCATATTTTCCTGTTTTAAACTTCCATGTTCCCTGCATATTGATGTCCAATGGAACAGCTGAGCGATCAATTAACAAGCTAATGTCACCTCGAATAATTCCACCTTCGCCCATATCATCATAAACTCGAACCGCAATTGTATTATTATTTTTAAGATATTCAACTGGCACTGCATAAATACGATTAGAATTATATGCCGTAGCAAAATGTGGAGGAAAATTACCTGATTTACCTATTCGCTTTCCATTTATAAATACCTCATCTACATCATCAATATTTCCCAACTGCAAATAAAGATTTCGTTTTTCAAGATTCTGTGATATTGAAAATTTTGTTCGGTACCAAGCAAAGCCGTCATACCCGTTAAAACCTTGATTTTCCCATGCTGAAGGCACAGTTATACTTTCCCAATTAGAATCGTTAAAGTTTGGTGAGGCCCAATATTGATCATCTCCAATTGAAAATTTCCAAGATCCATTTAAATCCTTTATTTTCTGATAATCTTGCGCTAATCCACTACTTATAACAAGCAATAGGCCTACAATCACCAATAGTGTCCTTCCCAAACTGCCCATATGTTTGCTCATATTTTTCATCTACACTAAATATATCATTACCTATTGGCTAAAAGGCTTAATTCATAAATAAATCGAAAAAACTTTCCCAATTTGATTTTTGTATCTTGTCTTCTTTGACCTGAATCTCATTAGCAATTTCACGACTTGTGATACCTATAGGTCCCTTGTATATTCCTCCAGGTCCGCCATTATCTTTTACCATAACTTCTAGAATATTTCGACCACCTCTATTCAATAAAACTTCTGGAATTGGATACACACGAAAACTTAAATGATTAGAGTACTTGAATCTACTCCTTTTATTGAATTTTGATTTTCGCCATATTAACTTTTCTCCATTTAAATACACCTTAGCTTCATCATCAATTACTCCCAGAACCAATGATTTATCAGATGCTTTATATTTATATGGGTATTCAAATTCCTTAGAATATTTAGCTTGTCCATCACAGTCATTATAACCTCTGGCCTCCCAGAATCCAGGAACAAATATTTTATCTTTACGATAAGTAATACAATTTAAGTTTCCTTTATCAACTCTGTTCCCCGATTCAAAATCCCAATAACCAGTCAGGTCAATTTCCATCTTCTCCTGATCGAGATCAACATAAATACCAATTTCTCCATTGAGAATTCCTCCTTCGTTAAACTCATCGTAAACGCGTATAGCAATTATATTCTTACCCGAATTTTGAATCAAACTAGCAGGAATAGGATACATTCGAGGCACATCATAAGCCGTTTTTACCAAAGGGGGGAAATTGCCTGAAGCTCCTACCAATTGTCCATTGATATAAACCTCATCAACATCGTCAATCTGTCCCATGTTTAGATAAAGGAACTCCTGACTAAAAGGTAATTTAACTTGAAATGACTTTCTAAACCAGGCAAAACCATTATAATCTTCGTAACCGTTACTTTCCCATGATTTTGGGACAAAAACATTTTCCCATCCCGAATCGTTATAGTCCTTTTCAGCCCAAGCCATATCATCACCAACCGAGAATTTCCAATTACCTCTTAGGTTCACTAAAGTTCTAACATTCTCAGCCTTACTAACCCCTACTTGAAACATTAAAATTAAAATGATCAATCGAGATGCTAAACTTATATTGTTTTTCGTATTCATATTATATCATTAATACCTGACTGATTTTAATCGCTTGTTTACTATCTCTGGTGTTTCTCAAATTTAAACCGAAAGGCCAATTTTTGACCACAAAGTGCTGGTGATGTTTTTATAGCTTTCTTTTCAACTCTTCTTAAAATAGCTTGCTTCAATTTCACGTTTACACCAACAATACTTTTAACAACCAGTTCTTCATTATCATTCACAACACAACGTAATACCACTTGCTCATGTTCCCCACATTTTACAAAGTCTACAAAGCGGAGAGACGAAATGGTTTTACTTATCTTATTAATTAGCTCAGCTTTTTCTCTTTCAATAGCTTTTTTTTCTGGCTTTTCAGCCGTGGATAAATTTGTACTTAGCAAACAAACCAAAATGATTAGTGTCGTTGTTATAGTTTTCATCTTTTCCCTTTTTAAATTACCAGTTAATTTTTTTAGAAATAAGAATGGAATCGTACGCCTTCCATTCCTTCATCTATCTTAAACTTCTAATGGTAAAATTAGGGCGAGAAAAAAACATTTTTGTCACACCAAAGTTAACAAATGTCATAAGTTGTCATCGTTAACATTTTTATCGATTTTAGTGTACTAATCGGTAACCAACCCCATGCACTGTCAATATTATTTTAGCATGATTGGAATCTTCTTCTATTTTGTTTCTTAGTTTCAATATAAAATTATCTATGGTTCGTGATGTTGGTTGATAATCCGTTCCCCACACCTGATCCAACAAGTCATCTCTACTTACAATCTGATTCCTATTATTCCATAAGTAATGCAATATTTCAACCTCCTTATGCGACATTTTTACTTCATCAGCATCCACAAAACCTTCAAATGAAATAAAGTTCATGCTTAATCTACCTATCTGAACCTTGCTTTCCTCAACCTGAGGTGAATGATTAACTGTTCGACGCAATACGGCTCTTATTCTAGCCAGGAGTTCTCTCAAACTAAATGGTTTGGTGATATAATCGTCTGCACCAAATTCCAAACCCAATACCTTATCGATTTCCTCCCCTTTGGCAGTTAGTAAAATGATGGGGGTTTCTATTCCTTTTTCTCTAGCTCTTTTACAGATGTCAAAACCTGAAATTTTAGGCAGCATCACATCCAAAAGAACTAAGCTGTATTGATTAGAACAAATCTTTTCGAGCCCAACTTCTCCGTCTTCAGCCGTATCAACCAGATAAGATTCAAATTCAAGATTATCTTTTAAACCCATTAACATGCTAGGCTCATCTTCAACAATTAATATAGGAAGCATTGTTTGTTAATTTATTGATGAATGGGAAAATACAGGCTAAAACAAGAGCCTTTTCCCAATTTACTTTCTAGTTCTACTTTACCCTTATGCGCATCCATAATATGTTTAACGATACTCAAACCAATCCCCGATCCCTTGGCTCTATATGCCAAATCGCCCGAGCTTACTCTGAAAAATTTATCGAAAACCAAGGTTTGATCAGCTGGTGCAATCCCAATTCCAAAGTCGAGGATTTTAACACAAGCAAGACCCTCTTCCAGTACAGTTTCAATTTTAATACACTTGATGTCATCAGAATACTTCATCGCATTATCAATCATATTAATAATGGCTTCAGATACAGCCTCTTTGTCTATCTTCAAATTAGGAAGATTAGTATCTAACTTTAAATCAATTTGAAATCCTTTCTTGTCAATATGCTGTCGGTAATTTTCAACCAGAGATTCCACTTCTTCATTCAAACTCGAACTTGCAAAGTGATATTCCCTTCTACCGCTTTCAATCTTATTAAAGTTGAGGATATTATTCACCATTCGAGACAAACGGTTTGCCTCGGTGTTAATTACTCTATAGTATTCCTTCTTCTTCTCCTCACTTGAGATTCGTCCCATTTCCAAGGTTTCAGAATACATATTAATTAAAGCTAAAGGTGTTCTTATTTCGTGGGAAACATTAGATACAAAATCAGATTTCAATTGAGTCAAACGGATTTGTTGGCGGATATTTCTATAAACGAACCAAGCGCCCAGTAGCAAAACAACATCCATGATTATTAAAAGAATGACATTAGTCCGTGTTCGTTTCTTTACCAAATCTTCTACAGTATTCCCCCTCATCTGAATGCCTAGCTGATAATCTGGGAATAGCCAAATGTCTTTACGCTGCTGTATGGCTTTCGCCTCATTTTCGTGTACCACATTCGAATAAATTTCTTTATTATCCTGTTTTTGATACACCGATATAAAGAATCGATCTTGAGCTATACCTTGAATCTTAGGTCCTAAATTTTCACTAATAAACTTTTGAGTATCGAGTAAAAGAAAAATAGTTTGAATATTTAAACTATCAGCCATACTCGTAAAAGCACACAGATTTTTCTCTTTGATATTGCAATCAATAATCTCTATTTTCTGATAGCCACTCTTTAAATAACGCTGTAAACTCTCAATCTTAATTGGGTTCTTTTCAAAAGCACTTTTAAGATTAAGTGTGAGTAAATTCAGGCTATCATCGGTAATTGTCTCTTTAGAGAGAAGCTCAAAATTTGCAGAATCAATCAAGCAAATCGCATCAATAGCATAGTTCTTCTCTAAAATGCGAGATGCTCCTGACTCATGCCTATCTAATTGATTAGCCCATCCACTCAGTACATCATTAGAATACTGGTTCACAGAAAATAGAATAGACTCTAATTGGCTGGAGTATATCGAATCGATAACCTGCTCGTTTTTATTCAAGTTGCCAATTTCGTAAGCCGAGAAAAAGATAGAAGGTAATACAAGAATTAGACTCAGTATAATACCTATTTTCAGTCCTGGTTTAATCATTCAATTGCAATTTAGTCTCAAATATAAGGATTAAGACTTATTAGTTTACATATAGCCTAACCATTCTATAAGCCTATTATTGCTGTTTCCATCTCTCCAGCTTAGGGATTCCTTTAGTAAAAAAGCCAGCAAGAAAACCTGGGAAGCCCATCTCTTTCAACTTCACTTTACAGAACGCTTGCATCTTCTCTGCAGTATCAATTTCAGGTTGGGTAAAATCTCCCTCAACAAAACAATAGGAACAATACATAGTGTTTTTACTACCATCCTTGTTTGTTCCACCTCCGGCGGGATCTTTCTTCATTGGCATAGCGCAACTTTGACAATTCTTATAAGTCTTTTCCATAAGGTCTGTTTTAAATTAATGCAGCTTCAAGTTAAAAAAGTTTTCTGACTTTAATTTACTTTTGCTCAAGCCGCTGGGCTTTTTCTTCCCCTTCTTGCGGTTGAAGAAAATCGTAATTTCTAATTCATAATTACAAATCATACCCAATCTTATCCGAAGAAGAAATCACAAACGTACTATTGAAACGAGTTAGGTATTCGAACTTGGAAAGTTTCTCCTGAATAAAATACTGAAAAGCATTCATGTCCTTCACCATAATCTTCACCATCGCATCAAAGTTTCCGGAGGTTATATAAAACTCCATTACCTCAGGCAGATCCAATACTTCGGATTCAAATTTCTCTACCACATCTCGTGTATGCTTAGTTAAGGATATAGAGATAAAAACGACCATGCTTCTGTCGATTTGCTCAGGGTCGAGTACGGCAACATAGTTCTTTATAATCCCACTTCTTTCTAGCTTTTTTACTCGCTCGTAAACAGGGGTATTACTCAAGTGTAGTTTCCCAGCTAACTCTTTGATAGTAATACGACAATCCTGCTGAAGGAGTTCTAATATCTTTCTATCGGTACGATCGAGATTTTCCATAAAAGAATATTTTTCTATTGATTCGCTCCTAATGAAGCCTTACAAAGATATTAATTCTTCAAAACCTACACTATACTAGAACAGTTTTCTGTATTTAAACCACATTCTAGTAAATAATTAGGCGTTCAAGTAAATTTACAAGAGTTTTTAACCTAAACGATAGGTTAAAAAACACAAAAATCAAAACAACTAACAAAATCGAAATACAAATGAAAGAAATTAGATGGCACGGAAGAGGCGGACAAGGTGGTTTTACAGCTTCTCGCCTTTTAGGAATTGCAGCTAGTGTTCACGGTGGTAAGCATGCTTTAGCATTTCCATCATTCGGACCTGAGCGTAGAGGTGCTCCAGTTTTAGCCTTCACCAAAATTGATGATACTAAGATTCACGATCGTAGTGAAGTTCAGAACAGCGACTACGTTGTGGTGATGGATGAGACTTTGGTGACTCCTGGATTCGAAAAAGGAATCAGACCGGGTGCTACTATTCTTATCAACACAGAGAATGTTCACAAATACCGCGCGCCTCTAAAAGGATTTCAAGTAGTAGGTATTGATGCATCAAGCTTAGCGATGGAGATTTTGGGTAGACCAATTACAAATACGGCTATGTACGGCGCTTTAGCTGCTGCATCTGGTTTAGTAAGCAAAGAAGCTGCAATCGCTAGTATTCATACAGAGATGAAACCTAAACTAGCAGCTCTGAATGAAAAAATTGTAGAGAGAGCCTTTGAAACTATTAATGCACAAGCTACTGTTTGTTAATAATCAACATCAATTCATAATTATTAATTCATAATTCGTAATTGAATATCATGGATAGACCTAAAAAAACGGAATATAAATTCCCAACTCATATAGATGAATACCCAACTGGCCCACAATTCGCGGCTGGTTTTCTTCCAGAGACCAATGCAGGATGGAGAACAGTCCGTCCAGTTGTTGATCACGATGCTTGTGTTTATTGTCTTCGCTGCTACCTACTTTGTCCAGATGGCACAGTCGTTAAAGACAATGGTAAAATCACATTCGACATGGATTATTGCAAAGGCTGTGGTGTATGTGCACACGAATGCCCAAAGGATGCAATTGAAATGGTAAAAGAACAACTATAAGTTGAAGGGTAAAGGAGTAGAGACGCGATTAATCGCGTCTAAATTAACCCCAAACCCCTAAAGGGGCTTAAGGTTATATGTAATTCAACCCCTTTTTTTATAAGAAAGTCCCCTTTAGGGGATATAGGGGTAAAAAACATTAAAACAATGAAATCAAATAAAATATTCATATCAGGTGATGAGGCAGTTGCTCAGGGCGTGAGATTATCTCGTCCACATGTAGTTGCTGCTTACCCAATCACCCCGCAAACCATAACCGTTGAGCGCCTAGCAGAAATGGCAGAATCTGGCGAAATGGAAGGCGAATACATGCACGTAGAGTCTGAGCACTCTGCAATTTCAGCAACTATGGGTGCCAGTTCAGTTGGTGCTAGAACATTTACAGCTTCTTCTTCACAAGGACTATTGTATATGGCAGAAGGTCTGCATTATTGTAGCGGTGGTCGTTGGCCAGTTGTAATGATGAATGCTAACCGTTCGGTGGCATTGCCATGGAGTATTTACGGTGATCAGCGTGATTCTTTATCACTATTAGATTGTGGATGGATTCAGGTTTATGTGGAAGATGCACAGGAAGCTTTGGACATGATTATCCAAGCTTACAAAATCGCTGAGCATAAAGATGTATTGACGCCAATGATGGTGAATTTGGATGGTTTTATCCTAACTCACACTTACGAGTTGGTTGATATTCCTGAGCAAAAAATGGTGGATGAGTTTTTGCCTCCATTCCAAACACCAAACAAAATGTCTTTCGAAGAGCCAAAGAACTTAGGTTTTAGCTCTAAGCCAGATGATAATACTGAATTTAAATATCAGCAGAACGAGGCGATGTTTAATGCTATCGATGTGATTCGTGATGTAGATCAGGAATTTGCTGAGAAGTTTGGTCGTAAGTACTACGATATGGTTGAAGAATACCGTTGCGAAGATGCAGAGGTTGTTCTTGTAGCCTTGGGTAGTGTTTGTGGAACCATTCGTGTCGTAGTTGACAAGATGCGTGCAGAAGGTAAGAAAGTAGGTCTATTGAAGATTCGTTATATGCGTCCTTTCCCTGAAACTGAAGTCAAAGATTTGGCACGTCGTGTTAATGCAATCGGTGTGATTGATAAGGATATTTCTTTCGGATACGAAGGAACTGTTTACACCAATGTAAACTCAGCAATCTCTAAAATCGACAAGTACGTTTACAAGAGCAATTTTGTTGGCGGACTAGGTGGACGTGATATCACAAAAAATGAGATCGAAGAGATGTTCAACAAGCTATTCAGCGGAGTTGAGAATAAGAGTGAAGAAAAAGTAGAATTTTTTAGCCTTAACGTAGAGACCAATGACTAATCTAATAGATATCCCAAAAGTGAATGCCAAAAACATGACCGAAAAGGAATTTTTCTATGGTCATAAAGCTTGCGCCGGATGTGGTGGAAGTATTGCAGTACGATTGGCACTTAAAGTATTGGGTGAGCGCACCTATACTGCACTACCAGCCGGATGTATGTCGGCAGTAGGATTTATTTTTCCACAAATGGCATTCAATACCAATGCGATTATCACAACTTTCCCTGGCTCAGCGAGTATGGCATCAGGAATTGCTGTTGGAGCAAAAGCTCTAGGGCAAAAAGATGTGAAAACAGTTGTCTTTGCTGGTGACGGTGGAACAGCTGATATCGGATTCCAAGCCCTATCAGGAATGATTGACCGTAACGATGATGTTCTTTACATCTGCTACGACAATGAAGCTTATATGAATACTGGTATTCAGAAGAGTGGATTGACGCCTTATGGGACGAAGACAACAACGACACCTGCGGGCGAGAATCTTCCAGGAACGATCACTCACAAAAAGAACTTGTTCGAGATTATTGCCGCTCACGATATTGCTTATGCAGCAACTGCAAGTATTGGTTACCCTCAAGATTTCTTGAATAAGGTAAACAAAGCGAAGCATATCAAAGGTGCAACTTTCATTCACGTGTATGCATCTTGTCCAACAGGATGGGGAACACCAACTGAAACATCAGTAGAGATTGCAAAAGATGCCGTTGACTGTGGTTTGATCTTCCTTGCAGAATTCGAGGATGGCGAATACAAATTGAACCGTAACCCAAAGCAATTTGCACCGGTAAAAGACTATTTGAAGAAGCAAGGTCGATTCAAGCATATGCAAGATGCAGATATGGACGTTGTGATCGCAAATCGCGACAAAAAATGGTCTCGCATGCGTAAGAATTGGCTTTAAAAAATTAACAATTATAAATTCAGAATTATTAATGATTGAAAATAACAATGAATTCTCAGCAATGGGAATTCATAATTAATCATTGATAATTAATAATTAGAAAATATGATCAGCGATTTAAAAGGAACATTTTCTCAAATCAGCAATAACAACAAACGATCGGCTATACGTGAAATCTTGAAATTGACTCAGAACCCTGATATCATTTCATTTGCAGGCGGATTGCCAGCTCCAGAATCATTTCCAGTAGATGCTCTAGATACTATTGTTTCGGATATGTTACGCGAAGAAGGTGCAGCCGTATTGCAATACGATGCAACCGAAGGTGTAAAAGAGCTAAGAGAAGTTCTATTAAAGAAATATGAGGCAGAAGGCACAAAAGCCGATTTAGATAACCTAATCATTACAACTGGATCGCAACAAGGACTAGACCTAGTAGGTAAGGTTTTTGTGAACCAAGGTGATGTGATTATTTGTGGTCTTCCTTCATACCTAGGTGGTATTGGAGCTTTCCAAGGTTATGGTGCAAAAATGGAAGGTGTACCAATGGATGAGCAAGGCATGAGTGCTGAGCTATTGGAAGCCAAACTCGAAGCATTAAAGCAACAAGGCATTAAGCCAAAATTCATTTATGTGATTCCTGATTTCCAAAACCCAACAGGTATTACTATGCCTGAATCGCGTCGTTTGGAAATTATCGCATTGGCTCACAAATACGATGTATTAATTGTTGAAGATTGCCCTTACCGCGAAGTACGTTTCGAAGGCAAGCCTCAGCGTATGATGTACGATTTGGACAATGACAATCATGTGATCACTTTGGGAACTTTCTCTAAGATTTTTGCTCCAGGATTCCGTATTGGTTGGGTTTTAGGACCAAAAGATGTAAACGAGAAAATCGTTATTGCCAAGCAATCAGCTGACTTGTGTACACCAACTTTTGTACAGAAAATTGCTGTTCGTTATATGAACTCTGGTGTATTCGAATCCAATCTTCAAAAGACGATTGATTTGTATCACCAGCGTCGTGATGTGATGTTAGCTGAGATGGAGAAACATATGCCTGATTGTGTAAAATGGACACGTCCTGAAGGTGGTATGTTCTTATTCATCACACTTCCTGAGAACATGGATGCTTTAAATCTTTTCCACAAAGCGATTGAACAGAAGGTTGCCTTTGTAACGGGAAATGTATTCTATTGCGATGGTGGCGGAACAAATACCATACGTTTGAATTTCTCATATGTGAACAACGAGAAAGCAATAACTGGTATTAAACGTATAGCAGATATTATTAAGGCAGAGGTGCTTGTTGAGGCTTAAGAAAACCCCAACTAAAGCTGAGAATAAAAAGTATGTAAATCATTTTCAAAAAAAATGCCTGAAAGGCATATATAATTCAGCCTAGGGCAAAGCCCTAGGTTGATTAGATTTTGTAAATCCGTCGCGCAGAATTGGTTGTTTGAATGAGGAATGTTTTTCCGCGACGAAAAGCATTGGGCTCAGTTTACAGCATTATTTATTCGTTTCAAACTCTGTCAGGAGCTTTGCACTCTGACAGGTTCTATTAGTAAAGCTATTTAGTTTTACTTTGTATATCTCACAAAGATTCTTATAAATATGACTGCTATAAAATCGCTTAAAGAAATGGTTTCACACCTTGAGAAATCGGGAGTGAACAAAAAAATAGCCGTTGCTGTTGCCGAAGACGACAACACAATTGGAGCCCTAATCTCAGCATCGAATGCTGGCTTTGCAACGCCAATACTAATTGGTAGCAAAGAAAAGATTGTAAGCTTGCTTGCCGCTGAGAACGCAGATCCTAAGAATTTCATGATTGTGGATATTCCAGATCAGCAGGAAGCTGTAACTGAAGCTGTGCGAATGGTGAAAGAGGATGAAGCTGACGTTTTGATGAAGGGTTTGATTGGGACAGATAAGTTTTTGAAAGCCGTTTTGAACAAACAAAAAGGTCTCTTGCCTCCAAAGGCATGCATGACCTACGTTTGTGCACTCGATCTTCCAAAATACGATAAGCTTCTATTTGTTTCTGATACGGCAGTATTGCCTTTTCCTGATTTAAATCAGAAGATAGCCATGGTAAATTACAGTGTGGCAATGGCAAAGCGCTTTGGTGTTGAGAAACCCAAAGTTGCTTTAATCAGCGCGACTGAAAAACCAAACCCTGCATTTCCATCGTCTATAGATGATACCATTATTTGCAAGATGGCCGATCGTGGTCAAATTAAAGATTGTATTGTAGATGGTCCTTTGGATGTTTTCCTTGCTTGCGATAAGGCAAGTATTGCCATAAAAGGCATAGAAACACCTGTTAATGGTGAGGCTGATGCCTTGATATTCCCATCGCTCGAAGCAGCTAATAGCTTTTATAAAGGCTTAATGCTATTTGGTGGTGGCGAACTGGCTGGCCTAATTCAGGGTACCATAAAACCTGTTGTTGTTATGTCACGAAGCGAGAGTCAGCAATCAAAATTCTATTGTATTGCTCTTTCTTGTTTAATGGCTTAATTCAATATTTAGCCATTTAAAAATAAATCTAATTAAAGCACCCCTCTGTCCTTCGGACATTTACTCACATTATAAAATGAATTAATGTGTTCGTGATCCATCGGATTCCCCTAAAAAGGGAGAAAAAAACTAACCTTTGAATTAATTTTCTCTGTTTAGTATTAAATCCTTTCCCTCTTAGGGAAAGTGTCGGCAGACGAAAGGGTGTTTTATTAGAATAAGAAACAAAGACGACTCATTTTTCCATTCAAAATTCTTGTGTAAATTGTCATCGAATTTAAGAATCCAATTCCATGAAGCTAATCTCATCAGCATGCCCTAGAAATTGCTACAGCACTTGCAGTATAAAAGTGAGAGTAGAGAACAATATCGTAACAGGTATTGAGCCGCATGCCGACAATCGTGCCACGCCAGAAGGTCCTTGTATAAAGGGCTTGGCCTATGTGGAACGTGCCAATTCGAAAGATCGAATTTTGTATCCGCAAAAGCGAGTAGCAGATGGAAAGTATAAGCGGATTACATGGGATGAGGCCTTAGATACGATAACAGAAAAGCTAAAGAATTGTAAAGATAAGTTCGGGCCTCATTCGGTCTTGTATTTCGCTTCGAGTGGAATGTCAGGTTTATTGAATGGGGTCAGTACATCTTTCTGGAAAATGTTTGGTGGAGCCACCACAACCTATGGCAACCTATGTTGGCCTGCAGGTTTGGAGGCAGCTCGCCTAACTATGGGCGCTAACAAGCACAATGCGCCTTGGGATTTAGAACATGCCAAACTGATTGTTTTGTGGGGAAAAAACCCTGCTGAAACGAACATTCAGGAGATGATGCCTATTGAAAGGGCTCAAGAAAAAGGGGCGCAATTTGTTGTTATAGACCCTAGAAGAACACCATCAACCGAACGTGCGAATAGCCTGTTTCAGGTGAAATCAGGAACCGATGCCGCTTTGGCTTTGGGGCTTGCGCGAGAAATTATCAAGAACGATTGGATTGATCACGACTTTATAGCAAAGAACGTTTTAGGATTCGAGCAATTTAAAGAGCGCGTTGAAGCTTATACAACTGAGAAGGTTTCCAAAATTTGTCGCATATCCGAAGCATCCATTCAAGATTTAGCCAAACAATTAGGAACGATTAAACCCATGACCCTTATTCCGGGCTATGGCATGCAACGCTACGAAAATGGTGGACAGACCACACGTTGCCTGCTTGCCCTTTCGGTGATTACAGGGAATATTGGTAAACAAGGCGCTTGTTGGCATTATGCCAATTTGCAAAGCTATGTGTTCGACGATTTGAAAGAGCCAGAATCCTATTTTCCAGGCTGTGAACACCCAAGCTTCCGTAGAAAAATATCAGTAGCCAAATTAGGCGAAGATCTTCTGAATATTGTTGATCCAGAAATAAAAATGATTTGGGTAGAACGTGGTAATCCACTTGCTCAAAATCCAGATACCTATGCCATTCGCAAGGCTTTTCGCAAAGCGGATTTTCGTGTGGTGGTGGAACAGTTTATGACCGATACGGCTTACGAGGCCGACATTATTCTTCCAGCTAAAAACATGTTCGAGCAATCGGATATTATAGGTTCGTACTGGAACCCTTACGTACAATTGAAACAAAAGGTGCTTGAACCTGCGGGCGAAGTAAAACCCGAAACAGAAATTTACCACCTACTGGCAAAACGTTTGGGTATGGATGAGGCTGAAATCAGCAAACATATTCCAGAACCGACCGATCAAGCCATTGAAAAATATTTAGAAGGATTCCTTGATAAATTTCCTGAACTGAGCCTCGCAGCCCTAAAAGAAGGACCGCAACTGGCCAATTCATTCGAAGAGATTCCCTTTGCCGATCACAAATTCCCAACAGCATCGGGAAAGATTGAATTGTATAGCGAGCAAGCAAAAGAACTTTGGGGAATAGATCCCCTGCCCGACTATGTGCCTTTACCAGTACAAAAGGATTTTCCTTTGCAGATGATTTCACCCAATTCGAAAAATAGAATCCATTCACAATTTGGAAACTTAGAGGTTATCAAGCAATTCGAACCAGAGGCTTACCTGTTTGTGCATCCATTGGATGCTGAGGCAAAAGGAATAGCCAATATGGAGCGAGTTGAACTCTTTAACCATAAAGGCAAATCAGAAGTTAAAGTCCAATTCGATTTAGGCTTGCGACAAGGTAATGTGGTTCTCACCAACGGGCATTGGGCCATAGATGGTGCGGCACCTAACCTTTTCACCGAAGGACGAGAAACAGATATAGGGCACGGAACGGCCTTTCACAATACTTGGGTTGACTTTAGAAAAATAAGTACTTAGAGTGCCTTGAGTATTTATAAGTGAAAAAATATCCCGAAGGGATTCAACATAAATAACCATGGGTGAAGCCCATGGCGTAAATGAAATAAATCAATCGTCGCAACTAATACTCTTGATAAAAGAACTATTGCAACATGCGAAGAAATATATAAAGTGAAAAAGGAATTACTAAAAGCACTAAGTATTTTAAGTACTCATAAATACTTTAGACACTTATAAGTACTTAGAGTTCCGAAGGAACTCAACATAAATAACCATGGGTGAAACCCGTGGTATAGTAGATGTAAATCAATCGTAGCAACTAATACTCTTGATAAAAGAGCTATTGCAACATGCAACGAAATATATAAAGTGAAAAAGGAATTACTAAAAGCACTAAGTATTTTAAGTACTCATAAATACTTTAAGTACTCTAAGTACTAAAACCTAAATAAAAAACAAAGTGATTTAAAAACCATATCATGCCAATAATATAACCATGAAGAAGAATGCATTCATATTTAACACAAACAAATGTGTTGGCTGTATGGCTTGTGTTGCCGGTTGCAGCATAGAAAATGGCACCAGCTTGGGCGTGAATTGGCGCGAGGTAAATTGCCACAACAAAATTAAGCACCCTAGCCTACCCGTCTTTCATTTTTCATTGGCCTGCAACCACTGCGAAGAGGCACCTTGCATGAAAAACTGTCCAGCCTTAGCCTATACACGCGATAAGGAAACAGGCGCCATCATTCATCATGCCGAGGCCTGTATTGGCTGCAAATATTGCACTTGGGCTTGTCCGTACGATGCGCCTAAATTCAATGAGGCAACTAAGATTGTAGAGAAATGTAATTTCTGTGTCGATCGTATTTCTGATGGCAAACAACCTGCTTGTGCAGAGGCTTGCCCTGTTGGAGCTTTGTCATTCGGACAAGAAGAGGTGAATGAAGAAAACCACCTAACTCCCGGTTTTGTGAATATGGGTATTAAGCCATCTATTCAGTTGATTCCTCTTCGTGAAGAACACGCAAAACCACAAATTGAAAATACCGATGCGGTAGAAATTGGTGCCGAAAAGCTGGAAAGCTATCTGCCAAAAGCAGAATCGAAAATCGCTCTTGATAAAGAATGGACTTTAGTCCTATTTACGATAGCTGTAGCAGCTTTGGTGAGTTGGCAAACGGCCTTCCTATTCGGAAAAACAGAGATGAAACTGATGCCCTTCGCACTCGTTTCGATTCTAGCCATTGCACTTACATCTTTACATATTGGGAAAAAGCTTCGCATGTGGCGATTCATTCTCAACCTGAAAGGTTCTTGGTTGAGTCGTGAAATTTTTTCATTCTCAGCATTCCTTGGACTAACAGGCTTACAGATCATCACCGAAAATCAGATGATAGGATATGCCGCTATGGTCTTTGGAATTTTCAGCCTGATATCGGTTGATAAGGTTTATAAGTTCTTGAAACGAAAAGATACTTTGCCCCTGCATTCAGCCATGGTAAGCATTACCGCCATTTTATTTTGGGCTTGGCTGATCGACAGCACCCTACTCATAGAATTGATGGTTCTTACAAAAGCCAGTCTATATATCTGGAGAAAACAATCTCTGCGAAAGCAAAAATTAAGCTATTTACCTTGGCTATCTGCCCTGCGATTATTGACTTTATTTGTACCTTTTGCCTTTGAAATGGATTTAGGCATCGCATTAGCCATTTTATTTGTAGGTGAGATTATCGACCGATCAGAATTTTATTTCGAATCGGACATCACAACACCAGAAAAAGAATTAAGAATTATTAATTAGGAATTATAAATTGATGCAATATCGTAGAGACGCGATTCATCGCGTCTGATTAAAGCAATAACATAAAGACATTTACCCCAAACCCCTAAAGGGGCTTAAAGGATAAATAGTTCTTTGTTGTACATCTAGAAAAGTCCCCTTCAGGGGATTTAGGGGTATTTGTAAAGGACAAAAAAGAAAAGATTAAAATTACATCCCCCTATATCCCCCTTCAAAGGGGGAGTAAAAAATCCCCTCTTGAGAGGGGACAAAGGGGAGTGTTATCAAGCCAAAATAAAATACGACCATGAAAAAAATCAATGCCAACCATATGCCACTTTATCGCGAAGCTGGTTTTAATTTACAGAATTCGAAACGCACAAAGGAGGCCTTCGCAGCTGAATTGGATCATGCACACGAGCCAGAAGATTACATCTATTCTCGATATAGAAATCCGACGACCGTAGCCGTAGAGAAGCAAATTATGGCACTTGAAGATTGTAAATGGGCATTGCTTGTAGAAACAGGAATGGCGGCTATCGATGTGGCTGTGTCGGTTTTCCAGAAAGGAAAAGATACCCGACCAAGTTTATACTTTAATGAGATTTATGGGGGAACGAATTCCTTTATCGATACCGTATTGATTAAGCGTCGTAATTTGGACGTACACCGTTTTTATGCCACAGATGGACGATACGATTTTGTGGAACTGGAACGTATGTTAGCCGAGATTAAACCCGAATTCTTGTATTTCGAGGCTGTATCGAACCCGATGCTGATTGTTGCCGATGTAAAGCGCATTATGGCTTTGGCAAAACAGTACGAGACTAAAATTATTGTAGACAATACATTTGGCACACCTCTACTATGGAAACCCCTAATGGATGGTGCTGATTTGGTGATTCATTCGGCTACCAAATATATGAGCGGACATGGTAATATTACCGCTGGTGTTATTTGTGGTAACGATGAGGAGCTGATGAAAGAAGCCATAGAATATCGCAAGTGGGCTGGGCATTTCTTAAGTCCAGACGATGCTTATAGATTGGGAACCCAACTGAAAAGTTTTGAGCTAAGATTCCAGAAGCACTGCGACAATGCAATGGAACTAGCAACTTATTTGGAGAATCATCCTCAAATTGAAGAGGTTTTGTATCCGGGATTGGAATCTCACCCAACCCGAAAAGAGGCTGTCGATTTATTTGGCGATAAAGGCTTTGGTGGCATGCTGACTTTCGATATTAAAGGTGATTCTGATACCGACAAAAGAGAAAAGTGTAACCGATTTATAGCTGCATTAGAAGATACTATTCCATTGGTACCAACATTGGGCGAGGTTGATACTATTCTATTACCTGTTGAACCTGTTTGGGGAGCGAAATACCCACTACCTGGTGTGATTCGCCTTTCGGTTGGCATCGAAAACATCAATAAATTGAAACACCAAATTGGCAGGGCGTTGAACGAATTATGAATTACGAATTATGATTCAGTAGAGACGCGATTCATCGCGTCTTTTTTTAATATATGGACGAAGATTTTTATCGATGTGAAGGTATTCGTCATCCTGTCCCGATACTTATCGGGATCAGGATCTCAATATCGATGGGTGAAAGGTTCTGAAACAAGTTCAGAATGACGTTCTATATTTAACTTGACGACCAGCAAAAAAAATGAGAGCCTCACAGCAAGTGAAGCTCTCATTATATAGTTACAATATTAGATCTCGATATGTCTTATTCTGAAAATTATGTAATTATGTGAATCCTCTTTGTAAATCTATTTCAACAGGATACCTATCTTAAGTCCTCCAGTTACGGTCAGTGCTGTGTCAGAATTACCTCCCGAAAAACCGTAATGATAGGATTCATCGTTATTATCCTTACTAAAGCCATAGCCCAAGCCGAAGTACATATCAAAAAGAAAGATATCGTTAAAAACATATTGCTTTCCTACTATAATATTTATAGCTGCTGCCCAATTGGTCTCTCTATCTCCATTATTAGAAGAAAATTCAGGTTCATAATAGTAGTGGTAATTAGGCTCATGAGAATAAGTCGAAAAGGCAATTTCAGGTTTTACATAGGTCCCTTTCAGAACATGGGCATAACGCATGCCTTTTAGATAAAAATCAGGACTCTTTATAAATTTCATACCAACTTTGGCAAAGACGCCTCTCGGGTCTTCATCATTAAAATCATCACCTAAACCAATTATTCCCAAACTGACTTCCCAGCTTCTGGATGGTCGAATGAGTTGCTCGTAGGAGATTGTTGTGTTACCAGTCAGTGGTGCCAAGAAATTTAGCTTAATGGCCTTTCTCTTTTGATTCTCATAAGTCTTTTCACCATAAAGTGAGTGCGAAAATACTAGCTCTTTTCCGTTCTCCAAGATGATTTTAATAATGTCGTTTTTATCTATCCCGAACACAATATCCATTGAGGTTTCAGGCAAAATATATTTCACCTCATCGGTTAAAATTTCCTTAACCTTACAAACAATGGTATCCTTATCTGTTTTTATAATTCTATCCTGAGCACTTAGTTGGAAAGATGAAAACAAGATGATGACCAATAGGTATTTTAAATAATTCATGATTGGGTATGATTAAAAAAGTTAATGCTTTTATTTAAAGTTATTGTCGATATAAATTGACATAATAAAATCATCGCTAATTTATCAAAATAATTTTACATTCATAACTATTTGATAAAATTTATTTTACAAAACAAATAAATATAGACGCAGATTATCATGATACAATATGATAAAACCAATATCCAGAACGTAGAGACGCGATTTATCACGTCTTTATTAATATATCCATATCGTAGAGACGCGATGTAGAGACACAATGCATTGTGTTTCTACCGAAAAAAAAATATCCGTAATATATAAGACGCGATGAATCGCGTCTCTACCAGCAATAAATATGGACGCAGATTTTTATGATGTTGTATGATTAAAAATGATTTCCCAATACACCCCTCTGTCCTTCGGACATCTCCCCTAAAAAGGGAGAGGGTAAATTGTATTGGTTTTTATCTTCCCTTTCTAGGGGAAGTGCCGCAGGCGATGGGGTGCATGTTACAGAGCAAAAAACATTATCCAAAGGTAAAGATCTGATATCTTATTTATTTTTTCCTTTGTATACAATTCCGTAAATTGAGTTATCAATTAAAATAGCGATCCTATTCCTCTAAGCTTGTCTTCCTGGCAAGCGTATTACTATTAAACCATCACCGCAATTACAATTGCAAAATCAACTCGTTATCATGAAAAAATTTCTTAGTTTATTCTTCTTAATTATTTTTTTTAGCCTAACTGCTTTAAGCCAAGATTGCACCATATTTATTCCTGGAGATGTAGGCACTGAATTGCATTACGAAATAAAAAATGCAAAAGGAAAACTACAAGCTACCTATTCCCAAAAGATAATATCGATAACAGAAAATGATGGCGAAACCATTTTTGAATTGCTTCAAACACATAAAGATCCTAAGGATTCAGAAAACATAATAATGCAAGATACAATTGGCTTCCGCTGCAAGGGAAATGAATTTTTCATTGATATGGAAAAATACCTGAACCAAAAACAAATGGAAGGATTCAAAAACATGGAAATAAAACTGACCACAGATGATCTGATGTACCCTTCCAAACTTTCTCCAGGAATGGATCTAAAAGATGGTTCAATCAATTTAGAAGTTGGCAGTGGCTTAATGAATATGACTACAACTATTGTAAATCGTAAAGTTGAAGCGTTTGAAAAGATTATGACTCCGGCAGGTAGTTTCGAATGCTACAAAATATCGGAAGATGTAAAAAGCAAAGTGGGATTTATTAAAGTAAACATGAGCAATGTGACTTGGATTATACAAGATATTGGTACCATTCGAAGTGAATCGTACAATAAGAGAGGCAAACTCGACACAGTTACTGAATTGATAAAGATTGTTAGAAATTAAAATTGATATCGAAGACGTAGAGATGTGATTTATCACGTCTTTATTCATATATCCATATCCTAGAGACGCGATGTAGAGACACAATGCATTATGTTTCTACCGAAAAAAAAACATCCGTAATGTAAAAGACGCGATAAATCGCGTCTCTACAAAAAAAATCCCCCGATCGCAGCGAACGATCGGGGGATTTTGGTAACCATCATTGGTCGGATACAAATGGTTTAATTATTTGTTTCTTCTTCTAAAATATCTTCTTCAATATCGTCTGCTTTTGAACTAGGGCTTGGAGCAGGAAATTTAAATCGTTTTAATAAATTCTCGTCATCTTCGAAAATGATTTGAGCAGCCTTAAAATACATAGCCATTTTTTCGTATACCGTGTTTAGCATAAGCATCCTAGTCTCAGTAGCTCGCCTACGCTCTATCATGCTATCGTTTTGACTATTCATTGCAGTTTTCAACTTATTTTGATGCTCCAAAACATTTGCAAACTTCTCTTCTGTCCAGCCATTTGCCATTAAGATGTCTTTGTAACGAACCGCCATGGTGTCAAAATCAGACAGGAACATAAACATATCTCTTGGCGACCTTCTAGCCTTTGCGTAGTCGTTAAATCCAAACTGGTTCCACACCAACTTATCGTTAGGGAAAGCCATTTCGATATCGAACTTGCTATGCTGAAAGAATTTACAACTTTTATCGTGTTCGATCTTCACCTCGTTGGTTGCCTTAGCCTGAATATCGATAAACACATTATCACTTGGAATCGAAGTAATTTGATCGTATTTATCAATTAACTCCTGCAAATTCTCTGGCGTAAAGTGGATTGAGAAAGCTGCAAATTTAGCTTGCTCTTCCTGAATCAGTTCAATTGTTTGACCAGAAGTAACAATAAAATTAGCGTCAGTACCATGGTAATATCTTAAATTGCTCATAAAATGATTTGTTTTAAATTATTAACAGTACCGAAGTTACGATTCTGGCAGACTAAAACAAATACAATAAATGTTAAATTCCTACTTTACACTAACCATCCCTTATGTAAAGTGCATGAACATTAGGAAAATTAGATTCATCTTTTATATCTATGTCATTTTGCTTTTCATAAGTAATCATCTATAACATAATCACAAGTAACTTAAACACAGGCATTCAAGTGAATTGTCTGATTCTATCAATTATTACATATTAGGAAAACAATTATAGTATCCATGTAAATACTTAATGATTTTGGCAATTATATTGAAATACCAGCATAACACTAAGAACAATCACAATACATGCCACTAACTATTTAGCTTGAGCCAGCACAAAAATATGAATAGTCATAATACATACCCTCGCACCCACAAGCATTCCCCTCGTACCCTCAAGTTACACGACCGTACCCTCAAGTTGCTCGACCGTACCCTCAAGTTACTCGACCGTACCCTCAAGTTGCCCGACCGTACCCTCAAGTTACACGACCGTACCCTCAAGTTACACGACCGTACCCTTAAGTTGCCCGACCGTACCCTCAAGTGTCGCGCCATGCATAAAACACAAAACCACAGTATATTAATAAAAACACAGGCAATTAGGCTTAAAGGATGGCACTTGGCTTATAAAGTACGATCGCTGATGCTTAAATACGGCCGACTTAAAGCAAAGTATTAGAAATTAACCCGTGGGAAAGACAGTTGAAGAATAAGGAAGTGGGAATTATGGCAACTATCCGATTTGAAGTGTATAATCAGAAGAATCTCTGCATTTAGTACAAGTCTCTCTAAAACAAGCATCTCAAAACAAGACATTCTATTTACAAAACAAGCCTAAAATGTTACTTATAGTCCGTTGACGTATAAGTCACATTTGGATAGATTTACTCCCTATAGATTTATTATGTATTCGAAGAAAAAACTACCTTTAAAAAATCAACTATTATGAATAATTAAATAATCCCTGCATGATAAAAGATGGTCTATACGAAGCATTAATTAACCAGCTACTGAAAAGCAGATTGGATGATTTAGAAAAAGATCAGTATCATATTAACGAGGTGAAAATCGATAAGGCCGAAGCATCTAAAATCTTAACTAATTACACTGTAAATATTATCCATCAAGGATTAAGTCAAGTTTCAGGAGATAATTCAATAGAAAGGCAAATAGATGTTTGTAATAATATTATCCTCTTATTAAGGGATCAACTCAATGATGAAGATTTTGAGGATGATTTAATTGATACCGAAGGACGAATATTATCAGCTGTTTTCACAAAACTAGATGCTCGATTCTCAGATATCAAGAAACACTTAAAAGAGATAACTCCACAAAGTGGCTTGTCCCAAAGTGAACTATTTACTGGCAGTAATGCTGGCATTTCAATGGAAAGCGAAATCAAAAAAGAGATTCTATCATCTGATCGAATACATTTTCTCGTGTCTTTTATCAAATGGACAGGTATTCGAATATTTGAAAAGGAATTAAGGGAATTTACAAACAGAGGTGGACAACTAAGAATAATTACGACCTCTTATATGGGTGCAACTGATGCAAAAGCTGTTGAATTTTTAGCATCATTACCCAATACTAAAATAAAAGTATCTTATAACACCAGTAATGAAAGGCTACATGCCAAAGCCTATTTGTTTTTAAGAGATACGGGCTTTCATACAGGTTACATTGGATCATCAAATATTTCTCGTTCCGCCCTAACTAATGGTCTTGAGTGGAATATTAAATTAACAACTAAAGAAGTTGGTCATATAATTGAGAAATTCAGAAGAACATTCGATACGTATTGGCAGAATAGAGAATTTGAATATTATGACCCTAATAAAGATCTAACAAAACTAAAGAAAGCTCTTAAGGCTGAACATCATTCGGGCAAGAACCCCTTCACTACTTTTTTTGATATAAACCCGTATAACTTTCAAAAAGAAATACTCGAAAAGCTAGATGCTGAGCGTAAGGTTCACAACAGGTTTAAAAATTTAGTTGTTGCAGCTACAGGAACTGGTAAAACAATAATTTCAGCATTTGATTTCAAAAAATACAAACAACAAAATCCTACAGCCAAGTTATTATTTATAGCTCACCGAAGGGAAATATTAGAACAAGCTCAATCAACTTTTCAAGCAGTTTTACGAGATTCGAATTTTGGTGAATTATGGGGGAATGGGCATGAGCCTGAAAAATACGATTGCGTTTTTGCTTCTGTTAAAACACTAAAGAATAGATTGGACACTTTATCCTTATCAGAATCATTCTATGATTTTATAATTGTGGATGAAGTCCATCACATTAAGGCTTCAAGTTATCGCCCTGTTCTAGATAAGTTTAAACCAGAGATTTTACTTGGACTTACAGCAACTCCAGAAAGAATGGATGGTGCTGATATTTTATCAGATTTTTGTAATGTCATTGCAGCAGAAATCCGATTACCACAAGCATTGAATAAGGGCTTACTATGCCCATTTCAATATTTTGGTGTTACTGATAATGTTGATTTATCTAGACTAACTTGGCAAAATGGAAGATACATGCCAAGTGAGCTAACAAAGATTTACACAAAGAATGATGATAGAGTAAGACACATATTACACAATATCGAAAAACATATAGCAGAACCACATGAAGTAAGAGCTCTATGTTTTTGTGTTACAACAGATCATGCTGAATATATGGCCAAAAAGTTCACATTAGCCAATTATAAAGCCGATCATCTAACTAGTGCTAATAACAGCGGACGCGATCAGATTAAGGATAAGTTCTTAAATAAAGAGATCAACTATTTATTCGTTGTTGATATTTTTAACGAAGGAGTTGACATACCCGAGATTGATACCGTATTGTTTTTAAGACCTACTGAAAGCTTAACCGTATTCCTACAACAATTAGGTCGAGGGTTACGACTATCAGATAATAAAGATTGTTTGACAGTACTTGACTTTGTTGGTAATTCACGCCCTGAATATGATTTTGAAGGAAAGTTCAGAGCTCTTATTGGTAAAACCAATACGTCAACCCAAAGTGAAATAGAAAATGAATTCCCTCATCTTCCATTAGGTTGTTCAATTATCTTGGAGCAGAAAGCGAAGGACTTTATTCTAGACAATATTAAACATGCCATAAATCTAAATAAGAATCAATTGATTCAACGAATTCGAGATTTCAAACACAATACCAATTTAGAGTTAACAATCAAGAACTTCACAGAATTCTATCATATTCAAATCCATCAAATTTATAAGAAACGAAGTTGGAAAAGGCTATGTGTAAACGCAGGTGTTATTGAAGATTTTGAATCTCAAAATGAATTAGAGATATCTAGAGCAATACAATTAAAATGGCTTAGTTGCCGCTCTGCTTCATATTTTACATTCATCTTAAAATGTATAAAGAATAAGTTCGAACTAAACTTTGAACAACTTCCAGATACAGAAAAGTGTATGTGCCTGATGTTACATTACGATGTTTGGCAAGATGCAGGAGGCTTTACTGATATATCAGAAAGCATTAAAACAATCGGGCGAAATAAAGTTCTGGTAGATGAAATGAAAGAATTGATAGAATTACTTTTGGATCGAATTGATTTTATTGAGCAAGAAATTGATCTAGGATATCCGATGCCATTGCAGGTCCATGGCAGGTATATTCGCGATCAAATATTGTCAGCTTTTGGATTTTACTCTTTTGAAAAGAAACCGAGTTCAAGAGAAGGCGTTCAGAATTTGAAAGGCAAAAACACCGAATTACTTTTTATAACACTCAACAAATCAGAGAAAGATTATTCCCCAACAACTCTTTATAATGATTTCGCATTAAGCGAAAGCATTTTCCATTGGCAATCTCAAAATTCAGCTCGTCCTGATAAAGGCAAAGGCGAAAGCTATATAAAACATCGTGAATTAGATAAAAAAATTCTATTATTTGTAAGGGAAGCTAATGAGGATCAATATAAAAACACAATGGGTTTTGTCTTTTTAGGCGAAGGTCAAATTATGGATCACGAAGGTGCAAAACCAATGAATATTAAATGGGAGTTGAAAGAACCAATGCCTCCATACATTTGGAAAGAATCTGCAAAAATGGCAATTGGTTAATGTGACTCATAGTCCGTTGACTAGTTGTTTTTAAGATTGTAATTTGGCATCAAAAAAACATGCCTAATATTAAATTTGAATATCTTTTTAGAGATGAGAGCAATTATAAAAAATATGGTGAAGTTGTCTTAAGTAATGAGGGACATCTATCTTTAGAAACAATCAAAAGAAATATATCTAAGAATCTCATAGAAGGCATTTGGTTTCATCCAGACAAATGGGGAGTACCAAAGTTTAGTTTTCATAGGATTCCTATATTCGGTTTGAATGAATATTTATGGTATGAATTCACAGATGTGTCTGAAACAAAAAAAGAAATAACACTTACTGAAGGAATTGAAGAATTTACTTTCAACACAAAATAAAAAAACAAACCCCTCCCCAAGTTAATCTTGAGGAGGGGTTTATATTTATAGCCAATGTTCGTATATTCTAAAGTCTACTTAGTCAACTTTCTTTTTTTAAATTGAACAATAAGAGCTAATTTATAGACTCAAAAGAGTCTTTAAAATGAAACCTATACTTACAAAAATTTTAATCTTAGTACTACTAAGCAGCTATAACAGCTATGCTCAGGTATTAACTAATGCTGATTCACTAAACTCAAAGTCAGGCATAGATTTCAAAAAAAAGGCCATCGTCCCCTTATCGCTAATTAGCCTAGGAGTACTTCTAAATGGGAGTAAATTGGAAAGGCAATTCAATACATATGTGCAAAAAGAGTTTGGTTTCGAACATACAAGCACAGTAGATGATTACGTGCGCTATGCCCCTATTGTGATCATGTATAGTGCGGATATTTTAGGGGCTAAAGCCAAAAACCATTGGTTTGATCAAACCAAATACCTGTTTATTTCAAATTTAGTTTCTAGATACACAACTCGCGGACTCAAACGGTTAACAGCGAAAACACGACCTGACGGTTCATCAAGGTCCTTTCCTTCGGGGCATACGACTTCAGCATTTTCTAATGCCTCGGTTCTTTACAATGAATTTTACGAAAGCTCTCCCCTTTTAGCCTACTCTGGGTATGCATTCGCCACATCTACAGCCATATTCAGAATGTCTAATAATAGGCATTGGTTGTCGGATGTTTTGGTTGGGGCTGGCATTGGCATACTAGTAACAGAGCTTGTTTATTATTTTGAACCACTCAAGAATTTCAATCCCTTCATAGAATATAAAAACATCACTCTAGTGCCTCAAATTGATAAAGAAAACTATGGCTTTTACTTCTCCTATCATTTTTAAACCCGGATATAGCTTTCTTTAAGAATTCTCTTTGACGTTTAGAATGTCCATTTCAATGCTAACATTGTCCCATTACTGTTTGATGAAAAACTCATTTGTACATTAGATTTTTTATGGGGTTTCGTAAACAGATACACACTTCCAATTCCTACTGCAGCTCCTCCAAGCACATCCAAAATATCATGATAACCATCTGGCCCTTCCATTCTACTTACACCAACTATAGAAGCTAAAATATAAGCGTATTTTCCATATTTCCAACCATACCTTCTTTGAATAAAAGCTGCACCAGTAAATGCTGATGATGTATGACCTGATGGAAAAGCATCATATTTATTTCTTCCTTCAGGTCTTTCTTTTTTCACAAAATGTTTAAGTGAGTAAGTAATCGCCATTGTAGTTCCATATGAATATGCAAGCTGCTTTGTTCCTTCATAATCTTTTTCAATCAAAGAATAAGTTAATCCACTTAATGGTAGTGCCAATTGCAAAACGTCTCCACTACCCTCCAAAATATATTCCCATGTTTCATGTCCACCATCGGTATCTTGAGCTTTTAGAACAAACGAATTTATTAGAATTAAAAAGAAAACAAGCTTTTTCATATGCTACACATTTTTATAACACAAACATAGTCAGGATGATATTTAACTATCCTAAGATAGTAAATTCCATTTTCAAACCTCATGATTTTCTTAAAGTGGAAATTCATTAATCAGTAAGGATTCTTGTTTATAAACATTGCACTAAAAACAAAACCTCCCAAACTAAGGTTTGGGAGGTTTCTCTATGCGTTCGTTAAAATTGTCAAAACCATTTCTTTCTCTTGAAATAAACCAGCATTGCAATTAGCACTGATAAAATTATTAGCCAAAAGACATAATACCCCCACTTCCACCCTAATTCAGGCATGTTTGAGAAATTCATACCATAGATACCTGCAATAAAAGTTAAGGGAATAAAAATTGTTGCAACAACGGTTAAGGTTTTCATTACTTGATTCATTCTGTGCCCTTGCACCGAAAAAAACAAATTAGTATTACTCTCTAATCTAAGCTCAATCTGTTCACAATCATCAATAAGAGACAGACAGAGATCTCTGAGTTCATAGAAGTATTTGATATGCTTCTCATGAATGAAACCGAACTTTTCGCGTTCAAGCTTTGTAACAAATTCCTTTATGGGAATAATTGTTTTTTTTATCTTATGAATCTGTCGCTTATAAAGTTCTATTGTTTTCAATGTTAAAGGAGATGGATCCGTTTCCATATCAATCAAGCCCAAATTTTCAATCTTCTCTGCTATATCGTTTACCGTTTTAAAATAATTATCCAAAATTGATTCAAGCAATAAAAACAACAGATAATCAGAACCACGCTCGCGTATAATACCTACTTTATTTCTTAGTCGTTCTCTAATATGGTCGAAGTAATCAGCTTTCTTTTCCTGAAAAGAAACCAAAAAGTTACGCCCTAATATGAAACTCAACTGTTCTTGTTCCAATTGAGAATTGCCTGAAGGAATCATTGATTTTAAAGTAAAAAACCAATTATTTTCATATTCCTGGAATTTAGGTCTTTGGTTTACATCAAGTATATCCTGAACTGCCAAGTCGTGAACATCTAACTTATCACAGATATTCCTAATCTTTTCAATATCGTGTAAGCCATGAATATTAAGCCAATATTGAGAATCATCCTGCTCAAAACCCTCAAATTTCTCTTGAGAATAGTCTGAATCTTCAATGCAAGCATCTTGATTATACTTGAACATCTGAACACTAAGAGTTTCAGCATATTTAACCCCTGTAAATATAGGCACAGAGGGGTTCAGCTTTTTTCTATTTAGAATTTTCCGCACCATCGTTTAAATCTTTTTTATAAACAATTGTTCTATAAGGGAATGGTATTTCAATGCCTTCCCTATCAAATCTTTCTTTCACCGATTTTAAAAGATCACATTTAAGAATAAAGGCATTATCATTACCTGCAGTCCAAACATAGGCTTTCAAATCTACAGAAAAGTCTGAGAGAGCAAGAACACGAACAATAACACAGGGATCATTGCTATCAACTGCCTCATTTTTTCTATTATCAATTAACAAGGGATGCTTTTCTGCTTCGTCACGTATGATATCGATAGCTTTGTCGATATTAGAATCATAACTAATTGAGAACTCGAGATGCTTTCTTATTTTCTCATCCTGAATATTACTATTGATAATAGTTTCTTCACTAATAATACTATTGGGAATAATTATTCTTCTATTCTCATAATCTTTAATTAGGGTATGCCTCAAAGTTATCTCCTCTACAACACCTTTTTGTCCATCTTTAAACTCTATAATATCAGATATTTTGAAAGGTTTAAAAATTAGAATAAACACCCCACTAATTATATTTGAAAAGGCCTTTTGTGATGCAAAACCAATTACGACAGTTAGTATACCTGCACCAGCAAAAAGTGCCGTTCCTAGAGACTTTAAATAAGGTATTTTGAAAAAGATAAAAATGATGGCCGCTGTATAAATAATGAAGCCTACTGAATTTTTAATGAATGAAAAATTAGTAGGATCTGTTTTCAACTTCTTCGCATATTTGGTAATAAATATGCTTAATATTTTCCTTAAAACCATTGTTAAGATGATGGCAATAGTTAATGTAATTACCACTAATAAAACATAATTGAACGTTTCTTTATTCATTATTCTAATCGTTAAAAAAATAACCTATACAAATACTTTAAGTAAAGCTATCAATTTTCAATTAAGATTCATAAAATGACTAAGAATTATAGCGTACTATGAGCCTTTTTCATAACTCAAAGCATGAGCTTAACTCACAAATTGTTTCTAATCGAGACAGCCTTAAAACTCTAGAGTTTTACTCGCTTAATGTTCGCATACGCTAAAGTTCGTTAGTCAATTTTCTATTTTAAAATCGAATAATAAGAACTAATTTATAGACTCAAAAGAGTCTTTAAAATGAAACCTATACTTACAAAAATTTTAATCTTAGTACTACTAAGCAGCTATAACAGCTATGCTCAGGTATTAACTAATGCTGATTCACTAAACTCAAAGTCAGGCATAGATTTCAAAAAAAAGGCCATCGTCCCCTTATCGCTAATTAGCCTAGGAGTACTTCTAAATGGGAGTAAATTGGAAAGGCAATTCAATACATATGTGCAAAAAGAGTTTGGTTTCGAACATACAAGCACAGTAGATGATTACGTGCGCTATGCCCCTATTGTGATCATGTATAGTGCGGATATTTTAGGGGCTAAAGCCAAAAACCATTGGTTTGATCAAACCAAATACCTGTTTATTTCAAATTTAGTTTCTAGATACACAACTCGCGGACTCAAACGGTTAACAGCGAAAACACGACCTGACGGTTCATCAAGGTCCTTTCCTTCGGGGCATACGACTTCAGCATTTTCTAATGCCTCGGTTCTTTACAATGAATTTTACGAAAGCTCTCCCCTTTTAGCCTACTCTGGGTATGCATTCGCCACATCTACAGCCATATTCAGAATGTCTAATAATAGGCATTGGTTGTCGGATGTTTTGGTTGGGGCTGGCATTGGCATACTAGTAACAGAGCTTGTTTATTATTTTGAACCACTCAAGAATTTCAATCCCTTCATAGAATATAAAAACATCACTCTAGTGCCTCAAATTGATAAAGAAAACTATGGCTTTTACTTCTCCTATCATTTTTAAACCCGCAAATGCCTCTATTAAATATTCATGGCTTTTAGGGAAGTCACAATATCACTTTTTGGATCAGTTCATCTGAGTTCTTAACTTGTCTTTTGCCTTCTTCATCATCAGCTGCAGCTTGCTCCATGCTCTTTGTCTTAGGCTAGGAATTGGCTCAAGTATAAAGTCAGCCAATATACTCGCAAACTCGGGAGCTTGAAGGTAACCGAAAGATTTGTGGGGATTTTTCACTCCATTCATCTGGTAGGTGTTGTTCACCAAAATATCGATGGGTTGAATCCCTGTTTCGTTGCATAGAAAATCGTCGGCCAGCTTGTGATGCAAGGCAACATTATCAGTAATATCAGCCAGATTGTACCAGTGCCCTCTAATGCCTGGGGGGCTAGTTAAAACAGCTTGTCCATTTAAGCGGATCTTTTGCTCGGCTGCAATTTTACCTATCACAATAGGCAATCCCAGTGGGGAACCCATTGTTATTAGGCTGTGAATAGGAATCTCGGGTATCATGAAGTTTAAAACATCGTAGCTAACAATGCTGCCCATAGAATGAGCCAGTATCAGAATCTGATGGTTCTTATATTTCGTAATCACCTGCACCAACCTCTCCCTAATTTGATCGCGAACATGGGCAGGCATCACGACTTCGTCCTGTATATCGTTCTTATAATAAGCATCCAAATCAGGGAAATGCTTTTTAAGAATATTATCGGTAATAAAACTGTAGTTGAGTGTTTTATCATGGTTAAGAAAAATATCACTCAGCTTCTCGCTGATAAAACCGTTAACTTTCTGGCGAATACTGTGTTCTTCAATCACCTCATGTTGCGGTGCTATTTGAAAAGGCTCCCTCAAATAGTAGGGGCTATCCTCATCCTCGGTCCATAAATCTAATGGCTGATCGTAAAGAATATCGGCCCAATATACCATTTCGAACTTGGGTAGGGTCTTAGGACAATTAGCCTGAGCCATGCCTTCAATCATGGCTTCTTTCCACCACTTTTCCAGAAGCGATTTTGGAGCTTTATTGCCCAAGCCATGAATCCCAATTATAAGCTGCTGCGTCTGTTTTTTCATTGCTTTTTATAGAGTCCGACAAAGCTATGATAAATTAGCCATTCGCCTAGTATGACATCTGCATAAAGTCAATGACGCAAAAAAACTTCCAAGCTATATTTTGGGAGCTTATTTTCCACCGCCCCGCTCACATAATGTTCTCAAAATGTTTCGTCACCAACACGGCTTGGCGCCATTTCCAATTAAAGGCAGTCTGTCAAAATAAGCTTGACTAATAAATGACATGGATGTAACTTCTATAATCTTTTAAAACATGTAGGTAAATAAGCACTCATTTCTAACTAAAAAAACCACACAAATGAAATCAAAGATTGCCTTATTGCTATGCGTATTTGTTTTTACGCTTATATCTTGTGAGACCGACAAATCTGACAAACTTACTCCTATCGAGGTTGATCCTATATTTATGGATCTCACGCCTTACTACGCTCAATCTAATCTGAAATCGACCAAGGGTGAAGGTGTTCCTGAGAATCTCCGTGTACTAAAGGCTGAGTATTTCACTACTGGCGAATCGGGCAAAATTGGTCGTACGGTTTTCTTCTCTAACACGGGTAACAAAAAGCTAAGTGCTGATTTTGTTCCAAATATTGATTATTCGCTTGATGGTACCACTGATGTCTCCTATTATATCGATGAGAACAGACCTAGTGCTGATCTTTCTTTAGGCGAAAGCACAGCTGCTATTCAAAGGGCCATGGCAACTTGGGACGGTTTAACTTGTTCTAACCTGAATATGTATCAAGCGCCATTCACAGGTGCTCCTGCAGGCTTTATTGCAGCTTTATTAGGCTATGGCGGTAGCTTCAATTATTTTGGAGATGTGACGCATTGCGGATGGTTACCTACTGATTTTTTCGATATCCTCGATGAAAATGGCGGTGACTTTATTTTAGGTGTAACCTTCACAATTGTATTTACAGATAGTGATTTCGACAATAATAAAAAAGACGATGTAGCATGGCGCGAAATTTATTACAACGATGGCTTTAGCTGGTTCATTGGCGACCATTACGATGTTGAAACCATTGCCCTACACGAAGCTGGTCATGGGTTGAGTCAAGCTCACTTTGGTAAAGCCTTTTTAGATGCCGGTACTGGTAAAGTGCATTTCAGTCCGCGCTCGGTTATGAATGCCGCCTACTCGGGCATACAAACCAGCATTGAGAAAACTGATAAGGCTGGACATTGTAGCATTTGGAGTAATTGGCCTCATAAATAACGCATCATCATATTCCAAAAATCCTCTCAAGTCAATTCGGAGGATTTTTCTATATCTGTCACTCCCACAAAAAAATTCGTCACAAGCTCTGCTTGAATAAGTTTCCAATTCGAGGCTGCCTGTCAAACATATCTTGACTTCCTAAATACGATTATGTAACTTATGCTCTCTATACAATCACTCAAATAAATTAAACTACATATATATCAATAATGATGGTCTGCTTTAGTAATTGGGGAATTGTTAAAAACAGGCCTTATTATTTTAAAAGTAAAAAATCTCCTAAGCGAAAGCTAAGGAGGAGGTTTCTAACCCCACCAAATCCAAAGTAAAAAAACCGGCACTTTCAATTCTTAGACATTCAAAATTTATGCTAAGAATAGACTCATCTACTGAAGTAGATTATACTTATCGAATACGATAACTAGATACTGAACTGTAAATCCATTTTTAACCAAACAAATTACAATCATGAAGAAACTAAGTTATTTTAACCTACGCTTTGCGGTAACTGCAATTTTAATTCTTGTATTTATAGCATGTGAAAAAACAGAAACAGAGCAAATTCTGGAGGAAGAAGCAATCACTCAAATACGTTCTGTTAAAACTGGACAATCCGATCCTTGCGAAATGGAACAATCCTTTCTCGAGCTATACACTAAAGATAATGTTGATGTCGGTCATGTGACCATCATGAACGATGGCATAAATATTTTTGTCACTTATTTTGTTGAAGAAGGCTGGTTTCTAAAGGAAACGAATCTATTTATTGGAAAGAAAGAAGATATTCCTTTGAAAAAAGGAGGAGAACCCGACAAAGGCAAGTTTCCTTACGTTGATAAATTTGACATGCCTATCACAAGCTACGAGTATGTTATTCCGATTGTCGAAGGATACGATTGTTATGTGGTTCTTGCCCATGCTAAGGTAAACAATTGCGAAAATGATACAGATTGTGACAATTGTGATGGTAAGGCGACTCAATTAACACTGAGATATGATGGCACAAGTGGCGCTCAAATCACTGTTGAGCAGAAAAAAGACCAGGTTGTTGTATTCGATGGCTTTGTGGAGCCTAATGAAGAATTTTCTTTTGTTGGTACAGATAAGAAAGGCACACTAGGCACTGAAATTACGATAAAGGTTGATGGTGTTGTGAATACTAAAATACATACAAGTTGCTCTCAACCTCTTTATATAGGCCTTATCAAAGGTGATTTTACTATTATTGATGGATATAGTCGAAATGGTGGCCAGTTTTGTACGCCAACCAACCCACCTACAGATGATAATGATTGCGGTGATTGTGAAGGTAAAGTCACAAATTTGACCATGACTTATGATGGTGATACGGATGCTTTAATTACTGTTAAGCAAAAGAAAGATAATGTGATTGTGTTTAACGAAACCGTTGCAGCTGGTGAAGAGTTTTCTTTTGTTGGAACTGACAAGGGAACTCTAGGCACTGAAATATATTTAAGCATTGATGGGGACCTAAACACAGCAATTCATACCAGTTGTTCCAAGCCAATTTATATTGGCATGACAAGTGGTGACTTCACCATAGTTGATGGCTACAGTAAGAATGGAGGCCAACTTTGCACAAGCGATAATTCAGACATGAGAGAAGAATATGATGATGATCACAAAGACGAAAAGTGCAAAGACAAATCGGCTTGGGCTGATGGAGGAATGGCTTTTAGCGAATACTTCGATACTGACAAGTGGGGATTTTTGAGTGAATATTGCATAGAGGAATGTGAATTAGTAATTGCATTTAAAATCTATATGACAACTGATTGGGCTGTAACTTCAGGAGGACCAGGGAATATTGATTACTTAGCATACTATAAGTTTACTCCTGATTATATTGGTAATAAAATATTCTATAACATGGATAATCTAAATTCAAACACTGATAATCCAGTCGGGAATATTGTAGTATCTGATATAAATAATGATGGCCTTTGGGAAGTTAAAGTAGATAATACTGATCGACCTGATTTAAAATTCTTAGGAGGTGCCTATCTATATGTTGGAACAGTCGACAATTATAGTACATCATTCTTTCAGTTCCCTTACACTTATCAATTAAATACCGAGAGGGATTTTATCATATTTTATTTAGATTTCTAAATCTATTTAACTTATAGATGAGAAATTAAAACAAGAAATCCTCCTAAGTAAACACTTAGGAGGATTTTATTTTTAGCTTAAATTGTGAGTTTACTTATTATTTATGGCTTTGCAGAAGCTTACCTCATCAGCACTTCACAGCTTACTTTTGGTAGTACATTTTAGTTAATTCATAAACAGATTGAATGATTAACTTAGCCTTCTCGTATATATCCTTCGCCTTTTTTTATATGTTTGCTATCTTACTTACCCACTTATTACCATTTGCATGAAAAATGATATTCTTTTAATTGAAGACGATCTTGAGCTTCAGAAACTTGTATCAGATTATCTTAAAAAGTCTGGTTTTAGATGTGTTTGTGCAAATAGTATTCATAGTGGGAAGATGCTTTTCGAAAAGCATAAATTTGAGATTGTACTACTCGATTTGGGCTTACCCGATGGTGATGGATTAACTTGTATTCCATTTATTAAATCCATTTGGAATGAGACTGGTGTTATTGTTGTTTCGGCCAGAGACAAACTCGAAGACCGTGTAGATGGCTTAAACTTAGGTGCCGATGATTACCTGATTAAACCCTTTCATTTATCGGAACTTATTGCTCGAATAAATGCTTTATTACGTCGAAATTCTCACTCTACAAGTTATATCCTTGAATTTGAAGAGATAAAAATCGACACACAGGCAAACATCGTTTTTATACAAGGCGAGCAAGTCGATTTCAGTAGAAAAGAATTCGGTTTACTTTTATTCTTTATCGAGAACCAAAAGAAAGTCCTTACAAAGGAAAATCTCTTTGAACATGTATGGGGCGAGAACTCCATATTTATGGATAATTCCGATTTTATCTATACGCATATCAACCGACTACGAAAGAAAATCAAAAATCATACAGGAGAAAATTATATTAAAACAGTGCATGGTTTTGGCTACAAAATTGAAATCCATTAATTATGAAGTTACTAAGCAAAATTAATCGAGCTTATTTTAAATATGGTCTTCTCGTATTTCTAATAGCCGATTTCGTGATCATTTCTTTAACTAACTACATTCTTAAACAAGAAATGGATGAGGAATTGAGATTTGAAGCTACTGAATTGGTCGAATCCTTTAAAAGAGATAATAACATTCATAGTATCTACCCTACCGGGGTTGTCGAAAAAGTGAATGCAAACCATAAATTTGAATCGGTAAGTAAGGATACGCTTATATATGATAGCAATCAGAAGGAATTATCACCCTTTCGCGAATACTCTACTATCGTTGCGAGTAACAGTCAAAAATACAAGATCACAACACGACATATGTTGATGGAATTCAATGACATTTTCACACTATTTACAAGTCTGATTACGGTTGTCCTTTTTTTAATATTCATTGGCTTTCTATTTTTCACCCAAAGGCTTAATTCTCTTATTTGGCAAGGGTTTAATAAAAATGTAGAACAGTTGAAATCTTATTCTTTCGATTCACCAATAAAACTTCATTTATCAGAGACCAAAATTGATGAGTTCGATCAATTAAATGAGGTATTGATAAACTTATCAAATCGCTTGGAGCTAGACTATAAAGCGTCTAAAGAGTTTTCGGCCAATGCTGCACACGAGCTACAAACACCTTTAACAATTATTCGATCGAAATGCGAGAATCTATTCTCGAAACCGAATTTAGATGATGAAACCATATCATCTCTTCGAGACATATATTTAAACACCGATCGTTTATCGGGTATAAGTAAAGCCTTACTTTTATTGGCTAAAATCGATCACGGGCAGTTCAATGTAATCGAATCGATATCTTTATCTGAGGTTTTTAATTTATATGTGGAATCTTATCAAGAAATCATACAGGATGGAGACATAGTTGTAAGCATTTCGGAAACTCAGCCTTGCCAAATAAATATGGATAAGAGATTAGCAGATTTAATGATTCAAAATATTTTCATCAACGCAATCAATCATTCTGCCAAAGGAAAGGAAATACAAATTAAGCTTTCAACCGATAGTTTTACCATTTCGAACCACGGAGAACAAGCAATTCTTCAACCCGATCAAATCTTCAATCGCTTTTATAAGGAAGATCAAAACCAAGGATCTACTGGCATAGGATTAGCTATTGTTAAGAAAATAGCAGATCATTATAATTTTAGAATCACCTACTTATTTAAAGATTTTAAACACAATTTCACTTTCCATTTATAAGTTTGTTAGAATTTTGTTAGAATCGCTATGTTCTTTTGGAGGGTTTAAAAGTCACTCTCAATTTAAGAAACATGAAATTATCCCAAATCCTCAAGAGCCGCTATGGAGGTCTTCTTCTTTTCAGTCTAATTTTCTTGAGCCTATCTTTTCTGGTTCGAAGTATTCTACTGATAAAAGATTTTCAGAACGTCGATCTCAATCTTTTCCGATTCATTAAAATATACGCTTTTGGCATATTTTACGATTTGGTGGCCATATCTTACTTCATCATCCCATATGTATTTTATCTTTTAGTTGTTCCCGATCGTCTATTCAATGCAAAAATACACCGTTGGGTTTCTTATTTCTTTTTTATTATCAGCATAGGCATCCTTGTTTTTTCAGGAATTGGAGAATGGTTCTTTTGGGAAGAATTTAGTGTTCGCTACAATTTTATTGCAGTTGATTATCTTGTTTATACCCACGAGGTGGTGTCGAATATTAAACAGTCTTACCCAATGCCTATTATTATTTTTGGCATGCTATTGCTTTCTGCTAGTATTTTTGCTCTCGTAAAAAAACAGTTTGACAAAACCATCAATTCCAAATCTCGTTTCACATTACGCCTAACTACTAGTCTTATTTTATGGCTTATTCCACTCCTTGCCTTCTATTCTATCGATAAGAGTTCGGCTGAAATTAAAGAGAACTCCTATTCCAACGAGTTGGCTCATAATGGTATTTATCAGATATTTTCTGCTTTCAGAAACAACGAGCTGGATTACAAATCTTTTTATCAAACCATTGACGATAAGGAGGCTTTTAGCAACTTACGCAGCTTGCTAAAAACTTCGAACAGTGAGTTTGTAAGTAATGATGTTTTCGATGTAACACGTCAAATTACCTATCCGGGCGATGACAAATCCTATAATGTTATGCTGATTACTGTTGAGAGTTTAAGCGCTTCATACTTTACCCAGTTTGGTAATACCAAGCATAACATCACCCCAAATCTTGATACGATAGCAAAGCAATCGCTGTTCTTTACCAACTTTTATGCAACAGGAACTCGTACCGTTCGTGGTATGGAAGCCTTAACGCTTTCTTTACCACCAACACCTGGCTATTCTATTGTAAAACGACCTAATAACGAAGGCTTATTTACTCTTGGTAATGTTTTGAAATCGAAAGGTTACGAAAGCAATTTTATTTATGCAGGTAATGGCTATTTCGATAATATGAACTATTTCTTCGAGAACAGCGGCTACAATATTGTCGATAGAAAAGCTTTTGTTGACGAAGAAATTACCCACGAAAATGCTTGGGGTGTTTGTGACGAAGACTTGTTTGCTAAGGCCACTCAGGTTGCTGACAGCGCCTATAAAGCAGGAAAGCCTTTCCACAATTTCATTATGACCACCTCCAATCATCGCCCGTATACTTATCCTGATGGTAAAATTGATATTCCTTCGCATTCGGGCAGAAAGGGTGCCGTAAAATACACCGATTATGCCATAGCAAAATTTCTTCGTGAGGCTAAAAAACACGCCTGGTTTAAGAATACAATTTTTGTGATTGTTGGCGATCATTGTGCCTCAAGTGCAGGTAAAACATCTCTACCTGTCACTAAATATCATATTCCTTTAATTGTATATGCACCAGAAATTATTCAGCCAAAAGAAAATTCAAGCTTGTCTTCTCAGATCGATTTTGCACCAACTATTATGGGACTTCTCAATATGGATTACAAGTCTAAGTTTTTCGGAAAAGATATTCTCCATGATAAACCCAATCGTGCCCTATTGGGGACCTATCAGAAGATTGGATTATTACGCAATGGGCAATTAACTGTTCAGCTACCAACTATGCTAACTGAAGCTTACCAAGTCATAAATCAGGAGCAGACAGCAAAGGATCTTGATAAGCAAGAATTAAAAGATGCTATAACCTATTACCAAACGGCTAGCTATCTTTTTCACCATAGGCTTTATAATTATAAATAAGATCCGCATTCCTTACTTAAGAGACCGACAACGGAAATTACAACCAGCATTAAGTTAGTTGGGATTTTAGAAATAAATAAAGAAACTCTCGCTTAAGTTAGCCAAGCACCAATAATACAAAATCCTCACAAACTGCGGTTTGGGAGGATTTCTATTGGAATTATTTCCTAATAATTCTCTATACTTTCACGATTATTAATCAATCTTACTTATTCATCTTTTCACTGGCAAGAGTCTTCATCTGTTTTCTCATATTTTTAAAATCGGAGGAAACAGCCTGTCTAGATTTTGTATCTTCCTGTTCGTTTTCTATATAAAGAACCATCAGAGATCCTCCACCTCCATTAAAAATACCCATTAGCATCGATACGTCCTCCTCTTCATGCGCATCGCAATAAACGACTAGCCCATCTTCCTCCGAATCGAAAATAAAACGTTCATCCATATATGCAATTAGGTCATCCGAATAAGTTTCGAGTACTATAACCAATGCACACATTAAGGAATCTCCCGGAGTAAACAGGTAGGCAATGTTTGGAGCTTGTTCAGAAAACTCACTATACTCAATAGAGCTCGTATAAGATTTATCAGGCTCTCCAGCTATCTCTATAAGTTCACTTTGTGATATGCCCCAGTCTACAATTGGGTCAGGATAGACATTATACCTTCCCATAACATCAACAGAAACTTCTAAAAGACGGTCGTGACTCGATACCTCTACAAGTGTTTTCCCAACCTTATTGGCAGTTAGCATACCTTCTGCTGATACATCGGCTAAATAAGTATTGGTCGAGAGGTAAGTAATATCGAAATCGGATACAGCGTCAATCGATACCACATCTTGAGGGTATAAAGAAATTTCTAGTGTTTTAATACCTAACTCTAGCGAATCATCTTTACTACAGGCGAAACACAAGGAAGACATAAGGACAATGAATAATAGCTTTTTCATTATGCTGAATTTTTAATAAATAATTACAATAGTACTGGTATCATTTTCCTGATATATTTCAACCAGTTATTACATGCTTCCCTATACTTATTCCCTTAAAATTTAATGTCTTACTTCATACATTCTAGTTAGGAAAAACACAATTCGAAGTAAGCTACAAAATATCAACTAACTTTCATATTGTAAATCAGATTAATTTTATTCAAGCTAACAAAACATCATAAATTAAAATAAAATGACCTTAATTCATGCCTAAGTGACTTTTCTTGGAGATGAAACAATAAAACCAAGTGGCTTCATCTTTCATTTAATCTCGTAGGTATTTCTAAATTATTACTAATAGACATACACCTACAGTTTGTATATACTTAGAACATCAGGAGATAAACGGAGAAAAAAGGCAAGCTTGACGTCATTACCGAACTCATGAAAATCGGAAAGTAAGCAGATCTCACTCTCCAAATTAATTTGATATCCAGCTCATTAAAAAACCTCCCAAACCGTAGTTTGGAAGGTTTTCTTGTGATTCAAGACATAAGCTCGAATTAAAAGAATTTAGAAATCTTTAGTCTCAGGAAACTATCATTCTCAAAGCTGAACAGAATAAGTTCGTCCTTACTGATATTAGAGAAGAACCGGGCTTCCAATTCGGCAGTCCAGCTGCTTCCAAACCTACGAGAGGCTTCCACACTAAATATTCTACTATTCGATTCCAAATCGCTAATAACACCAAAAAGAATGGATGCATCCTGAATATCGTTAAAGGCAATTCTACTCCCAATAAAAATGTCGTTCTGAAGTGCTGTTAAGGCAAATTCATCACACTCGTCGTATAAATATTCACCAAGTAGGCCAATATCCAAACCATTACCATCAATATTACTGAAGGTATATTCTACCCCAGCTACCATAAGCTATATACATTGTTGTATGCTGGCCTTTTATAAACTAATGTAATTAAAAATATTCCCAACAAATTGTTCAACAACATCTTCATTTTGATAAGAGTCAATAATTGTTGTCAAATTTTCGATACAGAAAATCACGTTTTAATGAAGTCGTTATCTCGATAACAGATAAGCTAAATATCGAGCCAAGAAACGATGTGTTTCTAATCAGGAATAAAGGACCATATCAGTAGATAAATAGGCACATATAGAAAATAAAAGCTTAGAACAGAGCTAATATAAAGGGTTTTTAAGGGGTATTTATCCCACTTCTATCTCGATCATTTACCCTACTTAAACGATCTTTCTGACAGCAAGGCAAGTCTATTTAGTGAAAACACCCATTTCACAAGGGGAATAAGCCAATTAAAGAGATATGTAACTCGCTACTGGATAAACACAAAGAAATCCCTGCAAAATAGATTCAAAGGCTTCAAAAGAATTTTACTGGCAATGCATCTAGTTTATAACTAATAGAACTTCTCATAAATTTTTAAGCTAAAAAACGAATCCCCGTAAGATTAAACTTACGAGGATTTAGGTTATAGTCACAACAGAACCCAATCAAAAACACATTGGCAACTGAATATCTGCAATTTACAATATTTAAAATGAATGAACATACCCTTATTCATCCCCAATATAAATCTCTATTAAATATTGGATAGAAAGCACTAGCAAATCTGGAGGTGACTTAAAAGTGAGTAAACATGTCCCCGAATACATGCTTATTAACACACACAGCAAGGCGTAATTTTTGCACCATTGCTTATTTGCTGATGTCCCGGTTATCTAAATAATGGCAATTGTACCCACTCTACCGAAAGCTCATTTAAGTGATACATTAAAGTAACGAAAGAACTACAAGCCGATGGATTATCGTTATCCTGATACATTTCATACAGAATATATCCTTTCTCTTTTTTGCTGGGTTCAATCATCTCGGTAAAAACAGATATTAGCTCATCTTATCTTGTTTCGCATATATTTCAGATATTGCTTTAATCATTTTATTTATTTTTTAATTTTCTATCGATGATACAAGTGTTTCCTTCTTCTGTCCAGCAATTATTGCACGATACACATCTGGGTTGATGGTCGGGATTTGTCATCCACTTGTTTGGTAAATCTGGTTCTGAAAGCAAAGGGCGAGACAGTGAAAAGTAAGATATCTTACTACTGTTCATAATATCTTCCATTAAATCAATATTTCGATTACCTCCAACCAGAATTACTGGAATATTTAAATGTTCAGCTATTCTGGTCACCTGATCTTTAAAATAGGATTGACTTTCAAGCTTAGAAAGTTTAGTTTTTATCGCAGAATTTCCACTTTCAGGATCTATATTTCCACCGCTAAATTCAATGCCATCAATACCAATTTTCTCTAATTCTTTAGCAAGCCATAAACTATCTGCTTCCGAAAGTCCTTTTTCTCCCCATTGGTCATCACAATGCATTTTGATAAATACCGGATAATCTTCACCTGCATGCTTTTTCATTTCTTTAAGACTCTCAAGAATAATTCTTGCCCTGTTCTCTATTGCCCCTCCGTATTTATCTTCTCTAATATTAAAATATGGAGATAAAAATTGCATAAGTAGATAACCATGAGATGCATGAATCTGAACGCCATCGAATCCAGCCTTTTTAGCACGTAATGTAGCTTCTCCCATGGCGATTGTAAATGCTTTTATATTTTCAATCGTCATTTCAACAGGAGTAAAACCACTACTTGGATTAACGACAGTCGATGGTCCCCATATTGTGCGTCCTTCAGGTGAGATTGAGGTTGTGGAACCGCCATAAACCATTTGCATAACCACATTAGCACCATGGGAATGTATCATATCTGTAAATTCCTTGTATTCCGGAATATATTCATCAGAGTAGAAGCTCAACGTTCTTGGATATGGCTGTTCTTCTTTCATAATATTAGTAAGACCAGTAATAATAGTACCTACGCCACCTTGAGCCAATTTTTGGTATCTATCACTAATGTCAGATGATATATGGCCATCCTCGGTAGCTAAACCAAGAAATGTTGCAGAACGCCATAATCTGTTTTTAAGATTGATATTTCCAATTGATGTCTTTTCAAATAGTCTTTTTGCCATATCTTATTTCTTTAGTTCGTTAATAATATCAGCAGGTTCAGCTCTTTTAGTGTAATCTGCGTTAATATACGCATACTCAACAGTAGCATCCTGATTAATAATATATGTTGCCGGAATAGGTAGTTCGTCAGAATTATTTTCGTTATATTCAGCTAAGTCTAGACTAAATGTGTTCTTATAAAGATCGCTTACTTCATTGGTTAATTTATATGTTAATCCATACGATTTAGCAACCGTACTATCAATATCCGAAAGCACCTCAAATTCTAGTTCATTTTTCTCTTTTGTGCTAAGCGAGCTATCGGGTTTCTCAGGAGTAAGAGCGATAAAATTTGAACCTAACTCTTTAAAAATTGGCAAGCTTTGTTGCATATATTGCAATTGCAAATTACAGTATGGACACCAACCACCTCTATACCAAGTTAAAATAACACGTCCCTTTTTCAATTCATCGTAAAGATTAATCTTTTTACCTACTGAGTTGATTAGAGTGAAATCGGGAGCCTTTTGCCCTTTTTGAATAACCTTTTTTATTAAATCACTTTCAGTTAAAGCCTTAATTCCATCGCTAATAACGTTTTGTACATCTTGCGGTACAGACGATGTAAAACCTGAGTGAGTTTTCTCTAATTGTTCTTTTAAACTATTTGTCATAACAGTATAGATTTAATTATTAATATTAAGCTGAAATTTCATCTACTATCCTAATAGCTAACTCTTCAGCTTTTTTATTACACTCTGAATCGTTCTCGAATCGGTAGAAAGTGTCTTTAGTAGTTTTTGCATCATCACCATTCATTGCTCTAAATGCACTATAAGGACACTCCTCGCCAAAACCACACTTATAACAAGAAGCATTTCCTCCAGTAAGTAAGTAAGTAAGTAAGTAAGTAAGCTACCTCTTTCATTCTAAAGCCATTTACAAACTCAGCCAAATCTTTATAAGCCTCTTGAACTGAGTAAAGTCCAGAACTAATTATAACAAAGGGTTTACCTTCCGAAAGCATTTTTCTATGAAACAGAGGAAAGAAACGTTCCATAAAGTTTTTCATTATGGCATTTACTCCATTCTAACGAGATATTCCACCAAAAACAACAGCATCGGCATCCATGAATTTCTCCCAAGTGTCAATGTCTTAAGCTGAACATTAGAATTTAATAACATAGTAAGAGCCACGATAGCAATCTGGAATTAAAAATATTTAGAAATCTTTAGTCTCAGGAAACTATCATTCTCAAAGCTGGACAGAATAAGTTCGTCCTTACTGATATTAGAGAAGAATCGACCTTCTAATTCGGCAGTCCAGCTGGTTCCAAACCTACGAGAAGCTTCCACACTAAATATTCTACTATTCGATTCCAAATCGCTGATAACACCAAAAAGAATAGATGCATCCTGAATGTCGTTAAAGGCAATTCTACTTCCAATAAAAATATCGTTCTGAAGTGCTGTTAAGGCAAATTCGTCGCGCTCGTCGTATAAATATTCACCAAGTAGGCCGATATCCAAACCGTTCCCATCTATATTACTAAAGGTATATTCTACCCCAGCTACCATGGCATAAAAATCCTCATGGTCTGCTTGTCGGTAGATAGATTCCAATTTCCAAAGGAATGCATCGTGGGTAATTTGTAGGTCGAGCCCAGTTTGATTGATTACGGGATAAAAAGCCGTAATATCTCCCATATTATCGAAAACGTAAGCGGCTTCGCGTCCGTTGCCATAAAAGTGTGAAAGTCCTATATCAAATGCGTTGATATAATGTTTCCAACGTACTGCCACATCTTGTCTCCACTCTTTGGCTTGGCTTTCATAGCTAACATCATATTTATCTATTACTGTTCCAAAGCGTAACCTCCCCTTGCTTCCAGGAAACGTACGCTTACGATGGTAAGGCAGATAAAAGAATTCAAAAGTTCCCAATTTAGAGGTGTTCCAACTAAACTGAACCATTGGCTGTCCTAGTTTTTCTTCGCCATCGAAAGATTCTATGGCATCGGTTTGGTTTATAATATCGACCAAATGATTGATCTCGGCAACGCCCCAATACACTTTCTTAAGCCCGATGCTCAACTCCCAATTGTTCTTCGCTTTTTGGTAGTAGAACTCGCGAATATCAAAATGTGTTCTTTCATCGTCACGATCAATCCTAAAGAAAGTTGACATATTGATACTTTCGTACCCCTTGTTCCATTCTATGGTATATTCTGGTTTTATCGCCAATGAAGGAAACTGATTTTTTTGGCCATCAAATTTCGCCTTATCCAAATAGTAGCGATACTCCCCTTCCAGTTCCAACTCAAACTCATGACTTAGATTCCTTTCTTTCTTAGAATCTTGAGCAAAGGAATGACTCATAAAACCCAAAAGGAGAATGACTAAGTATACTTGTTTTCTCATCTATTTACAATTCATTTCTATAATCAGATAAAACTTACCACTCTTAATAAGATCATACTCATAGTTGAGTCAAAACTATTAAGAATGGTCGTTTCAATTGGTTATTATTTCCCAGCTCTCTTAAGTGCCATTTCCGTAAAATCCTCTTCAGTAAGGTTCTGCTCAAAATTATAGTCGCTAAATTGCAAGCTTGTTTCCTTATGGGTTTGGTGATTAACCATACTAAAGACTGCAGCTCGCCAAAACTTATTTTTATAAAGCTTATAGTCCGTATAGGTTAAGGTTTTTAATAGAGAATTCTTTCGATCGAAGAATTCAACTTTCTCAATACGGTAGCCTTTATCTTTATTGTAAGAAACAATTCGTTTTGAATAACCCGATTTAGGGTCAACAGGATCTTGTTCAACAATTAATAAACTTCCTTTTTCTTCTAGAAACTTATAGCTGTATTTTTCTACCTCTTGCGACGAAAGATCTTCGTAAGCAAACTCGCTACCCACAAAGGGTCCCGATTTATTATTAGACGATATGCGTTTGATTCGTTTAATTGAAGGTAAATACAACCACTGATCATCCGAGCCTACTTTATGTGTAAAGGTTAAGGTTGATGTTCCCTTCACATCTTTAGGGCTATTAAAAACGATAAGCGACTTATCTCCATCTTCAGTTAATTCCAGAGTTTTTGTTGACAGGTAACGTTCACTAACCTGACCATTTTTATTTTTCAGAATCATTTTAGTTTCAACAGTGCTACTACCAAAGCCTAAATCTGCATTCTCAGCAGCTTGGGCAATTTCCAATCCTCGCTCGTTTGGCGCTTGAGCAGAAACTAAGTTCACTGCCCATACCATTATTACAAATGCTAATACTTTTTTCATCTTATTTAGATTTTAAAATTTATTTCGTTCTTACAGTAATTGGTTCTACCCTTAATTTGAGATCTTCTTCTACCTCTTTTTCCTTCTTACTCACTAATAGTAGAAGAGATGGCAATAGTATGAAGTCGATAATTAGTGCTGATAAAATAATGACTACCGATATTCTTGCCATATAGCTGTTTAAAGCAAATGCTGATGTTGATAGAATATTGAATCCCACAACCAATATTACTGTAGTGGTAATAATTGCAACTCCAACCGTTTCGAAAGCATATACTACTGCTTTCTGAGCATTATAGTTTAATTCACGACGAGCTCTTAAAAACTTGCTCATAAAGTGTACGGTATCATCTACTACAATTCCCAAAGTCATACCAAAAACAACCACCATTCCAGTATTTATGGTTCCCTTATACAAGTACCAAACGCCGAAACCTACTATAACAGGAGCAACATTAGGAATAATACTAAGCATACCTAGTTTAAAGTTCCTAAGTGCAAGAATTAGAATTAAGGTAATCAATAGGAGTGCTATAATGTTACCATTAAACATACTCTCCGCTTGACGGAAACCCAGCTTAGAAAACATTAACGTTGGGCTCACACCAATGGCATGCATAGGCTTAGGTGCATTATCCTTTAGCCAGTTCTCAGCTCTATCGGTAAAAGCAATCATATCAGCACTCGAGCTGTTTTTGATTGTTACTGTAAGTCTCGATTCTGATTTATCAACATTAATCTGGTTGTTCAAATCCAGACCAAATGGCAGCGACATTTCATATAAGAGGAGAAATTGTGCTGCACTTTCTCTTTCTTTAGGAATTCGGTAATACGTTTCATCATCGCCATGCATCGACCTATTAATTCTCCTAGCTACTTCGCTAAAAGCATTAACATGAACAACTTCAGGCTGCGTATTTAACCAATCTTCAAACTCATTTAATTTGTTTAGATATCCTGGGTTATTTATACCACCGCTTTCGCCACTACCAATTGAGAATTCTACGTTGTAAAAACCTGTTAGGTTCTCATTCACGAAATCACTGTCTGTTCTAAATTGAACCGAATGATCGAAGTATTCAACAAACTTATCGTTAAAGACATTTTTGGTCGCAAAATAACCTGATATACCAATTACTGCGAAGGATACAATAGCCAATCGCATAGGATATTTACCTATAAAAAGGGCGTAATTAGAAAGCCAAGCTGTTTTCTTTTCTTTTAATTTCTTCTTTTTCGGTTTTGGAAAAATAGACATTAAAGCAGGTAGTGTAATCATGGAGAATACAAAAGCCATACTCATACCAAAAGCGGTAATGTTTCCTAAATCCCAAAACGGAGGAACATCTCCAAAGTTCATTGTCAAAAATCCGACAACAGTTGTAAGACTGGTGATAAAAACAGGCATAAAATTCAATCGAATAGACTCTACTAAGGCAGCTCTTTTGTCCAATCCATCAATTCTTATTTTCTGTAGATAGGTGATAAGAATATGGATACTATCGGCAATAGCAAGTGTAAGTATCATGGTCGGAAAAACAGCCGATGGAGGCGTAAGTTTAATTCCCATTAGACCAACAAACCCGATAGAACTCATGATTGAGAAAAGCACAACTACCAGTGTTGCTAGGGTAGCATATATATTTCGAGTCAGTAAGAATGTGACTAAAATTGCAACCAAAAACATAAGAGCACTTAGCATCATATCCTTTTGAGATGATTCGAAAAAGGCCGTATTTAGTGGTACAAGTCCAGTTGTATAAACATCAAACTGTGGATATTCAGCCTCAAACTCAGCTATCATTTTTCTTGTAGCAACCGTCACCTCAGGAATTTCCTTAGCCATATCTTCGCCTGGCAGAATTACAGTAATATTAACCGCGGTAACGCTTCCTTTTGTATTGATGATTCGATTAAGTAATAAGGGCTCTTTCAGTGCTTTTTCCCTGATCACTTGTATCTCTTCATCTGTTTTATTTACTGATTCATAAGATAAATCATCAACAAATAAATCATCCCCATCAGCACTTGTGTGTTGAAAGTTAGTTATGGCATCTACTCTCGATGAGTAGGGTGTGTTCCATGATTTAGCTGTTAGGTCTTCAATTGCCACAAGGTTCTCACGGGTGAAAACATCACCATTCTTAGGTGCAAGAACTACAATAATGTTATCGTCTTTCGTGTACTTTTCTTGTAAAGCGTCAAATGCTTCCAATTCTGGATTTGATTTACTGAAGAAGGCATGGTAATCTCCATCAAATTCCATATTTCCTTGCGAAGCTAATCCTAATGTAAGCACTAAGCTTAAAAGCAAGACTGGCCATTTAAATCGAATCACAAAACTTGCCCATTTTATAGCAAACCTGTTTGCAATGCTATCTGTTTTCTTTGTTCCCATAATTAATAATAAAAAAGATGACCAGTCGTCTATGGTTTGTGTGAAAAAAAACACCTTTTACGGTGTTAAGACTTAACTAGTCATTAGTTGGTTTTAAAATAATTAGTCTAAAATTTGACGAATCATATAATAATAATTGTCAATAGGTTCTGAATTTTTAACTTCCTTCATAGAAATCATAATTCCTTTACCTGCGTTTTCGAAAAAAGAAACCATCTTGTTTGCATCAATGGATTCCTTTATCTCCCCTTTTTCCTGAGCTTCTTTAACAACCTCAACTAAACTGGCTTCAATTTGTTTGCTAATTTCCGCCGCTTTTGTTCTTATAGCCTCACTATGCTCCGACATTTCATTACTCAGATTACAGGCTAAACACCCCATGGTGCAATTCAATTTTTCCTTTAGCATCTTAATTCTAAATTCATACAAATTTAAGAGACGCTGTTTAGGTGATTCACTGCTATTTTTAAGAATGTCCAAACTTGGAGTGAAAAAAGCCTTATAGTATTTATCCATTGCTTGAACGGCAAAATCCTCTTTACTTTCAAAATAGAAATAAAAAGATCCTTTGGGAATATCGGCATGCTTCACAATGTCATTCACACTGGTCGCATTATAACCTTTAGCCCACAGAAGTTCCATCCCTTTATCTAAAAGGTAACTTGATTTCTCGTCGTGTTTTTTTGTCTTTAACATTGCTTAATTTTTTTACAAAAATATGACCAGTCGTCTATTAATCCAAATTTGTTTTAATTAAAATTTGTTAATTCTGCATTTAAAGTCTCTATCTCGATATAAAATACGCATTAAAAGAAGGGAGCACACCATTTGTTAACTATTGAATTACAATAGATTAAGTACAGAATCTAACCTGCCACTATTATTCGACTCTTAGAAGGGAAATAAAAACTTGAAACTATGTTGTACTAGAAATAAAAACTCCTCCTAAGTGTGTACTTAGGAGGAGTTTATATGTAGCCTCAACATGACTTAAATCAAAAGGCACTCAAGTCTGAATACTAGCAACTTACAAAATTTAAGATATTCTGACGAACCCCTATTTGTCCACAATAAATATGAGTTGATTATTGAATTTAAGGGACGAGGCTGTTGCTCATTGTTTCCTCAGGCAGTTAATTATTAATGGTTTCAGTCTGGAGTGGAAGAGTAAAATTAAAGACGCTTCCTTTTCCTAATTCACTTTCAACCCAAATTTTCCCATTGTGTTTTTCTGCAAAATCTTTGCATAGTAGCAATCCTAAACCCGTCCCTTTTTCACCAGAGGTACCAAAGGTTGTTAAGAAATCGTTTGGTTTAAATAATTTGTCCAAATTTTCAGGATTAATTCCAACACCTTCATCTTTCACACTTATAGAAATATCTATTCCAGTATCAATTACCGACAAATAAATATTTTTATTAGGATGAGTAAACTTAATTGCATTGGTTAATAAATTCCGAAGAATAGTCATGAGCATATTTTGGTCAGCAAAAACAAATTGGTTTGGTGAGCTTTGATTATGAATGCTTATATTTTTATCCCTTGCAGTTTCTGCTAACAATGAGGTGCAAGCATTAATAATTTCATGCAAATTTACCCTAGTGGGCATAAACACAACTTCATTTCGCTGGCTTTTTGCCCAAGCTAAAAGGTTTTCCAATAAATCGTATGTTGTATTAGCTGATTTCTGAATATCTTCTAATATTTCTCTTATACTATGGGTATCGGTTAAATCTGAAGTTGAGAGTGTCAGCTCTACAAATTGTTTTAAGCCACCAATTGGTGAACGCAAATCGTGTCCAATGATTGAAAAGAGTTTATCTTTGGTTGCATTTAGCTCTTCTAATTGGTGTTTGCTTTCTTTAAGAGCTTCTTCCGCTTTTTTACGTTCGGTAACATCGCGAAAACTCCATACTCGGCCAATATTTCTTCCATCTAATTCCTGTGGTTGCGAGTAAAACTCGAATGTTCGACCGTCTTTAAACCTCACAACATCAAAAGATTCATCATCTGTCAAATACAAGCGTTCTACTTTTCTAAGGAAGTTTTCAGGCTCAGATAATTGATCAAGTACCGATGCTAATAATGTTTCATCATCGCGGGTTAACATAGTTGCATCTGAGATTCGCCATAGCTCCACAAATCTTTTATTAAACCTTCTAACTTTTCTTTTTCTATCAACCACAAGAATACCATCGGCAGTTGATTCAAGTGTCGCAGTCACTAATGACAAGGATTTTTTAAGTTTTTTTTCTGCTTTTTTACGATCTGTGATGTCGCGTGTTATGCCGAGTACGCCTGTAATTTCTTCATTTTGAAGACGAATAGGAACACTATTTGTTTCAAGCCAAATGTGCCTGCCTTTTAACCCGATGATTTCAAACTCCAGCTTGCCATCACCGCCATCTAATGTTTTTAAAAAAAGTTCAGCGAACGGTTTCTTATATTTTTCACTTATTAAATTGAGCATAGATTGCCCTAAAACCTGATCCAGATTGTCGGCACCAATCATATTAAGGCCTGCCGGGTTCATGTATTCTAATTTCCCCTCCAGATCGAGGATCTTTACACATTCGGGTTCCGTTTCGAGGATGGTACTAATACGTTTTTCGCTTTCTTTTAGTGCTTCTTCGGTTTTTTTTCGATCTGTAATATCATCAATAGCGACTATCACATGAAGGTGCCCGTCAATATCAATTGGCTCAGTACTAACACTTAGGTAACGATCCTCAGGCTTTCCATTTATCATCAAGCTTAAGTTCAGCTCAGCTCCGTGTATCTGGGAATTTTCTGCAATAATTTGCTCAATTCCAAGACGTAAAGGACAAGTGGGGCATGAACCGGAAAACCCGCAGCCTTTAGATGATTCAGAACTATGAACACAGCCAAGACCATCCCCTGCCCTGCGGCCTATAACTTCTGTTGGCTCGCGAAGAATTATAGAATAAATTGCCTGATTGGCATCTATTATATTCATTTCTCTATCGAGAAGAAGTAAGCCAACAGGCACTGCTGAAAATATTTTCAAAAAATTATCATGTTTTTTCAAAAGCTTTTCTTCAGCCTTTTTACGGATTTCCATTTCGGTAGATAAATCCTTATTTGCAGCTTCGAGTTTTGAAGTTCTCTGAGTTACCAATTGTTCAAGTTCATCATTTCTCATGCTATTGTCTCCTATCTAATATTTATCTGAATATTATTTAGCTTTTTAAGTTCCGTAATAGACTTTAACGTGTTCCTTACTTCCATATTGAAACTATTTCTTTTATGTCTTTCAAAAAAATATTGTTGTCATCCCATATTGGAGAGATGACAGCAACTTATTATAATTCTTACTAAAGTATTAAATATAGACTAAGATTCATACAATCAACACATTCTATTTCTTTATAAAAAAGAAAAAACACACTTTAAAGTGGCCTCTCATACATAAAATCACTAAAGTTTAAAGACTCCTTATCACCTTAAAACAAGAAATCCTCCTGAGTATGTACTTAGGAGGATTTTCTATATACATCATTGAATCTTACTCTTTCAAACGAACTAGGTTATCTACGAAATCTTCGTCGCAGCGTGTTCCATAAGGATCGACAGCTACATATTTTGGCAACTCATCAACTATAAGCTTAATTTCCATTTGCTTTTTATTGATTTGATGAGGTTTTATATAAATAATATCATTCTGCTTCTTTACACAGCTTGGATGCATAGAGAAGAGACCAATCGTAATAGGTTCATTAATTTGAATCTCTTTGCAACTACCATCAGCTTGCGTTTCGAATCGCTTCGACAAGAGTTTAAGACTTATCTCATACTGCCCATTTTCCAATTGCTTATATTCTGTATTTTCTACTGACAAGTCGTAAGTGATAACACGTTTAAACCAATCATCAATTAAGACATGCTGATCGGGAGGCGTTACGTTGTAAAGCTCCTCTATGAACTCGAAAGATTCAGCTTTAAACTCAACATCATTACGGTATCGATCGGTGATACTTCGTAAAATTGAATTCAATTTTTCTTCACCTAATAAATCTCGTAGAGCTAACATTACTGTGTAGTTCTTACCATAGGAAATATAGCCCTGTCCATCGACAATATACAAGGGAGGCTCAGGAGTTGAGGCGTAAGCTCGACCTCTAAAATATCTACTTTTAGCTGTTTGACTCAATTGCCAAACGGCACTTTTACCATACATTTTTTCCAGGATAACCGCCTCGGTATATTTGGCAAAACCTTCGACGAATATAGAGCCACCTTCTACCATCTTCGGTATCAAGGTATGTCCCCACCACTGGTGAGAAACTTCATGAACAACTCTTTTTGCCACCAAGTTGAAATCCTCATCATCTCTAGTATCTACCAAATACAATCTATCTTCAACCATACTAATAACCCCTGGATGTGCAAATCCACCAAATGACCAGTGCCCTGGGATTTCAGCAATTCGAAGGTGGTCGAATGGGTAATCACCAAAATTCTCGATACAATATCTCAAGGCCACTTTTGTACTTTCCGAGATATCCTTAAGATTATACTCATGACCATCGTGATAATACTGCTCTAAACTGATTCCCATAAACTCTTCCTTCATGGTAGCGTACTTGGCAGAAAAATAAGCCATGCTTGGTAAGATTTTATCCTCAGGTTTGTAGTGGTAATAATTCCTACCGTTCTTAGTCCATTGCTTCAGCAATTTTCCTGAGCTAATAGCAATCTCATCAGCTTGAGTCGAAATGATGGTTTCATAATCTACTCGCCCGACATTTACTTCGCCCAAGTGTAGGTGTTCATCTTCACTCCCCTCATCTTCGATACGAGGCAAACCTCTCTTCTCTCTTTCAAAATTATTAGAGATCTCCATGCTATGGCGGTAAGCCAACATGGGCTCAAAATTACGTTGAAAGAGATAAGTTCCATTAGCAACAATCTCTTGAGAAGTTTCGTAGCCTTTCAATTCCTTATTTATTTCATAACTAAACCTCACTTCTTTCTGCGCTTCTATGGGTTCGTTGAATTGGAATAAATAGGTTCCAAACACAGTGTCATGCTCAATCAGTTTTGCATTTTCGAGCTGAATAGAATGCAAAGGCTCTTTTTCTGTTATAAAAAGCTTAGATATTGGATGATCATGCTTGTTTCTCAGAATGTGATTAGCCTTGATACTATAGGTTTGCTCATTTGGGTACAAATCCACTTCGGTTTTCATAGAAACACGGTGCAGATGATCCAACTCATCGTATTGTTTAAATTTACGTTCGTATGCTTCTTTGTAATCAAGTATTTCTGCAGAGGAATAATAATCATTCACCACATTCATTTTGTAGTAAATGGTTCCTCCTGATGTAATTAAAACAATACCAAACACAGCTAGAATTGTAAGTTCCCATTTTTTCCAGTTCGAGAGTACTTGCTTGAGATGAAAACGAGTGATTGTTGCAATTCCTCTCTGCCACAGTTTGAAAGATAATAGAGATAAGATGCATCCCAAAGCAAACCAGTACGAACTCAAATGATTGAATAGGATGCTTTCACCAGAATAACCAGTCATATTGTTGTAAGATAGTCTCGGTAGAAAACCAAATCGCAACATATCATGTTCTAAACCAATTCGTGGCGCTAGGAAACTTCCAAGTATAACCAATCCAGTAATCCCCATTCCCAAGTACTTATTCCGGGCAAGACTCTGAACAAAAAGGGCCATCATACTAAAAATAATGAACTGTGTTCCTTGATAGTAAAACATGGATAAGTATTGATCCAATTCAAAATTGGAATAACCATTTGAGATTTGAAAGCCGATAGCTACAAGAATTCCTGAACTAATCAATATAAGAGGAAGCAAAATAAGGGCTATGAACTTTGACGAAAATAAAACCCAGTTTGCCACAGGCGTAGCATCTATAATTCCATTAAAATTGAGACTTCGTTCGCGCCATACCAATTCGCCACTATAAAAAACAATTAGGATGAAACTAAAAATGGACAAAGGATCAATAAAGAGATCGATGAGTATATTGGTGAATGGATATAAACTATCATTGTAGGCTCCTCCATCATTTATCGTGGAATAGATTTCCATAAATACAATGACTAACCAAATGCTAATAACGCCTAAAAAAGGTAAGCTTTTAAACACGCCACCCAGTTCTATCTTTAGCAAGGAAAAGAATGAAGCACGTTGTGATTGACTTCCCACTATGGCTTTAGTCGGTTTATAAGTCTCCAATTTCTCTGATTTATCTGCACCAACAAGAACTTTCTTCACTTTCTGACTAACCTGTCTAAAGGAAAATAGAAAATAGGTTCCGAATAAAACACAAGTCGTAAGAGCAATCCATAAAATTCGATTCCACATGTATAGACCCGAGAAAGATAAGAGTTGTGTGTTCTTTTGATAGGGCGTCCAAAATTGGGTTTGCTCGAAGAAGGCGGCAATTCCGAAAGGATCGGCCAAAGCTGCTAAAGCCATCCCTTCAGGCGTAGCCGGAACAGATTGGGCCATCAAAGGAGAATTCAGAAACATTGAACTAATAAGGTACAACATGTAGATAAAAATGGCAGATACGTAAGTCGCCAAATTACTTTTGCTTAGCGTACTCGTTGCAAAAACTAAGGCTGAACAAATTAAAATGTTGGGTACAACAATAAGCAACCAAGCCCACACATATGACATGAGGCGGAAATCAGCCACTCGTTCCGGATCTAAATCCGAAAAAGTTACCGATATAGCATAGCCAATTAAAAAGGGAGTAAAGACGAGTAAGCTACTCACAAATACGCCCAAATAACGGCTCCAGAAAAATTGCCATTTCTTAATGGCCGTGCCGTAAATGATATTTTCCATATTGTAGCGTTTATCACGGAGCATACCACTAATGGCAAAAAACATCACAATAAAAACACTAGCTAATGTAAATAAGCTCGTGAAAAAGTTGATTTGGTAAGTCGAATTAAAATCGACATTCGCAGGTGCAAACCCCTGTCGGCCTGCAAAAATACCCAAATAAAGAAAAAGGCCAGCCAGTAGAGGAAAGGCGCGTTGTTTTAACTGATAAAAAGCTTCGAATCGTAATAATTGAGGAATCATATCTTAAATGTTTTTTAAAGGTGAATTTTTAAGAACAGTAGTAAAATAGAGATCTTCCAAATTTGGATCTACTTTATTGAAACCTTGCTCAGGGACAGAATCAGAAATTACTCGAATTTGAGTTTCACCAGATACCAGCTTTGTTGAGATAACTTGAAAAGCCTTTCGGTAAGAATCAACATCACTCTTTTTTATCATCTTGCTCCAAACTTTACCCTTCAGGTTTTTAACCAATTCAGATGGATTACCTTGAGCAACAATTTCACCTTCGGCCAGGATGGCCATATTCTTACACAAATCACGAATATCTTCAACGATATGGGTAGATAAAATGACAATCACATTCTCTCCAATTTCACTAAGCAGATTCAAAAAGCGGTTTCTCTCTTCAGGATCTAAGCCTGCTGTTGGTTCATCTACAATAATGAGTTGAGGATTGCCCAGCAATGCCTGCGCAATACCGAAACGTTGACGCATACCTCCCGAGAAAGTATAAACTGATTTCTTACGATGTTGATATAAATTGGTCTGTTGCAATAGGGCTGTAACCTGATTCTTACGTTTCGTTTTATCAATTATACCTTTTAGTACAGCTAAATGATTCAGTAATTTCTCAGCTGATATTTTTGGATATACCCCAAATTCCTGTGGCAAATAGCCAAGAGTCTTTCTAACTTCCTGAGGTAATTTGATAATATCAACATTATTAAAATTGATGGTTCCTGAACTTGGTTCCTGAAGCGAAGCAATTGTGCGCATAAGCGATGACTTCCCTGCCCCATTAGCTCCTAGCAATCCGAATAAACCATTACTGATGCTTAAGGATACATCATTTAAAGCTTTAACGCCGTTAGGATAGGTTTTTGACAGGTTTTCAATTCTTAATGTATTCATAAGTTTGTGATTTTACGTTTGATTTTGATCAAACCTATCACTAAGCCAAATGCCTTACTAATAAAGATGACATATGGGTTTCATTTTTAGTCATACAAGTTTATAAGTCTTATGAATCGACTTGAGTTAAAAAACGATGGTGTTGATATCGATTCTGACAGTGTATGTCAATTAACTTGTACGTCAGATATTTCATCCCTATTTTCGATGTATGATAGAATTTATTAAAAAATACAAAGCATTCGGAATCGGCTTATTAATAGTCGTTCCAACAATCTTAATTCTGCACCAAATTAAGTTTATATTGATACCTGATGATGCTCCGATAGAAATCTTTCTGGTTTTTACTTTTTGGTGGTTCATGATATCTCTACTCATTCACAAACTAGATTATCTGAAAAAGAATAGGCGTACTATATATAAAATTGGTGGTCTCATGCTTCTATTTTTTGTAGCCATGTTCGTTGATTCGAATATGAGAATACCCGACAATCCGATTACTTTTCTGCTTTTGGTGCTATTTTGGTTGGGTGGTATATACATTCTCACCCCTGTTTTTTTCAAGAAATATCTTAAGCTAATCGTTGGCATATATGTCAGCGCCATGCTTTATTTCACTTACGTCCGTCTGTTTTCGGGTGATATGGAAGCTTATCGAGAAATCAAAAAAGGAATGGCTATCAGCTTCTTTTTTATTCCAATTCCACTATTTATTGCTCTTTGGTTATTTGAACAGTGGAAGTGGTTAAAAACCTTACAGGCGGATAAATCGAAGGCTGAGTTGGCCTTACTAAAGACACAAATCAACCCACACTTCTTTTTCAATACCCTTAATAATCTATACGCCTTAACAGTAAAGAATTCCGATCAGGCACCTGCGGTTATTTTAAAGCTATCGGAAATGATGCGTTACACCATTTATGAGGGTAAAAAAGATTTGGTGCCGCTAAAAGAAGAAATAGAATATCTAAATAACTATATCGATTTACACAAAATTCGCTATCACAAAAGTGTAGATATACAGTTTAATACCTCCGTTGACGAAAGCTTACAGATTGCTCCATTAATGTATATTATTCTATTAGAGAATGCCTTTAAGCACGGCGTTGAGAGTTTGAGCGATAAGGCATACATCCATATTAATTTGCAAAACGATGCGAATGGTATTCAATTCACAATCGAGAATAATTTCGAAGCTAGCGAGTCTATTCAAGAGAAGGGAATTGGTCTTGATAATATAAAGCAAAGGCTAAAGTTGATTTATCCGAAGCAACATGAGCTGCATATCTCTGAAAAAGAATCTATCTTTAAAGTAGACTTAAAAATAATGACCCAATGATAAAATATATAATTGTAGATGACGAACCACTGGCACATGACCTGATTGAAGGCTTTTGCGAAATGCTGCCACATTTACAATTGGAGAAACATTGCTACGATGCTATGGAGGCCATGCAATTTTTAAACTACAATCAGGTTGATTTAATGTTTTTGGATTTGAACATGCCTAAGCTTAGTGGCTTCGATTTTTTGCGCACCCTTAGCAAGCCTCCAAAGGTGATTGTGACAACGGCTTATAAAGAATTTGCTTTGGATGGATATGAGTTAGATATTGCTGATTATCTGTTAAAACCATTTAGTTTCGAACGTTTCCTTAAAGCCGTAAACAAAGCCATTGGAGATAAGCCTCAAGCCGCCACTCCTGACAGTAAGCCTGAGAATACAGCCCCATCGCAAGTAGCAAATAAACGTTTTTTTGTGAAAGGTGATAAAAAGTATCACCAGATAGACTCAGAGGATATTTTATTTATTGAAGCCTATGGGAATTACACCAAAGTCTTTTTTAAAGAAGAGATGATCATCAGTCACGAGAAGATTTCCTATTATGAATCCTTATTCGGCGAGCAATATTTTATGCGAGTGCACAAATCTTTTCTGGTAGCTCTCAACAAAATTAAACTGATAGAGGGTAATCGAATATTCATTAAGGATCATCAAATACCCATTGGGCAAACCTATAAAAGCAAAGTAAATCAGTTGTATAATTCATAATTCGCCATGGATAACTTATATAGAATGACAATTCTGTCCTAATAAATTGGTGCTTCGCCCCAACCGAGCTTGCGAGCTCTTGAGTATTGAGAATAAACCTGAGGCCATTTTTAAGCAGATCAAAAATGTGTTATTGAACTTCTTCGCCTATAGTTACCAACACATGTTGACAATGAAGACGTAAGCAAATACGAGATACATCCTTCACCAACTCGGAGCGCAATTTTTAATGCTGCCCAAACAAGTCGGATAAACGTTGCCCACTTTATGGCTGATTTAATTACCAATGAAACAGTATGGGATAAGTGGAAAGGGCAAATGCCAGTGATCTATAATACTATTTCATCATAAGTTTTTTTTTGGAAGAAAAAATGTAAAATTATTGATTAGTAAATGAATTAACATTTAATAACATAACTGCTTGCATTTAGTTGTTATATTTGGTAAGTTTTGTTAAGTATTATTTTTATAATTAACCACCTATCCCAAAATGACCAGACTGACATCCATTTGTGCACTTATTTTACTAGTAAGTTCGTGTACATCTAATCATCAAGTTAAAACTGCAATTATCACAGGAACTGTGTTATCTGATATTGAACAAGTAGAATTCGAACGGTTTAAAAAAAATCTGGCAGTTCCTATAACTCCTACCTACATTGCTAAAGTCGATAGTGCAGGTCATTTCACCATGGAGATACCAATATCGGGTATTAGCAAAGGGATGATGGTTTGTAATAATGATAGAAATTCATTGGTTCTAATTCCCGGTGACAAATTGAACATTACGATTGATGGGGATTCACTTCATTTTGCAGGTAAAGGAGCCGAAAGGAATAGTTTCTTATACCAATTGGAAAAGGTGAAAAAAATCTCAAAGTATGATATTATGCACTCTTGGTACTCAAAAGAACATAAGCTAGACAGTATGTTTCTCATGGCTGCTGATTATTTCGACATTAGGACTGGGGAACTGGCTAAATTTAAAGAAAGTCATAAACAAGAAGACGTGTTTTCACGCTTTTTCGAAATTGAATCTAAAATACAACATATTTATTTACTGAATAATGCTCCATTAGCTTATTCACGAAAAACAAAACAAGATATTGATTCTTTACAATTACCAGACGGAGCAAACAAATACAAAACCTTTGCCTCGATACAAAACGATGAATACCTACAATGTAGTGATTACATTTACCTGTTTTCTTCTCTAATTAAAGAAGAAACAAAAAAAAGAATGACTCAGGATAGCACTCTCGATAAAAAAGAAGTTAGCCTAAGTATCATCATGGATTCGCTTAGCGGCAAAACCCGAGAAAGTTACATGCTTCGCGATATTTATTTTAATTTATCGTATCGAAAAGTTGATGATCCAAAATTGATAGAAGCCTTTTATGAAATAAGTGCGGATGCTGATTGCAAGGAAGTTGTTGATAGTGAACTTGGCAAATACAAAGCAAAAAAAGCAATGATTGGTGCCACTTTGCATCAGGATATTCTAGAAACCGTATTGTTCGATAGCAACGAAAAAGAAATTACAATGGCTGACATGCTTACAAGGTATAAGGGAAAGGTCGTCTATTTAGATATTTGGAGCTTAGCTTGTGGTTCTTGCCGTATGGCTATGCCTCATTCAAGGAAACTGAAAGAAGCATTAACTGATAAACCTATCGAGTTTGTTTACATTACTGTAGATAAAAAATCAAGTAAACTTTGGAACGAAGTGTATAAAGTATCCCAAACAGAGGAAAATCATTATCGTTTTAAAATGGGTTTTGATTCTAAACTGCACCAATTGCTTTCAATAATAGCTGTACCAACTTATTTATTAATTGACAAGGAAGGAAATTTAGTCTCATACAGTGCTGATAAACCTTACGAGGCAGAATTAAAGGAACAACTTCTGAATTTGGCTGCAAAATAAACTCAATATATTTGTTTATGATATGAAAGGACGCCCTGAGGCGTCCTTTTCTTATAGCTGTAATTTTACTTTTCCTTTAGTTTCTCTATTTTCTGTTTGTACATGTCAAGACCACTTATTTCGTAGGCAATAGTAAGTTCTTTTATGGCATTTTCCGCATCGTCTTGTGTGCTATAATACTCAGCCATTGAGTCGTGAGCATTGGCACTTTTAGGGTAATATTTGATGGCCATAGTAAAAAAGACATGGGATTTATTCAACTGTCCGAATTGCATGTACATATAGCCTCCCATATTAAAAAGCTCCTCATCTGCTGGTGGTGTAAGGTATCCAAAATGACGTTTCAATTTTTCTTCACGCTTCTTTACAAGTACTAGCAATTCAGCCAGTGGCGTTTCAGGATTACTAAATGTTTGTCCTGATTCAAGTTGATACCAATCAAAAAGAAAGAGCAGACCATCGCGCATTGATGGTAAAGGAACTGTGCCATGTAAATCGTTGGGATAGCTTTTCCATGCAAAGCTCAATCCGTTCTGTTTTTGTTTCCCTGCAAAATTCGAAAGGTCAATTATAGAACGTGCAAATAGGGTAAAGTCCGATGTATCTTGCATCACATTAGCCATGCTGATCTTATCATTTTGCATGTGCAGTTGCTCTGCCGAAAGCGATACAAAAAGAGATTTCCCTTCAAAATTCTCCGTTGCAAGTTTTAGCTTAGCCTGCTTTAATACCTTCTGATTATCCCAATCGAGGCTGGGATCTATAGCAATATAGTTCTCGAAAAGATGTGGGTGATTTATTAAAGCATTAATGGTAAACAAGCCACCAAAAGAATGACCAATTAAGGTTCTGTAAGGCGTTGTCGCAAACTTACCGTCAACGTAAGGAATCAGTTCCTTCTCGATAAATTGAGTGAAGTTTTCGGCTCCACCATTTTCGTTATTATAAGAGGCACCTCGTCTTGTTTCAACTTTCGAAGTGGTTAAATCTCTCGTTCTGTTGCTTTGGTTCGAAATACCTACCAAAATCATATCTGGCAAATAATTCCCCCAATAATTGTTGTAGACTGTAGCCAAGGAATTCAGTTGAACACTGCCATCTAGAACGTAAACCACAGGATATTTCCTACTTCCATCTGCCTTGTAATTATTGGGTAGGTGTACCCATATGTCGCGTTGTTCGTCGAGTATTTTTGAATATAAACTATCGGGAATACCGATTTCGACTAAGTAGTTTGGTTTCGAATGGCTTTGAGCATTGGATGTGTGTATACCTGCCCAAGATATTAGGCCTGCAAGTATTAGAATTATATATTTTTTCATATTGAATGTGCTAAGTTGATGTGATTTTTTATTCTAAAGCGTTTCTTTCTTTTGTGCCCAAATAAGGAAGATAATACCTAACCTACCGATTAAGAAAACACTCATTCCAAAGGCAGGAACTAAAAGGGAAATTTCTAAACCTCCTGCAAAAACTGAAGGATCAACATTACCACCCGTTCTTTGTAAAGAATCAAAAGCGCCTATTAGGCCCACTATCTGACCTAAAAAACCAAACACAATTGCAAATAGACTGATTGATGAGATCAAGCGAATAATCTTCTCAACATCTTCTTTTTTCAGAAATGCTCTGGCAACCAAAACCAATGTTAAGATGAGTATTAGCAATAGAGGATACATAAATACCGGGCCCCCTTCGTGTAAACGCGTAATTAGATGTGACATAAAATAATTTTTAAATTTGATATTCCACGAATATAAAACTTAGACCAACTGAAATATTTATTTTGCGATGCTTGAACGGTTTTCATCCCTAATCGACCTATTATAGCCTATTTTCATAAAAAGTGCTATTTTCAAGGTTGAATCCCGCATTAAACGAGTCATTCGTCTTATTGAAATGCTCAGGATGAATAAAAAGCCTATTTTGCATTCATGAATTTAACTGAATTATTAAGAAAAATAAAATTTGTCCCTTTACACATCCTTTTCTGGGCAGGTGTATGGCAGTTTTATATCTATTTTTTCGGATTCAGTTCCTCAAATCAAACCTACGTCATTTGGTTCTCGAACATTCTAGTGCCCGTTACCATTGTCACCACCTATTTTGTTATTTATTTTTTAATTCCGAAATACTTATTAGAGAAAAAATACTGGAGTTTCTTGCTCTATGGCGTATATACTTTAATTGCATCGGCCTACCTGATTACGATATCCATGTTTTTAGGTTTCATGTTTAAAACAGACCTGAACACGGAAATTATGCCACCCTTAAGTAAGAGTCTCCCTTTTATTTTAATAAGTGTGTACTTAGTGGTTACATTAGTTTCGGCCTTTAAACTCTTGCGACACAACTACGAATCTATAGATCGGAACAAGTCTTTAGAAAATAAGATACTGGAAGCCCAACTGCAAATTAAAAATCAGGAGTTGCAATATCTGAAAAAACAGATTCACCCCCATTTTCTGTTCAATACCCTGAATACGATTTACGGTTTTGCATTAAAACAATCGAAAAGTACGCCAGATATTATCCTGAAACTCTCGAACCTGTTGGACTATATACTTTATCAGATAGAAAAACCGAAGGTCAGTTTAAAAGAGGAAATACTGCATATAGAAGAATACATTGAACTGGAGAAAATGAGATTTCAGGATAGCCTGATTGTCAGTTTTAAATCTCAGCCCATATCCGAAACCATTCAAGTAACGCCTATGTTGCTGATTCCTTTTGTTGAAAATGCCTTTAAGCATGGGCATATAATCGATGGCTTTTTAAAGGTTGAAGTGGCTATCTCTTTTGAGGAAAATACCTTGAATTTTTCTATTAGGAATACCATTAGACAGACCGACGAAAAGAAGAACATCAAAGGAATTGGACTCGACAATATTCAAAAGAGATTACACTTATTATATCAGGATAATTATCAATTAAAGATTGAAGATAATGACCAGTGGTTTTCTGTTAATTTACTGATCTCTAATTTAAATGCTCCGACAAATGACTAAACACATTAATTGTTTGATTATAGATGACGAACCCGTTGCACGTGAAATCATTAAGAATCACTTGCATAAGATTGGTCACATGCATGTGTTAGCAAGCTGCAAGAATGCTATTGAAGCTTTTAAGGAAATTAGCGTACATCAGGTCGATTTGATTTTTTTAGATATCAATATGCCCGAAATATCAGGCTTGCTTTTTGCTAAATCCATCAATAAAAATATTAAAGTCATCTTTACGACTGCCTACCGTGAATATGCCGTTGATGGGTTCGATTTGCAGGCCGTAGATTATTTGCTGAAACCTATTTCATTTGATCGCCTTTTACAGGCTGTAAATAAATATTTGGGTGAAAGCACCCCAGACGTAAGCAATTTATCAGCTGAAGTTCTCGAAGAAAAAAGTGATTTTATTTTTGTTCGATCGGATCGCAAAATGATAAAACTTAATTTTTCGGACGTGAACTATGTTGAGAGTTTTAGTGACTACATTAAAATTCACTTAGATGACAAGACCATTGTAACGCGTGAAACGATTAGTAGTATTGAAGCCAAATTGCCTCAAAAGGATTTTTTAAGAATCCATCGTTCCTATATTGCTTCTTTTGCTAAAATTGAATCATTTACAAACGAATGTATCGAGGTGAAAAACAAAACACTTCCAATAAGCAGATCCTATAAAAGTGATGTGATGGTAAGACTTAACAAGCCTTAAATCAAGTGGATTTATTCGCCGATTGATGTGTAAACCCATATAAAACTGGACTGAATTCATCTCAATTAGACATATAATTAATAATAAGAACCTTTCTTGAAATTTCACTTAGGTGTTATTTCACTATCGTGCAATACAGTTACTTAGCCTCAAACTCCTCCCTCGATTCTAAAATAGCTTCCATATTCTGATCTGCCCAATCAACTAGTTTATTAATGTGGATTAATAAAGATTTACCCCTCTTTGTAATTTCATATTCAACACGAGGAGGAATTTCAGGGAAAATTGTACGTTTAACTAAGCCATCTGCTTCCAGAGTACGTAGGGTAACTGTTAGCATTTTCTGCGATATGTCACCCGTTGTTTTATGTAATTTATTAAAGCGCATATTGTCTACCTCACCTAAAATCATGAGTACCAATATAGACCACTTATCACCAAATCTATTTAATATCTTTCTTACTGGGCATTCCTCAGAATGGGAATATATTTCCAAATTTTTTTCCATTTTATCGTATTGATTTTCAATAATAGTTACTTCGAGGTAAGTTTAGCACCTTGTGGTACCTTCTTGTAGATCAACCACTCTCCATTTATCTTTGACTTACCAAAAGTAAGTTAACTACATATAGTAATCAAAAAAAATAATACTAAAAATAGAAGTAAGATGACTAAGATTTTAATTACAGGTGCTACCGGAAACTTGGGTAAATTAGTTATTACTCATTTATTGAAAACGATTAAGTCTGAGAATTTAGCCGTTCTGGTTCGTAAAGCAGATGATTTAGGAGCTTTGAAATTGCAAGGCCTTGATGCCCGGTTAGGTGATTATTCAGATTATGAATCCCTAGTTAAGGCTTTTAATGGAATTGATAAATTGTTCTTTATATCGGGTAGCGAATTTGTTGGTCGTTCTCAACATCATGAAAATGTTATAAAGGCAGCTAAGAAAGCAGGTGTTAAACATGTGGTTTATACGAGTTTTCAACGTAAAAATGAAACAAAAACATCTCCAATGGCTTTTGTGATTGAAGACCATATCTATACTGAGAACCTTTTAAAAGAATCAGGTTTGACTTACACTATTCTGAAACACAACCTTTATATGGATATGCTACCTCTTTTTATTGGTGATAAAGTGCTTGAAACGGGGCTTATTTATCAACCTACAGGTGATGGGAAGACAGCTTTTACCTTAAGAGATGATATGGCCGAGCTTGCAGGGCATATATTAACATCCGAAGGTCACGAAAATAAAACCTATGATGTTTCGACTGATATGGCCTATTCGTATCAAGAAATAACAGCTCTTATAACGAAACTTACGGGAAAAGAGATCCGTTACACGTCACCATCGGTAGAAGAATTTACCAATACCCTGAAAAAGGCAGATGTTCCCGATGAGTATATTGGGCTATTTAAAGGCTTTGCATTGGCTATAAAAGACGGAGAGCTTGATAAAACGAGTACCATATTTGAACAGATGATTGGGCGCAAGGCAACCACGCTTGAGACTTTTCTATGTGAAGTATATGTGTAAGTAAACTGAGTGATTTTATAGTGTTAGTAACTGATTTTAAAATTTAGAAAATGGATTTAAATTCTATTAAAGAAGCAATCAAAACGAACGTATATCATATCCATCCAGATCTAAAAGTTCCTTATCATGAACATGGAACTCAAGATGAAATTTTTTATTGTATAAAGGGTTCTGGGCTTGGCATAGTAGACGGCAAAGAAGTAGAATTAACGGTAGGGGATGTATTAGTTGCTCCTGCTGGTTCGATGCATACCCTTAAAACCGATGGCGATCTATATGTAACGGCTTTCCTTATACCTGTAAATCGAATTATCTGTCACTGCAAACAAGTGAGTTATGGTGATATTAGAAAGGCAATGGTAGGTGGTGCTCGTACTGTAGAGGATATACAAGAGATTACAGGAGCAGGAACCGAATGTGGGAATTGTATTGGAGATATTAAAAAAATATTAGCATTAGCCTGTAGCTGCAAGATGGTTACCATGGAAGCTGTTGTTGATGCAGTTAATGGTGGGCCATGTACAGTTGAAAAAATTGGAGACGTAACAGGAGCGGGTACCGATTGTGGAAATTGTAAACTTCTATTACAGAATATGATTTATACAAAGAGGTAATTTAACTAGAGATTTCTAAAGAAACTCAAAGAAATATCATTAAAAAAGACCTGATAAGTTAACTGTTGGACAAGAAAATCCTCCTAAGTGTGTACTTAGGAGGATTTTCTCGGCAGCCCCAACAGTATTCAGATGAAAAGCTCTTAAGCTTTAAATACTAACACATTATGGGATTAAAAGTATTTTAATATCCCCTTATTTGTCTCCCACTTATTTCTATTTCTTTAAGGCTAATCAACGAGCAAGACAAAAGTAGAGCCTACATTTATGCTATTCATAATTCATACTCGTGATTTATTTAAGGATAAAAAAAATACCGGAATATAGTTGTTCAGGTATTTTTAAAATTTACAAGAGTTTAATTATTTTATAATTTCAAAGTGGTCTATACTTTTTACATCCTTAACTTTTCAATTATACCATGCATTAACAACTAATGGTATCCTTCCTATTCTATTTAAACATTAGTGCAAAGTGTTACTCTTATTTGGCTTTCATTTCTCTTGCATCATAATGAAAAATTCCTCCCCCGTAAGTTGCTATAATTAAACTCATGTATTTTCTATCAGGAATAAACTCTATTTTATTTATGTAACATTTCAACCGTAAAGTGTATATATTAAATGGAGTTACAATCTTAATTCGCTTGTTATGACCCGCAAAACCAAAACTATTATCATCACTACAGTCAATTGTAGTAAGCCAATTAGTGGCTACTTTTTGTTCTGCTAATAGTTGGATATCTGCCAAGTTAGAAATATCCCATTGTTTTATTCTCCCATCATCACCACAGGATAATATCTTGGTTCTGTTAGGACTAACACTAATATCCCTAACCCAAGTTTTGTGGGCTAACCACTGATTTATCTTTTTTCTCAATGACAATTCCCATATTATGATTGAACCATCAGCACTGCATGTAGCGATTAGGTTATCATCAATAAATTCCACATCTAAGACATCATCGGTATGGCCTTTAAACACTGTGATTATTTCGCCAGTTTTTGAGTCTGTAATAACTACATTTTTATCTGTTGCTGCAGATGCAATAAACTTATCATTCGGACTAAACTTTACCGAAAGAATTATTCCACTATGTGGTTTGGCTTCAAAAAGTGGAAGGCCTGACTTTGAATCCCAGACTACCAATAAACTATCTTTGCCACCTGAAACAATAAAGTTGCCTGAATTTGAAAAATTGATTGCACGAATGCTATTTGTATGTATTTCCTTAAATTCAGATACTAATCTGGGATTTTCTATCGTCCATAATTCAATTTTAGATTCAAACGGTAAGGCAATTAAATTACCTTTGCTATTAATGCTAAAATCAAAAACATTTGATTCTGAATCTCCATAGTAGTTTTGGGTTTTTGATTCTTCCAGCGAAATAAAAATAAAAAACACTGCTAATAATATGATCCTCATAATACTAATAATAAAAGCGTTTGTTCTTAAAAATTTTATATTGTAATCCGACTAAAATATTAGCTTCACGATACAATGTTGGTGATTTCTTATCAACAAGTGGGTTTTTAGTCAACGAAAATGCAAGTTCTAAAGTAAAAAACACTCTATCTGTTAATTTTGTTTCTGTGCCAAAAGATACTTCGAAGGATGGTGCTAAAGAAAATTTGTTAATCGAGGGAATTCTTAAATCTACCGCATAAGTCGTATATATATTATCTGTTTGTTCAATGCTTGTATATAATGTTTCATCAGCCTTAACCTTAAATAAATTAAGGTAGATGTTAGTTTTTATAAAAGGTGATACTATGAAATGGTCATTTTTTAAAAGATTAAATTTATTTATAAATCCAATGGAAGTTGATGAAAATTTTAACTTGTGATACATGTCATTTACCTTACTATTAACTCGATAAGAATTAAATCCTATAACAATACCTGGCTGATACTTGAATGAAAGATCTGAGTAGAGTATTCCAAAATTGAAAGCTTGATTCTTTTCTAAATCCCCTAAAATAGTAGGAATTAAAACTCCATCAGAATTCCTGAATTCACTCGGGAAACTATTATAGATGTTGGATTTGTAGTTTACTAGAATATCAATCTTATTATCAATTTGACCAAACATTGAAAAATGTATTGAGATCAAGAAACAAATTAACAACAGTACAGTCTTATTCATTTATTCCCTAATTAAATTAACTTCCTTAACAATAAATATGGTCTCCCCATAATGTGGTGACATGACAATTGCTTCATCATAACGATAATACCCTTTTGTAAACATCTCATTCTCAATAGACTTAAATCGTATATATATTGTATCATATTCTACATTCATAAGATTAACTGACCTCATTTGTCCATAATATCCTTTACGGGTAGTATGAATATCAATTTCGTTTGTTTTGCTTAACATATCTTCATATGAACTATAAAAATAAACTCTCCTTGTATAGGTTTCTGTACCACCCCATGGTTCATTGGGCAATGCAAAAACATTAACAACCAGACTCTTAGAAGACTCTCTCAATTCCCAGTCTATAACTGGGTCACTTTTGCAGCCAATAAATAAAACTATACTAAAGACGCATAATATTTTCCGATTCATATCAATAGATTAATAAAATTTACCCTACTCAACATTCTCACCCCCCCATTTAACCACACAACTGTAGCGTTTTACAATGCAAAACAACTCATCCTTTTTGGTCTGTCTCTGTTGCATAAGTTGTTTTATGTGTCATTATTTGAAATAAACCAAACCTTCTAATGTTACTTTTTCAAAATTTAATATTTATTTATTTTATGAATATAACGACACTTAAATAATAAACAAAACTTCAAATTATTACATCGCATGTATTCTACTCTCTAAAAGAGGCTCTAGCATGGGGAGGAACCTAAATTGAACTAATAAAATTTAGCAAAATATAGAATTAGTCCAAATAGGATTCGAACCTAGATCTATTGTTTAGGAAACAACTAATCTATCCCTTGAACTATGGGCACTTATGAGTATTGATAGATCTGTGATGATTCTCAAATCAGGCCATTTCAGGAGCTGTATTTCCTAAATGGTTCCACAAAACCATCGCAATGAGAATTCGATTTTATCCAACTAAAACAACAGGAGAAGGCAAACTAAGACTCTGTGCAATTCTAAATCGTTCCCAGAATTTCAAAACAACAATTCCATTATCAATTGATGTCAAATATTGGGATAAAACCAGGCAATTTGCAAGTGGATCTGATGGTGCTAATGAATTTAATCAACAACTTGATCAAGTCCGCTTAGAAGGGCTCAAATAAAAAAGTTAATAATCCGATCAGCTTCAGCGTTTTAGTAACTCCAACAGGACCCAGACCAGAACAAATTAAGCCTTAACTACTAGAATTTCACAAGAGTCAATTTATTTCAACACACCCTTATATCATCCTTACTATTAGTTGATTACAGGATTTAAAGCCTTGCCTAAACAGCGTCATAATACAGTTTAGGTTTTGTTTATTTCAGATATTTTCCAGCTACAACATCAGGATAAATATCACTGTACATTAGAACTTGATTCATCCCAACTCTTCTGTTAATATGCTCTCGTTTTAAATCATTCGATTTAGTAATCCCAGAAGCTGCCAACAATTCAAGAAAACTTTTAACCGTTTCTTCGTGGAAATTAGCAACTCTTTGTGCTTTATTTTCAACTACTAAACCCTTCATTAAACTTTTATTTTGTGTTGCAACTCCAACAGGACATGTATTTGTATTGCATTGTAGAGCCTGAATACATCCTGTAGCCATCATCATTGCACGGGCACTATTTATCATATCAGCACCCAAAGCAATTAACCTTGCCATGTGAAAGCCAGTAAACACTTTTGCGGAAGCAATCACTTTAATATCTTTTTTCAAATCACATCCTCTTAATGTATCAATAGCAAAAGAAAGTCCATCTCTTAAAGGCATTCCCATCGAATTTGAAAACTCAACAGGGGCTGCTCCTGTTCCTCCCTCACCACCGTCAACAGTAATAAAATCAGGTTTTATTCCTGTTACAAGCATCGCTTTACACATGTCTTCAAATTCTGATTTTTTGCCAATACATAATTTAAATCCAACAGGTTTCCCTCCAGAAAGTATTCTCAACTGTTTAATAAATTGCATTAATCCTTCATAATCAATAAAAGCTGTATGTCCAGGAGGAGAAAGAACATCTGTATGAGGTTCTACATGTCGAATAGCTGCAATTTCTTCAGTGTTTTTAGCCGCAGGTAAAATTCCTCCATGACCTGGTTTTGCACCTTGAGAAATTTTAATTTCTATCATTTTCACATTGTCGATTGTGGCATTTTTTTGAAATGTATCCGCACAAAAATTTCCATCTTTTGTTCTACAACCAAAATAAGCCGTTCCTACTTGCCAAATTAAATCTCCACCAGGCTGTTTATGATAAGGACTTATTCCACCTTCACCTGTATTCTGGGCAAAATTTCCAATTTTAGCACCCGTATTCATTGCTAAAACAGCATTCTGACTTAAGGCACCAAAACTCATTGCGGAAATATTTAAAATACTAGATGAATAAGGCTTAGAACAATCTGCTCCTCCGACTAAAACTCTAGCTTCATGTTCTAAATCGGTATAGCTTTTTGCATTAAAAGAATGATTCATCCATTCATAACCTACCCTATAAACATCCATTTGTGTTCCGAAAGGGGTCGTATCATTTGTCTTTTTGGCGCGTTGATAGATAAGGGAACGGAACATCCTATTTATTGGTTGACCATCAGTGTCCGTTTCTACAAAATACTGCATAATCTCTGGTCGAATTTTTTCTAACAGATATCTGAAATTTCCAATAACAGGAAAATTTCTACGAATCGTATGTTTTGTTTGATAGATATCTACAAGTCCAATTAAAATAATGGGCCCGATTATAATTAAAGACCATAAAATAGACGGAATAAGCATATAAAGCGCAGCAATACATATAAGTACTATTACAGATGATATCAAGAAAATTTGTTTTATTTTCATTACTTAAATTTAATTTGGTTCAAAGTAATTAGTATTTAAAACTTACGGTTTCGTTTTTCTTCCGTAAGAAAATAGGAAGAGGACTTTTGTATATTGATACAAAATTTGAAGGGTATAATCTCCTCAATTGAGAGGAATTGTTGCTTTTAAGTTTACTTTAGTTTTTATTTTCTATTCTTTCAAAGACAATTCTATTATTATTTTGAATGAAAACCACTTTTTGACAATGACTTAAATGGTCTATTCGGTAAGAGAGATTTAAATTAAATTCTTCACTATTTGAGACATTAAATTGACTTTGACATTCTAAAAAGCCTTCTGGGCAATAGCGAGAGATTTTAAACGCATCCGAATTATTTTCGATGACAAACCACGAACCAGAGCCTTCACCACTTAACCACTGTGCTTGAACAGGAACAGAGGAAGGTCGGATTGTCTGGGCTAATGTTTGTTTTAATATTCGTTTATCCTTAATTATAGCCGGACAAAACGGTGTATTCTTTAACAATTTAGGAATCACTATTTTGTTATTCAACGAATTCACATTATCCATTGGAGTTGGAGTTAGTAAAACATTAGCTCTCAGTTTAAAAACTAATTTCCAATCCGGTTTACCAGCAACAATACAAGTGTTTACAAAACGCGAACAGTTACTTCCTTTATACATAAATGGTCCGTAAGTTATCGGACTGTTCATTTGAAGCTGAGTTGCTTTCTTAAGTGCTTTATCAAAATTAACAGGGCAATAAGATGCGTGCAACTTCCCTTCTCCATGACATTCTGAATTGAGTTGAAGTTCTGAAAGTATTTCTTCGAAATTTAATATGTTGCATGCATCATTAGAAATCTTTGCAAGAGCTTTTATTCTTAAATTATGGTCTGTTAGTTCACTTCTTACTCTTCCGTGCTGAAATGGTGTGTGATATCTGCCAAAATCGAAATAATGACATTTACTAGTTTCAGAATTAATAAGAACTACGGCTGCATGTCCAACTTTGTAATAATGGTAATTACTGAATCCCAAAAGATTCATCAGCCCATCGTACCAATAACCGGGCTGTTTGCAATAGGTCTCAGGCCATGCAACGGCAATAGCAAATCCTGTATTTTGTTTACTACTTGTCATAAAACCTTTCCTTGTCAAATTGTTTAGCTTCTGAAAGTAAGTTCTCAAAGAACAAATCAATATCCAATTCTGAGAGTTCTCCATTTGCAGTAATCAATCTAATAGCAAGAGTTTTTCCAATATAGCCATAGTTTACGATCGACTTACCGCTTTTTCTTAAATTCTCGCGTACTTCCAGGTTAAACTGATTTAAGTCTTTCCCTGTTTTGGGAACATAGCGAAAACAAACTGCAAAAGATTGACGAGCCGATAAAAGTTCAAGTTGTGGATGCTCTTTTACTATATTTTCAGTGTAGGTCGCCATGTCGATCAGATTATCGATTCGACTCTGATACCCTTCTAAACCAAAATATTTCCATGCAAACCACAATTTAACGGCATCTACCTTCCTCCCACATTGAATCGATTTCTTTCCTAAATCTTCGATTTTATCGATATCATGAAAAATGTAATCGGTATTTATATCGGTAATATTGTTCTGAAGGACTCCTCGTTGTTTTACAAGCAATGCCGAACAAGTCAACGGAATGTTCATTAGTTTGTGCGGATTCCAGGCAAATGAATCTGTTTTTTCGATTCCCTTCATCAAATGGCGATGTTTTTCGCTTAAAATTAACGAACCTCCAAATGAACCATCAGCATGAAGCCAAATATTATTTCCTTTACAAATTTCATCAATTTCATCAATAGGATCGTAAGCTCCCATTAATGTTGTGGCACATGTAGCAGCAACAAAAAATGGCTTTTCACCGCGAAGAATACTCGCCTGAATTTCTTTTTCCAATTCAGCGGGTATCATCTTGCCTTTTGTATCAGATTGAACTTTTATCACATTTTTTGAACCTATCCCCAAAAGATTTGCTGCCGTTTCAAACGAATAATGGGCTTGTTCATTTACAAATGCCGTTAGTTTTTGATTGCGATCGTAGCCTTCAAAACGGCTTTCAGGCAATATCCTATTTCGGGCAGAAAACATAGCCACTAAATTGGCATTACTTCCTCCACTTACAAAAATCCCATCACCATCGGTATATCCAGCATAAGTATTCATTAAGCGAATCATTTCTGTTTCAATCAACGTAGCTACTGGGGCAACTTCATAAGTGTACATCGATGTATTGGCCAAAACGGTAAACACTTCGCCAATAAATGCAGGAAAGTTAAATCCTGAATACAACTGATTAAGAAATTGTTTGTTGCCGGTTTTAACTGAATAGTCAAGATATTTATCCAAAAGTTCCAGAAATTCATTTTCTGAAATCCCTTTTTCAGAAACTGGTAGATTAATTAATTCGTGCAGTTCCGATGGTGTTTTAAATTCTACAATCTTTTGTGTATTATCATTATTGCCTTGGATATATGACTTTATCTTGCCAAAACTTTCTTCTAAAATTCTTAAATCGTTCATTGTTGTTTTTAAGCATTTTGATTACTCAGAAATTTATCCAATTTACTAAGTATTTTTCTATTATTATTTCGTTCGTAAAATGGTTTTACCAAGTGAAAATAATCACTTAAAACATCTGAATTTACTTTGCCGAGTGGCTCTTCAGTCAGAACTAAATCTTTTGTCATATTCAGATATGCCGATCCCAGGGCTGTCACAATCTTTTGAAATTCTGGCACATAGACTTTTACATATACTGAAACTTCATTTCTTAGTATGTTTGAACCATAAATATGTAGGCTGGTAAAATTTTCATCACTCGAATTACCCATCATGTGCGTTAAATCGCCGCAAACCGAAGCAACCTGACCTTTTTGAAAATTATCTTTTTGTACTAATTTCAACTCATTATTGTCAACTTCATACAAACGATGGGTAGCTTCTCCAAAAAAATACACACTCCCCATTCTGTAGAACAATGATTATGTATGGCTGTGAAATCCCCACACTTCCAAGACATAAGTAGTATTTTAAAATTGCTATTATCATAAATCAATTTCCGCCCGTAACTTTCATTATGCATCATATATGCATAATGAAATTTTTCTTGCGTTTAAAACCTTTGGACACTGGGAGGAATCGATATTTGTATAAACTAACTTCTATCAAGATTCATGAGAACAATGATCGGCTTTCTTACTTTTTCTAAAAGACCAAAATCAGATTCTAAAATTCAATTTGAACAATAGAACCGAATTTTGCAATGTTTATTGAATTGTACGAAAAACCAAAAGAGTCATTTTGTAATCTCCATACCTATTCTATAGTTGATATTCAGCCTGTACACTTACCTCAACTGTTTTTGCGATATTTGAAGAGGGTTTGCCTTTTACGAATGTGATTCCATAATCCGACAAGGTGATATTGAATTTGCTTTTAACTTCAATCTTGCCACTTTTTACACTTACTGTTCCTTTTTCGTTAATTGGTTTAGACACACCTTTTATAACCATCTCGCCTTCAATGCTTGCCTGGTAAACACCATCTTTTTGAAAATCAATTTGAGAAATATTGGTGATTTTACCTTTCAATTTTGCCTTTGGAAACTCTTTGGTGTCAAGAAATTTACGGCTATTGAAATGTTTTTGCATCAATGATTTTTCAAATTCAAAACCTTGCATTGGCACAGAAAAAACAACGTTACCAGTTTCGGTATGAATAACACTTACAGTCGTGTTATTGCTTGCCTGAATATCTTCGGCAGGTGTGCTTGAAAAGAACTTAATGTGAACTTTTGTACTTACTAATTTCCCAGTTGGCGACGTGAAGGCAGAAAGTGTGAAAACTACAGCCAAAACACTTATTAAAAAGCTTAATTTTCTCATCTTATTTAAATTTTAATTGTTACAAATTAGTTTACTAAATCCCCTTTTTCAAGGATTACATTCTCATACATTTCAAGGTCTTCATCGTAGGCTGCTCCTGCACGAATAACACCTTTTATGGTGATCGATTCTCCAATTTTAACTTCAGAAACATTTTTACTCGTTTCCTGAGTAAAAGAACAACTAACACCGGCTTTATCGGCATCAGATTGAAGTAACACGACTTTTTGATTGTTAAAGTCAATACTGATCTTCTTAACGATTCCTGTTATTTCAAGAATTTTTGAATCGCCATCATCGGCAAGATATTTCTCATTTGCATCGGATGGACTATCAAGAAACTCAGTAATAATTTGAGATGCGCTTAGATTAAAATCGGTTGATGCACTTTGTACATTTCGGTGTGGCATATTGAACATGTAAATAACCGCTCCTCCGCCAATGAGTAGTCCTGCTAAAAGTACGATGATACCAATTTTTATTATTTTTCTTTTTTTCTGTGTCATGATATTTAAGCTTCTAAAATTTAAGTTCACTTAAACAGTCGTGAGGATCTTTAATCCTGACAAGAATCTGTAAATTATTTTATTTATTTTTTATATCAATCTGATTTTCAAATAACTTAACCAGTTCCCGTTTGCTTGTTAATCCGGTTCTAGAGAATAAAATTTCTCCCTTCCAATACATCACCAAATAAGGAACACTTATAATTTCCAGATCTTTCATCAGATTTTTACTTGCATCGGCATTAATCTTAATTAGGTCGATTCTATCATGATACTCAACTTTCAAACTATCCATCATAGGCATCATCTTTCGGCATGGTGCACACCATGGGGCATAAAAATCAATAAAAACAAGTTTCCCCGAATTGATCAGAGATTGGAAATGAGCCAAATCGTATTTGTTATCCCGGTCGGGTGTTGCATCAGGTTCAACAGTTACAGGCCGTTTTTTAAAATTCCATTCCATTATTCCGTGTTCCAAATTGTAAACACGTTTAAATCCATTTTTCACTAATATTTTAGCCGCGCGCTTACTTCGGTAGCCCGTATTGCAATACAAATAAACAGCTTGACTTTTAGGTAGTAACAAAAGCTTCTGCTTGAAATCAGTGGCGTAATAATTTAACTGACCGGCATTTTTAAGATGTCCGTTTTTAAATTCGTTCAATGTTCTTACATCAAGCAAAGTACCATCACCTTCATTAATAAGTTTTTCAAACTGAGTAGAATTTATCTGTTTTATTTCTGGCTCTTGCCCACAAGCTGTCAGATAGAATATCAATACGGGAACAAAAAATAAGGATTTTCGCATGCTTTTACGATTTAATTAATTACTTAACAGTCGAACTAAACTTGAGACCTGGCAAAATGAGACCCTTTATTTCTTACTGTTTGCAATACTTGAAGAGTAAAACAATACAAAGACTGGGATTAAACAAAGAGAAGTATTCTTGAAAGGTGAATTTCTATTGAATGGATCGATATATTGATGTTTTAGGTGATTTAATGCGTGACGCTATTACTCAAAAAATAAGCAAAAGCCTAGAATGAACAATACATATTTCTATATATAAGTTTTAAAACATGACTAGTCCTAAATAAGCGTTACAGATTATTAGACTAAAATATAGTATTTTCAGCACCTGTCAAACTTAAGTTTGACAGGTGCTGTTTTTTTTATAGGTTTTGATCTTAATTTTTCTTTGTTTATGCATCTGAGCTGGCGTCCTCATATAACAAGACCAGTGCGGTCTTAATACGTTATATTTTTTCACACTATCTTTAATTAGCTCTTTCATCACGGGTAGTTTTACCTGATACTCTTCTAATAGAAATTCTTTTTTTAGGATCCCATTCACTCTTTCGACTATCGCATTTGCATAAGGATCGTAAGTTTCAGTCATACTACATTTAACATGTCTTCTATGTAAGACCTTTTGATAATCATTACAGCAGTATTGTAAACCTCTATCAGAATGATGAATCAGCTGTTCTGATTTATAAACACGTTGATTTAAACCCATTTTCAGTGCCCTAATGGTTCCCTTTGCATTTAGACTTGTGGATAAGTCATAACCGACAATTCTCTTTGAATAAGCATCTGTAACTAAGGCTAAATATCGATGGTTGCTACGACTGCCAATATAAGTGATATCTGATACCCAGACCTGTTCTGGCCTCGAAGGCATTATATCTTCAACTAAATTTTTATGCTTGTGAAAACGGTGATGTGAATCCGTTGTTTTACGATAACTCCTTTTTGCTTTGATTAGCATATGATTTGCTCTCAAAATTGAAAATAACTTATCTCGTCCTATACCAATCTGATTTAATCTCTCTTGTAGTAAGTAATAAAGCTTACGAGTTCCAAGGCGAGGCATCTGTCTGCGAATATCAAGAACCATTTTAATGGCTTCAGATGCTCTTTCTTGCCTTACAATTAAGGATCTATGGCTTCTATAATAAACCTGTCGATTTACCCCAAACAAATTACAGGCAGAAACTACTGCTTCTTTTCTTTATGGCTGCGATCGATTGTTCGGGTGAGCACTTTTTTCGAATAGGAATATTAAACTCCTTTTCAGCAATATCAATCATCATATCAAACAGAACGGTTTTGCGATCTGAACGATCGACCTGAGCTTCTAGAAATGCTTTTTGCTTCTCCAGTAATCTAACTTTCTTCTCAAGTTCCAGGAATTGTTGTTCTCGTGTCTTAGGCATATTTGATGGTGTTTGATTCTCCCAATCAAAGTTACCATATTTCCTAAGCCACTCCAAAATAGTACTCCTGCCTTGAATTCCATATTTTCTTGTAGCGGCTAACTGATTTAATTCTCCTCTTTCAACTTCTTGCACAACTTGAAGTTTAAAAGACATGCTATAATCCTTTTGACTACGCTTGATGTACTGTGTTTCTTTAGCTTTATTCATAACATTACTTTCAGTGTAACGCTATATCAGGACGAGACAACAATAAAAACATAAAAGGATGTTCTGATCTAAAACAAAAAATCCTCCTAAGTGTGTACTTAGGAGGATTTTATCGGTAGCCCCAACAGGACTCGAACCTGTATCTAGTGTTTAGGAAACACTTGTTCTATCCCTTGAACTATGGGGCCAATGCTCGACAAAAGTATTTAAATCTGATTAATTAACAAAACAAAAATTTGCTTGAGAAGATAGATATTGGAATAACATGACATAATAAGAATTAATAAACGTTAAATTAAGTTACTAACAAACTCGTATTATATTAAACATATTTTGTAAGTTTGATCTACGTAAAAAAAACAATATAAAAAGGAATACTTCACAATAGGGCTATTCCAAAACTAAACAACCCAATAAATTTACAAACTATGAAGAAATTCATAATCATATTTTTTGTTCTTATTAGTTTATCTAGCCAAGCACAAAACACAAAAATTATTGTTCTTAAGCAATTCCTAACTGACATTATTAAGATTGATGGTACTAAGCTAAATAAACAGCAACCTATAATCAGTATCAACGAAATTGCTAAATCGAAAGCGGAAAAGGCTATAGAAATAAATAGTGAAAGTATTGGCAGAGCCTTGCTTGAAGCGAAAAACTATAAGCATTGCCTTATTAGTGTTGATGGACACACTCTTGTTAGAGTTGTTAGCTTTAAAGATAGTAGTCCGAGTGGTGCTTGGCGAGCAGCTATGCCGCTTTGTAAGGGTTACATTCAAAAATCTGGTGTCCTTTACGAGAAAAAGGATTACCTCAAGAATTTAATTGGAAGGCCCGATTCTCAGATTCGAACCATGTATTTATTCAATTAAATTAAAAGAGCCTTGATTTAATAAGAGGCCACTGAAAAACCCTCATAATTTTAGGGTTTAAAAATAAAACAAGGTTAC
>CAXBPC010000016.1:0-93078 GCA_963977525.1 uncultured Marinifilaceae bacterium
TAAAGATGATAAATTTTATTAATTATAATCTTTACACAAAATCTGAGACAGTATCTATAAAGCACAGAACCTTAAGAAATTAGACAAAGTATGAACAGGCAAGCTTAAAGGATGGCAATTGACTTACAAAGTAGGGGCGCTGTGATATAAGATAGCGCAACGCTAAGGCAGTATCTCATGCGCAAACTTTAGAATGTGAATACGCGTTCGCGTAGTTTAGATTTATCGCTAAAAAACAAAGCTCCCTTTCCGCATAGGCAGAAAGGGAGCTCTTGATATATAGTTGTAAGTAGTTTATAAACCTTGACTTGCTCCAAATGCAATAGCACCAATAATGATGATTGGATACAAAGCCAACATCACAATAGTCATGATGCCGACAAATTTGTAATGCGATTTGATATATTTCATTGCCTCGGTAAGCGTCTGCGAGCTACGAGAAATTAAAGCTTCTTTAGCCTTATTCGAAAATTGAAGCAAGTAATAAATCGGGAAAAAGTAAAGCCCTATTATTACCAAATATAAGAAACCAACTCCTGCCATTGGCACAGGAGTAAAAGCGCTGATATAGTTCGAAGCTGCAAACATCCCTATAGAACCTAAGGCCATAAGCCCAATAAATATAAAGCCTAGAATGGCGAAGAACTTCGTCCACTTACGGGTTTCACGCAAATACACTTCAGCTTGAATTTCCAATACCAGTTCGTTGTTGTTTTCTTGTTCTACTGTTTCTAAGTTTTCCATAGGGGATTAGTCTGATAATTATTAAAATGTTTACTAATGTATTTATTATTTCATCAAGAACCAGTTTATATATCTCATTTAATAAAATTGACCACATTAAAATAGCCATAAAAACACCGCCTCCCTTTTTCACAAGATGTATAAAATAGAACCGTATTTACACAAAACATATCTCCAAAGTGCTTAAAATAACCTCATTGATATTATCTATAGGGATTTAAGACAAAGAAGTCCGAAAAAAGACCTTTCATCTTTTTAAATTCATTCAGTTATTTATATATTTAGGTTCGTTAAAAAAACAAGGCTTGTTTTAATCAACATAAGGTTGCGTTTTAAACAAGTTATACTAACTAAGCCATAATAATTTTAAGCCCATGAAGATTCATGAATATCAAGCCAAAGAGATCTTAAAGTCCTATGGTGTACCTGTTCCCCAAGGGAAAATTGCTTCTACAGTACAAGAAGCTGAACAAGCAGCTCAAGAAATTGGATTGCCTGTAGTAGTTAAAGCACAAATTCACGCTGGAGGCCGCGGAAAAGGTGGAGGTGTTAAGTTTGCACCAACTGCTCAGGATGTGAGCCAATACGCTAGTGATATTTTAGGGATGACCCTAATTACACACCAAACGGGTCCTGAGGGCCGATTCGTAAAGAAAGTTTGGATTGAAGCTGCTTCGAATATCAAGCATGAGTATTATGCGGGTATCGTTCTTGATCGTGCCACATCGAAAGTAACCTTTATGGTTTCTACTGAAGGTGGTATGGAGATTGAGAAAGTTGCTGAGGAAACACCTGAGAAAATCGTTAAGGTTGGTGTTGATGCTTCAGTAGGTTTACAAGCTTTCCAAGCAAGAGAAATGGCGTTCGCTTTAGGATTAACGGGAGCTGCATTTAAAAATGGAGTAAAGTTCTTCCTTGCCCTTTACAAAGCCTATATGGGAACTGATGCTTCTCTATTCGAGATTAACCCATTGGTTGTAACCGAAGAAGGTGATGTTATCGCATTGGATGCTAAGGCAGATTTCGATAATAATGCTATGTACCGTCAGAAAACATTGACTCCACTTCGCGATCTTGACGAAGAAGAGCCATTGGAAATTGAGGCTGACAAGTCTGGTCTTAACTATATCAAACTAGATGGTAACATTGGCTGTATGGTGAATGGTGCTGGTTTGGCTATGGGAACCATGGATATTATTAAACTAACGGGTGGTGAGCCTGCTAACTTCCTGGATGTTGGAGGATCGGCTTCTGCTGAAACCGTAGAACAAGGTTTCCGTATTATCCTTTCAGATGAGAATGTAAAGGCTGTTTTAATCAATATTTTTGGCGGTATCGTTCGTTGCGATCGTGTTGCCAATGGCGTTATTCAAGCCATCAAAAATATCAATACTCAAGTACCTATTGTGGTTCGATTACAAGGAACCAACGCTGAAGAAGGTAAAAGACTTCTTGAAGAATCTGGCATGAATATTATTGCTGCCACAGAGCTTAAAGATTCTGCAGAGAAAGTTGTTGCCACTTTGGGACAAACAGTAGGTAAATAAGTATTAGAAAGGATCAAGTTTGATGATCCATCACTATTAAAACAATCGACACAATGAGTGTATTAGTAAATAAAGATACAAGACTAGTGGTTCAGGGAATTACTGGTACAGAAGGGGGATTTCATACCCAACAAATGATTGAATACGGAACCAATGTGGTTGCCGGTGTTACACCAGGTAAAGGTGGACAAATGTTTATGGATAGCGTACCTGTTTTCAATACAGTAAAGGATGCTGTGAAAATTGCAGGTGCTAATGCTTCAGTTATTTTCGTTCCACCAGCATTTGCTGCTGATGCGATTATGGAAGCTGCTGATGCTGGTATTGAGCTTGTGGTATGTATCACCGAGGGTATTCCAACTCTTGATATGGTTGATGTTCATGAGTTCCTTTCGAAGCGTCCTAAGACAACCTTGATCGGACCTAACTGTCCAGGTGTGATTACACCAGGAGTAGCGAAGATCGGTATCATGCCAGGTTTCATTCATAAGCCCGGTAAAATTGGTATCATCTCACGTTCGGGGACTCTAACTTACGAAGCGGTTCATCAGCTAGGTAATGCTGGTTTCGGTCAGTCTACTGCTATCGGTATTGGTGGTGACCCAATTATTGGAACCAAGCATATCGATGCTGTTAAGCTATTAAACGAAGATCCTGATACTGAGGCTATCGTTCTAATCGGTGAAATTGGTGGTTCTGATGAAGAAACTGCTGCTGCCTATATTGCTAAGCATGTGAAAAAACCTGTTGTTGCATTCATCGCTGGTCAGACTGCTCCTGAAGGGAAACGTATGGGACATGCGGGTGCAATTATCGCTGGTGGCAAAGGTACTGCTGCCGAAAAAATGGAAGCACTTGCTGCTGCCGGTATTCACGTTGTAAAGTCTCCTGCTGATATTGGAAATAAAATGAAAGAGGTTTTAGGATAGAAAATCTAATTCTAAAAAATACAAAAGCCGTTCACAGAAGTGAGCGGCTTTATTTTTATTCATATTTTACACCCTTTCGTCTGCCGACACTTTCCCTAAAGGGAAAGATTCAAAAATAAAACTTAGATATTTATTCAGAGTTCTTCTAATCTCCCTTTTCAGGGGAGATGTCCGAAGGACAGAGGGGTGTTATTTAAAATCCATCAAAAACTAAACTCAAGAATATAATTTAATTCTTAGAAAGCGGAATACTAAATCGAACTCGAGTTCCATGTAATTCCTTGTTCAGAGTTTTAAGATCAATAACCTCTATACTCAAATCTTTCTTCGAGTAATAATTGTAAATCCTTACCCTATCCTTAATTATTTCAGTAGCCATAGGCTTATGAACACCTGTCTGCTTTTTTGCATTTAAAACACCAACGCCATTATCCTCAACAGTAAAATCGATACTGTTATTCTCTTCATTTTTAAGCAAACAAATCTTTATCTCAGCATCTGGATTATTTCTCAACTCACCATGAATGAGAGCATTCTCAACAATAGGTTGCGCTAACATTGGTGGTACGCGAATTTCATCTAAGTCTATTTCAGAATCAATATCAAAACGATATGTAATACCATTATCAAATCTCAAGTTCTGAAGATCGACGTAGGCTGCTAATATATCCAACTCCTCGCGCACAGTAATATATTCATGGGTAGAATTCTCTAGAACGCCACGCACCAATCCTGAAAGCTTAGACAAATAACGAAAAGCTTTATCATGATCTTTATCGAGAATGAAATCTTGAATTACAGATAAAGAATTAAATAGAAAGTGAGGATTCATTTGGCTTAGCCTTACTTTCTGCTCTAAGGAAAGTGTTAGTAATTTATTTCTATTCGACCTTGATCTCAAATAGTAAAGTACAAAACCACTAGCCAATAATATTAAACTGATTAATGCAATAAGCAAAATATTTTTTCTACTCAAATCAAGATCTTTAATGGCAAGTTCTTTTTCTTTTAAATAAAGATAATGCGTCAGTTGAAGCTCTTCAAGCCTCTTTGATCGATTCTCTTTATTTAAAGAGTCAGTTATTATAGCTTGTTTCTGATAATAAGAATAAGCCTTCTCGAAGTTTTGTGTTTTTTCAAAGATTATAGCTTTCTGTATGTAGTTTTTTTGCAAATCCTCTCGAAGTTTATATTCTAAACATATGTCTTCTGACTTTTTCAAGGCATCTAAAGCATCATCATAACGCTCCAAAGCTGTTAAAGATTTAGCAGTATAGAGATAATTCTTAGGTAAACCCCAATAATCATTTATCTCTTTTCGAATCTGTTCACTGCGGCCATAATAATCTAAGGATTTTTCAAATTCTTCTTTGAAATAAGCAACCTCTCCTAAATTCAGAAGGATATCACCTTTATCTCTAAGGTTCACGTCATATTCCTCACTCAAAATATCAGCTTGATTCAAATACTTAAAAGCTATATCAAATTGCTTCTGTTCCAAATATAAGACACCCAAATTCATATTTACTTTCGCTATTCTTGGACCATACTCAAGCTCCTTAAACAATGAAAGCGCCATCAAAAAGTTCTGCTCTGCTTCTTTAAAATTCAATAGGTTATGGTAAACTCCACCTATATTCAGGTAGATACTTGCGATTCCCTTAGTATATCCTACTTCTTCATAGATTTTCTTTGCTTCAAGATAATTATCTAACGCTAATTCTGACCTGTTCGTTCTTCTATATATAATAGCAGTATTATTCAAAAGCTTACCAACATCAACCTTTTGTCCTGTTTTTTGAAACTCATGTATCGCCTTATTATAATGCACAAGAGAAATATCATATTTAGCCTGATAGAAATAACTCACTCCTTGTGTTTTTTCAGCTAGGCCTACTAATGAAGGATCTTCTGTTTCGCGCGCCAGTTTAATTACTCTTTTACCAAGTTCAAGTGACTCTGTGGGAGCACTTGATCTTAAGGTCTCCATCTTCTTTATTGAATCTAGAAGTTGATCGTGAAATCCCAAATTTGAAACTAAACTATCTCGAGAAAAGATGCTTCCAACAAGGTTAAGACTTAGAAAAAGGCATGAAATGCTTAATAATATAAATTTCCGCATGATGAATAAGTCGTTAAGCCTGAGTTGGAATAGTAAAACGTGCTAAGGTTCCTTGAGTGTTATTATCAATAAACTTGAGGTCTATCACATCCAATTTCATCTGATGCTTTGATTTGTAGTTGTAGATCTGAATACGATCGCGTGCGATTTGCATTGCTAGGGATTTCTTTTCTTTCATGAGCGACTTCTTCTTGCCCTCTTGAATTCCAATACCATTATCTTGAATGCTAAATGCTACAAAATTATCATCTACGGACTCAAGTTTTATAAGAATTTCAGGCTTATCAACTTCTTGCAAATTTGCGTGAACAAGGGCATTTTCAATAAATGGCTGAGTCAACATTGGTGGGATATTCAACTCATCTAAATCAATACGCTCATCAATCTCAAAACGGAATTTTAAAGGAAAATCGAAACGTAATTTCTGTAAATCGATATACTTCTCTAAAGTACTAAGCTCTTTTCGAAGGCTAATATGTTCCTCACGTGAATCTTCCAGAACATTACGAACAAGAGTTCCCAGTTCAGATAAATATAAATTGGCCTTATCACTCTCGTTGTCAAGAACCAAACTTTGAACAGCTGTCAATGCATTAAATAAGAAATGAGGGTTCATTTGAGATAGCAACACTTTCTGATCTAAGCTCATTAACCTATGCTCTGCCTTTAGTTTATTTATTCTAAAAGAAACAACAATAGCTATAACTCCCAGGAGCATAATCACAATCAGCGCAACTAACCAAGCATTCTTTTTGCCTAGCTCAAGATCCTGAATTCGAGTCTCCTGAGTCATCAATTCCATCTTCTGCTTAGTCTGATCCATGTCATACTTAACCATCAGTTCATTGTACTTCTCCTCATTAAGTACCGACTGAATTGAATCTCCAGTTTCCTTGTATTTTTCATAGAAATTAAGAGCTAATCTATACTTACCTATTCCTTTGTAGAGTTTATAATAAGCTGTATACACATCCACTTCCCAGCTTTGATCATTATTCATCTCAGCCAAATCCTGCATAGTACCAAGAAATTGTTCTGCTTTTTTATATTCTTTTTTAACAAAAGCAAGCTCAAACATCTCATGGTAAACACCAATTAACTCTTCATAATCACCTCTTAGCTTACGAATGTCAAAGCTCTTCTTAATATATGTATCTGCCAAATCAAAAGCTTCAGTTCTACGATGGATAATACCAATATTCAAATAAAGCCTACTTTCCATGGTGCAATTACCAGTATTTAAAACAATCTTCAAAGATTTCTTATATGATTTTAAAGCTTGCTCAAATTTATTCTGCTTTTCATAGATGACTCCCAAATTATTAAGGGCACTTATCTGATCACTAATATTATCGATGTCTTCTGCAAGCTTCAAGCCTGAACTGTAATATCCTTCTGCTCTTTCATAGTTATCCATCGAAACAGCGATATAACCCATATTTATATAGATGGATGAAAGCCCTGCTGTATGATTTATATCTGAAAAGATCTCAATTTCTTTTAAATAATACTCTAATGCTTTACTATACTCTCCTCTTTTCCTATAAATAACCCCAATATTGCCAAGAGTTTTACCAACTTGAATCATATTGCCTAACTCTTTAAATATTACAAGAGACTTTTCCCAATAAAGCATACACGAATCAAAATCTCTTGCGTAATAATAGTTTACTCCTTGTGTTTTAAAAGCTAAAGCCAAAAGTGAATCAGCCTGTTCCTTTTCTGCAAGTTTAATAGCTTTTTCACAAATCTCTACACTAATATTCTTACTACTATCTCTATAGCTAACCGAAGATTCTATCAGATTCGAAATAATCTGTTCGTGGATATTTGATACAGTTTCACCGTTCTGAGCGTTTGAACTAAATATGAAAGTGCAAAATATGAAAAATAGAGTGAAAATATTTTTTGACATAGTACGGCTTATTTTAGATAACAAAATAAGTGAAAACTATTGAGAAACAAAACGTTAAACTCAATATAGATTCATATCAAAAAACCTCACCATTCCTCATAACTACCTATATATCACAATAAATAAGAGCTTACTTTAAAAAAGTAAGCTCTTATTTATTTGACGAAACATCATATTATATGTTTAAAAACAACTGAGCTCCTCATTAAAAGAATTTTACATTAAAAAAGAGAAGCTTCTTATATTACATAGACGCAAAAAATAGGTTTATATCTTTCGCCAGTATTCCAATACAATTTCCCAAGCGTTGGTTGGTTAAAATTCCTTGATAAATATAGGTTCCATGTCTTAAGCCCATATCAGTTTTTAAGAACTGATGTAATCCACCATTATTACCAATATGCAATAGCAAGGGTGCACAAATATTACTCATAGCTAAAGATGCCGTTCTACTTACATGCGAGGCCAAGTTTGGAACACAATAATGAATCACGCCATGCTTTGTAAATACAGGATTTTCATGTGTAGTTATCTCCGATGTCTCGAAACAGCCTCCTTGATCAATACTCAAGTCGATAATTACAGAGCCTTCTTTCATTTCCTTAATCATATCCTCGGTTACAAGTGTTCCTGGATGGTTGCCTTCGTATCGAAGTGCACCAATCACAACATCAGCAGATTTAAGAGCTTTAGTTAAAACGGAAGGATGGAAGGTTGATGTATGCACGCGCTGACCAAGATGATCTTCTAAACGGCGTAATCGATACATAGAATTATCAAAGACTTTGATGCTTGCTCCGAGTCCCATAGCAGCTCTACCAGCATATTCCGCTGCTGTTCCTGCTCCTAGAATAATAACTTCAGTAGGTGAAACTCCAGTAACCCCACCAAGAAGAACACCTTTGCCACCTTTGCCTTTGCTTAGGTATTCTCCAGCAATCATAACAGCTGACACACCTGCAATCTCACTCATAGAGCGAACTACAGGAAAATGGTTATCTCTATCCTTTAAATATTCAAAAGCAATAGCAGTTACTTTTTTCTGCATCAACTTTCTAATATCCTCAGCACGCTGACAATGTACCTGGAGTGCAGACATGATAATTTGATTTCCCTTAAGTAGATCTATCTCCTTTGAAGATAAAGGAGAAATCTGTAAAACAATATCACATTGGTAAATTTCAGCTTTAGTACGAACAATCAGAGCTCCTTTCTCACTGTATTCCCTATCAGTATAATTAGATGCAAAACCAGCCCCTTCTTCAATAAGAATTTCGTGTCCGTTGTTCACCAACATTTCAACTGTAAGAGGTGTCAAGCAAATTCTATTTTCACCTCTATAATCTTCACGAGGAAGACCAATAACCAATCTCTTCTTACTCTTCTCTATCTCTAATAGCCTTTCCTTTGGATGATAAAATTCATAGCCAACGGGAAAGTTTTTAGGGGTATCACTTAGGTTTGCCATAATCGTCATTTATGCCGTTAATGTCTTCTTTGAAAACACAAGTTAATGTTTTTTTTAGAGCTTAACAGATTTTGATAATTACATCTGGAAATAAAGAGCTTCTTCAGAGGATAAATTAATCCTTTTGAACCTGAATTGTTCGACTTCCATCTTCCTCTTCCGTAAAATTCAAATTGATAACATCGGGAGGTAAAATTGATTCAATACGCTCTGGCCATTCGATAAAACACATGGCTTTGCTATAGAAGTAATCCTCGTAACCAAAATCATAAGCTTCATGCACATCTTCTATTCTATAAAAGTCGAAATGATAAACAACCTTATCTTCCGGAGTACGATATTCATTTACAATTGCAAAGGTTGGACTATTAATCGTGTCATCAACACCTAATTCTTCACAGACAGCCTTAACAAAGGTTGTTTTACCAACTCCCATAGCCCCATACATTGCAAATACACGGCGTTCTCCAACTAATTCGATAAACTGCTTTGCTACCGAATTGATATCTTCTAAACTTTTTATTCTTAATTCAGTCATCTTTAACTAATACTAATTGTCCTACAATCTTAGAAAAAATCTCTTACTTTTTCTTTGGGCTCAAAGTTATTAAAGGAATTAACATTTCTTCTATTGAAATGCCTCCATGCTGAAATGTATTTTTATAATACGAGCTGTAATAATTGTAATTGTTTGGATAAGCCAAGAAATCTTCGCCAGTTGCAAATATGTATGAAGAACTCATATTCATTTGCGGCAAGTGAGCTTCAGAAGGTTTAGTAACCTCAAATACTTGCTTAGGGTTATAATTCAAATTCTTACCCTGTTTATATCTCAAGTTTGTATTTGTTTGTCTGTCACCAATCACCTTAATTGAATTCTGAACACGAATGGCTCCATGATCAGTTGAAATAATCAGTTTAATATTTTGTTCCGATAATTTCTTAATTAGTTCAAGCAATTGAGAATGTTCGAACCAAGATGCCGTTAATGATCGATAGGCTGCCTCGTCATTTGCCAATTCGCGAATCATCTCACTTTCGGTACGAGCATGAGAAAGCATATCAACAAAGTTATATACGAAAACATTTAACTGAGAATCCAACATTGTCGACAAATTATCAATGATCTTGGCTCCTGTCTTTTTTGAAGTAACTTTCTCATAATTGAATTTAACATCCTTGAACTTTCGCTTTAGATGTAAGCCAATTAACTCCTCTTCATGTATGTTTTTACTACTATCCTCATCATCATTAATCCATAAATTAGGATATATTTTCTGAATATCTAATGGCATAAGACCCGAGAACATTGCATTACGAGCATATTGTGTCGCAGTAGGTAGGATGGAGCAATACATATCATCATCCTTCATAACAAAATATTCGCTAATAATTGGGTAGATAACTTGCCATTGATCAACACGAAGGTTGTCGATTAAAATAAAGACAACTTTTTCGCCCTTATCAATTAGTGGAAATACCTTATCCTTGAAAACATTGTGTGAAAAAAGAGGTTTTTCTTTAGAATCCGAATTCAACCAATCTAAATAGTTTTTCTTTATATATCGAGCGAATAAATTATTGGCTTCCGTCTTCTGCATCTTAAGAATCTCATCCATGCCTGATTCTTCGATACCGGCAAGCTCAAGCTCCCAAAATACAAGTTTCTTATACACCTGCTTCCAATCATCGAAATTCCTACAATCATTTATCTCCATTCCCAATTGAGAGAATCTAGATTGATAGGCAGAAGTGGTTTTCTCTGATACTAATCGTCGTTTATCTGTGTTTTTTTTGATGCTTAGAAGAATCTGCTTGGGATTTACAGGTTTAATTAGATAATCGCTAATATGGCCTCCAATAGCCTCATCCATGATATCTTCTTCTTCACTCTTGGTTATCATGACAATGGGAAGTGTCAAGTCGATTGCCTTTATTTCAGACAAAGCCTCTAAACCTGACATTCCAGGCATATTCTCGTCCAATAAAACCAAATCGTAATGGGTGCTGCGAACCATGTCTATTGCCTCAGGAGCATTATTACAGGTTTCAACAATATAATCTTTCCCTTCTAGGAAAATAATATGTGGTTTTAATAAATCTATCTCATCGTCGACCCAAAGTATCTTAATTGCTTTCACGTACAAATCTTTTAATGTTCTACAATTGGTAAATCAGTATTACCCTTAGCATCCTACGTAGAAACAAGATTCATATGAAAAGTTTGCTTGTCCTACTCCATTAGTAACGTTCCTACCCTCCAATATATTTCAACAAAAACATTAAGAAAGCTTAATTTAAATAGCGTTTGCTAAAAAACTTCAGATACTGATCTGTATCGGCTATAGTTTTAAATATTTCTAAATTATCTTTTGAGATGATAAAATTACGATAGCCTGATTTCTCAACTTCATCGAACAAGTTTCTATTTGAAATAATCGCTCTGAAATACATCATAGCCTGTTTTTTATTTCTCATGTTGCTTACAACAATCATATTGCGTTCTTGATCAAGTGAAATAAGTTCAGTTTTTAGGGTCTTTGTATTGTATCTTTTTATACCATTTAAAACCGCTTTTGTGTTAACACCTTCTTTTTTGAAAACGAGGACAAAATCGTGAGCTACATTAGCATTATACAGGTAAGGTCCATTGTCATTTTCGATAACTTTTTTCTTTTCCTTTTTAACTGCATTCTTAATGTAGTTATCACTAAAGAAAGACAAGTACTTATTCAAACTTCTATTCACAAAGAATTTCATGAAGTTCTTCTCACCAATAACAAAACTCTCATAGTCTACCTGTGCCAATTGATCAAACACTTTTTTGTCCTTAGTAATTTCATTAAAATAAGCCATCGCTGACGCCTTAGAACCCAAATTATTCACGATAAGCATATTGTGTGATTCATCATATTGCTCTTTTAGTACTCTAAAGTCCTTATCATGAGTAAACACATCGTTCTTTAATTTAACCACATTCATTTTTCGCGAAGGCACCAATAGGATAAAGCGGTGGTTATCTTTAGAATCAACTTCAAAGCCTTGATTATCTGCTTCAGCATCAATCAATTCTCCTTCTTGCTTAATAATCGGTGCTTTCTTCTGATAATAATGCTTTTTATAAAAACTCAAATACTCATCTATCAGCTCATCCTTCTTCATCGTATCAAAATTTGATACAGATATCAAGAAATTCTTATATGGTATATTTTCAAGACCTTTATATGCCTTATCTGAAACAATAATTTTATTAAAATAGTTTAAAGCTTCTTCTTTATTATTAAGACCTTTAACAAGGATAATAACTTCATTCTTATTCAATGATAAACGATCCGTTCTATAGTTTTTTATAAAGGCTGTCCTATTATAGCGATCAACATTAAACATCGTTCTGTTAGGGTCAACAGCTCTACGTTTAAATAAAAGAACAAAATAATGCTCTTCATTAGGAATATACTTGAAATGTTCAATCTCAATTTCAGCGCCTTCGCCATTCTCTATTTCAAGAGCTAACTGATCTTCAATTCTCCAGTTAATTAGCAAACGATTCTGTCTAGCCCTATTCATATCCTCCTGTGAATATCTAACAGGAACAGATCCTGCATTTAGCGTACTCAAAATCCCACGAGCAACTTCTCCAATTTCAGAACTTGGTTTAGAGTCTATAAGCTCTTGAAGAACCTTTTTAAAGGTATCAACATCTTGAGTTCGCCCAATAGATAAAGCTCTTAAGAATAAGTAATTTGATTCTAATTTCGATTCTGGATACGTCTTTAAGCCTTGCTCACAAATACGAATAACCTGTTCGTAATAGAAATTCTGAAAAGTATCATAAGCCGTTAAGTATAAAGCTTCGGCCGCTTTATTTTGAATCTCTATCTTCGCCCAATAGTTCGGATCTTTTATTGCCTTTGCATAATCTGTATCAGGAAATTCTGTTAAGATCTTATTCTTATAATATTCCGATTTTGAAATATTATTCCCCTGAGTGTATAATGAATAACACTGGTAATATGCCGATAACAGATATGGATTGTTTGGAAAGCGACTAAGCAGCAGCTCCATTGTTTCAATAGCTTTAAGCCTATCATTCAAACGCTCAGAATAAACAAATGATGCCTCATTAAGAGCCTCCATTATTAGCTCATCCGACTTCTCTTTTAATTCATCAGTTAATGGGAGATCTATGAGATAATAAGCCTTGCTCTTTCTATCCCCTTTATCTACTGCAGCTTTATTATCAATAGCCTCATCTTCAGAATCAATTTCTAAGATCTCGCCTGTTGAAATTGACTTATTCTTACGTCTCCAATTATCCGAAAATTTACGCCTTCCCCATTTACGTTGGAATTCCGATTTTCCTAAACCAACAGTTGTTGGATTATAGAAGTACCAATTGCCTTGAGCTTGTGCAGCATTATTGGAACGAAAATCACCAACCATATTATTCTGAGTAAAAAAGGTTTTGTCTGCTCTATTCTCAGCCTCCTCTAATCTTTTAGCTTCCTCTTTCTCAAGCTCAATATTAATCAAATCAGAAATCAAGAAATTACGCTCTTTCTCACTCATTCCTGCAACGCTCTGTAAACTATCCTCTCTTTCAATAACATTCAAGTTATTTACAAGCTCTGTTAAATTTCCAACTCTAAAAGAAATATCCTTATAGTTAGGATAATTCTGATCAAGATAAACCATTGAACTATCATAACAGATTTGAGCTTTCTTATAGTTCAGATCTGCAAAATAGTTATCACCTAATTTGAAAAATGATACGGCTTTCTGGTTATCGTTAGCAACACTTTCTTTTGTTGAGTTCCAGTAGTTTTCAATCGCAGCGTTTTTATCACCGTCAATCATATCCATCTCAGCTAAAGCGAAATAAATTTGATCTCTATAATCTGCATTTTTTTGATCCTTAAGCATTTTACTTAACTGCTTGCGAATTTCAAAACCTTCCCCAGATCCTGAATAGGTTAGTGCCTGAGAGATTTTGGCATTAAATGCCATTTCGTAAGTTGAATGCAGTTTAATTAAACTAAGAAAAGCATCAGAGGCTTTACCAGCTTGATCTAACTCAAGATAAAGTTGCCCTAGAATGTAGTAGTACTTCGCTTTTACACTCTTAGTGGTTTGAAGCTGAATTGCAGTTTGAAGATTTGATATTGCAGATTGATAGTCTTTCTCTCGAACGTTGATATCTGCAAGAAGAGCAGCGATTTCGAGCCTAGTTTTCTTAGAGAGTTTCGGTAAGGCACTTGCTTCTTCTAATAGAACAATGGCTCCAGAATAGTTTTCTTGATCTATATAGCATCTCGCCAATTCAATTTGAAATTCATGTTTCATCTCTGATTTAGGAAAATCCTTTAGACCTTGCTCCAAAGCTTTCTCTGCAATTCTATAATCTTCCTTATAAAACTGAGCTCTTCCAAGTAGCAAGTAACAATCTTCTATCCAACTATTAAATTCCTTCTTTTTACGAAATTCCTTATACTTATCAGATTGTTTTACCTTTTTTCGTTTTGGCTTTCTTGTAATCGAATGTAACTTTATCGCTTTAGTTGCTTTATCTATCGCATTATCTATATCTCCTGCAGCCAATACACGTGCACTAGCATCTTGATAATCAAATACAGGTAGAATAGTGGTATAATTGTATTCTATCCCCTCTTCAATCTTCTTTTTCGCAGCTTTTAAACTTTCTTTACCGTTGAAGTAAACGTTATAATGAGTCGTGAGAGCGTGATACTGACGACTCACAAATGTGTTTTTTTGATTAGAACAAGCTATTGAGAAGAAAACAATAGACAGGATCAAAATTGCAATATTTAATCTTCTTTTATTCAAAGCAAATCAATTTTATTGGAAATACTTGAGACACAATTGTCTCAATGTTCAATTTGAAAATACGAAACAATATACAAATAGATTAGTTGGCTATCAGCCTTAATAACTAATTTTTATATTAACTTAAATTTATTCAACATCACCAAATCCTTTACGTTTCAATAATCTAGATCACTCAATGAAAAACTCTAGACTAAGACTTTAAGTTTACTATCTGCTTGTAAGCAAAAATTATCGTAATCAAGATTTGTGATCAAGTTAACACCGGGCTTTTTACCAATTTCAAAACTGCCTAAATGATCAAAACCTAAAGCGACTGCACCATTAATACTCGCCCACTTAATCAGTTGCTCCAAGTTCAAATTTGGATTGAGATTTTGTAAAAACTTAAGCTCATCGAAAACCGACAATTTTAGATGACTAGATAAACTACCCGTACCAATACAAAACGCTTTATTTAAAAAAATATTATTATTATTAAAGAGTCGTCCTAATGTTGAGTTTGGAAAATCAGTCTCCAACTCTTCAGGATAATGATTAGAGATATCTCTTATATCTTTAAAACTAATTTTTGAATTCGCTTTGAGAACTTCACTTTGTCTTGTTGGGAAGAAATCTGCAGCCCCTTTACTACCAAAAGCCTCTAGGTGATTTATCGCTTTTTGAATAGATTGAATATCTCCACTTTCACCAAGTTCTAATCCCGATAAATCGTTAGAATCAATCTGTGAAGCAGTCATATTAGGCCATGATAAAAAAGTAAAGACATCTACAAATCCTGGGACAAGAACACCGCTATAATACTCTAAATCTTGAATTTCCTTAACCGATCCCTTTCTATCGATAATATCCGCAACAGAATTATCATCGTTTAAGATCAAGATTCCATTTTTCAAAGGAACTCCTGCATTGCTAATAATATAACTTGCAGATATTTTTCTCATCTTTTCCTAGGATCATCAACGTCTCTCAATCTTTCAGGTCTTTCAAGTTCCTCATATCTATCAAACCCACCTCTCCTTAGTCGTTCAAATTTTACGAGAGAATCTAAGCCTATGGAATCACGTTTAATCTGAGGATTAAAGATCATGATATTTCTAATATCAATATGTTGTGTAAAATTACTATCAACATTACTCCAAGAAATAACATCTCCTCTTAACTCCTTAAAAGTCGAGTCTGAGTATTCCAATTGAGTTTCGTAACTCACAAAATCGTCTGAATAATTAATAGGGATAGAGTCAAAGTAAATTCGTTCAGCTTTCTTTAAAGAATCTTCCTTCCAGAAATAAGCATTTAAAATTGGCTTTCTACTCCTATCATCTTTGAATCGTTTAATTTTAGCTCGAACTGTATAAATTCCCATTTCAGTAACAGGAATAGAGAAACTCAAATCTTCATGTCGCCCACGAGCTAAGAATATTCGTCTTCTCCCTTTCCAAAGATTCACGGTATCACGAACTACTAAAGAATCCTTTAATGCAATTCGAAACTGTGTGTCCATCCTGTTTAAAGAATCAATAACTTTCTCGTACATCTTCTCATACAAAGAAGAATTTTGAGTGTAAAAAATCACACAAGAATCAAATTGTTGTGGCGTGACATTATACTTTTCATAAATAGAATTATAATAAAAACTAGGACGATACACCTTGCCACGACTAACAATATTTTTTGAAGTTAGAACACCATCAGTTAAATGAATATCGAAAATAATTCGAGTAAAATCATCCATTGAAAGATATGTTTTTTCTTCTTTTTTAGAACAAGAGAATAATAGTAATGTTGCTAAAAACAGAAATACAAATTGTTTATTCATAATATATCGGTGATGAATTTATCTCTGACAAAGATAAAAAATCAGATCATAGAAACTTGTTTAAAATACTTAAATCGAAGCAATTCTGTTCGGTTAAAGAGCAGATTAAAGTTCCTTCTTAATTTTCTTAAAGAGATTGGAAGCGAAAACGAAGTTATTTAAAGATTGATTTTCGGTATCAAAAATTTCATCACTTGATCCTTCCCAGGCTTTGACCCCTTTATTTATAAAAAGAATCTTTTCACCTATTTCCATAACCGAATTCATATCGTGAGTATTAATGATAGTAGTCATTTCGAACTCTTTCGTAATTTCTTGAATTAGCTTATCTATGACGATAGCTGTAACAGGATCGAGGCCAGAGTTGGGCTCATCACAAAACAAATAACTTGGGTTAAGGGCAATAGCTCTAGCAATTGCAACACGTTTCTGCATTCCACCACTGATTTCAGCAGGAAATAGTTTGTGAGCCTTTTTGATATCAACACGATCCAAACAGAATTTGACACGTGCTCTTTTGTCATCTTCATTCAAATCTGAGAACATGTCTAGGGGAAAGCGAACATTCTCCTCAACTGACAATGAATCAAAAAGTGCTCCGCCTTGAAATACCATTCCCATTTCCTTGCGAATCGACTTCTTTTCATTGAAATTCATTTCAGTGAAATCACTATCGCCATAATAAATATGACCATTGTCAATCTCATGCAGACCAATAATAGATTTTAAAAGAACAGTTTTTCCAGAACCACTCTGCCCAATAATCAAATTAGTTTTACCAGCCTCAAATTGAATCGATATATCATTCAATACATCCAAGTCACCAAAGGATTTATTGACATTCTTCAGTTCTATCATTTCAATAAAAGTTGAGTAAGAATCAAATTAGCTAGCAAAATTAAAATACTACTATTTACAACTGCCTTGGTACTAGCCTTACCAACTTCCAAAGCTCCACCAGACACATAATAGCCATAAAAAGAAGGAATAGAAGTAATAATAAAAGCAAAAACCAATGTCTTAATTAAAGAGTACGTTATGTAATAAGGGATAAGGCCGAATTGTACGCCATACAAAAAATCCGAAATGCTTACGGCATCAGCCATATAACTGGCTAACAACCCCCCTGCAATACCGACAAAAACACTTAGCACATACAGAAAAGGATTGATAAAAACAGCAGCTATAATTTTAGGAAAAACAAGATAACTGGCTGAATTAACTCCCATTATTTCTAGAGCATCAATCTGCTCCGTCACACGCATAGAACCAATTTCAGATGCAATATTTGATCCAACTTTCCCAGCTAATATTAAGCCCACAATTGTAGATGAGAATTCAAGTATCATCGATTCACGTGTTGTATACCCAACTAAATAGTCAGGAAGCAAAGGATTAACAAGATTATATGCTGTTTGTAGACTGATAACTGCTCCCATAAAAACAGAGATAATAACAACAATCCCAACAGAATTAACACCTAACTTGTATATTTCCTTGATAATCTGCGCAAAAAACACACGCCCTCTTTCTGGTTTAGAGAATACTCTATTCAGAAAAAGTACATATTGTCCTATGTTTTCAATAAAACTCATAAGGTTTACATTTTATGATAAAAGTAATAAATATCCCTCAAATACAATGTAGAATCATAAAAAGCCGAACACAAGTAAAACATTCAAATCTTTGTTTGAAATCTATAATTGATTGAGTAATTTTATAGAAAGCAATTATGATTGAATATCCTTGCTTAGATATCTAAAAACACTACAATGAATTCAAATAATTATTGTGTCATTATGGCTGGTGGAGTCGGTTCTCGATTTTGGCCGCTAAGTAAGCAAAAAAGTCCGAAACAATTTCTTGATATTCTTGGTACTGGAAAGACCATGATTCAAATGGCTTTTGATAGATTCAGCTCTATCTGCCCTGCCGAAAACTACTATATCGTAACCAATGAGCAATACAAAGATTTAGTTCTAGAGCAGCTTCCTCAACTTAAGTCCGAGCAGATTTTACTAGAACCAATCATGCGAAATACAGCTCCATGTATTGCATACGCAAATTTTAAAATAAGACAACGAAATAAAGATGCACATATCATTGTATCACCAGCTGACCATTTGATAACGAATGAGACTGAATTTATAAATGTTTTAGAGAAAGGATTAGATTACATAAATAATACTGACAAGCTTCTTACACTTGGTTTAAAACCTAATCGACCAGAAACAGGATACGGCTATATTCAGGTTGAGAATAATAAGGCAGACCTAGGCATTTCTAAAGTTAAAACCTTCACTGAAAAACCAAACTTAGATTTAGCAAAAACATTTGTAAAATCAGGGGATTTCTTCTGGAATTCAGGTATTTTCATTTGGTCATTATCCGCTATCGACAAAGCTTTTAAGACTTTTCTACCTGATGTTGATAATCTTTTTGCACAAGGAGAAGGTATTTCAAATGAAGTTTCAGAGAAAGAATTCATCGATAAAATATACCCTAAATGCCAAAATATATCTATTGATTATGGTATTCTAGAGAAATCGGATCAAGTCTTCGTATTCTGCGCTGATTTTGGATGGTCTGACTTGGGTACTTGGGGATCATTGTATGATAGATCAGGAAAAGATAAAGTGGGGAATGCGATTCAAGGTGATAATGTGATGCTTTACGATTCTGAAAACTGTTTAATAAATGTTCCTAGTGAGAAATTAGTTGTTGTGCAGGGAATGAACAACTATATTATTGTGGATAGTAAAGACACTTTACTCATCTGTAAAAAGGAAAATGAACAAGACATTAAAACTTTCTTAGGAGATATTAAGATCTCAAAGAAGAAGAAATTTATCTAATAAAAAAAGGAGCCTTAAAGGCTCCTTTTTTTTATAATACGTCTATAATATTTTAATACTCCCAAAAATCATGCTCCATATTCAGAAGATCATTCTTAATCTTTTCTGACTCCAACATAGTTTGAAGACCTACGGTATAAGATTCAATTGCTCTGTTATCATGAACGTTAGATACCTGAGTAATATAACTTGTGAAACGTCTTTTCATAAACAAATCGTCATAAGAGAATCTTCTTGCATCGTTAAATGGATTAAATACTTCATGAGTAGCTAACAACTGTCTAGCTTCTGGAAAGAAAATCCAAAACATTTTCTTTTTACGTAATCCATCAAGCTCAGAATCACCCTCTTTTACGTATTCACGAACAGGGCATAAACCAATAATTCTAACTTGTAAAGTAGAACTTTGCCTATCAAATAACCATTGTTCCTTTACCAAGTATTTGGTTACCTCATTGGTACTCATGGTTCTAGGAACTATTTTTGTTTCCATTAAACCTGTCTCTCTATTTTGTTGTCTGACACTATCAACACCTGCACCAAACTTAGAACGAATATCTTCAATCGTTAATGGTATCGTAAACTCATCATCTTCTGTATCGTAAGCTGTAAGCCCTTCATTCTCGATACCAAACATTAAAAGATCAATCAAACTATACCTATCATCCATTGGTCGAGTAGGGTAATACATGGGCTGATTCATCTTCTCACGAAGATTAATTTCTCTCCAGATCAATTTTGAGAACATCACATCTGCCTCACGTATGTGAGCATAAGGAATTGGTCTCTCATTCTTAGTATGATCCTTAGAATAGATACTAGTAGGAGTTGTCTGCGCTTTTGATTGAGAAAAGCTACCCATTATGATTAAACCGACTATTAAAAATATAATCTTTTTCATCCGTAAATAATTTATTTGTCCAAGGCAGACGACTTACCAAATACTAAGTAAGCAATCTTATTCTTCAGTAATTCGATTTAAACTAAATCGATAGTTTTAAAAATACAACGTTAGAATTTATTTAACTCTAAACGATATTGCAGGAAGATTACGGATTGAACCATCAGGTCCAGCAGCCTTAATATCCTCTATATAAACTTTCTGATTCTTTCTTAAACCTTTCAGAAGCTTAAGTTGTGCTTTAGTGAAATAATCAGAAGTTGATTTTTCGTCTCTTGTAAATCCTTTTACCTGGGTTGAAACAGTGAAACTCTTAATCTTAAATTTCAGATCAAAATCAAATCCTTTCATAACAGCATCAACACCTGATTGCATAGCCAATAGGTTTTTATTGATTAAACCACCGCTCTTGCCAGCTACCATAGCTACAGGATCTGGAATAGGCTTCACTCTAAACTCTACTGTTTTTAAATCACGCCATTTACCATCTAATCTACCTCTAACAGTAACATTAGCGGCCTTACCTATAATTTTTGGTCTAGCTATATATCCGTTACTTGTTTTAACTAATTCTCCATTATCCATGCTAGCATCAATATTCTCCGTTGTAAATCCTGGAGCTGATATGCTAACAGGATTATCTACACTAGGATAAAATACATTCATCTTAGTTGGTGAAACAACAACTTGTGGTTCACTAACCATATATTCAGCTTGAAATGGATACTTTATTGTTCTTCCTGATGGCGTCGTGTAATGAACAAAACCTCCCCATTTTTGGGGCCCTAAAGACTTTTCTTTTCGAGAATATAAACCTTTTCTTGAATTTGGATCAAAATCTTTAATCTCGTCTCCACTTTCCAAGGTAATCTTAGGATATTGTGTCGTATCACTGGCTGCTAGAAATACTTCAGCCTTATATGTATCACCTTTCAAGACAAAATTTGATTTAGCAATTACCTGAGCCTCTAACTTATTAAAAGGAAATGACTCTGCTTCAATCTGATTAAACAAATATTTAACCACATCAGATTCAACCGATCTAATATCCGTTTGAAGCTTTGATAAAAGAGTAACTGCTCCTACCAAAGGAATATGTGCAAACTGTTTTGACTCCCAAGTATAAGCTGGCTCATCTGGATTTTTTCTTGGTGGATTACCAGTATTTAAAGTTGTAGCAATAGCATGCATAAACATGCTGTCCTTATCTGAAATCAATCCTGAAATATGACCTCTATAATCAGAAACCTGTTTTTTTAATTCTTTCCCTTTACCACCAACAATCATCAGTTGAGCAGCAACATCAATATTATCTTTCTTTTGAATACTGTCCAATCGACCTTCAGGCCCATCAGCAATCTTTACTAAGTCGATTTTATAATTCTGTATTTGCACACACAAATCGTTCGACATAGTCCGAATTCCATCAGCATTATCCCAAGAGTTTTGTACCTTTTTCGGATTAGCATCCAAAGCCATTTTGAATTGGTCATATATAAGTTCATTCTTTTCTTCAAAAGTCCGAACAGTTTGTGCTAAACCATTATCAATTATAGTAAAAGCATCCAATACTTCATTCGATACATTTATAGCCAACATCGCTGTTAGGAATAAATACATCATTCCGATCATTTTCTGCCGTGGTGTCTCTTTACAATTCGATGCTCCCATATTAGCTTAAATAGAAAATTTAGTCAATATTAATTTTTATTCTTACTAATATCCAAAGCACTCAACATGTTACCATACACTGAATTCAATGCAGATAAACGCTCATTTAAGGCCTCAGTTTCTTGTCTATAAACTTTCGTGTTATCAAGAGTTACGTTAAGATTTTCAACAATTTCATTGAAATTCTCCTGAACTCTTCTTCCTTCTTCAATCTGATTATTTGAATGTTTCAACTGAAGTTCAAACACAGAATTTAATGACGATAATTTTTCGTTAAGAGTTGACATTGACTCAGAATAATTCTTTCCACTATCCGAAATGTGTGAGAAATTTCCATTCAAACTCGTTTTGAAATCTTCATATGTGTTCAATAACTGATCTCCAGACTCCTGAACTTTATCAGAGAACTCACGTCCGTTATTTGAAACATCATTTGCCAACTGGCTATATGATTGACTTAATTGCGTAGCAGATTCAGAAATATCTTGAGAAGATGAATTGTACGAATCAGAAAGTGTACCTACAGATTCACTTGCATTTCTAAGAGTTTCAATATATCCTTCTGTTACAACAGCTGCTTCAGACATATCTGAAATTCGCTCTGCAGCATCTGAAAGCTTACCTAATCCTTGACTCAAATTCGTTAACTTATTGGAATCAATACTAACGTTCTCAAGGAATGATTGTAGTTCATCTAAGCCTTCAACTTTAAGACCGCCTTCTCTCTCTCTAGGATCTAAACCAATAAGTTCTGGATAAACCAAACTCCAATCTGGCTCTTCATGTGGTGGCTCAAAAGCTGAGAAGAAAAAGATAATTACCTCTGTAAGCATTCCAACAGTAAGTAATGTCCCTGCATGTGCCCAGTGTTGAATTTTGAAAAGTGCTCCCAAAAGTACAACAGACGCACCCCAACCATACACATAACCCATAAATCTTTTCCACCTAGGAGATTCGACTATTTCGGTAATATTCATAATAACTTATTTAGGATAGTATTTTTGTAATTATTTTACGTGACGTGTTCTAACACATCTAAAACCAATAAACGACTTCGCGGTATCTTGATATTCGTAACTAGACACACCGCACTGAAGGAAATATCCAACATCTTTCCATGAACCACCTCGCACAACTTTTCTTTTCAAAGCTGGGGGATCACTAGGTAGAGCATTATATTGATAATTCGGATTCATATCATGTGTGAAGCTGTATGCTGACTCAGCATAGACAGCAGAAGTCCACTCTGCAACATTACCAGCCATGTCATATAAACCATAACCATTAGGTTCATATGTTCCTACACGCAAAGTAACCAAACCACCATCGTCAACATAGCTTCCTCTCAATGGTTTGAAGTTAGCTAAGAAACAACCTTTCTCGTTTCGAGTATAGTCACCTCCCCATGGGTAAAGGTTTAATGCAATACCACCACGAGCAGCATATTCCCACTCCGTTTCTGTTGGTAAACGATATTCTGGAACTGAATATTTTCCAACTCTTCTTAGAGCTGAGTTATGAAATTCTGTTCTCCAACGACAAAATGCACGTGCTTGTTTCCAACTTATACCAACTACTGGATAGTCATCGAAAGATGGATGCCAGAAATACTGTTCTGCCAATGGCTCATTATATGAGTATGTATAATCGTGTATCCAAGTTAATGTGTCTGGATAAATATTTAATGTCTCTTTAATAATAAAAGAAGATCTATCTTCAATACTCTTACGTCCACCTTGATAATCATCTACTAAGCCTTCGTACTCACCTGTTTCGCTATTGTAACGATTTGATAACAGAGCAGCTTGCTTAAAGTCAACCCATTGAAATGAAAAAATCAACTTTCGAGCATCAATCTCTTTTCTACTTGAGAATCTTTCGTGCTCAGGCACATACATTTCTTCAAGTAACTCAGCATATTCTTCGTTATCCCACTCAATTTCTTTCTCCCAATTTAATGTAGGAGGCTCAATTAAGTTCCCGTTTGCATCTTCTGTATTTAAAAATTCGTCGAATTGCTCACCTAATTTAGTTCTAGCAATAGAGTCGCGTACCCACTCCACAAACTGGCGGTACTCATTATTAGTAATCTCCGTTTCATCCATCCAGAAAGCTCCGATAGAAATTCGTTTCGATTGAGAATTTAACGCCCAGGTTGCATCCTGATCATTGATTCCTTGAGTAAAACTACCACTTGGAATTAAAACCATTCCATGAGGAATAGGCTCCATATACTTTCCTCTACTACCAGCTCCAACCAATTCGCCACCTTCATTACGACGATTACAGCTAGATAAGCCTAATAGAAAAACAACTCCGATAAATACAACAAGTTTATTCATAACTCTATGATTCGTGCTCTGCACAGTTTTTAATACATTTTCAACTACAAAAAGCGAATACTCTTATACTTCTGCTTACGCTTAATTAGACTCGGTGTAAAATGATAAGCCAACATAAATTCTAAAGATGGCTTTTTAATATCCGATATAGATACATCATAAGCTACTCCAATGTCTAATCCATTTTTTAATAACACCCCTACTAAAAAAACAATAGCGTCGTCTACTCTATAGGAAACGCCACCACGGTATTTTTTATTGTATACAACATTCGTATTCACATCATATTGTGTACTAATAGCATCTGTTTTAATAAAAAACGATGGTATAATATCAATTTGGTTGGTTAATTCATGCTTATAACCACCCATAAAATAATAATGCCTATACAAATAGGTTTCAATACTTTCATTATAAGCCACGTTTGGCTTATTGATATGACTTATTGATGCTCCTAAATATAATGTTTTACTTCGATAATAAAAGCCTAAACCAGCATCAAATACCATTTTACTTGCATCAATACTTCCACCATTTAAAAGAACATCGTCATCATCCAATGCTTTCCACTCTCCTTTCAAGGCATTATTCTGCAACCCAATACTGACTCCAGCATTCAAAACACCTTTTAAAACCTTAAACTGATAAGCGTATTGAAACTTAATATTGGTCTTGTTTTCTATACCAAGCTTATCACTCATTACTGTTAATCCCAAGCCATGCAATCTTCTACCAATTCTTAAAGGTACATTACCGTTAAAAGCTGTAGATACAGGAGCATCATCAAATCCAATCCATTGCTGGCGATTGATAATTGATCCTGACATTTCATCACCCACACCTGCAAAAGCAGGATTAAAAGTGAGTAAATTATACATATTCTGACTGAACTGGGGATCTTGCTGAGCTTTTGAGACTAAACTAATCCCGACAATCAATATAATGAAAAATATTTTTTTCATAGATTAGAAACAGATTCTGTACTAATTATAATCCCGTTGCTGTAAAGTAAGTAATAAAATTCATCTTAACCAAGCTTCATCAAAGTAGAGACTACATTAGTCAAACAAAACATATATCTTACATTCAAACAAGGCCAATTCAAATTTCCTATTTTCTCAAAATTCGTCATTTTTATATACAAATAAAGTCAAAAAAAAAAGAATCCAACGAATAGTATCGTTGGATTCTTAAGTCTTATAAAAAGTTACTCAAAAGTTTATTCTTTCTTTTTAGCAACTGTTTTTTTCTTTGTTGTTGTAGTTTTCTTAACAGCTACTTTCTTCTTAGCTGGAGCCTTCTTTTTTACAGTTGTTGTTTTCTTAGCAGCAACGGTCTTTTTCTTCTTTTGAGGCGTATCCTTAATTATCTTCAAACAATCCTCGTAAGAAAGCTCTTTAGGATCAATATCCTTAGCAAGCCTATAGTTTCCCTTTTGATAAGCGATATAGGGTCCCCAACGACCGTTCAACACTTGAATTTCAGCATCCTCTTCAAAAGATTTAATATGCTTCAAACGATCCTTCTCTCGTTTCTCTTCAATTAACACAATTGCTCTTTCCAAATCTATAGTCATTGGATCATCAACATCCTTCTCTAGAGATGAAAATTTACTATCGTGGCGAACATACGGTCCAAAACGACCTATTGCAACAATCACTTTTTTATCTTCATAAAGACCTAAGTCTCTTGGTAACTTAAATAAATCAATAGCCTCTTCTAGAGTAATTGTTTCAAGGTGTTGTCCTGTTCTTAAACTAGCAAACTTTGGTTTTTCCTCATCTCCCTCAGCACTTTCGCCAAGCTGAGCCATTGGTCCATATCGGCCAATACGAACAAGAATTACTTTACCTGTTTTTGGATCATCTCCAAGAATTCGTTCTCCCGTTGAACGTTCAGAAGTTTCAAGTGTTTTTTCTACGTTCTCATGGAATGGGAAATAGAACTTCCCTAACATTTCGTGCCAGATTGAATTACCTAGAGCAATCTCATCGAATTCTTCTTCAACCTCAGCGGTAAAATTGTAATTCATGATATTAGAGAAATGTTTAATCAGAAAATCTGTTACAACCATTCCTATATCTGATGGAAACAACTTCTTGTTCTCTGCACCAGTTATTTGTGTATGCATTTCCTCTTCGATTGTATTATCAACCAAATTGAAAACCTCATAATTACGCTGAACACCATCACGAGATTCTTTAATCACATATCCTCTATTCTGAACTGTAGTAATTGTAGGCGCGTATGTAGATGGTCTACCAATTCCCAATTCTTCAAGCTTTTTAACTAAACTAGCTTCAGTAAATCGAGATGGACGCTGTGTGAAGTTCTGAATTGCTTTAACATGCTCACTCTCTACCTTATCACCAACATTTACCTGTGGAAGAAGTGATTGCTCTTGCTTCTGCTCTTCATCGTCAGTCGACTCCAAATATACTTTCAGGAAACCTTCGAACTTAATCATTTCGCCAGTTGCAAGAAATTTCTCTTCGTTTGTTGAAATACTGATTTTGATATTTGTTTTCTCAAGCAAAGCATCACTCATTTGAGATGCAATAGTACGCTTCCATATCAAATCGTAAAGACGTTTCTCATTCGATTCTCCCTCAATTCTATCTTTATTAAGATATGTTGGTCGAATAGCCTCGTGAGCTTCCTGTGCACCTTTACTTTTTGTGCTATATTTTCTAATCTTCACGTAATCTGCTCCGTGCAAACGTGTAATTTCTTCTTTCGCTGCACCTAAAGCTGTTTCTGATAAATTAACAGAGTCAGTTCTCATATAGGTAATATTTCCAGCTTCATATAAACGTTGAGCAACAGTCATCGTTTGAGAAACAGAAAATCCAAGTTTACGACTTGCCTCTTGCTGCAAAGTAGAAGTTGTAAAAGGAGCTGCTGGTTTTCTAACCGAAGGCTTCTTTACGATATCATCAATATGATACTCTGCATTTTTACAAGATTCCAAAAACTTAAGAGTCTCTTCTTTTGTATCAAATCTCTTTGGAAGTTCAGATTTCAATACTTTATTCGAACCATTCTTATCAATAACTAAAAAGTGAGCTACAACTTTATAAAATGATTTCGATTCAAAAGCAATGATTTTACGTTCTCTTTCTACAATCAGACGAACTGCAACAGATTGCACACGTCCTGCAGATAAAGAAGGCTTTATCTTCTTCCAAAGAACTGGAGAAATCTCAAAACCAACAAGTCGATCAAGAATACGACGAGCTTGTTGTGCATTAACCAAATTATCATCTATATCGCGTGGATTCTCCACAGCCTTAAGAATAGCTTCCTTCGTAATTTCATGAAAAACAATACGCTTTGTATTCTCTTTCTTAAGCTTTAACTCCTCAAATAAGTGCCAAGCAATAGCCTCTCCCTCGCGGTCCTCATCGGATGCGATCCAAACAGTCTTCGCTTCCTTCGCCAACTTCTTTAGTTCTGTTACAACTTTCTTCTTGTCCTCCGAAACAATATATTTAGGCTTAAAGCTATTCTTGATATCTATACCAAAATCCTTCTTATCGAGATCTCGAATATGCCCAAAACTGGACTTTACAAGAAAACCATCACCTAAAAACTGCTCAATTGTTTTCGCCTTCGCAGGGGACTCAACAATAACTAAATTCTCTACCATTATATCGCTATTTATGGAAAATCGTGCTCTAAAATTTTGTGCAAAGTAAAAACATAAGCAGGCTAACTTCCAAATTATATCATACTAATTTTCAAAACTCTTTATTTTGGAGGCTATATTTTGATGTGAAAATTACCAGTAAGAATTGTTGTTTTATTTACTATTTTTACCACCCAATAGCACATAAACAAAGCCGAACAACAATTAATTTTAGATAATATGACCGAGTCAGATCTTAACAAAACAGGTAGCAAAACTAAAGGATCTAAAAGCTTCAAAAAATATATTATTACATTTTGGGCTCTATTTTCAACAATAGTCCTAGGTGTTTTTTTACTATTCATGGGTGTTTCAAATGGAAATTTCGGCTTTATGCCAAGTTTTGAGGAGCTTGAAAATCCAAAAAACAGCTTAGCAACCGAAATATATTCTGCAGATAAAGTGCTTTTAGGAAAGTTCTATTTCCAAAATAGAAGTTTTGTAAAATATCAAGATTTATCTCCAGACATGGTTAATGCCTTAATAGCAACAGAGGATGTTAGATATAATGATCACTCAGGCATCGACTTAATCGGCTTAGGTCGAGTTGCCAAAGGACTTGTCACAGGAAATAAAAATGCTGGAGGAGGTAGTACTCTTTCTCAACAATTAGCTAAGATGCTATTCCCAAGAGAAAGGAATAGCGGTGCGTTAGGCATGGTATTCAGAAAATTTAGAGAATGGGTGATTGCTGTGAAATTGGAGCGCTCTTATACAAAAGAAGAGATTCTGACCATGTATTTAAATAAGTATGACTTTTTAAATCTGGCAGTAGGAATCAAGTCTGCAGCTCGTGTTTATTTTAATACAACTCCAGATTCTTTAAGTGTTGAACAATCGGCTATGTTGGTTGGTATGGCTAAAAATTCATCGTACTATAACCCATTACGACGACCTGAATTGACTCGTGATAGACGAAATACAGTACTTAGTCAGATGGTAAAATACAACTACCTTGATGAACAACTATCCGATTCGTTAAAACAGTTGCCCCTAAGTATCGATTTTCAAAAAGTAGATCACAAAAGAGGTAGTGCAACTTATTTCAGAGAATATTTAAGAACAACACTAACGGCCAGAAAACCAGTTCAAAGTCGTTATCCTTCGTGGAATAAACAACTATTTGTCGAAGATTCACTTGAGTGGAAGAACAATCCTTTCTTTGGATGGTGCAATAAAAATAAAAAAGCAGATGGTGAATCATACAACATTTATAGAGATGGCCTAAAAATATATACAACCATAGATTCTCGAATGCAAAAATATGCCGAGCAAGCAGTAAAAGAACATTTAGGTCTTAATTTACAATCAGCATTCGATAACGAGAAAAGATTCCATAAGAATCCTCCTTTCTCAGACGATTTGGATGACGAACAAGTAGAAGATAATCTATTCAGAACGATGAAGAGAAGTGAAAGATATCGTGTTTTAAAAGATAAAGATCTCTCTATTGATTCCATCAAAAACATTTTTGCGACGCCAACCAAAATGAGAATTTTCACTTGGAAAGGTGAACGCGATACTATATTATCACCAATCGATTCGATGTTATATTATAAGGGATTTCTTCGTGCAGGTTTTATGTCGATGGTACCTCAAACAGGTGAAGTAAGAGCCTATGTTGGTGGTCCAAACTACAAGCATTTCATGTACGATATGGTTAACCTTGGAAAACGTCAGGTTGGTTCTATTATTAAACCATTCCTTTATACGGTTGCAATGCAAGAAGGATTAACACCATGCGATAAAGTTCCAAATATTCCTCAAACATTTGATTTAGGAAATGGAACCACATGGACATCTAGAAACTCAACAAGTAAAAAAACTGGAGAAATGGTGACTCTAAAATGGGGATTAGCCAACTCCGTAAATAATATCTCTGGCTGGGTATTGAAACAATTCAAACCCCAAACCATAGTCAACATGGCTAAAAAAATGGGTATTATCAGCCGAATTGATCCTGTTCCTTCTGTATTTTTAGGAACATCCGAAATCACAGTTCGAGAGATGGTAGGAGCTTACGGTACTTTTGCAAATAAAGGCGTCTACATTAAACCTCGATATATTTCGAGTATTGAAGACAGTAAGGGTACCGAAATTGCTCGCTCTATTCCTCAAAAGCATGAAGTGATGAGTGCTAAAACTGCTTATTTAATGACCAACCTTCTACAGGGTGTTGTGAATCAAGGAACAGCTGGTCGATTGAGATGGAAATACAATCTTTACAACCCAATAGGTGGAAAAACAGGAACAACTCAAAATCATTCTGATGGTTGGTTTATGGGTGTTACGCCAAATCTCGTTTCAGGAGTTTGGGTAGGCGCCGAAGACAGAGCCATCCATTTCGAAGGGATTTCCTTAGGACAGGGAGCTAATATGGCTTTGCCTATTTGGGGACTTTATATGCAAAAAGTGTATGGAGATGAATCTTTAAATATGCCTAAAGGAAATTTTGAAAAGCCAAAAGGTTTTAATGTTGATCTTGACTGTAATACACAATCGGCAAACCCCAAAAATAAAGGTTTGATGGAAACTGAAGAGGAGGCTTTCTTTTAAAATCAGTCAGCTAGAACTATTGGCAAATTATCATTTTTTGATTAAACTTGCAGAACGATTTGGGTTCCGAAAGGAATAATAGGGAATCCTGTTTAAAACAGGAGCTGTCCCCGCAGCTGTAATTCTCGGTTCGATTAATTTCGAATCTATATTTTGAGCGAAAAGCCACTGTTTATAGACAAACGGGAAGGTGTTCAAGATTGAGATAAGCCAGAAGACCTGCCTACAATCATGAGTTTAGCTTTCGGGTAAGAAAAGCAGAAAGTTCTGTAACCTTTCACTTTTTTAACGCAAGCAGAGTAGATCTTTGCCATAGATCCACTCGAGAAAATTCATAAGTAACTGTTAGAAGGATTGTAAAATTGCGCAAGCAAGCTTACAATCCTTTATTTTTTTTCAATCACATAGTATTCCATCAAAGCTTTTTAATTAATTTTGTTTAAATTGACTTGCACAGTTTAGCTCACCATAAACTCATTATGAATAAAATCCTCATTATAGACGATGATCCTACGATCTGTATCATGCTTCAAGGCCTTCTCAACAAGAAAGGTTTCGAATGTGAAATCGCCTTTTCAGCCAATGAAGGATTAAAAAAGTTTGGGAGTTTTAAACCAAACTTAGTCATAAGTGATTTCCGATTGCCTGATATCAATGGACTTGATCTTTTGAAACAGATAAAAAGTTTGAATCCTCACATGCCTGTCATCATCATGACGTCGTATGCTGAAATTCGAACTGCTGTAAATGCCATAAAATTGGGAGCTTACGAATACGTAACCAAACCTCTCAATCCGGAAGAAATTCTTGTTCTTATCAAATCTGCCATTTCAAAAACAGGGTCTCAGGAGAAAGTTGAGAAAAAGCCTAAAGTGGAATTTGTACGTGGTAAAAGCCAAAATTCTATTCAAATAGATCAGTATATAAACCTAGTTGCTCCTACAGATATGTCTGTAATAATTGAGGGAGAAAGTGGTACTGGGAAAGAGATTGTCGCTAGAAGAATACATGAGGCTAGTGCACGAAAAAATAAACATTTTGTAGCAGTAGACTGTGGCGCCTTATCAAATGAATTGGCTGGAAGCGAGCTATTTGGACACAACAAAGGTTCATTCACTGGAGCTATTACTGATAAAAAAGGTCAGTTTGAATTTGCTAAAGGAGGAACCTTATTTCTTGATGAGATTGGTAATCTTTCTTACGAAATTCAGATCAAACTATTGAGAGCTATTCAAGAAAGAAAAATCAGACAACTTGGTAGTAACAATGATATTGACACAGATGTTAGAATTCTTGTAGCAACGAACGAGGATCTTATCAAAGAGGTTAATAATGCTAATTTTAGAGAAGATCTATATCATCGATTAAACGAGTTTAAAATATCCGTTCCTGCTCTTCGAGATAGAAAAGAAGATATCAGACTTTTTGCAGACAGCTTTCTGAACCTATCAAATCAGGAATTGAATAAGAACATCACCAATTTTTCTGATGAGTTTATTCTAAAATTGAAAGCTTATAGTTGGCCTGGAAACTTAAGAGAACTTAGAAATGTGGTGCGAAGAGCCTTACTTTTAAGTACTGGTGATCGTGTTGAAACTTCAGCATTACCTCCAGAGATACTGCATTATCAGGAAACAACAAGCATTGCTGACAATACAACAGACTTAAAACTTATTCAGGCTTCAACAGAGCGAGATAAGATTATTGATATTCTACGCGAAGTGAATAACAATAAATCAAAAGCAGCACGCTTACTCAATATCGATAGAAAAACGCTTTATACTAAAATGAAGCAGTATGGTATTGAAGGATAGTTCGGAAACTCTACTTCTTCAACTCTTCTATTTGATCAAAAACTTGATTTGAAATTTCTTCTAATTCCAAGATTGCATTTTTCAATTTATCTGAATTCTCAAACTCAGAATCTTCTTGGTGAATCATTTTTTCTAATTCGATCAATATCTCACTTGCTGACTCAATCTTAAGCTGTCGATAAGAACTAAGCATTCTATGAGCCAATTCACCTACTTGAGTGTAATTTTCATCTTTGCAGGCATCATTAAGAAGTTCTAAGCTCTCTTTAGCTACTCGACCAAAACTAGTAAGCACCTGATTCATTAAAGCATTATCTCCTCCTGAAAACTTTTCTATCTCCGACAAATCGAATAAAAGATTATTAGGTTCAGAGATAACTTTTACTTTCTCAACTGAGCCTATCTCTACCTTAAGGTTCAACTGCTCACAAAGTATTCCAAGCAAAGCATCTTCTTCAAATGGCTTTAATAAATAAGCCGACATGCCCTCTTTTATATATTTATCCAGATCAACTTTACGAACATTTGCTGTTAAAGCAACAATTGGTATATCTAACTTCAAAGTAGTACGAATGTATTTGCATAAATCCACACCGCCCATCTCAGGCATATGTATATCAGTCAACAGAATGTCATAAGTCGTATTCTTCATGCACTCTAAAGCTTTTAAACCATTATTCACAAAAGTTGGTTTAAGACCCCAACCTTTAAAAATAGTTTGCATTAAAAGTGAACTGTACTCATCGTCTTCGGCAACTAGAATAGTTTTTTGTTTAAGCTCATCAGGTGCTTTGCTTATTTGCTTAAAGACTGATATTTCAGTTATAGCCTCACCTTTTTTAATAGGTAGATCCAAACAAAACTCAGATCCCTTATCCAACACACTATTTACGCTTAGATCACCTCCAAGCATTCTTGCTAGTCTTCGGCTAATGGAAAGCCCCAAGCCAGTACCTCCATATTTTCTGGCAGAAAAAGACTCAGCTTGACTGAAATCTTCAAATACGTGCTCTAATTTATCCGAAGAAATACCAATACCCGTATCAATCAAGCTCACTTTGAACTTATTCTTATCACCGTCGGATTCCATAATACCTTTAATTTTCACCGACCCTTCTTCGGTAAATTTAATAGCATTGGAGCCTAAATTCAGCAGAATTTGCTTTAAGCGAAATGGATCACTTTCAAAAAAGTATTGCTCTTCGCCCTCATATGTCCATGAAAACTCAAGGTTTCTTTTTCTAGCCGATTCACTTAGTAGATTATATACTTCTTGAATAAGTTTCTTAGGTTCAAAATATTGCTTTTCAATCACCAATTTACCAGCTTCAATTTTAGCAAAGTCTAGAATATCATTTACCAAACCTAAAAGATGATTCGAAGAGTTCTCTATCACCTCAACATACTTCGTTTGCTCCGTATCCATCTCTGTTTTATCAAGCTGTCTCGAAAAACCAATTAAGGCATTTAGAGGCGTTCTAATTTCATGGCTCATAGATGCAAGAAACTCCTCTTTTACTTTAGCTAATTTCTCCGCTTTAGCTTTTGCTAGTATCAATTGCTTTTTCAGATAATCTGATTTAGAAAGATCGAGAAGCGTAAATAGGATAAATAAAACACCAAAAATAAAGCCAACAATAATTACAATCGTAATTAGAATAATTGAATCTTTAGCAATTTGTTCGGTCTGTTTAACTTTCTGATTGATATCTCTAATTTGTTCTTGCTCCAGCTCAGTCAGCAACTTTTTTATCTTTTGAAGTATAATCGAATTTTCATCAACTAGCTTAAGTTCCTCGTGCATTAATCTTGCTCTAGTTTCTTGCTCTTTCTTACGCGAAGATTCTAGCTCTTCCTTAAAACTATTGAATAAGCTATCTTGTTTTAGAAGAAAGCTACTGTCAATCGCAACTTCCTGTCGCTCAATTACACGATCAACAACTTCATATTTCGATTCCTTTTTCTTCCCAAATCGAATACCCAAAAAGCTCTTGGGTTGATCTACCTTCTTTTTAATCTTCTTAATCGTATCAACAATTGTTCTCTTAGTTATAGAACTCTCAAACTCAGCTCTAGAATAGTTTGAGGCATCACTTAACTCTTTTAAAGCTTGCTCGGTATAATTAATTCCTTCCTTCGCCTTTTTAATTCTAGCAAAGGCATTCAATTTTTTGGAACGAACATCAATCAAAAAAATCATCGAATCAATCATTTGGATCGAATGCTTATTTCTGATATTACTAGAGCGTAATGAATCTAACTCATTCTTTATGGATTTGACTTTTTTCCCAAACAGATTAAGGTATTGATTCTTTTTAGTCAGGGAATAAACTCGAATATGATTCTCGGCTTCAGAAAGATCGGTAAGAAGATGGTTCATTCGAGAAATCTCAGCATCAGGTTTAGAAAGTTGAGAAACAGAATGCATCAACCTTTTATAGCTAGTGTGTCCAATAAGACCTGAACTCACAATAGCGATAAGTAAGATAAGGTAACCTGCAATTACTTTAAGTCGAATATATTGATCTTTATTTTTCACCATATGAGGTTCGCTCTGTTTGTAAAATACAAATTTAGAGGATTTTATATATAATCCGTTGTTAAAATTCTACAATTGAGGATTTCTCACTCAATTCTGGCTAAAAACTCCCCAATTTCAGATCAGACTATAAACTTAATCATTCTGTCCTTTCTTAACACACTACACTACATATCACACAATAACAGCAAGTTAACACACATATGAATTATTCAAAACTTACAATTTAGAATTTGGCACAGTATTTACATTACAGGTTTCCAGAACTAAACTAGAATCATAAAATAAAGATCAAAAAACATGAAACGAATTATCATTGCCTTATTAATCCTGCCATTTTTTATTGCTTGTAACCAAAAAGAAATCAAGCAACTTAAAGAACAAAATCAAGCACTTACAAATGTTACAAACGAAAAAGAAGTTGCACTAAACGATTTTGTAGCAACTCTAAATTCAATTGAAGAGAATCTTGAGGTTATTCGAGAAAAAGAAAAAATTGTCGCTGTTAATTCTGAGAATCCTGACAAATCTCAGAAAACTAAAATTACAAGTACGCTTACTTCAATAAACGATATTTTGGAGCAAAACCGTTTGAAGATTGATGATTTAGATAAGAAACTTAAGAATAGTTGGTATAAGAATTCAAAACTTAGAAAGCTTACCGAGAGATTGAAAAATGACGTTGCTAATAAGGAAGCTGATATTGTTATTCTACAAGAGAAAATTGCTGGCTTAGATATTAAAGTTGAAGGTTTAAATATACAGGTTGATGGCTTAAACACAAGTGTTACCGATTTAAGTGCGCAGAATGAAGAGAGTGCTAAGCTTATTGAAGAAAAAACGAACAGTTTAAATACAGCTTTCTACTTTGTTGGAACTGGTTCTGATTTAAAAGAAAAGCAAATCGCTTCTAAAAAAGGTGGAATCATAGGTATTGGATCAGCAACTGTTTTAAATGAAAACTTTGATTCAAAAGAATTCAAGCAAATAGATATCCGAGAAACTGCATTAATCCCAATCGAAGGAGAAAAGATTGATCTTATCACAACTCATCCGATAAGCTCATTTAAATTCGAAGCAGGTAAAGGCTTATCAATTATAAATGTTGAGCAATTCTGGAAAAACTCTAAGTACTTAGTTATTAAGGTTCGATAACCAAACCGTACTGCTGCGCACTTTATAGAAAGGTTGTCCTTTCAGATAGCCTTTCATTTTTCCTAACATATATTTTTGCTTCAGTAAAACAATTGTGTTACATAATTGCGTATTCGCACCACAACTATGGGGAAATATTCCACAGCTTTAATTCACAACTAAGCATGTCGGTATTTTCAACAACACTTATTACACATCAAAAGACCCATAAACAGAGGGGTTTATAATATTTAATCACAACTCAATTTTTCAAGATTACACTTTTGGCACAGTATTTATACTATACAAACTTGAATTTATTTTGAATATTGTATAATTAGAACATGACTATGAAACGTATTATTATTGCATTATTGATCTTAACTTTTTTTGCTTCTTGTAACCAAAAAGAACTTGAACAACTAAAAGCTGACAAAGTACAACTAACAGAAACACTTAAGCAAAAAGAAGTTTCTCTTAATGAGTTCGTATCTACTTTGAATTCTATCGAAGAGAATCTTGAGATCATTAAAGAAAAAGAGAAGATTGTAGCTGTAGCTTCAGAGACTCCTACTAAATCTCAAAAGCAGAAAATTGCTAAGAATATCGCTTCTATCAACAATTTAATCGAGCAGAACAATGCTAAGATTGCTGAGTTAGACAAGAAACTAAAGAATAGCTGGTACCAGAACTCTAAGTTGAGAAAATTAACTGAGCGTTTGAAAGCTGATGTTGCTCAAAAAGAAGCTGACATTGCTGCTATGAAAGAGCAAATCGCTCAACTTGATATTAAAGTTGAAGGATTAAACGAAAACGTTGCTAAATTAGATACTGCAGTTGCTGAGTTAACTACAGAGAATGCTGATCAAGCAAAAACTATTAGCGAAAGAACAACTTCTATGAACACTGCTTACTATGTAGTAGGTTCTAAATCTGAGTTAAAAGCTAAGAACGTAATCGCTAAGAAAGCTGGTATTATCGGAATCGGTGCTGCTACTGTTTTAAACGAGAACGCAGATACAAAAGAATTTAAAGAAATTGATATCACTGAGACTACTATGATTCCTGTTGAAGGAAAGAAGATTACAATGGTAACCACTCACCCTGCAAACTCTTATAAGTTTGAAGAAGGTAAAGGAATTACTATTACAAATGCTGATGCATTTTGGAAGTCTTCTAAATTCCTAGTAGTTAAGGCTCGATAATCAATACATGGTTGAGTTTTAAGGTTGTCCAAGAAAGGCTGTTCATTACGAACAGCCTTTCTTATTTTTAGGCCTTTTCTATTTCCTCAATCACAAAAATCTAAAGCTTTGTTGCATTCTCTGAATTAATTAGTATTTTTATTTATTCTAAATAAATAAAAATTCAATTATGGACAAAGCACATAACGTCAATAAATTTTACGCTCTACTATTAATTCTTTTGGGATCATTCGGTTTTATCATGAGATATGTAGAACTGGGCGACACACAATTTACAGCTCTTATTCCAGCCGTATTCGGGCTTATTCTATTAAGCTTTACTAATGGTATTAAAAATGAGAATTCAGTAATAGGACACTTAGCAGGGGTTCTTACACTTGTGTTGGTTGTCATGTCAGCAGTGATGCTAACTAAAGGATTCATAGCTGAATTCAGCTTAGGACGTAAGCAAATTATCTTCCTATTCGTTATTGCGGGAGGAGTTTACAGCTTACGAGCACAATTTCTCTATTTTAAGGCACAGCGCAGAAGAAAAGCTAAATTGAAATAAAACATTCGATATTGAAAAGATAAAATCCCGATCTACATTAGTAGGTCGGGATTTCTTTTGATTCAAAAGCTTTTATATTGTCACAATTATCTATACTTTGGATCCTGATTTTGATAAACAGAAGCTAGTTAAGTGAGTAGGGATATAGGGGAGAGCTTTTTCAAACTATTTTAAATGTGTTCCTATGTCAGACCAACAAGCACTATTGGATATAATGGATGAAATTCAAGCTTTTCCTCAGAATAAAATTAAAAATTTCACCACGCCAATTGCTACCTATTTATACGAGGCTGATAACCTATACACCCGTGTAAGTCTCGATTTATCGCAACTAATAGAAGTTGGTATGTCGGCAGATTTACCCGACAGGCTGAAACATCTCACCACAACACTTCGACGTGCGCAGGTAAATTGGGAAGAGTTGAAAACCGTGAAACAAAAAGCTCAAGTCATTTGGAAACGAGAATCGGATACCTTCTACGAACTTCGTAAAGATTTACTCGAAGGGATGAGTTTTGCATACCGAAAGGATGAAAATCTGATGCGACGTTTAAGAGAAATTAAAAAGGGGCGCAATCAAGCCGATGCAGTCCAGGATTTATCGCAACTAGCCGTACTTTCGAAAGCTAATATACAGCCTTTAGAGGCCATTCATTTTGACATCAGCCTTTGCGACAAGGCCGCCAACGAAGCCAGCAGAATAGCTCATCTTTTAGGGGCAGTTAACGGGCATTTGTATGTCGACGACGAAATTAAAGTCACACGAGATAAAGCTTATAGTTTGCTGAAAGAAGTGGTAGACGAGTTGCGTGCCTATGGTCGTTTTGCTTTTAGAAAGCAGCCTGACCAGAAAAAGTCTTACACAAGCTCATATATCCACAAACGAAATACTATTTACCGAAAAAATAAGAAATCATTACTTGAGGAATAGCATAAAAGGATGCTCTGGAGAGAGGAAAATCAGTTTTTCTCATCAACAATTCCTATTTGTTCTGATGCGACATGCTTCTGCTTACAAGTTATATCCAATTTCTTATCAACATTGTTTACCCACTCACTTACAAGACTTATTTGCTCACAACACAACGCATTACACTTAAAGACAGGAATGAAAATAAGTGAGACAGACTAGTTTCGCAAGTGAGATAAATAGATTTGATCATGAGACAGGTCTGTTCGTTTATAAGCAGAAGATACAAACATATGAACAAAAGTTATCGTACACCGATACAATGTGAATTGTCAGTGAGAAAATCCCCTTGGCCCTCCATAGTATAGAATCAAGAAATAAACGGATTAGTTGTTCTGATAAACGGTAACGATCTTGTGGCCTTCAGCCTTAAGAATTTCCTGAGTTTGGCTGTAGTTTTGAGTGAATCCCAATAGAAAGCCACCACCACCAGAACCACAAAGCTTAAGAGAAAACATCTTATTTTCGAGCCCAAGCTCCCATATAGAGAGAAATTCGTCAGGAATCATAGAACGGAAATGTTCCAACTGGAAACCCGATAGCTTCGCTACATTATTAAAGAAAGGTGTAGATTCACCTTTGATCAACTCTTGAATGCAGCTGTTGTTGAGTGGTATAAATTCCTGTTTTATTTGCTCTGAATAATCTTCCTCGTCGCAAGATTTTAGAAAAGCCTTAACCAAAGGTGCGGTATTGCCCTGCTTATCGGTATCAACCAAAAAGATGGCGCTATCCTGTCCAAACTTACGTCCTGGCAAAGTAACAAGTTCTATTTTCTTCGAATTATGAATTAACAAAGGAATCTTGAGGTAAGAATTTAAGGGGTCTAAACCTGAGCTTTGACCATGGAAACCCGATTCTAATTGAGAGAATAGAGTTTTCAATTCAGTAATTTGTTCTGGTCGAATAATTCTATTATTTGGTATCGCCTTTAGTGCATATTTTTTATAGATAGCCGCGCACAAAGCACCAGAACTACCCAAACCATAGCTTTCTGGAATGCTCGATTCGAAATATAAACCTTTGGCAATATCCTTTTTTAAAGCCTCGATATGAATAAAGGAATCAAGCTGCATTTCTTCTATATACTCACAAAACTTAATAAGCTCCTCATTCGATCGGCGAGCAAAAAGTCTGTCGGTGTATTTATTCTCATCAATAAAACTCAACTCTCCTTTAAAATGCGTGTACGGAATACTCAATCCCATAGAATTGAATAGAACAGCATACTCCCCAAAGAGTAAAATTTTAGCGTAATATTGTTCGGGTCTATGATTCATTGCAAAGTTTTATTTAATTCTCTTAGGTCCGTCTCCCATACCATCCTGTATGTATTTCCCATCTTCCAAAAGCTCAACTAGGTTTTGCTTAATGAAATTCAGAATAACATTTTCGTCAGATTTAGGATATAAAAGGTGAATATTTGGACCAGCATCCAATGTAAAACATAAAGGTATTTGCGTAGTCTCCCTAAAATTCTTAATTCGCTCTATGGCGATTAGCGTATTCGGTTTTAATAAGGTGTACGATGGATTTGAACTCATCATTAGACCATGTAAACTAAGTGCTTCATTCTCGACAATAGCAGCGAATTCATGAAAATCACCTCGCTCTAAAACAAGCAATAAGTCAGACATATTTAATCGTGCCTGCTGAAAACGAGCACTTGCATAAGGATGTTCATTCATAAGCTCGTGACCTGCCGAACTCGATACTTTCTTAGCCGATGAATCTATTAGTAAAATTGTATCCTGTAGATCCTGAAAGGTTGGATGAACAGTCCCCTTTAAAGGTGTTGCATAATAATTTGAACTATCAGAAACACCTTCTAAATCGCCCCAAGTTGCATAATTGCCGAATATAGATCGCGAAGCACTTCCCGACCCTAGACGAGCCATTTCACTAGCTTTTTTAAAGAAGAAATCTTTTGGCATCTCCATTTCGTCTATGGTCTCTTGCATAGAACAAAGGCATAGAGCCAAGGCACTCATTGCTGATGCCGAACTGGCAATACCCGCCGAATGTGGAAAAGTATTTGAGCTCGATATTTTAAGTTGATATTTAGTTACACAAGGTACATCGTTCGAGACCGCAGCAATAAATTTGCTCAACCTATCTTCAAAGGCTTTATTCTCTTTCCCTTCGAAAAGATAAATGAGATTTTTCTCTCCATTTTTTTTAGGCGAATAGGTAAGTTCGAAGCGAGAAACAGACGCTTTCAAACTCATGCTTAAAGAAGGATTGCGTGGCAATTGCACCCCCATTTTTCCCCAATATTTAATTAGAGCTATATTAGATGGGCTTTCCCAAATGATCGTATTTTCCATTCTACTAAATTTCTTTTTTTACAAATCAGCTTCATCTTCGAGCACCATATTATCCCAAGCAATAAGGGTGTTTAAGCCTTTAGATTTAAAATAATTTGTTAATGTTTCTTTATCCCAATCGCTTCGGACCATGGCAAAATCACCTCCCCAAGCTCCTAAGGATTTTATCGATCCTTCAAAATCGGAGAAAGCCAATTTCTTAATGCTTGGCAAGCCTAATAAGTTTGAAGTAATAGCCTCATGTTCTCCAATAATCTTATCGAATTCGATAGCCGATTCAGTATCTAAAAGATGTAATGACAAGCTTGATATCTCCTGAATTTCACGCGTATAATCTCTGTCTTGAGCTAAGAATCGTTTAACCTCATCCTCCGACTTTTGCTTTTTTCCCAAATACAGAAAGTAGATTTGATCTTTAAATTCTGGTGAGAAAATACAAGCTTCAGTCCAAATTTTGTCCTCGACTCTCTGAAAAAGGATGGGTGTATTACTCTGCGCACAGGCAATGTCATAGCCCGATGCTTTTGATACTTTAGCAAGCAAATCGAAGGCATCAACTTTTGCCCATTGTGCAATATTGTTAATTAATGTAGAGCTAGAGCCTAAGCCCCAATCTCTTTTAAAATTCAGATGTGTTTCTAACTTATAATTTGCTCCATTAAGAAAATCGGGATTCATCGATAAAGCTTGTTTTAAAAGCTCAGCAATAAATCGTTTTTCTTCGGATAGATTTTCACTTGCCTTTAAAATTTCTTCTGATGAGAGTTTAAAGTTCAACCACTCAATATCATTCTCATAAGCCTGCCAAATCAGTCCTTTATCCGCATTGGGATGCACTGCCAGCGATTGCCCATACTGGGTTGGAACTCCTAAAGACAAGGCGCCTTTCAGCACCAAATACTCTGCAGTAATTAGGAGTTTCCCATTCGAATAAAAAAACTGTGATCGATCCAAAACCTTGTTATTTTGTGTTTCTAATTGTATTCAAAAAGTTTTCAACCTCGCTATAACTAACGGTTGATTTAGCAAATCGGGTTTTTGCCATCAGCTTTTCAGCCTTATTGGCATTAAAGGCATTCAGCAAGTTTGACAAATGCATTTTCATATGTCCATGTTGAATTCCCGTAGTTACCAGAGAACGAATGGCTCCAAAATTATTTGCCAATCCCGAAGCAGCTGTCATCATCATAAGTTCCTTTGCCGAAGGATCACCTAGAAGTTCAAGTCCTAGTTTTGCCAAAGGATGAAGCTTGGTTAAACCACCAACTGTACCCAGTGAAAGTGGTAATTTCAGTTCATATCTAAAGCGACCATTGCTTATATCAGCCTTGGTCAAACTTTTGTATTTTCCTGTTTGCGATGCCCAAACATGAGCATTAGCCTCAACAGCTCTAAAGTCATTACCTGTTGCCAATGCCACAGCATCGACCCCATTCATAATACCTTTATTGTGTGTGCAAGCTCTGTAAACGTCGAGCTCGGCAATTTGTGTTGCTTTCAAAAATTTCTTGGCAAAAACCTCACCTGTCATGCCATCATAAACACCATCTAAATCCTTAATATCACACTCAATCCAGCATTCTACAAGACAGTCTGGTGTATAGTTTGATAATATGGACATGATGATCTCACACTCGCGCTCCTCATCCGTCCAATCCTTCTGGCTTTGAATAAAAGTTTGCAATGTGCTTGCCATCATCTCTAAACAGGAGTTGATAAAATTAGCACCCATGGCATCGAGCGTATCAAAGCTGACATGCAACTGGTGATAGTTCTCCAGTTCATGACTCATATCAATTAAAGACAAGTCTAGAATACCTCCACCACGACGTCGCATATTAGTTGTCAGGCTATGTGTTGCGCACATCAGTTCTTTCTTCAAGTCAGGAAAAGCTTGCTTTAAACGGTCGCTCTTCCCATTCCATGAAAAATGAACCTGCCCAGTTTTTTCAACTGATACAACCTTTGCCTTAAAACCACCACGACTAGCCCAAAACTTAGCTGAACGTGAAGCTGCTGCAATAACAGAGCTTTCCTCAGTAACCATAGGTAGATGATACACTTTATCGTTTATCACGAAATTAGGTGAGATTCCAAATGGCAAAAAGAAATTTGATAATGTATTTTCACTAATCTCATCCAACAAATTCTGCTGCTCTAGATCATTCAATCTGAAATAATCTAAATCGGCTTCAATTTGCGCACCTTTCCCACTTATCTCTCCCAGGTACCTTAACTTTTCAATACGCGAAAGCTTCGAAAAACCTTTTATTATCTTATTGTCCATAAGGATATTAATTTTCTATATTAACGAAGATCCAAATAAGCCTCAGCCAATTGCAAGCCTTTAATCTGGCTCTGAATATAAATCTCCAAATCTTCATACTCGCCTTGTGCATGTTTCAACAAAGCCGAAGCTTGTCCATAAATAGCAGGCATCTTACTTTTCTTCATCAGGTAATAACCATCCAGGCAGGAAGTAATTCCTCCAGAGATGATCAATTCTTTACACTGCACCTCTTTATTATTCTTATAAATATCGTTTGCCCATTCGAGCATTTCGTCTGCATTGTGCCCAATTTCACTCAAAGCTTCTAGTACTTGTCCTGCCTTTTCAGGATGTCGCATCAGTTCAATTTTTGCAAAATTAGTTCCTCCAAAAGCTCCAAATTCTAGTGCTTGCAGAGGCAATTTCATTAGAGCCTCTATACTCTTAGGTCCCATACCTTGCCCAACTTCTTTCACAATAATGGGCGCTTTAATTTGCTCCATCATTTCTTGCAAAGTTTCCATTGGAGAGCGCAATAATATATCGCCCTCAGGCTGCAGACTTTCCTGCATTGGGTTAATATGTACGATCAAACCATCAGCTCGTAAATCTTGAAGCATCGCCTCAACTTTATCTAAGGCTTTATCTTTAATCAATGTTTCTATCTGACAAATACCCAAATTCGCATAAAGCGGTAAATCATCTCCAATAACAGATCGCATATCGAAGTCATCGAAATGAGCTTTGCTATCCAATAAAGAACGACATGAACCCAAGCCCATTCCCATTCCAAACTGTGCACAAGCACGAGCCAAATTCAAATTGATCTTAGCAGCTTTTTCTGTTCCGCCAGTCATACTCGAAACCCAAATTGGTGTTCGCAATTGCTTACCCAAGAATCCAAAAGGTTTTAGTTCCTTGTCGGGATGAGCACTTAAAAGTGGTTCGTAATAAAACCGCTTGTCAGCCAATGCATTTTCCATATGCGAACGGAAAGCCAAATCAATATGGTCTCGTTTTCTGTCAGTCATTCGTTTATTTGTATTCAGTTATGAGGTTTCACAAAAAGCCAGCTTAGCTTTATCTTCTTCCTCGTTTAACTTTATTTTATTATCCTTTTTACTCGTTATATGTCTCGAGATAACTAATCGAAGTATCTCTGAAGTTCCTTCTCCAATTTCCAAAATGCGCTGATCTCTATAAAACCTTTCTACATCCGAAGATTTTAGAAGTCCATGTGCGCCATGAACCTGTACAGCTTCGTTTGCAACTTCCCTTGCTATCTCTGAACAATACAGTTTAGCCATTGCTGATTGCTTTCCAAACTCGTGCCCATTATCCTTCAACCAACATGCCTGGTATAATAAAGCTCTAGCTGCTTCAATCTTTGTCGCCATATCAGCCAACTTAAAAGCAATAGCCTGAAACTTTATAATCGGTTTCCCAAACTGCTCTCGCTTGTTAGCATACTTCAATGCTTCCTCATATGCGCCTTGAGCTAATCCAAGCGCCATTGCTGCAATAGTTAATCTCCCAGAATCAAGCGTTTTCAGCATGATTTTAGCGCCTTGCCCAAGCTCTCCTAAAAGATTAGCTTTCGGAGCTTCGCAATTTTCGAATGTGAGATCAGCTGTATCGGAAGCTCTCCACATCATCTTCCCTTTCATAGGATAAGTATTAAACCCTACGGTATTCCGATCAACTAAGATAACAGATAATTCCTTTTCACCATCTTTATCTGCTGTGATTACCTGAAGCGTAACGCCTAATGATGATTCAGAAGATCCGTTGGATATAAATTTCTTTGCCCCATTAATCAACCAGTTATCATTGATTAACTCAGCTTTTGTTTGCGTTCCTCTTGAGTCAGAGCCAGCATTTTCTTCGGTTAAGCCGAATGCCCATACTTTTTTCCCCGTACACAACTGAGGAAGGTACTTGTGTTTTTGCTCTTCAGTTCCAAAATAATAGATAGGTCCGATTCCCAGTGAATTATGAGCTGCAAGAGTTGAAGCTTGCGAAGCATCAACGCGAGCCATTTCCTCCACCGCAATTAAGAGGGATAGATAATCTTTTCCTTGTCCGCCATACTGCTGTGGTAAATAGATTCCAAAAAGCCCTAACTCACCCATTCTCTGAGTAAGACTCGAACTAAATTCTTCCTTCTCATCCAAATCTGCTGCTAGAGGTTTCACTTCTGTTTCAGCAAATTCTCTTACTTTAATTCTAAGCTCGTCGTGTTCTTTATTTATATAAGGACTCATATTTTGTTTTGCTTTTCTCATTTAGTATCAGACTCGAAAGTCTTTTAATAAGCAAACCTATATAAAATCCTCTATCTCTAAAAATTATTTAGAATTAATTTTGATAAAAATAAGCGTTTAAAGGAGAATGTAAACCTTAAATATTTATAGGCAAAGAAGTATCCATTTCTAATGCTAGAGAGTATGCTTCTTGAATGACTGATTCGGGATAGCCATTGATTTGGAGAATCTTAATTGCATTTCTATTCCTGAGTTTCCCGACCTTAAGCTTGTAGTCAAAATCTACAGTCTTATTACCGACACTTTCACTAAAGTGATAAAGTTCGTATTCTTCTTGAAGCAAATCAGCAAGCTCAATATCGTGAGTTGATACAAAAACTATATTATTCATTTTAGATAAAGAAGATAAAACTGCTTTTCCTGCTGAGATGCGCTCTACGGTATTCGTTCCTTTAAAAATTTCATCAAGAAGAAAGAGGTTCGTATTTTCTGATTGGCTCTCATCAATCATTTCTTTAATGGTCAGCACCTCTTCGAAATAATAGCTTTTATCATTCAATAGATCATCACTAATTCTAATCGCAGAAAAAATTCGCATTCGTGGCAAAGAAAATGACTTCCCAAAACACGTATTTAAGGTCAGTCCTGTTAATGCATTAATACCAATAGTTCTGATAAAAGTCGTTTTACCTGACATGTTTGATCCGGTAAGTAAAATCGATTTACGATTTACTTGAATACTATTAGATACAGAATTAAGAATCAAGGGATGGTAAAGCTCTTCGGCTACCATATCACAATTACTTTCTGAGATATGAGGAATACAATACTCATTAGTTCCTTCTCTTAAAGCTGCGACACTTAATAAAGCATCAATCTCACCCACAAAAACAAAAAGGGATTCAAGCTCTTTCCTTTTCGTCTCAAGTTGTTTTAATATACCAAATAACAAGAGAGGCTCCAATAGAAATAAAATTTTTACCAATTCCATCATGAGCCAAAATAATTCTTCCATATCACTCGCCGAGCCTGTTCCCAATCTAAAAAAAGACATTCGAAATCTAAGTTTATCCATTACTTTAGTGGATGATTTCAAATCAGGATTAATTTTCCAAAATCGCTTATCTTCATAAAGCTTACTTGCCGCATCGCTTAATTTTATAATCTGAGGAATCGATTTTAAATTGTAGTACAAATTTCTCTTATTCCAATAATGTATCCCAATATTGGCAATGAGAACAACCAATAAGACAAAAAACATATTCCCATTTATAGGAAATAGCAATAAGGATAACAGACTTGTAAAAGACAAAATAGGAATCACGAAAAACCACTCCGGTCGCTCTATATGCTTCTCTTGAAAAAGCGACGAGATATAATAATTATCACTATTACTCAGTTTATCAAGTTGTTTCTGTGTTTTCAATCGGAATTCAGGATCCTCTCTAAAAGTTTTAATCAAACTTTCACTTCTATCTAAATCATCTTGACTAGAGGGAATATGCCTGAGTTTATTATATAAATATTGCTGTCCAATCTTTGATTGCGTTCTATCGAGAAACATAAATAACTCATCGAAATCTAAATCTTGACATGTTTTATCAGATAAAACCTGAAAAGAGTTTTCATGCTTCTTATTTCGAAAATATTTTTCTACAAGATCAAAGTTGAAAGTATCGTCTTTTATTTTTCCGAAAGAATTCAAAAAAGCTTCATTATATTTTTTATATCGACCAAACAGCATAAGTCATATTTTGATTAATTATTACTTGGGTTGAAAGTAGCATTCCTGTTCATCAATAGCAATACATAATCCCAGTTTTTAAAACTTGACAAACTTGACAGTAGTTTTTTCAAATAGTATAATTTAAATTTACATATAATATAAAATTAAATTATGGAATTTGAAATTTGGCATATTTGGCTACTCGTAGCAATATTCCTTTTTATGATAGAAATATTCATGACAAGTTTTGTTGCTGTATGTATTGGCATAGGTGCTTTAGTAACAGGAATAGGTGCCTACATGGGCTTAGATATAACTCAACAACTTCTACTCTTTGCTGTGTTTACTTTCCTAATCCTATTCTTCATTCGCCCTTTTGCAAATAAATTTATTTTTGGAGCTAAAGAGTTTGTAACAACCAATGCCGATGCCTTATTAGGTGAAAAAGCTACGGTTGTTGAACCTATAAATGAAAATAAACTACAAGGTCGCGTTGAAATTGATGGCAATAACTGGAAAGCTGTTTCTTTTGATGGAAAACCTATTACGAAAGGACAAATTGTAACTGTAGTGAGTTATAATAGTATTGTTTTAACTGTAAAATAACCCTAACCCCTCATATATTGAATCAAAGGTCGAACATATAGTTCGGCCTATATTTTTACTTCTCCTTTTCTAAATGAACTCTCAGAACCAGTTCTATTTTTTTTACCTTTGGTATCTATTTGAAAAATGTCATGAACAATGGCTTAACGATTCAAACTAAAACACATGCAGTTTAAAGATATTATTGGACAAGAAGATACGAAGTCTCGCTTTATTCAGACAGTAAATGCTGATAGAGTAAGTCATGCGCAACTTATTGTTGGTGAAAAAGGTGTGGGTAAATTAGCTATGGCAATTGCTTTTGCTCAATACGTTTCTTGCCAGAACAAACAGGCCAATGATTCATGTGGAGAATGTCCTTCTTGTAAAAAATATCAAAAACTCGTTCATCCCGATTTACACTTTGTTTTTCCTGTTGTAAAAGGTAAAGGCGCAAGCAGTCCTGTTAGCGATACATATATCGAACAATGGAGAAAACAGGTATTAAGTAACCCTTATTTCGATCTTAACGATTGGTATGCTGGCTTAGGTGTTGAGAATGCTCAAGGCATGATATACTCTAATGAAAGTAGCGAGATTATTAAGAAATTGAATCTTAAAACTTATGAGTCTGATTATAAAATCATGATTATTTGGTTGCCCGAGAAGATGCATGCTTCTTGCGCTAACAAACTACTTAAACTGATTGAAGAGCCACCAAATAAAACAATTTTCTTCCTAGTTTCTGAAGAGCCTAACCGAATTCTTCAAACCATTCGGTCGAGAGCACAGATGATGAAGGTTCCTAGGATTGAAAAAGATGCTCTTAGCCTAGCTCTAAAATCAGAATACAATCTTTCTGACACTGAATTAACTAATTTAGTTCGGTTGGCAGAAGGAAGCTTTCGTAAAGCACGCATCTTGATTAAAAATTCAGATGAGAATGTGTTCAACTTCGATCGTTTTGTGAGTATTATGCGTATTTGCTATGCACGAAACGTTCTTGACCTTATGACTTGGGCCGAAGAAATAAGTGCTATAGGTAGAGAAAGACAAAAAAGTTTCCTTCAGTATTGTTTAAAAATGATTCGTGAAAACTTTATCCTGAATCTAAAACAGGATGAAATGATTTTCCTAAATGGTGAGGAAATGAATTTTTCTCAGCGCTTTTCTCCATTCATTAACGAAGAGAATGTATGGCAAATTGCTGATGAATTAACCAAAGCATACAATGACATTGAACGAAATGGAAATGCAAAAATCATTTTCCTTGACCTAAGTTTAAGATGGATTAAATTGTTGCGACCATAATTATCATTCGAATGATATAGGATAATCCTATACGGACAGAGAGTGTTTAGAATTCTTTTAATCAGATAATCATCACAATAAAAGCTTCTTTTTCCATATATTTTTCCTGATTCTGCAGTCCTTTAAAAAATTAATTAACTTTAGGAGTTATTTTTGGTCCAGACTCTCAGTAAATCTGACAGATGTACCATTTTATTAGCTAATTTTGCAGACACGATTGTAGAATTTACAGTTCGTTTTTTCGAGCTCAATATAAATATGACGCAAGCCATTTCAGTACAAAACACCGTACTTTAATGAGTTTCTGCACTCAATATATACACATATGATAGAAGAAAAGGAACCAAAAGGAAAATGTGGAGGTTGCTCTACGGGTAAATCCGACAACCGACTTTTGGCAGGTAAACTAGATGTTTTCGACTGGTTAGGCGACGTTCCTGAAAGTGCATTATGTCCCGATATTATAGAAGTTAAATTTAAAAACACACGTAAAGGTTTTTATTCGAACAACAATAAAATAAGACTTAAGCGTGGCGATATAATTGCTGTTGAAGCATCTCCCGGACATGATATAGGTATTGTTTCACTAACTGGTGATTTGGTAGTTGAGCAAATGAAAAGACAAAAGCTCGACCCAAAAACATACGAAGCAAAAAAAGTATATCGTATTGCCAAACCTGTTGATATAGAAAAGTGGCACGAAGCTATTGCTCATGAGCATAGAACAATGATTAAAGCTCGCCAAATTTCGGCTGAATTAAGGTTGAATATGAAGATTGGTGATGTCGAATATCAAGGTGATAAAACCAAGGCTATTTTCTATTACATCGCAGATGAGCGAGTAGATTTCCGTGAACTAATTAAAGTTCTTGCTGAAGAGTTTAGAATTCGAATTGAAATGCGCCAGATTGGTGCACGTCAGGAAGCTGGTCGTATTGGAGGAATTGGTCCTTGTGGTAGAGAGCTGTGCTGTTCAACTTGGATTACCAATTTTGTATCAGTAACAACAAATGCTGCTCGTTATCAAGAAATATCTTTAAATCCTCAGAAGCTTGCCGGCCAATGTGGCAAACTTAAGTGTTGTTTGAATTACGAGATGGATGTTTATATTGATGCTCGTAGAGATTTCCCTGCAACAAATGTTCCATTGGAATGTAGTGACGGTACAGCTTATCATCAGAAAACAGATATTTTCAAACGTTTAATGTGGTACAGTTTCGATAAGCATTACGCTGTAAATATGGTGCAGATTCCTATTGATAGAGTAAAAGAAATTATCCGCTTAAACAAAAAAGGGACGAAGGTTGACCAACTTGTAAATAAGAAAGAGGAAATCGCTCAAAAAGTTCTCGATTACGAAAATGTTGTTGGACAAGATAGTCTCAACCGTTTCGATAAAGAAGAGGCGCCAAAGAAGCCACGTCCTAAACGTAAATTCCGAAGAAAACCTCGTAAGATCAATAAATCGCAAGACTAGGTTTTCTCCTAAATAAAAATTTATAAAGTATTGGGAACTGAGACAAACATTCTCAACTCAATACTTTATTTGCTTATAAGAATTATAGACTTGATAGATTAACAGCAATGAAGTTGAAATCCAAATACCTATTACTTCTTAGCTTTGCACTGATCTTTATCGCAAGTGCCTGCAAAGAAAATCGTGTGTATGAAAGTTATATCGATATCCCGAATCATGAATGGAGCAAAGATCATGTTGCGCGTTTCGAGGTAGAGATCACCGATTCTATTCAGCAGCACAGTATTTATGTGAACATCAGAAATACAGGCAAATACCCTTATAGTAACCTATGGCTTTTCGTTAAGCAAACAGATCCTGAAGGGAAAATAAACGAAGAAAAATTCGAATGCCAATTGGCAAGTAACACTGGCGAATGGTATGGAAGCGGTTTTGGAAATATATTCGACTTGCAGGTTCTTTATAAACCAGTTGTCGTATTCACAAAGCCTGGATTATACACCTTTGAAATGGTGCAAGGAATGCGAGACGATAGTTTACCTGGAATTGTAAACGTCGGTCTGAAACTTGATAAAGCAAATCAATAAAAACTCAAAATAAGTAGACAACTTATTTACTCAATAATAGTATAAGAAAGTGGCAAAGAATAAATTAAAGCGTTTTGCAGAGATAGAGACTTTTGAGAATGTTTTGCAACCCTCGCACGAAGATGTTTGGGACAAAGAATTCAGACTTAAAAGCAGATGGAACAAGGAGTATTTCAAAAATGATAACCCAATTGTTCTAGAAGTTGGATGTGGTAAAGGCGAATACACAGTAGGATTAGCTCAGCGTTTTCCTGATAAGAATTTTATTGGTATTGATATAAAAGGTGCCAGATTGTGGCAAGGTGCTACAATAGCCAATGAAGAAGGCTTAAAGAATGTTGCCTTTGTTCGTACAAAAGTTGAACTTCTACGTTCTGTTTTTGACAATGGCGAAATCTCTGAAGTTTGGATCACTTTTGCCGATCCTCAGATGAAAAAAGTCACCAAACGATTGACTGGAACTCGCTATATAAAACTCTACAGCGATTTGATGAATGATAATGGTGTGATTCATCTCAAATCTGATAGCCAGTTTCTTTATCAATACACTCGATACATGATTCAGGAGAATAATCTGAAGGTATTAACCGATACTGACGATTTATACAACTCTGAGCATGCGAATGATATTCTAGGCATTAAAACCTATTACGAGGCTCAGTTCCTTAGCAAAGGGATTCCTATCAAGTATATTCAATTCCTGTTAGAAGGTAAAACCGAATTTGTTGAACCCGATGTTGAACTTGAATTGGATGAATACAGAAGCTTTGGTAGAGATAGACGTAAACAGCCTACCGAAGAGAAGCATAAAGTAAAAAAAGAGAATTAGCATTTCGAATCTAGTCATAAGCCTCTATCTAGAATGTCAGATATTTACACACGTATATTCAAAATTGTACAAGAAATACCTGCTGGCCGTGTTTGTAACTACGGTACTATTGCACGCTTTGTAGGTTCACCTAGAGGTTCTCGACTTGTGGGTTGGGCAATGAATAAATCTCACACAAGTGAAGAATACGTGCCTGCACACCGAGTTGTAAATCGAATAGGTATGCTTTCGGGTAAACATCATTTCCCTGGTGAAGATTTAATGCAACAGCTACTCGAAAACGAAGGTATTGTAGTGATTGATGATCAAATTCAAGATTTTGAAAAACATTTTTGGGATCCGATGCAGGAACTCCCTGAAGATTTTATTTAAAATCAATCTAAATGCATATCTTTGTTAGCAGTTAAAAATATTTAAGAGCTAAGGTCTTAGTTCGAGATCAATTTTCCATTATCTCCAAGCTAACTCTTTCTCTTTCCCGAGCAATTTCGGGGTAACAATCAATCAATATCATGTCATATACAAACAAACAAGTTACCGATGCTTTAAAGCTTGTAAAGTTCCCTGGTAGCGATCAAGATATTATTAGCCTAGATATGGTTCGTAATATGAAGATTGAGGGCAAAAAAATTGCGTTCGATTTAGTTTTCCAAAAGTCAGATGATCCCAATATCATTCCTTTAAAAAAGGCTTGTGTTGCTAACGTTTTACGTTTTGTAGATAAGGATGCTGAAATTAAAGGAAACATTAAGGTAAAAGCTGTTCATGTTGTTGAAGCGCCTTCAGTATTACCTAATGTAACCAATATAATTGCAGTTGCTTCTGGTAAAGGTGGCGTTGGTAAATCAACTATCGCATCTAATCTAGCTGTTGCTTTAGCTAAGGCTGGTAAAAAGGTCGGTCTTATCGATGCTGATATTTATGGTCCTTCGGTACCAAAAATGTTTGGATCAGAAGATGCAAGTCCAAAGTTAACGAAGATTGATGGTAAGGATAGAATTGAACCACACGAGCGTTATGGGGTGAAGATGCTATCTATTGGTTTCTTTGTTGATCCTGCTCAAGCAACTGTATGGAGAGGTCCTATGGCTTCGAATGCACTTAAGCAGATGATTGAAGAAGGAAACTGGGGCGAGCTTGATTTCGTACTTATTGACCTTCCTCCTGGAACATCTGATATTCACCTAACATTGGTACAAACTGTTCCTGTAACTGGTGCTATTGTTGTTAGTACGCCTCAGGATGTGGCTTTGGCCGATGCCGTAAAAGGTATTAATATGTTCGAAGGTGCCGGCGTTAATGTCCCAATTCTTGGTTTAGTTGAGAATATGGCTTGGTTTACGCCTGCTGAATTGCCAGACAATAAATATTACATTTTCGGTAAGGATGGTTGCAAAAAACTGGCTGAAGAAAAAGGTATCAGCCTTTTAGGACAGATTCCAATTGTACAGAGCATTCGTGAAGGCGGTGACAATGGTACACCTGCAGCCTTAAACGAAAATTCAGTAACAGGTATGGCTTTCGCCGATTTGGCTGATAAGTTAATGACTGCCGTTGATAACAGAAATAAAAATCATAACCCAACTGCAAAGGTTGAGATGACGAGATAATTATGAAGGTAAAAAAGTAGTTAAGTCCAGCGGACTGAACATCTTAAATATCCGAAATACACATTGAAAAGCACCTTCGGTATAGAAGGTGCTTTTCTGTTTTAATAAATCAAAATACTTATCAGGAGAAATTCTCATCTTTATCCGTATGTCTTGACCAAAACATACGGACATAAAACAAGTTTGATGTACATCGAACTTTAAAAAGGTAAGTATAAGTTACACGAAAGGTGCTGATATAAAAAAGCTCTGATCATTATAAAACGATCAGAGCTTAATGTCTAAACTAAAATTCTTATTTCTTAGTCGTTTGTAATTGCTTTGCCATTGCAGCACCAATCAAGCTTTCAAGCGGCGTAGCACCACTTTTGCTAGAACTGATAATCATCGTTTCTGGGAATTTAATCTTAGCAATTTCAGCAGCAACTTTAATATCACGATTCAATTCCATCTGAAGAATCTCCACTCAGATCTTGAGTTCCTTACATTTTTTCTTTCTCTCCATTAGAACTTCTTAATAATACTTCTTTTCTTCTGTATCCTATATGACCATCAATTTTTAATAATTAATGCCGAAATATGAATGCTCCATAAACTCAGTCCTATTCATCTATTTTGCAATAATGGTCACTTAGAAATAACAATAATTCAGATTCAAGATAAGAGAAAGTTTCGGAACTGTAATCTGAATACACAGTTTTGAAATTAGCGATTTCATTGTTACTGAAAAATTTGCGAACATGATTAACCTTATCGATATATTTAAGAATTCTCGATATTTCTAATTTGTGACGGGCATTTTTAGTTTCAATCAGAATTCGATCAACTAATTCTTTTTTACTAATTACTCGAAGTTGTTCATTTGTAAATAGCGATAAAGGAGGAAGCTCTTGAGCTATATTTTTTTCACTCATTTATATATAATTATAAGTTTAATATTAATTAAAATATAACCATCCTTGTGAATATGAAGACTTTAAGGAATGTGCTATTTTTTGACTATACACCACCTTACCTAATTTCTGACCCAGCTGCAACAGCTTGCTCAGGCGATACGAATGCTAATTTACCATCAGCATCTTCAGCCATTAGAATCATTCCTTCCGATTCAATTCCTTTAAGCTTACGTGGCTCAAGGTTCATCAAAACACTTACTTGTTTGCCAATAATTTCTTCTGGCTTGTAATGCTCTGCAATACCCGAAACAACTGTTCTTGTATCAACACCTGTATCAACAGTAATCTTTAAAAGTTTCTTTGTTTTAGCAACTTTCTCAGCTTCAGTAATGGTTCCAATACGGATATCCATTTTTGTGAAATCGTCGAAATTGATATTCTCTTTAACTGGAGTCACCACTCTATTTTCAAGCTCATTAGCCACCTTAGTAGCCTCTAACTTGTCAACCTGTGCTTGAATAGTGGCATCCTCGATTTTTTCGAATAACAATTCAGGCTTGTTAATTTGGTGACCTGCAGGAATTGCATCGGCAGTTACATCAGCCCACTCAATACGATCGATATTTAGGAAACCACGAAGTTTCTCAGCCGTAAATGGCAAGAATGGCTCCATCAAAGTACTCAAGTTAGCCGAAATCTGTAAAGAGATATTAAGAATAGTCTTAACACGTGCCTCATCGGTTTTAATCACTTTCCAAGGCTCGGTATCAGCTAAATATTTATTACCCAAACGAGCAAGGGTCATAGCTACTTTTAAGGCTTCACGAAAATGGAACGTTTCAAGATTCTTTTCGATTTCCGCTTTAATCACAGGAATCTGGGCAAGTGTTTCTTTATCGAAATCGGTCAACTCACCAGCTTCAGGAACTAAACCTCCAAAATATTTGTGAGTCAATACTAATGCACGATTCACAAAGTTTCCAAAAATAGCTACCAGCTCATTATTATTACGAGCTTGGAAATCTTTCCAAGTAAAGTCGTTATCCTTAGTTTCAGGTGCATTTGCTGTTAAAACGTAACGCAATACATCTTGCTTCTCAGGAAATTCCTCAAGGTATTCGTGTAACCAAACTGCCCAGTTACGAGAAGTAGAAATCTTATCACCTTCAAGGTTTAAGAACTCGTTAGATGGCACATTATCTGGTAAAATGTAAGAACCCTCAGCTTTAAGCATAGCAGGGAAAATAATACAGTGGAATACAATATTATCCTTACCGATAAAGTGAATCATTCTTGAATCTTCAGCTTTCCAATACTTTTCCCAATCTGGTGTAAGCTCCTTAGTTGCAGAAATATATCCGATAGGTGCATCGAACCAAACGTAAAGCACTTTTCCGTCAGCTCCCTCAACAGGAACAGGCACACCCCAACTCAAATCACGAGTTACCGCCCTTGGGTGAAGTCCATTATCTAACCAAGATTTACACTGTCCGTATACATTTGGCTTCCATTCTTTATGCTCCTCAAGAATCCACTCTTTTAGATATGGCTCATATTTATCAAGAGGTAAATACCAGTGCTTTGTTTCTTTTAACTCAGGTATATTTCCTGTAATCGCTGATCTTGCATCAATTAAGTCTGATGCATTTAATGAAGTACCACAGCTTTCGCATTGGTCACCATATGCTTTCTCATTTTTACAATGAGGACAAGTACCTGTAATGTAGCGGTCGGCTAAAAACTGATTTGCATCAGCATCGTAAAATTGCGCCGAAGTTTTCTCAACAAACTCTCCCCTATCGTTAAGGGTTTTGAAAAATTCAGTTGCTGTTTCATGATGAATTTTCGAGCTAGTTCTAGAATACACATCAAATGAGATTCCGAATTTCTCGAAAGAATCTTTTATAATATTATGGTATTTATCAACCACATCTTGCGGTGTAATACCTTCTTTTTTCGCCTTAATTGTAATAGGTACACCATGTTCATCCGAACCACCAATTAATAAAACGTCCTCACCTTTCATACGCATATAACGCACATAAATATCAGCAGGAACGTAAACGCCAGCTAAATGCCCAATATGTACTGGCCCATTCGCATAAGGAAGAGCAGTAGTAACAAGTGTTCTGTTAAATTTTGTCATCTGAAAATCGAGGTTTTAAAAGACCTTCATTCAACAAGAGAGATCAATTTGTCTCTTGGAACTTTGTAAAGACCTTAAGTATTAATAATGAAACTATTTGCGAGTAGCCGATTAATGAATCGGTCTCGGAAGCGCAAAGATAAAATAGAATTCACAATTTCAAGCATTTAGATTTGAAATGATTCGGGATTCTTCATATTACAATTCAGGATTTTATTGCTAATTTGGGGTTTATTAAAAAATGAAAATTCTTCAATTGTAAGAATCATATAATCACAAGTTTGAATTTCAAATATCACATCATATGTTTCAACCTGCCTTATTAAATAAAGGAGACAAAATTGGCTTAGTTGCTCCCGCTGGTAAAATTGACTGTCAAAAAATAATTACTGCTAAAACTGTACTGGAATCACTCGGTTACGAAGTGATTTTAGGCGAACATGTTTTCGATGAACACCACATATTTGCAGGGACAGATGAAAATAGAGCCGCTGATTTTCAATTCATGCTCGATCACGAAGAAGTCAAGGCGATTATATGTGCTAGAGGTGGATATGGATGTATTCGAATAATTGATAAGCTAACTTTCGATGGTTTCGAAAAACATCCAAAACTTTTAATTGGATTTAGTGATATTACCATTTTCCACTCCCGATTGAATCACCTTCATTTTGGAAGTTTGCATGCTACAATGCCAATTAATTTTACAGAAAACATAGCTGATTCAGGCTCTTTACAGAAACTTGTAGACTACTTAGAAGGAAAGCTAAGCCATTACCAAATTCCTACTCACGAACTTAACCGTATTGGCAATTGTAAAGCCGAATTAATTGGAGGAAATCTTTCAATCATCTGTAGTTTAAATGCAACAGATTATGAGCTTAATATGCATGGTCGAATCCTATTTCTGGAAGATTTAAAGGAGGATCTATATCATTTAGACAGACTCATGCTTAATCTTAAACTAAGTGGAAAATTAGCTCATTTAGAAGGTCTAATTATTGGTGGAATGAGTGATCTGAAAGATGGTGAAACGCCTTTTGGAAAAACGGCTTATGAAATCATCCATGATGCAATAAAAGATTATAGTTATCCAGTTATTTTCAATTTTCCAGCAGGTCACATTGATGAAAATTGGCCTCTCCCTTTAGGGAAGAAAGTTACACTTGACGTGAATGAAAATGGAGTTGAATTGCACTGGAAAAATTAGGTTCCACGCAAAGAACGCAGAGATTTTAATCGCAGTTCGCAAAGAGTAATTAAGAAACATTGCGTGAATAAATATATAATCCCTCACAAAGTTTATTCATAATTGAAACATAACTCTTCTTACAAAACTTTATGTCTAAGTATTCAATAGTAGTCCAAGTTTCTTATTTGATAATTATTTATGACAGAAAATGAAATCTCATATAAAATAATTGGAGCAGCTATCGATCTCCATAAAACTGTAGGTCCCGGCCTACTTGAATCAGTATATGAGAAAGCACTCATGTATGATTTAATTCAAATTGGACTAAAAACAGAAAGTCAAGTTCCAATGCCTTTTATTTATAAGGAAGTTAAACAAGAAATAGGATATCGATTAGATCTACTTGTAGAAGATAAAGTTATCATTGAAATTAAAGCAGTTGAAAATTTAGCTCCAGTTCATTTCTCTCAACTACTTACCTATCTTAAATTATCAAATAAGAAACTTGGCTTATTAATAAATTTCAATACTAAATATCTTAAAAATGAAATCCATAGAGTTGTAAATAACCTTTAATCTTGGACTAATAAATGAAGAAATTGTAATACCCTTTGCGATCTTAGCGTATTACTCAAATCATGAATCTCTTAGCGTACTTTGCGTGAAATAAAAAACTATGGCAGAACATAACGATTTAGGTAAATTAGGTGAAGATTTAGCCGCAAAGCATATGCTAAGTGCAGGCTATAAGATTCTAGATAGAAATTGGATTTATCAGAAAAAGGAGCTAGATATTGTTGCTACTGATGGCAGATCCCTTGTTGTCGTAGAAGTAAAATCGCGTTCTACGGATTATTTCGAACATCCTGCTGATGCTATCACACTATCAAAAATCAAATTTCTTTGCAAAGCTACTCAAGGCTATGTTGATTTGAAAGATATTGACATGGAAGTTCGTTTTGATGTTATTTCAGTCATCAAACGGAACGGTAAATTTGAAATTGAACACATAGAAGATGCCTTCATAGCACCTATAGATTAACTAGAAATCATGAATATAGAAGAATTAAGAGAATATTGTATAGCTAAAAAAGCTGTAACAGAGAGTTTTCCCTTTGATGAAGAAACACTCGTTTTTAAGGTGATGAATAAAATGTTCCTCCTAACTAATATCAATAAGGATTTGAGCATGAATGTGAAATGTGATCCTGAAAAAGCCATTGAGTTACGAGAACAATATAGCTCTGTTATACCTGGTTGGCATATGAATAAAAAGCATTGGAATACGGTCGATATCGACGGAAGTATCTCTGACCAGCAATTAAAAGAATGGATCGACGATTCTTATAATTTAATCGTTGCCAGCTTGACCAAAAAACTACAAAATGAGCTATTAAGCATGTAATTAATTCAGTATTCTTAATATCTTTCCGTCCGAAAATAAATACTCAACCATAAAACAACAATCATGAATTTTAAACAATTAAGCGTAATTGCTCTTTCTTTAACACTCTGTGTTCAAGGACAAGCTTTTGCAAAAAAGAAAAAGACGGTAAAGCCTGAAGGCTTCAAATTTACCAAGGTCGTAGATATTCCGACGACTGAGGTTCGTAATCAGGAAAGCACTGGAACTTGTTGGGCTTTTGCAGGAACTTCATTCTTAGAAGCAGAACTTATTCGTTTAGACGCCGGACAGATTGATTTGTCAGAAATGTTTACAGTTCGTCATGCCTACTCACAAAAAGCATTGCAATATTTCCGTTTACATGGAAACGGTAACTTTAGCGAAGGTGGCCAAGCTCACGATGTGCTTAATGTGGTAAAAGAATTTGGTTTCATTCCTGAGACTGCATATTCTGGTAATGAGTACCAAAGTGACTTTCATATCCACAAAGAAATGGTGAAGTCAACGAAAGCTATGTTGGATCAAATTGTTCAGAATCCGAATAAAAAAATTACACCAGTTTGGCAAAGTTCAGTAGATGGTGTTTTCGATACATATATGGGCGCTGCTCCTCAGAAATTTGATTCAAACGGACAGGCAATTTCTCCTATTGAATATATGAAACAAGCTGGTTTTAATCCAAATGATTATATCGAGTTAACTTCGTATTCTCATCACCCATATTACAAGGAAATGAATCTTGAGATTCCTGATAACTGGTCTCATGATTTATACTACAACCTTCCGATTGATGAATTAATGTCAGTAATGGATAATGCTTTAACAAATGGGTTCACTGTTTGTTGGGATGGTGATGTAAGTGAAAAAGGCTTTTCTCATCGTAATGGTGTTGCAATTCTTCCTGCAGCTAATACAAAAGATATGTCTCAGTCTGATTTTGAGAAATGGGATGCACTGTCTTATAAGCAGAAAGAAGCTTCATTATATACTTTTGATAAACCTAGAACTGAAAAAGAAGTTGATCAAGCTCTAAGACAATCAACTTTTGATAATTATAAAACTACTGATGATCACTTGATGCATTTAACTGGAATTGTTAAAGATCAGAATGGAACACGTTATTACAAGACTAAAAATTCATGGTCTAAAACCTCTAACAAGATGGGTGGCTATTTAAACATGAGCGAAGCTTATGTACGTCTTAAAACTGTAGCTATCATGGTTCATAAAGATGCTATTCCTGCCGAATTAAAAACTAAGTTGGGATTATAGATTCTATATAAGCGTCAATTTTATTGAAGTCTAAAATATTGAAAGGTTCGAAGTTTCTACTTCGAGCCTTTTTTTTATTTCTCAATATCTGCTACAAATTATATTTTACAGTAAAGAATGTTTTTCAAAAATTATTTTTAACACTCATATTAACAATAAAAACAGATAACTAAATCCAGAAATACAAAATTCATCTAATATCATAATTAAGAGCATTTTAAGTTCATGGTGGATTAAAATTCAAGTTTACAATAATTTTGTTTTATTGATTGATTTCTTAAATATCAAATCATACATATCTAATTAAGGTGAGTTAAATATTAAAAAAAAATGTATATAATTGTTAACCCAATTTGACCACGACTAACCCAAACCGACCATGAAATGCCTAAGCAATTCCCTTCTAAAGGAATTTAGAAATGGGGATAATATAGCTTTTAAAAAGATATACGACCGTTATTTTAACGCCTTGTATTTGTTTGGGATGAAATATATTCCCGACCAAAGTGTGATGGAGGATATTTTGCAAGAAGTGTTCATTAAAACTTGGGAGAAACGAGCTTTCTTCTTCCATGAATTAGCATTAAAAACATTCCTATATAAATCAGTGAAAAATTCCTGCCTAAACCATATCGAACATCAAGCAGTTCAAAAGAAATTCGAAAACAGACAAGATCAAAACGCATTTTCAGAGAATACATTCTACAAAAATATTATTGAAGAGGAAGTTAATCGTCATATTACTGACGCTATGAAAGAACTTCCTGAATCTGCAAGAATCATATATCTACTTAGTTTAAACGGTGTTAAAAACAAAGATATTGCAGAAGATTTAAAAATATCAGTCAATACTGTCAAAACACAAAAGCTTAGAGCAACAAGAATTCTAAAAGAAAAACTAAAAAAAATTGACAATTAAACAAACTCATACACAACCACATACAATTACATCTTAAAAAAAAGGGGAAACAAAAATTATTTTTTGTCACCCCTTTTTCAATTCTACCTGTTTAAGCAGATACAAACAACTAATTATTTTATAAGATGACCGAATTACATTCCATATTTAAAATTGCAGAGCTTATTGCAAAAAGGCTGGAAGGGAAGTTGACTGAAGAGGAAGATTTGCGACTAAATGAATGGAAGTACGATAACCAAGAAAACTTAGCTCTCTACCATAAATTATCAAAAAATCCAGAGAGCAATTACTTTAAAAATGAAGATCAGCTAGAAGGCGTAAAAAGTGATGAGATATGGCAGAATATAAACAACAACATCAAGCAGAAAAAAACAAGAACATTTAGAACTGAATTTATAAAGTATGCTGCTAGTCTAATTGTTATAGGAATAAGTGTTTTCTTTTTAATTGATTCACTTCCACAAAAACAAACAAGTAAAATTGCAGTTATAACGCCAGGGAAAAACCAAGCACTCTTGATAAGAGAAGAGGGAGAACCAATAGTTCTTGATGAATTCTTAAAGCTAAAGGAAGATGGCTTAGAAATCAATAACACAGATGGTCATCTAGTGTATAAGTCAAATAATAAAGCTATTTCCAAAGAAAAAGTAAGTACAAACTCTATAATCATCCCCAAGGGTGGCGAATACAATCTAACGCTTAGCGATGGAACAAAAATCTGGCTTAACTCACATTCTAAATTAAAATACCCAACAAGATTCACAGGTAAAGAACGGATTGTAGAGTTGGAAGGTGAAGCCTATTTTGATGTAAGCAAAAATAAAGATTTCCCTTTTATTGTGAAGATGAATGGCATCCAAATTAAAGTCCTTGGAACCTCTTTCAATGTGAATGCTTACTCTGATGAAGATGAAATTATCACCACTCTTGTTGAAGGTAAAGTTGAAGTAAGTGACATACTAAGAGAACAGAAAGAAATATTAACACCTAACGATCAGTACAGTATCAATATTCACAATGGTAACTACAAAAAAACAATTGTAGATACTGACATTTTTACTGCTTGGAAAGATGGTCGTTTTGTTTTTAATAATGAAAAACTCGAAAACATCATGGTTCGCTTATCAAGATGGTATAATGTAGAAGTCTTTTTTCAGAACAATGAATCTAAAAATATTCGATTTTCTGGTGACCTAGCTAGATATGAAGATTTCAATAGTATACTTGAAATGATAGAAATGACCGAAAAGGTAAAATTCAATATAAAAAACAGAAGTGTTTTAGTCAACAATACACATTAAAAAAAAATACGGAGAAAGCTTGCAACAATCCCCGTACCTGCCAATAAATCATTTCTGTTGAAGCAGAAATGGAATACTAACCAAATCAATTATAAAATTATGGAAAAAAAACGAGAAAAGTCTTTCTATTTTTCTGAGAATATTCTCAGAGGGAAAAGACTATTACTCACGCTCTTAATGGTAGGCGTGATACACGTGAGTTCATTTGGAGCTCCACAGCCTATTTCTTTTGATTTACAAACAAACAACAGCTCTTTAATAGAGGTACTTAACTCTATTAAAGATCAGTCTGATTACACTTTTCTTTACAGTGTAGAAGATGTTGAAGGGTTTGATAATATCTCGATAACAAATAAAGATGCGGATATTAAAGAAATTTTAGATGAGAGTCTTAAAGGTACAAACCTTGAGTACAAGATTAAAGATAAGGTTATCATTATCAAACCTGCTGTTAAGACACCGTCTAATAAAATAAAGGCAGCACAGGAGAACAAGACAATTTCTGGTGTTGTTACTGATGATCAAGGTGAAACTTTACCTGGCGTATCTGTTGTAATTAAAGGAACAAGTACAGGAGTTTCAACTGACATTGATGGTAAATATCAAATTGAAGTGCCAACAAATGGTGCAACTTTAGTGTTTTCTTTTGTAGGAATGAACCCTAAAGAAGTTAAAATCAAAAATCAAACACAACTAAACATCACTTTAGAATCTTCATCGGAAAGTCTAAACGAAGTTGTTGTAACAGGTATGCTCTCAACTGATAAACGATTATTTACTGGAGCTAGTGAGAAATTACAAGCCAAAGAGATAAAATTGGCAGGTATCCATGACATAAGTAGATCTCTTGAAGGTCGAGCAGCAGGTGTATCTGTACAAAATGTATCGGGTACTTTTGGTGCTGCACCAAAAATTCGTGTTCGTGGTGCTACTTCTATTTATGGTAGTTCAAAGCCATTATGGGTTGTTGATGGAATAATCCTAGAAGACGTAGTTGAACTTACTTCAGACGCACTTTCTTCAGGAGATGTATCAACTCTAATTAGTTCTGCAATTGCTGGCTTAAACTCTGACGATATTGAAAGTTTTGAGGTTTTGAAAGATGGTTCTGCAACTTCTATCTATGGTGCACGAGCAATGGCCGGTGTAATTGTTATTACAACTAAAAAAGGTAAAGCTGGTGTAAGTCGTATTTCATATACAGGTGAATTTACTTCAAGATTAACACCTTCGTATGGTGATTTCAATATCATGAATTCGCAAGAACAAATGTCTGTTTACGAAGATATGCGTGAAGGTGGATGGCTTAATTATGCTGATGTAGCAAATGCTTCTGAAAGTGGAGTTTACGGTAGAATGTACCAGAGACTTAACCAAACAGATGCTGCTGGAAATTTTTTGCTAAAAAATACACCACAAGCAAAAGCTGCTTTTTTACGTCAAGCTGAAAATAGAAATACAGATTGGTTCAAAGAATTATTCAATACCAACTTGATGCAGAGTCATTCAATAAGTATGTCTTCAGGTACTGAAAAGGCAACTTATTACGCATCTATGAGTGCATTGCTTGATCCAGGTTGGACTCAATCTAGTAAGGTGAACCGTTATACAGCTAATTTTAAGTCGAATTATAATATTTTAGATAATCTATCTTTCAACACAATTAGTAATGCTTCTTATAGAAAGCAAAAAGCACCAGGAACATTATCACAGGACACTGATGCAGTTACTGGTAAAGTGAAAAGAGATTTCGATATTAATCCATACTCTTTCGCATTGAATTCATCAAGAACTTTAGATCCTGATGCATTTTACACTCGTAATTATGCTCCATTTAATATCAAAAAAGAGTTAAACGAAAACTACATCGATCTTAATGTAGTTGACGTTAAATTCCAAACCGAGTTGAGATGGAAAGTGACTCCAAAAGTGGTATTGAGTGCATTGGGTGCTATCAAGTATCAATCAACTTCACAAGAGCACAACATTACTGAGTTTTCGAATCAAGCTGAAGCTTATCGAGCTATGCCAAACTCAACCATACGTGATAAAAACTCTTTCTTATATACCGATCCTGATGATCCTTACGCATTACCAGTAAGTGTTTTACCAGAAGGAGGAATTTATAAGCGTACAGATTATAGTATGTTAGGGTATGACTTCAGAACTACAGCTTCATATAAAGATGTCTATAATGATATTCATATTATAAACCTATATGGTGGTATGGAGATAAATTCTTCAGATCGTAAAAAAACAAACAATACGGGCTGGGGAATGCAATACTCTATGGGTGAGATTCCTTTCTATGATTATAAACTGTTTAAAAAAGGTGTTGAAAATAACAACCTATACTATGGTGTTGAAAACACTAGATACCGTAATATGGCGTTCTTTGGAAACGCAACTTATTCTTACAAGCACAGATATACCATTAACGGTACTCTTCGCTATGAGGGATCAAATAAACTAGGTAAGTCAAACAGTGCTCGTTGGTTACCAACTTGGAATATTTCTGGTGCATGGAATGCTCATGAGGAGGATTTCTTCAATCAATTTAAGCCTATTCTATCAAACTTTACTCTTAAAGGATCGTATAGTTTAACTGCAGATAGAGGTCCTAGTGATGTAACTAATTCATTAGTTGATATTAGAAGTAAAACACCTTGGAGACCAACTGCTGGTATGAAGGAGAGTGGTTTAGAAATCTCTTCACTTGAAAATAGTGAATTAACTTATGAGAAGAAGCATGAGATTAATATTGGAGCTGAGATAGGCTTCCTAAACAACCGTATCAATACAACAATGGACTGGTATACACGTGATAATTTCGATTTGATTGGAATTGTGAAGACTCAAGGTCTTGGTGGTGAAGGAACGAAATATGGTAATGTTGCAAATATGGAATCTCACGGATTTGAATTCTCCATTTCGACAAAAAATATTCAAACTCAAAATTTCTCATGGGTAACTAATTTTGTTTATTCAAAAGCTAAAAATAAGGTCACTGAACTAAACACAGTTTCAACCGTAATGGATCTTGTTTCTGGTTCTGGTTTTGCAAGAGAAGGCTACGATGTTCGTTCAATTTTCTCTATTCCTTTTAAAGGAATAAATGAGCAAGGTTTACCAACATTCTTAGATCAAGACGAAAATGTAACTGTAAGCGATATCTATTTTCAAGAAAGTGATAAACTTGATTTCTTAGAATATTCCGGTTCAACTGATCCTACTGACATTGGTAGTTTGAGTAATGTATTTACTTATAAAGGAATTAGTCTTAATGTCTTTATGACTTATGCATTTGGTAATGTCGTTCGTTTAGACCCTATTTTTGACAGCTCTTATTCTGACCTTATAGCTCTACCTAGAGAATTTAAAAATCGTTGGGTAATACCAGGTGATGAAGCTTATACTAATGTTCCTACTATAGCAACTGTTAGACAAGAAAGAAATATTGGAGATTCAGAACTTGCAATAGCTTATAATGCTTACAATTATTCTTCGGCTCGTATTGCTAAAGGTGATTTCATTAGAATGAAACAAATTTCATTGGCATACGAATTCCCTAAAACCATTACGGGAAGACTAGGAGTTAACAACCTGTCGCTTAGATTGCAAGCGACCAACTTGTTCCTATTATATTCTGATGATAAATTAAATGGTCAAGATCCTGAATTTTTCAACTCAGGAGGTGTAGCAGCACCAGTGCCTAAGCAGTTTACATTTACATTGAAGTTAGGTTTATAAAAGCAAAAAAGATATAACATGAAAAGAACACATATAATATTTATAGCCTTACTTGGCATATTTGCTGCTTCGTGCGACTCTTATCTCGACGAAACACCAGATAACCGTGCTGAGGTTGATAGCCAGACAAAAATAAGAAAGCTATTAGTGTCTGCTTATACTGAGGGGAATCATGCATTAGTTACTGAATATGCATCAGATAATATTGATGATACGGGAAGTATCAACCCATACTCTACTCGCTTTGACGAGCAACTTGCCAATTGGATTGATCTAACTGAAGTAGACAATGACGACACTCAAACTTTTTGGGAGAAAACCTATTTAGCAATTGCTCATTCAAATGAAGCTTTAGCAGCAATCGCAGAAATAGGTGAAGAAAATTTGTTGCCTGAGAAAGGTGAAGCCTTAATTACACGTGCCTACTCACACTTTTTATTGGTCAATGTGTTTTGTAAGCATTACAATTCACAGTCGAGCGCAACTGACCTTGGAATTACTTATATGGAGAAATCGGAGACAACTCTCGATCCTAAGTATGATAGAGGAAATGTAAAAGACGTGTACGAGAAGATTAATGCAGATATTGAAGCAGCCTTGCCTCTTATCAGTGATGATATCTATGAAATAAGTACATATCACTTTACTAAAAAAGCAGCTTATGCATTTGCTGCTCGTTTCAATTTGTACTATGGTCAATGGCAAAAGGCAAAAGATTATGCTTCTGTAGTACTTACAGCAAATCCATCTACTCAATTAAGAGATTGGTCCAGACTAGGAGCATTACCCAGAGACAGGAAGGTCGTTTCTAATGCCTATATAAATGATCCTGCCAATTTATTAGCTCTTACTTCAAATTCTAATATGGGAGTCTATTTTGGCCCTTGGAATGATGGTGCCCGTTTTAACCATTCACAAAAAATTGCAGCTGAACAAACATTGCTAGCCCCTTCTCCTTGGGGAGGAATTACTAGAGCTGATTATCATTTCGGTCCTTTTGTTTATGTAGGTAATAATTTCGATAAAACAATATTTTATAAAATTCCATATCTATTCGAAATAACTGATCCTGTTGCACAAATAGGTTATTCTAGAACAGTAATGGTTCCATTCACAACAGATGAATCCTTATTGGTACGTGCTGAGGCTGAAGTAATGTTAGGTGAGAATAGTTTAGCACTAGCTGACCTAAACATGTGGAGCATGAATATCTTTAAAGATAAGGAATCAACACTTGATCAGGTGAATACCTTATACACCGATATGGCATATTCAAGCGAAGCTCTTGTAACACAAAAGAAAAAATTAAATCCAAAGTTTACGGTAACTACTGGTGTTCAGGAAAATATGATTCATTACGTATTGCAATGTCGTAGGATTCTAACTCTACACGAAGGTTTACGCTGGTTCGATATCAAACGTTATGGTATTGAAGTGCCTCGTTTCCAGATTCAGGCTGACGAGTCAGTTATTGTTCTTGATGTATTAAAAGTGGACGATTCTCGTAGAGCAATTCAATTGCCTCAGGATGTAAGAAATGCTGGATTAGAGGCTAATCCACGATAAGTAATAATTTTAAAAATAGAATTATGAATAAAATAAAATATTGGCTTTTAGCTTCAATAATGGTATTCGTTTTGGGTGCCTGTGACGAAGACGATGAACCAAATCCAGATATCAGTGTAATTAACATGGGTAATGGTGAACAAAATGATTTTGATAAATATTTAGAAGCAACATTTGTTGACACTTACAATATCGACTTTGTTTACAAATGGGAAGATATTGAATCGGATATGGAGTATGCATTAGTTCCAGCTAAGATTGAGAATTCAATTAAGATGGCTAACCTAATTAAGTATCTTTGTTTGGATGCTTATGAAGAAGTTGCTCCTGATGGATTTTTGAAGAAGTATTTTCCGAAAATGTTTATGATGATCGGTTCTGCTGGTTATAGAAATAACGGAACTTATGTGTTAGGTACAGCAGAAGGCGGTTTGAAAATTACACTCTATCTAATCAACGAACTTGATGTTACAAACGTTGAGAACTTGTATGAATTCTATTTCCGTACTATTTTTCATGAATTTTCTCATATTCTACATCAAACTAAAGATTACACGACAGACTTTGATAAAATATCTGCTACAGACTATGTAGGTGGTTCATGGAACGATGCTTGGGATGGAAAATCTTCGGCCGCAAAGGGTTTTATTAGCGATTACTCTAGTAAAGAAGTAAATGAAGATTTTGTGGAGCTGATTGCTCATTATATTACCAATACAGCTACATCTTGGGAAGCCAAATTAGTAGCAGCTGGTGACGATGGAAGACCAATTATAGAGCAAAAGATGACAATCGTGAAATCATACATGAAAGATGTTTGGAGCATTGACATGGATGATTTAAGAGAAGCAATTGATTCTCGCGCAAGTAAGCTTGACGAGCAAGATCTTGATAATATAACTATAAACTAAGAGCTATGATAAAGAATATATATATAGTACTGTTTGGTTTATTATTAAGTATGGGTGTTGCTTCTTGCGACAACAACACCGACTTACTTTTTGATGAATCTGCAGCAGAACGAAAAATGGGTGCAAATAAAGAGCATAACGATGCTCTTAAATCTTCTGAACAAGGTTGGTTATTCCAATATTACCCAGAAGAAACTCAAAAGTATGGTGGATACAATTTTGTTGTAAAGTTTGCCGAAGATGATCAAGTAACTGTTTGGTCCGAAAATATGGATGATCTTACAATGCCAGAAACATCTACATACGATATCATTTCTTACGGAGGGCCTGTATTAACATTTAATACATACAACTCAATAATGCATGAATTTGCAAACCCTTCTGCTGCTGAATATCTTGCTAAAGGCGGTGATTTTGAGTTCCTAATCATGTCAAATGAAAATGATATGATGACTGTTAAATGTATTAAGACTGGGAATGTTTTGCGTATGACAAAAATGACTGAAACAGCTGAAGTTTATTTAAGCAAGGTGACAGAAAATGTTGATTTTATCGGACAAGGATCTTTTGATGCCAATGTAAATGGCACTAAAGTTTCAGTACAGGAAATGAATCGTAATTTCACCTTCAACTATGCTGAGAATGACGAAATCAAGTCGGTAACGGCACCTTATATTGTTACCGATTCAGGATTGTCATTTTATGAACCAGTTGAGATGATGGGGCAAACGTTTCAGGATTTCACCCTTAACAAAGAATCTTATCAATTAATCTCCAACGAAGGAGATATGAAGATTATAATTATTGTGCCACCAATTGATTTGAAGCTAGCAGCCTGGTATCTTGATGTAAGTGCTGCAACTGACCGTTCTGAAGTTGTTTTAGCTGGCTGGCAAGCCGCCTATGATGCCAATGATCAGGCTTGGGGAGAACAACTAGCTAGTTTTATGGCGATGGGAGCAGCTAATGCAACCTATGGAGACTATGGGATTTCATTCTATTCATACCCAGGACCTTATCGCGCTCACTATAATCTGGCTTTCGGTGGTGTTGCTGGTCACTCAGATTATCTTGATATCGTTAAGCTATCAGCAGGCTTCAACTGGAATTGGTATACACACCTTTCTGTTATGGTAGATTTGTTAGCGGATAATTCTCCGTATATCGTTGAAATAGATGATCCAGATGCTCCAATGACAGTAAAATTAACCAGTGCAAATAATCCAGATGTTTGGTTTATTATTAGACAATAAAAACGAATTTGATTTAGTTTTAAGTTAATAGTTAAGTAAAGAAGGAGCTTACTGTAGTTTGTAAGCTCCTTTATTTATACTCTTATTTCTCATCCTAATAATCATTGAGCATGTTTTTACTCACTCACCAATAAATTGCACCCTCTTATATCAGAGTTATCGAACCTGCCTAGAATTTCGAAACTTCCATCCGTGTGAATTTTACCTAAATCTTGTGTTTCGATAAATGAGCAAGAATTAAGGTTAGCTAAATCGATAACATTGACCCCACCACTTCTGCCAATCTTTTCAAATGAGAAAGGATCATAAACATCACGAATCATGATTTTCATCCATGCTGGTGTTTCAAAAAGGCTATCTCCTTTACTGTAGCCTTGTGATAATAGCTCAGTCATGCCATATTCTGAGTGAATTTTCTTTACACCAAGGCGTGAGGTAAAAATAGAATGCAGTTCTTCGCGAGTTAATTCCTTACGACGGCCTTTCATACCACCTGTTTCCATCACAACAACATCGCCTAAATCAAGCTGATGGTTTTCAGCAAGTTCGAGTAAGGCAAAGCTAACCCCCAAAAGCAATACTTTCTGTCCCGAAAGATTTCGGGATTGTTCTTTAAGCTCTTTAAGGTGATCAATCAATTCCTCATGATTATTCAAATAGAATCCTGATTTAGGATGTCCGCTATCTTTAATCAATTTCTCCATCATATAGATTAGAGAAGAGCCCTCACGCTCAAGATAAGATGGAAGCAGTGCTAGAATACAATAATCACTAACAGGGCCGTAAAAAGCCTCAAAACCTTTGGTGAAACTATCCTCATAAATTTCTAAATCTGGCACATAATGACGAGAAGTTAGCTTACCACTTGTACCACTACTTGTAAAAATTGCCTTGGCTTCGTTTTGAGTAGAAACGACTTTGTGAGATTTGAAGAATTCTATAGGTAAAAAAGGGATTTTATCTAAACTATCAACTTCATTAACATTTATATCCAACAAGCTAATATATTGATCATACACAGGATTGTTGATAGCTTGAAATTGGAAAACCTCAAGAGCAATTTTAACAAACTCATCTTCTGTTTTTATATCGAATATCTTTTTCTTCAGTTCTGTCATGTATAGTAATCTTCAAATTTTAACAAAGATAAGTGATTTAAGCTATAAGCAAAAAAGCCACGAATTCAAGAATGTTATAATTCTTGAATTCATGACTAATTGATTATATTCTGATTTGAAAATCAGTTCATATTTTGATTCTCAATACTTCAGTTTATCCTTTAATAGCTTTTACACCTGGTAATTCTTTTCCTTCGATATACTCAAGAAGAGCTCCACCGCCAGTTGACACATAGCTTACTTTATCAGCTAAATTGTATTTGTTGATTGCAGCAACAGAGTCACCTCCACCAATAAGAGAGAAAGCTCCTTTTTCAGTAGCTGTTACAATTGCATCAGCAATAGCTTTAGTTCCTTTAGCAAAAGTATCCATCTCGAATACACCTACAGGTCCATTCCAAAGAATTGTTTTCGATTCTTCAATCACTTTTTTAAAGTTTGCAATACTTGTTTCTGCAATATCTAAGCCCATCCAGCCATCTGGAATTTTGTCTACAGCACATACTTTTGTGTTGGCATCATTAGAAAAAGCATCAGCAACTAAAGCATCTGGTGATAAATGCAACTTCACATTATTCTCTTCAGCTGAAGAAAGAATCTCTCTTGCAACTTCTAATTTATCAACTTCAACCAATGAGTTTCCAATATTGCCACCCATCGCTTTCACGAAAGTGAAAGTCATACCACCACCAATAATTAAGTGATCAACTTTCGACATTAACGTTTTGATGATTTCAATTTTTGAAGAAACTTTAGCTCCACCTACAATAGCTGTCAATGGACGCTTAGTATCTTTCAATACCTTATCTACACTAGATAATTCACCTTCCATTACATAACCGAACATTTTAGCTTCCGGGAAAAACTTAGCAATCACTGCAGTTGAAGCGTGAGCTCTATGAGCTGTACCAAATGCATCATTTATCCACAAGTCAGCTAAACCAGATAATTTTTTGGCAAATGCCTCATCACCTTTTTTCTCTTCATCGTAATAGCGAAGGTTTTCAAGTAATAACACTTCACCTGGCTTCAGTTCTGCAGCCATAGTTTTAGCACTCTCACCAATACAATCATCTGCAAACTTAACTTCAACACCAATCGATTTTGACAAATGTGCAACAATATGCTTTAAAGAGAACTTCTCATCTTTCCCTTTTGGACGACCAAGGTGAGACATTAAAATAGCAGAACCATTCCCATCTAATACTTTCTTGATAGTAGGCAGTGCGGCACGAATACGAGTATCATCTGTAATTTCGAATTGCTCGTTTAAAGGCACATTAAAATCTACACGAATAATAGCCTTCTTATCTGAAAAATTGTATGAATCAATAGTTTGCATGATATAAATATATTTAGTTTTTTTTCTGCTAAACAAAGTTACATTAATATATTTTCAGCAACAAAGAATGCTTAAAATATAAGCCAAACAGTCCGTAAACAGAAGGAATTTAATTGTATTATGTATCGTTCTGAAACGATTGCATAATGATCTCTATTTTAGATTTTTAGTTCTAAAACGTCATTTTTTATACATAAGCAAAAAGGAGCCAAAATTACTTTATCAACTCAAAATTTACTTTTCCATAGAGTTTTCCGTTTATCTGGATTTCTATTTCATGTAGACCAGAGTAATATTTTCGAGTTGATATTGCCTTAAAGGAAAGCTTCTTTTTAAAACTAAGCTTCTTATTTGCTGGCAATTTCTTTTTAGATAGCTTAAATACTTTTGGTGCAGTTTTACCATTAGATTTCATATAATGAACTACAAAATCAACCATCAAATTTTGACTTTCCGCAGCCTTAGAGCTAATATCAAATGAAAATTCAATAGCATCTCCCATTTTACATTCAGCTTTGTTTAGAGATAGCTTATCTACTGATATTTTCAAGTTAGTAGGGTAACCCAATAATTCCAATGCTTCTGGTAAGCCTTGCTTTAATAATGTACGAGAAGCATGAGAAATTATCCACTGAGTACCTTTATTATTAATTGAATTCCACCTTTTAAGTGTTTTAATAACCAATTGAGGATGATCCTTTGCTATATCATTAAGGTTATTTGCAACAGAACGTCTCACGTAAAGTTCCGGATCTTCCTTTAATTCCTCCAGCAAATCCAAAACAGGACTTGGATCAACAATAAATTCTCGAAGCACCGATGACCATGGTAATCTAGGTCGTGTTCCTTCTGAAACCAATCGCCTTACATGCACATTCTCATCAGCAGACCAATTATAAAGATTCTCAAAAGTTTGCTTAGGGTATTTTCGAATAAACGGCCTAATTGCATCTTCGGAAGTAAATCGTTTCGTTATTTCTATTAAGGCATTCATCGAAACATCGAAGTCTTCTTTTTCAAGTCCATAAACCGAAACATATTTGGCAATCGGCATAAAATAAAACCCTTCAAATCCAGTCATTTCAGAAGTTTCTATTATAGAATCAAAAGTAGATAGAAATATTTTTATTGCTTTTTTATATCCTTTAGGAAGGTGTTTATGCAAGCTCTCACAAATTAAGGAAGATCTCTCAGATAAACTCAGGGGCTCTAATTTAGGAACAATCGATTTATAAAAAGATTCCTCATTAAATTGAGATGAAACAGCCTTTATTCTCTTACCCATACGAGCAACTAGCTCTGGATTAAATACATCTTTAAACAAAAATCCTTCTTCCATATTATTATCTTACATTTCGAAAATTGCTAAGTACTCCCATAAATAGAAAACTCTATTCCGTCTAGCTCCAGCCATCTCTTTAATAAAACCAACTTCCTCAAATTCCTTCACCAACTGATTTGCCGATTGAAAACTCAGTTGCATTTCTTCTTTTATCTCGTTGACAGAAAGATAAGGTTTTGTATAGAATATCTGTAACAGTTGTTTTGCTGATGGATGCCTCTTCTTTCCAAGTTTGGCTTCAACTCTTTCCAGATAGCTATCCTTAAGCGCTTGCAATTCCTCAAGCCTTTCGATACAAAAAGTAGCGGTTTCATTCATCCCAGTAATAAAAAATCGAATCCATTGCTCCACATCATTCTTAGATCGAATTAAATTCAGGCGATGATAATATTCCAATCTATTTTTTTCGAAAAAAGCAGAAAGGCAGAATATAGGCTTCTCTATAAATTTCAAACTCAATAGCTCCAATAAAATCAATGTACGAGCTGTACGTCCATTGCCATCCAGAAATGGAAGTATTGTCTCAAATTGACAAAGTGATATGGCCATCTTAATTAAATAAGGTAACTCAAGATCCTCATTACGCCAAAACCATTTCGCATCATTAATAAGAACTTTTAAATCATGTTTACTTGGTGGTGTATATTTAGAACCAGAAGATCCTTGATGCTTATTATCCTTAGCATTGAATTTCATACGCAACTTACCAGCAGTCTCTTCTTCTTTGGGTAAATCAGCGTATAGCATACGGTGAGTTTCCTTTACCATATGTAGGCTTAGTGGAAACTTCTCAAGTTCTTTAACTGCCCAATCAATAGAGCTAATATAGTTCGTTACCTGTTTATGTGCGATTAGACTTCGATAGCCTTTAGAAGCGGAAGGCAAGAAAGCCTGAGTCACATTTGATCGAATGCCTTCCATCATATTGGAGGCAGTCACTTCAATCGCTGTAAACATTGGTAAATGAGTGTCAATATCTTTGAAATGTTTGCAATATGCATTCAATTCACCAAGTCGATGCATACAAGATTCTAGCATAATATTAATCTGCTTATCCTGCCATTCAAATGACCGGTTTATCAGGAAAGATGACGTACTCTTGTAGCCTTCTCTATGACTTTGATTAATAAAATCCCCTCTATTTCTCATATTAAGCTTATCGTTCATAAGGTTGAATAAGTTCCCCTTATTGAGGTAAAAATACAAATAATTTAATAAGATGAGAAGGTATGTTTTTATAAAGAAGTAATTACGTAAAATTATGATCCACTGTAAGATGCATAAAATCAAGACATACAGAACATATCCATAATAGAAGCATAGAAATAATTCCTTTGAAAATTAGATTAATTCTATATTAGTGAAAATTTAAAACTACAATTCTATGTTAAGAAAGATTTATTTAGCAGTAGCTCTTATTGCTATCACTTATAGCGTAAAAGCTGAAGGCTATGCCGTAAACGTTCAAGGCGCAAAACAAATTGGTATGGGACATGTTGGTGTTGCCTTAAATTGGGATGCTAGTAGCATGCAGTTCAACCCAGGAGCTCTTGCAACACTAGATGCAAAATACTCTCTATCTATGGGAGGTAGCTTAGTATGGTCAAATACGGATTACACTCACCCTACAAATTCTGCTTTTAACACAGAAACAGATAACCCAATAGCTCCACCGTTCTATCTATATGGTTCAGCTAAATTAAATGATAAGTTAGCTATTGGTCTAGCTGTTTATACGCCATTTGGTAGCTCTAATGTTTGGGGTGATAATTGGGCAGGTAAATATTTAGTTCAAGAGATCGCTCTAAAATCAATTTACATTCAACCTACTGTATCGTATAAAATTAACGATTGGATTTCTATCGGTGCTGGTTTGAATATTGTTTATGGACAGTTTGATCTTGAGAAAGCTGTTGATTTGAGAGGTTTAGCTCAAAATACATCAGCTCCTGATGGTAAAGCTACACTTTCAGGAAGTAATGTGCAGTATGGTTATAATATTGGTATTTTCTTACAACCAACCGAAAAGTTAAATGTTGGTATTTCATATCGCTCTCAAGTTGATGTTGATTTAGATTATAAAGATGGTGATGTTGAATTTTCTGTACCTACTGCATTTTCACCGCTTTTCCCTGATGGAGGAGTTAGTGCAACTCTTCCTTTACCTGCAAGTTTGAATTTCGGTTTTGCATATCAAATCAATGAAAAATGGTTGGTATCTGCAGATGTCAACTTCGTACAATGGGATGTATATAAGAGTTTAAATTTTGATTTTGAAAATGAATCTTCTATTACTATACCTACATCACCAACTACAACAATGAATGTTCCAGTAGTAGCCGATACAAAAAACACAAGAGATTGGGATAATTCAATGACTTATAGAATTGGAGCTCAATATTCAGCTAATGAGAAATTAGATTTACGTGCAGGTTTCTATTATGATGAGACACCTACTAACGACAAATATTATGCTCCAGAAACTCCAGGTGCGAATAAAATTGGTATCACTGGTGGATTCTCTTACTTATTAAACGAGAAATTCAGTCTTGATGCTGCTTTCATTTACTCTAAAGGTGAAAAGAGAGAGGCTTACGATACAAATCCAACATCACAAGGTTTTGGCGGAGAATATCAAAATACAGCTTTTATACCAAGCATAGGTATTACATACAACTTCTAAAAGAAGTCTCAAATTCAGAAAAGAAAGCTGCCTTCGGGTGGCTTTTTTTATGCCTTTGTATTACGTACTTTATTTAATACCTGATCAATTGCATAAGAAAAACCACTTTCATCCACTGATTTTGATACCTGATAAGAGTCTCTCAGCTCTTTAGGTGCATTGCCAACAACATAAGGATGTTTTCCCCATTCTAGGAGATCTAGATCATTATAATCATTTCCTATCACTATTGAACACTTAGAATCAATTTTTAGGTGCATACATAACCATTCAGCTCCATAAGCTTTTGAAATATGAAGTGGAAATATCTCCATCCAAATAGATTCATGATCTAAAGGCGAGGTTGCTCTAATAATTTTTACATTTTCAAATTTCGCTTTCAACTCATTGAACCCATTGACACAGTTAGATAGAATTACCAATAATTGACAAGCCTCACGCTTAGTTTCCCCTACATCTCCGATTGGATTTGCAAAAGGCTTATATAAGCTTAATCTCCTATCAAAATCTGGATTAGAGTTTCCTGAACGGTAATATGCGAACTGATGATTATTGGGAATAGTATCCAAAATCATAAAATCAGTTTTCAGTCTTATCAATTCTGATGAGAGTGCAAATACAGAATCCGCATCAAGGTGCTGAGAAAAAATAAGCTCTCTCTTTTTCCAATCAAAAATCCCTGCTCCAGAAGCAAATATTAAATAATCAATAGGAAAATCATCAGTTAAAACAGATAAAGCCGAATACAGGTTTCGACCCGTTGCAATTACTCTAACAATCTTTTCTTCTTTAAGTTTCTTTAGGGTATCCATATCACGATTACTCACTTCACCTTGTGCTGGTAAAAGTGTTCCATCCAAATCGCTAATTACAATTTTAATATTATCGCCCATATTTAAACTTATTTCTTAAGAATGAATCCAAGATAAAGAAAATGTACGTCTCTATTGTATTAGTTTAAATGTCTATCAATAAAAAAAGCGATACTTAAAAGTATCGCTTTTGAATTTATCTATTTGATATTTTCTATTCTACAGTAACTGATTTTGCCAAGTTTCTTGGTTGATCAACATTACATCCTCTTAAAACAGCGATATAATAAGAAATCAATTGGAATGGGATAACAGTTAATAATGGAGCCAAAGCGTCAAGCGTTTCAGGAATTTCAATCACATGATCAGCCAATCCTTTAATCACAGTGTCACCTTCGGTAACAATGGCAATAACATGTCCTTTACGTGCTTTAACCTCTTGAATATTACTCACAATCTTCTCGTAAGATTTATCCTTAGTCGCAGCAACAAATACTGGCATCTGCTCATCGATTAGTGCAATAGGGCCATGCTTCATCTCAGCAGCTGGATATCCCTCTGCATGGATGTATGAAATCTCTTTCAGCTTAAGCGCACCTTCCAAAGCTACAGGGAATAAATATCCACGTCCTAAGTATAATGCATTTGTTGAATCAACATATTTAGTTGAAAGTTCTTTTATCTCTTCACTCTTATCCAAAATAGATTGAATCTTTTCTGGCAAACAAGCTAGTTCATCGATATGCTTCTCATATTCTTCCTTAGAAAGTGTTCCTTTTCTGTAACCAACTAGCATTGCCATCATCGTAAGCACAGTTACCTGAGCAGTAAATGCCTTAGTAGATGCAACCCCTATTTCAGGTCCAGCATGTGTGTAAACACCTGCATCAGTATTTCTAGGAATAGAAGAACCAACGACATTACAAATACCTAACACAGTTGCTCCAGCTTTCTTAGCCAAACTAATGGCTGCAAGTGTATCAGCAGTTTCACCACTCTGACTAATAGCCAAAACGATATCATCTTTATATATAACCGGATTTCTATAACGGAATTCAGAAGCATATTCAACTTCAACAGGAACTCTTGCAAATTCTTCGAAAAGGTATTCTCCTACCATTCCAGCATGCCACGAAGTACCACATCCAATAATTAAGATACGACGGGCTTCAACTAGCTTTGGAATAACTTCCTGTATACCTCCTAAGAAAAGCTCCTTAGATTTAGGAATAACACGTCCTCTGAAAGTATCCTTTATCGATTGAGTTTGTTCGAAAATCTCCTTTAACATGAAATGTTCGTAACCATTCTTCTCAATTTGCTCGATATCCAAATCCAATTCTTCAATATGCGGAATCAACTTATCGTTGTGAATGGTTTTAAGAGTTAACTCGTCACGACGAATGATAGCAACATCATCATCGTTTAAGTAAATAACACTCTGAGTATATTCAATAATAGGCGTTGCATCAGAAGCTAAAAAGTACTCCCCTTTTCCAACACCAATTACAAGCGGGCTTCCTTTACGTGCAGCAACCAATTGATCTGGCTCATCTTCACAGATAACAACCAAACCATAAGCACCAACAACTTTTGAAAGAGCTAAACGTACAGCCATTTCAGCTGTTACATTTCCTTTAAGGTAGATATACTCAATAAGATTAGCTAAAACCTCCGTATCCGTATCACTTGAAAATGTATAACCTCTACGAATAAGTTTCTCTCTTAAAGGAGAATAATTTTCAATAATACCATTGTGAATAATCGTAAATTTATTATTCATAGAGCAATGAGGATGAGCATTCTCATCATTCGGCTCACCATGAGTCGCCCAACGGGTATGACCAATACCGATATGCCCTGAAATATCAAGACCCGATACATGATTCTCTAGATCTTGAACTTTACCTTTACATTTAAAAACTTTAGTTTCTTCAGTTCTAAGAGCAATTCCTGCAGAATCGTAACCTCTATACTCAAGTCTTTTCAATCCATTTATTAGAATAGGAAAAGCATCCCTTTTTCCAATATATCCAACTATTCCACACATAGTATAAATATTTTTTAGGTTCCAATTTTAGGACCAAAGTCCCTATTTCTTTTATTAATTGATTTGAAACTAAAGGGAATAAAACATCTCTTGTTTCAGTAAATAATCATAATTTCATTCAAATATACTCGAAGGATTTTTCCTAAGCAAAAATAAATTACCTTAAAAAAAAGGTGAGTCTCTAACAAACGTTAAAACTCACCTTTTAGTATTTTTATAATGCTTAATTATTCTGCAATCAAGCTATCGTATAAGTCTGAATATGCTTGAACATATTCGTCTCCATTCTTATAATCCATGAATGTTTTTCCAGAAGCTTTAGCATATGCAAGTAAATCTTCATTAATTGATTCGCTACCCATAATAAGAGCATCAGACCAATCAATAGCCAATTTATTAATAGCTAAGTAATCAGCATTTTCTAGAATTTTCACATCGTCAGAGTTAACACCTTCGATAAGAGATTTTGCTGCAAAATCTTTACTGAAAGTTGTTGGAAACTCATCATTGTACATAGAAAATACAATCTTGGTTTCAGTAAACAAAGGATCTTCGTTAAATGCCTTCTTAAGATATAATGGCAATAATCCAGTGAACCATCCTTGGCAATGAACTACATCAGGAGCCCAGCGTAATTTCTTAACAGTTTCTAGAACACCACGTGCAAAGAAGATTGCTCTTTCGTCGTTATCGGCGAAACCTTCTCCATCATCTTCCAATAAAACTTTCTTGCGATGAAAATAATCGTCGTTATCGATAAAGTAAACCTGCATTCTTGCAGCCTGAATTGAAGCTACTTTAATTATTAATGGGTGATCGGTATCATCAATAATAAGATTCATCCCTGATAGACGAATAACTTCGTGTAGCTGATTTCTTCTTTCGTTGATACAACCATATCTTGGCATGAATGTTCTTATTTCTTTTCCTTTCTCTTGGATTCCTTGAGGCAAATGTCTTCCGACTTTAGACATCTCAGATTCAGGAAGGTAAGGCATTATTTCTTGTGATACAAAAAGTACTTTAGTCTTTTCCATGTGATCGCTTATATTGTAATACAGATTATCCATGCAAAATTAAGAAAATAATTTGTAATACTTCTACTTAAGCGTATCTAAAACGCCTAGTGTACAATTAAATGACCTAATAATGAATTTCGTATTTATTATTTTTATTTATTTGCACATTCATTCAGGATGGTTTTTAAACAGAAGCATAATGCTAATACCTGTGTGACATTCTAATACTAAGACTAATAATCAGTTTGTAGTTAACTGCAAGCTACTTTATGGCAGGTATTAATAACATGTATAATTACCATCTAAGAGGGTAAGAGAGAAATAATGATGCGAATAATAAAATTAATTTCTGAAACACAATCAATCATTAGCGAATATAAAGCGAATGGTAAGCGTGTTGGTTTAGTTCCAACAATGGGGGCTCTTCACCAAGGACATTTGTCATTGGTGGCACAATCTAAAAAGGAAAATGATATAACAGTTGTTAGTATCTTCGTCAATCCGACACAGTTCAATAATCCTAAGGATTTAAAAACTTATCCTCGGATTCTCGATCGAGATCTTGAATTGTTATCGGAGTATCAACCAGATTTGATCTTTATTCCTGAAGTTGAGGAAGTGTACCCAGAACCTGATACGCGTGTTTTTGACTTTGGAGACATTGAGAAAGTAATGGAAGGTAAAAACCGACCAGGTCATTTCAATGGTGTTGCACAAGTTGTGAGCAAATTATTCAGTTATATTAGTCCTAATAATGCGTATTTTGGGCAAAAAGATTTTCAACAAGTTGCTGTTATTAAGCAGATGACTAAAGACCTTAAACTAGACATAAATATAGTGCCATGTCCCATTATTAGGGAGGTAGATGGACTTGCAATGAGTTCAAGGAACATGCTTCTTTCAGAACTTGAGCGAAAAAATGCAGCAAAAATATCTGAAACTTTAATTAAAGCTTGTAACTTAGTCCCCGATTTTGGCGTATCCCTAATAAAAGAGTGGGTTGTAACCGAAATTAATAGTAACGCTTATCTTGAAGTTGAATACTTTGAAATTGTAGATGATACAAGCTTACAATCCATTGAAAAATGGGAAGATTCTGACAGCAGAATTGCTTGCATCACCGTTCAAGTTGGGAAAGTTAGACTTTTGGATAATATATCTTTATAATATTTAGTTTTAAGCGACATGTATATTGAAGTTTGCAAATCGAAGATTCACAAAGCATCAGTAACCAGTGCGAATCTGCAATATGTTGGATCAGTAACCATTGACGAAGATTTAATGGATGCTGCCAATCTTATTGAGAACGAAAAAGTACAGATAGTTAACATTAATAATGGCGAACGTCTGGAAACCTATGTAATTAGAGGTGAAAGAGGCTCTGGTACTATCTGTTTAAATGGTCCTGCTGCTCGTAAGTGCGCTGTAGGCGATGTGGTAATCATCATCTCTTATGCCTCAATGGAATTTGAGGAAGCGAAGACTTGGGAACCTAGTTTGGTTTTCCCTGATACTGAAACCAATAAATTGATCTAAAAATATCAATTTAAAATACACGCAAGGCTGTTCGTTTAGAGCAGCCTTTTTTCTTTGGTAGCCATATCGAGAATGATTAACTTTCCCTAGTTTTTTAATTAAATATGAGCCCTTGTGTTCATTCCTCATAACTAAGAATATGTCGAAACTCGAAATCATTAAGAACAAAATATATACAGATAAAGAAGCAGCTTATGCAACACTGCAAACTTGGCGCTTTAAAGAAGAGAAAATCGTTTTTACAAATGGCTGTTTTGATATCGTACATCGTGGACATTTAGAGTATTTAGCCGAGGCTTCAGGTTTAGGACACAAGCTTGTAATGGGATTAAATACAGATGCTTCTGTCCAGAGATTGAAAGGCCCTAACCGACCAATAAACGATGAGTATTCTAGAGCATTACTACTTGCCTCTTTAGGTTTTATCGATATGGTTGTCTTTTTCGATGAAGAAACACCACTTGATTTAATTAAGTTTGTTCAACCAGATTACTTGGTAAAAGGTAGCGATTACAATGCCGAAGATATTGTTGGTTACGATATCGTAAAGGCAAAAGGTGGTGAAATTATCACTCTCGATTTTATTGAAGGGTTTTCATCAACTAGCATCATCAATAAAATTATCAACACACATTAATCTAACTATTACTAAGCTATGCCTCCAAAAACTAAAACGGCTTTTTTCTGTCAGAATTGTGGTGTTGAATCGCCTAAATGGGTTGGTAAATGTTCTTCGTGTAACGAATGGAATACCTTTATCGAAGAGGTTATTGTGAAGACCAATAATAAGCAAACTATTGGGTCTAATGGTAAATCACCAAATAAACCTCAGAAAATTTCGGATATAAAAATTTCTGAAGTGGAACGTTACGACACTCTAAATGGTGAACTTAATCGTGTTTTAGGTGGAGGATTGGTTCCAGGATCTATGGTTCTAATTGGAGGCGAACCAGGCATTGGAAAATCGACTTTGGCTTTACAAATTGCCTTAAATCTAAAAAATCACACCACGCTATATATTTCGGGAGAGGAAAGTGCGCAGCAAATAAAGCTAAGAGGGAACCGACTTAATTCGGATAATGATAGATGCCTTATTGTGAGTGAGACTTCGATGGAAAATATCTTCTCTCACATTAAAAATACGAATCCTGATATATTGGTGATTGATTCCATTCAAACGTTGGGGACTCAATCTGTAGAATCTGCTCCTGGATCGGTTTCACAAGTTAGAGAATGCACAGCTCAACTATTACGTTTTGCTAAAGAATCATCAGTAGCTGTTCTATTAATTGGTCATATTACCAAAGAAGGTAGTTTGGCAGGTCCCAAAATTTTAGAACACATAGTTGATACCGTTCTGCAATTTGAAGGCGATCAGAATCACATGTACCGTATTCTTCGTGCAACAAAGAACCGCTTTGGATCTACTTCTGAAATGGGAATTTACGAGATGCGAGGAGATGGATTAAGAGAAGTTGATAACCCTTCGGAGCTATTACTTTCATCGAATGATGAGAGTTTAAGTGGTGTGGCAATCTCCGCTTCTATGGAAGGCATGCGTCCTTTTCTTATCGAAGTGCAAGCTTTGGTTAGTACGGCTGCTTATGGCACGCCACAACGCTCATCAACTGGTTTCGATCTTAGACGATTGAATATGCTTTTAGCCGTTCTAGAGAAGCGTGCTGGGTTCCGAATCGGAACTAAAGATGTTTTCTTAAATATTGCTGGTGGTATCAAAGTAAGTGATCCTGCTATCGATTTGGCTGTGATTATTGCTGTTCTTTCATCGAGTATGGATATTTCACTTCCTAAGGAAGTTTGTTTTACTGGTGAGATAGGACTATCAAGCGAAATTCGACCTGTCAATCGCATCGATCAACGAATTTCCGAAGCTGAGAAACTAGGATTCAAACATATCTTTATTCCAAAAAATAATTCGAAAGGTCTCGACACCTCAAAATTCAAAATCAAGATTCACTTTGTCAGTAAAGTGGGACAAGTTTTCCAAACCCTGTTTAAGCAAGAGTAGCATTCAGTAAATCACATCGAAATTGTAAAATTTGTAGAATATCATTTTGCTTATTTGAGCTATTCTAAGCACGGAAACTATAACATTTTGAAAAGATGACCCATCCGTAAGTCGGATGAGCCAACTTTTTGCTTTTTGGACTCATCCGAGACGCAGAATCGATGACTTTTTGAAAAGATGCCCCATCCGTAACTCAAATAAGTCATCTTTTTGCTTTTTGGACTCATTCGAGACGCAGAATCGATGACTTTTTGAAAAGATGACTCATCCGTAACTCAAATAAGTCATCTTTTTGCTTTTTGGACTCATTCGAGACGCAGAATCGATGACTTTTTGAAAAGATGACCCATCCGTAAGTCGGATGAGCCAACTTTTTGCTTTTGGACTCATCTCGAATATAGAAAAGTCAATATCAATCTAAACTTAAAATATTGTTGTAAAAAAAAATTCCAAGCTATAAAGCCTGGAGTTTATATTTTCATTCGGCTTATAGCCTAAACATTATTCTATTAAGCTAAAACAAAGTCCAATTGTTTTGCAGCCAAATTAGCTTTCGTAACAAGTATCTTCACCTCGTCACCCAATTGGTATATCTTTCGATGATTACGTCCGACAATACAGTAATTCTCTTCGTCAAACTCATAATAATCATCTTCGAGCTCACGAATAGAAACCATTCCTTCACATTTGTTATCGCTTAACTCTACATAAAATCCCCACTCGGTAACACCAGAAATGGTTCCTTCAAATTCAGAACCCACATTATCGACCATAAACTCGACTTGCTTGTATTTGATTGAAGAACGTTCTGCCTGTGAAGCACGCAATTCCATATCGCTACAATGCTTACACTGCGATTCAGTTTTATCTTGATTGGCAGATTTTCCATGATTCTCGTATTCATTCAACAAACGATGAACCATCATATCTGGATAACGACGAATAGGTGACGTAAAGTGAGAATAATGATCGAAATGCAAGCCATAGTGACCAACATTATTGGTTGTATATTGTGCCTTTGCCATCGATCGAATTGCCAATGTCTCCACCAAATTCTGAATAGCATTCCCTTTCACATTCTGTAAAAGTTCGTTCATCGATTTCGAAATAGCCGATGGAGAAGCTGTTTTAATTCCGAAACCAAACTTGTGAATAAAGTTGTTAAAGGTCTCTAACTTTTGTGTGTTAGGCTGATCGTGCGTTCTATAAACAAAAGTTTTAGCTGTTTTGCCCTTTGGCACACGACCAACAGATTCTGCTACCTTTTTATTTGCGAGAAGCATAAATTCCTCAATCAGCTTATTCGAATCTTTCGATTCTTTAAAGAACACACTAAGTGGTTTTCCATTTTCATCGATATCGAATTTTACTTCATATCGATCGAAATCTATAGCACCTTCCTTAAATCGTCTGGCTCTAAATTTCTTCGCTAGTTTATCTAGACATAGAATCTCTTCCGAGTAGTCTCCCTCTTCGGTTTCAATTACCAGCTGAGCCTCCTCATAAGTAAATCTGCGATCAGAATTAATAACTGTTCTACCAATCCATGTGTTATGAATATCGGCACTTTCATCAATCTCGAAAACGGCTGAATAAGTCAACTTTTCTTCGTTAGGACGTAATGAACAAAGCCCATTCGATAAACGCTCTGGTAACATTGGCACCACACGATCGACCAAATAAACCGAAGTTGCACGTTCGCAGGCTTCTTTCTCAATAATACTACCTGGACGAACATAGTGCGTTACATCGGCAATATGAACACCGATTTCCCAATTGCCATTCTCAAGTTTTCGAAGCGATAAAGCATCGTCAAAATCTTTTGCATCAGCTGGGTCAATCGTAAATGTGGTGACATCTCTAAAATCACGTCGCTTTGCAATTTCCTCCTTGGTAATTTCATCCGAAATTTCCTCGGCAGCTTCATTCACATGTTCTGGAAATTTGAATGGCAAATCGAACTCAGCTAAAATCGCATGCATCTCGGTATCGTTATCACCCGATTTCCCAAGTACATCGGTAATTCTTCCAATCGGATTTTTCGCTTTCTTAGGCCACTCTGTAATTTGCGCTATAGCCTTGTCTCCACCTTTAGCACCATTCAGTTGTGCTAAAGGAATAAAGATATCGTGAGGCATATTTCTTCCAATTGGAACTAAAAATGCGAAGTTTTTTGAGATCTGAATAACACCAACAAAACTGGTCTTCTTTCTTTTTATAATCTCAACAATTTCGCCCTCTGGCTGCTTACTTTTTTTACGAGCAAACAAGAATACTTTAACCTGATCGCCATGCAAGGCTCTATTTACGTTAGCTGGACTAACAAAGATATCTTCAGTTATCTCCTCTGAAACAATATAGGCAGCTCCACGCGAAGTCATATCAACCACGCCATCAACTGTGCCCATTTTTGCTTTCAACTTATACTTTCCTGTCGATATTTCGCTAAGCTGATCTAAAGCAACCAAATCGTATAAAATAGTAACGATTAGTCGTTTAATGCCCATGTCTTTAATTTCAAGAGCAGATGCAATTTGTTTATAATTTAATGTTTTCGATGGTGACTTTACGAAAACTTCCATCACCTGTTGCGTCAAACTTTGCTTGTTATATCGGGATTCTACTTTTTTTCTTTTTCCTACCATAATATGGATATTAATGCTGGATGAAACAGAAGTCCAGCAGCTTCTAAAAACAAAAGTACTCAATTAGTCTGATAAAATACTTTTGCGCATCTTATGACAATAATAAATTAAAGAGAATAAACGTTAAGGCCAAATTAAGCACGTAATTTTGTTAAGCTAAGATAAATCAAAATTGCTATTCAACATTAAAAAATACGATATCTACTGAAAATAAGAATGGTACTCATCAAAATTGAATTGAAACAACTCGTATTATTACTCAGAATCGGGCTTTGAAGCCATATTTTTTTATAATTTTACACACCCAAAAGAAACCGATCATTCTTTTGATTAATTTAAGGTCTATATCAACACGTAAGAATTGCTGATATCTAAATATAATGACGATGGAAAATAATTTGCAAATTTACAATACACTCAGCCGAAAAAAAGAGCTGTTTACGCCTATTAACCCCGGACATGTTGGATTATATGTATGTGGTCCTACTGTTTATGGTGATGCTCATTTAGGTCACTCTCGTCCAGCAATTACTTTCGATATATTATTCCGTTTTTTAAAGCATTCTGGCTACAAAGTACGTTACGTTCGTAATATTACTGATGTTGGTCACCTTGTTAACGATGCTGACGAAGGGGAAGATAAAATTGCACAGAAAGCTCGTTTAGAGAAGTTGGAACCTATGGAAGTGGTTCAGTATTTTACTGATCGCTACCACACCAACATGGATGATTTGAATGTGTTAAAACCAAGTATAGAGCCTCGTGCTTCTGGTCACATTATTGAACAAATGGGGCTTATCGATAAACTATTTGAAAATGGTTTTGCTTATGAAAGCAATGGTTCGGTTTACTTCGATGTAGAATCATACAGCAAAAAGCACAATTACGGTAAGCTATCAGGTAGAAAAATTGAAGATTTAATCTCAAATACTCGTGATTTAGAAGGACAAAGCGAAAAGAAAAATAGCTTTGACTTTGCACTATGGAAGAAAGCAAATCCAGAGCATATCATGCGTTGGCCTTCAAAATGGAGCGATGGTTTCCCAGGATGGCACCTTGAGTGTTCGGCTATGAGTCAAAAATATTTAGGTGCAGAATTCGATATTCATGGTGGTGGACTTGATCTTCAATTCCCACATCACGAATGTGAGATTGCGCAATCAACTGGTGCACATGGCCACGAAGCTGTTCGTTATTGGATGCACAACAACATGATCACAATCAACGGTCAGAAAATGGGTAAATCATTGGGTAATTTCATTACTCTTGATCAACTTTTCGACGGTGATAACGATGTATTAGAGCAAGCTTATAGTCCTATGACTATTCGTTTCTTCATTCTTCAAGCACATTACCGTAGCCAACTTGATTTTTCAAATGATGCACTTAAAGCAGCTGAAAAAGGATTCAACAGATTAATGGCAGCTGTAGCAACTCTTGATAAAATAAAAGCTAGCACTGAATCTACAGTTAATGTAGAAGATATTAAGACAAAAGCTTACACGGCATTAAATGATGATATTAATACGCCAATTCTTATTGCTCATCTTTTCGATGGTGTAAAAATGATCAACTCATTAGCTGCTGGCAAAGAAAGTATCACTGCTGAACAACTTGATTCACTTAAGAAACTTTATAACGAACTAGTATACGAAGTTCTTGGTTTAAAGGATGAAAAAGAAGCTGAAGGTGGAGCGAACGAAATTTTAGACAAACTGATTTCATTATTGCTAACAACACGAAACGAAGCAAAACAAAATAAAGATTGGGCTACCGCTGATAAAATTCGCGACGAACTAAACAGTTATGGTATTGCCATAAAGGATACAAAAGATGGTTTCGAATGGGAAATCACTAAATAATACAAAAGCTGCTCGATTTATATTGAGCAGCTTTTTTTTTATCTAATTGTTAATTCAGCCTCATTATTTTAACTTTGATGGTTGGAGTTTAACTTCCACTTATCTTTAAAATCATATCAACTGAAAATATGAAAATTCAATCTCTTATAATTCTACTGAGCCTAGCTCTTCTTAGTTCATGCAATGGCAATGGTGCACATAAAACCATATCTAAGACTCAAGCCGAGCCTGAAGTAAAAGTTGTAGAATTTATACGTAGTTTAAAACTGAAGCAACCTCATAGAGGCAAACTTTATACTAAAGGAGATACAATTGAAATTTCAATTAAGAAAAGGAAGAAGTCAAAAGAAATAGATTCTCTTCAGTTGATCATTGATGGTAAACTCAGTCAGACAATCTTTTCAAATCCTTGGAATTTTTCACATATCTCAAATGAGAAAAAGATGGGTAAGCACAATTTTCAAATATTGGCTTATCATGAAGATGGAAAAAGAGGAAATATATCATCCTATTATAATATTAAATCGAATATCACTCCTAAGGAATTAACTTACAAAGTTGTAAATACTTTCCCCCATGATGTAAAATCATATACTCAAGGCTTATTTTATCATGATGGCTATTTATACGAAGGAACAGGACAGTATGGTGAATCTACACTTAAAAAAGTAGATATCACAAAAGGAAAAAGTGTTTTTGATCGAAAGTTAGAACCTAATTATTTCGGTGAAGGAATTACCTATTATAAGGGGAATATCATTCAGTTAACATGGACATCAAAAAAAGCATTCGTAATAAGCGCTGAAGATTTTTCTCAAAAAGATTTCTTTAGACCTCCTACTACAAATGGTCAAGGCTGGGGAATTACAACTATAAACGATAAATTACTTATTTCGGATGGTAGTAGTAAGCTAACATATGTAGATCCTAATAATTATGGGAAAGCAGGAGAGATAGAGGTTTACGATGAAAATGGAGAAGTAACAAACCTGAATGAACTAGAATATATCAATGGTAAAATATACGCCAATGTATGGCTTACAGATCGAATCGTTGTTATTAATCCTAATACGGGTCATGTAGAAAGTAATTTGAATTTAGCAGATATCCTAAGTCCTGCTGAAAAACGTAAACTAACTGAAGGTGATGATGTTCTAAATGGTATTGCTTACGATTCTATTAACAATCGGCTATTTGTAACAGGTAAGCGCTGGGCAAAACTATTAGAGATAAAAGTTGATTAATCAATTTCTAATTTATCCGATCTCTTTTTAAAATGAGAATTCTTGGTTGATCTTAGGCCTTCATAAGAATCAAGAAGGCCTTTTACACTTCCAATCAGAACTTTTGCTTCAACCATAATAGGAACCCGATTCTTGTCATTACTTACCCAAATTGTCATATCTTCTCCTCCTTGGAAAAGATGTCCTTTTACCAACATCGGAGAAAATTTAAGACACTCATAAACTTCGCCGCTCTTAAGCTTCACGTCTTCTATTCCCTTGTATCGAATATATAGATTATGAACTTCGTTATCTATCAGCATGCGAAGAGGAATTTTCTCTTTCTTTTTATACTTCGAGAAATCTAAATTACGAGTGTAATAAGCAACAGAGACAATATCAGAACAGATAAATTTATTCTCAAGCGTATCTTTCTTTGTAGGCTTCTGTCTTTTCTTTATTTTCGAGTAAATCTGATCCTTATCGTAATCAAACCAATATTCATGTCGAGCAATATAATCGCCTTCATTGGTTTTTCTATCAAAATAATAAGGTTTTAAACTTGTTGTATCTACATAACAAGAAATGGTGTCTCGTAGCTTGAAAAACCAATCAAAAGCCTTTAAACTTCTTCCTAATGCCTCAATTTTATATGCAGATTTACCTTCGTAAGGTTCATTTTTAACTTCCAACTTCACCTCGCCAGCAGCAACCCATATAAAGCCCCAATTATAGTAGCCTCTAAAAGTTAATTTCTCACCTGACTGAAAAGCAAAATTCTCAATTCCTGAATTCTCTTGGGCATCTAATTGACCAACTAAGAAAAAAAATAAAATGATAGAAAAAATGTATTTCAAACCTATAATATTAATGGTTGACCTTACCGATTTTATTCTCAATAGCGCTTATTTTCGACTTAAGTCGCTTGCTCTTATTTTTCTGAATATCAGCTGTCATAGTAGAATAAACACGTTCAGAGTGTGGTTCAAGGATCGCATAAGCTCTATTCACAATATCTAGAGCCTCAGTAAAGGTTTCAGTTTCGATTAGAGTTCCCATAGCTGTAAGTTGATAATCCACACCGCTTTCACGAATCATATCAATTACTTGACTTACATATTGACTAACGCTATCTCCTTTATCTGTAGGAAAAATTGCAAATTCTAAAAGTGCTGACATAATTCTATATTTTAATGTTCGTGCGACAAAACAACGTTCTCTTCAACTTCCCAGTTAGATCGAACCTTAATCTCTTTTCTGAAATAATGAACAGTCTCAGGCTGTAGCTTTAACTTATAATTACCGGTATCCCATTTTCCATTATCATTCCAGTCTTCAATAACTTTAATGATGTAAGTCTTAGGTTCAAGATAATCAAAAGTTACAACCTGATCAGAATAGATCTTCTTACTCTGAATAAGCGTTTCATTTTTATTATTCTCCATAATCTGAATAATTACAGGCTCATGTACATGTTCAACTTTTAAAAGAATTTTCCCATAATGTTCAAGTTCCTTAGTCTTAAACTTCTTACTAAACATATCACTTTTGATTCCATAAATATTTTGAAAAGTAGCTGAATCAATATTCAAATTGTAATGGGTTTCTGATTCCCACTTAACGTTCATGTGATAGGTACGTAATAGAGAAGTATCTTTTTCAAAAGTAAATGGAACAGAAACCTCTAGCGTATCTACAAGTTTAACTAGGTGGATACTATCAAGAATATAATGAGCTAATGGTTCGCTAAATTCAAATTCCATTCCCTTATTAAGATCCTGAGTTGATCTTACATTAGATTTAAAGGTATAAACAGGCTTTTTAATCTTAGCTTTCTTAGCTTGTTTTTTTGTTTGTTTAGCCTTCTTAGGATCTTTAAAATTCAGTTTTAAAGTATCACTAAAGCTTACGAGTTGATTAGTTGAGTCTGTCTTTAAATAATTCAGTATAGCCGTTAAAGTGTCCCTTTTATAGATATTAGAATCAGCAATCCAATAAGACAAAGTATCCATAGTAGCATTACTTTCTATAAGGACGCTTTTTTCGGTACCCTCAACTTCTAAAAACTTAATCTTTAAATCATCATTTCTTTTAAAGGAAAAGTCAAAATCCAATTTCTCACGACGAGTACGTTTAAAATTAGTTAGGTATAATAAAGGATTCTCTTCCTCAAATAGATTAATGTGAATATCAGCAGGGCTAAAAGCGGTATACGTTCTTAATGCTGATGAATCAGGAGTAATACTATCCATTTTCTGGAAAATCTCTGCACTTGGAGTTAAAAGCGTATCTAGAAATCCAATTATCTCTCCTGGACCGTTATATTTATAATCACGGTTACCATCAACTAAAGCAAATAGTTTATAGATACCAGCTTTTAAATTACTCAAGCTAAAGTGACCTGCTGTATCAGTTAAGGCGACGTAATCTGGCACAATAGTTAAAGGTACTGAGTCGTGATGATTCGAATAAGCTAAAATTTGAACTTTCTCTAGAGGAAGATTTGTAAAACCATCCAATGCATGTCCTTGAATACTTAAAGAATCCAATTCCTTACCTGTAGAAAAAACGAATTCAAAATTACCTAAAGGATTTCCTTCATTGTTATCAGCAATACCATCAGAAAAATCAAGTGTGTATGTTGTATTAGGTTTTAAACTATCACCCATATCAACGTAGATTGATCGACCACGCAAATTAACCGTTGGCTTGCGATCTAATGGAGGAGATACAATAAACTTCTCATTGATATCTTTTAACTGTACAAATTCATTGAAATAGATATTCACCTTTCCACCTTTTACTTCAGTTGAAAAGTTAGGAGGATTAGTTTCTGTTACTTCAGGAGGTACTTCATCCTTTGGTCCACCAACAGGATATCCCATGTTTGCACATGAGTAAATTAGGGATGAAATGAACAGCCCAATAAGTATTTTAGATGTTATTGCTTTCAAGTCGATATGTTTTGATGATGATCTACAAAATTATAAAGATTAAAAACAAAAATAAGTTAATAAAGCCAAAATGCTTATGTCAAAGGTTTTTAATTTCGAATTTTTAAGAAATAGGAGGGGGAATATTGGTCGAACATACTCAATTGTATAATTAAGTATAAAAAAAACAGAAAATAAGATAGTCTAAGCTTCTTCCCAGAATTTATTGCATAAAAAAAGCGTCTTACTCCATTAGGAATAAGACGCTTAAAAGT
>CAXBPC010000017.1:0-86894 GCA_963977525.1 uncultured Marinifilaceae bacterium
ATACAAAATCAGGGTATAAATGGATCCTTTTATTTTCTTTCGTAAACGTACGAGCCATAGAAGAGGCAACTGATTGCTTGATGGATTTAAAAAACAATGCTAGATCTTACGAGCAATCCATTTAATGCGAATTCACATTACCTCATAGTAAATTGAATCTTAACAACTTGCTATCAAATCTATCGAAACACAATTAATATCTGAATATTATTTTCAATAAAACATCTCCAAACGCTTGTTTTATCTAATAAAAGCTCTACTTTTGCCAACGCTTTGAAACAATAGATACTCTCTATTTACCTTCAAACCAAAATCGATCAAATCATTCTTTTAAATAAGAATCAGATATAAAGATCTTTCTCACACCTGGCTTCCACCTGTGTGAGTTAAGCTAAGCCCTCATCATTTATTTGGTGAGGGTTTTTTGTTTGTACTTCTCCCGCAGTTTCAAATAAGGAAATTCCTCTCTTTTTATGCTACAAATAGCTTATATAGCCTACTATATCAGACAACTCATCTATTTAGACTATCTCTACACAATATGACTTTAATCAGCCATCAAGCTGATTATTAATGCAATTCAAAACAGATCAAAACCATTAAAATAGCGTAGAATTTATATTATTATCAGAAGGGTACTTATACTTCATAATAAATGAGCAAGCATGTTGCTATCTATAATAAAAAGAATACTTTTGCGGCTGCTTTTACAACAAAAAATAGAAATGGAAAACACTCAATTCATTATTCAGAAGGACAACACAGCAAATCCAGGACCATTAGGACTTTGCGGATTTGGATTATCAACTATCCTATTAAATCTTCACAATGCAGGTTTATTTGGTATGGATACTATGATTCTTGCAATGGGAATTTTTTTTGGAGGAATCACGCAAATAATTGTGGGATCTATGGAATGGAAGAAGAACAACATCTTCGGAACCATGGCTTTTACATCTTACGGTAGTTTTTGGCTAATATTAGTAGCCCTATTAGTAATGCCTAAAATGGGATTAGGAGAAGCTCCTACACCTATAGCAATGGGTTATTTCCTAACAGTATGGGGTATTCTTTCTTTAGGATTCTTTGTAGTAACTATTAAGCTAGGTAGAGCTATGATGATTCTATTTGCTTCGGTTGTTATCTTATTTGCTTTATTAGCAGCTGCAAACTTTACAGGCAACCATACAATTCATATAATTGCTGGTATTGAAGGTGTGATTTGTGGTTCTATCGCTATTTATATCGCAATGGCACAGCTTTTCGAAACCGTATATGGCCGTCAAATACTTCCTTTAAAGTAATAACATATAAAGATCTCTCTCTCACTTGGCTTCCACCTGTGAGAGTTAAGTTAAGCCCTCATCATTCATTTGGTGAGGGCTTTTTAAATACCTTAATCTCTCATCTAAGTAAAGTATTGGTATCTTTAGTAAAATCAATACTGCAATTATGCCTGACCTGATCCATATCGTCTACATGAGTTTTTCATCAAAAGTTCTGTCAGAAACTGAATTGAATGGTTTCTTAGCTACAATTCGTCGAAAAAATCAAGTCCAAAACATAACAGGACTCCTACTATATAGTGACGAAGCTTTTATTCAAGTTATCGAAGGTGATAAGGATATTATTCATCATATTTTTAAACTCATTTCACAAGATCCAAGGCATTCTAATATGGTGAAGCTAATAGAAGAACCTATAAGCAAACGCGCTTTCCCTAGCTGGTCTATGGGCTTTCGTAAATTAGATAACTCTAACAAAGCCTCAATAGTTGGTTATTCTGATTTTATGCAAAATGATAAGTCAAAGTTTGCTTCAACAGAATGTGTAGAATCTGTAAGACAATTATTATACAGCTTTAAAAAGCACACCTAAAATAATAATTCCTGAAATTAAAAAAGAGATGCAGCTTTCAGCGAGGCCACTGAAAAACCTCCAATTTTGAGGATTAACCAGAAATTATGTGTGTGAAATTAGTTTTTAGGATTAAATTGCCAACACCCAGTATCCTAATAAAAACCTATGAATCAGACTAAAGTGGATGAATATAAAAAAGCAGTAAAAAGAAGAATATATCAACTTTTTACTGCTTTTGTCATCTAATGTACTTTTTCAGTGGCCTCCATTTGTGACAAGCTTTTCATTATATTATCGAATCAGTTACGCCTTTGTTGCATCAACAAAAACTCTTGATTTGAATTCTTTATCAATCATGTAAAGACCATTACCTTGACAACCAATCATTTTTAGTTGATCGATAATCTCACTAACACCAGCTTCTTCTTCTACTTGCTCGTCGACAAACCACTGCAAGAAATTAACGGTTGCGTGATCTTTCTCTTCGATTGCAACATTAACACATTCATTAATCAAACCAGTCACAACTTCTTCATGTCTTAAGGTTTCTTCGTAGATATTTAAAACACCTTCCCACTCAGAAGGCACCTCAGCTATTGGATCTAGAATAACTCTACCTCCACGCTCATTTACGAAATCCATCATTTTCATCGCATGAGAGGTCTCTTCTTCAAACTGAACTTTCATCCAATTTGCGAATCCAGACATACCATTAGCGTTAAAGTAATTTGACATAGATAAATAGAAATAAGCTGACCAAAATTCTTTGTTAATCTGATTATTTAAGATCGCTTCTACATTCTTATTAAGAGCCATAATATTATTTTTAGTGTTATGTTTTGATTTTTCTGATTCAAAAATAATTTATATTTATGATTTAGACATGAATTTTATCTAAAAAAATTCTTAATTCATAAACAAAAATCCGTTTAATAGTAAATTGACTCTTCTAAAGGTTAGCAAAGAAATCGTTCCCTTTATCATCAACGATAATAAAAGCAGGGAAATTCTCAACACGAATCTTACGAACAGCTTCCATTCCTAATTCAGGGAAATCAATTACTTCAATTGACTTGATACTGTTTTTTGCTAAGACTGCAGCTGGTCCACCAATCGATCCTAAATAAAATCCGCCATTTTCTTTACAAGCATCAGTAACAGATTGATAACGATTCCCTTTGGCAACCATCACCATAGAACCTCCAAGTTTCTGAAATGGGCCTACATAAGAATCCATTCGACCTGCTGTAGTAGGACCGAAACTTCCTGAAGCCATTCCTTTAGGCGTTTTAGCTGGTCCAGCATAATATACCGGATGATTCTTGAAATACTCAGGCATTTCTTTTCCTTCATCCAACATTTGTTGAATTCTTGCATGAGCCATATCACGAGCTACAATTAAAGTACCGCTTAAGCTTAAACGTGTTTTAATTGGGTATTTAGATAGTTCCTTACGGATATCTTCCATTGGTTGATCCAAGTTAATTTCAACCGCATCCTTCAAGTGTGGTGCTTCTTTTGGAAGATATTTAAATGGCTCCCTCTCTAATTCTTCTAAGAAAATACCATCTTCATTAATTTTCGCTTTGATGTTTCTATCAGCAGAACAACTTACTCCTAATCCTACAGGACAAGAAGCCGCGTGGCGTGGCAAACGAACTACTTTTACATCATGTACAAAATACTTTCCACCAAACTGAGCTCCAATTTCACTCTTTTGGCAAATCTCTTCAATTTTTTTCTCCCACTCTAAATCGCGAAAAGCCTGACCACCCTCATTACCTTCAGTAGGTAAATGATCGTAATAGCCTGCTGATGCTTTTTTTACCGTTGCTAAAGTTGCTTCGGCGGAAGTTCCTCCAATTACTAATGCTAAATGATAAGGAGGACAAGCTGAAGTACCTAAGTCACGAAGCTTATTTGTTATAAAAGCAGTTAAGTTCTTTTCATTTAAAAGAGCCTTTGTTTCCTGATACAAGAAAGTCTTGTTTCCTGATCCACCACCTTTGGTTACAAACAAAAATTCGTAAGCATTACCTTGGTTGGCATAAAGGTCGATTTGAGCAGGCAAGTTATTACCTGTATTCTTTTCTTCGAACATGCTAAAAGGCACAACCTGCGAGTAACGTAGGTTACGCTCCTGGTAAGTTTCATAAACGCCTTTAGATAAATGCATCGCATCATCAGCTCCAGTATAAACGTCCTCTCCTTTTTTACCAACAACAATTGCCGTACCTGTATCCTGACAAGTAGGTAAATCACCTTCAGCTGCTACAACCTGATTCAACAACATAGTATGTGCTACAAATCTATCGTTATCAGAAGCCTCCGGGTCTTGAAGAATCGTTCTTAACTTCTCTAAATGCGCTGGGCGTAAATAAAAAGAAACATCAGCAAAAGCTTGCTTCGAAAGCATTTCAAGCCCCTTAGGATCTACTTTAAGAATTTTTCTTCCATCAACATCAATCGTTGACACAAAGTCTTTTGTTAATAGACGGTATTTAGTCGTATCCTTTGAAATAGGATAAGGTTTTTGGTAGTTAAAATCGGACATCGTTATAGCTTTAAAAATTTGAATAGTCTAATTTGCATAGATCTGTAGTTACACAAAAGTAAAAGTACAGATTCACAAATTTAATCAATAATATATTGAGAGGCTATTGTTAGGAAGAGTATTCTACAACATGATAGTTCTAAAACATATAGATATTTATAAAATCACTGCACCTAGATGCTAATATCTTCAGCCATCCACTTTACGCATGCTTCGAATGTTGAAAAAGGTTTTACAGTTAATTTCGAACTAACTTTATTTGCAATTGTTGCGAGTACAACTTGCTTTGGGGAATCTGTTAAGGCTGCTAGTTTATATTTATACATTTCAGGATTCGCTTTTAAGAATCTCGAAATCTTTTTAAAGACTTTAATATTTACTTCAATCGTTACCCCTCTAAGGTCAGTAATGATACCAAGAGTATTACCTGAAAGCATATCTTTTTCAAGAATTTCCTTTAACGACTCAATCACATCATCAATAGATATTTCATTTTTGAATACTCTTAATAGAATTCGACTGTTTTGACAATCGATATAGGAATATTTAACATTCATGAATTGGTTGTTGGTTGCAGAGAGACAATAAATTATACATAAAAATAGTTTAATGCAAACATTAGATTATTTAAAATAAGGGTATCCTATTGATCTAAAATCCTAACGCATCTAAAACCTTTTCATTAAGATAACGATTTTCACCTATGTATGGGTAACAATGAATATGAATAGCAGGGTTAAAATTCATTTCAATAATTGAATAATTTTCTTCCGTAGCACTTGCTTTCACATCCGAAATCATCATATCTAAACCTGTTATTTCTACATCAAGAGCTTTTGTGGCTTTTACAGCAATATCTTTATACGATTGGTGAATATCATCGGTAAAATCAATACTATCGCCACCTGTGCTGATATTCGAATTCTCGCGTAAATATACTATCACATCTAATTCTGGAATACTTTCAAAAGTCAGATCTTGATCAGCTAAAAACATGGCTTCAGCTTCACCTAAACTAATTTTCTCTAATGGCGTTACATAACCTTTACCTCTCAAAGGATCTAAATTTTTCTTTTCAACCAATTCTCGAATAGTCGATTGACCATCTCCTTTTACATTAGCTGGAACACGATGTAAAATCCCTACAACCTTCTCTTCCATCACAAAGAATCGAAATTCTCTACCAGGTACAAAATCTTCAATCAAGATACTGTTATCGTGTTCGAAAGCAATCTCAACTGCACGCTGGTAGACCTGTTCCTTGTTGTTTTCCTTAAGAATACTAATACCTAAACCAAAATTGGTAGACTTCGGCTTGATTACAATCGCTTTGTCTTCGAAAAGTTCAAAATCTGAAAGCGCTTTATCCTTATGCAAATAATTCATTCCTCCTGGCACACAAATTCCAAACTCATCTAGAATAGTTTTGGTCACCAACTTATTCTCCATCATTAAAACAGAGCTATAATTATCTAGTGATGTCCTTGTAGCCTGCATCACATATTCTATCTTATCGCCTTGCTTTAATCGCACAAAATTTTCATTTTGATCGAGAATCTCAAATTCAACACCACGACGCAAAGCTGCTTTTAACAACAGTTGAGTTGAAAGCTCCAAATTTTCAAAACCATGGAAACGGAAACTACTAATCTCACTCTCAAACTGATATTTTTTTGCTTGATTCATATGAAAGCCTATAAAGCCTTCTTTCAATATATCTTCTCTTATCCTTAATGATGTTCGTGTTTCAGAACCATCTATAAGTGAGTTACAATGATTCATAGCAGAGATATATTGCTCTTCATTAGCTAAATCGGATACATTCAAGAAATCCTGAAGCTCAGCGTAAATTTCCTTACCGAAATCTTGAGCTAAAATTTCTTCACCTTCAAAATTCGACAACTTCAAATCTGACTTTAAGCCATAACAGGCAACTAGGTCTTGATTATTGGCTGCGATTTCTTGCTGCTTCTCATCATAAATATCAGGCTCATTTTTAAATAAGCAATGCAACATGAATAGGTGAACCAAATGCAGTCTATCTTTAGAAATACCTGCTTTTTCATATGGATCTAAATCTAACAAGCGCACCTCAACATGAGAAATTCTTTCATTTTCATCAAACTTCAATCGAATAGGTAAATAGAGCTCCTCATGTGTAAAAAGCTGACCTTCTTTAACCAAGTTCGAAATTGATTCTTTAAAGCTATCCAGGCTATTGAAATCAACAAAATACTCTTCCTCATTGCTATAGCCTCCTGAGCTTGTACGAATAGAAACTGCATGACCACAAACCACTTGTTTCTTCTCTCCTGTTTTTAGATTTTTCATCTTAAATGAAGGGTCGGAAACAGGACTTGATCCGAATAGCCACACCAAAAACCAACGGTAACGCATGAAGTTTCGAAGCATCTTAAGGTATAAAGCTTCTCTAAATAACTCAGAATTTCCATCAGGACAGCATATCTTAATCAATTTTCGTTCTAATCGATCTGACAAAGAGAAATTATAATGAATACCTGTCAACATTTGTCTTTCTCGACCATATCGTTTAGCCAAAACTTCACGGTACTTTTCTTTACTAACGCCCTCACCACCAAATTGAGCAATAGGAATATCCTCTTCATCGGGCAATAAAGGAGGTAATGACTGAGGCCACAATAATTCATCTCCAATATTTTGAGTAACCACATCATGAAGCGTCTCAAGAAAACCATGAACCTTATCAACACTATCAAGAGGTGGCGTAATCATCTCAACTTGAGATTCAGAAAAGTCAGTTGTAATATAAGGATGCTTAAACTTATCACCTAATATCCCAGGATGTGGTGTAGTGGCCATACGACCATTTATATCCACACGAACATTTTCTTTTTCTATACCGAATAAGCCGTCGCAAATACTGCTACGAATACTCTTATGCTCTAGTAATTCGAATAGGTTGTTATGAATAGTTTTCATTTTTTTTCTTTTAATCGTCAGTATTCTATTTTTAGAATGATAGAAAATATGCGTGTAATTAAACTATCATTCAATGGTCATATGTTTAAACTAAACTGTTCGTCTCCTTCTGAAAACAAACGCTTTCTCGAAGCGCAAATTATTCTTCCTAAAATAAGCTTTTAAAATGAAATATAATAGGACTCCTTTTATGATACTCGTTCCACTAATACTCCACCAAACGCCATTTAAACCAAGAAAAGTATAAAAACCTAAAACATAAGCTATTGGTATTCTCATACTGGTAAAAACGACACTTACTATTGCTGGAACCGATGTTTTTCCAACTCCGTGGAAAATTGCAGCTGCTACAATCTCCATACACATAAACAACTGTGAAATAGCTAATATATAGAGATAATTCTTTCCCATTTGAATACTTTCTAACTCAGGTACAAACACCGAGAATAAAGTTTCTGGAAGTAAAACAAACAATAGAGTTGTTCCAACACCTACTGTGAAAGCGATTTGCCATGCAGAACGGAAAACCTTGGGAATCATATGCATTTCTTTGGCACCATAATGTCTGCCAACTGTAATTGTTGTGGCTTGCATTACACCTGCAACAATCATGAATGTAAAAGCTTCAATCTGAACACCAATTTTCTGAACAGCAATAGCATTGGGTCCCCACTCTGCAATAATACGAGCCATTACAATATATATCAATGAGAATGAGATGCGCTGAAAAGCAGCTGGGAATCCAACCTTAACAAAAGATCTTACCTTATCGAGATGTGGCAAATAACCTTTGAATCTAATAGATGAGCATTGCTTAAAAGCAAATATAAAGTAAGTCAACGAAATGCTTCGAGATATAATGGTAGCATAAGCTGCTCCATCGACTCCTAAATCGAGACCAAAGATCAAAATAGGGTCTAGTAAAATATTTAGTGATGTTCCTACCAAACTCGCTTTAAGTGATGTTTTGGTTTTACCATGAGCGTTGAAAATGGCAATAAAAAAAAGGTTGGTGAAATTCAATATACCACCGCAAGATGCGATGAATAGATATGAAGTCGCCATTTCATTTACCACAACATCCTTCATTTCAAAGAATGCAATGAAATCATCAGTCCATACTAAAAGAATAGAAGTAAATAAGGCTGAAAGAAAACCAATACCCCAAAGACCTGAGATTGCATAACGACCAGCTGCCTCATCGTCTTTTGCACCAATAGAATGAGATATCTTAACATTCACACCTACAGTAATAATAGAAGCTAAAGCCCACCCTAGACTAATAAAAAACCCGGCAGATCCAACAGCAGCTACGGCATGACTACCTATTTCTCCAACCCATATCATGTCGGTTAGATTATAAGCAGTATGCAAAAGGTGAGCACCAATTATGGGCAGTGCCAACTTAAATAAATCTTTCCCAACTTTCCCAAGGCTTAATCGCTTTTGAATTTTACTTATTATTTCTCTTATCATTCGGTCTTTGCCTCTCTTCGGTCAGAATAAAATCTTCAAATAGCATTCTCATGCTATTCTCACACAAATGTATCTAATGCTAACTGATTGCCCAAATTCAATATCTTTTTAACAAATCATTAATCCCTATCAAGTCATTCAGTTCATCTATACTACGAATTCTATTCATACTCTCTAATAAAACTCACTTAAATCAACACTCACATCTTACACCATCAACGCGAAATTTATAAACTCAAAAAACACAATCATGGCAATCTATTTTTTACTAAATTCGTGACTAAACAATATTCTCTTTTCAATCATAAATTTAAGCAACTAAGAATGCTACAACAACTTCTAGAAGAACAGTTTGGCTTTAAATCTTTTGGTAAAGGTCAAAAAGAAGTGATTACAAAAATTACCAATCGAGAATCAGCTATTGCCATTTTCCCTACCGGATCGGGTAAGTCTTTGTGTTATCAGCTACCTGCTTTAACATTACCCAATTTAACATTAGTTGTTTCTCCCCTATTAGCTTTAATTCAAGACCAACTTGATTTTCTTCATTCTAAAAATATTTCTGCTGTTCGAATTGATTCTAGTTTATCAAGAGAAGAAGAAGTTGAAGTAATGAAAGGTATCAAGGAAAATAAGCATAAGATTTTGATGATATCTGTTGAACGATTTAAGAACGAACGCTTTCGCAGATTCTTGAAAGAGATACCTATCTCCTTACTCGTAGTTGACGAGGCACACTGTATTTCAGAATGGGGACATAATTTTCGCCCAGATTACCTAAAGCTTCCTGCCTATCAAAAGGAGTTTAATATTGAGCAAAGCCTTTTATTAACAGCTACTGCCACGCCGAGGGTTATTGAAGATATGTGCAATAAATTCAATATTTCACGAGAAAATGTAAATGTAACAGGCTTCTATCGCTCCAACCTAAATCTACAGGTTTTGCCAGTAAAGCAGACTGATAAGAATCAAATACTCGTCAATTTACTTTCAATTAAAAGAGAGGAAGCGAGCATCATATACGTAACTCTACAAAGAACAGCAGAAGATGTCGCTAGATTTTTAAGCAATAATGGCGTTGCCGCTACAGCCTATCATGCAGGTTTAAAAACGGAAATAAGAGAAGCCGTTCAGAATCGTTTTATGAAGAGTGAAATCAATTGCGTTGTCGCAACTATTGCCTTTGGAATGGGTATAGACAAAAGCAATATCCGTAATGTGATTCATTACGATTTGCCAAAATCAATTGAAAACTATTCACAGGAAATTGGTCGTGCAGGAAGGGATAATCAGCCATCAAACTGTGTGGTCCTAGCCAACCGTGATAATGTTAACATACTCGAAAACTTTGTGTATGGTGACACACCTGATTATGAGGGTATCAAAAAATTACTTGATATCATTCAGTCTGCTGGAGAAATTTGGGATGTTAGATTAATCAACATTCCTGCTCTTTGCAACATCAGAATGTTACCCATAAAAACCTTGTTGGTTTATCTTGAGATAATGGGTATTCTCAAGCCTCTCAACTCTTATTATGCATCCTACAGGTTTACGCTCAATATTGATGATCAAACCATTATTAACAAGTTCAAAGGAGAACGGAAAGAATTCATTCAAGAAGTTTTTGACACTTGTAATAAGGCTAGAAAATGGTGGACTGTTGATTTCGATAATATCAAACAAAATCCAAAGCTTGATCGTAAGCGTATAATTGCGGCTCTAGAATATTTTAGTGAACAAGGCTGGCTCGTATTAGAAGCAACTCAAATGGCCGATGTTTTCTCAATAAAAGATCCAAATTTCGATATAGAGAAATTAGCAAAAGAACTTTTCGATAAGTTCAAATTAAAAGAAGGCGCTGAAGTCAAACGAATCGAGAATATGATTTCATTGTTTGAATCAAAAAGTTGTTTAAGCACAAGATTAGCATTATATTTTGGTGAAAAGTTACCAATGGACAATTGTGGACATTGCTCCGTTTGTTCTTCGGGTGCTGTTAAAATCGCTCAAACAGATTCTCTCCCTAATATAGAAAACTACAGTTTTGAAGAACTGACTCAAAAGCTCATTGATAGCTTAAAGGGAAACGAAAGCCCAGAATTAATAACGAAATTCTTATGCGGGATTTACACACCAAAATTCACAACGATTAAAGCTAAGAGCATGCCTGGTTTTGGTAAACTTGAACGATATCGTTATCAGGAGATATTAGATTGGGCTAAGGAATGTTTAAAGGTTTAAGAGTCACAAAAGTCAAAAGATCAACTTAACTAATCAAGGACTTTTCGACCTCTAGATATTTTAGACTTTATCTACAAATTCATCTTTTGCTTTAAGTTGTGTCTATATTTAAATACCAAGAAACAGGAAACTTAGAGATATAGCAATCTAATAAAGCCACAATCTCAGTCCTGAGATTGTGGCTTTATTTTTGCCTTATTATTCGTAACAATAGATAATATAATTTATTTTTATGTTTTTTACACTTTATTTAACATTTAAAAAAAACATCTTTACATGACTAACATAAACCTGTAACTAATTATACTAGGAATTCGTTACACAAGAATAAAAACAAAACAGACCCATGCCGACTAAAATCATTAGCCTTCTATTTTGCCTACTTTCATTCACTACCTATTCTCAACAATTAAGAGGAACAATATCCGATCTTAATGGCAAGCCAATTCCCTTCGCCAATATCTTTATTCAGGAATTAGCAACCGGAACCACATCCAATATCGATGGAGAATATCATCTCGATCTTCCCGAGGGTGAATGGCAACTTCATTATCGATATATGGGGTATAAAACCAAGGAAGTGCAAATTAAGATGGGACAAAACAATATCGAAATGGATATTGCCCTTGCCTCCCAAACATACCAATTAAAAGAAGTTAAGGTACTAGCAAGTGGTGAAGACCCGGCCTATTTCGTCATGAGAAAGGCCATTGCCATGGGCGACTATTACACCAAGCAAGTGAGTGAATATAGGAATAAGGTTTATATGAAAGGTTCGGGAAAAGTAACAAGTGTGCCTCGCCTATTCAAAAAGAAACTCGCAGAAGATGACATCACAGTAGGTAAGGTATTCGTCACAGAAAACATATCTAAAATACATTTTCAATTGCCCAACAAAATTGAGGAAGAGGTTCTTTCGGTTAGATCATCTGGCTTGGACGATCAGGTGAATCCCATGCAATTTATAACAACCAACCTATACAACACTCGTGACGATGGTTTTATTTCTCCTTTGGACAAAGCGGCATTCACGGTTTATAAGTTTCAATTGGAGTCGGTTTTCGAAGACCAAGGACGAACGATCAATAGAATAAAAGTGACACCTAAAAGAAAAGGGAAAGATCTATTCCGAGGCTTTATCAATATTGCTGAAACCTATTGGAACATTCACTCAGCTGATTTAAAGCTGAATCTTCCTATGACTCAAATTCACATGCATCAACTTTACACATCAGTAAATAAAGATGTTTGGATGCCAGTCAGTCTTGATTTTAAGCTCAAGTTTAAAGGCATGGGCTTTGGTTTCGAAGGTATGTATGTGGCTTCGATCAAAGACTATAAGGTAACATTAAATCCTGATTTGGATCACGATTACCTGAAACGACAAGACTTGGCAAGAAAACAAGAAACCGAAGAAATCGACAAGCTTACTAATCTTGAAGAATCAAAAGTTCTATCAACTAAAGAAATTAAGCGTAAAGAAGAGATCCAATTACTTTTGGAGAAAGAGGACATGAAAAACTCTGATATGCGAAAGCTATATCGCTTAATGGAAAAAGATAATTCAAAAAACAAAAAAGAAAAAATTAGAGAGCCTCTAGAGATTAAGATTGAGAAGATTAAAATGGCTAAAGATGCCAAGACAAAAGATTCTTTATATTGGGATGAAATGCGCCCTATCCCACTCTCTGGCGATGAGAAGATCAGTTTTGTACAAAAAGATTCCATCGTAAAAGTTCGAAATACCCCAGAATATAAAGACTCGGTTCGTAGAGCAAATAGAGAATTCAAGTTTGATTATTTGCTATTGGGTAAAACATATAGATACAAGGAATCAAACACGAGCTTGTCGACACCAGGTTTATTAAGCTTTGATAAAATCTCCTACAATACTGTACAAGGTTTTACATTTGATGCACCATTCTCCTTTACTAAAAGTGATACTTTAGGTCATTATTTTGAGACGACATCCAATTTAAGTTATGCATTCTCTCGAGAACATCTCGACTACACAATTGGTAGTAAATACCGCTACAATGGAATGAAGAGAGCTTGGCTAGGATTTGAGGCTGGTAGTAAAGCCGTTGATTTCAATGAAGATTCAGGCATTGATCCAATGCTTAACATGATTACCTCTCTTTACTATAAGGATAATCACATGAAGCTGTACGATAAAAACTATATCAGCTTATGGCACAAGACTGACCTTAGTAATGGATTAAGTCTCCACACTGAATTAGAATATGCCGATAGAAAACAGCTTTATAATAATAACTCTTTCTATTTCTCTGGTCCAAAAAGCAATGCTTACATTTCTAATATTCCAGATGGAGTAGAACCCAGATTGGTTCGTGACAACAAAGCCCTAATTCTGACGGCTCGATTAGACTATACACCACGACACAGATATACGGTAAAGAAAGGCGTGAAACGTATGGTCAACTTCCATTCTCAACCAACATTTGGTCTTCTATACAAACAAGGAATCAGAAATGTTTTAGATTCTGATACCGATTTCTCACTCCTTGAAGCCTCGATAAAACAAGAGTTTGATATGGGTTTCAACGATAGATTAAGTTATAGTCTAAAGGCAGGTTCTTTTCTATCGAAGAAGCAAACCTTCTTTGCTGACTATCGCCAATTTGGAACTAGCAAACCAGTATTTATGCTTGGCACTAACATAAACACATTTCGTTTGTTAGATTATTACCAATATGCCACCAAGAATAATTTTGCTGAAGCTCATGTACAATATACCTCCGATCGTTTCATATTGAAACGTCTGCCTATTTTGAATAACTCGTTGGCTATACAGGAAAAGGTATTTCTTAATTACCTGACTCACGAAGGGAAAAAGAACTACTGGGAAGTGGGGTATGGCTTATCGCAGATATTTCTACTTTTGGATCTTGAAGTTTTCTGGAGTTTCGATGGGAATAAACACAAAGATACCGGACTTAAAATTAAACTTAATTTCTAGGGGCTTATTTTAGAATTATAAATTACGAGTTAAGAATTACGAAATAGCACATGCTAAATGAACATACAAGACTCCAGCATCACACCCCGTTTTATATTTTCAAACATTTGACTTGAGCGGGCTTTGTCAGTCTGCCGTGAGGCGTGATACAGGTGTCACCACAAAGAACAAACAAGGATCAGTAAGAATTACGAGACAGCACACTCTAAATAATTGCGCCAGAAATCGACATCAGCATCGCAGCTTGGGACCCACACAATGAAGAAGCCGTATAAAACGGCAAGCTGTTTGACCGAAGGGAGTTTTTGCCGTTTAGGATTCGAATTGCATGTGGGTAAGCGAGTGCTGTAGTCGGCGGACTCTTTGCTTACTTTCTCGACTGCAGGAGAAAGTAAGAGCCCTAGCGGCTTGAGCGAATAAACAGATGAAACTTTTATTGACGTAAACTTTAGATGCAAATCCAAGATTTCAGTTGAAGCTATTCTATATTTCCATCTTATTTGACTTCCTTTGTGCAAAATTTTGATTTATGCCAATAAAACGTCACCCGAACTTACCTTTTGCCCCATCCAAATTTCCAATCTTTTACGGATGGATGGCCATGATTGCTGCCACATTAGGAATCATCTGTTCTATACCTGGTCAAACCATTGGGGTATCGGTTTTCACCGATTACTTAATAGATTCGCTACAACTCTCTCGTGACGCGCTGAGTTCAGCCTATTTGATTGGTACAGCTATGAGTTCTTTGTTTCTGACCAAGGCTGGAAAAGTATACGATAAGTTTGGTGCACGTTTCACCGCTATTATTGCGGCTTGTGTTTTAGCACTAACCCTTCTACTCTTCTCCATAAGCGATCAGATGAGTAACAGTATTTCTTCGTGGACAAATATATCATTCTCAGCAGTCAGTTTTGTGTTGGTTTCGGCTCTATTCTTTATGCTTCGATTTTCAGGACAAGGTGTATTGACTTTAGCATCGAGAAATATGCTAATGAAATGGTTCAACAAAAACCGTGGACTAGCCAATAGCATTTCATCTGCCATTCAATCTTTTGGATTTGCAGTAGCACCTCTTTTTGTTGCAGGCCTAATTCATAGCACCGATTGGAGTGCGGCTTACCTTATTATGGCAGCCATCATCGTCACATTTATCATCTTTGCCTATATTTTCTATAGAGACAACCCTGAAGAATGTGGACTTATTCCAGATGGAAAAGTAATTGAAGAGAAAAAGAAAAAAGCTTTTAAGGATAGTAACAAACAGTTCACACTAAAAGAAGCAAAGAAGACTCCTGTCTTTTGGGTTTACGCACTAGCCATTGCCTTTAGCGCCTTCTTTATTACAGGCTTTACTTTCAATGTGGTTTCCATATTCGATGTTGCAGGCTATAGCGAACAGAAAGCGCTTAGTATTTTCATTCCTGCTTCGCTGATATCTATTGTTGCAGCCTTGGCAGGAAACGTGATTAGCGACTACATGCCACTTAAGCGTATTCTTATTATTTACCTTATGGGATGCTTACTTTCATGCATTGGTTTATCCTTCCTTTCTCATTGGAGCGGTTACTATGTTCTGATTATTGGTAATGGTCTTATGGGTGGTTTATTCTCTGTTTTGGCTGCCATTACTTGGCCTCGATTCTTTGGGAAAGATCATTTAGGTGCCATTAGTGGATTGGCAATGTCGCTTATGGTATTTGGTTCAGCCATTGCTCCCCTATTCTTCTCTAGAATATTCACCCTAACAGGTAGCTACCAACTTGCAGGTTTTGCAGGAGCCGTATTGGTTGTCGTTCTACTTTTGTTCTCTTTAAAACTGAACAACCCTCAGGAAGATAGTAAAGAAGGTTAAAGGATAAAGTGAAGAAGGATAAAGGACATCCGATTAAGCCTTATAGATATTTGAAGCCCAATCTCAATTTAATGAGATTGGGCTTATTTGTGTCTATGCTTTTAAAACAAACATACGAGGTTTTAATTATTCGGTATTTTCTCTGGATTTCACATTTCTTAATTTTAGCTCTTTAGTTCTATCGATTAATGAAGTAAGTTTTCAACTTAGATAAACAAATAGATTGCTCTAAAAGCAATCTATTTGTTTTTTGATTTGTAACTTTACCCCCTTGGTAGATGAACAAGTCCAACGAGCAAAGTATTAGATTAGACTAAAATATAATTAAAAAATTCTATGAGTAAAGAGGTTAAAGCGAAAAAGACAGTGGTGAAAATAGATACTTATGAATCTCTTAAAGCGTTGTATTATTCTGGTAAGGTGAAGCCATCATTAAATAAAATGATTGCAGTATTAGAAAAAGATTCTGAAAACTTAGAACTCGTTCTTTTGGCTTGTCAGTGCTTGGAAAGAACTAAGGATATTGAGAAATTGTCTTTCTATGCTGATGTTGTTATTAAATTGGATCCTAAAATTGCAGAAGGATATTATTACAAGGGAGTTGCCCTTAAGCATACAAAAGGAAAAGAGCAAGAAGCTCTAAAAAACTTTAACAAAGCATTAATTTTAGACCCAGACAACACCATTTACCTTAAAAGTAAAGCCAGCACTCATTTTTCGCTTTACACAGATTACCATTTGCCATTAAAATTCGCTGAAAAACATAGGGTTAAAACGGAAGAGAGTCTATTAAAAGTTATTGAACTGATAGAGCAAAAGGAAAATTCGGATTATATAGAATTGCTTACGATTGCTAATGTGTTTATGCTGATGAGCAAAGGCATACGTGCCAAGAAGTATTACATTAAAGCGGTGGATACCTATAATGCTACTGATGAGTTGAATCAAGATAAAAATATATATAAAGACATCATTAAGGCTCAAAATGCTTGTATAAAGTTGTTGGATAAAATTATTGAAGAATAATAAAACAACTTTGTATTTCGCTAATAAATATTGCTAAATGGCCGTCACTACAATGACGGCCATTTATAGCTAAGGGTAAAAACCATTTGCCAGAAAGTAGGGATTGTAAGTTGTGGCATACTATTTTAAATTCGTGAAATATGAAAAAGCGATATCAATATTTAAGCATCCTAATTCTGATTATTTTAATTAGCAGTTGCTCCAGCACAAAAAACCTTGTTGGTAAAACTGACAAGAGAAATACTTTTTCTGATGAAGAAATAGCATTAATCATGCAAGGCGATAGCTTGAGTCCAATGCGCGTATTCAATATTAATAAAAAATCAGATTCAATCTTATTGAGTACAAAAAGTACCGCTGTTAACCTAGAGCTCAATCATCCTGTCCTAAAAAGAATCGTCGAAAGAATGTATCGCACTGTACGTGATAGTTTATCGGCGGGTGTTGGTATAGCTGCACCACAAGTGGGTGTTTTAAAGCAAATTATTTGGATTCAAAGGTTTGATAAAGCGGGATCGCCATTTGAGTTTTATTTAAACCCCAGAATAATTCAATATTCGAAGAAGAAACAAGAATACAGGGAAGGTTGCCTATCGGTTCCGAACCGAATGGACACTTTAAATTCAAGATCATATGCTATTTTGATTGAATACGACAAGATGGATAAGACGCATCATGTGGAAATGGTTGAAGATTTTACAGCCGTTATTTTTCAACATGAAATAGATCACCTGAATGGGGTTTTGTACTTGCAATATTTGGATAAGCTGTTGAGTGGAGATGCATTGAAATAAGTATATAAAGGCTAAAAGATATTCGATTAAGCCTTATCAACATATAAAGCCCAATTTCTATAATCAGAGATTGGGCTTTTATTATTTATTCAAATCTCGAATGTTTTCAAAAAGAACTTATTCTTAACTAATAAAATTAATCCCGACAGAGTCGAAGACCTGTTGGAGTTTAACTCGCAACCAAACCTATAATAAACTCTGCAAGGACAAGCAAAGCTTGACTCTTACAGGTTCTATCCCATTTTAATACGGTTTTGTTCCTCCCGATGAGGACAATAACCAATCAATTTTTGATGGTGTGCTTGGGCTACCTCCATTGCTCCAAAAAAGCAAACCTGACAGGTTTATCTACTTCTTGTAAATAAACCTGTCAGGTTTTTAGTTTGCATTCTCAAAACACGAGCTACAAGCTCGCGCTAGCGGGGGGAATCATTGTAATAAGTATATAAAGGCTAATAGATATTCGATTAAGCCTTACCAACATATAAAGCCCAATCTCTATAATCAGAGATTGGGCTTTTAGCATTTATTCAAATCTCGCATGTTTTCAAAAAGAACTTATTCTTAACTAATAAAATTAATCCCGACAGAGTCGAAGACCTGTTGGAGTTTAACTCGCAACCAAACCTATAATAAACTCTGCAAGGACAAGCAAAGCTTGACTCTTACAGGTTCTATCCCATTTTAATACGGTTTTGTTCCTCCCGATGAGGACAATAACCAATCAATTTTTGATGGTGTGCTTGGGCTACCTCCATTGCTCCAAAAAAGCAAACCTGACAGGTTTATCTACTTCTTGTAAATAAACCTGTCAGGTTTTTAGTTTGCATTCTCAAAACACGAGCTACAAGCTCGCGCTAGAGGGGGACGCATCATGTGGAAATGGTTGAAGATTTTACAGCCGTTATTTTTCAACATGAAATAGATCACCTGAATGGGGTTTTGTACCTGCAATATATTGATAAGCTGTTGGGTGGAGATTTATTGAAATAAGTATATAAAGGCTAAAAGATATTCGATTAAGCGTTATCAAGCTATAAAGCCCAATTTCTATAATTAGAGATTGGGCTTTTAGCATGTACTCAAACCTGACAGGTTTATTTACAAGAAGTAGATAAACCTGTCAGGTTTCTTCCACAAAAACCCGACAGCGACTGAGACCTGTTGGCGTTAACCTTTACGTTTCAAACGCTGTAAGGACTGTCTTCGACAGACGCTAACAGGTTTTATCATTAATTACACGACATAAAAAAGGGATTTTTTATCCCTTTTATTATACAAATGCTTTTCATAAATTTGGTAATCCTAAAACATAAACTATCCTTGATCCTATGAGAATAAAGCCAGTTAGCAGATATACAAGATTAATTCAGGAAATTAGCTCAGAAGACGTTTTGAAAGGCTTTCTTGGTTTTGGTCTTTTTCCTGAGAAAATTCCTAATTTCTTATCAAGTAAAAGCTTCTTTGATTGGTATATAAAAAAAGACCGACCAGATTTTGAAAGAAATGGAAAGGATTATATCAGATATGAAAGTATGAGAGATATAAATATCCCAAGATTAATGGCTATCCCAAATCCATTTGCTTATGCTAATTTATGTAAAGAACTCTCTAACAATTGGACTAAAATACAAAAGCACTTTGAAGTCAATACTAATATTCAGAATCATAAAGTAAGTAGGATACATATTCGGAAATTAAAGAAATCTGATTGTCTTTTTGAAATGAATTATAAAAATGGTGACCTCGATGGTTATCCAGAACAAGACATAATCATTGGTAAGAGGTATTGTGTAGAAGCTGACATTTCAAATTGTTTCCCAAGCATATATTCTCATTCAATCCCTTGGGCACTAATTGGTAAACAAAATGCTAAAAATAATATTGATGAGAATAATAAATGGGTGGATAAACTAGATGAAAAATTAAGAAATATTAAGCATAAAGAAACAAATGGCATATTAATTGGTCCTCATACATCAAATCTTATTTCAGAAATAATACTTGTAGTTATTGATAATGAACTTTGGAAAAAGGGATATAGATATATTCGAAACATTGATGATTACAAATGCTATGTAAGTTCATTTGAAGAAGCAGAAAAATTCTTATTAGACTTATCCCTTGAATTAAAGAAATTTGAACTCACTTTAAACAATAAAAAAACAAAGATTTCTCAACTTCCTAAATCATCAGTTTCGGAATGGGTTAATAAACTGAATAATTTTCACATTGGCGATACAGAGACAAAGGATAAGAAAGTAATTTTTAAACTAAAAAAGTTAAAATCATTTCTTGACCTAGCAACAGAATTGATGTTACAAGAAAACACTTCTGCCATTTTAAACTATGCTTTTAAAGTTATTGCATCAAAACATTTAGGAGAAAAAGCTCTTAAATATTACACAAATCAAACACACCACCTTTTATTACTTTATCCTTATTTAGCACGTATAATGGAAGAATCTGTATTCACTCCATTTAATCTAAGTGATAAACGGATTGGTCGAATTGCAAATGATCTATATCAAATTGGCATATCAAAAAGATTTTATGAAGCATGTAGTTACAGTATATACTGGGCACTAAAATTTAACTTAGTCCTAGACAAGAAGCTTTACAAAGATGCATTAGAAAGTAATGATAGCATTTTCATGACTTTAACATTTTTATATGCAGTAGAGCATAAAGAGAAAGAAGAAGTCAAAAGATTCAAAGAAAGAGCCAAAGAATTAAAGAAGACAGATTTTGATAGGCATTGGCTTTTCGTATACGAAATTCTAACTAAAAGTCAACTCACTGGTGATTTCAAAAGAATTAAAAATGAAAATATTTCATTTATTAAAATTGAAAATCTTCCAAAACCTAAATACACGCCAAGAGTTAATTTCAAGTTGGAACCTATTTCTCCTAATTAGCATTAAAAGAAAATATTGACTTTTATAATCATATTAAGGACAGTCTCTATTAAAAACTCAATGGAATATGACCACAAAAACAGATAAGGACAAACCCAAAGAAGTAGATTATAATAAGAGGGCAAATATTGCTTTGGGTGTAGGAGCTTTCGCCGTTATAGTTTTGCCTTTTGTCTTTTCACAATTTTCAATAGGGCTGGATTTTACGGAAACGGGGCAAATTGGCGACACAATCGGAGGGATTACTGCACCTTTTGTTGGTTTGGTTGGTGCTATGTTGGTTTATTATTCTTTTAAACAACAAATGATTGCTAATAAGATACAAGTTGATTCTATTAGTGATATTAAAAATGAAAATTTAGACAATCATTTAATTAATGTTGTTAATGATCTTTCGAATAAATGTGAAGATATGATTGACCTTTTTGCATTTGATATTGGTAAGAAAAATTTGCAATATATAACATTAGATGGTCGTGACGGATTTGTAGAATTTTTCAAATATTATTGCTCAAAAAATCCGAATAATCGTGAATCTGTTGGTGTTCAAAGAGGTTCATTTAAACAGTTGAATCAATGTGTTTCTTTATTATTAATGACTATTAATAAAATATCTTCTAAAGATTTGAAATTGATCTATTTGAGGCTCTATGAATCCCAGATTCATCATATTATTTATTCTGAGTTAAGAGAATTTGAAGGTGAGATAAACAAAGAATATATTCATTATAAGGATATAATGTTTGCAAAAGAGAATGACAAAGCTTTTAGAAAATTTGAAGCTTTCATAGATTTTTCAGATTAAAGATTAAGCTATGAATGAAATACAACTTAAAATAGCTGATTATTTATTAGCTGATTCTTATAAACGACAAGGCTTTATTTATACTATTCCTGACACTTCTTATGTAACGAAACGTATTGAGGTAGAACGGAATGATGAATTATATCAGCCCTGTATAGATTATGTGTGTGATATTTTTGTGAAAGAAGAAATCTTTAAAGAGAGAACAGAAAAAAAAAGGAATTTTTATCAAAACAGAGGATTTTTAATTGATTTGAAAGGAATTGATTTGCAACAAGAATACGGTTCATATTCCGCATATTATAAAAAAGAGAAGAAGAAAGTTAAAAGAGCTGAGAAAAGAGAAACACGGGAATATCGAATTAAAGTAATAGGGTTTTGGATTACTTCAATAGGCTTGGCTATTTCAATAGCATTGAATATCTATCAAGCTCTAAAGTGAGTTAAATCAATATATCATTTTAATCACCCCACCCTGTGTTTTGCCATTTCCCAATTTCTGGGAAAGCACAATCACTCAGTCAAAGCAGTCAAACTGATTCTGGGGAAGCACCCTCACTCAGTACTTTGTCATTTCCTAATATCTGGGCGAGCACAATCACTCAGTCAAAGCAGTCAAACTGATTCTGGGGAAGCACCCTCACTCAGTACTTTGTCATTTCCTAATATCTGGGCGAGCACAATCACTCAGTCAAAGCAGTCAAACTGATTCTGGGCGAGCACCCTCACTCAGTACTTTGCCATTTCCTAATATCTGGGCAAGCACAATCACTCAGTCAAAGCAGTCTAACTGATTCTGGGGAAGCACCCTCACTCAGTACTTTGTCATTTCCCAAAATCTGGGCAAGCACCCTCACACATCGTTTTATTATGATATTAGTGTCTGGCAGGCTAAGACATCAATTCACTGATAATTCCTACTCCCCGCTCGTCGAGAGTTCTTTGTCAATTGAAATTTGCACTTTCTAGCTGTCGAGAACGTTTTGTCACCTGATTTTTCTATTCTCCCATGGTTTAGGGCGTTTTGACGCATGGCATTTGCCATTTTTTTTCGTTTTAAGCGTTTTGACAAGAGATTTTAGCTCTCCCCCAGTAGAAAGTACATTTTACCAATGGAATTCATCCCTCAACAGAAAAAAGTATTAAAAATACAACTTATATTCATCAGTTTCTGTTGTCAAGTTTGTCAAGTTCACCTAAATGTTAAAATCAGTATTTTTATATTGATTAGTTTTCATAATCCATTTCAATTATCTAATTTCAATACTCACAAAAAATCATGAAACTTTATTAAAAATTAATTATTGAATTATGGAAGTAAAAATTTTAAGCAGATGTGATGCCGATGAAACACAACACCTTGGTAGTACAGCTCTTTCGGCTATAGACAAAATCAGTTTAGATGCCGATGCCTATTTATCTGGCGTAAGATCTGAATTGAGCATAGAAACTGATATCTTATCGGGATCTTTAAGCATAGAAAGAAAACATGAATACACTCAAGAATTAAGCGTTTTAGACGACAATTTTGACAGGAGTGTTATTTGTATGAAGAAGTTTATAGAAGCCAACACTTTTTCTTCTGACGAAACTGTAGCTAAAAATGCTGAGAAAGCTTTTGATAAGCTGGCTAGCTACGATTTATCTTTCTACAAATTAGGTTACGAAAAGGAATTGGCTCGTGCTTTTTCATTAATCGAAGAGTACGAAAAGCCAGATATGAAACCTATTATAGATTCTTTGGTAGGCGTTTCTGCGCCTTTGGCTGATTTAAAAATAAGAGCCAACGACTTGAATGTCTTGTACATTAAGAATCAGGATATACAGGCATTAAAAGAGGATGTTATTCCATCGAGTATTCAGAAAAAGGTAGTGATCGATATTTTTAACAACAAGCTACTGCCCTACCTTATGGTTATGGCGGAGGTAAAGCCAAACGAATATGGCGAAACCTACACTAAAATCACTAAATACATCGAAACAATTAATACAAAAGTTCGAGCTCGTAGAAACCGAACTACTGCAAAAGAAGAATTAGATGCTCCGGTAGAAAACTAGACTACATACTATATAGCAAAGGCCTTATTCATCACGAATAAGGCCTTTTTTTTGTGATTACGTGGAGGAGTTGCCTGTCTCGTAAACTTCGGTAAAGTCATATTTATCTCAATTAAAATGTACTCCTACTTTACTTATTACTGTTTAATCTGTTGATTTATTAGTTTTCAAGAGCGAATAAAATAAGTCTTCGCTATCACCATGTTCGGAGATAAGGATATGCTTTTACTGTTAATCATAAATGGCGCAGTAACTGTTTATTAATTAACAGTAAATTCAATAGGAAGTGAGAATAATTATTTGTTGAGTTGAGATAAATTAAACCTAAGAAAAGCGATAAGGAAAGATTTTGCGAAATGTGTCGAATCACCTTTAAACTATCTAGATAGAGAGGCGTTAATGAAAAAGAATACAGTAATCGTGAGATGTAGTATTGAAAATATAGGTGTCAAAAACGGTTTCTGTATCGGATAAAAATCAGAATTTAATTCGTGCAAATAACATACGAGTTGTGTGTCAAAAAAAACAATTTGAAATTAGTTGTTTTTATGACAAGATTATTGAATTTTTCACTATGTTTGCCGCACTACAAAAAATACCGACAACAAACATTAAAAAGAAAATAATATGAGTGGCGTAATCGTAAAAAACTCGAGGAACACAGAGAATGCACCAAAAAGTGCTATGTCTACACAAACTGTAGCTTTTTCTCATTACAACAACATTTCAGCTCAATTACCTATCGATCCAAAGTCTGGTAAAATGGTAGCTGGTGGTGTAAAAGAGCAGGCAGAGCAGTGCTTAAACAACATTAAAGCAATTGTAGAAAGTATCGACCATAATATGGACGATGTAGTTAAGATCACTGTATTTCTTAAGAATATCTCAGATTTAGAGGCTGTAAACGAAGTTTATACTACATTCTTCGAAGGTTCTCGTCCTACACAGACGGTTGTAGCGGTTGCAGCTTTACCTATGAATGATGCTTTGGTACAAATTGAAGCACTTATTTCAAACGGTGAAGGTACAGCTCCACAAGCTGCTTGCGCTCTTATAAAAGTTTCTAGAAACACGAAAAATGCACCAAAAAGTTCTGTATCTAAACAAACTGTAGCTTTTTCTCATTACAACAACCTTTCATCTCAATTACCTATCGACCCAAAAACTGGTGAAGTAGTAGCTGGTGGTGTAAAAGAGCAGACAGAGCAGTGCTTAAACAACATTAAAGCAATTTTAGAGAGTATCGATCACGTTATGAACGATATCGTTAAAACGACTATATTCCTTAAAAACATCTCGGATGTTGAAGCCGTAAACGAAGTTTGTGCAAAATTTTTCCCAAACTATGTTCCTGCACGTACAGTAGTTAACGCTTCAGCTTTACCTATGGATGCTTTGGTACAAATTGATACTGCAGTGTCACACGGTGATGGTACGCCTCCACAACTTCCTGAAGACACAAGTCTACTTGTGATAGAAGCAAACAATACTGAGAATGCACCAAAAGCATCATACTCACACACTGTAGCTTTTTCTCATTACAATCATATTTCAGGTCAATTACCTATCGACGCAAAAACTGGTGTAATAGTAGCTGGTGGTGTAAAAGAGCAGGCTGAACAATGTCTAAAAAATATCAAGGCAATTATTGAAAGTGTTGACCACGATATGGACGATACAGTTAAAATAAATATCGCTCTTAAAAACATCGAAGATATTGATGCTGTAAACGAAGTTTACACAACATTCTTCAAAGGCGATCTTCCTGCAAGAACAGTAATTGGCGTTTCAGCTATTGCTATGGATGCTTTGGTACAAATTGATGCCGTTGTTTCTAACGCTGAAGGTACACCTCCTGCAAAGTAACAGAGATCTTTTTTTGTTTTGATTTCATGTCTTAAAAGACAGTATCTCATAAATTGAGCCCAATTTCTATAATTAGAGATTGGGCTTATTTGTGTCTAACCTTTTTCAAAGCTGACAGGTTTTTAAGACGTATTTACATGAACAACCTTAACAGTAAAGATTATTTTTTACCAATTAATCGAATTACGGCGGATTTGCCACTATGAAAATCAATTTTGAAGTCTTTAAACCAGTTTTATTCCAGAATAATTTCATTTACATCTTATCTGGATCAGTAACTATTTCAAGCAATGCTGGGCCTTCTGTTTGAAATAGTTGCTTCATTTTATCTTCGATTTCTGAATTATTTTCTGCCCTCAAACCAATCATTCCACACGATTGGGCAAATTCATTGAATTTAGGATTTGATAAGTCTGTTTTCCAAACATCAAACTGTCCTTCACGTTGTTCTTTACTTATCTTAGCTAACTGATTATTATTTAGAATTATAATTTTAACAGGTATATTATACTTAACCAGTGTCGTTAGTTCGGCAAGGTATTGAGCAAAGCCTCCATCACCTGCAATTGCAACTATTGGTAATTCTCCATTTGTTGCAGCCCATGCACCAATTGAGGCTGGTAAAGCAAAACCAATAGAACCTAAATAGCCTGATAACAGAAATTTGTGGTCTTTACTTTCAAAATACCGGCCAAAGCTGTATGCATTGTTTCCAACATCAACGCACATTATTCCTTTGTTGGGGGCATGTTTGTTTAATTCCAGAAACACTTTTGCCGGCGTAATTTTATCCGAAATTTCATTCGCTCGCTTTTCCTTTTCTGTTCTCCATTGCGACCATTTTTCACTAATTTCTTTTTCTGGAGTGATGGTTGTAGGCTTATCTTTCAGCGCACTTACAATAATTGAGGCTGTCACACCAATTTCCCCTAGAATTCTTACCGATATGGCATGGAATTTCGCTAGCACCAATGGGTCATAATCTACCTGAATAGTGGGAATGTTTTCGGAAATACCTGTATGCCTTGAAAAGGAGGCGCCAAATACAAGAAGCAGATCGGCACTGCTCATAAAGTGAGCTGACACTGGTGTTCCACTTTTGCCTAAAACTCCACAAGCCAAAGGATGATAGTCTGAAATGATTCCTTTTGCTTTGAAAGTGGTTAAGACAGATGCTCCAATTCGTTCTGCTAATTTCAAAATATCCTCATGAGAATTTCGGGCTCCATGGCCAACGATAATTGCAGGTCTTTTAGCTTTTTTTATTAATAAAATGGCTTTATCTACTTCTTCTTTTGGTGGAGATACTGCCAGATTTGGCATTCTACCAACGCTATTCAGAGCAACTGATTTATCTGCTGGAAGTACCTGAACTTCATCAGGAAAAGTAAGGTGAGAAACATCCCTGTTTAATATGGCTGTTTTTATTGCCAAGCTCATTAATTCTCCGTGAGGACTATCGGCCTGTACTCTGTGATTAAAATCGGCCACCGAATTAAAGGCTGAAACTAAATCTACTTCCTGAAAATTACCTGTACCGACAACTTGCGTAGCTACCTGTCCGGTTAATGCAAGCAAAGGGGCACGATCTACTTTGGCATCCCACATCCCAGTATATAAATTAGTAGCTCCCGGTCCAGCGATAGTTAAACAAGCAGCTGGCCGTCCGGTAAGCTTGCCATAGGCCGAAGCCGCAAATGAAGCTGCTCCTTCGTGTCGCACGCCAATAAATTTAAGGTTTCCCTTTTCCTCTTGAATCCTCATGGCGTCAGCTAACCCAAGATTGGAATGACCAACCATTCCAAATACGGTGTCTACACCCCAATTGACCATTGTTTCAACCATCACATCTGAAATGGTAGGTTCATGGCTACTTTCTTCTTCAACTGCTACATATACGCCATCATCTCTGATGTCTATAACATACGATTGTACTTCACCATTAGCGTCTTTGGGAGATTTACCAGTGCAAGTATGAAATTCATATCCATGCCAGGGGCATTTTATATATCCATTATCAATAACGCCTTCACTTAATGGACCGCCCATATGTGAACAAGAATTATCTATTGCACCAATTTTTCCGTTAAATTTTGAGGCCGCTAAAAAGTTTTTACCTGCTTGTACTTTAACTGTTTTTCCCTCCTCAATATCATTCGGGCTATTCAGTATTTTATACCAATTCGTTTGTTTAGCCATAGCGTTTATTTTATTTCTGAATGTCCTGCATATAGAATGCCTGCTAAATCAGACCTCTCTTTTTTCAGATTGTCAAATCTTTTGAATTGAACTGAATTAGATTACACTGACGACAGGCTTTGGTTATTATTTTCATTAAGTCAGTAGAAGCACTGAAGGAATTTAAGAGTTGCTTCTCACTTTTATCGATATTCCGTTTTGCCCTTAGCTACGGTTTTTATGTAGAAATTCCTGCAGGACAATTATTTGAATTACGCAGTCACACACCCACAAACCAATGGATTTCAGGGCTATGTTTGACACTTTAGCGCGGTCGAGTCCAAGAATACTTTTATAAAATCATCAGGCACACCCAAAATATTCTTCACCCTCTTGAGTTTTGTAGTAATTTGCTTTTAATCGATCATTTCAGCTTGCTACATGAGCTTTTATTTTTTAGAATATTAAAGGCGTAATCCCTTTTCAAATAAAGGATTACGCCCACTATAAACTCTTATTTAATAATTAATCTTCCAAGCTCAAGTGAGAACCATTACAGTAGGGTGGTGTCTTTGTTTGTTTACACATGCACAATGCTGCTACTTTATCCTCATCAACTGTAAAAACGGTTGGTGTGATACTGGTCACTTGATGAGACCCATCGCAAAAGGGTTGGTTTGAAGACCTTCCACAAGCACACCACGCATAAGTTTCACCTTTTTTAAGTTCAATCATTTTAGGTTCTTTTCCGGCTACTTTTGATTTATCCATTTTCTTAAAAATTTAATTTTCAAAAATCACTTACACATCACAAGTTACATCATAGTTTTCTGAGTTCCTATATGATTGTTGATATAGACTAACTTACCTAGAGTCACTTTTTATGCAAAGAAATATAAATTACCACTTGTAAAATATCGAACATAATGGGTTAATTAAGCATTTGCCTTTTATTTAAAAGCCATTTTATTGATGATTAATTAAACACCCATTGGTACTTCCATTAACAATATTCTAGTTTTGCTTTCTGCTTTAATTTCTATTTTATCGATATCCCAAATACCAAAGCCATCTCTTTTATTCAGGATTTGACCTGCTATATTTGCATTTCCTTCTAAAATGAAAGCATATACACCATTCCCTTCTTTTTTAATCTGATAATATGTCGTAGTTTCCTGATCAAATTTCCCTAGATGAAACCAGGCATCCTGATGAATCCAGACTCCTTGTTCATCTTTGTTGGGAGATAATATCTGATAGAATTGATTTTCTTTTTCGATATCTCTTAGCGATATTTGGTCGTATCTGGGCTCTACTTGCTTTTTGTTAGGAAAGACCCAAATCTGGAGAAATTTCACAGCTTTATCGCTATTCTTGTTGTACTCACTGTGATAAATTCCTGTTCCAGCACTCATCACTTGCACATCACCTTCTTTAATAACGGCAACATTTCCCATACTGTCTTTATGCTCCAGATCACCTTCTAAGGGAATAGAGATAATCTCCATGTTATCATGGGGGTGTGTTCCAAATCCTTCTTCTTCAGCTACGTAATCATCATTAAGTACTCTTAACACACCAAACTGCATACGTTCAGGGTTCTGATAATTAGCAAAACTAAAGGTATGATACGAATCTAACCATCCGTGATTTGCATGACCTCTTGTGTCGGCTTTGTGCAATACAGTATTCATTGTTTTCTCTTCATTATTTGGTAAATGATTAAATCCTAAGCGATCCATTAATTTTTTATGATTGGAGTTTTCTACATTTACATCAGAAGCTTTTAACATTGCTGGAGCACTCAGTCCGACTACTCCTGCAGCTAAGGATTTAGCAATAAATTCTTTCCTGTTCATAATCATGGATTTTGCATGTTAACTAAGTTTGTGGTATTAATTTACAGCAAGCTTAATCTCAAGTGTGAAAACATCGTCAATTGCCTTGTCGCCAAGATTATCGAAAAATGAGTTAGAACCATACTTTACACCGAATTTTGACCTATCGATATCAATCTTAGCCGTGTACTCATTCCCTGTTTTTACCACATCAAAAGTTATAATTTCTGTTTTTCCTTTAATCGTTACATTTCCAGTAACTGTGGCTTTTCCATCACTAAATTTTGAATTTTTAGTAATTGTGAAATTAGCGGTCGGAAATTTTTCTACACCAAAAAAATCGTCTGATTTTAAGTGACCTACTAGCTTCTGGTTATATCCCTGATCCTCAAGATCTGTATTGGTAATGCTTGTCATATCTAGCACAAAATTACCTGCAACAATCTTATCATTTTTTAGTTCAAAAGAACCGCTCTTTATCTGGATGTTACCTTCATGCTGACCACCAATCTTTTTGCCAAGCCATTCTACACTTGATTTTTTAGTGTCTACTTCTACTTTCTGGGCAAACACTACATTACTTGATAGTAAGATAACCACTGCTAATACTAAATTTAATGTTTTCATTTTTCTAAAATTTAATTGTTTTAATATTTATTTACTTGTTTGTTTTTGTAAGTCAATGCTCTCGAAAGATTGGTTTTAATTTGAGCCGTCAGTTCTTAGGATGTGGCATTTTCTATTTAATTCAGTACTATGTCTCAAACAATAGTTGTTCATAACGACTATTTGTATAAAAAATTTTATTTTATTATTTTATGCAAAATTCTTCTCATTTCTGTTGCTTCTGCTTCAGAAATATTATCCTCAAAGAAATTCCCTAAAGCTTGTTTTGTCGCAAGATGTGCTTTAGTAAAAATAATGCTACCGATAACCGTCAGGGAAATATCTATCTTTCTACGGTTTTCAGGACAAGTTTCTCTTAACACAAAATTCTTTTTTACTAATCTGTCCAATAAGCGGGTTACATCAGGATTGCTAACTAATATCTTCTTTTTTAAATCATTTGCCGACACAGGTGCGGGAGCATTTTCAAATAAAACATAAAGAGTATTTAGTTGAGCATGAGTTAGGCCAAATGGTTTTAAGGCTTCCTTTACTTTTTCCTCTATCCAACCTCCTGTCTTTAATAAATTAAAATAAGCTAGTGCGTATATCGAATTAGAATCATCCATTAATTAATATTTATTTTTTATAATATGCGTAAACAACATTTGTTTACAACATCAAAGGTATGTATATTTTTTAATTCAACAATTAATTTCATGTTTTTTTTTAAGTTCTCATGTCATAAAAGTAATACCTCCTAGAATTATCCTCTTGTTTAACAGCTTATCCAGCCAACTTTAATTACATGAGAATTCTCTCCTGTTTTTCATTTTGAAGTAAATTTATGAGAAATAAAAAGCTGGTAACAACAAATATAGGTCATTGGCCTAAAAAGGCTAAATTTGAAAGTGAGTATATTTAATAAAAGATATAGCGATTTTATATGTCGTTGTTCCAAAATGCCCTACGACTTCATATTCGAGCCGTTCTCTCCAATTATCAAGATAGAACAAAACTTCACTTTCCCGACTAACCAAAGTCAATCACCCAAAATCAGTTTAACCACCCTCACTCAGTACTTTGCCAATTCTTAAATATTATGAGTCAGTTAAGTGGTAAAGCAGAATACAATGAGATTGCATCAAAAGTTAATCAGCTTATTGATGGGGGGCAAACACCAATGTAAAGGCTCGTAACACACGTCGCGAAACTGCCAAAGAGGAATTGGATGAAGTTGTAGAAAACTAAACCATCTCTATTATATTTAAAGCCCTATTCTATGTGAATGGGGCTTTTTTTTATTATAAAGTTACTTTCATAAAGAAACTTAAATACTGTTAAAACAAAACATTCTTATTGTTTACTGTGACTTACGTATATAATTTAGAGGTGATTATTAAATAACCTGACCACCTACTGATATATGATTCGTATTCTACTGATTCTATTAATTCTGCTCTTCTATTATAATTCATCAAAAGCAACACGTATAGAGAATGACTCCATCCTAAGGGTATCGGGTCAAATTGTAACAAAAACCTCAGTGCCTATTCCTTTAGCTCATATCCTTGTTAAAGGCAAACGTAGCGGGCAAATTTGCGATAGCTTAGGGATCTTCCATTTACAAGTCGAAAGACTAGACACATTAATAATATCAGCCCTCGGGTTTAAAACTAAGGAGTGGGCAGTGCCTTTCATTTCCGATACGACTCTCCCCCTATTCTATCGAATACCATTAGAAAAAACTGCCTACTTAATTAATGAAGTCAATGTATTTGCCTTCGGAACATGGGATGATTTTAAGGCTGACTTTCTGAAATTGAAAATCAAAAACGACTATGAGATCAATTCTCAAATAACAAAAGAACTGGCATCATTTAATACAAGACCACCTAATATTATACCGCCTCAATATCGAGCTACTATAGAAGATCCAAATATTTGGGATGCAATAAGAGCTCCTGGCTTATTCTTATTCACAAAGTTGAATCGTAAAGAAAAAAGCAAGCGTAAAGTCTCAAAAATGATGCGCAGCGAATGGAAAGCTAAGCAATACACGAGGTATTACGCGAGTCATATTGTTTCTGCCCATACAGGATTAAAAGGTCAGGCTTTAGAAGATTTCATGGCCTATTGTGGTCCAAAGCTCGAAATCACAAAAATCAGCAGCCGATATGATATTGCTGAGCAAATCGTCATGAACTACAAGTGGTATATCGAACTGAATAAAGCCAAATAAAAACTCATCGTGAAACGACGCTGAACAGAATTTAATACGCCTATTTTTACACAACTAATTTGCTATTTGTTTATCATTCTACCCCTACACCTAATATAATAGCTAAATTGAAGCTATTAACGCTTAACAAAAATTAACGACAAACAACTTTTATAAGTTCTCCAAAAAATTATCTTTGTAGGGCACAAAAAACAATTGACATTATTAGTTGCCCTAAAAAGCGGTCTCAAATATTGTTTTTTTTGAGTGGAAGCCATTTGAATTTTGAAACAAAACAGTTTAATCAAGTTTTCTTCTGCGCTAAGCAGTCTTCAAAACAAAGGATCTACCACACTTAAGTAAGTAAACGTTTAATAACAAAAGCAAAATATACTTTTTTATGATGCAGACAGTTGATATCAAAGAGCTAAACGAGCGTATCCAACAGGAAAGTTCCTTCGTGGATATGGTTTCTATGGAAATGAATAAGGTTATTGTTGGACAAAAGCACTTGGTCGAAAGCCTATTAATTGGCTTGCTTTCCAATGGACACATCCTTCTCGAAGGGGTTCCTGGATTGGCAAAAACCCTTGCTATCAACACCCTTGCAACAACTATAGATGCTGACTTTAGTCGCATACAGTTTACGCCAGACCTTTTACCTGCCGACCTTATCGGTACAATGATCTATTCACAAAAGAAAGAAGAGTTCGTTGTTAAAAAAGGACCCATCTTCGCTAACTTTATTCTTGCCGATGAGATTAACCGTGCTCCTGCAAAAGTACAGGCTGCTCTTTTAGAGTCTATGCAAGAGCGTCAGGTTACTATTGGCGATCATACTTATAAGTTAGAAGAGCCTTTCTTAGTAATGGCTACTCAAAACCCGATTGAGCAAGAAGGAACTTACCCTCTTCCAGAGGCACAGGTTGACCGTTTTATGCTTAAGGTGGTTATCAATTACCCTAAAAAAGATGAAGAGCAATTAATTATGCGTCAGAATCTTTTAAAGGCATTCCCAGTAGCAAGTCAAATTCTTAAACCTGAAGATATTCTTAAGGCACGTTCGGTTGTTAAGGATGTTTATATGGATGAGAAGATTGAAAAATATATTGTTGATATTGTTTTCGCGACTCGTTTCCCAGCTGATTATGGCCTAGAGAAATTCAAAGAGATGATTGCTTTTGGAGGTTCTCCTCGTGCAAGTATTTCATTGGCATCGGCAGCTAAAGCATTTGCCTTTATCAAGCGTCGTGGTTACGTTATTCCTGAAGATATTCGTGCTGTTTGTCACGATGTATTGCGTCACCGTATTGGTTTAACTTACGAAGCTGAGGCAAACAATATCACAAGTGAGCATATCATTTCTGAGATTTTGAATACTGTTGAAGTACCATAACAATTACGAATGAGGAATTAAGAATTACGATTGAATTTCTTTTCGTAATTCTTAAACTCAAGGACTTAATTATTAATTCGTAATTAACAATTCGTAATTAACTATGGAGACTAGTGAATTATTAAAAAAAGTTCGGAAAATCGAGATTAAGACCAAAGGTTTATCTCGAAATATATTTGCTGGAGAATATCATTCAGCATTTAAGGGACGAGGTATGACCTTTAGCGAGGTTCGCGAATACCAATATGGTGATGATATTCGTAATATCGACTGGAATGTAACGGCACGTTACAATACACCTTTCGTTAAGCTTTTCGAAGAAGAGCGTGAAATGACCGTAATGTTGATGATTGACGTGAGTGGTTCTCGTGAGTTTGGATCCATGTCGAAGCTTAAGAAAAATCAGATTACTGAGATTGCAGCTGTTTTAGCTTTTTCGGCCATTCAAAACAACGATAAAATTGGTGTTCTTTTCTTTTCAGATACCATTGAGAAATTTATTCCTCCTAAAAAAGGAAAATCTCATATCCTAAGAATCATCCGCGAGCTAATCGATTTTAAACCTGAACATCGCAAGACTGATATCAGTAACGCCCTTCGTTACCTGACTAAGGCAATTAAGAAGCGTTGTACCACTTTCGTGATATCCGATTTTATCGATGATAACGACTTTGAAAAGTCTTTGAGTATTGCCAACAACAAACACGATGTGGTTGCTCTTAAGATTTACGATAAGCGAGAGGAAGAATTACCTTCAATCGGGTTGGTTAGAATGCTCGATGCTGAAACTCGTGAGTACCAATGGGTCGACACCTCAAGTTCGAAGGTAAGAAACGCTCATGCTAAATGGTGGAGAGAGAATCAATCGAAAGTTGAAGAAACATTCAAACGATCAGGTGTTGATGTTGCAAATATCAGAACTGATCAGGACTATGTGCGATCATTAATTGCCCTATTTAAACGAAGAGCTTAAATTAATTACTGATTTAAGATTCGAGATTTTAAAGATATATGATGATAGGATTACAAACAATAAAAAAACAATTCCAGAAAAGTTTACTGCTTCTGAGTTTTGCCTTGCTCTTAAATCCAGCAATGGCTCAAAACAACGAAGATGGCTTAACTTTTAATGTGGCGTTGGATACTAATGTTATAGCCATAGGCGATCAGATTAATTTGAAATTATCTATCGATCAGCCTAAAGATATTACCGTAATCTTTCCTGTTTTCACAGATAGTATTACTGAAAATATTGAGGTTATTCGTCAGTGGCCTTTGGATACAACAAAGAATAAGGATGGTAGCTTTAAGGTAAATAAGCGATACTTAATTACGTCTTTTGATGGTGGAGTTCACAAAATACCTCCTTTTGTATTTAAGCTGAATGGTGCGAACATCAATAACATTATTCGTACTGATACGCTACAATTAGGGGTTCGCAGCTTCGAAATTGATACTACTAAGGCTAATTTCGATATTTCCATGCCAATTCATACGCCAGTATCATTTGCTGAAATAGCTCCTTGGGCTGGTGGTGGCTTATTGCTTGTTGTTATACTTTTTGCTGCTTATTACTTCTATCGCAGATACAAGCGTAATCAGCCTTTCTTTAAAGCTGAAGTTCCTGCCGAACCTGCGCATGTTATTGCACTTAGAAAGCTTGAGGAAATTGATGAGCAAAAGCTTTGGCAAACGGGTAAAATAAAACAATATCATTCTGACTTGACCGATGCTGTTAGAAACTACCTTGACGAACGTTTTGATTTGGCAACAATTGAGTCTACAACGGATGAAACAATGGACGCCGTTTCAGAGGATATAATGCATAAGGAGCTTATTGCTGATTTGAAAGTTATTCTGGAAAGAGCTGACTTGGCTAAGTTCGCTAAATTCCAACCTCTTCCTGATGAGAATCAGTTGAGCTTGAAATATGCTTACCGTATTGTCGAAAAAACGCTTATTAAAGAAGTAGTTGTAGAAGAACCTGAAGAGGAATCTGAACCAGCTGAATTAACAAAAGAAGAAGAGAACAAATTAGTCTAATTAGTGACCTTAGTTATCTTCTGACTTTTCACTTAATATCTCGTTTGCTAAGAAATGATGCAAACCATTTACACTAGGTACTTAAAATATGAATAATCTAGATTTTGCAAATCCTGAATACCTCTACTTATTACTGCTAATTGTTCCTGTTATTGCATGGTACATTTGGCGCGATAAGAAGGCTCACGCCAGCATACAGGTCTCTACTTTAAAGAGTCTGAAGAAGGCACCTAAAACTTACAAATATTATTTCCGACATTCTCTTATTCTATTAAGAGTTTCAGCCATTGCTTTTTTAGTGATTGCTTTAGCACGTCCTCAGTCGAGTAACGATTGGAAGAATGTGAGTTCGGAAGGAATCGATATTGTGATGTCATTGGATATCTCAAGTAGTATGCTAGCTCAAGATTTTGAACCCAACCGATTAGAAGCAGCCAAAGATGTGGCAACACAATTTATTACGGGTCGTCAGCAAGATAAAATTGGCTTGGTTATTTTCAGTGGTGAGAGTTTTACGCAATGTCCACTAACGACTGATCATGCAGTTTTAATCAACCTATTCAGCGATATCAAATCTGGAATGATTGAAGATGGTACGGCTATTGGTCTAGGATTGGCTAATGCGGTAAATCGATTGAAAGATAGCGAAGCAAAATCTCGAGTTGTTATTCTTATTACTGATGGGGTTAACAATCAGGGTGAGATTGCGCCAATTACTGCTGCAGAACTAGCTAAGACATTCGGCATTCGTGTTTACACTGTTGGTATTGGAACGCAGGGCACAGCGCCCTACCCTTTCCAAACACCATTTGGTGTTCAAATGCAGAACATGCCAGTTGAGATTGATGAAGCTACTTTAACAGATATAGCTGAGCTTACAGGTGGTAAATACTTTAGAGCAACCGATAATAATAAGCTGAAAGCTATTTATGAGGAGATTGATCAAATGGAAAAAAGAAAGATAGAAGTAAAACAGTTTAGCACCAAAAGTGAAGCTTACAGAAGTTATGCGCTATGGGCTGCTCTTTTCCTTTTATTTGAAATTGCTTTCCGTAACAGTATTCTTAGAAACATTCCTTAAAGAATTAAGGAGCTTTAATTTAAGATTAAAAAATAACCATTGAGTATAGAGATTTTAATTATCTCAAACCGAAAAAATCGGGACTCGCTAAATATGACTTGAAAATGAACCAGTTTCGTTTTGAACATCCAGATTATCTCTACTTATTCTTCATCATTCCTGCTCTTGTAGTACTTTACTACGTTAGCTACAGAATGAAGAAAAAAGCTCTACGTGAATATGGCGACATGTCTATCATTTCGCAATTGATGCCTTTCGCATCATTCACTCGACCTATATATAAGTTCTCTTTAATGCTCGTGGCTTTTTGTTTTCTTGTTATTGCCATAGCTGGTCCTCAGTTTGGTTCTAAAATGAGAAAAATTAAGCGCAAAGGTGTTGAGATCGTCATTGCACTTGATGTGTCGAACTCGATGTTGGCACAAGATATTCAGCCAAACCGTTTGGAACGTGCAAAACGTGCCATCTCTAAAATGGTTGATAATTTGAGTAACGACAAGATTGGTTTAATTGTGTTTGCTGGTGAAGCTTATACGCAATTACCAATTACGACAGATTATTCTTCTGCAAAACTATTTTTATCGACTATCAGTACAGATATTGTACCTGTTCAGGGAACTGCAATTGGTGCTGCAATTAATCTTGCAAGTAAGAGTTTTACTCCTGATAGCGAGGCTAGCAAAGCCATAATTGTAATTACCGATGGTGAAAACCACGAAGATGATGCAAAGGAAGCTGCACAAACTGTATTTGAGCAAGGCATTCTAGTTCATACTATCGCGATGGGACTACCAAAGGGTGCTCCAATTCCAATAAAAGGCAAAGCGGGACAGTTCAGACAAGATGAAGAAGGTAATGTTGTTATCTCAAAACTGGATGAAAAAATGCTAGCTGAAATTGCAGAAGCTGGTGGAGGAAATATGATTAAGGCCAATAATACAACAACTGGCTTAAAGGCATTATTCAAAGAAATTAATAAGATGGACAAAACCGAATTGGAACAAAGAATCTATTCGGATTACGATGAAAAATTTCAATACTTCATTGCCTTTGTCCTATTACTTATCCTGATTGAATATTTAATTCTTGACAGAAAGAACCGTCATTTAAAGGATATTCATTTATTCAGCAAGTAAAGAATTAAGATTAGGATTGATTAAAAAAAGATTAGCATGAAGATAAGAATTAGTCTATTCATTATAGCTCTGCTCAGCCTTGCTTGTTTTGAAGCAAATGCTCAGAAAGAGAGGAAATTCATCAGAAAAGGGAATGGTCTTTTCGAGAATAAGAACTTTGAGAATTCTGAAGTAGAATATCGCAAAGCTCTTAACAAGGATGTAGCATCGTTTGAGGCTGCCTTCAACTTGGGTGATGCCCTTTACAAACAAAAGAAATACGATGAAGCATTAGAACAATTTCAAACTTTGGCTTCAAAAGAAACCGATCCTCAACGATTGGGTATCTTACATCACAATATTGGGAACACCCTACTCGTTAATAAAAAGATTGACGAAAGTATTGAGGCGTATAAACAGTCTCTCCGACATTTTCCTGATTCTAAAGAAACCAAATACAATTTGGAGTATGCTCGTAAAATGAAAGAAAAGGAAGAGCAAAAGAAAAAGCAAAACAAGGATCAGAAGAACCAAGACAATAAGGATAATAAAGACAAAAATAAAGATCAGGATAAGAAGGATCAAGAAAATAAGGACGATCAAAAGAAGAAGGAGAAAGAAAAACAAAAGCCAAACGAGAGTGATAAGGATAAGAAACAAAAACCGAAGGAAGGTAAAATCTCCAAAGAAGATGCTCAACGCTTGTTAAAAGCACTAGAGAACGACGAGAAAAAAGTGCAACAAAAAGTTCAAAAAGCTAAGGCTAAAGCACAAAAAAAGAAGAAACAAAAAATTAAAAAGGATTGGTAAGCTAGAATGATTCTAGTTGGCGTATTTAAAACCTGCTACTATTTAACAGCTTTACCCCTATTCTGCAAAATTATCTGTAATTTTGATTTTGCTTAAAATTTGAACCTTTAGAAAAATTATAAAAGATTGATGAAGAAATTATTTTTCTTAATACTAACATGTTTATTTATTAGTACTTCGGCCTTTGCCGATAAGACTAAGTTTACCGTTACAGCTCCTAAAGTTGTTGCCCTGGGGGAACAATTTCGTATCTCCTATAGCATAAATGAAAAAGGATCAAATTTGAAACTTCCTTCATTGAAAGGTTTTCATATTTTAATGGGACCTTCGACATCCACTAATATGAGTACGCAGTACATCAATGGAAAGAGAACCTCTAGTTCGTCTTATACATACACATATGTACTACTTAGCGAAACTGAAGGTAAATACACATTCGCCCCAGCAGAAATAACTGTTGATGGCAAGGTGGTTAAATCTAATAACCTCACAATAGAAGTTGTTCGTCAAAGCACTAAAAACAAGCAAAAAGGTACGCACGATAGTGCATCTGCCCAATCACAGAGGATTACCCAGGAAAACCTATACATTAAGGTTAATGTAGATAGGAAATCTGTTTTTATGGGAGAACCTGTAAAAGCAAGCTTAAAAATTTATTCAAAAGCTTCGAATGTTGTCAATATTGAGCAAGTTAAAGAACCATCTTACCAAGGTTTCTTAACGCAAAATATTGATAGAAAAACACCAAACGCTTTTCAAGCTGAAAATGTAAATGGGGAGATATTCTATACCTATATACTTAAAGAAGTTCTACTTTTCCCACAGCACGAAGGCGAAATTATTATTAATCCTTTGGAGTTAAATTGTATTGTACAACAAACGGCACAAGCACGATCAAGAGGTTTCTTCGATGATTTCTTTAATAACTACAAGAACGTTCGTGTTCCTCGTAAATCAAAGCCTGTTAAAATTAAGGTAAAGCCTGTTCCTAGTAATTCACCTAAAAGTTTTGATGGTGCAGTTGGACAGTTTAAAATGAACACAACGATCAACAAAAAATCGGTTAAGGTTGATGATGCCATTACAATGAAGGTGAAGATTTCTGGTAATGGAAATATGAAGCTTATTAATCCTTTGGAATTCAATTTCCCTGCGGACTTTGAGGTATATGATCCCAAAACAAATCAGAATCTGAAAAGCTCAGCAAAAGGAATGACTGGATCAACGACATTTGAATATTTAATTATTCCTCGTCATGCTGGTGATTTTACAATTCCTGCTAACGAGTTTACTTATTTCGATCCAAAGGCTAAGCGATATAGAACGAAGTTGAGTCCTGAGTTTAAAATTAATGTTGCAAAAGGTGAAGGTGGCGTATCAAATACAACGATAAGCTCATTCACTAAAGAAGATGTGAAGTTTATTGGGAAGGATATTCGTTTTATTAAGACAAATATTTTTGAACCTATCTATAAGGGAGAAATCTTCTTTGGTACTTTAAATTTCTACTTGGCATATATCTTACCTTTTATTGTATTCTTATTGGCTTTCGTGTTTAATCGCAAGAGAATCAAAGAGAGTGCAGATGTTGCTAAAATGAAGAATAAGCGTGCTAATCGTATTGCGATGAAACGCTTAAAGAATGCTTCTATAAGCCTTAAAGCAAATAAGAAGGAAGAATTCTACGATGAGATTCTGAAAGCACTCTGGGATTATATTTCTGACAAATTCAATATCCCATTGTCTGATTTAAGTAAAGACAACATTAATGATATCCTGGTTAATAAAGATATTAATAAGGAAATAATCACTGATTTCATGACAATTCTAGATACTTGTGAATTTGCACGTTATGCGCCATCAAGTGGCTCTTCAGAAATGGACAGCCTTTATCAGAAAACTATGGAAACGATTACCAAACTTGAAAAAAATATCAAGTAATTATGCAAAAGTTTATCTACACACTTATAGCCTTAGCTTTATCAATTCAGGTTTTTGCTCAAATCAGCACTAACCCAATTCAAGAAGCAAATGATTTTTATCAAAAAGGCGAATACGAAATGGCTATCAAGTCATACGAGTTTGTTCTAGAAACACGTATTGAAGCTCCTGAAATTTATTTCAACCTAGCTAATGCCTATTACAAGACAGGACAAATAGCTCCAGCTATTCTAAATTATGAAAGAGCACTCCTATTGTCTCCTGAAGACGAGGATGTAAAATATAACTTAGAATTGGCACAAAAGAACGTTACTGACAAGCTTGAAGTTTTACCCGAGTTTTTTATGTCATCGTGGGTATCAGGCATGTGGAATAGATTATCTGCTAGTGCATGGTCTTATCTATCTATAATAAGTTTTTTCTTATTTTTAGCTTTGTTAAGCTTGTATTTATATAGCAAATTGGGTCGAATTAAGAAGCTTGGCTTTTTCTTATCAATCTTGTGTTTACTTTCAAGTCTGGTATTCTACAATTTTGCATCAAAAATGAATGAGCAGCTAACGCTTAGAGAGTATGCCATCATTTTCAAGCCTAGCGTAACTGTTAAGGGATCTCCTGACGAAAGTGGGACTCAACTTTTCTTACTACACGAAGGAACTAAAGTGAAGGTTATAGAAGAACTTGGAGACTGGCGTAATATTAAAATTAGCGATGGGAATCAAGGTTGGCTTAAAAAAGAAGATATTGAGATTATATAAATCATCTAAAAGAATAAGAAGACGGGCAACAGTAATGTTGCCCGTCTTTTTTATAACACGTTATAAGTTTCTATTAATAATCTTTCACTTCGGTTTCTCCACGAAGAATCATTTGTCCATAATAAGATAATGCTCCTAAAACCTCAGCTCCAGGAATAACATATACAGGTGCAATTACCTCTACTCTATTACGAATTTCTCTAACAAATTTATCATCCTTGGCTAAGCCTCCAGTAATTACAATACCATCTACTGCCTCTCCATCGAAACAAACGTATAATGAAGAAATATATTTTGAGATTTGATAAGCCATAGCCGATAAAACCTCTTTGGCTTTTTCATCACCAGCATCACGCATTTGACAAACATCAAAAGCAGAATGTGTATTAAAATAGGCGTATAAACCACCTTGACCTGACTGTTTTTTCAGCATTTCATCCTTTGTGTAATCTCCAGAATAACACATCTTAATTACATCACCCATTGGTAAAGATCCACTTCTAATTGGAGAGAATGGTCCATCACCGTCATAAGCTTGATTCGCGTCTATTACTCGGCCTTTTTTATGAGCACCAATACTTATACCACCACCCAAATGAGCTACGATTAAATTCATATTCTCATATTCAGAATACTTAATTTTAGCATACTTTCGAGCTGCAATTTTATGATTAAGGGCATGAAAAATAGAACGGCGCTTAAACTCTGGTCTACCTGTGAAACGTGCAACCTCTTGAAGTTCATCTACCACAACAGGATCTGCAATATAAGCTTGCGCTCCATCAATAGCTTTGGCGATTCCATTTGCTAATAATCCACCAAGATTCACGACATCTTCACCATATTCAGAACAACGAAGGTCTTGAATCATTTTTTCATTAACCTTATAAACACCAGACTTCACAGGCTTAATCAAACCTCCGCGACCAATTACAACTTTAATATGCTTTATCTCAATATCATTGTCTTCCAATTCTTTTAAAATCACTGATGTTCTATAATCAGCTTGATCGTTAAAAAGAGGATATGCTCCTTCTTCTAGATCATGATGGTTGATTTTTTTGAAAAAAAGTGTTGAATTTCCTTGGTAAACGGCCACTCTCGTGAAGTACATTCGTGGATTAAGTGCTAATACTAGATCTCTCATATTATTCGTGTTTATTGTTCCTAATTTGATTTTATCTCCTATTTCTAACGCTTTGATTGTTTAACATCCAATATATCGTGCTATAACCATGCGTTGAATTTCTGATGTTCCTTCTCCAATCTGCAATAAACGCTGATCTCGGTAAAAACGTTCAATAGGATATTCTTTCATCAAACCATATCCCCCATGAATCTGTACCCCCTCATCAGCGACTTCTTTTGCAATTTCAGAGCAATATAATTTCGACATCGCAGCTTCCTTTTCAAATGGCTGGCCATTATCCTTCAACCAACAAGCTTTGTACAAAAGGGTTCTGGCTAACTCAATCTTCATTGCCATATCAGCCAATTTAAAACTGTTGATTTGAAATTTTGAAATTGGCTTACCAAATTGCTTACGTTCCTTTGCATATTCCAGAGCCATTTCAAAAGCACCTTGTGCTAAACCAAGTCCCATTGCAGCAATCGAAAGTCGTCCCGAATCAAGTGTCTTCAACATGATTTTTGATCCCATTCCACGTTCTCCAAGAATATTATCTTTGGGTACTCTGCAATTATCAAAAAACATTTGTGATGTGTCTGAGGCTCGCCACATAAGTTTGCCATGCATTGCCTGACTCTTCCAACCTTCAGTGCCTTTTTCAACTAATATACAAGTGAATTCTTTTTCCTCACCATTTATTGCTGATATGGTTTGAACTGTAACGCCTGAGGTTAGCGTATTTGATCCATTTGTGATAAAGATTTTAGATCCTTGAATCTCCCACATTGTTCCATGGTCCTTCACAAAAGTCTTGGTCCCTCTTGAATCAGATCCAGCTTCAGCTTCAGTTAATCCAAATGCCCAAAGCTCATTCCCAGAACAGAGCCCAGGTAAATACTTTAGTTTTTGCTCTTCAGTTCCAAAATTATAGATTGGATCAATTCCCAATGAATTGTGTGCAGCTAAAGTTGCTGCATGTGATCCATCAACTCGAGCCACTTCTTCGACTGCAATAATGTATGAAAGATAATCGCTTCCATGTCCACCATACTTTTCGGGTAAGAACATTCCGAAAAGTCCCATCTCTCCCATTTTCTTTGTCAGTTCAGGAGAAAACTCTTCTTTCTCATCTAATTCAGCAGCAAGAGGTTTAATCTCTCTTTCAGCAAAATCGCGAACCGCCTTTCGTATTATATGATGTTCTTCGTTTAAAAAAGGATCCATATGCTGTGTATTTTCATCTGTTAATAATATTCATCTTAAGGTCAGATGGAACTTTCCATAGATTAAATAATCATTTTCCTGTGTGAATTAATAATGATTTAATCATGGACGTTTCTTGTTGATTATAAGTTAAGAATTATTTCAAGACTCAACTTCAATCAATTCAATTAATAATTCAAACTATTTTCACTTGATATCTTTTAAGTAAACCTTTGGAATAGGGAAGGATTGATTTAAGAGTGCCGAAGCCATTGTCTTCCCTTGTGCATCAATCATCAAGGATTTTGTACCACCTCCATCTAAAGATTCTTCTAAAAGGAAATTAAAAGCCAATAAGTTATCCAGTTCATAGCGCTTCACTTTCCCCTTACAGATACTTTTAAACATCGTTTTCACGACCTCAGAGCTTAAACTTGATTTCAGATAATTATAAATAGATTCTGATCGGGCTAAAACACCAATATTAAAGGTATCACCCTTATCACCAGAACGGGCCATACAAACTGTTCTAAGAGGCACATTCTCCATCTCCATTTGAGAATACTTATCATTGGTAGTCAAATGAGATTTTGATTTTTCTACCTTAAAGTCTGCTTCATTTCCGAGAACGGAATCAATTTCATGAGTTTCTTGTATGTCTCCCTTTGAATCTAAGACATGTACTGTAGTTTGAATCAAATTTTTCGGAATAAGAGTTGGCCAATAGGTCATAACCTGCTGACCACGAGCCCTACCACCTATAACAGCCACGCCTGGAGGTCCACTTAATATTAAAGGGGCAATGCTTGTCGAAAAGGCTTTAATTTTATCTAAATCATCATCGTAAACAGAAAAACGTAGAAGAATCTCATTGGGATCTATTTCCTCAACCAAATCCTGATGACATGCATTGTACCCAATATATTCTGTATTTGTTTTCTTATAATCAATGTTCAGCCTTTGCCAGAATATCTTTTCAAACTCACGAGCTTTATTTAAAACACACCCTCCTGATATCACGATAGAACTGACAGCCTTATATCCATCCTCGTATGCCATAGATACTTTTAGAAAATGAGTAGAAGGATGACCTTTAGCATTTTTCACTAAGACTCTATTCGGAGCCAATTCTTTTAGTTCTAACTGGCTAAAATCTGCAACCACATCAGGACTAATATAATGCTTAGGATCTCCCATTTCATAAACCAACTGTTCACGAATGGTATCACGACTTATCAGCCCACCCGTATTAGGATGTTTATAAACCTCAAAACGGCCATCACGATTCATCTCAACAATTGGATAACCCATATTATCCCACTTCTGGACTTTTTGCCAATCGGTAAAATTACCTCCACTGGCTTGTGCACCACACTCAATTATATGTCCTGCAACCAATCCTGCAGCTAGTTTATCCCAATCACCTAAATCCCAACCGAGTTCATAGATGAAAGGTGCCATGGTTATCGATGTATCGGTCACTCTGCCTGCAAGAATTAAATCAGCACCACTTTCAAGAGCCTTCAGTAAAGGAGGAACACCTAAATAAACATTTGCAGATTGAATATTATCTTTGATATGAGCAAAATCATCACCTGTTTCCATATCTGTAAACATGGCCTCATCAGGATAGAACTCATCAATTCGATCAATGATATTATCACCAATGACAACAGCAATTTTCAAGTCAACGCCTTTAACTTTCAGCTCTGCTAAAATTTTGCGTGCACAAGCTAAAGGATTTATACCACCGGCATTGGTTAGCATTCTCACCTTTTTTGCTTTCATCAATTCAGCCACATCAACAATCTGATCGACAAAATCGCCCACATAGCCCATGGCTTCATTCTTCAACTGTTGTTTTCGAAGGATACTCATGGTAACCTCAGCCAAAAAGTCTGAAGAAATATAGTCCACTTCTCCACCTTCTAACTGACGTCTTAAAACCCCAAGATCATCTCCCCAAAAGCCACCGGCATTTGCTATTCGAATTTTGTCTTTCATCTGTCTATCTTTTAATTAACAATTGAGAATACTCGATTCTAATCGTATAAGTTCATAATTTATCCTACCCCTCAATCAATTTTATAAGTTCCATTTGACTTTTAACCTGATCACCTTCTTTTATTGCAATTTCAGAAACTACGGCATCGAAAGGTGCTAATATGCTATTTTCCATTTTCATGGATTCCAGAATAAGTAAGACATCTGACTTTTGAATTTTCTCTCCAGGCTTCACATTAATCTTAACAACTTTACCTGGAAGAGGAGCAAGAATCCGATCTCCAGAATTGCTCTCACTTTCAAAGCTCTCATTGAAAAGTTCATTAACGGAATCGGACCAACGTCTCAAAGTCAACAGAATTCCTTTACAAGAAATATGTGCTTCATTACGCTCATCCTTTGAAATATAGAATGAATAGATCTTCCCCTTATAAATCAGATCAATACAATTATCATTCAACTCCAGCTTTTCAAAACGATAAGTTCTTTTATCTATCTCATAAGTCATTTCATCAATTGCAGAAACTTCAATCGTTTTATCATCGTGGGTCAACTTAAATACTTTTCTGGCATTACGCCAATAGCCTATTTCTTCCCAAATATTTTTAGATTGGTCTATATGCAGATCAAAATGTGAGAAGGCAGCATAGAACAAAACATGATCAATGGAATTCTGATCTTGATTCATCCGAACTAAAAGTTCTTTCTCGTTATCCTTGCAGAAATGGGTTGAAATCTGATTTTGAATATATTTATCTGTCCCAATCAGATTCTTAAGAAAATGGATGTTGTTTTTTATACCATGAATGTGATAATCTGACAAGGCTTGTTGCAAACCATAAATGGCTAGGTCTCTTGTTTCATCCCAAACAATTAATTTCGATATCATTGGATCAAAATCTGGATATATTGTACTCGATCTTGATAGAGCTGAATCAACTCTTAATTTGGTATTACTTATAGAAGGTTCTTTGTATAATTCAATATCCCCAGGTGAAGGAATAAAATCCTGCTCAGGATCTTCAGCATAAATTCTTGCTTCAATAGCATGACCATTCAAAACAATACCTTCCTGCTTATATCTGAGTTGTTCCCCTGATGCAATTGCTAATTGCTCTTCTACCAAATCAATACCAGTAACCATTTCAGTAACTGGATGTTCAACTTGAATTCTCGTATTCATCTCCAGGAAGTAGAACTCATTGTTCTCATCCATCAAGAACTCAATTGTACCTGCATTAGAATAGCCTAAAGCTTGTGTTAAACGAACGGCAGCATTCCCCATTCTTTGTCTAAGCTCAGTGCTTACACTTGCTGATGGTGCTTCTTCAATAATTTTCTGGAAACGACGCTGAATCGAACATTCTCTCTCAAATAAATGAATGGCATTCCCATGTTTATCTGCGAGAATCTGAACTTCGATATGTCGTGGATTTTCGATATAACGTTCTAATAACACTTCGCCATCACCAAAGTATTTTTCAGCCTCACGAGATGTAGCCATAATAGCTGATTCCAAATCTGATTTTGATCTAACAATGCGCATTCCCTTACCACCACCACCTGCAGCTGCTTTTACCAAAATTGGAAATTGCAATTGAGCAGAATTCTTTAGTAAAGTAGCCTTATCGCCTACAATTCCCTCAAGGACAGGTAAACCCTGCAAAACAGCAAATTCACGAGCATTAACCTTATTTCCCATCAATTCAATGGACTTTGCATCGGGTCCCACAAAATCAATATTAGCCTCAGAACATGCTTTCGCAAATTCAGGATTCTCGGCAAGAAATCCATAGCCTGGGTGAATCGCATCTGCCTTATTCCCAACAGCAATCTTAATTATCTCTTGTTTATTCAAATAAGTTGATAATAAGTCATCTCCCTTAAGAGGGTATGCCTCATCAGCTAAGCGAACATGATCAGCATCCTTATCTTTATCAGAATAAATAACCAAGGTCGAAATACCCAATTTTTGAGCGGTTCGAATGATTCGAACGGCAATTTCACCTCTGTTTGCTATTAGTAGTCGTTTATAATACATCTGTATCTATTATTTCACCCAATTCGGTTTTCTCTTTTCCAGGAAGGAATTCATTCCCTCTTGTCCTTCATCTGATTTTCTCAGATCAGCTATCATTTTGGCCGTATAAGTCATAGCTTCTTCATGACTCAGTCGATTACTCATATCATAGATTAACTGTTTGCACTGCGAAACTGCAATAGGTCCACTTGTGCCAAGATTATGAATCAATTCTTCTAGTTTAGCTTTTCTTTTCTTCTCTCCTAGTGACCAATTTACAAGGCCATATTTTGCAGCTTCTTTTCCCGAAAAACGGATTCCAGTAAGCATCAGTTCTTTTGATTTATACTCTCCAACTCTTTTCATCACATAGGGCGAAATACAAGCTGGTACAATACCAATTTTAACCTCACTAAGTGAGAAAACAGCTTTTTTATCAGCAAGTACAAAATCGCAAGCTGCCAATAAACCATTAGCACCACCTATAGCTGCCCCATGAACCATGGCTATTGTTGGAAACCTACATGAATAGATGGCGTTGAAACATTGTGACAACTTAAAACTCTCCTGATAATTCTCTTCATGCGAATAATTAACGACAGACTTCATCCATTTTAAATCTGCTCCAGCACAAAATGAAGGACCTCTACCTTCTATAATTAGTAAACAAATTTCAGTATAATCCATTTTTTCAACCTCAGCAAAGCAACGAATCAATTCAGATATCATGACTTCATTAAAGGCATTGTGTATCTCAGGTCGATTCAAATAAACGTAACCAATCTGATTCTCTATTTTAAATTCTATTGTTTTATACATGATCTCTGTTTCATTCAATTTTCAAAAAAACACTTAGGATTACATTCGGAAAACACCAAATTTAGGTTCTCCATATTCTTTATTTTGAGAAGCTGCAATACCTAAAGCAAGAACTTGTCTGGTTTCCAATGGATCGATTATCCCATCATCCCACATACGTGATGTGCTATAATAAGGAGAGCCTTCTTCTTCAAATTTCTGAAGGATATTATCACGAAGCGTCTTCTTTTCATCCTCATCAAACACCTGACCTCTTGATTTTAACTGTTGTTCTTTCACTTGAACCAAAACACCTGCAGCTTGTTCACCACCCATAACTGAAATTCTGGCATTTGGCCACATCAACAACAAACGGGGCTCATAGGCACGGCCAGCCATAGCATAATTTCCTGCACCAAAAGAACCACCTACAATAACTGTAAATTTGGGTACTTGCGCATTAGCCACGGCATGAACCATTTTGGCTCCATCACGAGCAATCCCTCGATGTTCGTATTCTTTACCGACCATAAAGCCAGTAATGTTTTGAAGGAATACCAAAGGTGTTTTGCGCTGACAACACAACTCGATAAAATGGGCTGCTTTAAGAGAAGTTTCGGAGAAAATAATGCCATTATTGGCTATGATCCCGACTGGATAGCCCATGATTCTAGCAAAGCCTGTCACAATGGTTGGGGCGTAGCGTTCTTTAAATTCATTAAAAGAACTCCCATCAACAATTCTCATAATTAGTTCACGAGCATCAAGAGGTTTCTTAAGATCTAAAGGTGCTAATCCATACAATTCTGAAGGATCATAAGCCGGTTCTACAGCCTTTATCTTGTTTAAAGTTTGTTTTTGAGGAACTGGAATCGATTCAAAAATATTTCGACAGATTTGAATGGCATGTCTATCGTTCTCAGCCAAATAATCGGCAACACCTGACGTTGACGTATGCACTTCTGCTCCACCAAGTTCCTCTGCAGTGACTTCCTCTCCAGTAGCAGCCTTAACCAAGGGTGGTCCTCCAATAAAGATGGTGCCTTGTCCCCTAACAATAATCGTCTCATCACTCATGGCAGGCACATAGGCTCCACCAGCAGTGCACGAACCCATCACCATAGCAATCTGAGGTATGCCTTTGGCTGACATTTGAGCCTGATTGAAGAAGAATCGACCGAAATCTAACTTATCAGGGAATACATTAGCCTGTTCAGGTAGAAAAGCGCCTCCGGAATCGACCATATAAATACAAGCCAAGTGATTCTCCATAGCAATCTCTTGAGCTCGAATATGTTTTTTAATTGTTGATTGATTGTAGGTTCCACCTTTAACAGTCGCATCATTAGCAATGATGATACACTCTCGCCCTTGTACAACACCAATTCCGGTGACTATTCCTGCCGATGGGAATTTATTATTGTACTGATTATAAGCAGCAAGTGGTGAAAGTTCTAAAAATGGCGTGTTTTTATCTAATAGAATTTCTATCCTATCGCGTACCAGAAGCTTGCCTCTTGAAAGGTGTTTTTCTCTTGCTTTAGGGTCGGTATCCTCAATAACCGATTTCAGTTTTTGACGATAGTCTTCCACCAAGTCTGCATAAGCAGCTTTATTCGAAATAAATTCTTCGGATTGTGTATCTATTTTTGATTTTAAACGGTACAATGTTTTTGATTTTTCGTGAGACAACTGAACAGAGCTTGTTCATTATATTCATCAAGTCATCATATTCAAATAATACTTGAATATAAATCAAATTTAAACAAAATACTAGCAGATCTGTTTTTCTTAATTAAATATTACTCTAAGAAAAACGAATTATCAAAGCTTATTAAAGATCATAAGATTCATCCCAATACTCCTTCTCCACAGTCAAACACTTTACCCCCGCATTATCAAAAACGAAAATTTATTTCCTCAGATGCACATCTCTTTGAGGAAATGGAATTGTGACTCCATTTTTTCTGAAAGCCTCATCAATTGCGAATCTTAAATCACTTTTTATATTTTCCACTAAAAATGTCTCCTTCACCCAGAAATACAATTGAAAGTCGAGCGAAGATTCTCCAAAATTGTTGAAACGAACAAAGGGATCTGGTTTATTAGGAATCTTAGCATTATTCATAGCACAAGCTTTTAACAACTCACTTACCAATTTAACATCTGAACCATAAGCCACCCCAACTTCTACAAAAAATCGTGTTTTAAAATCGATATGGCTCCAATTAATTATTCTGTCATTTACAAACTTCGAATTCGGAACGATCATCACAATATCATCCCTGGTTTTAATTTTAGAAGTCCTCAAACCTATTTCAATCACCCTACCAACCGTATCGTCGTCTAATTGAATCACATCATTAATCTGTAAATTCCTCTCTACAATTAATACCAATCCTGAAGCTATATCGTTAAAAAGTTGTTGAATACCCAAACCAACTCCAACCAAAAGAGCTGCAATACTGGCAAGTAGAACTGAAATCTGTACGCCTACCGTATCGAGTAAAGCAATAACAACAATTACCCAGCTTAGGTATTTAACAAATAAAAATACGGACCAATAAACACCTTGATCACTCTCTCGTTTAGCAATAAATCGTTTAAAAACACGCTTCAATATTCTTAAAGCAATAATCGTCACTAAAACAACTCCAATAACGATTAAAACACCATAAACAGTCAGAGTAAAGTTCTTAGACGTAATCAAACTGTAATTCAAAAATTCTCTTATTCCCATTAATTTTTTTGTTTCAAAAATTCACAGCTTCCCTATTTGTAGTGAAGCTTTATCATATTCTATAAATCTAGAGCCTGAGCAACAATCTCAGCTATATCAAGATTCTCTACTTCTTCTTCTTTATTCTTAAACTTAATACCATCCGTCAACATGGTCATACAAAAAGGACAAGCTGTGGCCAATTTATCAACCTTTTGCTCAAGTACATCTTCAGTACGTTCAATATTAACTTCCTTATCGCCTTTTTCAGCTTCCTTAAACATTTGGGCACCTCCTGCGCCACAACAAAGAGCTGAACTTTTACACCGTTTCATCTCTTTAACTTCACCATAAACAGCCTTTACAATATTTCTAGGTGCATCATAGATCTTATTCCCTCTACCTAAGTAGCAAGGATCATGATAAGTGATGGATTGATTCAAAAATGGGTTCTTGTCCAAATTTAAGTTCCCCTTTTTGATTTGATCATCTAAAAACTCAGTATAATTAATCACCTCGTAATGACCTCCTAAATCTGGATATTCATTCTTAAGGGTATTATAACAATGAGGGCAAGTACAAATGATTTTTTTAATGCTGTAGCCATTTAAAATTTCAATATTCTGCATGGCTTGCATCTGGAATAGCATCTCATTACCGGCACGTTTTGCTGCATCACCAGTACAACTCTCTTCAGTGCCTAAAACAGCATAACTTAATTCAAGATGATTCAATATTTTCGCAAATGAACGAGCAACTTTCTGATAACGAAGATCAAAAGCTCCTGCACACCCTACCCAGTATAAATACTCAACTTGATCGCCTTTAGCAGCGACATCTGCCATTATTGGAATATCTATTTTTGTATCTTTATTCATATTCTAATATCTTATTTTTATCTAATACTTATTGTCAATTTCTAATCATCAATAAATTAATCCCAAACATAGCGTTCATCGTACTCAATGTCGTATTTATTAAGAAAATCCCTATACTCTTCTTTAAAAGGTACTTTTCTATGATGATCTTCTTGTTTCTGAATATAGTCAGTAACTATACCTACTTCAGAAGGTTTAACCGAAAATCCACCATATCCATTTTGCCAATAGAAATTTTCATATAGTTTGCCTTTGGACTTTATCCATTTAGAAGAATGTGATTTTAAATCCTCAACAAGATTCATCAAAGCTATTTTTCTAGATAAAAGACAGAGAATGTGTATATGATCAACATATCCTCCTACTGAAATCGGATATGATTCTTTGTTTTTACATATACCAGCCAAATATGAAAATAATTCACTCTTGATTTGCTCATCAATAAAAGGGTATCTCCTTTTTGTGCTGAACACAATATGAATGTAATTTTTAACTAATGACTGTGGCATGACTTCTTTTATATTACGCCCCCTTGGGGCTTTATTCCCGTTGTAATTCCAATTTCAACATCAATTTTTATTTTAATATCAGGGCTACACCCTGATCTATTTATTACACCCCTTTGGGGTTTGACAACGACACGTTTGAATCAATAAATAGCTTTTTAAAACATTATTCTAATTAGCCCCAAAGGGGCAAGATTTCTTAGCTCAGGGTGAAGGCCTGAGACTCTTAGAACGCCATTCTATATAGCCCCAAAGGGGCGAAATAATTTCTATTAAAACATCACGACTATTCTGCCCACTTCATTCTATCCTCAGGAGAATATTGCCATGGGGCTCCATTATTTTCAATATTTGCGAACATGGCATTCAATCCGGCTGGAGCTGAAGATTCTTCCATTACAAGATACCGTCGCATATCCATAATCAAATTTGGATGACTTATTTCTATCGGGCATTCTTGTGCACATGCATTACAGGATGTACAAGCCCAAATTTCTTCTTCGCTGATATAATCTCTGATTAAACTCTTCGCATCTTCTTTCCCCTGTAATATAAGAGCACCCTTTTCATTCATTCGGTGTCGTAAATCAACAAATATTTTACGTGGAGATAAACGTTTACCAGTGATATTTGCCGGACAAACATCAGTACAACGTCCACACTGTGTACAAGCTAATGAGTCCATATAATTACGCCAAGTTACATCCTCTATATCCTTGACGCCAAAGCGGGTTACTTCTTCACTATCATCGTAAGCTGCTTCTGGATCTAACATCAATTTGACCTCTTTCGTTATAGGCTCAAGGTTTGGATATTTTGTTAATGGCTCAAGATTGGATAGAAAAACATTTGGTATAGATAAGAATACATGGAAATGCTTAGAGTAAGGCAGGTAGTTCGCAAAAACAAATATCAATAGGATGTGAACCCACCAACCAGATTCTTGCAAAGCTCCAAAATCCATGGAAGTCCATTGGATAATTTTAGAAGAAACAGGATAAACACCAAATACCTCATTGGAATGGTTACTGATATAACCCAAATTAAACACCAATAGGGATAACATTAGGAAGCCAATAAAATAAAGCGACAGTTGAGCATCTAAATTCGTTTTAGGCGTAATTTCAACGCCTTTAAAACGAGAGATATTCATGAAATTTCTTCTGATGATGAAGAAAATAATGAAAACCAGAATAATAAAAGCAAACACATCTCCAGATGCCATAATCACATCATAAAAAGTACCCATAAATGCAAAGGATCGATCAGAGCCTACAAGCCCATCAAAAACCATCTCGATACTCCCCAGAGTTATCACCAAAAACCCCCAGAAAACTAGCGCATGCATAAAGCCAATAACGGGTTTCCTAAAAATTTTACTCTGCCCAAACGCGACGTTCAATGTACGTGTTATTCGTGCTAATATATTCTTTATGGGGTATGCAGGCTTAGTCAATTTAAAGAAAGCTCTTAAGCGAAATACCGACCAAACAAAAACACCTAGGGTAATAAGAAGAACAACAGTAAATAGGGTTTGCTTTATCATGATGAATAGGGTTAGCTTATATATTTGAAAATAATGAGTCAGCTACAAGAGCTGACTCAATGTGTATTACTCTCCACTACGAATAATCTCAGTTAATTTTGGAAGCACTGTCATAGCATCACCAACAACACCATAATCAGCTACAGAAAAAATGGGTGCCTCAGGATCGGTATTGATAGCAACTATACATTTGGAGCGACTAACCCCAGCCACATGCTGTATAGCTCCTGAAATCCCAATTGCGAAATACAAATTCGGAGCAATTACCTTACCTGTTTGTCCTACGTGCTCTTCGTGACCACGCCATCCATCATCAGATACAGGACGTGAACAGGCCAATGCTGCTCCCAATACAGAAGCTAAATCTTCAACGGGCTGCCAATTATCAGCCGATTTCATTCCCCTACCAGCAGAAACCACAATGTCAGCATCAGCCAAAATAATTTTATTATCAGCACTCACTACGGATTTCACTTTAATCTTAAAGAGATCATCACTTAGTTCAGGTGTAAACTTATCGAGGTTTAAACTCGTTGGGTTTTCAACTATACCAAAGGAATTCTTCGATAATGTCAATATCTTCTTTTCAGAATCAATTTGAACATAAGCATAAGCCTTACCCGTGAAGACTTGCTTCTTTATTACAAAAGGATCTAAGGATTTTGGCACATCTAAAACACCTGCTGCCAATCCTGCTTTCAGTTTAACTGATAAACGTGGTGAAATAGCCTTTCCCGAATTATTATCGCTCAAGATCACATAGGAAGCGTTTTCATTGCTTACAACTTGGCTAATAACTTCAGCATAAATACGGCTACTAAGAATATTTAAACGGGAATCATCAACAGAAATAATTTTATCCGCTCCATATTGAGCCAATTTTTCCAATTCTGATTCGTCAACCTCTCCAATCGAAAGAACGAGAGTTTGTGTATTAAGACGAGAGGCCAAATCCTTAGCATAGGAAACCAACTCATAAGTTGATTTTTTAAATTTACCTTCCCAATTTTTTGCAAATGCGATTACTGACATAGCATATAATATTTTAGAATTTATCTTCTCTAATTTATCTAATCACTGATATTAAAATCAATTGTAATAGCCCTATAAAACTTTGGCTTCAGACTTAAGTAGATCTACCAATTCCTCCAATTGTTCAGCATCTATCATTATACAAGACGCTTTGGCTACTGGTAATTCAAACTCAACAATATGACTTAGAGCTTCCATCTCAACTGCTGACACGACTTCTAAAGGCTTTTTTCTTGCCATCATAATACCGCGCATAGCTGGAATTCTTGGTTCATTCGTGATTCCTTTTTGAACGATACCTACAAAAGGAGGTGTCAATTCGAGTATTTGTTTTCCACCTGGAATAGCTCTATGAATAGTTACATTCCCATTCTCAACTTCCAGTTTAGTCATCGATGAAATGGCAGGACAATCCATAAACTCACTGAGCATACCTCCTACTGAAGAGCCATTATAATCGCTCGATTCAATACCACTTAGTACAATCTCAAAAGGATTATTTTTAAGATAGTCTGCAATTTGACCCGCGACATAATAAGCGTCAATAGGATCAGCATCAATTCTGATGGCCTTATCAGCTCCAATTGCGAGTGCTTTTCTTAAAGTCGCATCACATTTAGATAAGCCTACATTTATAACACAAACTTCGTCAATTGAATTGCTACTATCCTCTTTTAGTTCTATGGCTCTGGTTAATGCTAATTCATCCCAAGGGTTAATAATCCACTGAGCACCTGCATAGTCAATCTGCTTATTATTGTCGGTGAATTTTACTTTGGTAGTGGTATCTGGAACATTACTGATACAAACTAATATTTTCATATGGTTTATATTTTTGTGGTTAGTGTTGATTTATAGAATGATAATAGAAAAGTATTCTAATATTCATAAATCTTTAATTAAGATAATCAATCTAGGCTAATAATCCCCGTGAAATTACGATTTTTTGTATTTCAGAGGTTCCTTCATAGATCTGCGTAAGCTTTGCTTCGCGCATCAAACGTTCAACATGATACTCTTTTACATAGCCATTCCCTCCATGAATCTGAACGGCTTCAGTAGTTACCTTCATCGCTGTTTCGGCAGCATACAGCTTAGCCATAGCACTTGCTTGTCCGTATGGTTTACCTTGGTCTTTTAACCAAGCTGCTTTCAAACAAAAGAAACGGGAAGCTTCAATCTCAACCGCCATATCAGCTAACTTAAAGGCAATGGCTTGATGTTTGAATATCTCTTTTCCAAAAGTCTTTCTCTCTTGAGCATATTGCAAGGCTAATTCGTAAGCTCCCGAGGCTAGTCCTAAAGCTTGTGAGGCAATTCCAATTCGTCCACCTTCAAGTGATTTCATTGCAATAGCAAAACCCTGTCCATCATCACCCAAGCGATTCTCCTTTGGAACTTTTACATTATTAAACATGACAGAATGCGTATCAGAAGCCCGCATGCCCATCTTATTTTCGTGTGGACCAACACTAATTCCTTCAAGCTTTGAGTCTATCAAAAAAGCATTAATCCCATGATGTTTCTTTTCTGGATGCGTATGAGCAATCAACAAATAAGTTGAAGCCGTCCCTCCTGAAGTAATCCAATTTTTAATACCATTAATCAAGTAATGATCACCCATATCAACTGCAGTCGTTCTTTGTGAAGTCGCATCCGATCCTGCTTCAGGCTCTGAAAGCAGAAAGGCTCCAATCTTATCTCCTCTAGCCATCGGTTTTAAGAATTCCTCTTTCTGAGCTTCACTTCCATATTTCTGAACTCCCCAGCAAACTAAAGAATTATTCACAGACATAATAACTGAGACAGATGCATCTACTTTGGAAATCTCTTCCATAGCCAAAACGTAAGAAACAGTATCCATTCCTCCCCCATCATATTCAACACCAACTAACATTCCTAAGAATCCCAGTTCGCCTAATCGTTTAACTTGTTCTTTTGGGTATGTTGCATTTTCATCACGTTCAATAACTCCGGGCAATAATTCTCGCTGTGCAAAATCACGTGCAGCATCTCGAATCATTTCTTGTTCTTCGGTGAGTTCAAAATTCATAGTGTGGTTAATTTAAGGGTTAATAGTTTGTAGTATTTTGTGGTTATATTTTAGCCTTTTTTGTATACAATTGACACCAACGTCTTATCATCACCTCCCATATTTATACTCAAAGCATAAGGTCTATCTTCTTTTATTTCTATTTGGGCATCACCTGCTCTACCTGTTAACTGTTCCCAAACGGTTACTGCCTGATGTACTCCAGTGGCTCCAGTTGGATGTCCCCATCCAATTAATCCTCCAGTTGTATTAATAGGCATTTCTCCATTCCTTTTTGTTTTCCCATCGATCACAAAATCGATACCTTTTCCTGGCTCTGCTAAACCAATAGCTTCAATAGCCATAATACCAGCAATCGAAAAACAATCGTGCAATTCAATAGTACCTAATTGATTGATATTGACACCTGCCATATCTAATGCTTTCTTAACAGCATTCTTTGTTGTTTCTAGAGCGGTAGGGTCTGTAGGATCTTGAGTAATATCAGATGTCATTTGTGCGAAACCAAGAACCTCAATAGCCTCTTCAGGCTTAAAACCTAAGCTCTTTAAGCCATCTTCCGAAACAACTGCAATAGCAGAAGCACCATCTGAAACTTTAGAACAATCTAGAACAGTTAAATGATCAACAAATTTCTTAGGATTCAATGGCATCTTAAGAGCCATATCATAAAGATTCGATTTTTTATTTTCAGTTTCTTGCGCAGTATGACACAATCTTGAATTCTCGATAGCATTCTCATACCATTGGCTCATCGCTTGTCGGGTTCTATCTTTTCCATATTTCTCATAGTAAGCTCCTGCTCTATTGCTAAACACGCCAGGGAAAAAATAGGCATGTCCGTCTTTTCGTGATTTGTTCCAGCCTGCAGCTGCGAGAATATCAGCACCATATACAGCTTTCTTCGTATTTTGCACTTCAACACCTAAAGCCAAAACCACATCTGCTGTTTCAGCTAACACTGATTTTATTGCTGACATTAAAGCAAGACCTCCAGATGCACATGCACCTTCGACACTAATAGCTGGTTTAAACTTAAGTACTTCGTCAATTAGAGGAAAAAATGCGGGTAGATTTGCTTGATTATTAAACTTTGGAGCCATAAAATTACCAATAACACCTTCGTCTACTTTCTCAGCACCTCCTATAGTTTCCAAAACAGCTTGGCCTGCTTCTTTTATATAGCTCTCAAGTGTGCGACTTCCTTTTTTAGGATTAAACTCGGAACGTCCAGTTCCCATTGATATGGTATTATAACCAGCAATCATGTAAATTTTTCGACGAGGGGATTTCATGTGAGTTAGCGTTTGTTAATGAATTTCGATTCAAACAAATAGAAAGCTACCTTCTCCTTATTTTAGTTTTAAAATCAGATATTATCTGCCTAAGATTTTACACAAATACAATGAAGCAAATTGGCTTTCCAGTGACTTAATTTAGTAATAATTCACTTAAAATCAGAATCATCAGAAACTTATTTATTTTAAATAAACATAAGGGATTCGATACAACAAGCAAACACAGCATAAATAGCTCAAATTGATAAATGCAATTATATAATACTAGAATGCTGAATTAATTATCTATTTAAAAACTTCTAATTACAGAAAACAAGGCAAAAAAAAAGCCCAACCGAAGTTGAGCTTTATAATATCTAAAAAGAATAATCTTATTCGAAATAGTTGTTCACAGGGCCATAAGAATGATAAAAACCAGTTTCCATCACTTTATTTACAGCATTCGTGTCAGCAGCTACACCGCCATCAACTAACAACTGTCCAATTGCCTTTGATTTAAGACCATAAGCAACAGCCAATTTTGATGCAGGACTATTCAATGTTTTTAGTTCGTTGAAGAAAAGTGATAAAATCGCTTCTCTTTCTCTCTCACGGATTACAGTTTTCCAATTTAATTTTTCAGAAGGCTGTGGTACGAAATAATCTGCATTAGCAGTTTTTGCTTCTTCAATAGCTTTATAAGCTTTTGCATCCATATCATATACAGCTACAATCTTACCTTTCTCATATTTAAAGAAACCATCTTTTTGAGAACCATCAGAATACTGACCTCCTGTTACTCCAAGCTCGATGTATTTATTCAAAATCTCATGAGATAATACTTCTTTAGGGAATGCAACTTGCATACTTTTTAGAATAAAGCACGTTACATCAATACCTACATAATCCATTAATTGATAGATTCCCATAGGACGAAGCAGAAGGTTACGGCTAACCGTATCAACACGGTAAATAGCATCTGCCAAATTAATATCACTTGTCATTTCGTTAGCTTGATCTAATGCAAATAGTGCATCACGCATAAAATGACCATTCCCAATAAAACCAGCCACATCACTAGAATAAACGATAATCTTTCTCATCGATTTAGCTAATTCTTCTGAAAACTTAATCAAATCTGGATTAATATTCTCAACAGGAATAACTTCAAGTAACTTTTGAATTACTGGTGGATTGTAGAAATGGAAACCAACGATATCACCATTCAAACCTGCTTCTTTATCAATCTCTCCCAAAGGAATTGATGATGTATTACTCAAGAACCAAGTATCAGGGTTATTTTGCTTAATCTGTGAAAATAGTTTTACTTTCAAGCCTTTATCTTCCTTGATAGCTTCAAAAACTAGTTGCGAATCATAAGCTGTTTCAATACGCGTGCTGGTTTTAATCATAGCCATCACATCGTTAGCATAAGCATTAATCACTTGCTCATTTTCTACTAATTCAGCTGAATCTTTATACCAGTCTCTTAGTTCAACGATATTTTTCTCACCAGATTTAAGAAGTTGAGATTTTAAATATTTCAACAAACCTTCCAATCCTTCAGGAGAAACATCAATTGCATTAATAGTAAAGTTTTCTTCGCGCTTAGCACCAATTTTAAGTTTTCCAACTTCTAATGCTAAAAGAGCCATAATACCACTACCCATTTTACCAGCAGCGCCTAATAGACTAATGTTTGTATACTTATTTATGTAGTTCATTTTGTTTTTTGATTTTATGTTCAGATTATAAATCTAAAAAATTGTGATTAGTTCCAATTGGGTTTACGTTTCTCGATAAAAGCATTTACGCCTTCAATTCTCTCAGTCTGCTTTTCGTCGAATAAGTTTCCAAACTCTCTAGATTCCATTGCTTCAGCATCGGTACGAGTCATTTCTTTTCCTTCACGTAAAACAGTTTTTAATAATCGAAGCGCATTAGGACTGTTCTTAGCTATTTTCTTAGCCATATCAATAGCATTATCCAGAACCTGATCAGCCTCAGCTAATTTTTGAACCAAACCTAATTCATATGCTTCAGTTGCTTTTACACCACCTGCAGTCATCATTAAATACATAGCATGCCCCAAACCAACTTGTTTCAGAGCTTCAACCGTACCATTAAAACCAGGAATCAAACCTAAAGATGATTCCGGTAATCCAAGTCGTGTATCCTTATTTGCTATACGAATATCACATGCTAAAGCTAGTTCTAAACCACCTCCTAATGCAAAACCATTAATGGCTGCAATAACAGGAATAGGTAATTGTGCTATATTTCGAAAAACAGATTTTCCTTTCTCAGAGAAATCATAACCTCCCTGAACAGTCATATCTTGGAAAGCTTTAATATCTGCACCTGCAACGAAAGCTTTTCCAGCACCAGTAATAATTAATACTCTAACATTAATCGACTGTTTAAACGAATCAAGGAAAGATTGTAATTCGTCAAAAACTTCATTATTAAGAGCGTTTAAAGCGTTCGGACGGTTTAGAGTCAGAATACCAACTTCATCTCTTTCTTCATAAATCAGATAAGAAAAATTCATAAAATTCAGTTGTATAAATATTTGGTGTAATTTAATTCATTAATTATTACGAAGATGATAAGATTAACTTAGTCGCTAAACTCATAATATAAGACTTCGCAAACCTTTGCATTTAAGGACATAAAATTATAAAAAAAAGTGACTTGTTGAATAAAATACACCAAGAGAATATCTGAATGATACAACATCCTGACTAAAAGACCATTTACTGATCAATACTTAAAATAATGTTTAATTATAAACGAGATAATTCTTAATCCTTAAAAAGCTAACATCTCTCAGGAGTAAATAGATAGCTAAACTGAATGTCAGTTTAAAATCATATCTTCGCAATCAAACTAGAAAAAAAATGCGTAAAATCGAACTTTTAGCCCCTGCTAAAAACCTTGAAACAGGCATGGCTGCCATTAACTATGGTGCCGATGCAGTTTATATAGGCGCTCCAAAATTTGGAGCCCGTGCCGCTGTTGGCAACTCATTAGAAGATATTGGAAAACTAATTAAGTATGCTCATCAATATTGGGCTAAGGTGTTCATTGCAATGAATACCATTCTATATGATAATGAACTAAAAGAAGCTGAAGCGCTGGTTCATGAACTCTATAAATTAGGAGCTGACGCCCTAATTGTCCAGGACATGGGTATTTTAGAAATGGATTTACCTCCTATAGAACTGCACGCCAGCACACAAACACATAATTTCGATTTAGAAAGAATTCAATTTCTAGAAAAAGCAGGTTTCAAGCGTATCATTCTAGCTAGAGAATTATCTCTTGAACAGATCAAAGAAATTAGAGCTAACACAAGTGTCGATTTAGAGTATTTTGTAAATGGGGCTCTTTGCGTCTGTCTTAGCGGGCAGTGTTATTTCTCTCATGCCATTTCGGGTCGATCAGCAAATCGAGGAGAATGCAGCCAGGCTTGTCGTATGAAATACAATCTTGAAGATGCCGAAGGAAATGTTCTTGCCAAAGACAAGCACCTTCTTTCACTTAAAGATCTAAATCTTTCAAATGAAATAAGTGAGATTGTAGATGCTGGTATTTGCTCCTTAAAGATTGAAGGGCGACTAAAAGACATTTCTTATATCAAAAACATAACCAATCATTACAGTCAAAAGCTGGATCAAACCATAAATAAAAACAAAGAACTTGAAAGAGCTTCTTCAGGAAATACTAAAGTTAATTTCAAAGCAGATCCAGATAGAACGTTCAATCGTGGATTCACTCCTTATTTTTTTAAAGGAAGAGTTCCTGAGATTGCAAACTTTTTCTCACCCAAATCATTGGGCAAGGAAATTGGTAAGATCATTGCCGTAAGAAAATATCATTTCCAAATTAAAAGCAAATATCCTATTCACAATGGTGATGGTTTATGTTTTTTCAACAAAAGCAAGCTCTTAAAAGGAATACAGGTAAATGGTGTTAAGAGTGATAAAATTTACCCTAATGATATGAGCATGGTTTGCGATGGTGTTGTACTGTACCGCAATAATGATCATGAGTTTGCAAAAGAATTGAAGCAAGATAAAAGCATTCGTAAGATATCTATTGACATTCTATTTGAGCAATTGGGTAACCAGTACTTTATACATATTACTGATGAAAATGGAAATTCGGCTTCGAATAGTTTAAACGAATTATTTGAGATAGCCAAGAATGAAGACATGGCTAAAAGCAATATTGAAAAGCAACTATCTAAACTTGGAGATTCTATTTATGAGTTAAACTCTATTGATCTAAACTTTAATGAAACGCCTTTTATCCAAGCTAAGTTATTAAATGAGCTTAGAAGAAAAACGCTAGAAAATTTGACTCAAGCTCGAATTGAACTTGCTGAAAAAGAAGAAACACGTCCTCTAATTTCACATCCAAAATATTACTCAGATAAGATTTCCTACATGGGAAATGTGAGTAATTGCAAGGCTGAAGATTTTTATAAAAAGTGCGGTGTAAATAATATTGAGAAAGCATTCGAACTTCAGAAGAACTTTGATGGCAAAACGCTAATGGTAACAAAACATTGCCTTCGATATGAATTTGGTAAATGTCCGAAAATAGTGAAATCCATAGGAGATAAACCTGGACCTCTATATCTAGTTGATAATAACAGAAAATACAGTTTAGAATTCAACTGTCAACGTTGTGAAATGAAAGTTGTCTTGATGCCCAAATAAGCAATACTGATATAAAAAGAAAAAAGCTCATATCTAATTCGATATGAGCTTTTTTCTTTTATATGAATGCGACCAATCTAAACCTTATGGGTTAATTGATAAACATTTGATACTTCCATAAAACTAACACCTTTTGATGGTCCAAAACTACCTCCCAATATGATCACAGAATCTTCACTTTTAAAATACCCCTTGCCCATCAAAGTCAACATGGATTCTTTCACAAATTCATCACGACTAGCCAATAATTCTTTGTAATCCGCTTCCACACCATAAGATAAGGCTAACTCTCTCATAACACGCTTAGAGTAACATAGTGCATAAACAGGAACATTCCCTCTATAAGAGGACAAATAGCGTCCCGTTCTACCTGTAAGTGTATCAGTTACAATTGCCTTAACAGGTAGGAATTGCGAAGCATTTACCGCTGATCTAGCTAAAACAGAAGATACTTCCTTATGTCTTGGTTCACGATATAATTTATCTGGGAACAATTCTTTCTCAACTTCCTGAGCAACTTCGGTCATCACTCTAACCGCTTCGACAGGATAGTCTCCATAAGCCGTTTCACCACTTAACATGATTGCATCGGTTCTAGTATATATTGCATTTGCAATATCACTTACTTCTGCACGAGTTGGGCGTGGGTTTTCTATCATTGAATGCAACATTTGAGTCGCAATTATAACTGATTTTTTACTATCAACACACCTACGAATTATATCTCGCTGAATCACGGGAATTTTAGCTGCTGGTATTTCAATAGCCAAATCGCCTCTAGCAACCATCACACCATATACACACTCAAGAATTTCATCAATATTATCAACTCCTTCTTGATTTTCAATTTTGGCAATAATCTTTATCTTAGATTCCCTTGCATCAAGAATCTTCTGAATTTCTAATACATCCTCTTTTTTACGTACAAACGAATGAGCTATAAAATCAATATCTTGATCGATAGCAAACTGGATAAATTCTCTATCCTTCTTACTCAGCGATGGCAAATTGATTGAAACGCCAGGAATATTAACACTTTTACGATTCTTTAGAAAACCGTCATTTTGTGCTTCAACAGTCAAGAAATCATCGTTCTTCTCAATCACTAGCAGTTCTAGATCGCCATCATCAATAAGCACTCTATTACCCACTTCTATGTCTTGTACGAAAAACTCATAGCTGACAGCAAAGGTATTTTCTTCATTAAGATCTGATTTAGAACCAACGACTTTAATCTTATCTCCTTTTGAAAGATAGAAGTCTTCTTTAATATCTACTGTTCTAATTTCAGGTCCCTTTGTGTCAATCAATAAGGCAATTTTTTCTGATACAGCACGTACATTGTCAATTACCTTTTGAGCATCAGCATGTGATTGATGTGCTGTGTTCAAACGAACAACGTTCATTCCCTCCTCAAAGAGTTCAGTTAGAAATTCAACATCACATTTTCTATCAGAGATTGTTGCAATTATTTTAGTGCCTTTCTTCATAACCTAGTTTTAATTTAAACCGAACAGATACTTCTTTTAAAGTATAAATATTGAATTTATGAAAAGAATGGATGTGAGTTAACAGTATTTAATTTCAATTATAATACTTACTTAAAGAATAAGTAAAGCTTTTAACAAAAGTCAAAAAATGCAATCTTTAATATACTAGCATAAAACCATCTGAGATTTTAACAAACGAGAATACTATTAACAAAAATACATTAAGTTTTAAAGTCAGAAGTTAACCTAATGGTAAAGATTAAATTCAATCAGAATTACACTTTACCACAGTGCATTACAACCACTAAATTTAAGCAAAAACACTCAAACGTACACCTATTTTGCCTCTTCAAAAACAAAGTATGAATTTTTCAAGGTTTAAACCTAGCGTAATGAAGATTATTAACAATGAAGGTCTTTGTAAAACGTTTGCGAAGAGAAAATTGGAATAGGTCTAAATAATAATTTTAGAATTAATGATTTTTCTATAGAATAGGGTTTTAATCAATCCAAAACATTAATTCGTCAATTTTGATAAATACGTAAAAAACAACAAATGGTAAATCTCTTATCAATAAGAAATTTACCATTTGTCAAAAAAAACTAATGAGTCTTATATAATATTTATAAGAGCTTCCACTCCTAATCTATATGAATCAAGACCAAAGCCTGCAATAACACCAACACAGCTTGCACTAATTAAACTAGTATGTCTGAATGCTTCTCTTTTATGTACATTAGATATATGTACTTCAATAACTGGAAGATCAATTGCTGAAATAGCATCACGGATAGCTACAGATGTATGCGTGTATGCCGCTGCATTTAGAAGAATTCCATCTGATGACAACCTCGATTCGTGAATCTTATTAATAATCTCTCCCTCAATATTTGATTGAAAATATTCTAAGGTAAAATCTGGAAACATTAGCTTCAACTCTTCGAAGTATTGATCGAAATTTGCTGACCCGTAAATTGTCTTTTCTCTTGTCCCCAATAAATTCAAATTAGGTCCATTTAGTATCAAAATTTTCATTTCGTCAAAATTCCAATTTAGTTTAACATAGATTTTTTGTATGATTTTTAAGAACCTTACGTAATAAATTCTTATAATGTATTGTAATATTATCATAAAAGTACGTATATTGCTATCGTTAAAACAAAACTAGTAAAATAGTTTGATTAACAATTACAACTAAACTACATACTTAAAATTAATTGAAATGAATTGGACAACAACAATTGAGAATTTCAAGACTTATCTGACGCTAGAAAAGTCTTTATCCAAGAATTCTATTGATGCTTACATCAATGACATCACTAAATTAACAACGTTTTTCAAGGAGCAAGGTAGAACCGTAGCCCCTGTTGAAGTTGTTTTACAAGATCTTAAAGACTTCGTAACCTGGATTAATGACGCAGGTACAAGCCCTAGAACACAAGCTCGTGTTATTTCTGGTATTAAAGCTTACTTTAAGTACTTATTACTTGAAGAAATAATTGACAGAAATCCAACAGCTTTATTAGAAGCTCCAAAAATTGGACGTAAACTACCTCACACTTTAACCGTTGAAGAAATTGACGTTTTAGTTAAAGCTGTTGATACAAACAAAGCAGAAGGACAAAGAAATAGAGCAATTCTAGAGACTCTTTATTCTTGTGGACTTCGTGTTTCTGAATTGATTGACCTTAGAGTTTCTAACCTACATTTCAGAATGGGTTTTATTAAAATTCATGGTAAAGGAAACAAAGAGCGTTTAATTCCAATCGGAAAAAGAGCTAAAAAGGAAATCAAATTATACCTTAAGAATTACAGAGGTAAATTAAACATTGATAAGGATAGCGAGGACATTTTATTCCTTAATCGTAGAGGTCGCAAGCTTTCTCGTGTTATGATTTTCACTATCATCAAGAACCTTTCTAAGAAAGTTGGTTTAACTAAGAATGTTTCTCCTCATACTTTCCGTCACTCATTTGCTTCTCACTTAGTAGAAGGTGGTGCTGACTTAAGAGCTGTTCAAGAGATGTTAGGACATGAGTCAATTTTGACAACTGAAATCTACACACATCTAGATAGAGATTATTTGAAAGAGACAATTAAAAATTGTCATCCAAGATCTAAAGATCAATAGTCAAAAAAAAAAGAGTAGCAATTAGCTACTCTTTTTTTTGACTTATATATTTTATAATACTTAAGTTCGATTATAATTTCACGATATAAGCATCCGGGAATCCATTAGAACGAACTTCTCTTAACTCTCTACGACATACCCAGTAATTATCAAAGCTTCGATAAAAGTATCGATAAAGACTCTCATCCTTATCAAAATTCTCATATAACCCTTTCAATTTTAACTGACTTATAAGAGTCGTTTTTTTGCTTGCAAAAACATGAATTGAATATTTAAATTTTGGATCTTTCTTATTTTTAATACCATATGTCTCTTCATAAAGATTTCTCATCTTCTTTGAAAACTTCATACGACTAACATCACGATAGTAATTCCAAAACTCCCATTTTCCATATCTATTGATTCGAAACAAAGTCTCAGGCGGCAACTCTTCTACATAGTTGTCATCTTCTTCTGTTTTCTTAGCAGTGGTTTTAGCCTTTGAGTTTACCTTCTCTTTCTTCACTTTAGGCTTTTCAACCTTTTCAGCTTTTTTCTCAGATTCTATCTCAACAATCTCAATATACTCTAATTCCTTATTATCATTAGATTTAACTAGGTTGAATAATTCTGGCGAAATGAGAGGAGAAAGTAGTCCGACAATAATCGATATAAGTATGCAAGCTACTATATAGAAGAGGTTTCTCATAAATAAGGTATTCCTTTTAAGATAATGGATCTTGAGTATTAAACTCTAACAATAAGAGTAAAAACTCTTATCGGTAATAAATATAATAAAATCTATTAATATATCTCCAATTACGACTTCATCAATAATGAACTATCACCGTAGCTCAAAAATCGGAAATTATTATTTAATGCATAATCATAAATTTCTCGCCATTTTTCTCCCACTAAAGCTGAAATTAATAATAGCAAAGTACTTTTCGGTTGGTGAAAATTAGTTACTAATCCTGATATAACTTTAAAATCATAACCAGGAGCAATTATGATCTGAGTTGCAGCATTAAACAAAGAGATATTCTCTTTTTGCATAAAATCTACAATTGCTTGATAAGCTTCAATTCTAGAATAACTTCCATCCAAGGTGTATGCATCCCACTGTTCAAGTAAATAAGGGTTCTCTTTACCTGACAACAATTTAATGCCCATCCAATACAAACTTTCGAGTGTTCTTACCGAAGTTGTACCTACAGCAATAATGTTATTTTCGGCGTTAATGATTTGCTGTAAACTCAAAATGTTCACCTGAATATGCTCAGTATGCATTTCATGATCACCAATTTGCTCAACTTTTACAGGCTTGAAAGTTCCAGCACCTACATGTAGAGTTAGCTCAGCTCTATTTACGCCATTTTCATCTAATCGATTAAATACAGATTCAGTAAAATGTAAACCAGCTGTTGGAGCAGCAACTGATCCTTCATGTTTAGAATAAACAGTTTGGTAACGAACTAAGTCTGAATTTTCAGTATCACGATTTAAATATGGAGGAATTGGAATTTTACCAGTAAGCTCAAGTACTTCACTGAAACATAACTCTTCATTTTCCCAAGTAAATTGAATCTCATGAGCTCCATCTAAATTTTCAATATGTTCAGCGCAAAGAAACTCCTCTTTACCCTCGCACATAAAACTCATTTTTAGAACTCCAGTTTTCCATTTACGTAGATTTCCAATAATACATTTCCAAGTACAAACACCTTTAGCTTGAAATGCAAGGTTATAGTCTGCTGGGCTCAAAGGCTCCAAACAGAATATTTCTATACGTGCTCCAGTCTCTTTATGGAAAATCAATCTAGCCTGAATAACTTTAGTGTTATTGAAAACCATCGTTGTTCCTTCAGGTATTTCCTCAGGTAAATTCTGAAATCCTTTTTCCTTGATTTCATTATTCTTGTATACCAACAACTTTGATTCTTCTCGATTGCCTAAAGGGTATTTGGCAATCTTCTCATCTGGTAAATCGTATGTAAAATCTGATATTTTAATTTGCTGTGGGCTCATTATTGTCGCTTCGGTTCTATTTTCCATCTCTCCTCTAAATATTTCTCATCAATACTATTCTCCTTTGTTGGATAATAGAATTGGTGTGCAAAAATAGTTAACTTTGTTCGTATTATAAAACATTGCCTCAGATTCCATTCATTAGGAATGATCAATCTTCAAAGACTCATATCTGTTGGCTACAAACTAGACATCACATGCAAATAAATATTGGAGATAAAGTAAAGTTTCTTAGCGAGACAGGTGGCGGTAGAGTTACACGTATAATTGATGCTAAGACTGTTATAGTTCTTAATGATGAAGATGAATTCGAGATTCCAACTCTCAAAAAAGATTTAGTGGTTATTGAATCTAAATCGGAAGGTAATTCATCTGCTTCACATAGCCTATCTACAACTAAAAAAGTAACGACAAGTGCGAAGAGTGAGCCTCTAAAAGTACAAAAAGAAGACATCTATTTCGCTTTTGTACCTAGAGCTGGTTACGATATCACTTCAAGTCCACTTGAGCTATACCTTATTAATGATACGAATTCTATTCTTCTATACAATTTCTTTAATCAGAATGGTGATAAGTTTGAAGGGATCACAACTGGTAATATAGATCCTAATTCGAAAACTTTATTGACTGAGTTTGATCAGAAGGATCTTGGAAACATAAGTGCTTTTCATTTTCAGGTGTTATATTATCAATCAGGAGGTTTTACACCTAAAGCACCGATTAATAAAACAGTGAGAATTCCGGCTATAAAGTTTTACAAATCGAGTTCGTACAAGCTTACCGATTATTTTCACGAGCAAGTGATTCTTAATAAACTAACAGCTGATGATATAGAACTTAAATTGGATGAGTTAAGTCAGAACGATTTCAAAAAGGTTATTAGAGAGAAAGAAGGTCAAGCAACAAAAGTTCAAAGTCCAAAACTTAATCCGAAGACTAATATTTTAGAAGTTGATTTGCACATTAACAAACTAATTGATTCAGTTACTGGTTTTTCTAATGCCGACATTCTTAATTTCCAAATGGATAAATTCCATGAAGTATTGAGAGACAATGAAAGTAATAAAGGAAAGAAGATTGTCTTTATTCATGGAATTGGAAATGGTACTCTTAAACAAAAGGTTCTTACTGAACTGAAAAGGAAATACAAGAAACACAGTTCTCAGGATGCTTCATTCAAGGAGTATGGATATGGTGCTACCATGGTAATTATTAAGTAACCTCATAGATCAAAACTAAATAATGAAAAAGGAGAAAGTAATTAATTACTTTTTCCTTTTTTATATTTTACGCCTTTAAATATCTACTAATTTAGAAAAGACTTGACTGGTTCAAAACATGAAAGAAATAAAAGGAAGCCTAGGATAGCTATAATAATTCCTGAAATCTTATTAATCCAAAACATTTGCTTAAGCCTAAATTTCTTTCGGAAAACATTGACCAATGTCGAAAGTGCATACCACCAAAGTGCTCCTCCAAGTAATACACCTAACAATAAAAACATGGAAACTCTTGTCGAATTAGCATCACCAAAAACAGATGCTCCAGCAAACATGGCTCCAAAGAAGATAACGGCTATTGGATTTGATAGAGTTAGGAAAAAGATTGCAAAAAAGTCGCCCAACATACCTCTTTTACCAGGAGTTTGAGATTTCCTGAACTGCTTGATGGTATTCGTGAAGAATATTCTCAAACCAACAAAAACCAAAAATATTGATCCTACTAGTGCAAAATAGAATTCTTGTGCTTGAATAAAGTTGATCACAAAACCCAAACCTAATACTGCAATTGAAGCAAACAAAGTATCTGCAACCGCAGCACCAGAACCAGAAATAAAACCAGCAAGTCTTCCTTTCTGTAGCGTCTTCTGAATTATTAAGACACCAATTGGCCCCAATGGTATCGATGCCATTAGACCTATAACAATTCCTTTAATTATATATTGAATATCCAAGTGATGGGCTTTTTCAAATAAAAATTTCAGTTAGCAAAGATCGTAATTATATACAATTTGACCTATGCTTATTTAATATATTGTGTTAAAAAGAATAAAATAATTTAGTTATCCTTTTCACGGGTAATAAAACGACTGGTAACCTCTTCGCTATTAATCTCTTTTGTTAATGACTCAATCATATTAACTGGCACATCGAATAAATCAACTACAATTAAGCCATCCAAACAATCGTTAAAATTTGGATCAATATTAAAGCCAATAATTTTGGCATTTAATGAGATATACTTCTTAAGCAAAACAGGAAGCTTGTCATTAGAAACCTCAAAGTCACCGATTAATTTATCGAGCTTATTAATATCACTCTTTGCAGCTTCAAGTAATATATCCATATCGAGACCTTTTACCTTTACTTTAAATTTATTTCGAGATTTAATAAATTGACCCATTTCATAATCGAAATAGTTACGCATAATAAATTTGATGATCAGATCTTTTGATGTATTCGAATATTCATTACTTATACTAACTGGTCCAATTAAATAACGACACTCAGGGTTCTTAAGTAAGAAATACATGATACCTTTCCACAATAAGAAAAGTGGCATTGGCTTTCTTTGATACTCCTTTACAATGAAAGAACGACCCAACTCGATTGATTCACTCAATACGGGTTGAAAGGCCTTTTTCATTTTAAATAAAGACTGAAGGTAAAATCCCTTCAAGCCATATTTATTCAAAATCTCTTTCCCTTTTCCTACTCGGTATGCGCCAACAATCTTTTTATTTTCTCCATCCCAAATAAATAGCTGATGATAATACAAATCGTACTCATCAACATCTATACTTTGGTTGGTTCCCTCTCCTACTTCACGAAATGTAATTTCTCTCAGTCGTCCAATCTCATTTAATACATTAGGCATCTCATCAGATGGCGCACAATAGACCGAGAAATTTCTCGATTTAAACAACAAATGTTCTGAAATCTTACCTATTTCCTCATCAATTAAATTGGCATCTACAGCAGGAATAACATCTTGAGCCTTCTTCTTTTTGCTCGAAGACTTATTCTCGTAAAACTTTTTTACCTCAACAGCACTTCCTAGCATATAGGTTTTGGCTCTTAAGAAACGACCATACTGATTAATATCTGTAAAACCTTTTTGATCCTTAACCGAAATAGGGTTTCCGATACGAATACGAATCGTTTTATTCTTCTTATTTAATAGCTCAGATGGCAATTTCACTGTTCGTAAAACAGGGTGAATCATTCCCATTAGGTAAAAAATCAAACTATTACTTCCTTGAAAGTGAATTGGAACAACTGGCACTTCAGCTTTCTTAATAAATTTAAGAATAGAAGGTTGCCATTGCTTGTCGGTAATATTGTTTGATTCTGATTGATAAGCCGAAACTTCTCCAGCTGGAAAAATCCCTAAGGGAGCACCATCACTCATGTGGCGTAACCCCTCTTTGATTCCACCCATACTAGAAGCAACTCCTTTTCTATCTTCAAAAGGATTAACCCCTAGGAAACAATCCTTAAGCGGCTCAATTTTTTGAAGAATAAAGTTAGCCATCACCTTAAAATCTGGTCTGACATCGCTTAGCAATTTGATTAACAGAATACCATCAATACCTCCAAATGGATGATTGGAGATACTAATAAAACTTCCATCCAATGGAATTCGTTTAAGCTCCTCTTCATCAAACTCAAATTTAATTCCTAAATCATCTATTAAGCCATCAATAAATTCAACACCAGTTTTCTCGCAGTTTGCTGAGTACAAATCATTCAATTTATTCAAGCGAAGAATATACATTAATAGCTTGGCAAAGCTTTCGCCACCAAACCAACTCAAACTCTCACTAGCTTTTAATAAATCTTTGGGATCAACCAATTTCATTTGTAAATATTTTATATTAGAATGGATTCTAGAAACACTTTATTATTTAAGCTGTTTCCTTCACTATTTCATTCAAAGAAATATGTATCCACTTGTAATTTCCTTTTTATAATTAATCAACTGATACAAAATCCATTATCGATTTCACAAACACTAAAAAGCTTATAATACTCGCTATTAATATAGGTTCAGTTACTTTTCAATCGAGTAAAAATAGCAATATTTCTTAATTAAAGTTATCAATTTGCTCATTTTATATGCTCACATTCTTCCATTCTCCCTTATCATAAATCCGAACACTATCATAACCAGATTCTTTCAGCATTTCCGTGGCTTCATTAAAATATAACAATAATTCATCTGGATGATGAGCATCGGTACTTATGGTCATCGGAATCTTATGTTTCTTGCATTCTTTTGCAAAACTTAGATCAGGATAAAATGATTTTGATTTCTTCGTATACAAGCCTCGTGTATTAATCTCAACAATACAATCGGTTTCTTTAATAACACCTATTGTCTCCTTCAATAAATATTGATACCACTTTTCATCTTCTGAAAAATAACGTCCCTTATTATTCATCTTGATTTTATCGATATGCCCAATTATACCTGGCTTCTCTTGAAGAATCATTTCATTAATCTGTGAATAATAATCTGTCACCATTTTCTTAATATCCCCTTGATAGAAACATTCTAACCCATGAGAGTAATTCGTATCAGGTCCGTCGAGAAATAGAAACTCATTGTCAATTGGGGATTTAATCAGATGCACAGATCCTATCGTATAATCTAAACCATAAACCTCTTTCGTATGAGCGAATGGTTTGGTAACGCCTGGAATATAGTCTAACTCCAAAGAGAGATAAACATCAATTTCATTCTGATATTTAGCAGATAAGGATCTAATCTCATTCACATAGTTCATTAACTGATTCTCGGCCATATTCCAACAAACTTCAATAGGGAATGGTGCATGAGAAGAAAAGCCTATTGCCTTCATTTGTAGCTCCATTGCACGTTTGATAAAAGCTTCAGCTTTAGCCTTTCCATCGCAATAAGTTGTATGGGTATGATATGAATAATAGGTCATGAAATAAGCTCCATTTAATTGTAAAACATGCAGAACTACCAAAGATAACAGATCAAGGCAGTACTCGTATAAATTATCGCTTCTTTAAAATCTTTATAAATAAAGTAGTAACTTTGCGCCAATGTTACAAAACAAAGCGTTTTGTTCCTCTCGAAACGATTCGATATTTAGATTTAGAACAAGGACTATCGACTTGGACATTTCGATAAGCCAAAGCACAATATAAGATGAAAGACGACGCAACAGGATTATATAATCAATGGTTACCAACTTCGGCTAAAGAAGTGGCAGAAAGAGGATGGGAAGAACTGGATGTTATTTTATTTAGTGGAGATGCCTATGTCGATCATCCTTCATTTGGATCTGCGGTTATTGGTCGTATTCTAGAGAATGAAGGTCTAAAGGTTGCTATCATTCCTCAACCAAACTGGCAAGACGATTTACGTGACTTTAAGAAGCTAGGTGTACCACGTTTATTCTTTGGTATTACAGCTGGTAATATGGATTCCATGGTAAATCATTATACAGCGAATCGTCGATTGCGTCACGATGATGCTTACACACCAGATGGTAGACACGGACAACGCCCAGACATGCCAAGCATTGTTTATTCTAAAATCCTAAAAAAATTATATCCTGATACCCCTATATTATTAGGAGGTATTGAAGCCTCTCTTCGTCGCCTAACACATTACGACTATTGGTTAGATGAGTTGAGACCAAGTATTCTATGCGATAGTGCTGCGGGTTTATTGGTTTATGGCATGGGTGAGAAACCTCTCAAAGAGATTGTCAGATTATTAAAAAGAGGTGTCCCTTTTGAGACTCTAACGACGATTCCTCAAACCTCGTTTATTGCGAAAAAAGGGGTAGAGTACGCAAGTAAGAAAAAGTGGGAAGTTCAAGAGCTGTATTCTCACGAGGATTGTTTAAAGGATAAGAAGAAATTTTCAGGCAACTTTCGCCATATCGAAATGGAATCTAATTCCATGCTGGCAAAAAAACTAATACAAGGCTATAAGGATTCTGAGATTATTGTAAATCCTCCCTACCCTGTGATGAAGGAAAAGGAACTTGACTCTATTTTCGATTTGCCATACACACGTATGCCGCATCCTCGTTATAAGGACAAGAAAATTCCTGCTTACGACATGATTAAATTCTCTATTAACATGCATAGAGGATGTTTTGGAGGTTGTTCATTCTGTACAATATCTGCTCATCAGGGTAAATTTATTGCAAACCGATCGCAGAAATCAATTCTAAAAGAGGTTGAGTACGTTACAAAAATGCCAGATTTTAAAGGCTACTTATCTGACTTAGGTGGTCCTTCTGCCAATATGTACCAGATGAAGGGTATTTTTGAAAGCATCTGTCAAACTTGTAAACGCCCCTCGTGTATTCATCCTAATATTTGTCCTAATCTGAATACCAATCACAAGCCAATACTTGATATCTACAAAGCAGTTGATAAAATCCCTGGTGTTAAAAAGTCATTTATTGGTAGTGGTGTGCGTTACGATCTGATGCTTCACAAAACTAAGGATGAAGAAGCAAATAAGGCTAACCGTGAATATGCAGTTGAGCTAATTAAGAATCACGTATCTGGACGACTAAAAGTTGCACCTGAGCATACTTCGGATGAAGTTTTAGATATCATGCGTAAGCCTTCGTTTGAACTGTTTTATGAGCTTAAGAATCTCTTCGACAAGATAAATAAGGAAGAAGGAATTAATCAGCAATTGATCCCCTACTTTATTTCTAGTCATCCTGGATCGCAAGGTGTTGACATGGCTGATTTGGCTGTAAAAACAAAGGAACTCGATTTCAAACTTGAACAAGTTCAGGACTTTACACCAACACCAATGACTGTTGCAACAGTTATATATTATTCGGGCTATCACCCTTATACGCAGAAAGAGGTTTACACACCTAAAACAAAAGAAGACAAGCTCTCGCAACGTAAATTCTTATTCTGGTATAAAAATGAGTATCGAAACGCTATAAAGACTGAACTTATCAATATGGGAAAGAAAGATTTAATAAAGAAGCTCTTCGGAACAAAATCGTAGAAGCATTTTTTATTTACAATATATATCGGCAAAATTCTTTCAAGTTTTGCCGATATTATATACATTAGATCAAAATTTATAATTCCCCTATATGTCTATTGTTTTTAAGAGATTAAAATCTTTAAGCTTTGTTTTACTTTTTGCATTGAGCCTTTCGTCGTGTACACAGATGAAAGTTGATAAGCTCAATAAAAAAGGAATGGCATTTTTTGAACAAAAAAAGTTCAAGAAAGCAAATCAGGTTTTCACTGAGATATTAAGCTTAGATAAAGATTTTATGCCAGCATACTTCAATCGTGCTATCGCTAACTCATTTCTATCGAAAAACAAAAGTGCACTTAAAGATCTTAATCACATTATTAAGACTCAAGCTTATTCAGAAGAAACAATTTTGAATCGAGCTATTATTTACGAAAACCTAGGCAAATACAAAAAAGCCATTAAAGATTACGATAAGATTCTAAAAGTCAATCCTAAACATCTGCAAGCAACACATTTCAAAGGAATCTCACTATACTATACGGGTGATTTTAATGCTGCCATTAAAGAATACGATAAGGCAATTAAGAATGGTCTTAATGTTACGGGCGTGTATTATAATAAAGGTGTAGCGTTAGATTGTTTGAACAAATACAAAGAAGCCATTCAGACTTATAGCAAGGCAATTAAATTGGATAAGAAGTTCAAACAAGCCATATATGCTAGAGGTGTAGCATACTATAACCTTAAAGACATTAGACTTGCAAAGGCAAACCTTGAGTATGCTAAAAAATTAGGCTACCCTAAGGCAGCCAGCACTTTAAAAACCATTAAATAATTTCGAATAAGTTATTTTATATCTCAATCCTGATCACTTACTAGTCGATCAGGATTTCTTATATAAACGACCTTGCCAAGTCTCTCTTTCGGCCAATCGTTTTTTTAGTTTAGCAACGAATTGATAGTTTTTGATTCCCCACTTAGGTGCTATTAACCAACCAGGAGGCGCCTGATTCACAAAACGATCTAACATCACCTCAGGATTCATTCGTTCCATTACGTCGATTACAAAGTCGATATACTCTTGCAGCTCGAATAAATGGAATCGATCTGGATCTTCCTCATACTCTTTAGCCATAGCCGTATGATTCAGAATTTGCAATTGATGCAACTTAAGCGTTTCAATGGGTAGGTTCGATAAACGAATGGCATGATCCAACATCATCTCCACAGTATCGTGAGGTAAACCATTTACCAAATGCGCACCAATATGAATACCTCTATTGGCAGTAGCCAAAATAGTTGCTTCTGCTTCTTCGTAAGTATGACCACGATTAATAGCATCGAGAGCTTGATTGTTGGCAGACTCAACCCCATACTCCACGGCGATGTAATAATCCTTAGCTAAAGTCTCCAAATAATCTAACAGCTCACTTGTAACACAATCAGGACGGGTTCCAATAACAAGACCAATAACTTTATCGTGAGAAAGCGCTTCCTCGTATAGTCGCTTTAGAAGATCGAGCTCGCCATAGGTATTTGAGAATGCCTGAAAATAGGCTAGATATTTTTGAGTTTTATACTTGCTCGAAAAAAACAGAATACCCTTATCAATCTGCATAGTTACAGATTCCTTTGGTGAGCAATAAGCTGGATTAAAACTCTTATTATTGCAGTAGGTGCAACCTCCAGTCCCCTTACTCCCATCTCTATTAGGACAAGTAAAACCTGCATCAATAGTTACTTTCTGAATGCGTTCTGAAAACTTCTTCTTAAAAAAACCAGGAAAATCGTTATAGCGCTTGCTATGCCCCCAAGGGTATATATCTGTTTGCATATTTATTTTTGCTTTGGCACAAAAGTACAAACTTATATACATAGTGCAAGCACAATAAATTTGAGCATTTTTCATCATTTATAAACAAAATATAGGTTAAAATAATATACTGACAGAATTCTTTTATCAGCAAGCGATATTTAAATCATTGTTTTATTGCGACTTAAGAAATACCCAAACTAGCCTAATTAAAATATCGAATAAAATAGGAATCATATTAGAAACAAATTTTTACCTTGCTCCTTCGACAATTTACAAAAAGCAAAACCATGTTCTCAAAAAAAGACCTTAGCCTCATTAAAAAACGAGGTATGGACAAAACCAAAATCGAAGAGCAGCTTAAGCACTTCGAAACAGGTTTTCCTAAAGTAAAGCTTGTAAGCCCAGCCATCATTACTGATGGGATTATGAGAATTCAAGATGACGAAATCAAAGCCTTAAGAGATAACTACCTCAACAGACCGAAGAAACTATCAGTCATCAAGTTTGTCCCAGCATCGGGTGCTGCTACTCGAATGTTTCAAAAGCTCTACGATTTTCTAAACACCTATCAGGAAACTGAAGAAGATTATCTAGCTTATATGAAAGACAAATCGCCTGAAGGAATGCGAAAATTCTTCGAAGATATCGCAGACTTTGCATTTTTCGTTGACCTTAGAGCTGCCTTGCAGAAAAAAGGTTTAGATATAGAAAATCTTATAGAGAAAAATAACTTTAAGGAGATACTAAACACCTTACTTAATGCCAATGGTTTAAATTACAGCAACAAACCTAAAGGCTTATTGAGATTTCATAAATATCCAGATTACACCCGAACAGCTTTCGAAGAACATTTGGCAGAAGCTTTGCACTACTCGATGAATTATAAAGGTACAGCTCAGCTTCACCTTACTATCTCGGAAGAGCACAAAAAACTTTTTGCTCGTAGGCTTAAGAAATCAAAATCATCATTCGAGAAAAAATACGACGGTAAATTAAAGGTGACTTTCTCTTATCAGAAATCGTCGACCGATACAATTGCTGTTAATATGGAGAACGCTCCATTCAAAGATGTTGACGGAAGCATCTTGTTTCGTCCGGGTGGACATGGCGCACTTATTGAGAACTTGAACGAGCTAAAAGCAGATATCATTTTCATTAAGAATATCGACAATGTTGTTCCGGATAGACTAAAAGAAGCAACCTATAAATACAAAGAAGCTTTGGCTGGTATTTTATTAAAATACCAAAAGCAAATGTTCGACTATCTGGCTTTGCTCGATAATAAGAAGCTTGAACTTAGTGCAGAACAGTTGACTGAGATGCTAAGTTTTGCCGCTGATCAGCTTTGTATTAAAACACCAAAATCGCTTAATACCGATAATCTAGAAAAACTAAAAGCTTATCTGCTTAATAAGTTTAACAGACCAATTCGTATTTGTGGTATGGTTAAGAATGAAGGTGAACCTGGGGGTGGTCCTTTCTGGGTGAGGAATTCAGATAGATCATCGTCTCTGCATATTATAGAGAGTTCGCAAATTGACCATGAGGATAAAAAGCAAGCTAAGATTCTTAGTGCATCAACCCACTTTAACCCTGTTGATTTGGTTTGTGGTGTTAAAGATTTTAAGGGCAAGAAGTTTGACCTGACAAAATACGTAGATCCTGAGATGGGCTTCATTTCTAAAAAGTCGCACAATGGCTTTCCTTTAAAAGCAATGGAGCTGCCAGGACTTTGGAATGGCGCAATGGCTGATTGGAATACAATTTTTGTTGAAGTTCCAAGCATCACATTCAACCCTGTTAAAATAATTTTCGATTTGCTTCGTGTAGAGCACAGAAACTAAAGCGAAAATACCAGATACAGAAATGCCCCTCAGAATTCAGATTCTAGAGGGGCATTTTTTATATCTTAAAAGCTTATGCGATGATATCTTCGCCTTTAGCTAAATCTTGTTCGAAAGTAATCTTGATGTTCTTCTCATCACCCTCAACAATATGAATCGCTTCATTGGGCATATATCGTAGAACCACACCACAATCGTCAGTCGCTCTAAAGTTAGGATCGTTTAAAGCTAAATCGTAGGCTTGCTTTATGGTTTTGCACGAAAATGCCTGAGGTGTTTGCGCTCTATAAAGAAAATCTCTTGGCGGAACCGACTCAATACATTTCTCCTCGTTTAGTTTGAAAATAGTATCGGTACTTGGAATGGCAACAGCAACCGATTTCCCAACAGCTAAACCAGCTACCACATCGTCGATAATGCTTTGTTTAACGAAAGGACGAACCGCATCGTGGAATATCAAATTCACATCTTGCTCATTCTCGTAGGCCGAAATGGCTGCCATGCTAGAATCACTTCTTTGCTTACCGCCACACAAAATCTTGTTCACCTTTTTAAAGCCAGCCTCACTGACAATACGCTCAACATTGGCAACAAAATTCGAATGAATAACCACACAAACCTCAGAGATTCCTGTATGCTTCTCGAAAATTGCAATACTGTGCTCAATAATCGATTTACCAGCTATCTTAAGAAACTGCTTTGGCAAGTAGGCTCCCATACGTTTGCCTGTACCACCCGCAAGAATAACGGCTACATTTTTCATATATTATAAGGTCTTTAAAATCGGAAAGGTCAGAAAAGTTGAAAGGTCAAATGGTCGGAAAGGCAATTCAATTTTATCCTTTAACCTTCTTCACTTTAACCTTTAAGCTTGTTTACTTTATCTGAAGATATTGTAGTCTCCAACATCAGTAAGAATCTCATACCCCTCTTTGGTTACCAAAATAGTATGCTCAAACTGAGCTGATAGTTTTCTATCGATAGTACGAGCTGTCCAACCATCTTTCTCATCGATGACGGCACGGGCCTTACCCATATTTATCATCGGTTCAATGGTAAAAATCATACCTGGTTTCATAATCTCACCCGAATTGCGCTGTGCGATATGCTCAACCTGCGGCTCTTCGTGAAATTCCATGCCAATACCATGACCACAAAACTCGTAAACCACACCATATTTTCTTGCCTTAGCAAAACGACCAATTGCAAAACCAATGTTCCCAAAATAGTTATCGGGTTTCACCTGCTCAATACCCAAGTATAAAGCATGCTCAGTATCTTCAACCAATTTAGTTGCCTGGTTTGTAATATCTCCAATGGTAAACATAGTACTTGTGTCACCAAAATAACCATCTAAAATTGTAGTAACATCAATATTTAAGATATCACCTTCTTTCAAAATGGTTTTCTCATTAGGAATACCATGACAAATCACTTCATTTAAAGATATGCAGCTTGATTTTGGGTAGCCGTGATAACCTAATGTTGCAGGAATAGCTCCATTATCACGCATATATTCTTCGATTAAGTTATCAAGATAAAGTGTATTGACTCCCTCTTTCACATAATCGCTAATAAACTTAAGTGTATTTCCAGCCAACTGAGAACTCTTTCTGATGCCCTCAATTTGCTCTGCATTTTTAATTATAATTTCGCTCATCTAGTCTGTAAACCTATAGATTAGAACTGTATGTTTTCACAGAATTGTTCTCGATTTAATTCCCAAACAGCCCTTAATAAAAGAACACCCAAAGGTCTGCAATGATTCCTTCTTATGCAAACAAATGCTTTCAAAAATTTTTAAGTGGTCATCAAACTAATCTATCATGAAAAACCCCTGTTAAAGAAACAGGGGTTTAAAATATTAACACTTTTAATCAAACACTAAATTGGATAATTCAGATTCTCATCGCTTAAGTTTGAAAGAACTTCATCGTAGAACCGTTTCGATTCATAATTTGCCATAGGTAAATCGTGACTCAAACTATAACCACATTCAATACGTTTAGCACCAGGAATCTCATCTTTGAAGTTGGCCATAAATTGAAACAACCCCTTTGTCAGATCGACGACATCCTCTGATTTATAATCACCATGAAAAATGACATAAAATCCCGTACGACAGCCCATTGGTCCAAAATATACGGTTCTACTCGCCCACTTCTCACTGTTACGAAGGTAAGTTGCACCTAAATGCTCCATGGTGTGCATCGCTTGAATATCCATAGCGGGTTCACGATTTGCAAGCTTCAAACGAATATCGAAACTGGTTATGGTTTCAGTTCCAAGTTGATCTTTACGCGATACATAAATACCAGGTTTCAATCTGTCGTGATCAACATTAAAACTATCTATTTGTTCCATCTTCTTATATTATTATAAATACATCTTCTTTTTAACTGTGTAATCTACTTTCAACAACTAGGCACTTTTCAGTTTGAGTTCAAAAGGATAAACCATAGCTTTCCAAATGCCTTCTTCCTGAAAAATATGAATTTTACCATCCGCGTTAAGTCGTTTATAAAAATCAATATTCTTCTCAACAAAAGCTTTATTAGGCAAAGCGTATGAGTTGATCATTCGAGCATCGTAATTCTGTCCTATTAACTGAAAGGTGCTTTTAAAATCAGAAAGACTACCCACATTAATATACAGTCTACTTGTAGCATGCATGTATTGAGGTGCTATTTTCAAGAATTCAATCAGTATTTCATTACCTAGTTTGCCCCCATTAATAGTTTGCGATAAACCTTCTCCCAAATCAAACTTATAATCCTCGGGCAAGATTTCCTGAGGTAAATTGGCAATAATCACATCGAATTTACCTTTTAACGGACCAAAAAAGCTGCCTGCAAATGCCTGAATATCGACTTGGTTCTTTTTCGCATTCTCTTGTGCATTAAGAACAGAAGCTTCACTGATATCAGTGGCCCAAACCTCTGCTCCCTGTTGTGCAGCCATTACAGCCAAAATGCCACTACCTGTACCTATATCGGCAACTCTATCGCCCGGATTGATTTGAATATTCTGAGCAAAAGGCACTACAAATGCTGATGGTGGAAATACATCCGGATGTAAATCCAAACTGATTTTATTGCCTTGTAATTGATAGTCGCGCACTTCGGGACGATCAAGAAAGAAGTTTTGTGTTTGCATATTTTCCAATCTTTACATGACTACAGACTCAAGCGCCTGTGCTAAATCTTCAATTAAATCTTCTGTATCTTCAATACCAACTGAAACTCGGATTAAAGTATCTGTAATCCCTAATTTCTTACGATCTTCGACAGGTACCGAACCATGTGTCATTAGAGCTGGTAGTTCGATAAGAGATTCTACACCACCCAAACTTTCAGCCAGAGCAAAATACTTTAACTTTGATAGAAAGAGCTTCGCATCTTCGAGCTCACCTTCCAATTCAATGGCCATCATCCCACCAAAACCTTTCATCTGATCCTTTGCTAATTCATGCTGTGGGTGAGACGCTAATCCTGGAAAAATCACATTCTTAACCTTGGGATGTTTGCTTAAGAAATTGGCCACCTCAATGGCATTTGTCTCATGCTGACGCATTCGAAGACTCAGGGTTTTAATACCTCGAAGAACCAAATAGCTATCAAAAGGAGACATCATCGCTCCAGCTGAATTCTGCATAAATTGAAGTCTTTCATATAAATCTTCTCGACTCACCATTACGGCACCTCCAATAGAATCAGAATGACCATTGATATATTTCGAAGTTGAGTGTAAAACGATATCAGCACCCAATTCTAATGGATTCTGGAAGTAAGGACTCATAAATGTATTGTCCACTACCAGAATCAAATTGTGTTCTTTTGCTATCAAGGCAATTCGTTCAATATCGGTCAACTTCAACATAGGATTGGTTGGTGTTTCAATCCAAATTATTTTGGTTTCTTCACGAATAGCATCTTCAACACGAGCAGGGTTAGCACTATCAACAAAGCTAAAATCGATACCGTAATTAGCCGTAAACACTTGTCGAAAAAGCCTTTGAGTTCCTCCGTAAAGATCATCGGTAGTCACAACATGATCACCTGATTTTAATAGACTAAGCAAAACCGTTGTTTCTGCTCCCAAGCCCGATGAAAAAGCCAAACCATATTTGGCATTCTCTATAGCTGCTAGTTTACTCTCCAAAGCTTTTCGAGTTGGGTTTAGCGATCTTGAATACTCATAACCTGCTGTTGGCACTTCGACATCTTTTCTTGCAAAAGTGGTTGATAAATGTAAGGGTACAATAACATCACCTGTTGCACCTTCTTTAAAATTTGGCTTCTCGCCTATGTGGATTCCTTTTGTCGTAAATTGCATATCTTTTTGTATTATAAATTGTTAATGATTATTTAATTGTTTCCTTAAAACTGCATCCAATCCGTTCGAGCGTATTGGTTAGTTGATGAATAATCTGGTTCTAATAAGCCTTTCTCTTGCATCCATTCGTCGTTATAAAGGCTGCTTAAATAGCTCCTTCCCGAATCGGGTAATAATACGACTACAACAGCATTCTTTGGTAGTTTAGAAACGACTTGCAAAGCCCCCTTAACTGCGGCTCCTGCTGATGAGCCCGCAAAAATCGCATCCTTTAGAACCAAGTCTCTGGCTGTAGCAAAGGCATCTTTATCACTAACTGTTACGACCTCATCTATCACAGAAAAATCAACTGTATCTGGAATAAAATCTTCACCAATACCCTCAACCAGATAGGAATGAATAGGCCCTTTGGTCTTGTAAAACTCATGTTTGTATATTGAACCTTCTGTATCTACACCAATCACCTTGATGTTGGGATTTTGTTCCTTTAGGTATTTTCCAACACCCGAAATAGTTCCACCTGTACCAATTCCTGCGACAAAATGTGTCACTTTTCCATCCGTATCTCTCCAAATCTCAGGCCCTGTGCTTTCGTAATGTGCCTTCGGGTTATTTTTATTGAAATACTGATTGGGTGAAAATGAATTCGGAATTTCATTGACTAATCGTTCCGCTACCTTATAGTAACTCTTCGGATCGTCTGGTTCTACAGCAGTTGGGGTGCGAATAACGGTCGCACCATGTGCCCTTAGCAAATCCTCCTTTTCCTGACTCATCTTATCGGGCATCGTAAAAATAAGTTTGTAACCTCTAAGAATACCCACCATAGCCAGACCTAAACCTGTATTACCTGATGTGGGTTCAATAATGGTACCTCCAGCTTTTATAAGGCCTTTTCTTTCTGCCTCATCTAACATGGAAACTGCGATACGATCTTTACTACTCCCTCCAGGGTTAAAGCTTTCCATTTTGCTTAATAGCAATGGCTCGTAAGCCTGATTAATGTTATTTAGTTTCACTAATGGCGTATTGCCAATTCCCTCTAATATATTCTGATAATAGCGCATAATTTTCTTTTTTTTGCTTGATACAAAACTCACTCTCAGCCTCTTATATTTAAACTGAAAATTAGATTTAAGACTGTATGTTTCTAGCTATCCCACAGTGTGAGTAGTGATTTTTTGTTAGCCTTAAGTTTGATTTAGCACAATGACTAAATCGTACAGATATTAAAATTCCTGTGTTTTGTTATCCACAACAGACTGTTGTGGAAATACGAAGAAAATAGGGTTTGATCTTGTGTCGATTCATGATGCTTATAAAAAAGATGATCGTTTTACTGTGTATCAATAATAATTGGAGCTTAAATAGAACACTACAATTTGCTTAAACTTATAGGCAAGTGAGTAGCGATCGTTTTAGCAGCAACAGCAACAACAGACGAATCTTGAAAAATAAGGCATTCCGGTTTGAAAGGAAATTGACATGATAATAGGGTAATGATGAAAAAGAAAAAATGATCTATTTGGGATTTGATACCCAACAGGCGCTTAGGACGCACCCGCAAACTGTTTTAGCAACAGCAGCAGCAACAACAACAAATTTGTGTTGCAGAAAAAGTAATTTCTATGTGATTCATTTTATTCATCGGGACAAAGCAAAGAATTTTATTTTGATCTCACAAGAGAAATTGAATAAAAAGACAAATAAATCTTACTCATCCATCACATAAAGCCTGATAACAAGCACCTTACAGCTGTAAGATGTTCTTCTCAATTGAGTATCGAGAATTTAAAGCAGAAAAAAAGCCCCCTCGTCGGTATGACGAGAGAGCGTTCTCATATTAAATATGTAGTTACAAATAAATATTAAACTTCTTCGAGCTCTGTGCTTTTATGAGATCGCATTTTAACAGAAGTTTCAGCCTTCTGAATACTCTCGTTTATTTGTTTAATCATTGTATCTAAGTCTCCGCCTGGCGTAATCTCCGACATAACTTCTAGGTACTTAAACATTTTAATCAGATTGCCCGTTAGGCGATTTCGCATTTCGCGAGTTTCGTTCTCATTTTGTTCACTAATTTTTTTGTTTTTTCTAGAATCGATAGCAACTAGTAAAGTATCAAGTGCAACTTGCATGTTTGCGATAAAAGGAGTCAATTTTAAAACCGCAATGGCTGCCATAATCTCAGGCTTATTTTCACAATCGTTTAAGAATAGTTTCGCTGTAGCATTCTGTACCTGATAACTCTCGCTATGCAAATTATCACCATGTGAATTAATCAGTTCGCTAATAATTGCGGCATTTGTACGATCGGCCGCTATAGGACTCAATAGGCAAGCTTTAACAACATACTTAAGCGCACGCCATGAATCATTGAATACACCATCAGCCAATTTTACAATCTGTGTTTCGTTTACTGTACCCAGTTTATTTAACTGATTTTTAAAAGCCGTATTACTTTCCTGAACCCAAGTTTGAAGGTTAAGTACATTGGCTGCTGCCCAATCGAAAGGCTGAGTAATATTTAGCACATCATTTGCTAAAGAAATGTGTTCTGCATTTCGTAATCTTGAATAGCTTATTGTTGATATTTCCATAATCATAAATTTTATTTAAACGCAGATCTAAATTAGGTTTAATTTCACAAAAATGGAACTACCCTAAAGTGTAGTTTTTCATAGTATTTTGACAAAAAAACAATTATTAACATCCTAACACTACACATAGCAAAGGAAATATGCACAAATAAATAGTATATAATAAGAATCAAGATTCTTCTTTCTCTTAAATATCACTCCTATTATATTTCAGAAAACCAATCCTAATTAATTAACATAGACCTAGTCGTAACTCGAACTTATTTTTCTATAAGCACAGGTTTAAACTGAAAATATTTGGAGCTTTTGTACACATACAGAGGTTTCAAAAAGGTAGTGTCTCAATTTTTGTGTAATCGTTTTTAGTTAATTTTAATGTGTCCACA